>NZ_JBYVJV010000003.1:0-602528 GCF_058148445.1 Parendozoicomonas sp. 2304DJ65-17
TGTAAGCGTTGTGAGGCGTTGAGCTAACCAGTACTAATGACTCGTGCGGCTTGACCATATAACGCCAAAGCGATCTTAAGAAAGAAGATCCAAGTAACGCGAAACGATCGACACATACTACAGTGTCAGCAACAAACGACAGATTCTATAGATGGAGACACAAGATCGAATGATCGTCTTCATCACAGTTTTGCCTGGCGACGAAAGGGCTTTGGAACCACCTGATCCCATCCCGAACTCAGTAGTGAAACGAAGTATCGCCGATGGTAGTGTGGGGCTTCCCCATGTGAGAGTAGGTCATCGCCAGGCTTTAATTAGAAAACCCCGAGCACTTTGTGTTCGGGGTTTTTGCTTATTAAATCGAAAAGATACTCCGTAATCCCTTCAACTCTCTCCTGTCTTTACTGCTTAAGTTAGCCTGCTTATAGATTTGAGTTTCTGTTCCGTTGAAAAGAAACGAACTTTTGAATGCTTATGCTTGAGTTTTGATATTGTAAATCTTTCTTATTATACAATCATATATTTTGCTTTCATTTAAAGTTTTCTGCTAGGTTATGTCCAAACGCTAAATTTAAAGCAGAACAGGTTTAACTGTTTTGGGAGACTACTGTGAAAAAGCTGCGTCAAAGAGGGCTTTTGTATAGGGGTGCTGAGGGTTCCTGAGCAGTTCTTCAGTAACTCCTCTCTCAACTATTTCCCCATTTTTCAGCACAGCTATTCGATGGCTCATTACTCGAACTACAGATAAATCGTGGCTGATGAATATGTAAGCAATATTGTGATTTTTCTGAAGCTTTCTTAAAAGCTCTATGAGCTGGAGCTGCAATCTGCGATCCAGAGATGATGTAGGTTCATCCAAAATTATTAAAGCGGGCTTCAATACAATCGCTCTGGCAAGGGCAATTCGCTGGCGCTGACCACCAGAAAATTCGTGGGGGTAGCGTTCCAGAATTGTTTCATCGAAACCAATTTCCTTAAGAGTGCTGAGTATTAATTGATGTCTTGCTTCCTCATTGAGTTTGGTATGGATGATCAACCCTTCTTCGAGAATATCCTTTACTGTCATTCTTGGACTTAAGCTGCCGAATGGATCCTGGAATACCAGCTGGATATCTTTGCGAATAGGGCGGAAGCTTTTCTCATCGAGTTGGTGCACTGGAAACTCTTTGAAATGTATTTCTCCCTCTGAACTCAGCATGCGCAGAATAGCCAGTCCAAGAGATGTTTTCCCGGAACCACTTTCCCCCACAAGACCCAAAGTTTCACCTGGTTTTAAAGCAAGGGTAATGTTATCGACTACGGGGATAATTCTTTTTTTACGGAACCATGATCGAGCATTTCGATACCAGGCTTTAAAGTTTGTAAGGTGCAGAAGCAGTTCGTGTCCACTGGGAGTTAGGTAAGGGGTTCCCGATGGTTGGCTGCTGATCAGTTCCTGAGTGATTTTCTGTCTGGGGTTGTGAAATACGCCTTCTGTTTCTCCTTGTTCAATAATCCTGCCATTGGACATTACACAAACGGAATTGCTGTAGCGCCTTACAATGCCCAGATCATGAGTAATGAATAATACAGCCATATGATATTTGTCCTGAAGCTTTCTGATCAGCTTCAGGACTTGTTGCTCTACGGTGACATCCAGAGCTGTGGTCGGTTCGTCTGCGATTAATAACTTGGGTTTATTAGCAATCGCCATGGCCAGCATAACTCTCTGTCTTTGCCCGCCGGAGAGTTGGTGCGGGAAGCGATCAATCAAATTTTCAGGATCGGGGAGTTCAACGTCTTCAAATAGGGCAATAGTGCACTTTCTGGCTTCTGCTTTTGTTAATCCACTATGAAGAGTCAGGTTTTCCTGTACCTGTTTGCCAACTGTGTGCAGGGGGTTTAGGGATGACATGGGTTCCTGAAAAATCATACTGATACTGCCGCCACGAATATCTCTGATTTTTTGAGGTGGCAGCGTTAGGAGTTCCTGATCGTTAAATATGATCCTTCCAGTTGCTTTCATTTGTTCTGGCAAAAGCTGAGGAATGCTGTAAGCCGTCAAAGATTTTCCAGCACCAGAATCACCCACAAGAGCCAGAGTTTCACCAGGATAAACCTTCAAATTTATATTGCTGACCAGCCTCTTCTGGCCATTCAGAAAAATTGAGACATCCTGCATTTCTAGTAGCGGTTCAGCCATGGATGATCCTCGGATCTAAGGCATCCCGCACTCCTTCACCAATAAATACCAGCAGAATTAACAGAGAAGATGTGACTACAAACGCTGTGACTCCTAACCATGGTGCCTGAAGGTTATTTTTTCCTTGAGCAATCAATTCACCAAGGGAAGGCGAGCCTGCGGATAATCCAAAACCAAGAAAATCCAGGGATGCCAAGGTTGTGATGGCACCACACAAAATAAATGGCAGATAGGTTAAGGTTGAAACCAGAGCGTTAGGAAGAATATGTCTGGTAATGATCCTGTGGGTATGAACCCCCATGGCTCGAGCGGAGAGCACATATTCATAGTTTTTTGCTTTCAAAAATTCTGCTCTTACTAAATCAACAAGTGGCATCCATGAAAACAACAAAAGAATAATGAGCAGTGACCAGAAACTGGTATCAATTAATCCAGAAAGTATAATTAAGAGATAAAGTACAGGGAGGCCCGACCAGACTTCCAGAAAACGTTGTCCAGCAAGATCGACAGCTCCTCCGTAGTAGCCTTGAATTGCACCGGCTGCAATTCCAAGAAGTGTGCTGCCAAGAGTAAGAGTTAGTCCAAATAAAATGGACGTTCTTAATCCGTAAATAACTCTGGCCAGAACATCCCGCCCCTGATCATCTGTCCCCAGCCAGTTTTCCGAGGAAGGGTGAGCAGGTGCCGGCCGTTGATAATTGATCGTACTGTAATTGAATGGAATCGGAGCTCTGATGATAGTTCCGCCATTCGTTTCGATATGTTGGTTGATATAGTCATCCTGCCAATCAGGTTCCAGTTCCAACTCACCACCAAAAACTGTTTCCGGATAACTGTTTATAAAGGGAGTAAAAACTTTTCCCTGATAAAAAATCAATAGTGGGCGGTTATTGGCCAAGACGTCGGCAAGCAGACTGGTCATGAAAATAGTTAGGAACAACCATAGGGAAATATAGCTGCGCCGGTGTTTTTTGAAAACCTGCCAACGTCTTTGGTTAAGCGGATTAAAAAGTCTTTTCTTGAAAAGAGAATGCTTCACAGTGTTGCCCTCGCTTCAAAATGAATGCGAGGGTCAATCACTACATAAGTAATATCGCCAACAAGCTTTATTAGCAGACCTAACAGAGTGAATACATAGAGTGTGCCGAAAACAACCGGATAATCTCTCTGAATAACCGCTTCAAACCCCAACAGACCCAAACCATCAAGAGAAAAAATAATCTCAATAAGAAGGCTGTTGGTGAACAGGATACTCAGTAAAGCTGCCGGCAAGCCGGAGATTACCAGTAGCATGGCATTGCGGAAAATATGTCGAAACAGTATCTGATGTTCTGTTAAGCCCTTGGAGCGGGCGGTAACGGTGTATTGATGGCGAATTTCTTCAAGAAAAGCGTTTCTGGTAAGCAGAGTCAGAGTGGCAAAGCTTCCTATAACCAGAGCGGTAATCGGAAGCACCATATGCCAGGCATAATCGGCTAGTTGACCTGCGAAGCTTAGTTGCTCGAAATTATCTGAAGTGAGGCCTCTAAGAGGAAATATCTGCCAATAAGAGCCTCCGGCAAATAGAATGACCAGAAGCATGGCAAACAGGAATCCCGGAATAGCGTACCCTGTGGTAATAATCAGACTGCTCCAGCCATCGAAAGACGTACCGTGTTTTATGGCTTTGGTAATCCCTAAAGGAATGGATATCAGATAAACAAGCAAAGTGCTCCACAGTCCCAGTGACATAGAAACCGGCAGTTTTTCAATAATCAGGTCGGTCACTTCAATAGTGCGGTAGAAACTCTGGCCAAGATCAAAAGTGACATAATCTTTCACCATCTTAAAAAAACGTTCTGGCGCAGGGCGGTCGAAGCCATATTGTTTCTCTATAAGTTTGATCAGTTCAGGAGAGAGCGCACGGCTGCCCTGATGTTCGTTGAATTCCAGGGTGTTGAGCTGTGAATCCGCGTCGCTTGCACCGCTTATACGGCTTGTTGCGCCAACATCAAAGCCTTCCAGTTGGGCGATCATCTGTTCTACCGGGCCACCTGGAGCTGCCTGCACAATAACAAAGTTCAGCAACAGGATTCCAAGCAGTGTTGGAATCAGCAGTAACAAACGACGGAGGATATATGCAGCCATTAACAGTTACGTTGTTATGGTTGTAGGACTTTCGTATTGCTTACAGTTTAGACTCAGGAACAGCCCACCATGTTGTTCTTTCAATACTGTATTTAGGCATTTGATCAGGATGAGCCAGTTTATTGCTGTAAATAACCTGCCAGTTAGGATTGTAAAGCAAAGGAATAACCTTAAAGTCCCATAGCAAAACGCGGTCCAGTGCGTGTACCAGTGTCACCAGCTCTGGCCAGCTTTGAGCCGATGGAATTTGCCGGGTTATTCCGTCAGCTGCAGGATTGTTAACGCCGGCAAAATTCAATGTGCCAGGTTCATCTCTGCCTTCACTTCCCCAGAAGCTTATCTGCTCCTGCCCTGGTGAAGGAGTGTGGCGGAACGTATGCAGAATAATGTCGTAGTCCAGGCTCTTTATATGCTTGAGGTAACGGGAGCTTTCTACCGTTCGCAAGCGCATCTCTATACCGGCTTCAGCAAGGCGCTGTACCTGCCCCTGGATAAGACGCTCAAGACTTGGATCGCCCAATAACATTTCCATTACAACAGGTTGTCCGTTCTGGTTGGTCATCTTGCTGTTTTTAAGGGAATAGCCTGCCTGTTTGAAAAGATTCAATGCATATTTCAGCTTTTCCCTTTTGCTTTTGTTGGCCGCAGGTGGCCATAGCTCGGTAAAAAGGCGGGGAGGTAACTGGTCTTTCCATTGTGAGAGCAGGGTAAGCTCATTGTTTTCAGGTAACCCGGTTGAAGCGAGTTCTGTTCCAGCAAACAGGCTGTGGGCACGACGGGATGAACCATGCAGGAGATGGCTGATAACCCAGTCAATATCCAGCAGAGAGGCGATGGCTTCTCTGACCCGGATATCCTGAAACAATGGTTTGCGACTATTAAATACCAGAGAGGTTGTTTGTGGGTTGTGGTTTACCCAGCTGCCTTTGATCAGCTTACCTTCCTCAATGGCTTTGCGGTTATAACCTTTTTCCCAGAAGCGGGGATCGCTCTCAATGCGCCAGTTAAGCTCGCCACTATTCACTGCTTCCATGGCGACATTGTTATCCCGGAAGAAGTCGTAGCGAATAATATCGAAATTAAATCGTCCAACATTAACCGGATGGTTTTTAGCCCAGTAGTCAGGGTTTCTTTTGTACTCAACAAAACGACCGGGTTGGAAGCGATGAATTTTGTAAGGTCCGCTGCCAACAGGTATATCGAGAGTTGTTTCACTAAAGTCCCGTTGTTTCCACCAGTGGCTTGCTAACACAGGCAGCTGACCAAGGAGTAGGGGGAGTTCCCGGTTTTTATTATGTTTGAAGGTAAACAGGGCTCGGTGAGTTGAGGTGGCCTCTACGCTGGCTATGTCCTGATAGAACTGTCGCCAGAATAAATTACCTTTCTTCGTTAATGCCTTAAAGCTGAAGACGATATCTTCCGCAGTTACGGGTTTTCCGTCATGAAAACGAGCGGCAGGGTTAATATGAAAGGCAATCCAACTGTTGTCTGCAGGGCGTTCAACCTTTTCTGTAATCACTCCGTACTTTGTTAGCGGTTCATTCCAGCTGCGCACCAGAAGAGTGTCGTTGGTATAAAACAGGCCATAGGGTGCCTTTCCATTTGGCCCGTACAGGTTAAACGTATCAAAGTTGCCAATTTGGGAAACATTCAGTGTTCCCCCTTTGGGTGCATTCGGATTCACATATTCAAAATGTTTCATATCCATGCCATGTTTTGGCTGGCCATGGAGTGCGACGGCGTGCGTGAAGGTAATGCCATCGGCATCTTTCTGAGGGTCAGCCAAGGCGTAGATAGAAAAGGTGAAGGCGTGTAATAAAGCAATGGCTCGGGTAATAAAGATCAAGGCAGAACCTTATATTTTGAGTGTCCTGCCTGAAACTATAGGTGTTTATATGAGAACTGCTGTTCCCGTTATATCTGGCAGTCATAATGTTTCATGCGAGCATTAATATCCTTTGAAAGTTCTGATCATTTCGGTGTGTGCGGGTAGGCGTGCCGAACAGACTTCACTATTATTCTCCCGGTTTCTTACAGGGCGAATCACTGCAATGAGTTCAGAGGCTTTACATCTTCCTGGTCCCGCAAAATATTTGTTTGTGCGGGCTCTTCGGCCATTCTCACTTAGTGTTGCGGTGGTGACCTGTGGTTTGGGCATTGCACTGGCTTATGGGGCTGGTGATGGGGATTTTTTCCGGGCATCACTGGTTCTAATCGCTGGTATCCTTCTTCAAGGTGCGGTCAACCTGTTTAATGATTATGCCGATCTCGCGCTCTGGGCAGGTCGTGATGATTTGTATGCCAGCAATATTGTTGAAATGATCAAAAGAAACACCAAAATTGCGGCGGCCATGTCAGTTGTTGCGGCAGCGATGGGCGTTGTATTGGTTTTTCATGCCGGGTGGGAACTGCTGCTGATTGGTTTGTTGGGGCTTCTTGGTGGTTATTTTTATACCGCATCTCCGATTGCCTATAAAAACCGCGGGCTTGGTGTTGTAGGTGTATTTCTGTTCACCGGTGTCTTGATGGTCGCTGGCAGTTATCTGGCTGTAGCCGGTAATCTCGGGGATCATATTTTTCTGTATTCTGTTCCTGTCAGCCTGATCTCCAGCATGTTGTTGTTGGCTAACGAATTGCGCGATGTTGATGAAGATATCCGTAACGGTATTGGCACCTTTACTGTACGGATTGGCTATGGCGCTTCTTCTGTTATCTATCAGCTGCTGGGTGTAGCTGCTCTTGTCTCGGCATTGCTTATTGGTTTTTCTGGTGCGTTGTCTTTTCCGTTTTTGATGATTCTTCCTGCGCTGGCACTAAAGAAGCCAGTCTACCTTTTAAAGAGTGTTCGTGAGCAATCTGAGCGGAAACGCCTTGTAAAGCTGCCACCGTTAACTGGCCGTTATTTCCTGATTTTCGGCATCTGTTTTATGGCAGCTATTTAGATTGTTTGAAGGGCGGCTGAGAAGTCGCCCTCTGAGCATTAATGGTGGTGTTCGTGTGGGTCTTCACCGTAGTACCAGCTGCTGAGAGCTTCTGAGAATTCGTACAAGTGATGCAGAATATGAAGGCGTTCAAAGATATAGATAGCAGTATCAATCTTTGAAGATGCATGGTCATGCCCACCATGACTATGACCAACACCATGATCGTGGTCATGGGTTAACAGCCCATCAACGGCAAGCAGAAGCGATATACCGGATAAAGATATATTGGTAGCATGAGGAGCAGGGCTGGCTTTAATAATATCTCCACGGAAGTTCAGATGAACATAGTTTCCAAGAGCCGTGTTATCTGCATGTTCAAGGCCATCCAAAGTGTGGATTATCAGGGCTATAAGATTTGAGGAAAGGCTGGCCATACTGCCTGTTTTTAGAGCATTGAGTGATTTCGCACCGTGGTTGTAAAGCTCGAAACCGTGCCAAGCGACAACAAGCCCATTAAATAGTGCACCTTTACTACCTGTGAGAAATGACCAGGCAGATGCTGGTAGGTTCTTGTTATCCATGCCCAGCCCCGGCCACTGCTTCGCTAGAGCTGAAGACGTTTCCAGCATTTTATTTTGACTGCTTAATAGACCCTGAACTCGCTCCCTATCTATTGATAGGGAAGATTTAAGTGTGCCGGTCAGAGTCATCCAGCCAGTATTCCAGGTAATACGTGCGAGCTTCCAGTCAGGTTTTTCTTTTAATGTTAAGGTGATAGCTGTTTCAGCTACCGGAGCCCGACTGCACTCAAAGGTTATCTGTCCATGATCAAGGTTGAATGTATCGAGTAGTTCATCTTGAAGCTGGTGACAATCTGGCTTGGTGCTTCTGTCGAGCGGTGCGAGGCGAGAGTATGTGCCTGGAAGCCCTCGCAGCGTTATGGTTGCCAGAGACGTGCCATTGACTGAGGTATGTTCATTTATCTGGAATGAAGCCGGTGCCCCCTTGGGAAACAACTCTGTAACCTTTGTGTAACCCATGATCGGTGTGATCAGAGCTAACAGGCAAAATGCACGGGTGCACTTTCGGTTGAATGAGGAAAAAGCGACCTCAGCATCAAAAAATAGAGAAAAATGCCTGTTTTTCACTGAAATACCACAGCTGCTATGAGAATGATTCTCAATATGTAGCAGGTATCTCTGTCTATTCCACTTCTGGCAGGTTTATTTTTTTGTTCACTAGTGAAGCTGGCTCTCGCGGCTACGCCTCAGTTTTGCCAGTGCCTGACCATCAAGGTGTGCGTGTTCAAGTTTGTCATTCTGGTGAGTTCCCTGTTGCCATGGCAATTTATGGTAAAAGCCCCGGGAGCTGGTCTCAGAGGAGGGAAACTTCATGACCTGAAACCAGGGGGAGTAATCAAAATCTCCCGGTGTGCAGTAAAGAGGGTTGCGTTGATACAGGCGATGACCTTTTTTATCCTGAAGAACCAGTGGCCTGACCGGAAAATTTACAAAGCTGAAGGCTTCGGCAATCAGTGTTGCACAGGTGGTTCTGGGAGTCGGTTCAGGTGTCTCGGTATTCTGGAATAGCACCGAGCGCCAGCGGCTTAAAATCCCTCCGGGAATGCTTAATCGGAGTAAATCCAGAATTTGCCGGATATCGTAAGCCTGTCCCAAACGTGAAGCTGCAAATGCCAGAACCCGGTTGCGATCCTGGGGAGCCAGTCCATCGGGGCGACAGATACGCAGGTGTTCACCTTTATACGTCAGAAGGGGGCGCACGACGGTGCCGATGCCAAGTTCGCTTTCGATAATCAGTTGTGGGTTGCGTTTGGAGCAGCTGGAACGGTCGAAGTGGCGAATCACGGCCTGTTTGAGCTTTTCACCTTCAATATCTTCCAAGCGGCCAATATAAAGAACCGCATGGCTCCATCGGCTCATGGTCAGGCGCTGGATAATATTTGCGACACGGGAGCGTCCTTCCACCAGAACTACATCGCCGGGTTTCAGCTCGTGGCGCAGTTCTTCATAGTCGGTCACTGTCGTGGTGAGTGGGGTTTCCTGAGTCAGCCACTGGCAGGCTTTATCAAAAATTGCGTGGCTGAATGTTTTCCATAGTCTGGAAAAAGGATTGGAGAGACTGCGCAGGATTCTTCCCTGAATCATTGTCGAGTTCCTCGATTTTGCAGTATTGCACCCCATATACTGACTTCATGATGGTTGGCGCATATTATCTGCAACATGGCAGAGAAGTATTGCAGTTCTATGACGGGGAGAGGGCAATCCTGTGACAGATAAAAAAGATAGAGCGGGTGGTTTGCTGGAACAGGTAGCAGAGGCCAGCAAGAAAGGTGGTTTACCCCCTGTGCATAAATGGAATCCGCCGTTTTGTGGCGATATTGATATGGTGATCAAGCGGGATGGCTCCTGGCACTATATGAATAGCCCTATTGGACGTGAGCGTATGGTGCGACTGTTTTCTACGGTTTTGCGCCGGGACGATGATGATTACTTTCTGGTAACGCCGGTTGAGAAAGTTGGTATTACTGTTGAAGATGTTCCGTTCGTGGTGATCTCTGTCGAACAAATCATTCAAGATGACAAAGCGGCATTGAAGTTTGTCACCAATGTGGGGGACAGCGTTGTTGCCAGTACTGAACACCCTTTACGGGTTGAGCGTGCACCCGGAACAGAAGAACCTGCGCCGTACATTCATATTCGTGCCCGGTTGGAAGCTCGTATTCACAGGAATGTATTTTATGAGCTGGTAGAGATAGCTGATATTCGTACTGTTGATGGCATGGATTGGTATGGAGTGGAAAGTTGTGAAGAATTCTTCCTGATTGCTCCAGTGCCAGAATAGGGGGATTACTGGCACCAGACAAAAAGGGTATTTATTTTTTTACGCTTAAAACCATAAAAACTCCCACAGCCATCAGGGCGAGCCCAGCAAGTCTACGAAGATCAAGAGTAAACACCTGGGCGCCAAACAGACCAAAATGATCAATGGCGCTCATGGCAACCAGCTGCCCAAGAAGTACAAACGACACAGCATTGGCAACACCAAAACGGGGTGCGACCCAGGTGATTGTCAGGATATAAAACATCACAAAGAAACCACCGAAGTAAAAATACCACGGTGTTTTTTCAGGAAAAATCTCTGTGGGCACCTCTCTGGACATAAGTAACAGATAACCAGCAGCAATCATTAAACCTACGCTCAGCAGCAAAGTTGTAGCAAGGGCTGGATTCTGGAGACGGGCTCCCAGTCCCCCATTCAAAGCCGCCATGATGGGAATACCCAGACCGGCAATAAACATCAGCAAAGAGTAGGAAAGAGTATTGCTCATAATGAAATCTGCCTGAGGGTTTGAATAAAGTGAAAGTTGTTCACGGTTTAGGATAGAGATATTCGTGGGCACGAAAAAGAAAACCCGGCGCAGAGGCCGGGTTTTGGGTATTAATGAAGCTTACATGTTTGGATAATTCGGGCCGCCAGCACCCTCTGGGGTTACCCAGGTGATGTTCTGAGCTGGGTCCTTAATATCACAGGTTTTACAGTGTACGCAGTTCTGTGAGTTGATTTGGAAACGCTGGTTGCCGCTTTCCTCATCTTTGACCACCTCATAAACGCCGGCCGGGCAGTAGCGCTGGGCGGGTTCGTCGAACTTGGGCAGGTTGTCACGAATCGGCAGGTCGGCATCTTTCAGCTGCAGATGACAGCGCTGGTCTTCTTCATGGTTAGTGCTGGATAGGAATACAGAATCCAGCTTATTGAAGGTCAGCTTGCCATCAGGTTTTGGATAATCAATTTTCGGGCACTCGGAAGCTGGCTTCATCTGAGCGTAATCCGCAGATGGGTCGCGCAGAGTGAAAGGTAGTTTGCCGTTGAAAATGTTGATATCAAACCAGGCGATAGCGCCGCCCACAAAGGCACCAAACTTGTGTAGCAGTGGGCCGAAGTTACGTTGGGCATGTAGCTCTTCGTGGAGCCAGGAGCTTTCAAAGGCAGTAGTGAATGCAGTCAGTTCCTGACCGCCTTCGTCGCCACCTTTAATAGCTGCGAATACGGATTCGGCAGCCAGCATGCCGGACTTCATGGCTGTGTGAGAGCCTTTGATTTTGGCATTGTTCATAGTGCCAGCATCACAACCGATCAACAGGCCGCCTGGGAAAGTCATCTTCGGCAGAGACTGAAGACCACCCTTGTTCAGAGCACGGGCACCGTAGGAAACACGCTTGCCGCCCTCAAGATATTGCTTGTAAAGAGGGTTGGTTTTCAGACGCTGAAATTCATCAAACGGGCTTACGTGTGGGTTGGAGTAGTTCAGGTCAGTAATCAGACCAACAACCACCTGATTGTTTTCCAGGTGATACAGGAAGCTACCACCGGTAGAGCCACTTTCTGTCAGAGGCCAGCCTGCAGAATGCAGAACCAGACCGGGCTGATGTTTCTCGGCAGGGATATCCCAAAGTTCTTTAATACCGATACCGTAGTGGGAAGGATCTTTGCCTTCATCGAGTTTGAAGTCATTGATCAGTTTTTTACCGATATGACCACGGCAGCCTTCGGCAAACAGGGTGTACTTGGCACGCAACTCCATGCCAGGCATATAGCTGTCTTTATGGGAGCCGTCTTCGGCAATACCCATATCACCGGTAATAATGCCTTTCACCACACCATCTTCAACGATGGCTTCCTGAGCGGCGAAGCCGGGGAAAATCTCTACACCCAGTTGCTCTGCCTGCTCACCCAGCCAGCGGCACAGGTTGCCAAGGCTGATAATGTAGTTGCCTTCATTGTGCATGGTTTTGTGAGTCATGAAGGCTGGGAATTTCTTACCGCTTTTCGGGCCGGTCAGGTAGTGAATTTCGTCACCGGTAACCGGGGTATTAAGAGGGGCGCCTTTTTCTTTCCAGTCTGGGAAGAGTTCATTCAGGGCGTGGGGTTCAAAGACTGCACCGGAAAGGATATGTGCACCAACTTCTGAACCTTTTTCTACCAGGCAGACAGTCAGTTCCTGCTCGGTTTCCTGAGCCTGTTGCATCAGACGACAGGCTGCGGATAGACCTGACGGGCCACCGCCAACGATGACAACATCAAATTCCATGGATTCACGTTCCATGACAGACCTCCTGCTTGGGCAATGCGGCGAATTTCGACTTGTTCGAGTCAAACGCTCGTTTAAATTTTTTGCGCATTATACTGGTGACTTTCGCTAGTGCCAACGGCAACTACGTATATAAAAATTGTCAGCCTGCTTATTTCCCTCCTTATTGATGCAGGACGGTATAGGTGGCTGCGTATCAAACATACGTTTGAATACGTACTGTGCTACTGATACACTCGGTCGCGCGAAGGGGGTGAGTAGCCTGCGCCTGCTCTTGTGATGCAGGGCAGCGGTTGTACTCACAAACCGCTCCAGCCCAACAACGAAAAGGAAGGCTGCATACATATGAAGGTTCTTGTAGCTGTCAAACGCGTCATCGACTACAACGTCAAGGTACGTGTTAAGTCTGACAATACAGATGTTGATCTGACCAACGTAAAAATGGCCATCAACCCTTTCTGCGAAATCGCCGTTGAAGAAGCCGTGCGGTTAAAAGAGCAGGGTGTTGCCAGTGAGATCGTCGTAGTGTCCATGGGTCCTAAAGCGTGCCAGGAGCAGATTCGTACCGCTCTGGCGCTGGGTGCTGACCGTGGTATTCAGGTAGAAACTGAAGACAAGCTCGACTCTCTGGCTGTTGCCAAGCTGCTGAAAGCAGTTTACGAAGAAGAAAAGCCTGACCTGGTTATCCTGGGTAAGCAGGCTATCGATAGCGATAACAACCAGACTGGTCAGATGCTGGCTGCACTGGCAGGCCTGCCTCAGGGTACTTTCGCTTCTGAAGTGAAAGTGGCTGACGGCAAAGTGAATGTCACTCGTGAAATTGATGGCGGTCTGCAAACTGTTGCGCTGAACCTGCCTGCGATTGTGACCACTGATCTGCGTTTGAATGAGCCTCGTTACGCATCTCTGCCTAACATCATGAAGGCTAAGCGCAAGCCTCTGGCTGTTAAGACTCCGGCAGAGTACGGCGTTGAAACCGCTTCAACCATTACTCAACTGAAAGTGGAAGCTCCTGCTGAGCGCCAGGCTGGTATCAAGGTTGGCAGCGTGGATGAGCTGGTTGAGAAACTCAAGAATGAGGCGAAGGTGATCTGATGAGCGTTCTGGTAATAGCTGAACACGACAATGCCAGCCTGAATGCTGCAACGCTGGCTGTAGTAACCGCTGCCAAAGCTGTTGGCGGTGATATTGATGTACTGGTTGCCGGTTCCTCCTGTGGTTCTGTAGCGGAAGCTGCTGCCCAGGTTGATGGTGTAAGCAAGGTTCTGGTTGCCGACAGCGCTTCCTTTGAGAACCAGCTGGCTGAAAACGTGAGCCTGTTGATTGCTGAAGCCGGTAAGGATTACAGCCACATTATGGCTCCTGCGACCACTAACGGTAAGAACATTCTGCCTCGCGTAGCGGCTCTGCTGGACGTTGATCAGATCTCTGACATCGTTAGCGTTGAAAGTGCTGATACTTTCAAGCGTCCAATCTACGCCGGTAACGCGATCGCAACTGTTCAGTCTTCTGCGGCTGTTAAGGTGATCACTGTTCGTGGTACTGCGTTCGATAAAGCTGCTGCCACTGGTGGTTCTGCTGCTGTTGAACAGCTGGGTGCTGCCCACGATGCTGGTACTTCTGCTTTTGTTGGCGAAGAACTGGCCAAGTCTGACCGTCCAGAGCTGGCTGCTGCCGGTATCGTAGTATCTGGTGGTCGTGGCATGGGTAACGGTGAGAACTTTGAAATTCTCTACAGCCTGGCAGACAAACTGGGTGCTGCTGTTGGCGCATCCCGTGCGGCTGTTGACGCTGGCTTCGTACCTAACGATATGCAGGTTGGTCAAACCGGTAAGATTGTTGCTCCTGAGCTGTATGTTGCCGTTGGTATCTCTGGTGCCATCCAGCATCTGGCAGGTATGAAAGAGTCCAAGATCATTGTTGCTATCAACAAGGATGAAGAGGCTCCAATCTTCCAGGTAGCAGACTACGGTCTGGTTGCTGATCTGTTTGAAGCTGTACCAGAGTTGACCGGCAAGGTTTAACTCCTAGTGCAGTAGCAAATAGCAGTATTGCACTGGCCCTGTGCAGAAAACCCGTATCAACTTGTTGGTGCGGGTTTTTTAGTGCTCAAAACTTTTGTTTCGGTTGTTGATATCAAGAAAAAATAGGTAATAGCCAAGAATGGGCAGAGATTAAAGGTTCGGGTTATTCTCAACAGGTTTTCCCACTGTCTGTTATGGCAGTGACTTGGGCCTTCCATTGAGATTGATGTATTTCCCCTCCATGAAAAAACTTTTCACTCTGTTGTTATTTTCCTGTTTGTCGCTTTTGAATGGGTGTACGGTTATTGCCGTAACCGACGCGGTGGTATCCACTGCTGTTGATGTTGTCGCTGTAACAGTTAAGGGAACTGTTGCAGTTGTTGGTGCTGTTATTCCCGATGGAGATGATGAAGACGACGATTAACCGTCTTCTCAACTGCTTATCGGAAAAATAAAAAACGATAAAAACCCGATGGTGGACGTATGAGCTTTCTGGCGAAAACACCAAAGCCGCCATACTTTGCCGTTATTTTTTCTTCTGTTCGTACAGAGGGTGATAATGGCTACGGCAATATGGCTACACGTATGGTTGAGCTGGCTTCGAAGCAGCCGGGTTTTCTCGGTATGGAATCGGCACGAGAGGAAGTGGGGGTCACCGTTTCCTACTGGCAGGATCTCGAATCGATAAAGGCTTGGAAGCAGAACGCTGAGCACCGTGAAGCACGTCGGCTTGGTCGTGAACAATGGTATTCAGAGTTTAGAGTCAGAATCAGTAAGGTTGAGCGGGAGTATGGCGCCTGATGAATACTTCATTACCGCACAGCAACCATAAAGATACTCAAGGTAGTGTTGCCAATGTCTTTGGTACCTTCTTCAAGCTGGGGCTGACTTCTTTTGGTGGGCCTGTCGCACACCTTGGTTATTTTCATAAAGAACTGGTGGAAAAACAGCGCTGGGTGAACGAGAGCCAATATGCCCAGTTGTTGGCTATTTGCCAGTTTTTACCCGGCCCGGCCAGTAGTCAGCTTGGGTTTGCGCTGGGGTTGCTGCGTTCTGGCTGGTTTGGTGCTTTTGCCGCTTTTATTGGATTTACCCTTCCTTCTGCTCTGTTGTTAATTGCTTTCGCTTCCGCTCTTCCTTATCTCTCAGGCTCAATTGGTGAGGCTGCTATCCACGGTTTAAAGCTGGTGGCCTGTGCTGTGGTGGCGGATGCCGTGTTAGGGATGTTTAAAAAACTGTGCCCAGATATGCAACGGCGCAGTATTGCAGTTGTTGCTGCCAGTGTTCTGTTGCTGGCAGGTTCAGCCTGGGTCCAGATTCTGGTAGTTCTCGGTGGTGCTGTTGCAGGAATCTGGTTGTGTCGGGAGGTGGCTTCAGAATCTCAGGCCTCTCTGAAAATTTCCTACGGCAAACGCACGGGATTTATCCTTTTTGCTCTGTTTGCCTTTTTGTTATTCGCACTGATGTTGTGCGCAGATCAATCCAAACTGTTGGGCTTGGCAGAGGCTTTTTATAGCGCGGGAGCCTTGGTGTTTGGTGGAGGGCATGTTGTTTTGCCGCTGCTGGAAGACTCTGTGGTTGCCAGTGGTTGGGTAAGCAATGAAAGCTTTCTGGCCGGCTATGGTGCATCGCAGGCTATTCCTGGGCCAATGTTTTCTTTTTCTGCCTACCTCGGTGCCATTGTTCCGAATGAGTTTGGTAGTGTAGCCGGTGCTTCTGTTGCACTATTGTTTATGTTTTTGCCGGGTTTCCTGTTGGTTTCTGCTGCGTTGCCGCTATGGCAGTCTATATCTCACAATGCTTTCGCTGTTCGTGCGATCGCAGGTGTAAATGCTGCTGTTGTAGGGTTGTTGGGTGCCGCTTTGTATGATCCGGTTTTCACATCAGGTATTACAGGTGGTTTTGACCTTGCAATAGTGCTGATTGGTTTCGCCATGCTGACGCTATGGAAACAGCCCCCTTTAAGAGTTGTTATGTTCTGTACTTTGGCAAGCGTGCTGATGGCTCTTAATACTTTTCATTAAAGCGTTTAGGGTCAACGTAAATTTTATTAGCTGCAATTTGATAAAAACTTTCGGTAGCTGGTGTTGTGTAGTCACCCACGTTGAGGGTTCCTGTAACCCGATAGCGAACACGGGTTGAGTGCTCCAGCTGCAGGCCTGCTGGATACTTTACAATAACAACCTGATTCGGTTTCAGTTGTTTGTCTGTATGGCTCCAGCTGCCTATTTTTTTGACCAGCGCGAAATGAGTACTCTCGCCACTCTCTCCAACATTCTGCGGCACCAGATAGCCAGTCAGTGATACTTTCATAGTATCAAGTTCCGGGCGCGGTGTCTGATAGAACGTATTGATGTATGTGCGCAGTTCTCCACTGGATAGTTCGCCATTCTTGTATTGTTCAAGGAGTTTTAAATCAGGGTCTGGGGTAAGGTCATCCCACTGCAAAGTATGATATGCAATCTTGGTGTCTGGCTGGGTGCTTTCTTCAGCCCCAACGTTCAGGCAAATGCTGGCAAGCCCGGCTATAAAAAATTTAAATGTGTTGTTCATCAAAATGGTCGTACAAGCAGTGAACGGTAAAAACCGATCGCCCGAAAACGACCGGTTTTCTTATTTATCAGCTATGTATTAGTAACTGGTAATAACTTTTTTCAGGGCTGATCCAACCTCTGGGTGGCTCATGATGCCCTTGAACTTGCGCTTATCACCACGTGGGCCATAAACAAAGACGCCAACTGGGGTGTCAGTGTGAGTTCCGGTTCCCCAGACAGTGTGCTGTTGACGTGCCATAACACGACCCATCAGGTCAGCACGGTTTTCTTCGCCGTAAACATAGAAAGACTTGAAGTCATTAATTTTCGGGAAGGTTTTGGCGCCCAGATAGCTGTGGTTCTCAACAAAGAACTCATTGGCTTCGGTGGCCAGAACCTGCCCGGCCATTTCAACTGTGACATTGAAATCATTGTAGGAATTCATCATTTCTGCCAGGCGAGCAGCCGTCTGTTCGCTGGGATCAAGGTCTGAAAACTCATACCAGGTATGAGCAAAAGACTTCTTCTGGTTCGCCAGCTTGTCTAGAATATCCAGATCACCAAAGTTCCACTGAGGCTGGTAACCCAGGCCCTCGAAGGCAGAACCAGGCTTGCTCCAGTCCACATCAGGGATGTTGTTGGCATTGTAAGAGAAGCCAAAAGAGCCAGTTTCATGGTCAGCTGTTACCACAACGAGTGTATCGCCACGTTGAGCGGCCCACTCGTAAACGTAGTTAACAGTTTCATCAAACTTCAGCATTTCATGAAGCATGGAGCCTGCGTCATTCTCATGACCGGCCCAATCAATCTGACCACCTTCAACCATCAGGAAGAAACCGTCTTCATCCTGAGAAAGGATGTCCAGTGCCTTCATGGTCATCTCTTTTAAAGTTGGCTGGGTACGTGCGGTTGGGGTGTCTTTAGTCTCTTCCCAGTCGATGCCATTCATCATGGCAGAGCTGGCAAACAGCCCCAGCAGTTTACCTTCCTGAACCTTTTCCATCTGCTCCCAAGTGAAAGCTGTCTTATAACCTGCACGGATAGCGTTCTTCAGAGGGTTGACATTGTCAGTGCGCTTGGATTTTACGCTGAATGCACCTTCAGTTCGGCGAACCCAGGTGTTGTAGGCTTTGCCTTTATCATTCACTTTCCGAGGCAGGAAGTGACGTGCACCACCAGAGAGGATAACGTCCACATCATTGTCAATCATCTGTACCGCAATTTCATTCTCCATGCTGCGGTGAGCAACGTGGGCGGCAAAAGCACCGGGTGTTGCATGTGTGGCGCGGGTATCAGAAATCAGACCGGTTGCCATACCATAACTTTCGGCCAGTTCCAGAATGGTTTCGGTTGGATTACCTTCAGCATCAATGCCAATAACTTCTGAAAGAGTTGGTTCGCCGATAGCAAGCTGTGTTGCTGAACAGGCAGAGTCAACAACAAGTGTATCGATAGGGCTGGTTCGGGACAGGGCAATTTTGCCGTGTTTGGCTATCTTGGCCAGACCTGTCATTTCGCCATTGTATGGTGAGCTTTCAGCACGATTAGCATAGGTTTCCAGCAGGCCAACCTGCTGAATACCCATACCGTCACCAATCATCAGAATGACATTCTTGGCGGCCGCCTGGCTGATAGCTGGCATGGCAAGAGAGGTTGCCAGAATGCCTGCGGTAAGAATGCCTTTGGTAGGCTTGTATTTCATACTGCTACTTCTTCTTTGTTGTGTGAAATTTATTTGTATTTGTCACTTTTGCAGGGGCGGCAATACTATCGGTTGAGGAGAGGTCATGAAATATGACATGTGTCGTATTTTGTGTTGCTCAATCAACTTTTGTTTCATTTTTGTGACAGGGTGCGGATTTTGAAATCCGTCTATCCTTTTTCAGATGAGGAAATTCTATGTCCTTGATGATCGGCTATGTCATCAGGGACTCTTTGATCCGGTAAGCAAGGTAAAGGGGTAGTTATTGATGGCTGGTAAAAAACTTACAACAGTCACTGGTTGCCCGGTCGCCCATAATCAAGATGTAATGACGGCTGGTCCCAGAGGTCCTCAACTTCTGCAGGATGTGTGGTTTTTAGAGAAACTGGCGCATTTTGACCGGGAAGTTATTCCCGAAAGGCGTATGCATGCCAAGGGCTCGGGCGCCTACGGTACATTCACTGTTACTCACGATATTTCCAAATTTACCAAGGCGAAAATCTTTTCAGAGGTTGGTAAGAGAACTGATCTCTTTGTCCGCTTCTCAACTGTAGCTGGCGAACGTGGTGCCGCTGATGCGGAAAGAGACATTCGCGGTTTTGCCGTAAAGTTCTATACGGAAGAAGGCAACTGGGATCTTGTTGGAAATAACACGCCTGTATTTTTCCTTCGTGATCCACTGAAGTTTCCGGATCTCAATCATGCGGTGAAGCGTGACCCAAAAACCAATTTGCGCAGCGCCAAAAATAACTGGGATTTCTGGACGGCATTGCCAGAGGCTCTGCATCAAATCACCATTGTTATGAGTGATCGTGGCATTCCTGCAACCTATCGCCATATGCATGGTTTTGGCAGTCATACTTTCAGTTTTATTAATGCGGATAATGAGCGTTTCTGGGTGAAGTTCCACCTGAAGTCTCAGCAGGGTATAAAAAACCTGACCGATGAAGCAGCAGAAGAGTTGATTGGTAAAGATCGGGAAAGCCACCAGAAAGATCTGTTTGAAAGTGTTGAAGCTGGCGATTATCCAAAATGGAATCTTAAGGTTCAGGTAATGCCAGAAGCTGATGCTGCAAAGGTTTCTTATAATCCCTTTGATTTGACCAAGGTTTGGCCCCACAAAGACTATCCGCTAATGGATGTTGGTGTTCTGGAGTTGAATCGCAACCCTGAAAACTATTTTGCTGAAGTGGAACAGGCTGCGTTTAATCCCGCCAACATTGTTCCTGGTATTGGTTTCTCTCCAGATAAAATGCTTCAGGGGCGATTATTTTCCTATGGTGATGCCCAGCGTTACCGTTTGGGCGTGAACCATAATTCTATTCCTGTGAATGCGCCCCGTTGCCCGGTACATGGGTACCACCGTGATGGTCAGATGCGGGTGGATGGCAACTATGGCAGTACTATTGGTTACGAGCCCAATAGTGAAGGAGAGTGGCAAGAGCAACCAGAGCATGGTGAGCCGCCTCTCGAATTGAGTGGTGCTGCTGCGCACTGGGATCATCGCGAAGATAAAGATTATTTCTCCCAAGCGGGTAATTTGTTCCGGTTGATGTCTGCTGAGCAACAACAGTTATTGTTTGAAAACACTGCCCGCTCCATTGGTGATGCACCTGAAGAAATACAGTTACGCCATATCTGCCACTGTATGCAGGCCGATAAAGCCTATGGGGAGGGGGTTGCAATAGCTTTAAATATTCCGGTATCTGATTTGGATGCTGGTTAGTATCGTTTAGCATGTATCAACCGGGCGCTGCCATTGAAATGCTTCCTTTTGGGTTTGAATGGTAGCTCTGCCGCTTTCCCCTTCCCTGCAGATGCCCCCTGATCTTGTATTTATGGTCTGTTTCCAGCAGACTCCGGGCTTTTCCAACAAAACGAAGTGTTGTCAATGTCTCAATACGAATCCATGGAACAAAAAGCCAGCTACGGTATCGGTCGTCAAATGGGTGACCAGCTTGCCCGTCAGACTTTCGAAGGCCTGGACATCGCTGCTGTACAGCAAGGCTTGGCGGATTCCCTGAACGGTGAAGAGATGGCCGTTGCTCCGGAAGCTATCAACGAAGCTTTCCAGATTATCACCAAGAAAATGCAGGAAGCTGCTGAAGCCAAATCTGCCGACGCTATCGCTGCTGGTAACGCTTTCCTGGCTGATAACGCTGCCCGTGAAGGTGTAACTACCACTGAATCCGGTCTGCAGTATGAAGTGCTGGTAAAAGGCGACGGTGAAGCTGTTTCTAAAGACAACACTGTTCGTGTTCACTACCACGGCACCATGATTGACGGTACTGTTTTCGACAGCTCCGTTGCCCGTAATGATCCAGCTGAGTTCCCTGTAACTGGCGTTATCGCAGGCTGGGTTGAAGCTCTGCAGCTGATGGTTGTAGGCGACAAGTTCAAGCTGTTTATCCCTCAGGATCTGGCTTACGGCGCAAACGGTGCCGGCTCCATCCCTCCATATTCTGTATTGGTCTTTGAAGTGGAAGTTCTGGCAGTTGTTGCCTGAAACTGACTCTTTATAAATAACAGCAGCCTCTTCAGGCTGCTGTTATTTTTTTGAAGCTATTTACCAGCCCCCTTGAAATGGTATGCTGTTTCTTTACATTTCTCTGATTCTCTCAGGAGAAATGTAAAAGATGTTTGGATATAGACGGCAGGACGCCACCACTAATAACGATAATATATGGGGTGCTTTGTGGCTCTCATTCGTGTTCTGGTAGCAGATGACCATGAGCTTGTAAGATGTGGTCTTGTTCGCATGCTGGCAGATACCCAGGGTGTTGATGTTGTCGGGGAAGCATGTTCAGGTGAAGAAGTTCAGGCTTTTTGTCGTACAACACCTGTCGACATAGTTTTGATGGATATCCGGATGCCGGGTATGGGTGGATTGGAAGCCACTCGTCGTTTAGCAGCCAGTTGTCCTGATGCAAAAGTTATCGCTCTCTCTGCATTGGATGATGCAGTTCATTCCCGAAAAATTCTTGAAGCCGGTGCCTGGGGCTATCTCACTAAAGGTGGAGACTTGCAGGAAATGGTGCGGGCAATAAAGAGTGTCTATTCTGGTCAGCGTTATATCTGTCCTAATATCGCTCAGGAAATTGCTGTTCAATCCTTTACCCAAACATCCAATCCGTTTGATGCTTTGTCACCTCAGGAGTTTCAGGTGGCAATGATGGTGATCGATTGTTTCAAAGTGTCCCAGATCGCTGAGCAGATGAAAATTGAATCTAAAACCGTGAACAGCTATCGCTACCGGATTTTTGAAAAGCTTGGCGTAAAAAATGATGTGGCTTTGGCAAGGCTGGCCATTCGTCATGGCTTGGTTGAAGTTGGCCCTCCTCAGGAGAAGGGCACACTAGATGTTGTCAGCTAACATTATTTAGCTGGGGGCGTAGGAACGCCCACCTGTTTCTTTTTGAAGTGGTAGCGGATTTTGTTATGCACCACTTCGAAGTACACGCCATCGCGATAAAGCCGCTCCGAGATATGTTCCGGGTGCATGCCTGCATCGAACATGGCGTTAAGGTTATCTCGAAAAGCTGAACGGTGTTGTACCATCTCCCGGTACAGTGAAAAGTTCAAACCAGCTTCCAGAAAGGTAATGAACATGGAGGTGTAGGTTTTCATCCTTTCCATTAATTGTTTTCTGGTTTTCCCTTCCAGGTTTTCATGCCAGTGACTCATGGCATCGACTCCCGGCTCGCAGGCTTCGCTGGTGTGCCTGAGGGTGTTTTCAGTACTTCCTGCTGGTTGAGGTTTAATGCAGGCCAGTACGGCATCTTCTGGTGATGTGTTGCTGCCGTTGTAAAATCGCCCAGAAGCTTGCTTGGTTGTCCATTCCTTCATTTTATTGGTGAACTCACTACGCAATATTGCGGTGGGAGCAGCCTGTTGTGTCATATTCATGGGGCGCTCATGGGTGCTGGGTTCAAGTTCTTTTATGGCTTCTTTCATAAGTTCTTCGTAACTTTTCTTTGGCTCAGCTTTACGACCCATTTCAAGCCAGGCCAGATAATGATCCCGTAGCATGTAACGTGAGCCAAGTGTGAGGCGCCCTATGGAGTGGCGGTTCCAGGCGGCAGTAGTGGATCCATAGCTCAATGCCAGTGGCCTCATTTCTTTCGAAAGGCGTTCTCTTTTTTCTACGATTTTGGCGTCTTTCTTTGACTGTGCTGCTGGCTTTTCAGTGGTTGTCTGGGCGGCGTGCAGATATGCGGAAGAGCTGAGTATAAGTGCGCAGCTAATGACCTTGAACAGTTTCACTGATCTCATCCTTGAGTGTGGTGATTGTTGTGAGTCTAGCAAAGCTGTGCTGGGGTGCTTTTCTGAAATGTACGTGAGAGGTACTCTAGAGTTCTCAGCCTTTACGCAGAACTTTTTTGGCTTAGCCTGTATGTCATCGCAATCTACATCACCTTTTGATCATAAAGCTTTTCTTAAAACAGCATCTGAGCAGCCTGGCGTGTATCAGATGCTGGATGGAAATGGAGAGAAGCTCTATGTGGGTAAAGCCAAATCCCTGAAAAAACGGCTGGCCAGTTATTTTCGTCCTCAGGGACGCAGCGTGAAAACAACCGCGATGGTTGAGAAGATTCGCTCCATCGAAACTATTGTCACCAATAGTGAAGGGGAGGCGCTGATTCTTGAGCAGAACCTGATTAAGGAAAATCGTCCTCCCTATAATATTCTGCTCAGGGATGATAAATCCTACCCATTCATCTTTTTGTCAGAAGGGCGCTGGCCTCGTCTGGCTCTGCATCGCGGCGCTAAACGTAAGAAGGGGCGTTACTTTGGCCCTTATCCCAGCTCTGGAGCAGCCCGGGAAAGCCTTGTGTTGTTGCAAAAGGTATTTCGGGTTCGGCAGTGTGAAGACAGTTACTTTCGCAACCGTACTCGCCCGTGTCTTCAATATCAGATTCAGCGTTGCAAAGGCCCCTGTGTTGATTTGGTTGAAGATGCTGAGTACCAACAGGATGTGCAGGATTCCATAGGGTTTCTGGAGGGGAAGAATCAGGAGCTGATCTACGATCTGATTTCCCGGATGGAGCAGGCTTCCGAAAAGCTGGAGTTTGAGGCTGCGGCTGATTATCGGGACAGCATTCATCATCTGCGTAAGGTGCAGGAGAAGCAGGTGATTGCTGTGGATTCTGGCGATGCGGACATTGTCGGAGTCGTGAGTGAACCGGGTGGCAGCTGTGTACTGGTAATGTTTGTGCGCCGAGGGCAGGTTCTGGGTACACGGCATTTCTTTCCTGATTTCAGTCATGAAGACAGTCTGGCGGAAAATCTGGAAAGTTTTCTGGGGCAGTTTTACATCAGTCTTGCGGGGAGTCGTGATTTCCCTCGGGATATTATTCTTCCGGTGGAAATCGCCGGGCATGAGGCGCTCTCAGAAGCCATTCGTTCTGTGGCTGGTAAAGCTGTTACCTTGCGCCATAAAGTCAGAGGTCAGAGAAAAGACTGGCTGGCATTGGCTGAACGCAATGCCCGCCAAACATTAACTTCCCACCTGGCTGATCGTCGCAATATTTATGAACGTTTCCTCTCGCTTCAACAGGCGCTGTCTCTCAGTTCCATGCCGGAACGGATTGAGTGTTTCGATATCAGTCACACCATGGGTGAGGGTACAGTGGCTTCCTGTGTGGTTTTCGATCAGGAAGGTGCCCGCAAAAGTGATTACCGCCGTTTTAATATCAGTGGTATTACTCCGGGGGATGACTATGCCGCTATTCACCAAGCCGTTGAACGACGCTACTGCCGGGTTTTAAAGGAAGAGGGCGTTCTGCCAGATCTTTTGTTGATTGATGGTGGATTGGGACAGCTGAATAAAGCTATGGAAGTGATGAATAGCCTGCAGCTTGATCATATAACCGTGTTTGGGGTAGCGAAGGGTGAAACCCGGAAGCCAGGGCTGGAGGTGTTGATTAACGGACGCACCAATAAAGAGTACGCTCTGGATGCTTCCACACCGGGGTTGCACCTTGTGCAACAGGTGCGGGATGAATCCCACCGATTCGCTATTACCGGTCATCGACAGCGTAGAGATAAAAAGAGAACCCGATCCCAGCTGGAAGATATTCCGGGCGTTGGCGCGAAGAGGAGAGCGGCTTTGTTGTCGTTTTTCGGCAGTGTTAAAGGTGTGAAAGAGGCCACGGTGGAGGAGCTGGCTAAAGTTCAGGGAATCAGTCAGGCTATGGCTCAGCAGATTCACGATGCCTTGAGCGCCGGTTAAAAGCCGTCTTTTCTGCTATGCCATTACGGCAGGCAAGTCTGGTAGACTTGCCTGCGGGCAGTACGCCCAAGATCAAGGACCTAAGCCGTACACCATGAATATTCCGAACATACTTACCCTTATCCGTCTGCTGTTGATCCCGGTAATCGTGGTGATTCATTACCTGCCATTCCAATGGACATATCTTGTGGCAGCCATTGTCTTTATGGTGGCGTCGTTCACTGACTGGTTTGATGGTTATCTTGCTCGTCGTTTGAACCAGACAACTCCGTTCGGAGCCTTTCTTGATCCTGTCGCTGATAAAGTGATGGTGGCCGTTGCTCTGGCAATTCTGATTGAGAAGTTTGATAGCCCGATGATGACCATTCCTGGTCTTATTATTATCAGCCGTGAAATTGTGATTTCTGCTCTGCGTGAATGGATGGCTGAGCTGGGCAAACGCACCAGCGTGGCGGTTAATTTTATCGGTAAGCTGAAAACCGCTGCGCAGATGGGTTCTATTACTTTGCTTCTGCTCACCAAGGGGAATGAGCTTGGTGAAGGGCTGGTAGGTATTGCTGGCTTGATACTGTTGCTGGTGGCTGCGGTTCTGACAATCTGGTCGATGATGGTTTATTTGAAGGCCGCCTGGCCTGATCTTACGCCTTTTAAAGAAGAGAAATAAAACTCTTTATATATCAGCGTATTGACATATAAGCGCAGATTCATAAAATAGCGCTCGTCTTCTGGGGCTGCCCAGAGAGAAAGACGAAATGCGGGAATAGCTCAGCTGGTAGAGCACAACCTTGCCAAGGTTGGGGTCGCGAGTTCGAATCTCGTTTCCCGCTCCACTCTTTTTGTTATAGAGTGGTGAAATAAAGGCGAGTTAGCAAAGCGGTTATGCAGTGGACTGCAACTCCATTTAGACCGGTTCGACTCCGGTACTCGCCTCCAAATCTACATCGAACCATTACGTTTCGATGTTTTTTTGTAGATTGCCTGAATGGCGATACTCTGCCCGGGTGGTGAAATTGGTAGACACAGCAGACTTAAAATCTGCCGACCATTAGGTCGTGCCGGTTCGATTCCGGCTCCGGGCACCATATTTTGCGTTTCGTATTTAAAAAACTCCGGACTTTCCGGAGTTTTTTCGTTTCTGGGTTTGTAAATTTTAAAATCTTTCTTCGTTCACGAATGGGATCAAGGCCAGAATCAGTGCCTGATGATAGACAGATGAGCGGGTAAGGATGCCTTTGGTCAGTAATCCAATCGCCCCACCTTTCTGTTTGATATTGGATGTGCCGAACTGCTCATCCATTACATCACCCAATTCTTTTCCTGTTTTTACGCCGTTAAGTGCTGCTGGTGGCAGAGGAAGGCTGGCTGAGCGGGCTTCTCCATTTTGTTTGCCGTTACAGATAACCATCCAGGCAAAGGTGTGGTCGCCTTCAATGCCGGCTTCAAGACCTACCCAGTAATCCGCTGATGGTTGTTCTTTTTGGGCATTGTTTACCCGATTGCGGGCACCGAGAAGAGTTTCGGCATCAGTCATGGGTTGTTCAGCAACATTGCTGGCGACTTTTATGCCGGTAACGTTAAGTTGTTGCTGAAAAACTTCCGCAAAGGCGCTTTCTACCGCTTTGATTTTTGCAGGGTTCATTGAGGCAACAATAATACTGATGGTGTCTGGAGTGGTGCTATTGGGCAAAACAGGTGCCTTCTCAATATTTGTGGAAGTAATTAAGCGTGGAATTGTACCTGTTCCGGTGATAATGATAATCTGCACATTCGTGTGAAATTTCCCTTTTTCAGGGATGTTTGGTGTCTTTCTTCCCGGGTTCCCGGGAGGTTGTATAAGGAATTTGTTTGATGATGCGCAAAATGCTGGTCAGTGTGCTGACAGCTGTATTCGTGGGTGCTGTGATTGTTGGCGTAGGCGGCTGTAGTATGGTTGCTGATCAGGCGCAGCAACAGGCTGTTCAGCAACCGCAATAACCAAGCGCGTTAAACAGATTTTCTTCTGTTGTCATGCTCTAAAGGACAAACCTGACGCTCATTCACAACTCTGTGGCTAATATGAACGCAGGAGCGGTTCCTTTTTTCAGCAAGGCGACCGGTATTTATCTCTTAAAAGCTACCCACGCAACCCATGAGCAAAACAGACAAATCCTGTGAAGCAGGTAAAGCCAGTAATTTTCTGGAACAGATTATAGAGCGCGACCTCGCAGAAGGCCGTGTTCCCGGAAACAAAATTGTCACCCGCTTTCCGCCGGAGCCTAATGGCTTCCTGCATGTGGGGCATGCCACCTCTATCTGCCTGAACTTTGGTCTGGCGGAAAAGTACGAAGGTGAGTGTAACCTGCGTTTTGATGACACAAACCCGGAAAAAGAAGAACAGGTTTACATCGACGCGATTCAGGAAGATGTAGAATGGCTGGGCTTCCAGTGGGCGGGCAATGTTCGTTTCGCCTCCAGCTACTTTGACCAGTTCTACGAGTGGGCGCTGCATTTGATTCGCGAAGGCAAGGCCTATGTGGATCACCAGGACGCAGAAACCATGCGTGAAAAACGAGGCAACTTTAATAAGCCCGGTGTGGAAACTGCAGACCGCAACAAGAGTGTGGAAGAAAACCTGGCCGAATTCGAAAGAATGCGTGCCGGCGAGTACGAAGAAGGCAAAGCCTGTCTGCGTGCCAAGATCGACCTGCAGAGTGCCAACATGAATATGCGCGATCCGGTGCTATACCGTATTCGTAAGGTTGCTCACCACCAGACCGGCGACAAGTGGTGCATCTACCCGAGCTATGATTTTGCTCATGGGCAGGAAGATGCCATTGAGGGCGTGACTCACTCCATCTGTACTCTGGAGTTCCAGGATCACCGCCCTCTGTATGAATGGTTTCTGGAAAATCTGCCGGTACCGGCCAAGCCAACTCAGTATGAGTTTGCCCGTACCAACCTGAACTATGTAGTGACGTCCAAGCGTAAGCTGAAGCGCCTTGTCGATGAAAAACTAGTCACCGGCTGGGATGATCCTCGTATGCCAACTGTTTCTGGTATGCGTCGCCGTGGTTACACGCCGGGTTCTATTCGCAAGTTTGCGGAAATGGTCGGCATCAGCCGTACGGATGGTATTGCTGATTTCTCCATGCTGGAGCATGCGATTCGTGATGACCTGAACACCAATGCTGGTCGCGCCATGGCGGTTCTGAATCCTTTGAAGGTTGTCATTACCAATCTGCCAGAAGGTGAAACCCAGAATATGACGGCTCCGGTTCATCCGAATCGTCCTGAGTTGGGTGAGCGTACGCTGCCGTTTACCCGCGAGCTGTATGTTGACCGTGCGGACTTTAACGAAGACAACACTTTGTCCCGTAAGAAGTTCAAGCGTCTGGTCAGTGAGGAATATATTCGTTTGCGTGGTGCTTATGTGATTAAACATGAGGAAACCATCAAGGACGAAAGCGGTGAGATTGTAGAAATCCGTTGCAGCTATGTGCCTGGCACCGTGGGTGAGAATCCACCAGAAGGTGTTCGCCCCCGTGGTGTAATTCACTGGGTGTCCGCTGAGCTTGGTAAGAAGGCTGAGCTGCGTATTTATGATCGCCTGTTCAACCATGAAGCTCCAGACCGTGGTGATGAGGACTTCCTGACTCATATGAACCCTGAGTCTTTCAAGGTCACCGAAGCCTGGGTTGAGCCAAGTCTGGTAAATGCTGACCCGGAGCAGAGCTTCCAGTTCGAGCGTGAGGGATACTTTGTCGCGGATCGTTACGACCACAGTGCTGAAAAGCCTGTGTTTAACCTGACGATTGGCCTGAAAGACACTTGGGCTGCCAAAGCGTAAGGCAACCTGCTGAGACAGTTGAGGGAAACTGACGTGTTACAGATTTACAACACCCTGTCCCGTAAAAAGGAAGAGTTTAAGCCGATTCATGACGGCGAGGTTCGTATGTATGTGTGCGGTATGACCGTATACGACCTCTGTCATATCGGGCACGCCCGGGTGCTGGTGTCTTTCGATGTGGTGACCCGTTATTTGCGTTCCCGCGGATACAAGGTGACCTATGTTCGCAACATTACCGATGTTGATGACAAGATCATCAAGCGTGCGAACGAGAATGGTGAAGAGTTCACCGATCTCACCACCCGTATGATTGCCGAGATGCACAAAGACGGCGCTGAGCTGGGGGTTCTTCCTCCCGATGAAGAACCAAAGGCAACGGCTTATATCGCTGAAATGCAGGACATGATCAGCACGCTGATCGACAAGGGCTTTGCGTATGCGCCGGGTAATGGCGATGTGTATTACCGGGTTCATAAGTTTGAAGGCTACGGCAAGCTGTCCGGCAAGATTCTGGAAGAGCTGCAGGCCGGTGCCCGCATTGGTGTGGAAGAGCAGAAAGAAGATCCGCTGGATTTCGTGCTCTGGAAAGGGGCGAAAGAGGGCGAGCCTTACTGGGAATCTCCCTGGGGTAACGGTCGCCCTGGCTGGCATATTGAGTGCTCCGCTATGGGTAAGTGCTGCCTTGGCGAAACGTTTGATATTCATGGCGGTGGCCCGGATCTTAAGTTCCCGCACCATGAAAACGAAATTGCACAGAGTGAAGCAGCTAATGGCAAAGCCTTTGTAAACACCTGGATGCATGCTGGTGCTGTGCGGGTGGATAACGAAAAGATGTCCAAGAGTCTGGGCAACTTCTTCACCATCCGTGAAGTCTTGGAAAAGTATCCGGCTGAGGTTGTGCGTTACTTCCTGATCTCCAGTCAGTACCGTAGCCCAATCAATTATTCAGAAGATAGCCTCAAAGAAGCGGCTGTTCGTCTGGAGCGTTTGTATACGTCTCTGAATGGTCTGGATGTTGAAGGAGTGGCGCCTGAGCGGGGTACTGAATTTGAGCAGCGTTTCCATAAGGCAATGGAGGATGATTTTAATACTCCGGAAGCTTTGGGTGTGCTGTTTGAGCTGGTACGAGCCCTGAACAAGGCGCGCGCAGACAAGGCTGGCAATGCATCTGAGCTGGCTGCTCTGGTGAAAGAGCTGGGTGCTGTTCTGGGTATTCTGCAGGACAATCCTGAGTCATTCCTGAAATCCGGTGGTGATGTTGATGAAGCCTGGATTCTGGAAATGATCGAAAAGCGTAAGGCGGCCAAAAAGGCAAAGAATTTTGCCGAAGCGGATCGTGTACGTGAGGAGCTTGCAGAGAAGGGCGTGCAACTGAAGGATACCCGCGAAGGTACAACTTGGCAGATTGAACGTTGATGTGATGTTATTCCAGTAAAGTATGACCTTGAAAAAGCACCTATGGGTGCTTTTTCTTTTTAGAGGTTGGCGTGAGGGAGAGAGGTCCCTTTTTCTGGGGTGCTTTGGAAGTAGGGATGGCTCATGAGCTGGTCGATATCAGGTCGTTCTGGTAGAGGGGCGCAGCAGAATTGAACTGCGTCAATGGCTTCTTCGGGTATGGGGGGTGACCATTGTCGCAATCGTCTTTTGAAGTGGGGAGTGCCGGGTTCTTTGTCTGGATTGTCGGTACGCCATTGGAACAATTCCTGTCGGTTTAGTGTATGTGGGTAAGGGTTGTCACCTGTAAATGCAGTGATCACAAGAACGCCTATTCCCCAGATGTCTCCAGCCATTACATTTTCTATGGGGCCACTGGCGGACATGATCTCTGTTGAGATGTAGTTTGCACTGCCACTTTTTAGCAGAATGGTTGCGTCGGGGCCGGCGTAGCTAGCCAATCCAAAGTCAGCCAGTTTGATCATGATGGGATTTAGACCGTCAAAAGTCAGAAGGATATTTCTTGGCTTTAAATCTCTGTGGGCATAGTGGCGATGGTGGATGTACTGAATGGTTTTGGCGATAACCTGAGTGATTCTTCGAATGTTTTGGTGTGTGAATCGGAAGTGTTCGTTTCGTAGCAGGCTTTTCATGTCACCATGTGGAATGTACTCAAGTGCCAGCCATAGTTCCTCACCATTGTCTGTCTGATTGATTGCCATACCCTGGATTTGCACAATGGCTTCGTGTTGGAGCTCTTTCAAAAAGTAGGCTTCACGATAGAGAAAGCGAGCCTTTTCGTGCTGCAGGTTTATCTTCTTGAAAACAAGCATTTCCTTTCCAGGTTTTGGGGCTTTATATAAATGAACGGCTCCAAACTTTCCGGTATGGAGTTCGTTATAAAAGCGCCAGTTAAGTAATTCGGGACGATTTTCTATTCCCATGGCTTCAAGCTGTACAAAGGATGGGTAATCCCGCTCTCCTGATAATGTCGGAATTGAGGGAGGGGTTGCGGTTGTTGCAGGAGTGCTTGGCGGAGGCATTGGGGTATATTTGGGTTGTGGCGTTCTAAAAGCACTTGGTTTTTTTTCGAGGGTAAGTGTCCCGAATGTCTGGATGAGGCCTTCCATGGGTGTTTGAGGGGGATGACTGGTTGGTGTGATCGTGTGTCGTGTTATCCCTGAAAAGGTGATGTTTGAGAGTGTGAATAGTTTTCCTTTGCCCTCTTTGATAGTTGGTATTTCAAGGTAATCTGGGGAACCCTTAACTGTTTTGCTGAGTTTTGCCTCATGGGGTGTGAGGTCTAGATCTGCGGTGGGGCGTGCGTGAAGGATTTGGGTGAATAATTGTCCAAGGGTGGTGCGATGACCATCGTAGTCTGTCTCATCATTGATAAGCCAGCATGCAAATAGCATGTTTCCTGAAGCTCCGAGTTTTTCTCCAACGAGGAAAGTCGCGTTGTTCTCTCCCATGTATCTCTTTAATGGGATGCCGGGCTGTTCTACTTTTATTAATTTTTTGAAATCTGAGGGAGATGGTGGTGAGGCTTCTGTGAGGGGGCGAATGGTGACTGTTATCCACTCTTGGTCAATAAGTTGTTTGCTCACTATTTGTTTAATGTTCGCAGTGGTGCCATTTGTTTTTAAAATGGTTATGTACCAGGTGCTGTAGACAGGAAGACATGTACCGCAAAGACAAATAAGGATGAGGTTGTTAATCCAAAACTTTATACGCATCGTTGCCTTTATGCTGCTATTTCGGTGCAAGGATTGCACAGAGGGGTAGAGTAGTTGCTATTGTGCAGGTTGCATTGAGAAGGGCTGTGTACAAAAAACTACGTTTTTACCATACAGAAATTACAAGGCTCTGGTTTATGATGGCCTTATTCCAATCTTCCGGAGACATGTAAGGGAATTATCCCTTGGCGCACAGTATGTTTTTGACTCGTTTCTTTACTCCTCAGGCCAATAATCGTTTTTCTTTTACCCGCGAGCAGGCCAGTCAGTTTGCCAAGCAGGTGGCTAACGATTTTAATCCTATTCACGATGTTGATAGCAAAAGATTCTGTGTGCCTGGTGATCTTCTGTTTGCCAAGATTCTTGCGGAGGAAGGGGTGAGTAAAAGCCTGCGTGTTCACTTTAAAGGAATGGTTGGTGACGATGAATCATTGTCGTTAATTGACTTGCCCAGTGGATGCAAAGCGCTGGCAAATGAATCCGGTAAGGAATATCTGGAAATTTGCAGTGATGGCGAGCGAATTACGGATGCTGGTGTTATTGAAAAATTGATTCGTAGTTATGTGGCGTTTTCCGGAGAAAACTTCCCTCACGTGCTGGTGCCGTTAATGAAAGATGGCGGCGTGATGATTAACCCGGCACGCCCATTAGTGATTTATGAAAGCATGTCCATTGATCTGGACCGTACAGATCTTGTGAATCCTGAGCTGGAAGCTTGTGGTGCTGAACTGCAGGTGGATGGTCGTCGCGGTAATGTTTCTCTGGAATTTATTTTTAAGGATGGCGGTGAAGTCGTTGGGCGCGGTAAGAAGACCATGGTTCTCTCCAGTCTTCGTGAATTCGATCAGCCGGTTATGGATGACATTGTTGATCAGTATATTCGGCGGCGAGATGACTATCAGGGTGGTTTTGCGGCCTGAGCGTTTTTGAATTGAATATATAAAGAAGGGGCTTCAAACGAAGCCCCTTCTTTGTTTTGGCTGAAAGAATTAGTTGGATTTTTTCAGGTAGCAGCTCAGCAGTACGATGCGGGTGCCATTGACCCGGCCTTCAATGTGATCGGGGTTCGAGGTTAGGGAGATGTTTCGAACCGCTGTTCCCCGTTTGGCGGTGAAGCCGGCGCCTTTTACCACAAGGTCTTTAATAATGGTAACAGTGTCGCCATCTTGAAGAGGGGTGCCGTTACTATCTAAGGTCGGCGCATTATCTTCATCGTCACCGCTTAATCCGGCTTCTGCCCATTTCTGGATATCATCTTCCAGATAGAGTATATCCAGTAAATCCTGTGCCCAGCCTCCGGCAGGCAGGCTCTTCAGTAGGCGCCACGCCATTACCTGTACAGCAGGGTTGGGGTTCCACATGCTGTCCCGCAGGCAATGCCAGTGGTTTTCATCCAGTTCGCTGGAATTGATCTGGCCCTGACACTTCTGACAAATCAATGCGCACTGATCAGCTGAAGAATCTGAAGGGGCAACTTCGTACACGCCAAGATTGTCTTCAGAGCTGCAAAGTTCGCACTTGGATTCGCTGCGCTGATGCAGGGTTTGTTCAACGGTCATGGTTTTACACCTGGGAAAGTTAAGGCGGCGTATTATGGGGTGGCGCTTAATTATAAGAAAGGTAGGAGAGATAGTGGCTGTTTCTTATATTTCTGCTTAATCTGTAATAAGTTCGATATGAGTTAACTGTTTGTTGGTGATGTGTTTTTTGCCGTTGACGAAGGCCTCATGGATCAGTAATATTCGCCGCGTCTGCTGAACACGGCAACGCATTCAGCAACAAGTTTCGGGGTATAGCGCAGTCTGGTAGCGCGCCTGCTTTGGGAGCAGGATGTCGGGAGTTCGAATCTCTCTACCCCGACCAGTTTTGAGAATTCAGATTGTTTTAACGGCTCATGTTTATGGGTTAGTAGTTGTCTGACAGTTTTCGAGCGCCCGTAGCTCAGTTGGATAGAGCAATGGCCTTCTAAGCCATCGGTCGCAGGTTCGAATCCTGCCGGGCGTGCCATTTCCAAAACTTCCCAGTGCATTTATTTTTGTCGCCTTCTGCGGTTTTTTTCTTGTGTCTAGGATTTGTTGGTAGGGCTTGTAAGTTTTGGTGGGTCAGGTAGTATGCCGATCTGCTTGTGGGGTGTGAAAGCCTTGCGTTTTAAAGAATTGTGGTGGACGTAGCTCAGTTGGTAGAGCTCAGGATTGTGACTCCTGCGGTCGAGGGTTCGATCCCCTTCGTCCACCCCACTTTAAAAAATGCTGGAAATGGTTATAAAATAACGTTTTCAGTTGTCAGAGGGTCCAGTGGGCTTTTTGATAAGTGTTTGAAAGATAAGATGGTGGACGTAGCTCAGTTGGTAGAGCTCAGGATTGTGACTCCTGCGGTCGAGGGTTCGATCCCCTTCGTCCACCCCATTCCCCTTTGGGTTGGTCTTGTTTTTCGGTTTGATGGTGGACGTAGCTCAGTTGGTAGAGCTCAGGATTGTGACTCCTGCGGTCGAGGGTTCGATCCCCTTCGTCCACCCCAATTTGATTAATTATTCGATATTTGGATAATTGATTGATCTGCGGATGTGGTGGAATTGGTAGACACGCTGGTTTTAGGTACCAGTGCCGAAAGGCGTGAGAGTTCGAGTCTCTCCATCCGCACCATTAAATTTGAATTAAGGGGATAAGCATGCTTATCCCCTTTTTTCGTACGTGAATGTCGTGCAAATCTGCAGTCCGCTGAAAAGCTTTGTTCTGTGCGACCAAAGAATCTGATACCCTGTTGCACTTTTCTGAGCTTTCAACTGAAAAACGCTCGTAGCAACACTTGGTTTATGAGGATTAACCATGCAAGTCTCACTTGAAACGACTTCCGGCCTCGAGCGCCGTTTGACTATTACGGTACCTGCTGAAACCGTAGAGACTCAGGTGGATGCCCGCCTGAAGAAAATGAGTAAGCAGGTGAAGCTGGACGGTTTCCGTCCTGGCAAAGTACCGTTTAAGGTAGTTAAAAAGCGCTACGGTCTGAGTGCACGCCAGGAAGTCCTGGGTGAGGTCATGCAGTCTTCCTATATGGAAGCCGTGATCAAGGAAGAACTGCACCCTGCAGGCGCTCCTAAAATTGAACCCAAAAATATTGAAGAAGGTAGCGATCTGGAATTCATCGCTGTTCTGGAAGTTTACCCTGAAATCGAACTGGGTGATTTCTCCAAGATCGCGGTTGAAAAGCCTGTAGCTGAAGTGGCTGACGAAGACGTTTCCAAAATGCTGGAAACCCTGCGTGAGCAGAGCAAGTCTTTTGAAGAAGTGGCTGAAGACGCTGTTGCTGAACTGGGCGACACTGTTGTTATCGACTTCAAGGGCACTGTTGATGGCGAAGCTTTCGACGGCGGCGCTGCTGAGGGTCAGGAATTGGAGCTGGGCTCCGGTCGCATGATCCCAGGTTTTGAAGACGGTATCGTTGGCATGAAGGCCGGTGAAGAGAAAGACGTTAACGTCACTTTCCCTGAAGATTACCAGGCTGAAAACCTGAAAGGTAAAGACGCTGTCTTCGCTATCGCTGTTAAGACAGTGAAAAAGCCTGTTCTGCCTGAAATGGATGATGACTTCTTTGCCCGTTACGGCGTGAAGGAAGGTGGTCTGGAAGGTTTCCGCACTGAAATCACCAAGAACATGAATCGTGAGCTGAGCCAGGCAGTTAAGAACAAGGTTAAGAATCAGGTTATGGATGGTCTGCTGGACGTTCACGCTGTTGACCTGCCAGCCGCTCTGGTTGATCAGGAAATTGATCGTCTGAAGGAGCAGGCTGTTCAGCGTTTCGCTGGTCAGGGCATGCAGGGTCTGGACGCTTCCGCGCTGCCAGGCGAAATGTTCAAGGCTGAAGCTGAGAAGCGCGTACGTCTTGGTCTGATTGTTGGCGAAATCGTTAAGGCGAAAGAGCTGAAGGCCGATGAAGATCGTGTTCGGGCTATGATTGAAGAGATCGCTTCTGCTTATCAAGAGCCTCAGCAGGTTATCGATTGGTACTACGGTAACGAACAGCAACTGAGTCAGGTTCAGTATGTTGTGCTCGAAGAGCAGGTGGTAGATACTATTCTTGAAGCTGCTCAGGTAACTGAAAAGGCCTGCGGCTACGAAGAAGCTATCAAGCCGGCCCCGGCCAAAACCGAAGAGGGTGCCGAAGAGGAAGAAGCTGAAGCCTGATTAAGGCGGACGTTTTTCACTCCCCCCGGCCCCTGAACGGAATGTCGCCATAAGGCGGCATTCCAGACTGACAAGGAGCCACCCAAGGATATGTCCAATTTTATCGATTACCGCGCTCCCGACATCAGTGCCAGCGGATTGGTGCCGATTGTTGTGGAACAAACTGCTCGCGGTGAGCGTTCTTACGACATCTACTCCCGATTACTCAAGGAACGGGTCATCTTCCTGGTTGGACAGGTTGAAGACCATATGGCCAACCTGATTGTTGCCCAAATGCTGTTTCTTGAAGCCGAAAATCCTGACAAGGATATTCATCTCTACATTAATTCTCCCGGTGGTTCGGTAACAGCTGGTATGGCGATTTACGATACCATGCAGTTTATCAAGCCAAATGTCTGCACCTACTGTATTGGTCAGGCGGCCAGTATGGGTGCTCTGCTGCTGGCATCCGGTGAGAATGGTAAGCGTTTCTGCCTGCCTCACTCCCGGGTTATGATTCACCAGCCACTGGGCGGATTCCAGGGGCAGGCCTCAGATATTGAGATTCATGCCCGTGAAATCCTGACCATCAAGGAAAAACTCAACAAGGTTCTAGCTCATCATACTGGCCAGCCTCTTGAGGTTGTTGAGCAGGATACTGACCGGGATAACTTCCTGTCTGCTGAAGATGCCATGAAATATGGTCTGGTGGATAAGGTTATGGATCGCCGCGTTCAGGATGATGAGTCCGGTAAGTAGGTTCTTTGATATCTCCGAACCTGTGCGGTCATAATATGTGACCGTGCAGGTTTTTCTGTATTTTGAGGCAGTGTTTTGCAGCTATCTTGTGCCGGTTTTGTTACTGAATGGGGTTTGACCTTGAAAAATCAGTATAAAACCCGCATCTTGTTTGTGAGTGGACAGGATAGGTACCGGATGTGCCGGCTCTGATGAAGAGTGTGATAAAAGACCGTATTTCTATTAATCTGTGTCTTTATTGACTGTTTCTCGATTGTGTTTCTCAATTATATAGTCCCGTGATAACAGGGTATTAGCGAATGACCGACCAAACAAATGGAAAGGGCGAAGACGGCGGAAAGCTTCTTTACTGCTCCTTCTGCGGCAAGAGCCAGCATGAAGTGCGCAAGCTCATTGCTGGTCCCTCGGTCTTCATCTGTGACGAATGTGTTGATCTCTGTAACGATATTATTCGTGAAGAGGTTCAGGAGAATGTGCCTGAAGGTGCCAGCGAAAAGCTGCCTGTGCCCCGGGAGATCAAGAATATTCTCGATGAATATGTCATTGGTCAGCAACGTGCCAAGAAAGTCCTTTCTGTGGCCGTTTATAACCATTACAAGCGACTGCAGGCCGGCGACAGCCGCAAAAAAGACGATGTGGAGCTCGGCAAGAGCAATATCCTGCTGATCGGACCGACTGGTTCTGGTAAGACTCTGCTGGCCGAAACTCTGGCCCGTCTTCTTAACGTTCCTTTCACCATGGCTGACGCAACAACTCTGACCGAAGCCGGTTATGTGGGTGAAGACGTTGAAAATATTATTCAGAAGCTGTTGCAGAAATGTGACTACGATGTAGAAAAAGCCCAGATGGGTATCGTCTATATCGATGAGATTGACAAGATTTCCCGCAAGGCTGACAACCCATCCATCACCCGTGACGTGTCCGGTGAAGGTGTGCAGCAAGCGCTGCTGAAACTGATTGAAGGAACGGTGGCTTCTGTTCCTCCCCAGGGCGGCAGAAAGCATCCTCAGCAGGAATTTCTGCAGGTAGATACCTCTAACATTCTGTTTATCTGTGGTGGTGCGTTCGCCGGCCTGGAAAAAGTTATCCGTGACCGTACCGAAAAGGGCGGCATTGGTTTCACTGCCGAAGTGAAGAGCAAGGATAACGGCAAGAGTGTTGGTGAAACGTTCAAGACTGTTGAGCCGGAGGATCTGGTGAAGTTCGGCCTGATTCCTGAGTTTGTTGGCCGTCTGCCGGTTATCGCAACTCTGGAAGAGCTCGACGCTGAAGCTCTGGTTCGCATTCTGACTGAGCCGAAGAATGCTCTGACCAAGCAGTATGGCCGTCTTCTGGAAATGGAAGATGTGGAAGTGGACTTCCGTCAGGACGCTCTGGAAGAAGTGGCTAAACAGGCCATGGAGCGTAAGACCGGTGCCCGTGGATTGCGTTCTATTCTGGAGAACGTGCTGCTCGATACCATGTATGACATTCCGTCTGACAAAACCATTACCAAGGTTGTGGTTGACGGCAGTGTTATCCGTGGTGACTCTGAGCCGCTGTTAATGTACGAGAACAAAGAGCAGCCTCAGCAGCGTGCGTTGCCTGAGGAATAACATCTCTGTTTTTGGTAACAGTAAAAGGCCGGGTTGTTACCCGGCCTTTTGTTTTCTGAACAGTTACCCATAACTGTTTGTCTTAACTTTCTCTGATTCTCACGCCTGTTATCGACACTGACTGCTTCGCAGGAACCTGTAGAGCAGGTAAGAGTCTGAGGTTTGACCCTGTTTGTCCTTGTATTTTGTGACTTGAACCCTCATCTTAGATGACAAGCTCTTCATGACAACAGGGTCATTAGAGCACCTCCGGTTAAAACGTATTTTTGATAACCGGAAAGTACAACAAGAGAGGGCTGTATATGGAACAACAAGATACTCGTCAGCGCGAAAGGACTGAGCTGCCACTGTTACCGCTGAGAGACGTCGTCGTCTATCCTCACATGGTTATTCCCCTGTTTGTTGGGCGAGACAAATCCATTCAGGCTCTTGATGCTGCAATGGAAGCTGATCGCCGTATTTTTCTTGTTGCCCAGCGTAATGCCCAGGATGATGATCCGGGTTCTGATGATCTTTATGAGCTGGGTACGGTCGCCAATATTCTTCAGCTTTTAAAACTCCCTGATGGCACCGTTAAGGTTCTTGTTGAAGGCGGCCAGCGTGCCGTTATGAAATCTATGGAAGTGCAGGACAAATACTGTACTTCTGTTATCGATATTCTCGAAGAAGATGAAGTCGAAGAGCGTCGTGGTGAGGTTCTTACCCAGTCGCTCTACAGTCAGTTTGAGCAGTATGTTCAGCTGAGCAAGAAGGTTCCGGCAGAAGTTCTCAGCTCCCTTTCTGAGGTAAGTGAGCCTGCCCGTCTGGCAGACAGTATTGCTTCTCATATGGTTCTTAATGTTGAAGAGAAGCAGAAGATTCTTGAGATTGTTGATCTGGTTGAGCGTCTTGAATACCTGATCAACCTGATGGAAACCGAGATTGACCTGCTTCAGGTTGAGAAACGTGTCCGTGGCCGCGTTAAGAAGCAGATGGAGCGCAGTCAGCGGGAGTACTATCTGAATGAACAGATGAAGGCTATCCAGAAAGAGCTGGGTACGCTGGAAGATGAGCAGGATGAGCTGGAAGCCCTGAAAGAGTCCATTGAAAAGGCAGAAATGCCTAAAGAGGCAATGGACAAAGCCATGGCTGAGCTGAAGAAGCTCAAGCAGATGTCTCCAATGTCTGCGGAGGCTACCGTGGTGCGTGGTTACATTGACTGGATGATCAATGTGCCCTGGAAAAAGCGCAGTAAGGTTCGTCATGACCTCAAGCGCGCTGAAAAGATTCTTGATGAAGATCATTACGGTCTGGAAGAAGTTAAAGAGCGTATCCTTGAATACCTCGCCGTGCAGCAACGTGTCCGCAAACTTAAAGGTCCGGTTCTGTGTCTGGTAGGCCCTCCTGGTGTTGGTAAAACCTCTTTGGGTGAGTCTCTTGCCCGGGCCACTAACCGTAAGTTTGTGCGTATGGCCCTTGGTGGCGTGCGTGATGAGGCTGAGGTTCGCGGTCACCGGAGAACCTATATTGGTTCTATGCCTGGCAAGCTGATCCAGAAGATGTCTAAATCTGGCGTGAAAAACCCACTGTTCCTGCTGGATGAGATCGATAAGATGGGCGTTGATATGCGTGGTGATCCCGCATCTGCGCTGCTTGAGGTTCTTGATCCGGAACAGAACAGTGCCTTCAACGACCACTACTTGGAAGTGGATTACGATCTGTCAGACGTGATGTTTGTCTGCACATCTAACTCCATGAATATTCCTGCGCCTTTGCTGGATCGTATGGAAGTGATCCGTATTCCGGGTTACACGGAAGATGAAAAGATTAATATCTCCCGTCGTTATCTGGTGCCTAAGCAGCAGAAACGTACAGGTCTGAAGAAAGGTGAGCTGGACGTCAGTGATGATGCTGTGCGTGACCTGGTGCGCTACTACACCCGCGAATCTGGTGTTCGTGGTCTTGAGCGCGAAATTGCCAAGATCTGCCGCCGAGTTATCAAAGAGAAAGCCCTGGGTCGTGAAGATGTGACTGATGTGGTTGGTCCTGATGATCTTGAACATTACTCCGGTGTGCGTAAGTTTAACTATGGTCTTGCCGAAGAACAGGATCAGGTGGGTCAGGTCACTGGTCTGGCCTGGACGTCCGTTGGTGGTGAGCTGCTGACAATTGAAACTGTTTCTGTCCCTGGCAAGGGCCGGGTGACTAAAACAGGTTCTCTCGGTGATGTCATGCAGGAGTCTATTCAGGCGGCAATGACTGTTGTTCGCAGCCGTGCACAAGTTCTGGGTATTCCTGCGAACTTCCACGAAAAGAACGATCTGCATATCCATGTGCCGGAAGGTGCGACGCCTAAAGATGGCCCAAGTGCCGGTATTGCCATGTGCACAGCGCTGGTTTCCGTACTCACGGGTATTCCTGTGCGTGCTTCCGTAGCCATGACTGGTGAGATTACTCTCCGTGGTCAGGTGCTGGCGATTGGTGGCCTGAAAGAGAAACTGCTTGCCGCTCACCGTGGCGGTATTCGTACGGTTCTTATTCCTGATGAGAATGCCCGTGACCTGAAGGAGATTCCTGAGAATATCAAACAGGATCTAGATATTCGTCCGGTGAAGTGGATTGATCAGGTTCTTGAGGTTGCACTCCAGTATGTTCCCAAGCCACTGGTTGAAACGGAAGCTGTGGTGAAAGAAGAAGAGGGTAAAGAAGTCAAGGAAACAGGTATCAATACCCACTGATTTATTTCTGGTAATAATGAGTCGGCGCAAGAAAATTCCCGCGTCGGCTCTTTATTTTAGCGGTCTTCTTGACAGTTAAGGAAATCAGTTGGTATAAAAAATACCTATAAACTTAGACATGCCTGGACGTTCTGCCCAACGGGTTTTACCGTAACTTTTCTGAGTTTACCGGTGTTCAGGGAGAGCACTGGAATGTCTGCAGGGCAGATGTTCTACCGGGTTTCACATCACGAGAACGATGAGTATATCGTAAGGGGAAAAGAGTGAATAAATCAGAACTGGTTGATGCTATTGCGGCTTCTGCTGACATCCCTAAGGCCTCTGCAGGCCGTGCACTGGATGCTGTAATCGATTCCATCACCGGAGCATTGACCGGCGGTGACGCTGTATCTTTGGTTGGATTCGGTACTTTCGACGTGAAAGACCGCGCCGCTCGTACAGGCCGTAACCCACAGACTGGTCAGCCTATCGAGATTGCTGCCTCCAAGGTGCCAAGCTTCAAGGCTGGTAAGGCTCTGAAAGAAGCTGTAAACGGTTAATCCCAGATTAGCCATAGCGGTTTCAAAAGGCGTGCCCTGTGGGTGCGCCTTTCTTTTGTCTGAGATAAATACCCATTGGCAACGTTTTTGGATAGGTTGCTGTCCATAAAATATTGTTAATACTGCGGGTTGAGGCAGATTCTTGGTGTGGGGTCTGTTATGCTTTCGGACTTTATTTTGCTGCCCCCTGAATATGCTGTCAGGGGGAAATAAGTTGGCCCGTATGGCCATGATTTTTAGGACGTTGCAGGGGTCATTATGCTGCAGGACATGAGGGATAAGGCGCAAGGCTGGGTCGCAAAAGTGATCGTGGCAGCTATAGCCTTTACATTCGCCGTATTCGGACTGGAGAGTCTGAGGCCCAATACCAGCAATCCGGATATTGCTACGGTTGGCGATGAAACCATTACCCAGCAGCAGTTGCTGGAAACTATGGATCAACAGCGCCGGATGCTGATTCAGCAGATGGGCCAGAACTTTGATCCGTCTATGTTGGATGATCGTCTTCTCCAGCAAAGTGCTCTGGAATCTCTGGTACAGCGTAGTGTTGTACGTGCAGAGGCCGCAGCTAACGATATGGCGATTTCTGATCAGATGATTGATCAGGTTATTCGCACAGCCCCTGAGTTTCAGGTAGATGGCAGCTATAACCCTGACCGTGTTCTCCAGTATGTGCGCAGCATGGGTATGAGTATGGCGCAGTTCCGCTCCTTCCTTCGTGAAGAGATGATTGCTACCCAGCTGAGAGCTGGTATTGCTGCTTCAGAATTTATGACAGCTTATGAGCTGCAAAGCCTGAGCAATCTGCAGAACCAGATCCGCGATGTCGCCTGGATGATTCTTGATTCTGAGCAGGCTCGCAAGGCCGCTGCGATTTCTGAAGATGCAATTCAGGCGTTGTATGAAGAAGATTCTTCCCGCTTTATGCAGCCTGAACAGGTTAGCCTTGATTACATTGTCCTGAACAGAGACAAGTTGGCCGATAAGGTTGAAATCAGCAACGAAGATATTCGTCTTCGTTATGAGTCTCGTGTTGCGGAATTGAAGCAGGCTGCGGAAGAGCAGGTGTCTGCATCCATGATTCTTCTCGAAATCAATGATAACCGCGATGAAGCGGCTGCATTAGCGGAAGCTAAAGGTCTGCGTGCGAAGATTGATGGCGGTACTCAGTTTGCAACTCTGGCAAAAGAGTTCTCTGATGATCCAGAATCTGCTGCAAAAGGCGGTAGCCTGGGTGTTGTAGAGTCCGGATTCTTTGGAGATGAGTTTGATGACACCCTCGCGGCACTTGAAAGTGGTGAAGTATCCCAGCCAGTAGTTGCAGAGTTTGGTGTGGTGATTATTCGCCGTGATGCAGCTTCTGAAACTCGTATCCCGTCTCTTGACCAAATGCGTGCTTCCCTTGTTAAGGAGCTACGAGAACAGACTGTTGGTCCAGTCTTCGTAGAGAAATCTCAGCAGTTAGCTGATATCAGCTTTGAAGCCTCTGACCTGGCTCAGCCTGCAGAGACTCTGGGGCTGGAAATTATGCATACCGGTCTGTTCGGTCGTGAAGGTGGTGAAGGTCTTGCTGCTAATCAGGCTGTTGTTACTGCTGCGTTCAGTGAAGATGTTCTGAATCTTGGTGCAAACAGTGATCTGATTGAAGTGTCTCCAGGTCAGGTTATGGTTGTTCGTGTTCGTGAGCATGTTAAGGCAGAGCGTAAGGCACTGGCAGATGTTCGCGGAGAAGTAGAGACTTTATTGCGGACTAAGCTGGGTGAAGAGCAGCTGCAGGAGAAAGCTGGCAAGCTGGTTACCGAATTGTCTGGTGGTGCTGACGTGGCATCTGTTGCTAAGGCTAATGCGTTGAACTGGCAGGAACAGGCTAAGTCTCTTCGATTCAGTCGTGAAGTTCCTGCCCAGATAGTTGCTGAAGCTTTCCGTCTGCCACACCCTGCTGATGGTGGTTCCAGCTTCGCTTCAACCAGTCTACCTAATGGTGATATTGCGGTTATTCGTGTGAGCAATGTTATTCCTGGTACTGAAATCGTATCTGCCGATCAGATGCGTATGATGGGTGCCAACCTAGCCGTGAGAAACGGTACTCAGCTTTATGATGAGTATGTTCGTAACCTGCGCGAACGTGCTGATGTGAAACTGAATGTTCAGACTGAGGAAGGTGGTGAAGGCTAAAAGCTTTCACTCCTTTTTCAGGACAAAAAAAACCGCTCAATGAGCGGTTTTTTTGTGTCTGAGTTTCTGGGGTTAAAAGCTAGATTACGCTTCTTCCAGGGAGCCCATAGCCGTGATATTGAAGCCACCATCAACATAGGTGATTTCACCAGTCATGCCGCTGGCCAGGTCAGAACACAGGAAAGCAGCCACATTTCCGACTTCCAGCTGGGTTACATTACGCTTCATAGGGGCACGGTCGGCGTTGTAGTTCAGCATCTTGCGGAAGCTGCCAATACCGCTGGCGGCCAGTGTACGGATGGGGCCTGCAGAAATGCCGTTAACGCGAATGCCTTCAGGGCCAAGGCTGGTAGCAAGGTAACGGACGCTGGCTTCCAGGCTGGCTTTGGCAAGACCCATAACGTTGTAGTTGGGCATGGTGCGTTCAGCGCCAAGGTAAGACAGTGTTAGCAGTGAACCATTGCGACCCTGCATCATCTCACGACCGGCCTTAGCCAGGGCAATAAAGCTGTAAGAGCTGATATCGTGGGCAATCTTGAAGCCTTCACGAGTAGTGGCAGAGGTGAAATCGCCAGACAGCTGGTCACCAGGAGCAAAGCCAACTGCATGAACAATAATGTCCAGGCCATCCCAGCGCTTGCCCAGTTCTGTGAATACGGCTTCGATCTGAGTATCGTCAGCAACATCGCAGGGGAAGCAAAGATCTTCAGAAGAGCCCCAGCCTTCAGCGAACTTTTCAACGCGTCCCTGGAGCTTTTCATTCTGGTAAGTGAAAGCCAGTTCAGCACCTTCCCGGTGCATGGCTTCGGCAATGCCATGAGCAATAGACAGCTTGCTGGCTACACCCACAATCAATACACGTTTTCCCTTGAGAAAAGACATGTGGTCTTCCTTTGGCTTTGTGGCTTAAAAAATGAATTGCTCCAGTATAGAGAAACCGAACATCTCTTTCGATAACGGCTTATAGTGAATATGTAAGGAAATGTTGAATAGGTTTGCTATGCCGGGAAATTCGCGCATTCCTTCGGGAGCCATTCACACTCATACCAGTATTCCACAGGAGTCTGCGGAGTTGCAGTCGTCCTCAGAATCTACTCGTAAGCTCGATGATGTTGGTCGAAAGCTTGCTGACTCCACCGACCCAGAATGGGAAAGACGTATCACTTTACAGGGGATTCCTGTGATTCCTGTTGCCATCCCTCCTGACTACAGTCTTATTCGGCCGCAGGAGGAAGAAGAAGTTAAACCACGTAAACGTAAAGCTTCAGCCATACAAATTCTGACCCGGTACTGGGATAACCGGGCACCTATGCAGCATTTTGGGCAGGAAGCCGAGTGGCTTTACAAGCGGCTTAGCAGTGGTCAGCACAAAACTCGCTTGATTATGCCTGAAGGTATTCGCCCCAAGGGAAAGCATCGTTCATTAACAAGCTCAGCAACCTGGGAAGGGATTGTTGAGAGTTGGCTTGCCATGGAGGCTTCCGAGCGAGCGAGCACCCTTGAAAAAACAATGAAGCATATTATTTTGCCGGAAGATGATGCCAGACTTGGATTGCGGGGGCAGAGTGGCGTTCTCGCAGCCCGTGATATTGATCAGTTCACAGTGCTTGGGCCATATCTGGGTAAATACTGTCATGGTCAGGACCTGCAGGAAGAGCAGGGGGTTCACGGTCATAACGTGGGGCGCTACGCAGTGGATTGTTCTATGGATACCCTGCGCCTTGATCTGTGTGGTTATGGCTATGGCAATGTCACTGTTTGCATTAATGCCAATACAACCTATCGCCCCGGTGAGCCGGTGCTTCAGGATAATGCTTTTTTCACCATGGTGATCTGTCAGGGCTGGCCCTACATTTACGTTGTCAGCAAGCGCCCGATCAGCAAAGGCGAAGAGATTCTGGTTGATTACGGTCGCTTCTACTGGTTGGGCTATTAAAGAGCCTGTCTGCCTGCCCCTCCTTTCTTGAAGTTAATCTATGCTTGCTGCTTTCAGTTATTGAGTGCAGTTATGAAAGGGCTTGAACGGTTTTTCTCAGAATTCACGCAGTACTGCAGAGATCGTGATACCAGCAGAATCATGAATCTCAATATTGATGGGGATATCAGTGGCTGGGGATTGTTTGAAGAAGATATTTATACCTCCCGTAAACTGCTTAGAACTGCATCAGATGAGCGAAACAAGGTTGTAAAAACGGCTGAAGTCATTCAGCACCCTGTACTTGTGTTTGGTGATGATCTCACCTGTTGCCTGGTGACAGAAATGGATTTAACCCAGCATATGTTGACCGGTGGAAGTAAGGAAACAAAGGGTATTCGGACAACCTGGTTTCTGGAATGGGTGGATGGTGGTTGGAAAATACGCCATGGCCATATCAGTTTGCCTGTCTCGTCTGCAGATATGGTCCAAAGACCACTCCCCAGTTTGGAAAGTTATGGTTCAAACGGCGCAGAAACCGATGCAATTCATGGCTGGCTAAAAAAGCGTACAGAGTATGTTCGCTCGGAAGATGTTGAAGGTATGGTTTCTCAAATATCTGAAGATCAGGGAAGCCTGTTTTTTGGTATTTGTCAGGGGGAAGGTGCTCGGTCTGCTGAGGAGTGCAGGCACTGGTATAGCAAAATGTTTAGTGAGTTTTCTCTGGAGACCCAAACGGTTGCGCCAATTGTCTTTCTGTCAGGCGAATATGCCTGCTTGTCATGCCACGGTGCAACAGTTGCCACACATAAAGAGACGGGTAAGACTCACACTCTTCAACCTGTACGATCAACATTCTTTCTACAGAAAATGAAGGGGGAATGGTTATGTCGGCATGGTCATTATTCTCTGCCGTTACTGCTAGAGAGTATTTGATAACTGACTTATTTTGGGTTGAACTCAGGTATTGAATACACAGCACCTGAGTTCAATTCAATCGATTAAAGAATTAAGGCTGCAGCCAGTGCGGCAAACCCAGCAGCTACGCCAGTAAAACCAATCATCTGGGATTGTTGTATTTTCTTGCTGAATGTCTGCTCAAGCTCTTTTTTGAGGGTTTGTGAGAGAGCATTTTCTTGTTCGGCCAGTGCGGTCTTGAGCTCGCCAGTAAGCTGATCCTTGAGTTCGTCTTTAACCTTGGCGCTTATCTGATTAATGAATTCCTCATCGGTATTCTGCTGAGATAGTTCGTGCCTGACGGAGTGCTTAACTTTTTCATCGATAAGTGTGTCGAAAGATGTTTGCAGTTTCCGTTGAATCTCTGCGATACGGCCATCATTGAGCTGAACCTGCTCATTCTGATGTTCTTCGAACAATGCGCCAATCTGTTGCTGCAGCTGTGCATCCAGCTGTCCGGCTTGCGTCTGGATCTGTTTCTGTACAATTCCTTCTGCTAATCCTTCCAACTCTGAAAGCAGGGCGGGGCGTTGTTGTTCCAGGCGCTGATCCAGAATTTGCTGGATGTTTGCTTCATCATTGCTGGAAGTCTCAAGAACTTCCTCTTCGGTAGCAATGTCTTTTGTTTCGGAGAGTTCTGTCAGGATTCTGATCAGGATTTCTTCTGGTGCTGGCTTCGGTAAAATAGCAGTTGCACCGTTTATTTTCGCTTCATCTTCGTAAGCGGCACCTTCGCGAGAAGTGCACATAACTACGGGGATGGTACTGGTTAAAGGATTTGATTTGATGGCTTTAGTTGCTTCAAACCCATCCATGCCCGGCATAAGATGATCCATAAAAATGACATCGGGCTTCTGGGTTTCAAGAATGTTAAGTGCAGCTCCGGCAGACTCTGCAAAGCTTGCCTCAACACCCTGCTTTTCCAGCATTTTCTTTAAGGAATAACGGGCAGATTTGGAATCGTCAACAACTAGTGCCTGAGTAATTGCAGTCATAATGTGGCTGGTCATTATTGTTATGGTTGTATGACCTTATACCATTAACATTTCTTCAAATAAACAACACTGGCCGTAAAGTGCCAGAAAGTTCAATTATCCAGACAACAAGTATGATCGATCTAAACGGTATTCAAGTCACACGAGAAGGGGTGACTATTTTTAGCGATCTTTACCTTGAGATCGTTAGCGGGGACAGTGTTGTGCTGACCGGGCCGTCTGGTGGTGGGAAAAGCACTTTGCTGAAACTGCTTCTTGGCGGTGTTAAGTGGCAGCAGGGTGAGTATAAATTTGATGGAGAAGTTGTAACGCCTACCAGTATTGGCGCTGTTCGCAGTCGCTCTGGTTATATAGGGCAGGAATCTCGTCTATTTGACGACAGTGTTAAGGAAGTCCTGCTCAGACCTTTCCATTTTGCAGCTTACAAATCCCGCAAATGCACGGATCAGGATATTCGAGAGTTACTGGACCAACTGTTATTGCCAGTCTCCATTCTCAATAAAACAGCTTCATCTCTTTCGGGCGGTCAACGACAGAGAGTGAATATTGCTCGCACACTGCTTCTGCAACCTGATGTGATAATTGCCGATGAGCCCACATCGGCTCTTGATGATAAAGCAGCCCAGGCTGTTATTGATTTGTTGTTATCTGGAAGCAAAACAATCATTTCCTCATCCCACGACCAGCGCTGGGTTTGTCGATGTTCAAGGCAGCTTATCGTAGACAATGGTCAGATAATCGAAAGCACAGGAGATGGTCATGTCCAGTGTGGTTGATATTTCCCTGATCAATTTATTGGCTTTCACAGCACTGCTTTTATTGCCGCTGGTGATGCTGTATCGCTGGCAACTGTTTGATATTTGCAAAAACATGGTAACCAGTGTCGGCCGTATGGTCGTGCAGCTGCTTTTGGTCGGTCTGTATCTGAAGTACCTGTTTGAGCTGAATAATATCTGGGTCAATATTGTCTGGTTGCTGGTGATGATAACCGTTGCTAATACCGATATTGTGAAAAGAGCAGGGCTCAGGGTTTCCCGTCTGTTTATCATCACCCAGATTAGCTTGCTGGTTTCCACCGGGTTAGTGACAGGTTTATTTCTGGTGATGCTGGTTCAGCCAGATTCCTTATTTGATGCCCGCTATCTGATACCGATTACTGGCATGTTGTTGGGTAACTGCCTGCAGGGAAATATTCGTGCGCTCGAAGTGTTCTTTGGTGAGCTGAAAGATAATGAGGAAGCCTATCTTGCAGATCTTCTTCTTGGGGCAACACCTGCTGAGGCTTCTGATGTGGCAATGAAGAAGGCGTTTCGCTCTGCTCTGGCTCCTATTTTAGGCAGCATGGCAACACTGGGTATTGTTTTCCTGCCAGGAATGATGACCGGACAGATTCTTGGTGGTGCCTTGCCTCTTGTGGCCGCCAAATACCAGATAGCTATTATGGTGGGGATTTTTTTATCTGTGATCTGCGCTATCGCCATGAACCTGCAGCCTTGCCTGCGGGTTGCTTTCAATCCTTTCGGTGTTCTCGATAAAACCGTGTTTCTCCGGCACAGTAGTTGAACTCTGTCTATCTTCCCCGCTCTAACGGCTTTTATTTTGAGGGGGATGTACATGGCGTATTCAGCTTTCAGGCAGCTGCAAAGATGGAGGTTGGCCTTTACGGTTGTGTTTTCAACAATGTTTTCTACAGGTTGCTTTAGTCTTTCAGGTTCTGAAGCCACCTCTGCAAGTAGCTCTGACAAACAGGTTGGTGTTGTTATGACTGACAAAAATGATACGCAGAAGAAAAAGGTAGATGCGCGGGCTCAGCGTGCTGCAGGCGCAGTTGTTGGATTACTGGTGGGCGAAGCTCTGGGGATGGGCGCCCACTGGTATTACGATATGGCGGCTCTCCACAAAGAGCATGGGGCCTGGGTTGATAATTATGTTGACCCCAAGCCTGATGGGGATCATGCCTTTGCAAGAGTCAGCAAGCACCGTTACGACCAGGGGCTGCGGGCGGGGGATGTTTCCCAAAGTGGCCAAATCTATACCTTGCTGCTGGAGAGCATAACCAGTGAAGGGCGCTTTAACCCGCCTGACTTTTTCCAGCGTCTTGATGACCTGTTTGAAACCCTTGATGGGGAATCCTACTCAGGCCGTTATACCGAGAGCCTATATCGCATCCTTCTGAAAAAACGCCGTGATGGTCTTACCTGGCAAAGCTCCGGTATGGCCACCAGTCAGGATACCTCGGATGGCGCTCAGCTTATTGTTCTTCTGGCTGCACTGTATGCGGATCCTGAAGTGTTTGCCCGTGAGTCTGATCAGTTTCTGAAAGTGATATTCAGTGATTCATTTACCCGTGGCAACCAGGTTGCCTATGGCCTGGTAGTTCAGGGGCTTATTAATGGTGTGGCTGTGCAGGATATCAGCACTTACATGCGAGGCCTGACCAAAAACAAAGAAATTTATCGCATTGTTGGTGGCTATGACCGCTTCTTAACACCGGGGTATGGTGAAGTTGCCCAGCATCAGGGTTTGGTCACTATCAAAGAACCAAAATATATCAGTCATGTGTTTGGTATGGATTGCCAGTTTATGCATCTGGCCCCTGCGGCGTATTACCTTCTTTATCGTTTCCCCAGTGATTATGAAATGGCCACGCTTTCAGCCAGTAACGGCGGCGGAAATAATATGGCAAGAGCCGCATTGACCGGGGCGATGGCTGGTGCGGTTAATGGTTTAAACGAAATTCCCATACGTTTTCTCGAAGGTTTGGCAGACGGCGAGGCCATCATTAATAAAGCCCGTAAGTTAGGGGATATGGTGAACTGATTTCCTAGCTCGCTAAAAAGCCATACAATACAAGGACGTATGTTTAAAAATCACGGATGCGGCGGGCAGTGTGAAGAAAGGGAAGAATTCCGATTCAGGTAAAAGCTCAGTAAAGAGTTCCGGAAAAGCAGTTGCGCAGGATGCCGGAGACGCTCAGAACTGGCTCTCCCTTCGTTTACGTGAAGGGCTGATGCTGGCTTTTCTGGTGCTGGGTCTTTACCTGTTAATGTCGCTGGTTAGCTATTCGCCAGATGATCCGGGCTGGACCCGTATTGGCCCTGTTGCTGATGTAGCCAATATGGGGGGGCGTGCAGGAGCCTGGCTGGCTGATGTGTTTCTGAACCTGTTTGGCTATTTTGGTTTTCTTTTTCCTTTCCTGTTTTTCTTCCGGGGCTGGACCGTGTTCCGAGATCGATATGATCCTGAACCTCTGAACGGTGCCATGCTGACCCTGCGTTTTATCGGTATGGTTCTTTGTCTGGTCTGTGGTGGAGCTTTGCTGACTCTGCATCTTGGAGGCATGGGCGATATGCCTTCCAGCAATGGCGGGATTATTGGTCAGCAAGCCATAGAGCTGATTCTGCCCCTGCTGAGCTTCCACGGTACAACGCTGGTTTTATTTGCCTTGTTGCTGTTTGGTGTCACCCTGCTTACTGATTTGTCCTGGTTTGCGCTGATGGACAATGTTGGTTATTACGCTCTGAAAAGCCTGTCGGCTATTAAGCAAGGATGGCTTGCTTTTCTAGTACGATTGCAGGAATTCAAAGAAAAGCGGAATGCTGCAAAAGCGAAAAAAGAGCGGGAGAAAGTGCTGGTTGAAGAAAAAGCCCGCCAGCAACGCCGTGAACCTCCAAAGATTGCGCCACCGCCTAAAGCTCCGGAAATCAGTCCGAAGGTTGTCAAAGAAAAGCAGCAGACTTTGTTTGCTGATGATGCTCCTGCTGGTGAAAAACCAGCACTTGGTTTGTTGGATGCCCCAGATAAAAACCAGCAGAAGGGTTACTCCCCAGAGTCTCTGGAAGGCATGTCCCGTTTGCTGGAGCTGAAACTCAAAGATTTTGGTGTTGATGCAGAGGTAGTGGCTGTTCATCCCGGACCTGTGATTACCCGCTTTGAAATTCAACCTGCCGCTGGGGTAAAAGTCAGCAAGATTACTAACCTTGCCAAAGATCTGGCCCGCTCACTAGCCGTGATCAGTGTGCGTGTGGTTGAGGTGATTCCCGGAAAGTCAGTTGTTGGAATTGAGATTCCCAACGAAGACCGGGAGATTGTTTATTTCAGTGAACTGATTGCTTCCCAAGTGTTTGATGGGGCAGATTCAGCACTGACTCTGGCTCTTGGTCACGATATTGCGGGGCAGCCCATTGTAGCCAACCTTGCCAAAATGCCGCATCTGCTGGTGGCGGGTACCACAGGTTCCGGTAAATCTGTGGGCGTGAACGCCATGATACTTAGCATGTTGTACAAAGCTTCTCCAGAAAATGTGCGATTGATTATGGTTGACCCCAAGATGCTGGAACTGTCGGTTTACGATGGTATTCCTCACCTTCTGGCACCAGTTGTCACCGATATGAAAGAAGCAGCCAACGGCCTGCGCTGGTGTGTGGCGGAAATGGAGCGGCGTTATAAATTGATGGCCGCTATGGGCGTGAGAAACGTTGCCGGCTTTAATCGCAAGATTAAAGAAGCGGCTAAATCCGGTGAGCCTTTGCGTGATCCCCTCTATCAATCGATTTCTCCCGAAGATCTTGCTCCAGAATTGGAAACACTGCCGTTTATCGTGGTGGTAATTGATGAATTTGCCGACATGATGATGATTGTTGGCAAGAAGGTGGAAGAGTTGATTGCCCGTATTGCCCAGAAGGCCCGTGCCGCTGGTATACACTTGATTCTTGCCACTCAGCGTCCATCTGTGGATGTCATTACCGGTTTGATCAAGGCAAACGTGCCAACCCGAATCAGCTTCCAGGTTTCTTCCAAAATTGATTCCAGAACCATTCTGGATCAGGGTGGAGCCGAACAATTGTTGGGACATGGTGATATGTTGTATCTGCCACCGGGAACCAGTCTGCCCGTACGTGTTCATGGCGCTTTTGTCAGTGATGAAGAAGTTCACCGAGTGGTCGCGGACTGGAAGCGTCGGGGGGAACCCAACTACATTGACGAAGTTCTTAACGGCGTAACCGAAGAGGGCGGTGGTGAGTTTGGTGATGCCGATTCAGAGCAGGACCCACTCTATGATGAAGCCGTGGCCTTTGTGACTGAATCCCGCAAAGCGTCCATCTCTTCGGTGCAGAGAAAGCTGAAGATTGGTTACAACCGTTCTGCGAATATTATTGAAGCGATGGAGCGTGCTGGTGTTATCAGCCCAGCTGGCTCCAACGGCAATCGGGAAGTGATTGCTCCACCGCCTCCGCGATAAGCAGGAGCAAAAATTATTGTTATGGACAGGAACATGTTATCAGGTATCAGGCTGACTAAGCCGCTGACCGCTGTCGTGATCTGCTGCTCGCTGAGCTGGAATGTTATGGCCGCACCGGTGGCAAAAACTGATAAGGCAGCAGATGTGAAGGTGATTTCCCTGGAAGAACGGGAAGCTGCTAATGAATTGTCATCCCTGCTGTCTGGGGTAAAAACTCTGAGTGCCAAGTTTGACCAACAGACTCTGGATGATGGCGGTCGCAGGCTTCAGCAAAGCAACGGTACTATGTTGCTCAAGCGACCAGATCTGTTCCGCTGGAATGTGCTAGAACCTTTCCCTCAGGAAGTGGTGTCTGACGGTAATCGGGTCAGTTACTACGATAAGGATCTCGATCAGGTCACCCTGCAGGATCTTGATCAGCGTACCAGTGCCACGCCTGCGCTTCTTCTGAGTGGTGATACCACCAAGATGCTGGGAGAGTTTCGGGTGAAAATGTCAAAGGCTGATGGCAATCATCTGTTTACTTTGATGCCAAAAAATACCGACAGCCCGTTCCAGGAGTTGCAACTGTACTTCAAAGGCAAAACTCTGGAAGAGATGAGTTTGCTGGATACTCTTGGTTCCCGTACCCGTATTCAATTTTCTGATGTAAAACAGAATGTAAAAGCAAAGGATAAGGACTTTGAACTCTACGTGCCACCCGGCACCGATGTAATTGATCAAACATCCGTTGCCCTTAATCCTCCAGCTGTAAAGAAATGACCACTGAATCACTGTTCTCAGAGCCTGTGGCAGATGCCAGAGGTCAGGCTTATGAACCCCTGGCTGCCCGTATGCGTCCTCGCTCCCTTGATGATTACCTAGGGCAGGAGCATATTCTCGGAAAGGGTAAACCGCTTCGAGTTGCGTTAGAGCAGGGGCTTCCTCATTCAATGATTTTGTGGGGGCCGCCTGGCGTGGGGAAGACAACCCTTGCCCGTCTCGTCGCCAATGTTTGTGATGCGCGCTTTGAAAGCCTGTCTGCGGTATTGGCTGGGGTAAAGGATATTCGTGCGGCTGTTGATCGTGCCAAGATGGATCGGATTCAATCCGGCCGTCGCACAATTCTGTTTATTGATGAAGTGCACCGGTTTAACAAAGCCCAGCAGGATGCTTTTCTTCCCCATATTGAAGATGGCACTGTGATTTTTGTGGGAGCTACCACTGAGAATCCCAGTTTTGAACTGAATAACGCATTGCTTTCCCGTGCCAGAGTTTATGTGCTCAAATCCCTGGGAAATGAAGCGCTGCGTAATGTTCTTGATCATGGCCTGTCTGATAAAGAGCGAGGTCTCGGTGACCAGGATATTCAGGTTTCTGATGAGATACGGGATATTATTGTTCAGGCTGCCGATGGTGATGCCCGCCGGGTTTTAAACCTGCTGGAGGTTGCCAGTGATCTGGCCGCTGATGGTGTGATCACCCGTGAAATTCTTGAAGGTGTTCTGGTTGATAACCTGCGCCGGTTCGATAATCACGGAGAAGCGTGGTATGACCAGATATCCGCTTTCCATAAATCGGTGCGTGGCTCCAGCCCTGATGGGGCACTGTACTGGATGGCGCGAATTATTGATGGTGGCGCTGATCCGCTATACATCGTTCGTCGTCTGGTGGCTATTGCCAGTGAAGATATTGGTAATGCTGATCCGAGAGCATTAGAGATGGCTCTCAATGCCTGGCAGGCGTTTGAACGACTGGGTGCTCCCGAAGGTTATCTGGCTATTGCTCATGCAACAATTTACTGCGCCAGTGCCCCGAAAAGTAATGCTGTTTACCGGGCTATGGCTGCAGCCTTTGAAGATGTTCGCACTAATCCTTCTTCTGAAGTGCCTATCTATCTGCGTAATGCACCCACAAAGCTGATGAAAGACTTGGGTTACAAAGAAGGCTATCGCTATGCTCATGATGAAGAGCATGCGTATGCGGCTGGGGAGTGCTATTTCCCGGATGATATGGGGCCCCGGAAGTACTACGACCCATCCGACCGTGGGCTGGAGCGTAAGATCAGTGAAAAACTGAACTGGCTTAAGTCACTGGATCAACATTCCAATCAAAGGCGAAGAGGGTAACTCCTCTTCGTTTTCACAAAGATTGTGTAGATATTTCTGCCATCTACTCACATCTGTTGAAGTGCCACTGTATAGTTACCAAAAATAATTTATGAGGTGGGGTGATGTACGGAATTATGCTGTTTCTTCACGTTCTGGCAGCAACTGTCTGGACGGGTGGCCACCTGGTGCTGGCAACCACGATACTTCCCCAAGCCCTTAGGAATAAAGATATTGAGTTTCTGTCTCGATTCGAGAATGCCTATGAAAAGATAGGAATACCGGCACTGATTATTCAGATCCTGACAGGGCTGCACCTGGCATTTCGTTTGTTACCAGATTTATCGCAATGGTTTGATTTTTCCAACCCGCTGGCGCGGATAATCACTATGAAGCTTGCCCTGTTGGGTTGTACCTTCGCTTTGGCTATTGATGCAAGGTTAAGAATTATTCCTAAATTGTCACAGGATAATATGGTGTCACTGGCTTTCCATATTGTCCCAGTCACTGTTCTTTCTGTGCTATTTGTTGTGGCTGGTGTGTCTTTCAAAACCGGTTGGTTTTACTGACTCTCAAGCCAGTTTGAATGTTCCTGAGCAACTTCCAGAATCAGACATTGTCCGCCACTCTCAATCTGTTGTTGAATCAATGCTGCCAGCTGTCCGGGGCGAGGCTGTATCGTGGGAGGGGGGGCGCTTTGGGCTAGCTCCTCTGGTATCTCGGGAATTTTAAATTTTGGCAGCTGGCTGCTAACGGCATGTTTTGCGGCTTCGGTCATGCACCCTGAAAGTAGCAGGCAGACCAACAGACCATGAAGGCAAATAAGAGTTTGCCTCGATCGTATCATGAACCCTCCCACTCAATGCTTTTTATCATTGTAAGCCTAACTTGGTTATTCGTTATCTGTTTCACCTTTTTTGTCTACTGTTCCCCAATCTGGATCAATGATTTTTAATAAGATTCTCTTCAGTACTGGACAGCGACTTTTCATCATGAGATTAATGCGCTGCTTATAAAACGCACAAAAACAACCAATAAGAACACCTTTGTTTGTGGCTTTTTGAGCATAAGCCTGGGTGCATCCTCAGGTATAACTCGCACACCCGCATTTGGCTGAACCCCTGAACAGCAAAAACAAAGCGCAATAACTAATAACGATTTAAGACCATGAATACAAAACTGACTCCTCTGGCCGCTGCGGTTGTCGCAACGTTGACCTCTCCCTTGGCTTCCGCCTGGGTATGCGACACCTCCCCAACACCAATTTATGATGTACAGGGCGATGGCGACCGCAGCCCGCTGGTACCTGACGGTAGTTTTTCTGGCGATCAGGTCGTAATAGAAGGTGTCGTTACCAAAAAAGCCACCTCCCTGTACAAAGGTTTCTTTGTGCAGGACATAAACAGCGATAATGATCCAGCAACGTCTGATGGTATTTTTGTTTACTCCAAAAATATTCCTGCTGGTGTTGAAGAGGGCAGTCATGTCTGCCTGCAAGGGCAGGTACGTGAGTATTATGGCCAGACCCAGCTCTCTCTGACCGGCAGCAACATTGAGATCATTGAAGAGAACATTGCGCCACCAGAGCCTGCCGTACTTGAGCTTGATCCAGACCTGCCACTGGAAGAACAGCTGGAACCTTATGAAGGTATGCTGGTCACGACTTCTGACTCCGGCCTGGTAGTAACCCGTAACTTTGGTTTCGATTACAGCAGCTACCGCAATAACATGATGCTGTCTCTCGAAAAGCCTCTCTTCAAGCCCACCCAGAAATTCCCAGCCCTCAGCCCAGAAGCCAAAGCCCTCGCCGCCGAAAACAGCAAAGGTCAACTGTTTATCGACACGGACCAGAAACCTAAAAACGGTGTAGTGCCTTACTTCGAGGGTTTTAACGCCTATAACGGCTACATCCGTATTGGCGACAAGGTTGAGAACCTGGAAGGTGTGATCGGTTACAGCTATGGCGAGTTCCGTCTGATTCCTGAAACCGGTGAAGATCTGGAAGCTGCTGACTTCGTTCACGAGTTCTCAGATCGCAAGGAATACCCTGACGTTCCTTACGACAGTGACCTGAAAGTCGCCAGCTTTAACGTACTGAACTACTTCAACTCTGGTGTTGGCGGCGACAGCAACCCACTGGGTCAGAATCGTGGTGCTGGCGACAACGTTGAAGACTTCACCAAACAGCGTACCAAGATCATCAACGCTATTGTGAAGATTGATGCCGACATCGTTGGTCTGCTGGAAATTGAAAACAACGGCTTTGGTGCTAACTCTGCTATCCAGGATCTGGTAAACGGCATTAACGATGCCCTGCCAAACCCTGCAGATCATTACCAGTTTGTACAATCTCCAGACGGCCAGCACATCGGCACCGATGCCATCGCAGTGGGAATGCTGTTCCGTCCAGCCCGCGTAGAGCTAGCAGGCACTTCTGAAATTATCGAAATGCCCACCCAGCAGGCTGAGTACCAGGGCATCCAAAAGGATGAAACTGTTACCAAGACGCTGTTCAAAGGTCAGCGTAATTCCTTGCTGCAGGAATTCGAGATCCCTCTGGAAGACGGCTCTGTCCGTTCACTCTCCGTTGTTATCAATCACTTCAAGTCCAAGGGCTCGCAGTGCTTTAACGATTACAACGAATACCAGCAGCCAATCCCTCTGACCAGCAGCGGCAAGATCGACACCAAGAAGGCCAAGCGTGTTGCCGGTTATGAAGATGACCTGCAGGGAAGCTGTAACGAGTTCCGTCTGAGTGCCGCAGAAGTGCTGGGTGACTACATGCGCGAGCACACCGCTGGCGACGTGCTGGTTATGGGTGATCTGAATGCTTACGGCAAAGAAGACCCGGTTCGTTTGCTAACTGACTATAGCGCTGCCAATAGTGATCGCGCTCTGATTACCGCGCCTTACACCTTCATCGGTGATCAGGCTTACGACGGTGAACAGGGGCGTGAGCTTACTGAGGGTTACGGCTATATCAATCTGGCTGAGATGGCACACGGTACAGAAGCTTTCTCCTACAGCTACGACGGCGAGCTGGGCAGTCTTGATCATATTCTTGGTTCTGGTTCCATTACACCCAAGGCTGCTGATGTGACCGATTGGCATATCAACTCTCTGGAAAACAATCTGTTTGAATACAGCCGCAAGTATTCCGGTGACCTTCAGAAAGCGGATAACAGCTTCAGCTCTTCCGACCACGACCCAGTGATTCTATCTTTGGATTACAGCCAGTCCGTTATCCAACCAGTGGTTATTGGTGCACTGCCTGAAGCTCGTGTGATCTTGGAGACCACAGGTCTCAAGAGCGACAGCTTTGCCCGTCAGGGTCAGGCCAAGCCTGAATATACTGTTAACCTGGAAGGTTTCTCTGCCCTTTTCAGCGCCAAGAGCGGCTTGCTGACTCTGATAGCAGCTGAGACTCTGGGGGAAGAGGTCAGCCTGTCCATGAACAGTGTAACCACTGCATGGGCGGCTACCCTGTTGCGTGAGTTCACCAAGGATGAGTTGTTTAACTTGTCTCAACGTGAACTGGTGAGGGCTAAGCTGGATGTAAAACGCTCAGATGTAACACGTGCAGCCATTGCCGTAGAGCTATCACAAGAACTAGGTCTGGATAGTGCGACTCTGGTAGAAGCTGTTTTGGATAACCCAAGAGCTTCACACCAGAAAGTGCTGATTAACATTATGGGGCTGGACTATGATCGCCGTGCCCTGCGGGAGCAGGTGCGAGCTATAAAATCTGAGATGCAGCCTGCAGTGCGCGATGCTCGTCGTGCGCTGATTCACGGTTAATTTTCATGAGTTAACTGCTCTCAACTGCGCTGCTTACAACCATTGTAAGCAGCGCTTCTTTATAGAAATATCCAAATCAAACAATGCCAGCCAGGAAAGGGGAGGGGTAACTCCGATCATCTGCTGTTGTCTTTTGTAGACAAGCTTTCAATATTTGTTTTGTGTCCATCGAGGCTAACCAGATTCTTCTCTTGCCAGTACTCCTCTATTCCGTCTTGCCCTTTTTTATCGGCCCAGTTTTTTAAAATATCCCGCTCTCCCTCATACTGAAAGAGAGGAACGGAAAAACCACAGGATGACTGAACCAGATCGATATCCAGAATAAATATCTGCCTGGCTCCTGTGGCAGGGGGAAACATCTCCAGGTGTTTTTCCCAGTGTTCATCTCCTGAGTGGAGAACTTGAGCGTTTCCATAGAGGCGGATAATGTCGGGCTTTCCCTCAAAAGCGCAGAACATCATAGTCATACGTGGTAGCTGCTGAACATGAGTAGCGGTTTCATTACCACTCCCCGTCAGGTTTAACCAGATAACCCGGTTTTCATTGACAACCCGAAGTGAATCCATTCCTTTGGGAGAAAGATTAATGGTTCCAGATTCTGCCGCAGTCGCGACAAAGAAGATCTTTTGGTCCTTGATAAAGGTGATGTGGTCATCACTCAGTTCGGGAAATCGTTTGGCCATGTTATTGCCTTTTGGTTTTATTTCTGGCTGCAAGCTATGTTTCTGTTTCCGGTTGTGCCGAACTCCAGGTGCTGCAGGGTGTAAAACACTTCTACATTCTTGTTGGCGAGCAGGCTGAAGAAGGACATCTTTTCCTGCTCCGAAAGGATCATGGTCACTACCACTGGTTCATCCGATAAATCAAAAAAACGGGCAGAGTGGATTTTGTGATCTTTGCCAAAGCCTTCATTGGCTTTGATGAGGGTTGCGCCACGCAGTTCACACTTTTTGGCCTGCTCGATCAGCCAGTCACCCATAGGTTTGTGGCCATGACGTTCACTCTCCCGGGTATAAAAGCTGACTTGATATCCTTTCATCGTCCAATACCTCGTAACTTAAGACAATTATTCAACAAAACCAGGTTGTTAATGCGCGCCCATCTGTCGGAGCAGGTGAATAGTGAGCATGCCGAGAATAGTCATAATTAAAGAGCCAACCACATGAAGCAGTATGCCGGCACTGGCCCAGCCAAAGCGGCCTTCCTGCATCAGGGTAACCATTTCAGCAGAGAAAGAAGAGAATGTTGTCAGAGCACCCAAAAAACCGGTAACAACAAACAATCGTAGTTCTGGAGAAACTATGGACAGAGCATTAAATCCAGATAGTGCGATACCAATCAGATAGCTGCCTATCCAGTTGGCGGTCAGGGTTCCAAACGGGAGTCCGGCAAAAACGGGATTGAGAGTCATGCCAAGCAGCCATCGGGCATTGGCACCAAGAGCGGCGCCAAGGCTGATGGCAAGAACAGATGAAAACATGAATAATTCCTGTCAGGCCTTTTACAGGTCTGTTGTGAATCTAAATATTGCATAGAACGATACTCCTGCGCCCTGATAGGTTCAACTTATGGGGTCAGGTCAATAAATAAGCAGAAAGATACCTTCCAAGATATTGCCAATACTTCTGTATCTTTTATTATGAGCCTACTGGGAATATTCTCGTTTTTTTAAGAATGCTTCCTTCGGCCTGAGTCAGGCTGACAGCCGCTTCTCTCGAAACGGCTTTTGATTTTCACTTTTTAAGGTTAATGGATTCCAATGCTGGACCCTAGATTCGTTCGTGATAATCCTGAACATGTAGCCGAACTGCTTCGCAAGAAGAAGTTTGAACTCAATGTTGAACAGATCAGGTCTCTGGAGTCGGAGCGTAAAACTGCACAGTCTGCGGCCCAGAATCTGCGTGCTGAGAAAAAGCAGACCTCCAAGAAGGTCGGCCAGTTGATTGGGCAGGGCATGTCGGTCGATGAAGCGAAGGCTCAGGTTGCCGAACTGCTTTCCGATATCGATACCAGACTGGTAGAGGCAGAAAGCCGCGAACAGAGCATCCTTTCTGAACTGGATGCCATTATGCAGGTACTGCCTAACCTTCCTGATGCATCTGTGCCAGAGGGTGATTCCGACGAAGATAACGCTGAAATCCGTCGCTGGGGTACGCCAAAGGAATTTGATTTCGAGCCTCAGGATCACGTGGCTCTTGGTGAGGGTTGTGGTCTGGACTTTGATGCGGGCGCCAAACTGTCTGGTTCCCGTTTTGTTGTTATGCGCAACAGGATTGCTCGTCTGCACCGTGCGCTGGCCCAGTTTATGCTGGATGTTCAGACTGGCGAGCATGGTTATGAGGAATGCTCTACTCCTTATCTGGTTCATGCCCATGTATTGCATGGTACTGGCCAGCTGCCCAAGTTCGAGGAAGACCTGTTCAAGACCACTGCAGAAGAGCAGGATAAGCCTCACTACCTGATTCCTACTTCTGAAGTGACTCTCACTAACCTGGTGCGGGAATCTATTCTTGAAGCTGATCAGCTGCCTATCAAGCTGACCGGTCATACGCCTTGCTTCCGTAGTGAAGCGGGCAGCTCAGGTCGTGACACTCGCGGTATGATTCGCCAGCACCAGTTTGACAAGGTTGAAATGGTTCGTATTGTTCACCCAGAGAAGTCGTTTGAGGCTCTGGATGAAATGACTGCTAACGCAGAAGCAATCCTGCAGAAGTTGAACCTGCCTTACCGTGTTGTCCAGCTGTGTGGCGGGGATCTGGGCTTTGGCGCGACCAAGACTTTCGATCTGGAAGTGTGGCTGCCAGGTCAGCAGAAATATCGTGAGATTTCTTCTGTATCCAACTGTCTGGATTTCCAGGCGCGTCGTATGCAGGCTCGTTTCCGTAACCCGGAAACCGGTAAACCTGAACTGGTTCATACTTTGAATGGTTCTGGTCTGGCGGTAGGTCGTGCGATGGTTGCCGTGATGGAAAACTATCAGGATGAGCAAGGCTGTATCCATATCCCTGAGGTACTGAAACCTTATATGGGTGGTCTGGAAATTATTGAGTAATTAAGACCGTAAGAATGAAAAGCCCCTGCAATGGCAGGGGCGGACTCTGACAAAACCCACTCCAATGTGGGTTTTGTTTTTTGTGCGGAGATAAATAGAGCGATACAGCTGTTTATACTGGAACGGCTTCTTTCTGCGCCTGCTTCTTCAGCGCGGAGATAACCAGTTGGCGTTGGTAATCTCCATAATCATTAATAAGTTCCGGGAGATGTTCTGTTTTCCGTTCAATAACCGTTGTAAGCAAGTCTGAAAAAAACACCATTCCCCGCTGCGTTTCCCAGGCATTATGTTTCATAGCAACGGTATAAGTTCTATGCAGGGCAGGTTGTAGTTTGGTCAGGGTATCGCAGAGGTAAATATTGCCTGAGAGACTATAGGCCATGCGCATCAGTGTGAATCCCCCGTCAATAAACGCCTGCGGTTGGCCTTCAGGCAGGGATTTGATGGTTTCAATTTGCTTGAGTAGTGGAGCAATAGTGGTGTCTGTCCATTTCTGCGCGACACGGCGGGTCAGCAGTATCAGTAGGTGCACATAGGTGTCATAGAGGTCTTCAACGTTTTCGGCTGTCAGCTCGGTTACAAAAGCGCCACGGCGGGGAAGGATTGTTATGAGATAGCGGGCTTCGAGCAGAAGAAGCGCTTCTCTGACTGGCCCCCGGCTTACCTGAAGGTCATTAACAACACGGGCTTCCTGAATTCGCTCACCTGACACAAGCTTGCCTTCCACAATCTGCGTAGAAAGATAACTGGCTATTTTTTCTGTCAGGCTTTCTGGAGCAGTGAAGCTCATAGTTGTTAGTCCATGCTCGTTTTGTTTGCTGCAAATCCTATCACAAGCTCCCTTATTTTCAGTGCCAGCTTTTTTACGATGGCTTTGCAGGTTGAAAATATTTATGTAGGATTGTCCTACAATTTATAAAATAAGAAAGGTAAGACTATGATCGACCGACTGCCACTGTCAGCTGTTATTACACTGAAAAAGTTCGCATACCTGATATTTCTCTTGCCGCCAGCTTTGTTGCTGATATCTGAGCAGATGTGGCTGAAGTACGAGTGGAAAAATCTGTTCGCCTTTCTTACTCCTGTTGTGGTTTTTGGAGTAATCCCCTTTGTTGATCAATTGCTAGGACAGGATCCGGTAAATCCGGATGAGGCTGATGTCCCAGCGTTATCAGAGCAGAAGTACTACAGATGGCTGAATCTTTTCTGTGTTCCAGTCTACGCCGGGGTTTTGGTTTATGGCGGGCATATTTTTCTTACCGAAGAATTTTCGATGATTGGGAAGTTGGGCTGGCTGATATCTGTAGGAACTGTTGGTGGAATTATTGCGATAAACGTTGCCCATGAGCTGATTCATAAAGATAACCGACTGGAACAGAATGCCGGGGGGTTATTGCTCAGTATGGTGTTCTATGGGGGCTTTAAAATTGAACATGTGCGTGGACACCATGTGAATGTCTCAACGCCAGAGGATGCTTCTTCGTCGCGGTTCGGCCAATCACTTTATCGGTTCTTACCCCATGCTTATCTGCATAATTTTATAAATGCCTGGAAGCTTGAACAGAAACGACTGAAGTCAAAAGGCTGGTCGTTCTACAGCTGGCATAACGAATTGTTCTGGTGGTATGGATGCAGTGTTGCTATTGCTGTTTCGTTTTTTGTTTTTTCTGGTTGGATGGGCGTGCTGTTTTTCCTGGTCCAAAGCTTTTTTGCATTTACCCTGCTGGAAATTATTAATTATATCGAGCACTATGGATTGCATCGCCGGAAGCTGGAAAACGGTCGCTACGAGCGCCCCAACATCCATCACTCCTGGAACAGCAATTACTTGTTAACCAATCTTTTCCTTTTTCAGCTGCAGCGGCATTCCGATCATCATGCTTATCCGCGTCGTCGCTATCAGGTATTGCGTCATCATGAGGAAAGCCCTCAGCTGCCCAGTGGTTATGCAACCATGGTCGTGCTTGCGTTATTTCCACCACTTTGGTTCAAGGTTATGAACCCTCGGGTTGAGGCTTATTATCAGGGTGAAGAGCATCAATTGGTCTGATTGAGGATGAAAAATAAAAAACGGGAAGTGTTTGACTTCCCGTTTTTTATTGCAGAGCTTTTATCAGCGAGTGACATCAACAAACAATGTAAGGCTATCGCCGGGTTGCAAATACTTTTCATCAAGGGTATTCCAGCTGCGAATATCCTTTACTTTGATTCCGTAGCGGCTAGCGATTACTGAAAGGTTATCACCATTGCGAACCTTGTAAGTGACTTTTCGAACCACGCCTTTTGAATCCTGTTTGGCAGCCGTGGTCCAGATCACCAGCTTCTGACCAGCTCGCAAGGTATCTTTTGGAGCCATGCTGTTCCAGGAAGCCAACTTGGAAACGGTGACATCGTAACTTCTGGCAATATCCCAGAAACTGTCGCCACTTTTCACGACATAGTCGATCTTGTTTCGGCCTTTAACAGGACGGCGGGATTTAGCCAGACGACGTTGTTCCGCTGTCAGGCTGTAGTTATCACTGTCCTTGGAGGGAACAGGGATTAATAAAGTTTTTCCTGCAACAATACGGGAACCAGAGATCTGGTTAATCTCACGAACAAGTTCAACAGATGTACCGAAACGCTTGGCAATACGAATAAGGCTGTCGCCAGAAGCGATGGTATAACGCTGCCATTTCAAACGATGTTCCGGTGCCAGTTCTGCCAAAGCCTGCTTAAACGTATCGGCTTTCTCAACAGGGATAAGCAGTCGGTGAGGGCCGTCTGGATTGGTGGCCCAGCGGTTAAAGGCTGGGTTTAACCGGTAGAGGGCATCCATTTCCATATCTGCCAATGCGGCAGCACGGGCAAGGTCTATCTGCTGGCCAATATCTACCTGCTCAAAATAAGGCTTGTTGGCAACAGAAGATATTTTCAGGTTGTAGGCTTCCGGATCACGAATGATTTTGCCAATGGCCAGAAGTTTTGGAACATAGGCTGACGTTTCCCGTGGCAGGGAGAGGGACCAGAAGTCAGTGGGCTTGCCTTTTTTCTTGTTGCGCTTAATGGAGTTAGCAACAGTGCCACGACCAGAGTTATAAGCTGCAAGTGCCAGCTCCCAGTCATCAAACTGTTTGTTCAGTTCTTCCAGATAGGTGAGGGCGGCATCTGTTGCGGCCACAACATCTCTGCGGCCGTCATACCACCAGTTTTGATCCAGTCCGTAATGGCGGCCGGTTGATGGAATAAACTGCCACAACCCGGAAGCACGGGCAAAGGAGTAGGCGAACGGATCAAAAGCACTTTCTACGACCGGTAGCAGGGCGATTTCCATGGGAATACCGCGACGCTGGGTTTCAGTAACGATGTAATAGAGATATGGCTCAGCGCGGTTCATCACCCGGTTGAAGTAAGCCTGGTTACGGCTGTACCAGCGTAGCTCCGCACGGATGCGGGCATTGTCGGCATCAAGATCCAGAGCTAAGCCACCACGAATAATCGTAACCAGATCCTCTGGCGGTGGTGGAGGGGTAATGACTTTTTCGGCTTCTGGCTCTACAGGCTTAACTGAAGGATTTGCATCGCTGCTCACCAGTGTGTCAGCTGATGATGTATCGGTGTTGTTCAGGCTGGCATCTGTACCAGTGTTATTGGTCAGAGTCTGACAGCCACTGAGGACAACAGCCAAAGCTAGGGGTTTCAGCACTTTAAGAGGGTTGCCGGAAAGCAATCCCTGGGAGTCTGCGTCCTGATTGGGCGTCTTATCTTGCATTGGAGTCCAAACGTTTTTCTTTACAGTGTACGACATCCTTCAAAAATTATCCTTCCATTGACGGATAACTGTGAAGGTGTCTTCTGCAGATGTCATGGGGCGCCCGCTGTGCAGGCTCGCAGCCCGTTGCACGCTGTTGCAGGTCGCACGGAGAAATGGGTTGGTATCCAGCTCATCTTTCAGGGAAGAGGGCACGGTAGGCTGTCCCTGATTTCTTAGGCCATTAACTTTCGAGATGCGCTGGTTTAGTGAGCTGTTGTTGGGCTCTACTGCATAAGCAAATTTCAAATTGCTCTGGGTGTACTCGTGGGCGCAGTAAACATGTGTTTCCGGAGGTAGTGCAGCCAGCTTGTTCAGAGAGTTAAGCATCTGTTCTGGTGTGCCTTCAAACAGGCGTCCGCAACCTCCGGCAAAAAGAGTGTCACCACAGAACAGTGCGGGATGGCCAGCCCAGTTTCCAAAGTAACTGATATGTCCGGAAGTATGTCCGGGAGTTTCGATAACAGTTAATGTTTCACCGACTATGGTCAGAGTGTCGCCTTCTGAAAGCGGGTGTGTAATGCCTTTGATATTTTCTGAAACTGGGCCGTAAACCGGTAAAGGTTGCGATGTGGCAATGTTATTGTTTTCTCCAGCCGTAAAACTTGCCAGCTGGTGAATTCCACCGGTATGGTCTGCATGATGATGGGTAATCAGTATACCGGCGAGTGTATAACCGGCTTTTTGGCAGGCGGTACGAACAACGCTGGCGTCACCAGGGTCAACAACGTAGCAGGTGTGGCTTTCAGAATCAGCAAGCATCCAGATGTAATTGTCGTTGAATGCCTGCAGGCCATGGATAGAAAGCATAGTTCAGCCTGATTCGTTTATCTGGTGAATAATATAGAGGATAAACGTGATCGTACTGGTTAACCGGTTTCATGCCAATAGTCATGGATACTGAATGTTTGCAAGAAAGAACAGCCCGGACTACTGCTCATTTGCTGAAGCTCTTCCCGCTGTAAGGGATTGGTTTGCATCTGAGCGCGGACAATTCCTTTTGGAAACTGAGCAGCGTTTACTAGGCACGCTGCTGCCAAGAATGTTCGGACATCATGCCTGCACCCTTGGTATACTTCCAGACGCTTCCCTGCTGGATGAAACCCAGATAGTGCACAAAACTTTTCTCACTCCTCTGGATGAAGTTGCGGGAAAGGAAACTGTGCGTTTGTCTGTCACTGAGTGGCCGATCCAGCCCCGAAGTATGAATGTTGTGCTGTTGCATCACTCCCTTGAGTTTGCAGAGCGGCCTCATAGAATGTTACGGGAATCCTGTAGGGCGATAATGCCGGGCGGAAGGCTGGTGGTTGTTGGTTTCAACCCTCGCAGCTTATGGAATCCGGTACGTATGTTAGGGTTAGGCCACGATCGTGCAATTCGGCGGGCAAAGTTCTACCAGCCAAAGCGTATTAAAGATTGGCTGACCCTGCTGAATTTCCGAACCTGTCATGTTCACTTTGGTGGTGGATTGTTTCCCTTAACCTGTCGTTTACCACCGGCAAGACGGCGGAAGGTGGAAGAATTTATTGCAGACAGCCCTTTGGGTATGGGAAGTTTCTATGTTCTGGTGGCTATTAAGGAACGCTCCGGGTTGATTCCCTATGACCGCCGCTGGCGCAGTTCCGGTAATCGCCTTTTTGGCAGTACCGCCTGTACAGCCGGCAATTTAATGAAGGATGAGCGTTGAGTACGATTGTTGAGATTTTCACGGATGGTGCCTGCAGTGGCAATCCTGGCCCTGGCGGCTGGGGAGCTGTGCTCAGGTATGGCGACAAGGAAAAGCATATCTATGGTGGTGAAGCTGACACTACCAATAACCGTATGGAGCTTATGGCTGCCATAGAGGGGCTGGCACATTTGAACCGGCCCTGTAAGGTAAAACTCACCACGGATTCTCAATATGTTCGTAAGGGTATTACTGAATGGCTGGCCAGCTGGAAGCGTAAAAACTGGATGACTGCCAGTAAAAAACCGGTGAAGAATGTGGATCTGTGGAAGCGTCTTGAAGAGGAGTCTGCCAAGCATGAGGTCGACTGGCACTGGGTCAAGGGACACAGTGGTCATCCGGATAATGAAATGGCTGATGAGCTGGCCCGTCGTGGTGCTCAGGAAGCAGCAGGTCGATAGGCGAGTCGTTAAGAGTATTTGAAATGTCCCGAATTATTGTACTGGATACTGAAACAACCGGTCTTGAGCCCAGCCAGGGGCACAGAGTAATCGAGATTGGTTGTGTGGAAATGATTAACCGTAAACTGACCGGTAATCATTACCATGTTTACATCAACCCACAGCGAGAGGTTGAAGCCAGTGCTATTGAAGTTCACGGTATCACCAATGAATTTCTTGCCGATAAACCGGTTTTCTCACAGATAGCAGAAGAGTTTCTGGCCTTTGTTAATGGTGCCGAACTGGTTATTCATAACGCGCCGTTTGATGTGGGCTTTATTAACCATGAATTCCGGATGTTGGCCAACCCTCCTGGGGATATCGAAAACTATTGCAAAATTACCGACAGTCTTGCCTTGGCGCGAAAGAAGCATCCCGGCCAGCGTAACAGTTTGGATGCACTCTGTAAGCGTTACGGTGTAGACAACTCGAGTCGTACACTTCACGGCGCACTGCTTGACTCCGAGATACTGGCGGATGTGTATCTGTTTATGACAGGTGGTCAGACTTCGCTCTCTTTAGGAAGTCTTTCCGGAGGAGGGGCTGCAACTGGCGGTTCGGTACAGAAGCTGTCTGCTGACAGGCCTCCTTTAAAAGTCATAACGCCGTCAGCTGAAGAGTTAGAAGCTCATCGGGAAAAACTTGCAGTCATAGAAAAAAAAGCAGGTCAATGTCTCTGGAAAACCAGTTTTCCTGATGAGGTTCACTGATCAGAGATGTGGTGCTGTATTGGCAGAAGAGCTACTGATATAGTTGTGTAAATATTGTAAGTTTTCTCCGTATCTGTAGATGTATCTTCCCGGCCCTCATGGCATGAGGGAAGCCGCTCTCGAAGTGTCTGTCGGAGCAGAGCCTGTTGTTTGCAGGGTTATGAATAATCGTTAGATAAGACAAATAATAAGGAGCGTTAACGATGGCTGGTGTTTCATCCCTGTCGCCGCTTCGGGAAGAACTGGATAGCACTGTGGAAACCATAGTGCATCGTCTTGAAACTTTCTCTGAAGATCGTAGCAAAACCACGTTGCTGCAGGAGTCTTCCCGTGAAATCGAACAGATACTGGGCATTGTTCGTGTTATAGAGCTGAGCGGGGCTGAGTTGCTTGTTAATGAACTTATGCATTTGTCTCAGGATATTTTGCAGGGTGAAAACGGCGATGAAAGCCTGGAAACTCTTGGCAAAGGGCTGTTTATATTTCAGCGGTATGTTGATTTTATACTGACCCGAAATGATGAACTGCCGGAAATCCTGCTCCCAACGATTAATAACCTTCGCAAGCTCCGAGGGGTTGTTGCTCTTCCGGAAAGCCAGTTTTTTGCTGTTCCTCATCTTGGTAATTTTAATACCGAATCCCCAAACAGTATGGCTGGAGAGCCGCTGTGCTCTGATCCTGAACGAACGCGGCATACTACACGCCGGTTGCGACAGATGTATCAGGTTGGTCTGCTGGGCATGCTGGGGCATAAGCGCCCCTATGCAGGTATGCGATTAATGCAGCGAGCCTGTAGCCATCTCTCGGTATTACATAGCCATCTGCCTTTCTCCCAGTTCTGCCAGGTTGCCGCAGCTTGCCTGGAAGCGTTCGTAGATATGGAGATGGATTTAACCCGTCCCCGCAGGATTCTATTCAGCCGCCTTGATCAGTTACTTCGAAAGTTGCAGCTGCCCGCCGGGTTGGAAAGTCTTGATGTGCCGGAGCAGTTTTTAAAAGAGATGCTCTATCTTATAGCTGTTTCTGGAAGTTGTGGTGTCCAGTCCGGTAAGGCTCTTGAACAGTTTTCTCTACTGCCACTGCCGTTTACAGAAAAATCTCTGCAGGAAGCCCGTGATGCCATGGCTGGACCAGCTTCTGAAGTGTTGGTATCGCTGGCCAATGCTTTAAAAGAAGAGTTGGGTGCTGTGAAAGACATGCTGGATCTGGCGGAGCGTGGCGCTAATAGTACAGATCTTGATTACGCCGGTCTTGCATCGTCCATGTCGACTCTTTCCAAGACCCTTGGCATGGTTGGCTTGCACTCTGCTGCCAGTACTTTGCAGAAGCAACAGAGTCAGGTGCAACAGTGGCAGGAGCAGGGGGCGACAATCGAACGACTGCATGAGGTCGCTGAGTCAGTCCTTTATGTGGAAGCGATGGTGTCATCTCTGAAACAGCTCTCTGGCATTGTCACGGTTACAGAAGAGAAACCGCCAGAAATGTCGGTTCTGGAAGGGCAGCTGGGTGAAGCAAAAATGGTTGTCTGGGATGAAGCCATATCTGGCCTGACCCTGACCAAGCGCGCTATTAATGCTTATCTGGAATCTGATTACGACAAGATCCATTTGGATAACCTGCCTAAAACTCTTCAGGCTATTCGTGGTGGTTTGCAGTTCTCCGGAGAGGAACGCGGGGCTAAACTGATGCAGTGTTGCGCAGACTTCATTCGTGATGCTGTACTGCAAAGTGAAGAACGCCCTGCGAACAGTGTGCTGGAAACATTTGCCGATGTGCTATCCAGCCTAGAATATTTTATCGAGTCTGGTGCGGCAGATGGTGTTCGTACCAGCCAGGCTCTGGAACTGGCGGAAGCCAGTTTGAGTGAACTTGGATATAACATTGCTGCAGCCTGATGTAACAAACTCCTCAACTGCTGAAAACCAGTCATGCGACACATGGCTGGTTTTTGTTGGTAATCGCCTTGTACCGGCACCAGCTGGTGGGTTTCTCTGGGAGAGCCTGCCTGTTCCCCAATCCAGTATGTTGCAAAGTTATAATCTTGGAACAGTAACTGGGCGAACAGTTGCTGCAGTAGAAGTAGCCGAACAAGAGACACTCCCTGACACAGCTTCATTGCGTAGTGCCATTCTCGAGAGTGAAAATGGCAGTGATTTTCTTTTACATCAGGCCGCCAGTTTGTTGAACTGGGGGCGACACTATCGTTTTTGCCCCAGCTGCCAGTCACCTTTGAATGTGTCTGATTCCATTTATGATCGTGGTCGTAGCTGTAGTTCCTGTGATTTTCGTGTTTATCCGGCAGTCAGCCCCTGTGTCATTGTTCTTATCCATAAAGACGATCAGATTCTGCTGGCCCGCGGGTTGCGTCACCCTCCAGGTTTCCGTTCACTGATTGCCGGCTTTGTTGAGCCGGGAGAATCTCTGGAGCAAACTGTAGCCAGAGAAGTGATGGAAGAGGTTGGACTTGAAGTCGATAATGTCTGTTACCAGCATAGCCAGCCCTGGCCGTTTCCCCATAATTTGATGATGGGGTTTCATGCTCGCTATAAAAGCGGGGATATAAAAATAGATACAGAAGAGCTTGAAGAGGCAGGCTGGTACTCCCTCTCCAATCTTCCACTGCTTCCTCCACCCCAGACAATTGCCTGGCAGTTAATCGATAAGTATCAGCGGAGTTTTGGTACCTCATAGATCGGTTGTTAACAGTAACAATAAGTAAAATAGAAACGGATTGACTTTATGAAAACAGCACTGTTTATGTTGCTGCCTGTTCTGGTAACACTGCTTCTGCTGTGGCTATCCCTGCGACTGTTGCTGAACAGCCAATGGATACTTGGCTGGCTAAGGGGGACGGCAGGTATGCTGATGGTTGTACTGGCTGTGACGGCCGGTTTACTTACCTATGACATGAGAACGTTTGCAGGAACGGATTCATCAAGACCCTTGGTCGTTATCAGTTTTAGCCAGTCTTCTTCTGATAAATGGATGGCACATATAGTATCCCATACAGGGCAATCTTTCATGGCTCCGATCAATGGTGATCTCTGGAGAATGTCGGCGGAACATATTGCCTGGAATATCAACGATTTTTCCGGGGAGTTGGCACGGCTTGAAAATCTTGATGGTCGCTATTTGTCCCTTGAGCAACAACGTTCTTATCAAAGTCAACTGACTAACAAGAGTGAATACCCGATTACAGTGGATAGCTGGCCACTGGTTCAAAAGCTTGGGCAGTTAAAGAAGATTGAGTCAGGGATCGTGTCGTCTGATTATTTTCCCATGCAGGATGGGGCAATCTACGAAGTCTGGTTGAAGCAGGGTGAGATTGAAGTTGGTGCAGTGAATGAAGTTGCCAGACAGGCTTTAAGCAGGATCGAATAAAAGCAGTGAATCTATAAAGCAAGAAAGCTTCCCGCAGGAAGCTTTCTTTACTGGATCAGGCTGGGAACAGTTCGCCAAGCTTGGTAGCCAGCATCATGTCGCCTTCAGCACGCAGCTTGCCCATCATAAAGGCCTGCATTCCGTCCATCTCCCCACTCATAACGCCGCTCATTGTTTCGGTGTCCATGATCAGAGTCACGTTAGGATCATCATTGGCACCTTCAACGATCTCGCAGGCTCCGTCTTTGACGATCAAGTGGTAAGTGTCGCCGTCTTCGATATCGAACTGAAAAATCAGGTCAAGGCCAGCGGCCGCGTCGGAGTTGAACTTACCCTTCATGTCTTCAAAGACTTCAAGGAGGTTTGCCATTTGTCATGTCCCTTTCTGTATTAACTATGCAATCGGTTTAGCTTGTTTTTATTATGCTGCAACCGGGTTGTAAGCACTGCTCGCAGATACGGAGTCGCACGAACAGCGTCAGAATATTTGACACCCCTATAAGTGTCAACCGAAACCCTTTGTGTTTTTATCCTGTAAAACATTTATTATCCACTCTGGACTTCTGGTTTATTCTATCCAGTTCACCTGAAAACAAACTCCGGGCAGGAACAAGGAGATAAGCGTTGGAATTTTTGATGGAGATTGGTCTTTTTCTGACCAAGGTCGTGATTATTGTGGGGGGCATTCTGGCGATTGTGGCCGGTGTGGCTGCTGCCGGAAGTAAAGGGAAGGGAGAGTCTGCCGGGCATATCAAGGTTCGCAATCTGTCTAATGAGCACTCAGATATTCAGAAAACTCTTGAGGGTGAACTTCTTGAGAGCGATGAACTGAAAAAGAAACGCAAGGCCGAAAAAAAAGAAGCCAAGGAAAAGAAGAAGGCCAAGAAAGGGGATGATGTTGAGGTAGTAAAACCCCGGGTTTTCGTCCTCGATTTTCATGGTGATATTCGAGCATCGGCTGTCAGCAAACTGCGCGAAGAGATTACAGCTGTGCTTGGGCAGGCACGTCAGGAAGATGAGGTTTTTGTACGTTTGGAAAGCCAGGGCGGAATGGTTCATTCCTATGGCCTTGCATCCTCACAGTTGCAGCGAATTCGCGATAAAGGCATTCCGCTAACTATTTCTGTCGACAAGGTTGCAGCCAGTGGTGGTTATATGATGGCCTGCCTGGCGGATAAAGTGATTGCCGCACCTTTCTCTATTATTGGTTCTGTTGGGGTTATGGCCCAGATTCCCAATATCAATAAGCTTTTGAAGAAGCACGATATTGATGTTGAGCTGCATACTGCTGGTGAATTTAAGCGTACTTTGACTGTAATGGGCGAAAACACTGACAAAGGCCGTGAGAAGTTTATCGAAGACCTCGAAAGCACTCATAAGCTGTTCAAGGACTTTGTACTTCGTGCCCGCCCATCAGTAGATGTTGAGCAGATTTCCACTGGAGAAATCTGGTATGGAACACAGGCTATTGGCAAGCAGATGATCGATGAACTGAAGACCAGTGATGCTTATCTGTGTGAGTGCTATGACAGAAAGTCCGATGTTTATCATATCAGCTGGTCTGAAAAGAAATCCCTGCCACAGAAGCTTGGCTTAAGTGCTCAGCATGCACTTGGTGGTGCTATCAATACAGTTTGGGAAAAACTGGTAAGTTCCCGTTTTCCCGGTTGATATGAACTAGTTTTGGGAATGTTGGAAGGGAGCTTTCGTTTTGAAAGCTCCTTTTTTATTGGATGCAATTAATCCCTGCGTAAACGGTCCGACACTGCAATAGGTGATTCGTAATTGAATACCACAAGGTAGGACGAGAACAGCAGAGTAAGAATGGCAGCTGCCTGAATGGTGTGAGAAGCCACATTGTCAATCAGTCCCTGAGTTGCCGCGACACTGGCAATCAACAAACCAAACTCACTGTTTTGTCCCAGGCGAACACCGACTTCCCAGGCGGTTTTCCGTTTTTCACTAACTCCCCGAAGAAAGAACCAGAATACTGGCGGTTTCAAAGCAAGGCAGACAACGGTTAATGCCAGACCGGGCAGGATCACTTCCGGAAGTAAATCAAGATTAAAGCTGGCTCCCACTGAGAAGAAAAACAGGATCAGGAAGAAGTCTCTTAACGGTTTCAGGTTAATGGCAATGTATTGGGCGATAGGGCTGGTAGCGATGGTAATACCAGCGATAAATGCGCCAATTTCTGCTGAAAGTCCAAGACTGTGTGCCAATTCGGCAAGTCCCAGGCACCAGCCGATAGCCAATAAGAACATATATTCGTGGAAGCGGTCGTATCGAGCCATTAATGGCAGTAGTACATAGCGAACTGTTAACCAGGCTCCCAAAACCAGTAAGGGGAGGGTGGCCAGTGTGGTTAGCAAGGGTAGGTAGCCGCTATCGAGGTTCTTGGTGTTGTACAGCAAAAGCAGCATCATAATGGCCAGTAAATCCTGAAGCAGCAAAAGGCTGACCAGAAGTTCGCCGGTGTGTTTATGATGCAGTACTGTTGTTGGTAGCAATTTGATGCCGATAATGGTGCTGGAAAACATCATGGTGCCACCGATGACCAGGCTCTCGGTGTCGGTAAACCCAAAAGCTTTGGCACAGCCATAGCCCATCAGAGCAAAAACCAGTGAGCTGAATAATCCAACGGTGGCTGTTTTGCGCAACATATGCATCAGGTGGCTGGGCTGCATATCCAACCCCAGCAGGAAAAGCAGGAAAATAATTCCTGCGTGAGAGATATCGGATAACAGGCTGGTGTCAGTCACCATCTCCAACCCTGATGGGCCGAAGATTCCCCCTAAAACAATATAGGCGACAATTAACGGCTGTCGGGTTGCCAGAGCAACAGTGGCCAGAATGGCAGCGCCGGTAAATATCAGAAAAAAAGAATAAAAAAGGGATCCGGAATCCATGGGGTAAACCGTAAAGTAACTTCGGTCAGTATATCGGTTTATACGTGTGGTGGAAGCGGAGGAGAAAAATAACCCTGCAGAAAAGGTAAGTTTTCCGCAGGGCTGGTTGTCAGAGGCGCCTGAAAAGGGGCTCTTTGCGATCCCAGGAAATCTGGTAAGCCTCAGTAAAAGCCTTTAAGCACTGCTCGGCTGTTTCTGCTTTGGCTCCCTCGGGCAGGGAAAAACTGTCAAAGCCGCAACGTGCCAGATAGTGCATCTGGTCTGGTAGAAAGTCACCGATAGCACGGAGCTTACCGGTATAACCAAGCCGCTCTCTTAGCAGGCGAGCCAGGGAGAATCCTCTGCCGTCAGCAAATGCCTGGAAGCGAATGGCCACGTCATCTTTTTCAACGAGCTGGCTTTCAACGTCTTCCAGTTCGCTGTCTGCTTCCAGAACCAGCAGGCTTTCATCTATTACTTGATCGACCAGAATCTCATGCTGCTGGGCGTGCATAAACCACCTCTTTAAATGTGCTCAGGCCAAGGCGGCGATAAGCGCTCAGGAAGCTTTCACCATCCAGTCTCTGTTCCAGATAAACATTCAGGATTTTTTCGATTACACCAGGAATATCATCCTGACTGAAAGATGGGCCGATAATTTTACCCAGAGAGGCATCGTGTCCGGCGGAGCCACCGAGCATAACCTGATAGAACTCTTCACCTTTCTTATCAACACCGAGGATGCCGATATTGCCAATATGGTGATGGGCGCAGGCGTTCATGCAACCGGAAATATTCAGGCTCAGATCACCAAGATCATGGAGGTAATCCAGATCATCAAATCTGCGCTGAATAGCATCGGCTACAGGAAGAGACTTGGCATTTGCCAGTGCACAGAAATCACCGCCAGGGCAGACAATCATATCTGGTAACAAGCCGGCGGTAGGTGCTGCCAAACGGTATTCAGTCAACTGCTTCCAGAGCTCGAACAGTTTGTCCTGTCGTACATCTGACAGCACCAGATTCTGTTCATGAGTAGAACGCAGTTCACCGAAGCTGTATTCATCTGCAAGCACAGAGACCTGATCCATCTGGGTTGCACTGATATCGCCAGGGGCCGCACCGGTATTCTTCAGCGTAATAGTGACGGCAGCATAACCAGAAGCTTTATGCTGTTGCACATTGCGCTGATACCAATTGTTAAAGTTACTGTCACTGGCAAGGGCTGCAGTCAGTTCTTGTGGGTTGTCGGACAAAGTTTCCCGAACCGGGTCAACAAAATGTTCCGACACTCGCTGAACTTCTTTTTCGGTCAACGTAGCGGGGCCATCTTTGATAAATGCCCACTCCTGCTCAACCTTTTCCCGGAAGGCATCAATACCCATGGCTTTTACCAGGATCTTGATACGTGCCTTGTACTTATTATCTCGGCGGCCATAGCGGTTATAAACGCGCAGAATGGCATCGAGATAAGTCAGCAAGTGTTGCCACGGCAGGAATTCGCAGATGGTTGTACCAATAACCGGGGTACGACCAAGACCACCGCCAACAATGACCCGGAAACCGGTTTCGCCAGCTTCGTTAACCCGAACATGCAGGCCAATATCATGGAGCTGCACGGCTGCCCGATCAATGTCAGGGTTGCTGGTGACAGCAATCTTGAATTTCCGTGGCAGGAAGGCAAACTCTGGATGCAGAGTTGACCACTGGCGAATGATTTCACACCAGGGGCGTGGGTCTGCGGCTTCTTCCCGGATAACACCTGCAAACGGATCAGTCGTGGTGTTACGAATACAGTTGCCGCTGGTTTGAATAGCATGCATCTGAACACTGGCGAGTTCCGCCAGGATGTCGGGTACAGTCTCAAGCTCAGGCCAGTTGAACTGAACATTCTGGCGCGTGGTGAAATGGACATAACCCTTGTCGTAGAAACGGGCTATATAAGCCAGTTTGCGAAACTGGGTGGAGTTCATCAGGCCGTAAGGCACGGCAACCCGAAGCATGGGGGCAAAGCGTTGTACATAGAGCCCATTCTGAAGCCGTAGCGGCAGAAAGGCGTCTTCCGCAAGTTCGCCCGCCAGATACCGTCGGGTCTGATCGCGGTATTGTTCGACACGCTCATCAACAATGCGCTGGTCGACTTCGTTATAAACGTACATATATTGTTCTTGTGTGGACGGTTGAGTCAGGCTTTTGAATTATCTTTGTCTGGCGAGCGTAAAGTATCAGTACCCTTATATTCTTAAAAGTAATATTTAGTCATATAGCAATGACGTCTAATTATATAGTGATGGGATTTCAGCACCTGCTACATATTTCTTTATTCATGGTTTTGTCATGAATTGATGAAAAGTTGCAGGTTTTTTATGAGCACGATAACTTGGTTGAACAATAATAATGAAAACGGTTTCCGAGGTTAGGCTTATGGCTCATCAAAGCGTGTCTCAAAATGACGACAGCAGTGAACGTAGTAACCAGGAGAACAGGACTGTAGACAGTAAGGTAGATGCACTTTCTGCGGTGGCTCTGATTTTATTAGCAGTTGTTGTTGCAGTGTACTGGGTATCAGGGCAGTAGAAAGATATCAGATTTATATACAAATAAGCCGGGCTTTTAAGTCCGGCTTATTTGTTTGAGTCTTTCGAAACGTTAAATCACCAGATTGACTATCACCAGTAAAGCGACCACAAAAAGCACGGTGAAAACAATGCCGGCAATAATAAACTGTTCTGGTTTTCCTTCTGTAAAATCCTTTTTCCGCTTTTCATCACTTTGCACTCCAAAAGCTGCAGCCAGTGTACTCTGAACAACTGACAGCAACCCAGGGCGTTTGTGTTCGTGACTCATAGTAATTCCTCAGTGATTTCTGGTCATCCGTGACCTGCTGATTCATTACTATGTCCTGCTGATGAAAAAATATCCAGCCTTAGAGTTCTTCGTGTTCAACTGATGCCGTAGTGCTGGTATAGGCTCGTGCCGGTTTCACCTTAAGGTTCAGGCGAATTCTCTGTTCCTGAGGATCCAGTCGGCGGGTGACATCTTCAATGATTGCAGTCGTGCCGTTAGCGATAGCCGCAATATATACACCGTCGCGAATCTTATACATGAACTCGCGGGCAAGTGGTCCCCAGACTTTACTGTCTACGAGTCCAGTGGAATCGTAATAACGCAAAGCTGCATTAGCGGCAAGGCTGACAACCGCGTAGCTACCAAGCATAGCTAAAGGTGTCGCTTTGGCTTCCCCGAAATAGGGTTTGATGGTATCTCTGCCAAGCAGGTTACCAAGGGATAAACCAGCCATTTTGGCAAAACTTCCTGCTGCCAGTTTGGTTAAATGTCCGGCACTATTTTTGGTTTTGAGTGGATCGGCAGGATTGAGTTGGTCGAGTTTATAGAGCGCATAGTAAATACCCCCAGCAATAGGGAGGGCGATAGATGAAATAAAGGTGTGGGTTCCTATATTCTCCAGGGATTTGCTATCAGTGTATGAGCCAACAAAGTCCCTGATGAAAGGGGTAGTGGCAGAACTTACGCCGACAATTGTGGCATTACTGATTTTGCTGTGCAGGTCAGATGTGCTTCCCCCTACATAATTTTCAATGCGCTCTGATAACAAAGCGTATAAGCCGCCCGTCATGGCACCACCCAGTGCCGATGTAGCAATTTTTCGAACTTCAGGTGAGAGATCGGCAACTTTGTCGATCATTAATCCGGGCACTTCGCCCAGGAAAAGGTTGGAGGCTTTCACAGTCTGGGACTGAGTGAAGAATCTTGCTGACCTTCCCAGAGATAAATTCTTTTTGTCTCCCACAGATTTCAGGCCGCCGCCACCAAAAACCAAAACAGCAATGGCTCCTTTTGCTGCCCATTTTGCGGGGATAACACCACCTAAATGGTGATTCGGGTCTTCAAGCAAATCGACGAGAGTGTCTTCAACTTCATCCACAAGATTATTGACTGTCGCCATAACCAGATAGTGGCCCATGTTGGTCCTGAAATGGGTGCCGGTGTAATCAAGGCCTTTCAGGCGGTGATAATCCCTGTTCGGATCACTTTGGACTCTTGTTATTCTTTCTGACGTTGGATCAATACCACCAAAAGCTGCGATAGCACCGGCCAGCGGGATGAGAACCCGGCCCCAGCTTTCAAGTTTGGATCTGCGTGGACGCTCATTAACAATTTTCCAGTCAAAGTCCATTTCACTGTCGGCATTCTCTTCGCCTAATGAGAGAGGAAGTGACAGGTCGGAGGATTGTGTTCTTCTATCAAAATCAAAGTTTCCGGCTTTTGTCCCCAACTCACTGGTATCCAGGTGAATATGGGCAATGTTTTTTATCAGATCATTGCGGATGTTGAGTTTGGTTGTGCCTGAGCTGTCAGTTTGGGTGCGGACGCTTCCAGACTTGTCCTTATATAAAACAACCAGAGTGGGAGCTGGCTCCTCTGCTCTTGCTGAAGAAACCCATAGAGTAGTTAAAAGCAGGAGTAACGGATAACAGAAGGTTTTTTTCAAAAATCCCGACATTGGCGGCATCCTCAACAAGAACGGCGGAGGATAAAGCGTAGACGTGGTTAGAGTGCCTGCAAGAGAAAGGCTATTTCAGATACAGAAAAAACAGAAAAGTTACAGAGTAACCGGGGAGATCCCCGGTTTTTGGCTTACTTCCCTCTTAAGAGAAGGTTTTCTCCCTGCTCAACCTGTTGCTGTGTGCCTTTCAGTAACAGTGCGTCACCAGGTTCAAGAACCAGCGCATCTCCCAGAGTTAGGGGAGTGTCATCACGGCTTATACGCTTAATACCCAGGCCTTCTTTTAACGGGATGTCGCCGACAGCTTTGCCAACGGCCCAGGCACCATCAGGGAGGGTAACACCGTGAAGGAGTTCGCAGGGGTCACCTTCTGCGGTATGCAGTGTTTCTGACTGGCCAAAGAAGAACCCATGCAGAATATCGTAATGCTCACGACGAACAGATTGGATACGCTTGGCAATAGAGTGTTCGGGCTGGCCGAGCATAGTCAGTACATGGCTGACGATAACAAGGCTGGATTCCAATACTTCTGGAACAACCTGGGTTGCCCCATCTTCTTTCAACTGCTGCATCTTGCTGTCATCCCGGGTTCTGATCAGAACCGGAACGTGACTGTTGACGGAGCGAATGCCTTTCAATGTGTTTTGCGCAGCTTGCGAACTATCAATACAGATGACGACCATTCGTGCTCTGTCGAGCCCGGCGGCGTGCAGTAGTTCTGTTCGGCGACAATCACCAAAGAAGACCGGTTCACCAGCTTTGTTGGCTTCTCTTACATGGATCGGGTCATCATCTATCGCAACAAAAGGAAGGTTGTCTTCACGAAGGAAGTGGCTAATGGCTTGTCCAACACGACCATAACCAAGAATCAGGATATGCTGGTTTACATCGCCAGTCTGCTGGCTGATCACTTCTGTTTCGTTTCGGGGTTCCTTCTCCTGTTTGCGACCGGCAACAAGATCAGCAATCAGGCCACTATAACGAATCAGAAGAGGGGTGGCTGCCATGGAAACAATGGTGACAGACAATATAAAGGAGCTGGTGCTGGGGCGAAGCAGTTCATGCTGATTGGCCATGGCCACCAGAGCAAAACAGAACTCACCACTCTGGGCCAAGGATATACCAGTACGAATAGCCGCTTTCTGACCGTTGTGAATAAACCAGGCCAGCATGGTGATCATCGATGCTTTAAACAGTATCAAGCCAGCTGCTGCCAGCAGAATCATGTACCAGTTGGAAATGAACAGATCCAGGTTGAGCATCAGGCCAACAGACACAAAGAACAGGCCGAGCAGAATATCCCGGAACGGGCGAATATCGGTTTCTATCTGGTGACGGTAATGACTCTCACCCAGCATCATACCGGCAACAAAGCCCCCCAGTGCCATAGACAGGTCGAGCAGGTGAGTCAGCCAGGCTGCCATTAAACAAACAACAATGGCACTGAGCACAAACAGTTCTTCAGATTTGGTGCGGGCAATTTCGTGGAACATGCGTGGCAGAATCCACCGGCCAACCAGCACCATAAAGGCGACAAAGCCAATGCCTTTGCCAAGGCTGAGCAGCAATGTTTCAGTCAGACTAGCTCCACCTATCCCTGCCAAGGCAGGTATAAGAATCAGGAATAAAACAGCTGCAATGTCCTGAAAGATTAGGGTACCAATAGCCAACTGACCGTGACGGGAGCGAAGCTCGTTACGACGGGTGAGCTCTTTGGAAACGATGGCGGTGGATGATAAAGACAGACCTGCTGCCATTACCAGAGTGCCGGCAGGGGAGAAACCAAGAAGTAACCCGCAGAAGCCAATTAAAAGGGTGCAGATCATCACCTGCAATCCACCCAGGCCAAATACAATGCGACGCATGGCGAGCACATTGGCTAGAGAGAATTCCAAACCGAGGGAAAACAGCAGGAATACTACGCCAAATTCGGCAAGCAAGGTGATATCAAAGCTGGAGTCAATAATGCCGGTAGCGGTAGGCCCAAGAGCCAGGCCAACCATCAGGTAAGCCAGTGTGTCTGGTATATGCAGGCGATGGCAGAGGGCAATTGCAAACACAGAGACAGAAAATATAATCAGCAGCTGGTTGAAAAAGCCGAAATCCATGTTCTGTGTCCCCTGAACCTTTTTTGTTATGGTCTGAAAGTTATTATCTTGAAATAATTGTGCAGCTGTATGATTTCAAAAACATTTTACTCTTGCAGCTGCTGCTTTGCACGACACTGTTTTTTCTTTATCGGCACTGCCGTCGTTGTTTTCACACTCTGTACAAGAGTTTCTTTAAGAATGAAAACCTGCACGCTTATAGCATAGCAGTATGAACCAAACAGGAAGTTATCTATGGGCAAAGTCCTCTTTCTTACTACATCCGGCTGTCACCTTTGCGATCAGGCCTGGGCTCTGATTGAGCGTTTGCCACTGCAGTCTCCTGTTGAAATTGAAATTGTTGATATCGCCGATGACGATTCATTGGTTGAAAAGTATGGCGAAAAAATTCCAGTAATGCTGGGGGAAGAAAGTCAGGAAGAACTGTGTTGGCCCTTTTCTTTAGCGGATCTTCGAGTGTTTTTTGAGGGTATGCCCGGTGGCCTGGCTTCGGACTGGTTCACTCAACCCTGTCAGGTAATTAACAGAAAGGCTCGTGAGCAGGCCCATGACCGCCAGCAACAGTTAACCAAACCTGCAGGTTCTCTTGGTATGTTGGAGCCGCTGGTGGAAGTGTTGGCAAGTCAGCAGGGGCGGGAAAAACCATCACTGGATAATGTTGCTATAACAATCTTTGCTGGTGACCATGGCATTATTCATCAGGGGGTATCGGCTTACCCTCAGGAAGTCACCATGCAGATGATTGGCAATTTTGTGAATGGTGGCGCAGCTATTTCTGTTCTGGCCAAAGAGCAAAACTGTCATCTCAATATTCTTGATATGGGAACCAGCCAGTCACCACTTGGGTGGCCCGGTGTTAATGATTTATCTGCCGGGCAGGGAACTGCAGACATGGCTGAACAGCCAGCACTTACCGAAAAACAGCTTGCCTGGTGCCTGGCTGCAGGCGCAGCTCATATCGACAGCCTTTTGGATGCAAAACCTGACCTGTTTATTGCTGGTGAAATGGGGATTGGCAATACCACGGCCGCCTCCGCTATTTGCTGTGCCTTAACCGGACTTCCTGCAGAATATCTCACAGGACGGGGAACAGGACTTGATGATATTGGCTTGATTCATAAACAGAACATCATTAATAAAGCCCTTGATAAACACAGTGGAAACCTGAAGCAACCATTAGATGTGCTCCGATGTCTGGGTGGCTTCGAAATAGCTGCTATTGTCGGCGCTGTTATCCGTTGCTCCCAGAACGGTATTCCTGTTTTGGTGGATGGTTTTATTGTTACAGCTGCTGTGCTGGTGGCCTGTCGTATTCAACCTGCAGTCAGAGAGTGGCTGTTGTTTGCTCACAAATCTGCAGAACCGGGGCACCAACTGATTATGGAATACCTGGAGGCCGAGTCTCTGTGTGATTTTGGTATGCGCCTTGGGGAAGCCAGCGGAGCAGCTGTTGTTTTACCTTTATTGCGGATGGCCTGTGCACTTCACAGCCAGATGCACACTTTTGCTGAGGCTGGGGTTGCAACCGGTGGAGAGTAAATTGTCCCGTTTTTTTCGAAAGCCTGCTTTTTTTAGTGTTTTGTTGAGCTGTTTGTTTGCCAGCCTTGTGCAGGCAAGCGTTGTGCAGGCAAGCGTTGTGGTTGAAGACTCCACCGGAAAGGAAGTTGTTGTTTCTACGCTTCCAAAGCGCATTATCAGTCTTGCTCCTCATGCAACGGAGCTTTTGTTTGATGCTGGAGGTGGCGACAGGCTTGTCGCAGTAACCAGTAATAGTGATTTCCCTGAAGCTGCTACCAAGTTGCCTAACCTTGGGCCGTATAATTCCGTTGCTCTGGAAGCCATCCTGACATATCAGCCAGACTTGGTGTTGGCATGGCCAAGTGGTAATCCTCCAGAGGTATTAAAGCAGCTCGATAACCTGAAAATCCCCGTTTATAACTCTGAGCCCCGCAGTATTCAGGCAATAGCAGGTGACCTGCGCTCATTCAGTGCCCTGTCCGGAGAAAAGATAGGAATTCATAAAGCAGAAAAGCTTCTGGAAGAGTGGCAAGCACTGGCCAGCATTTACCAGAACCGAAAGACTGTGCCGACCTTTCTGGAGGTCTGGCATAACCCTCTGTTGACCCTCAATGGTGATCATATGGTGTCTTCAGTGCTTGATGTTTGCGGTGCCGAGAATATTTTTGCCGACGCTCCTGTACTTGTACCAAGAATTTCCCGTGAAGATGTGATCGCCCGGACTCCTTACCTGATTGTGGAGGGTGATCATACCAACCGGATTGGTACTGATGCTCTTTATAACGAGTGGAAGAAATATTCGATGATTCCGGCGGTAAAAAACCGGGATGTGTACACCATTGATGGTAGCCTGTTTCTAAGACCCACACCTCGAATCATTAAGGGTACCCAACTGTTTTGTGAATATGCTGAGCATGCCCGTTCGCTTATGCCGTCTCCATAATATTTAATTATACGCGGTCGTGGATGCCAATTGGCATCTGCTGGCAGGCATGAGATAGTTTTCCAAAGAATAGAAATAACAAAAATATTGGGAGACATACAGGTGCTGAACGAGCAACAGAAAGCTATTTTGCTCAAGCGGGCATCCAGGGCATCAGTCGCCACGGCCACCGTTTTGCTGATAACCAAGCTGGTGGCCTGGGGGATGACTGGTTCGGTTAGTATTCTGGCCACCTTTATGGATTCCCTGCTGGATGCTTTTGCCTCGGTGATTAACCTTGTTGCCATTTCTATCGCTTTAAAGCCTGCCGATGATGATCACAATTACGGTCATGGCAAAGCTGAACAGCTTGCGGCGCTTGCGCAGTCTGCCTTTATCGCTGGTTCCGGCCTGTTCCTGATTCTTCATGCGGTTGATGGTATTCGACATGGCAGCGGTATAGAAAATAATCAGGTTGCTCTGGCGGTTATGGCGCTTTCTATGGCGTTGACTATGGCTCTGGTGGTTTATCAGAACCATGTGGTGAAACTGACCGGATCACTTGCGATTCAAACGGACTCCATGCATTACCGAATGGATCTGTTAACCAACCTCGGTGTTGTTGTTGCCCTGATTATGGTGGCTGCTGGCTTCCCGGTGGCTGATCCTGTTATCGGTATGTTGATTGCCGTTTATATGATTTTCAGTGTTGGCAAAGTGGCTTGGCAGGCTATTCAAATGTTGATGGATCAGGCGCTGGATCAGGAAAAGGAACAGCTGATTCGGGAGCAGGTGCTGGCTGTGGATCGAGTACTTGATCTTCACAACCTGCGCACCAGAATGTCCGGAGTCACACCGGTTATTCAGCTAGATCTGGATTTGGATGGCAATTTGTCACTGGAAGAGGCTCACGGGATTGGCAAGGCCGTTCAGAAGCGACTGCTGGAGCATATGCCGGATGCTGATATAACCATTCATCTGGATCCGAATTAAGATATGGAGGCAGCTATTCAACAACAGTAATTCCGAAATAATGTTCGTCGTAGAACTCATTGTTTCTGAATGCATGCTTGTGAAGAATGCCTTCCTCCTGATAACCACACTTTTCAAGAACCCTCATGGACGCTCTATTGGGGTGATAAACCCGGGCAAAAATCTTTTGAGTGTCCAGATTTTCAAAGGCATAGCTGGTCATCTCACTCACGGCCTGAGGCATGATACCTTTTCCCCAATAAGGTTCTGCCAACCAGTAGCCAATCTCTGATGTAAATCTGTGTTCTGCTGTTCCCGGGGTGACTGAAATATTACCGACCAGGTTGTCTTCAAACCAGATAGCCCGGGTAAACATACTGTCCCGGCTTCCGGATGTAATCCACCACTCCGCATCGTGTTCCGTATAAGGGGAAGGTATTCGGTCAGTCAGATAATAAACCACGTTAGGGTTATTTATGGCTTGGGCAAGGGCGGCGCTGTCAGTAAGATCCAGTTCTTTCAATGTGATCATATGGCTTTATTTTCCTTTTTTGAGCGTTTTCGATTTGTTGTTGTTCTTTCAATTAACCACGGTTGACCTGTGCACTACAGGGCATGCATAGAATATTTTTAACTCTGCTATGACTTTGTTGAGCTACTTTTGAAGCCCTTGTGAAGAATAAGGCGATGGAGATGCAGGGTGTTTTGGCCGGATTTATGATGTTTCTTACCGTTCAGGTAAGCATCTTTATTCCGAATGCGGCAGCTGAGGATGTCGTCGATATTGTTGGTGCTGTTGTGAATGAGCTTTCCGTAACAGTTGAGCAGGCTCAGGGGGGAATTGGAGCCATTCTGGCCGCATCAAAAAAGAAAATGCCTGCAGAGAGTTATGAGCAACTGCAGGAGTTGATCCTGGATGAATCCTGGCTGATCGAAAGGATGCCGCCAATGAATTTGAAAGAAGGCATTGATGAGAACTCTGATAAAGGCATTCTGGAAACTCTTACTAGTCAGTTCAAAGTGCTCAAACTGCCTCAAACCATGAGCTCACAGTTTGCCATGATCATGCTTGCTCATATCCATTCGATTGATGGTTTGAAGTTAAGTGGAGAGTTTCGTAACTCATTACCAGCACAGTTGTTTGAGACAACAGATGTAGAGAAGTGGGAATGGAAATCTTTGATGTGGGAGGTGGCAAAACTGCTTCTGGAAATAACTGATGCCTTTTTATGACCAGAAACCATTGCTGGTTTCTGGTCAGGCAATACAGTCTACTGAGGCAGCTCGCCTTCAACGCCCTGAACATACCAGTTCATGGACAGAACTTCGCCATCTGTCAGCTTCACACCATCAGCCACTTTGATAGAACCATCCTGCGCCTTGATCGGGCCTTCAAAGATAGTCAGTGAACCATCGGAAATACCTGCGCGGGCTTTCTCAGCAGCGGCAACAACATCAGCAGGAATCTTCTTGTTGTAAGGCGCCATCTTCACCATACCACTGTCGATACCACCCCAGACATCTTTCGCAGTCCAGGAATCATTCAGTACAGACTCAGCCACTTCGGTGTAGTAATCACCCCAGTGAACCAGACTGCCGGACAGGTGTGCATCCGGGCCAAAACGGCTCATATCAGTGTCGTAACCAAAGGCCAGAACGCCTTTGTCCTGAGCGGCCTGAACCGGAGCAGGGGAGTCAGTGTGCTGGTTGATAATGTCAGCACCCTGGGCGATCAAAGCTTCAGCGGCTTCACGCTCTTTGGCAGGGTCATACCAGCTGTTGATCCAGACAACTTTTACCACGGCATCAGGGTTAGTTTCCCGCAGGCCTAGAGTAAAGGCGTTAATGCCCTGAACGACTTCAGGAATAGGGAAAGAGCCAACATAACCAATCACATTGGACTTGGTCATTTCACCGGCAATCAAGCCGGTCACATAGCGACCTTCATAAAAACGTGCGGCATAGGTGCCTACGTTCTTGCTGCGCTTGTAGCCGGTGGCGTGGTTGAACTTCACTTTCGGGAACTGCTTGGCCACTTTCAGGGTAGGGTTCATGTAACCAAAAGAAGTGGTGAAGATCAGGTCATGGCCCTGCTGGGCCAGCTTGCGGATAACACGCTCAGCGTCAGCACCTTCAGGAACGCTTTCTACATAGGTGGATTCAACCTTGTCGCCCAGCTTGTGCAGCATCTCTTTCCGACCTTCATCGTGGCCGTAGGTCCAGCCTGCGTCACCCACCGGGCCAACGTAGACGAAACCCACTTTGATTTTCTCTTCCGCCTGGGCGGTCATCGAGACCGAAGCGGCCAGAGCAGCCGACAGGGCGGCTGTCGCAACCTTTTTGATCAGTGTTTTCATGCAATACCTGCTCTTTGTTGTGGTTGTGTTGTTATGTTTTTATTTATTTTTTCTGTGTCTTTAAGTGCTTGGGTGGAACGGCTTACCCAAAGACACCGGTGCCATCATCCGAATCCGGGACGCGTTGCTGGATAAAATCACCAGCACCACAATGGTCGCCAGATAGGGCAGAGTGGCTAACAGGTTCGAAGAGATGGACCAACCCATACCTTGCAGAACCAGATGCATAATACTGGCCAGACCAAACAGCCAGGCTCCCAATAGAACTCTTCCTACCCGCCAGCTGGCAAACACCACCAGTGACAGGGCAATCCAGCCACGACCGGCAGTCATACCTTCCGCCCAGAGTGGGGTGTAAGCCAGAGATAGATAAGCTCCGCCTAAACCAGCCATCGCACCGCCAAACATCACCGCTAACCAGCGTACCGTAAGCACTGGCAGGCCTAAAGCGGTGGCAGATTCCGGATTCTCACCAATGGCTTTCACCATCAGGCCCGGGCGGCTAAAGCGGAAGAACAGCCAGACTGCAGCCAGTATCATCAGAGCGATGTAGACCAATGGGTCTTGCTGGAAGAGTACAGGTCCAAGCACTGGAATATCTGCCAGCAGCGGAATATGTAGAGCTTCGATACCGGTCAGTGGCTTACCGACATATGCGGTACCAACAAAGGCACTTAATCCTGCACCGAAAATGGTCAGGGCCAGCCCGCTGGCAACCTGATTGGCGCGCAAGCCAAGTGCCAGAGTGCCAAACAGCATCGACATAGCCATACCTGCCGCCATACCTGCAATCACGCCTAGAGCCAGATTGCCGGTGGAGAAGGAGACAATAAAGCCAGTGACTGCGCCCATCAGCATCATGCCTTCCTGGCCAAGGTTAAGAACACCTGACTTTTCGCAAACCACTTCACCCAGTGCCACCAGTAGCAGAGGTGTGCCACTGCGGACCATGGCGAACAGAACATTGGTTATCAGTTCAATATCCATGATTTCTTATGCTCCTTCACTGGCAGGCATGGCCGGTGTCGCAACCACCGGTTTCTTGATGCGGACGCGATAACCAATAAGCACATCGCAGGCCAGCAGGTAAAACAGCAGCATGCCCTGGAACAGGCTTCCAATAGCCAGCGGTAAACCAAGATCAATCTGACCCATTTCACCACCCATATACACCAGTGCCATCAGTAAGCTGGCAAGAGTGATGCCGACAGGATGGAGACGGCCAAGGAAGGCAACAATAATGGCGGCGTAGCCATAACCGGGAGAAACACCGGGTACCAGCTGGCCAATGGGGCCGGTCACTTCGCTGACTCCGGCGAGTCCTGCCAGTGCACCACAGATCAGCAGGGCAAAGTACACCAGATGCTTCTCTTTATAACCGGCAAAACGACCGGCGCTGGCATCCATGCCGATCACTTTCAACTGGAAACCAATAAAGGTACGGCTCAACAGTACCCAGGCAGCGACCATAGCCAGCAAGCCAAAGCCAAGACCAAGATGCAGTCGGGTGCCTTCCAGAATAATAGGAAGGGTAACGCTGTCGCTGAACAGTGCTGATTCCGGGAAGTTAAAACCGTTTGGATCTTTCAACGGTCCATGTACCGCCCATAACAGCAGGTTCAGGGCGATATAGTTGAGCATAATGGTGGTGAGGATTTCATTGGTGTTGAAATGGTTGCGTAACACCGCTGGAATCAGTGCCCATAACAGACCAGCAAAGCTGCCAGCGAGAAGGGCAAAGGCCAGAGAAAAACTGGAACTACTGTCCATTACCTGCAGCGCGGCCCATGCTCCAACCAGAGCCCCCATCAACAGTTGGCCTTCGGCACCAATATTCCAGATATTGGCGCGATAGCAGATGGCCAGGCCTATTGCGCACAGCAACATTGGAGTGGCTTTCACGCCTAATTCTGCCAAGCCATAGCTGTCGCTTATTGGAGAGATAAAGAAAGTATGCAGGCCAACCAACGGATCCTGCCCTTGCCAGAGAAAGATCAACGCGCCCGATAACAGCGTTAGCACAATAGCCAGCACGGGTGAGAGGTAACGCAGCAGCTGAGATTCCTGCGGCCGGGGCTCTAAGGAGACGCTCGGCAATACTTGAGATAGTAAACTCATGACAATGCCAGCTCCTGTTGTTGGTGTTGTTCTTTTGTGCTGGGTTGGCTTTCCTGCTCATCAAACACGCCAGCCATCCAGCTGCCCACTTGCTCCAGATTTAACTCAGTTACAGGCTTGATTGGGGACAATTCTCCATCACAGAGGGCCCCAATGCGGTCACTGATCTGGAACAGTTCATCCAGATCTTCAGAAATCACAATAATGGCGGCGCCACTGTCACGCAGAGCGATAAGCGCTTTATGGATGGTATTGGCTGCACCCACGTCAACGCCCCAGGTCGGGCTGGCACAGACAAGTAATTTAGGGTTCTGCAGGATTTCCCGGCCAATAATAAACTTTTGCAGATTCCCGCCCGATAAAGAGCGAGCCTGGGCATTTACCGATGGGGTTTTCACGGTAAAGTCATCAATAACCCGCTCAGCAAAATTATCTATGGCTTTGCGACGCAACATGCCCCGGTTTAACAGGCCTTCCAGAAAGCCGGTGAGCAAACCGTTTTCATTCAGGCCCATCTCTGGCACCGCACCACGACCTAAACGTTCTTCGGGAACAACCGCCATACCTAGCTTGCGACGGGCCGATGGGTTTAACCGATCCAGCTTTTTATTCTGGTTCTTGTCCTGGCTCTTGTCCTGGTAATGAATCATCTCACCGGTGCTGAGACGTTCACCACTCAGCAGCTTAAGCAATTCCTGCTGACCATTACCAGCGACACCGGCAATACCGAGAATTTCACCTTTATTTACGGTGAGGGAAATATCTTTCAGGTCGGTACCGAATGGATCTTCCCGCTGAGCCATCAGGTTTTGCAAAGTCAGTACTGGTTCAGAACTCTGGACTTTGGGATAGGCCTGCCCCAGCGTGGTTTGGCTGCCCACCATCATCGAAGCCATATCCTGAGTGCTGGTAGTGCGGGGATCACAGTCGCCGGACACCGTACCATGGCGTAAAACCGTGGCCTGATGACATAAGCTCTGAACTTCATGGAGCTTGTGGCTGATAAACAGGATGCTGCAGCCTTCTTCTGCCAGCTGGCGCAGGGAATGAAACAGTCTTTCTACTTCCTGGGGAGTCAGTACCGATGTTGGTTCATCCAGTATCAGCAAACTGATGTTCTGTAGCAGGCAACGGATAATTTCTACCCGCTGTCGTTCACCGGTTGAGAGAGAATGAACATGACGATCCGGATCAACCGGCATGCCGTAATGTTCAGACACCTGTTGTATACGGCTGGCTAACTGTTTGAGGTTGCGGGCTTCTTTGGCCGGTAATCCCAAAGCAATGTTTTCGGTGACGGTGAGGGTTTCAAACAGAGAGAAGTGTTGAAACACCATGCCAATACCCAGTTCTCTGGCTTTGGCAGGAGAGGAAATCGTCACCGGTTGACCGTTCCACCAGATCTGGCCACTGTCGGGGCGGGTCACACCGTAAAGGATTTTCATCAGGGTGCTTTTACCGGCGCCATTCTCTCCAAGAAGAGCGTGAATTTCGCCAGCCTTTATATCCAGACAGATATCGTCATTAGCGACAACCGCCGGATATGTTTTGGTAATCCCCTGACAGCGTATGCGTGATGGCTCGGGTGATGCCATATTTCTCTCGCTATCTGAATTAAGTCTCATAACCTTTTGTTTTAATGAAAATTGCGGCTGAGACTTGTCGTTATTGTTGTATAAAACGGCGCTTAAAAAATGTGCGCTTTTTATGCTTTTTCAGGGTGTGCGTTATGACATAACTGCACACGAAAAACCAGAGTCATCCTGTCTACATTGTCTGTTCTTTAAATAAATATCCAGCTTTGGTTTATTGATCCCTATTTCGGATAAGCAATTTTTGTTCCTCACGTTCTCTATGCATCCCAACCAAGATGCATTACACGACGCAATCGGCTGGTTTGGTGTTTGTCCCTCAAATTACATTTTTATCCTCTCTTTACGCTGGTTCCACTTTGCAAGGATATTTGAGGCGCTTTTAACACTTCGGTTCGTGGTACTGACTTTTCCCTAACTCTCATCACCCTCTGCATAAATACTCTGTCTAACCTTGTATCAATAAAGTGAGAGGGAAATATCTATGACAATGTGTCAGCGTCTATCAAACGGATTCTTTGTTCTTGTATTTATCGCCACGGCAGTCTTGTCGGGTTGCAGTTCTATCAGCAAAGAATCGGAACAAGGGCAAGCCTTACCATTTTGTGTTCATCATAAAGATGAGGTGGAGCGGTTGAATACCTATGAAAAGAAGGCTGGCTATAAAGCCTATGCCTGCTCAGCAGATGGTGCCTGGGGAATGTGGTATGAGGTGAACTCACAGGAACAGGCATCAGCGAAAGCCCTGAAAGAGTGTGCCAAGTATGCGATGCCCGGTGGGGAGCCCTGCTACCTGGTAAAGGTAGGCAATAAGACAATCAAACCAATCGATGATGATAGACATCGGCTGGCTTCCAGCGCTGTTCTCCCAGAGATTCTCAATAACGCGAAATACAACAAGAAGCTGATTAAAGAGATCTATGTTGACTACATCAATGGAAAAAGACCCAAAGCTTTTGCTTTTTCAGAGAGTGGGCACTGTGCCAGTGTTGATAACGCCATTTCCGTAGAAGAGGCTGTCAGCGAAGCTTTAAAACGTTGTCACTGGAACTTTGAAGAAGGTGAAACACCACCCTGTCGAATCATTAATATCAATGGCGAGCCAGTTGATACAAGTAAATAGAAAAAATAAAGCCAGCGGTCATTATTGAGCCGCTGGCTTTATTTTTACGTGCATTACAAATGCCGTTTAGCTTTGTGCTTTCAGCAGATTGCCTAAGCGAGCCAGCAGGCTGATGCGATCATTCTGGCCTTTGTCAAGCCAGTATTCCAGGTTGTCAGCAGCCTTATGCTGTTCCTGCATACGCAGAGTCTTTAGCTCTTGCTCTAGCGCTTTCACTTCACGCTTTGCTGCTTTAAGGCGAATTTTGATATCTTTACGCTGTTTTTTGAATGCCTTTAATTGGTGCATTTCACTTCCTAATCTATTTACTTGATTGGCATTCAGCCGGTTACGAAGATTAACAGACCTGGCAGCACAAAGAACACACCAATTATGTAAGCAAATACAATACCCTTATTGCGGCTCGCCTTCTGCGCAAATACTCGTGCAGTCCGGAAAGGAATGGCACGCAACTGAGGAATGCAATAAATCAGCAGTACTGCACTTACGTTAAACAACAGGTGTACAAAGGCAATTTGCAACCCCTGCATAGCCATGGCACCAGTCACTGTTGTGGCTGCCAGAAGGGCGGTAATACAGGTTCCGATATTTGCACCCAGAGTGAAGGGGTAAACATCTTTCAATCGGAATACACCACTACCTGCCAGAGGAACAATAAGGCTGGTGGTTGTTGAAGAAGATTGTACCGCAACAGTGATCAGGGCGCCGGAAGCAATACTTTTCACCGGGCCGTTACCGATAGCTCTGTGAAGTAGGTCTTTGGAGCGGCCAACCATCAATACTTTCAGGGTGCTACCGAGCACACCGATAGAGAAAAATACAAATACCAGACCCAGCAGAGCCAGCGCTACACCACCGTAGTTTCCAGGAAGAAACGACAGCATATCGCCAATCTGGTGTACAACAGGCTTGGTGATCGGTTTTACAAAATCAAAGCCGCCCATATCCATACCGGAAGCATTGCCGTCGCCATAGAAGAAATGCGCCATAGAGCTGGAAAGCTTTCCGAGGAACCCTGTAGACATTTCTAACGGCATAAAGATAAAGACAGCCATCAGATTAAAGAAACCATGCACGGTTGCAGCAGCAAAAGAACGGCGGAAGGTTTTACGTGCTCCACCCAGGCTGCCCAGACTCACGAGAGTAGCAGTCATGGTTGTGCCAATATTCACACCAAGAATCATGGGGATGGCAATAGAGACTGGCAGGCCGCCACCCACAAGACCAACAATAATAGATGTGACTGTACTGGAGGATTGCACCAGTGCTGTGGCCATGGTGCCGATAATAAGTCCCATAAACGGGTTGGTGGCAAAGGCAAATAATTCTCGAGCACCTTCAGCGCCACCGGCAGCCCATTTAAAGCCGGTGCCAATCATGCCCACTGCCAGCAGCAGCAGGTAAATCATCCCAATAACGGTTACCCACTGACGGATATCACTGAGATTGATCCGGGTGGTCTGGACCGTTTGTGTCGCTTGCATTTGTCATTCCAGAAGAAAAATAACCCCTATCGGGTGCGCTGTGCACTTTATAAACATTTAAAAAGTACGCAATCTGGAGAGTGCGTAGATAAATGCGGTCAACCGTTGGAGATTTGTATGTTGTTTCGCAGATGATTTGTTTGGATGCGTTGTGTTAGCAATGTCTGTTGTGTTGGTAGGTGTTTGGCGTATAAATTTAATTTTGTGTTTTTAAACAAAGGGCTGAAACTCAGCCCTTTGTATTTTTCACTTCAATATTAGAAGTGAATCTTGGCGATTAAACTCAAACTCTTCTGGTCAGTTTCAAATGCTTCATCTTTGAAACCATATTTGTTTTTCCAATATGAGTATTCAACACCTAAATACACTGGCTTCGATGTATCAAAGTGTTTACCGACATTCCATTTGATTTGTGGGGTAAAGTTCATCTCTGCAGCATGGTTGTCTGCCGCGCTTGACCAATCCAGGAAACCGTCGATTAAGAAATCTTCGTTACCCAAAGAGAAAGGGTACGCCCATGAAACGGACAGCATTTCATCGTTGTCTTTCTCAAACTGGCTGTTTATCTCACCGTTATTTACTTTATAAACATTCAGTTTGAAATATTTGAAGCCTGGTACATCAAGGTTTACACCAAAGCCAGCCATGTAGTTATCAAAGTCGCTCTCACCTGAACTGCTTTCCCAAGTTGTGGCAACAAACACATCCTGAATAGGTCCCCAGGTTAATTTATTACCGGTTAAATAGCTGAGGCTCAACCTTGGACTGAATTCGAAGTAAGTACTGGAACTGACGTCTTTCTTGTCAGGATTGACACGATCAACGAAGAAGAAAGTGTCTCCCCAGTTGTGGCCGGAAGAATGCTCAAAGGTAACGACTTTGGCATCACTGGTTCGATCGTTACCTCCTCCAACCATTTCCAAGTCTTTAGACTCGAGAAGGGTCAGGCTGAAATCACTCCACAACTGTTTGGCTGAAACCGGTGCGGCAATGGTCATTGCAGCAAGGGTACCTGCAAGTACGTACTTTAGTTTCATTGTACTGCCTTGTGTTGGTTATGTGTTTATGTCGGCAACGTTTGCGTAAATAACTCGCCCCCTGCGAGCCATGCATTTACGCAAACGTTATCTGGAGACTTTGAGGTGAGATCTTTATGAAACAGCATCAAAGCGTACTGTTATTCAGCAGAATCACCAGCAAGTGGCCGAAATGCTAGAAGATCACTGTCACTGAAAAACATGCTATGCCGCTGGAATTTCAGGGGAGGGCAAATGCCTAGTTCTGCAAAAACGAGAACGGTTAAACACATTACTTTTATTGATAACTCAACAGTATTTGAATCCTTACTGAAGCTGATAGAATCCCTGCAAGATTAAATAATAATTATGAGAATGATAAAAAATGGATATCTCATCTCTGATTTTTTTAGGCTTTCTGGTTGCCATCGTAGTGATGGTCGTCAGCATCTATAACAACCTGGTAAGCAAGAGAAATGGCTGGCAGAACGCCTTTTCTCAAATTGAGGTTCAGCTTAAACGCCGCTATGACCTGATTCCCAATTTGGTAGAAACCGTCAAAGGTTATCTAAAACATGAGAAAGAAACCCTGGAAAATGTTATCGCTGCACGTAACCAGGCTTCACAAGTTTTGAAAGCTGTTGCTGGTGGTAAAGGCGATATTTCAGGCATCAGTGGTGCAGAAAAAGCTCTGGCCGGTGCCTTGGGGCAGCTGAATGTTGTAATGGAAAACTACCCGGACCTGAAAGCCAGTGCCAATATGCAACAGCTGACGGAAGAGTTAACCAGTACAGAAAATAAGGTTTCACGCGCTCGTCAGTTCTATAACGACTCCGTAACTGACTACAACACTTATCGCCAATCCCTTCCTGCGGTGATCTTTGCCGGTACATTTGGTCATACTCAAGATGCCAAATTGCTGGAATTTGAGGACAGCCAACAGATACAGGCTGCTCCTAAAATCAGCTTCTGATCGGAACCTGTTGTATGAGTTTTTTTCAGTGGCAGTCTGATGCCCGCAGGAAAACTGGCTTGCTGGTTGTATTGATGACTCTGGCTGTTCTGAGCCTGGTAGTCATGAGCAACCTCTTGTATGCCGGGCTTCAGATTTATAAGAACCCGGAGTCATCCTGGGCGGAGTTTTTAAATCTTGGTACTTTTTTAATCTCTCTGGCTGTTATTGGCTCAGTGGTTTTGGTTGCCAGCGTCATTAAAACCATCGCTATGGCAGGCGGTGGGGGCAGAGCCGTTGCCCGTTCCTTAGGTGGGCACCCCGTTGCACCAGGAGCTGATAAGTTTTTTGAACGGCGGCTGCTCAATGTTGTGGAAGAAATGGCGCTGGCTTCAGGAATGCCCGTTCCTGCTGTATATATTCTTCATGGTGAGATGGGTATTAATGCTTTTGCTGCTGGCTATAGCTTTAACGATGCAGTCATTGGTGTAACCAAAGGCACGATGGAGCTGCTGAGCAGGGAAGAGCTGGAAGGTGTAATAGCCCATGAAATGAGCCATATCGTTCACGGCGATATGCGCCTGAATATGCGACTGGTGGGCATTGTTTTTGGCATCACCATGCTGGCAGAGTTGGGTTATTTTATGCTGCGTTCTGCCGGGCATTCCCGATCTAAAGAGTCGGGTCCGGTAATGATTGGCGGCATTGGGTTGATGGTGATTGGTTATAGCGGTGCTTTTTTCGGCAATATGATTAAGGCGTCAATCAGCCGTACCCGTGAATTTCTGGCTGATGCATCAGCAGTGCAATACACCCGTAATCGTGAAGGGTTGGCAACGGCTTTGCAAAAAGTGGGTGGTTTTGCCTACGGTTCTTTGCTGGAATCGCCGCGGGCTCAGGAATCCAGTCATATGATGTTTGGACAGGCTGTATCCAGTTCTCTCTCGGGCATGTTTTCTACCCATCCCCCCCTTGAACAAAGAATCCGTAAACTTGACCCTCGTTGGGATGGAAGCTTTGTTGCTCCGGAGCCGGTAAAACCGGATATCACCACTGAAAAGAAGGAGCAAAAACGCTCCCAGATAAATCCTGCTCAAGTTGCCGGGCTTGCAAGTGCTGTTGGAGTGGTGGGTGCCTCATTACAAGCTATTGGTCAGCCCACCAAAGCTCATACTCAGAATGTATCATCCTTTATGGATAAGTTGCCTGTGCGACTGGTGAGTGCCTGTCGTCAGGTTGAGCGCTTTTCTGCGATTGCTATGGCGCTGATCTTATCTGACGACCAAGAGGTTCTAGCCCGACAGCTGGATATTATCCGCAAACGTTACGATCAGGATATTTTGAATCGGGCATTGGAATGCCTGGAAGATATGGAAAAGTGTGGTATTGAAGACCGCCTGCCTGTTCTTGAACTGTGTCTTTCCAGAGTGGCGGAAATGACGCTGAGCGAGCGTAATACTTTGATGAGTGTTTTGTACTCCCTCAGTCGTGCAGATGGTAAAACCAGCCCCCTGGAATGGGCATTAATCACCATTATCAGCCACTATTGTGAGAAGGCTTCTGAAACGATTTCGGTAGCACGAACATTCCATAGTTTGCAGCCGGTCAGGGATGATGTTGTACTGGTTATCAGTGCATTATTGGCCATGTCAAAAATGAAAGCCGACCAGCGTAACCAATGCTTTGAGCAGGTGATGACAAGTTTAAACTTTCTTGGTGTCAGCATACTCCGGAGCATGAATTACAAGCATTTGCAGCAGGCGTTAAAACGGTTAAATCGTTTGTGTCCTGAGGCCAAGGAGGATCTTCTGGTGGCCTGTTGTACTTGTGTAGAATTTGATGGACAGGTTGTTCCTTCAGAAGCTCAAGCCTTAAGGGCTATGGCATTGGTGATGGAATGTCCTATGCCGCCAATATTAAACTCGGTTCACTGATTCTTTTTCTCAAGTGGGGAGGTGGTTTGCTGTTGCTCTCCCCATATCCAGCTTGAGGGTGATAGTGATCCCAGCCATTTCGTGGCAGTTTCAATAACTCCTGCCTGACTTTCCGATTCAGGCTTTCTGACTTCATAGCAGGCAGTGATATCGACTGGCAGGCAGAATCTGGTACTTCTCAATTCTTCTTTATTGAGGGCTTTTACACCAGCGGTACCTGTCACATGGAGGGTTTTCAGGGTGAACTCATGGACGACAGGATACAAGCTAACGATAAAAGCCTTATCCTCAGCACCGTTTGAGCTCTGTTTTAATGAGCCAAACACCAGCTTTCTGAGATGCATATTGGGTACGATAGTGGCTTCCAAACGAGTATATATCTGCCCTTTATCACACGCCTTCCAGATTGCTGCAGGAGCTGTCAGTTCACTGTTCAGGTTGCACTGGCTGACCTCGACAAAGCCCATTCGAAAGTGAGCCGGTGTATCTGGCAGTGGATCATTCATGGCGTGATAGATGGAGCATTGGAAAGGTTCATCCTGCCTTCCTGATGTGTAAGCTGTCGTGTCATAGGTTTCAAAACAGGAGATGTCTGCGGCAACAGCTATTTCTTGTTTGTGGCCAATATAGGGGTATGAGAACTCTGTAATCAAAGTTGGGACAGGTTCTATATTCTCATCTATTGATAGCCTGAATTTTCCTGTCACGCCTTGCAGGACAAATTGTTTGTGGACTGGTGCAATGGCCTTATCGTCTGTACACATTCCTTTCCTGAGGCTTTGAAATGAAATATGGATCGATGACGATTGAATCTGAATTTCAGGTTCTTCGCGCATAGATACAGTAGGATCGGGAGTGATGGATGTGACAGTTGCGCCAAGCCCTTCACCTGCGGGCGGCGGTGTATGCTCAGGAATGCATGGTGGCAGGATGGTAAAACCTGCCTGCTGTATGCTGGTAGCGGTCTCGTCTGAGTATCTGTTCATTCCTATGACCATGGCAATGTTTTTCAGGAGAAAGCTTTGACCATGGCATTCTATTTTTGATTACATCTATGACTGACAGTGGTGACATAAAAACTAACATTTATGGTAAATGAAATTGTAATAATAGGCTGATATTTATACGTCTTGTTCGCAAAGGGAAAGTTCCGGGCAGGATGAATAATTGTGGACGCACTGTGATCCTGCACTAAAGTTTCCGACCATAAAAATAAGAACGGCGATTTCATGACTTTACACAGACACTCTGGTACGTCACTGATGCAAAATAATCTTCTGGCTCATGGCATCAAAGCTACAGTGCTGGCACTGGCTTTGGGTGCTGCTTCCGCTTCAGCGCTTGATGCTCCAAACCCTGACCCGAATCCATCCCCCAGTGTTCCTGAAACCGTTGGAACATGCCCGGATTACAAAGGTGCACTGAATTTGCCCGAGTTTCAGGGGCCAGAGAAAAAGCGTTTCCGCCGCTGGTCCAGTCGTTATTGGAGCGGTACGCACTCTCCTTACCACATGGTGCACGACGAGGTTGTGAATCCGGAAGAGGAAATCACGATTGTAGGGAAGTTCGACTACAGTCGTACGTTTCATAAGGATCTGGAGCAAGAATACGTCCATGCCTATGTATATGGTTCAGGTATGAGTAACTGGGATTACCTTGGCAAGTTCAAGACCAATGACGATGGCAAGATCAGTGTATCCCTTGGCAAAAAGCCTGCGGGTGAATATATCGTCAGAATGGTTGTTGAAGGTGATCTGACTCAGGCTGACGGCTTTGTTTCTGTAGTGCCCAAAGGTCAGGAGACAGTTCTCTTTGATATTGATGGCACCCTGACTCTGACAGATTTTGAGCAGGTAGGTGACTACCTCGGCACATCTACGGCCCAGACATGGGGTTATGCCAAAGAAACCGTTCAGGCTTATATCGATAAGGGCTATCGGGTGATTTACGTCACAGGGCGACCTTACTGGAATGCCCGTGATACCAGAGAGTGGTTCACCAAAGTTGTTGATCTTCCCCAGTGGCACCTGAGAACCAATAATGACGGTGGCAGCCCGTTAAGTTATGAGACCGAAACCTATAAGCGCGAATATCTGACCTACCTTCAGCAGGAGAAAGGTCTGAAAATTGTTCGTGCCTATGGCAATGCCAGCACAGATATCACTTCCTATGCTGACTCCGGTATTCCAAAGAGTGAAACTTGGATTATTGGTTCTAATGCCGGTAACCAGGGAACACAGGCCATTCATGGTGACTATAGCGGCCACTTCTTTGATGTGGTTGAAAAAACACAGGAAGCCGCCTGCCGTCGTTAAATCGTTTGTCTGATATGTTGTGAGTCTTATGTATAAGACTCACAACACTCTTTCCTCTCTTGCCTTTGCCCGCTACTGACGTAACACTTGTCGTTTATTAAAGTCCGTCATAAACGATCGGTTGTAATGTTAAAAATAATAAGCCGTGCTGTCATAGCTGTATCTGTATTCTTTGTTTCCGCAGTATTGATTGGGGCCTGGTATTTTTCCGGCCAATTGCTGTATCCCAATGATTACCCCTGCAATGCCGAGCACTACATTTTTTGCGAATCTCCTGCTCAGATAGGACTTAAATATGAGGATATTGGGCTTGAAGCTGAAGATGGTGTGAGGCTGAGTGGCTGGTTTATTCCTGGTCGTTTGGAAAACGCAGGTATTGTTCTAATTCATGGTCGCGGTGCCACTCGTCATGAGGGGCTTAGGGATGCTATTGCTCTCAGTGAGCAGGGTTATCCGATGGTGCTGATTGACCTCCGCAATTCTGGTGAGAGTGAACGAAGTTTTAATTCCATGGGTTTCCATGAGGCCAAAGATGTTCATGCTGCGGTCTCTTTTATGAAAGAGAAGGGTATCGATAAGATTGGTGTAGTGGGATATTCCATGGGGGCTTCCACATCAATTCTAGCGATGGCCGAAAATCCAGATATTGATGCTGGCTGGTTTGACTCTGGTTTTCAGGATCTGGATACCATTATCCAGGAGCGGGGCAGGAGTGATTATGGGCTGCCTGCCGTAGAGCAGTTCTCACAACTTGTTCGCTGGTTTTATGAAAAAAGGGGAAGTTTGGATACTGAGACCAGAACTCCGCTCAATGTTATAGCCAGCATTTCACCCAGGCCGGTGATGATCGTTCATGGAACGGCTGATAAAGTTGTCACTGTAAATCATGGTCAGGCGTTGTATAAGGCTGCTGCCGAACCGAAGTTTTATTGGGAGATTCCTGAGGGACGCCATACCCGTAGCTATCAGGCGGATAAGGAAAAGTCAGCAAGACTGATTTCTGATTTCTTTAATCAAGGCTTGTTAGGTCACTGAATTCACGCTAGGTATTAACGAATAAATCGTTAATACCTCTTGGTTTACTTGAACTTAAAACCGCCAACCATGTTTTTCTCGAGTGAGTTTATAGCGCGCTGTTATTTTGTCCCAGTCGTCTTCCTGTTGCTTGTACCAGACGTCGTCCCATTTCAAGGTTGATGTTTCAATGGCGGGTGTTGGTGTTGGTGTGCAGGATTTGTCATAAAAACAGTCTGCCTGTTCTTCCACCATTGTTAGAGTGGCAGTGCACATATATCTCCGTACAGGGCGAACCAACCCTTCTATACAGTTTCGGGTCACTTGTACTTGGGCAAAAGGATAATTGTCGTCAGAATCAACACTCTTGATGCTTACCCAGGTGTTATCGTTCTTATTCTTGCCAAAACGGTAGTGAAGATCAAAGTCTCTGTCAGTGCTGACAAAATTGAAGCGTAAGCGACCTTCTGATTTTTTCTCAAGTGATGATCCACGGCCAATAAAGACTGTTTCATTCGAAGGGATAAGGTGGTTTTGGTTATCAAAATCAGGGTTGGTTGAAAAATCTCCCATTTCCACCTGATCTTTTTTGTGAATCACGGGCGTAAATTTTTTGTACTGCAACGCGAAAGGGGTTTTGTTGACGATAACAACATCGCCTTCAAAATAACTCAGGTGTCCGGCGTTAACTGTGAAACTGATCGAACTAAGCAGTGCCAGTGCGAGCCAGGAGAATGATCCCGATATGATTTTCATTATCTTTGTTCCCCTTGTTGTTTGTTGAGACTATGACTTATAGTTGATCCCTTCTTAGATATTTCGATTGTTGTAAAGTTCATTTGTAACGTTTTTGCTGGGTCTATCGAAGTGGCCTCCTTATTTCCAGATGAAATAAATAATTGAAAAAGCAGGCCTTGAGTAAGGCCTGCAAAAGGTTTACTTGATTTTCTTGATGATCTCCATTCCTTTCTCAAGCACATCTTCCACAGTCGGTTGGTCATGCTCTGTACCAATGGAATCAATGATGGCTTTAGCCTGCTTGGCCGTGGATTTATCTTTGGCCATAGCGTCAAGCTCTTCTTCAGAGGGTTGCATACTCATCATTTGAATTTTCGGGGCAAGCTGCTTGTATAGAGCGCGACCCTGTTTCAGCTGTTCCAGTACAGTTGAATTGCTCAGGTCTTGTGCGACTCTTTCAGACATGCTGAAAACAACTGTTAAATCGCCGCTGGCTGCTGGTCCTGTGAAAGAACTGACAGTTTGTACAGCATAAGTAGGAAGACCTGTTGATGGTTCAAACACGTCAACCTGACTGCCACCTTCGATTGTCGGTGAAACCTGATAGACGAGAGCGATAGACTCTCCAGTGGTGCCTATGCCAAAAGTCAGTTGGCCTTTCTTACTGGTTTCCACTGAGGAGTAGCTGGCCCCCACGGTCAGAGTGCTGCCAGCGGGGATTGTAGCCTGAGTGCCTTTAAAGGTTTCATCGAAAGTGAAGCCGGTGTTTGGTGACTGCACTTGATGACCTTCAAATACCATGCTGTAAGGCGTGGTGTTCTCAATGGTTATCGTGTTTGCTGTAGCGGCCTCGGCAACTTCGAGATTAAGGCTTAGAAATGCCGCTATTGCCGGGATGGCTGCTTGTTGTAGTTTATTCATTGTGTTTACTCCCTTATTAATTGGTGTTGTGCTGCAAAGTGGCAGCGAGATTTAGAGGAAAGGGAGCGCTATAAGTTTCTCTAAATTATTATAATAAATAATTAGTTATTCTAATTGTTGTTGTAAGTTTTTGAAAATAAATTGAATTTCTTGGGTGAGGGAGAGATAACGGAGGTGTTAAGGATCCAGAATATTAGGATGGCGTTAAATTCAGGGCTTGAAAAAAAGGCCGGTTCCTTTGGGGAAACCGGCCTTTTTCGTTAGGAGCAGAGCTATAGATCAGCTGGCTTTAGCGATAATCGCGTCAGCCGCTTTCTGGTAGCTCTCTACCTTATCGAAGTTCAGGTAACGGTAAACATCGGCAGACATGCTGTCGAGGTTCTGGGCATATTCCATGTACTCTGCAGCCGTAGGAATCTTACCAATTATTGCACCAACAGCGGCCAGCTCTGCGGAGCAGAGATACACGTTGGCACCATCGCCTAAACGGTTCGGGAAGTTACGGGTGGAGGTAGACAGTACTGTTGCACCAGCATTTACCCGTGCCTGGTTACCCATGCACAGGGAGCAGCCTGGAACTTCTGTACGTACACCGGCCTTGCCGTAAATGTTGTAGTAGCCTTCTTCCATCAGCTGGTCTTTGTCCATCTTGGTCGGAGGACTCATCCAGAAGCGGGTCTTCAGAGGCTCTTTGTTCTGCTCCAGCAGCTTACCGGCAGCACGGAAGTGACCGATGTTGGTCATGCAGGAACCCAGGAACACTTCGTCAACCTTGTCGCCAGCGACATCAGACAAGGTGCGGGCGTCGTCTGGATCGTTAGGCGCACACAGAATTGGCTCTTTGATATCGGCCAGATCAATCTCAATGATCTCGGCGTACTCTGCATCTGGATCAGCACGCAGCTGCTGAGGGTTGGCCAGCCACTCTTCCATCTTCTGGGCACGACGCTCCAGAGTCCGAGGGTCACCATAACCTTCGCTGATCATCCAGCGCAGCATGGTTACGTTGGAGGTCAGGTATTCGGCAACAGATTCATCAGACAGCGTGATGGTACAGCCGGCTGCGGAACGCTCGGCAGAGGCATCAGACAGTTCAAACGCCTGCTCGGCAGTCAGGGATTCGAGACCTTCGATCTCCAGAACGCGACCAGAGAATGCGTTCTTCTTACCCGCTTTCTCTACCGTCAGCAGACCCTGTTTGATACCGTACAGAGGAATGGCATGAACCAGGTCACGGAGGGTGATACCAGGCTGCATTTCACCCTTGAAACGGACCAGAATGGATTCAGGCATATCCAGAGGCATAACGCCGGTTGCGGCTGCGAAAGCCACCAGTCCGGAACCCGCAGGGAAAGAAATACCCAGAGGGAAACGGGTGTGAGAGTCACCACCGGTACCTACGGTGTCAGGCAGCAGCATACGGTTCAGCCAGCTGTGGATGATACCGTCACCAGGGCGCAGGGCAACACCGCCACGGTTCATGATGAAATCTGGCAGGGTGTGCTGCATTTCTACGTCAACAGGCTTGGGATAAGCGGCAGTGTGACAGAAAGACTGCATAACCAGGTCAGAAGAGAAGCCCAGGCAAGCCAGGTCTTTCAGTTCGTCACGGGTCATTGGGCCAGTGGTGTCCTGAGAGCCGACAGTGGTCATCTTAGGCTCGCAGTATTGACCGGCACGTACACCTTCAACGCCGCAGGCCTTACCCACCATCTTCTGAGCCAGGGTGTAACCTTTGCCAGAATCGTTAGGAGCAACCGGGCGACGGAATACGTCAGTCGTGCCCAGACCCAAAGATTCACGCGCCTTTTCAGTCAGGCCACGACCAATGATCAGGTTGATACGACCGCCAGCCTGGACTTCATCCAGAATCACGTCGGACTTGTAGCTGAATTCGGAGATGGTTTCACCAGCTTCGTTCAGTACCTTACCTTCGTATGGGCGGATATCGATCACGTCACCCATGTTCATCTTGTCTACAGGGGCTTCGAACACCAGGGCGCCAGCATCTTCCATCGTGTTGAAGAAGATAGGAGCAACCTTGCCACCGATGCACACACCACCACCGCGCTTGTTAGGAACGCCGGGCATGTCGTCACCGAAGAACCACAGTACGGAGTTGGTCGCAGATTTACGGGAAGAACCGGTACCAACAACATCACCAACAAAAGCAACAGGCAGGCCTTTGGCTTTGATCTCTTCGATCTGAGCCATAGGGCCGGTTACGCCATGCTCTTCAGGGGTCAGACCATCACGGGTCATCTTGTAAGCAGCGCGGGCGTGCAGAGGAATGTCTGGACGAGACCAGGCATCAGGAGCAGGGGACAGGTCGTCGGTGTTGGTTTCGCCAGTCACCTTGAACACGGTCATCTTGATGCTTTCAGCAACCTTGTCACGCTTGGTGAACCACTCAGCATCAGCCCAGGACTTTAGTACTGCAGAAGCATTAGCGTTACCGGCTTTGGCTTTTTCTTCCACATCGTGGAAGGCATCAAACATCAGCAAAGTGTCTTTCAATTCGGCTGCGGCCAGTTCACCCAGCTGGGCGTCGTCCAGCAGCTCAACCAGAGTGGTGATGTTGTAACCACCGTGCATGTTACCCAGCAGGACAACAGCTTTTTCTTTATCAACCAGTGGTGATGTTGTTTCCCCAGAAACAACGGCAGCCAGAAAACCAGCTTTCACGTAAGCGGCTTCATCAACACCAGGAGGAATACGGTTTTCCAGAAGATCAAGCAGGTACTCTTCTTCACCTGCGGGAGGGTTTTTCAGAAGCTCAACCAGGCCAGTGACCTGCTCAGCGCTAAGAGGTTTAGGCGGCACACCTTCCGCCGCACGTTCTTCGACGTGTTTGCGATACGCTTCTAGCATTATTTTACCCTCATCAAGTGACCTGCGGGACGGGACTGCCTGACTCTGTCCGAGTGAGCTATGTCATCCATAGACCCTCACTGTAGAGAGGTGGGCCGGGCTGGCCCAGGGTAAATAAGACAGGCCACAGCTGAGGTTTTTGTGAACCCTGCTTGTGGCACTCTTGTTTATGGTAAGAGTGGTGCCTGTCTGGCAATCCAGTCCGTGGCAGTGCCTCGTTACTGAATTTGTCTTGTTCTCGGCGCCGAGAGTATAACCGAAGCCACTACCACAAGTTAAGTAAATGCCGAAATGATGGGTATATTTTCCGTGAATGTCCCCGTTTATCAAGGAGCAATTCTGGAAAAGAAGTTATAGATCTTATCCCCCCCATATCCAGTGACCCTGTCGGCCTGCAAAGCAACAAATAACCAGAGCATATCGTGCATAGCACGGGCCGCTAGCTGCTCATAGGGAGTTAACTGCTGAGCCTGCGTATGATTAATCGCAGAAAGCTGATGCTCGGTTACCGGTTGTTCAATATCTTCTGTTAACAGTGTGATCAGTGGCAGGTGACTATTTTCTGATTGGGTATTCCAGTCCAGGAAAACCATGCCGTGCTGATCATTCATGATTGTGGTGAGCTTGCCCTGAGCTGTCGTGGTAATTTTTGCTGGTTGCAATGTTTCGGGAGTGTTTTGTGGTAGCCCTTCTCCATGAGTGCTGGAAGCCAGATAGTCAGGAAGACTATGGATAATTTGTCGTGACAGTGGGTTAATGGTGAAGTGAATAAGAGGATCGTTATACATCACCTGATCTGTCCACCAGTAAACCGGGCTGGGTGCCATAAACTGGGCAACCAGAACCCGTTGCCCAGGTTCATTGTCACGCCACGCTCTCATATATAAGCGGTTACCACCGCCTTCAACAACGGGGTAGAGGCGAAGATAGGAGATACCAAGAGTGTTACACTTCTGGAACAGGTTTTTCCACGCAAAGTTGTCCGGTTGTGCGGGTTGGTGTGTTTGAAGCTCAGCTCCAGGAGTTGGAATAATGTCGATGACAGGCTCAAAGTTTCCGTCCAGTAACGGGCTTTGCAGAAAAACCTTAGCCAGAGAGTTGAGTTCGCTGTCTTCGAATACAATCTGCTGTTGCTCAAGCTTTACTGGTGAATTCAACATCAACACATTGGCAATGAGTTTGCTCATAACTGGCAGGTGGGCAGGGAGTTGCGACATGAATGTTGCAACAGGTGCTGACATATTGCTTTGGATCAGGGTGCTGCGCATCCAGGGGGAAAAATTTGTGAGTACTCCGGCACGGTAAAGGCCCGACAGTAGTGACTCTGAACTGATAACCTGCGTTAATGTTCGAGCGGAGAGCAAATGCCACATGGTGGCAGACAGGCTGGGCTTCCAGAAACGACTTGTTGGATAATCTTCACCGGCAAGAATGTATTTCAGAAATGGCCTTGCTGCTAATGCTACAAAAGAGGCTGCCGCGACTTTAAGGGCAGTTTCCCCCTCATATTCCAGTTTATCCAGTATGCCTCTTTGAACAGGAGGTTCTGGTATGTCCATATTGCGAAATAGGTATCCGGGAATCCATGAAGGTATGGCCAGCAGGCCTTTGTCACTTTCTTGTTTTTTTTCCAGATGAATTTTTACATCTTCGGCCCAGTCGGCCATGCCCTGAAAGTTGTCGTCTGCAGATGTCCAGCAACTTAAAAAGAGCAGCATGCAAAATTTTAAACGACACGGAAGCCATTTTTGGGGCATTGAAAGGGAGCCTCATCCTTTGGCGGCAGGAGTGCCGGAAGAACGAGTTTAGAAGGGTATTGGTGAAAGTTCCTGTGGAGGGGTGGAAATTCAGAAAATACTGCCCGGAAATAGAAAGTTTCCGGGCATAAGGAATGAAGATCAGCTGAGAACGTTCTCAAGAGGGTCCATGATATCTCTTGGCTTGAGAGTTAATACATCACACTCTACATGATGCAGAATCTGTTCTGCAGTATTGCCCAGCAGTGCACCTTTCAAACTGGTATTGGCAACAGTACCCATTACAATAAGTGGAGTATCCAGTCGCTTAGAGAGTTCAGGGATAAAGACTTCCGCAGGGCCTTCTTCAACATGAACATTCTCATCACTGATGCCGTATTGCTTGGCCAGTGGAATACAGTTGTTTTGGTAACGATCATGGGCATCCTGCTCAGTGTCTTCTCCGCTCAGCATCAGGCCGGGGTGCGCTGTACCCATATGAAGCTCAGCTTCTGCCACACCGGAAATAGCTCCTGCATATTCCATTATGACATTGTTCAGAATTTCGTGGCTGCTGTCGCCAGGGCAGGCATCAATGGCCGCAAGGATTTTCTTGCCATTCCAGCTCTCAGTGTTTTTAACGAGCAGAACAGGAACGCGGCATTGTCTGAGAAGGCTCCAGTCTTCAGGAGTTGAAACTATGCTGGCAATACCTTTTTCCTGTTTGGTCGCTTTTACCACCAGACTGCAGCGCTCAAGCTGGCGGACGTGAATAATGGTTTCAACGGCACTGTTATGCCATTGTTCACTACCGCTAATAGCCACGCCGTCTTCGGCAAAGGGTTGGATCATTGCATCCAGGCAAGCCTGGGACTCTGCATTGGCTCGGGGGTTTGGAGCCAGAACCACGATGGGAGTGTCGGTTGCCTTGGCAATCATAACGGCCCGGTTAAGGGCGATACTCGAAGATTTGCGGGTATCTACAACCACCAGCATTTTGGTTAGAGTGCGCATGCTGATCTCCTGATTATGTCCATTTGTTCTTAAGCGAGAGCCAGCCGAAGCTTCGACAACAGACCTTAGCAGCTTCTCATCGGTTCGTTTTGAATTTATGGTAGCTGGGGCTTGGGGTCAAACTATTGATCTAAATCAATTTTGCTTCGGTATATGTTGCACGAACGTATGTTTTTTTTGTTTAAAAAATAAACCGACCTGAAAACGGGTAAATAATGACTGTCGTATGATTGCGGCTGGTATAATACGCTGAAAAATAATGACCACAGAGGAAGAATAATATGACCGGTCAGCGTCGTTGGCTGTTACCTGAGCGGGATGAGTTTCTACTATGCCCAACACCGGAAAAATGGCTGCAACAGGCTGTTTTACAGCAAGATGTTCTCTTGATAGATCATGCCAACTGCGAAAAGAAAGCAGCGGCAACAGCTATTAATCTGATGTTTCGTTATACCGAGCATACCGATCTTCAGAACCGTATGTCCCGGCTTGCCAGGGAAGAGTTGCGACACTTTGAGCAGGTGCTGGCACTACTACAAAAAAGGAATATTCCTTACCGACCTCTGAGTGCATCCGGCTATGCAGGGAAAATGCGTGCCCATGTGTGCACTCATGAACCGGAGCGAATGATTGATACTCTTGTTGTGGGGGCCTTTATTGAAGCGCGCAGCTGTGAGCGTTTTGAAGTTCTGGCACCGCTGCTGGATGATGAGCTGAAGAAGTTTTATCTCTCACTGCTGAAATCCGAAGCGCGTCATTTTCAGGATTACCTGACTCTGGCTATGGATGCTGCTGGTTATGATCTGGCCGATCGTATCGCTGTTTTTGCCGAAGCGGATCGACAAGCTGTAGAAGGAATAGATGAAGAGTTCCGTTTTCATTCCGGTGTTATCAACTGATTAGACGGCTGAGGAAATATCTTCAAACCAGAGATCGGGGTGCTTGCAGATAAACGACTGCATGAGTTCAATACATCTGCTATTTTGCAACACCTCAATGTTTACACCTCGAGATTTAAGCAGCTCCTCGGTACCGGTATAGTTCTGGTTTTCTCCAATCACCACATGGGGAATACCAAATAGCAGAATCGCTCCTGAGCACATGTCGCAGGGGGAGAGAGTTGTATAAAGGGTGCTCTTTTTGTAAATGTCCGATGTAAGTCTTCCGGCATTTTCCAGAGCATCCATTTCTCCGTGAAGAATAGAGCTGCCTTTTTGTACTCGCTGGTTATGGCCCTTTCCAAGAACCTCCCCATTGCATACCAGTACTGAACCTATGGGTACGCCTCCTTCACAGAGAGATTTTTCAGCCAGTTCTATAGCCAGTTCCATATAGTCGCTCACAGAATACTCCTCAGAAACGTACGGCTTTTAGATAAGATAAAAGACAGCTCCAATAATGGCACCGCTCACCAATAGGTGCACAAGACAGAAACCCATGATATCTCGCGCCTTAAGTCCGGCGACGGCCAATGCAGGAAGTGCCCAGAACGGCTGGATCATATTAGTCCAGGCATCACCCCAGGCAATAGCCATGGCAATTTTTGCCGTATCAACATTCAACTCAAGAGCAGCGGGAATCAGTACCGGAGCCTGCACCGCCCATTGACCACCGCCGGAAGGCACAAAAAGGTTGACCAGACCCGCACTGAGAAAAGTGTAAAGAGGCAGTGTTTCAGTGGTGGACAGGGCTATGAATTGTCGGCTAATCAGATCTCCAAGACCCGACGACATCACAATGCCCATAATTCCTGCATAAAAAGGGAACTGAATAATAATACCGCCAGCGCCTTTGACACTTTCCGTGACCGCGTGCAGGAAACGTTTGGCATCGCCGTGACAGAGAATCCCTAGAATCAAAAATAGAAAATTCACGATATCAAGAGTTAAACCACTTCCGGGCTTTTGAAAGTAAATGACTGCATAAGTCAGTCCCATGACTACTGGTAAAATAGGAAGAAGACGACTGTGTTCCAGATTTTGGGCTGGAGTCATTGGTTGATCTTCAGGTACGGAGTGAACCCAGTCTGCGTGACCATTATCCAGTTTGCTGGAATCCACCGTTACCCGATCTTTGGCAGGTGGCATCATCAACCAGTTAATCAGTGGTAATACAACCAGTAAGGCGGCAAGAATGATCAGGTTATAAGGTGCCATTAAGGTTTTTGAAACTGGAATCACTCCCATCATGGATGACAGGAAATGATTCTCCGTTGCAATGCTGAGAGGAATAGAGCCGGACAATCCGCCATGCCAAACCAGGAAACCACTATAGGCACTGGCAATAACCAGCCGGTAATCAATATCCGGTTGCTGTCTGGCCATATGTCGGGCGAATAAAGAACCTGTTACCAGACCAAAGCCCCAGTTTATCCAGCAGGCAGCAATGGAAAATAGGGTAACCAGCACAATTCCCTGTCCAGATGTTCTGGCCAGACTGGCTGTACGTTGCAGAAGACTATGAACCGGTGGGGAAAGGGCAAGAATATAGCCGGTCACCAGTATCAATACCATTTGCATGGTGAACGGTATCAGCTTCCAGAACGAGTCGCCCCAGTACTGCACGATTTGCAATGCAGAGCTGTCGGTTAGGGTGAAACCCAAAAGGAATGAGAGCATTGTCAGCAACAGGCTGAGCACAAATGGATCAGGCAGGTAGCGCTGCATCAGCCGGTCAAAGAAAATGGTCAGTCGCTGCATAGATTCCCCCTTATGCCTTTTTCTGTATGGGCTTACAGGTTAGATGGCATTGGCGAGGGTTTTACTTATGTTTATTGTCAGATGCAGGGACAGAGCTGTTAGGAAAACCAGTCTATTGTTTAAAGGATGTTCGCCACTGTGTGGGAGATACGCGAAAAGCCGTTTTGAAATGCTTGTGAAACACTCTCTCTGAACCGAACCCCGCCAGCTCTGCAATCTCAGAGTAACGCTTCGAAAATCACTGGTGCAGCAGGGGCTGGCTGATAAGGTGCTGATACCTGCGGATGGTGAAGCACTTGAATTTTAAGGTGGCTTGTTAAATGTTTTCAGGTAGCGCCAGTGGCGCACCTGTGCCCAAACTTTTTCAAGGCGAAAAGAGCTGCGTTGAGTCAGTCATAAACTGCAGTGGGTTAACCGGCGTACCATTCACATGCACTCCCCAATGCAGGTGGGGGCCAGTAACCCGGCCTGTCGCTCCGGTTAAAGCGATTTGCTGCCCTTGACTGACAGTCTCTCCAACCTTCACCTGTATCTCGGACAAATGGAAATAACTACTGGATACTCCCCAGCCATGTTCCAGCACAATATGTCCCCCGGTATACCAGTTGGATTGCGCCATTTTCACTTTGCCGTCATGAGGTGCCTGTACTGGTGTTCCTTCTGCAGCTCGCAGATCAACCCCGGTATGACGGCCTTTCAACTGTTCGTTATAAAGCCTGCGGATACCGAAAGGGCTGGTTACTTTTTTAAGCGGAACCGGTTCAATAAAACCACTGGTGAGAGGTTGGTGCGCGTTTTTGGTCTTCAAGGCATTGGCAATTTCAGTGCGTTCTTTTTTTATGCGTTCAAGGGCATATTCTGGGGGAGTGACAAGGTCTGGATTGACCGAAAGTGGTTCCACCGAGTAATCCGGTTCCACAGTTTCCAGTTCGATAGAGGGAAAGTTGCCGCCATCAGGCATAGTCATGGAAACAAGCTTTCTTTCGGCACCGGCTGTTGCATCCAGAGGTGTGGCTATCACGACCAGGCTTTGGCCCGGGAGCTTGGGGTGCGTATAAACGGCAATATCCTCACCATCAAAAGAGACAGTGCATTTATTGCTGGGGCAGGGAAGTGACAGTAACAGTGCTTCCCCGCTTTTCAACTGCTGATTGGTAATCGGATTGCTGGATGGATTGTCGACGGACTCTCCGTCGGAAAAGCAAGTGGTTGGCAAAGAAAGCAGGGTCATCAGCAGTCGGCCTGTCCAGGTCATAGGTACTTATCCAAGCATAGAAGTTCGCCGGGAAGAGTAGCTGTGATGACGCGAATGTCAGGCCGAAAGTTAGCTTATAGGAAAGCTGGAAAGATCAAAGCCGTTTTCGTCGTGGCAAAGAGACCAACCGAGTTTGTCCCAGTCACCCAGCACAATACGCTGAGCATTGTTGTCCAGAGGGTGAACCGCCGCACGGTGAGTATGGCCATGAATCAGGGTTTTCACCTTGTGTTTCGCCATTTCACTGTTGACCGCATCCTGAGTCACGTCAAGAATTGTGGGCGCTTTTTTACCCGCATTGGCCATGCTATTTTCCCTGAGCTTGCGGGCAATATTGCGCCGGTAACTGCTGGGAAGAGCCAAAAGAATAAACTTGGTGATCGGGTTCTGAATGATTTTCCGAAAGCGGATATAGCCAGCATCACTGGTACAGAGGCTATCGCCGTGCATTAACAGAACAGGCTTGTCGCCAAGGGTGATAACCGTTGGATCTTTCAGCCATGTACAGCCAGCTATGCGACAAAAGGTTTTGCCAATCAGGAAATCACGGTTGCCATGCATAATGAAAATACTGACGCCCTTATCGGCAAGAGTTTTCAGTGCTGTGGCAATCTGATGGTGAAAATCATCCATCACATCATCGCCAATCCAGTATTCAAAAAAGTCACCGAGAATGTACAGGGATTGGGCGGAAAGGGCATCCTGCTCCAGAAAACGCAGAAACGCCCGGGTGATGTCCGGGCGTCCTGGTGTCAGGTGCAGGTCGGAGATAAACAGCGACCGCAAGACAGAGTTACTCCACGATTTCGGCAGATTCTACCAGCACTTCCTCAGTAGGAACGTCCTGATGGAAACCGTAGCTGCCGGTTTTCACATTCTTGATCTTGTTAACCACGTCCATGCCTTCGGTCACTTTACCGAATACCGCGTAACCCCAGCCCTGTTCAGTCTTGGAGCTGTGGTTCAGGAAGTCGTTATCTGCAACGTTAATAAAGAACTGGGCAGAAGCAGAGTGTGGGTCCATGGTGCGGGCCATAGCGATGGAACCGGTGGTGTTTTTCAGACCATTGTCAGCTTCGTTCTTGATGGGCTGACCAGTAGTCTTCTCTTCCATGCCGGGAGCCATGCCGCCGCCCTGAATCATGAAACCATTGATAACACGGTGGAAAATGGTGTTTGAGTAGTGTCCGGACTTAACGTATTCCAGAAAGTTTGCAACAGTCTTGGGCGCTTTCTCTGCATCCAGTTCCAGAGTGATGTCGCCATAGTTGGTGTGAAGAATAACAGCCATTAGATTGCAGTCCGAAGTGTTAGGAGGGAGCCGCCACTGGCGGCAAAGGGTATATCATAACCGCTTTACGATATTTGTGCAGTTCTGGAGTGTATTTCTGCTGGAAATCTTAGCTCGCTTCGGTTTCAGCTCTGGTCGAAAGTTCGTGCAGGGTAAATATATTATCAAAGTGGGTTTTCAGCTGATCTACAGGGCGACGATAACGTACATGCTCATCCATTGAGGGAAAGGCAACTCCCACTAAAACACTCTCAGCCACCTGCCGGTCGATCCCCTGAAGCGTTTTGGAAACCAGCTGGCCAGCTGGTTTGTTGGCAAGGGTGGGAGCCACTCGGTTTCCATAGCTTTTCTTCCAGGTATCCAGATATGACTTTCCGGATAGTACGCAACAGGTGATATAGCCCACCGAATAGATATCCCGGCTGGCTGTCCCACTGTTACGGCTCCAAGGATCGTGGCGGGAGTCGGGTTGAAACCTCTGGGAGGAGTCTCCCTTACGGGTTGCCAGGCCGAAATCTGTAATCACTGACTCTATGGTTTGGCCATCCCGCCTTAAAAGGATATTGGGAGTATGGAGATCGTTATGGTGTATTTTTGCTACGGTGTGAAGGTGCTCCATACCTGCCAGAAATGTTCCAAGAATCTGTTTGGCACTTGCCAAATCGGGCTTTCCACCTTCTTTCAGCCAGTTGTAAAGATCCCCGGATTGCAGGTACATAACCATTGCCGGATTGTGTTTGGCTTCAACGCCCACCAGAACTTCAATGACGTTAGGATGTTTCACTCCTTGCAGAATACGGATTTCATCATTCAATGCTCCGGCAAGCTGGCTACTGGCATTTTTCGGGCGTTTAACCGCTACATCGATATTGGTACCCTGAGTGTCTGTGACTGTATATCTGGTGATGCTGCCGTAAGCACCTTTACCCAGATGTTTGCCCGGGTGAAGTTCTATGAAATCCACAACTGTGCCTTGGTTGTGAACGGGGGAGAGACTGTTATAACCACTTGAGCCTGAATCCGAGTCCTGATTGTCTGAGATAGGCTGTGGCTGACAAGTCACGGAATGCCCGGCAAATGTTGTATCGGGAAGCTTTGGTTGATCGACTAAGGCATCCGTCTCCATTGGACTGGGAGATGCACTGTTGTAGGGAGAAAGAGAGTCCATCTCGGCGAGATTATCTGTCACCGGGTGTTCTGTTTGTGGAAGTGCTCTGTAACCCCAAAACGAATTAACATACATAACCCAGCATTCCCCTCGCATTGCCTTGAACACCTGAATTTAACAAGCCGGGGGAGCTAGGTCTGTTACACCTTAGTCGTGTTGCTTACTTCGTCTTTTCCTGGTCAGGCAATTTCTATGAGCGATTGGAAGCATCAATGTCGTTCAAACCATCAATAATCTGTTTTCCAACCCGGTTCACAATGAAAGGCGAGAGGTTGTTATTAAAATCTGAGAGTCTTGGCTCAATAAAGCGCCATAACTTATTGATTTTCTTTGTTGCCTCAAGCTCTGCCCCGGAACTGTTTTCTAGTGCGGTGCTGATATGAGTCGTAACCGTGTTGGCCAGTACATCCAGGTCTTCTTCCAGTGCTCCACGGCTTTTATCAACCCTGAGAGAGGTTATATAGGAGCGGGCAGAGTAACGAACGAGCATATATTGCAGAATCACCGCGGTATCAGCAGGAGCACCGGCCTTGGTAAGAGTGAGGTGTTGCTCAGGTGGAATCAATGATTCGATCTTCTGGTTTGCTTCTCGCATCAGTTGATTCAAACGAACTGAAAAGTTCCAGCCCAGATCCTGTTCAAAGTCGGAGTTGGCAATCTCTGCCTGCACGCCTGTCTTCAGGTGATTCCAGGCCACACGGGCTTTGGAGGAGTTTTCCAGTACAGGATGTTCGCTTAAAAATTTATCTCCAGCGTTAAGGTCATTCATCAGATTTTGAAGAATTTCCTGATCATCGTGTTGAGACTTATAGGCAACCAGCTGACTACCAGCACGATACAGGAGTTGTTGTAGGTATCTGACCTGCCAGGTTTCAACACTGTCAGATTCTGCGGCTTTCGCCGGTTGTAAAGTGATGAGTCCAGTTACGATGAGTGCAACCAGAAAGCGAATATTGAGCCAGGGCTGAGACACTGCAATTTCCCTTTGTTGTTATTACTTTTTATTTTTTCTGGATACTGCCTTAAAAACGCAACTCATTGGCTGAGTGTCGTTTAATTGTAAAGAGGGGAGGATAGGTGGTCACTGACCATAAATACAAGTATTTGTTCTTTTTCATAGAGTTGAAGCCGGTTGTTAAACCGGCTCACCAGGCTTTTTATTATTTACGAACCATTCCCATATAAATTCGGGCAAATAACTGGACGTTTTTCTCAAGATCTATACAGCTATCATCGGCCAGATGGTAACTGATCAATCCATCAACAGAACTCATTATGAGAAAAGCGGCCATTTTTGCTGTTATACCCTCACGCAGAAGACCCATTTTTTCTACCGGTTGGAAAAACTCAGTCAGGCTTTCGGACCACTGGCAGCGCAATTGGACAAGGCCATGTTCTTCATTCAGCTCCTGCATATTGAATGACTGTTCGAGCACACGAAAAACCTGCCGGGTGTGGGTGTCCGTAGCCAGTTGCATAAGAAACTGGCAGATCAGGTTTTCGAGGCTTTCCAGAGGTTCCTCTGAGCCAAACTCCACCAGATCATCAAAGGATTTTTCCAGAGGCGCTATGGCTTCGTCCCACAAGCAGGTCAGCAATTCATTTTTATCTTTGAAATGCCAGTAAATAGCGCCTCGGGTGGCTCCGGCATCTCTGGCAATTTCTGCCAGAGTCACCTGAGCCGGACCTTTTTCACTGAACAGCTTGAGAGCTGATTCCAGAAGTTGCAGACGGGTCTTTTCTGCATCTTCTTTGGTTCTGCGTGCCATCAGTTCAACTCCATAGCGGGAGAGTAACTCTCTTCAGTTTCCGCATGGTCTTTCACGAACAAAACATAGAGGCAGGGAATAATCACCAGGGCAATCACCGTTGAAGCTATCAGACCAAACACTATCGCCATACAGAGCGGATACCACTGTGGGTCGCTGAACGCCAGAGGCATCAGGCCCAGTACAGTGGTCAGGGTAGTACTGACGATTGGCCGCAGTCGCTCAGCCGAGGCGCGGGCAGCTGCGGACATTGTATTCATACCATTGCGGAAATGACGGTTAGCTGTATCTATCAATACGATTGCATTGTTTACGGCTATACCGACAAGCGCCACAACACCAATAAGCCCGGAGAATGACAGGGGAATATTGGCCAGGAAAAAGCCACTGAATGTGCCGGTCAAACCCAGGGGAATAATCAGCAGGATAATAATCGGTTGGCGGATGGAATTATAGAGCAGTGCCAGCAGAATCAAGATCAGCAGAACCGCTGCAATAAAGGCCATACCCATATCGGAGTAGCTGTCATCGGCTTTAGTCAGTTCTCCTCCCAGCTGGTAGTCGTAGCCAGCGGGCCAGTCGGCTTTCATCTTATCCAGATCCGCTTGCATGGAAAGCATGATATCGGAAGCTGTTTCTCCTTCAGCTCGGGCCTGAACTGTCACAGCGCGATAACCGTTTTTATGGATATAAACCCGGGGGACACTATCAACGATATAACTGCTGACGGTTTCCAATGGAACGGATTCTCCCTGCGGAGTTATCACTTTCATCAGCTGTACTTCCGCAACATGACGGGGATTACCAATACCGCCATCCTGGCTGGGCCAGATATAGCCAAGGCGCAGTTTTGGATCATCGCTGGTGCCTTCCACTTTGAACCGGCCCTGTTCATCATCGCTCATACCGATACGAATCTGTTCCGCGGCGTTATTCTCATCAAGACCAAAGAAATTCAACATTTCCCGGTCAAAGGTGAAGCGGGCTTCAGGAAGGGGAGGGCCAAGGTTATCGCGGATATCAACGGCGCCCGGTTGTTGTCTAAGCCTTGTCTGTATCTGTTGGGACAGTTGGGTTAAAACCTGATAATCCGGCCCGGTGAGCGAAATTGCAACGGGAGCGGATGTATCAGGATTGCCACCAATATGGGTCATCTGGATACGCAGGCCGGGCTCATCACTCAGTACCTTTTCAAGACCGTTACGCATAATTGGCAGGTAATCAAAAGACAGCATCTCCCGCATCTCTTTAGGGCGGAGAATCACTGTAAAACCAGCTAGATGAGCATTTTCATTGGGAAGCAGTGCATCTTTCAGGTTACCGGTGGTTACCGGACTTCTGGCACCTGTATAGATAACAAACTTCTCTATCCACGGTTGCTGACGTAACCACTCTGCGGATTTGTCGGTGACCTGTCTGGTCTGCTCCAAAGTGGCGTCGGGAGCCAGTTCAATGGAAATCCCAATTTTCCGGTCATCGGCTTCCGGGTACATCATGGAAGGCAACAAGCTGGAAGCCATAATACTGACTACGAACAGGCTGAAGGCACTGACAGTCCAGAGCACGGTTTTTCTTTTCCGTGATAAAGGTCCGTGCAGCAGGAAGGTTTCCAGCTTATTACCCCATATCCGCGCATAACGATCCACCGTCAGCTCATTAGGTGGCTGGCTGCTTTCAAGCAATATGCGCGATAGCGGAATACAGATCAGAAAAGCCACAATCAGGCTGATAATCAGGGCAAGAGTGATGGTGATTGGAAGAATGCGGATAAATTTCCCGTCGATACCACCCACCATCATCATCGGTACCAGAGCCAGAATCGTGGTGAGCTGGCCAGCAATGGCTGGCATGGCAAAAGTACGGACAGTTTTCAGGGCTGCTTCAGGAAAACTCTCTTTCCTTACATACAAGCCTTCATGCATGCCTTCCATGACCAGAATAAACACATCAACCAGCAGACCCAGAGCCAACACCATGCCGATCATCACCATGCTGTTGAATGAGTAACCCATGGGAATCATCAGGCCGAGCACGGCCAGCAGAGTAACGGGAATAGCAAGTCCTGCGATAAGAGCTTCACGCCAGGTCAGCAGCAACAACAGAATGGCAAAAACAATAAAAACCGCCTGCATCATTGAGCCGGATATATCATTAAAAGCAGTTTCAATCAGTTCGGCATCATCGCTGACCCGGGTCACTGTTAAAGAAACCGGCCAATCATTCTGGGAAGTGAGTTCTTCAATAACCCTCGCGCTTTCTTCAATAACGCCCAAGGTATCTGCACCAGGGCGCTTCTTAACATCAAGGATTACGCCGGGTGTAGCAGGAGCCCCTTCGAGACTGAAGCCTGTCTGCATTTCCACACGATCCGGCCGCAGATCAACAGTGGCGATATCACCCAAACGAATTGTGCGGTCATTCAAGCGCATAACGGGCAGCTGACGGATACGCTCAACTTGGTCGAAACGTCCTTCCAGATACAGTGAGAAAGTGTTGCTGTCACCTTCAAACTCACCCCAGCCCATATCCCGGTTGGCGGAGAGAAGAAGGTTTTTCACCGTAACCGGAGAAAGTTTCAGCATTCGCAGTTTTTCAGGGTAAAGCCGTACATGCAGGCTCTTTTCACGCTGGCCACTGATATCAACCTTTTTTACATCACTGATACGTTCCAGAGCATCGCTGAGACGCTCGGCTGTATCTGTTAACTGAATATCGCTGGTATCACCATGAAGCACCCAGGTTACAACCGGAGTGTTGGACATGGACATCTCTTCAATTTCCGGCTTTTCAACGTTGCCGCCTGCCGGGAACTCACTCTCGGCTTTATCAACGGCTGCCCGAAGACGCTGCATGGCATCGGACACCGGCATATCGGCATCAAATTCTACCGATACCATCGAATAGGAGTTGTAGGAACCGCTATCGAAGCGCTTTAGCCCTTTAAGGCCGCGAATCTCTTCCTCAAGGTATTTGGTGATTTCTTTTTCAACTTGCTCCGGCGAGGCTCCTTCCCATTTGGTAATCACCAGCGCCATAGGGATTTCAAGATCCGGGTAGTTTTCCCGCACCAGGGTTTGCCAGGCCGTCAGGCCGATAACAACAAACATCACCAGCAACAGTTTGGCCAGCAGGGTTTCCAGAAACAGGCGCCTGGCCGGGCCTTCGGGTTTTAACCAACTCATCAGTTCACCCCGCCATCAACAACACGTACCAGACTGTTTTGATCAAGTAGGTGTTGCCCCCGAACAACGACACGTTCATCGGCATCAAGTCCTGACGCAATTTCAATACTGCTCAAGCCCTGAAGGCCAGTTGCCACGATGCGGCGTTCAACCCGCTTGTCATTGCCAATCACATAGATAAAGGGCAGGCGATCCCGGAATGACAGGGATTCAATAGGAAGTGTGAGAGCATCAGGTTTATGCCGTGCGGCAATCCAGGCCTGAACAAAAAGGCCGTCCTGTATGGAAACCTGCTGCCCAAGGTCGGTACGAACCTTTATGGTTCGGGAACGATTCTGCAGACTGATGGCTGGGCTGACCGACCAGACTTTACCAGTCATCACCTGATTGGAAAGCTTACCTGTGCGGGCGCTTTTGTAGAGGGCAGAACTGTCAGCACTGATCCAGACAGTTTCACCCTCTTCAATCATTCGTGCGGATTGCTCGGGAATTTGCAGGGTGATTTCAAAACGGCTGTCGTCTACCACAACAATCGCAGAGGTTGCTTCCCGGTCACTGCTGCGGGTTACACCCTGAGGAGGATAGTAATAGTTGCCTTCCCGCAGATTCATTACGGTCAACAATCCATCAAAAGGTGCGAACAGGCTGTCTTTACTGAGGGTGGCCAGAGCGCCTTCACGTTCGGCAGAAATGCTTTCAATATCGGCTTTAACAGAGGCCTGAGCACTGCTGGCTGCGGAAACGGCAGCTTCAGCATTTAAAAGTGCCGTACGATCCCTGTCCAAAGTGTCACGGGAAATCAGTCCATCATTGTGAAGTTTCTCCGTCCGTTTAAACGCAATCTGCGCTAACTCAAAATCATTTTGTGCACGAAGAATATTGGCGCGAGCCTCTTCACTGCGCTGGCGGGCCGACTGGAGCCGGGCAGTGAGACTATCAACGGTGGCGCTGGTGGTGCGGGAATCGATGCTGGCCAGGCGCTGGCCTTTATCACCTTTTGTTTCCGGGCCGGCAACACGAGAACCTTCACGCAGTGTCAGGTTGTTTTCGTCGGAGCCGATTGCCACCACTTTTCCTGCACGTTCAAAATTCAGGAATGCTTTGCGTTGGGCTTCAGCCGTTCCCTCAGCAAATACCCAGGCGGTGAGGGGAGTTGGTGCAACGGTAATGGCATTAACGCTGATGACTCTTTCTTCCAGGTCGGTGGCAGGCGGCTGAAGGTAAGAATGAAGCCGAAATGCTGTGAGGCTGGTAAGAGCCAGAGCCACCCCGGCAAGAATTACTTTATTTCTATTCATCATTATTATCTCGTGACCATGCACCGGATAGGTTGATTATTGGTCTGTTATTTACATACGTACACGATTGTATGTAAATGTATTTTGAAAAAAAAGACCTTTCTCCGGCAAAGCGGTATGCTTCACCGGTTTTTCTCCTGACTAATACAAATCATGTCTTTGTTACGTTTTGATAACGTCTCCGTCGCTTACGGAGACAAGCCTCTGCTCGATCATGCCAGCTTCCAGATAGCTCCCGGGGAACGGGTGTGCCTGATTGGTCGCAATGGTGCGGGCAAATCAACTTTGATGCGTCTGGCATCCGGTGAAATCCAGCCAGACGACGGTGCTGTCCGTCTTGATGGTGGCATGAAAGTCGGCATGCTTAATCAGGATCTGCCACTGGCCGATGATCAGACGGTTTATGATGTTGTTGCTGGTGGTCTGGATAAAGTGGGTCAACTGATAGCAGAATGGCATACGCTGTCCCATAACATCGCAACCGATGAAGATATGCGCCGCTTCGAGCGGGTGCAGGATCAGCTTGAAGCCCAGGATGGCTGGAAACTACAGCAGAGAGTTGAGCAGACGCTTGAGCGTCTTCAGTTGCCGGCAGACAAAACCATGGGTGAACTGTCCGGTGGTTGGCGCCGTCGAGTTGAACTGGCCCGTGCGCTGGTCAGTAATCCAGATGTTCTACTGCTGGACGAGCCTACCAACCACCTGGATATTATCACCATCGCCTGGCTGGAAAAGCAGATGAAGGATTTCCGTGGGGCGCTGCTGTTTATTACCCACGACCGGGCTTTCCTAAAATCTCTCGCAACCCGCATTATTGAGCTGGATCGCGGAACTCTTTCTAATTGGGAATGTAACTACGAAGAGTATCTGGCGCGTAAAGCTCATGCTCTGGAAGTTGAGCAAACCCAGAATGCTCTGTTCGATAAGAAACTGGCACAGGAAGAGGTCTGGATTCGCCAGGGTATTAAAGCCCGTCGTACCCGTAATGAAGGCCGGGTAAGGGCACTTGAAAAATTGCGGGAAGAACGTAAGGAACGCCGCAACCTGCAAGGAAAAGCTGACTTCAAAGTCGAATCCGCTGATCGCTCCGGCAAGCTGGTGGTGGAAGCTACAGGTCTGACCCATGGCTACAAAGATGGCCTGCTGATGAAAGATCTTGATTTCACCCTGATGCGTGGTGACAAGATCGGCCTGATCGGTGCCAATGGTGTTGGTAAATCCACTTTGCTGAAAATTTTGCTGGGTGATCTTGAGCCCCAGAACGGCAAGGTCAAGCGTGGCACCAAGATGGAAGTGGCTTACTTCGATCAGATGCGTGGCCAGCTGGATCTTGAAAAAACGGTAATTGATAACGTTGCCGAAGGCCGGGAGAAAATCTCCATCAATGGTCGTGAACGCCATATCATCAGCTACTTGGAAGACTTTCTTTTTCCTCCTCAGCGTACCCGTGTTCCAGTTAAGGCGCTGTCTGGTGGTGAACGTAATCGTCTGCTTCTGGCCCGTTTGTTCAGCAAACCTGCCAACGTTCTTGTGCTCGACGAACCGACCAACGACCTGGATGTAGAAACTCTGGAGCTGTTGGAAAGTATTCTGGTGGAGTTCCCAGGTACCGTGCTGCTGGTGAGTCACGACCGGGATTTCCTGGATAATGTTGTCAGCGGCTCACTGGTCTTTGAAGGTGACGGAATGGTTCGTGAATACGTCGGTGGCTTTGAAGACTGGCTGCGGCAGGGTGGCAGTATTGAACGACTGGCTGCTACCGGTGATGGTGGAAAAGTTTCCGAAGACAAGGAAACTGTAAAGCCTGCGCCTGCTGCTAAACCAGAAGCTCCGGCGAAAAAGAAAAAGCTCAGTTATAAGCTTCAACGTGAGCTGGATGCGCTACCAGGCGAGCTGGAAGCATTGGAGCAGGAAATTGCAGAGCTGGAGCAGTTGACCAGCTCTAATGATTTCTACAGTCAGGATCAGGGTACAGTTCAGTCAACACTGAACCGTTTAACTGAACTGAATGAATTGCTCGAAGTCAAGATGGATCGCTGGGCTGAACTTGAAGATATGAGTAACGGCTGAGGGAGAACTCTTAACCCAGGACTTTCATGGATGTCTGGGCCAGTCGCTGCAGTACGACCTGCAGTGACTGAGGCTCTGGCAGCCACCAGAGTTCCCCGATGCAGGTGGCGGTCATCAGTACCGATGATACTGGTGCCTTGCGTGAAAAAGGCTTCATTGCCGTACCAAATGATTTTTTCACCCTTCCTTTTTTCAGGCAGAGAGCATTGAGCTCATCCAGTAGCAGGTGGCTCAGGTAACCTGTGCCTACTGCAAGCCCGAGCATGTACGCTGAAAGAGTTGGCAGGCCTAACACCTCTATGCTGGCGACAGTTGTAGTTAAAGCACAGAACAGTGTGGCCAGAAGTGAGTGGCAGTTGCCTCGATGAATCAGTATGCGGTTTAAGAAAGGAATAACCAGTAAGCGTAATAATAAGAGTGAACCGGTTACGGCGCCCAGGTTCCAGAGTAGAGGAACCTTGTTAAACAGGGAATTGGCCATCAATCCACCAATAAACGCGAGAAGCAGCAGGGAGAAAATCTGCAGGGAGAGTGAGCTCTCAGAGTCGATATCGGGAAGCAAGCCGGCTAATGTTCCTGCGAGCCAAAGGAGTCCTGCAAATTCGGGTGAAACAAGCCCGGCATAAAGAGCAGTCACTGATAATGTACCTGCAACGACTGATGCGCCGACCAGATGGGTTTGGAATTGGGCCATAAACTGAAGGCTGTAATATCTTTGGTCTGGAAATTGTAAGGTAGAGAATTAGTTGATTGTAGTCGTTTAATGTTGATGCGGATAGTGAAAAAACAGAGCTAATGCTTTGATTTTGTTAGAAGAGAGTAGTGTGTGGCGGCACTGAATGTGTCGGTGCCGCAATTGATAGGCTGGGATACGTTAGGAATCTACTCCTTAAGGTACTGCTCATAAAGATGAGCCATGGTCTCTTTATCCGAGTAGATGCTTTTCAGGGCTTCCCATAGCTCTGTGCGGGACTGCTGTGGTAGTTCACTTTTTTTAGAAAAGGCCAGATAGTGATCTTTTTCGGTAATAGGCACTTCCTGAAGTTTGTATTTACCCTGAAAGAAAGGTTCCTTGGCCAGATATTCTGCAACAGACCCTAGTACTGCGGCAGAGCCTGTACCGGAGTTGGCCAAAATGGCCAGGGCCGCACGCTCACTGTTATAGCGTGTTTCCAGCTCGGCCCCCTGCAGGTTTTTGGCGATAGAGTAACCTTTAGGTACACGCACCGGGCCGGGAAGGGTTGATGGATCACCCTTGTAAACATAGGAGCTGGTACTGGGTGTGGCTATAGAGTAGCCAACCAGTCCCAGGCTATAAGGAGATGGTTGGCTCTGTATTTCTGCCGTGGGTGGGTAGTGAAAAAAGGCCGTTCTTTCCGGAGTAAAGTTGGCAGCAATAATGCCGTCGACCTTACCGCTCTTGGCCAGTCTCATACAGCGGCTCCACTTGGTTTGTTGAATCACAACACGCTTGTCGGTACGTTCCCCGGCCAGGCGGATCATATCAATGAATATTCCTTTGGCTCGCCTGTTCTCGTTAAGGGTAAAGGGAAACCAGAAAGCATTATCGCCACAAAGAACAACCCGCTCTCTTGGGGCTGCTTGGGCGGCTTGAATATTCAGGGTGTAGAGGCAGAAGGCGACTGCTATAAATCTGAAGAACGACATAGAAATAGCGCTTAAATTATTATTAATGTTTTTTGTTGTATTTGTTTGATATTTGCCCAGATATTCTGGGGTCGCCATTTTGCGGGAAATAACAGTGGCCTGCAAAACAAACCATGTTACGAAGTATGAAATAGAGCACAGGCTGACTTTAATTTAATGAGTAAGGCTGTCTGTAGGGTGACCTTTCCCAAACAGGCTTCGATCCAGCGGTAGTTCTGGTAATACAGAAAAGAAGAAGGGAAAGATTAAGTGATAAGTTGAATAGGGGTATAGCGATGGGCAGAGCCCATCGCTGACAGTCTGGGGTTAGCTGTGTTTGCCAACGCGGACGGCGAGGACATCACAGGATGCCCCATGAAGAATGCTGGTAGAGGTTGATCCGAGGATCAGGGCAAGGCCATGACGACCGTGACTGCCGACAACAACAAGATCAATATCTGATTCTTCAGCAATACGGTGAACTTCCCGCTCAGGGCGCCCGTAAACCACATGCTGCTCACCTTTTTCGATATGGATTTTGTCAGCCAGTTTGGCAATGCGTTCGCGAGCCTGTTGGGTGATTTCATCCTGCAGAGTCGTGAGATCCAGAGGGATATCGCTGCCATAAGCAACACTTAGAGGTTCGACGACGTGAACGAGGGTGAGCTTGGCGTTGTTGGCTTCGGCGATGCTACGCGCCTTTTCCAGAACCGCATCAGCTTCTTCGGTCAGGTCAATGGCAACCAGAATATGTTGATAAAGGCTCATGTTTGGATTCCTTAGGGCTCGTTATTGTCAAGTTCTTCCCAAGAACCCTTTAGCGGCTTGCGCTGCAGGGGCTTGTTCCTCGGCCTGTTCACTGATCTGCCTTTGAAGGCTGGCTCTCGACTGCTCCATTCCTGCTCCTGTCCGAGCAGCCCTCTCGGGTGTACCATGCCGAATCTGCCTCCAGTCTAAAACAAAACGAAGAACAGTGTATGACTTGGCTCATAATTTTACTGGTATTACTTATAGTCGCAGGGAATATCATCTGGTTGCTTCCTTCCAAAGAAGAACGAAGACGGATGAAGCTTCGCCAGCATGCTCTTTCCCTTGGGATGAAAATAAAAGAAATCAGGGGTATAGATAGCCTTCCTGACGTTTGTGCTGGTCAGGGTGTTCCTTGGCTGGAGTATTCCATCGCCCTTCCCGAAGAGCACACGCTTGAACCACAAAAACTCGAAAGAGAAACGCATTCCAGCGGCTTTCCTCATGAGCTTCCTCACTCCGTTGTTCGCATCAGTATCCGCTCAAACAGTGTTGCAGCTTTGTGGAATGAGCAGGGGAGCGAAGAGGATGTTGATCTGATTTGTGCGGCTTTAAAGCGGCTTGCTAATCCATAGATTTTTAACAGCAATTTCATCAGAAAAGATTTTTCTGCTATGCCTTGTTCCTGTCTTATACCGGAGGCGTATCATTTCGATCTTGTAGGTATTTGTACGCTCTTTTCGTGCTGTTGAGTGCGTACAAGTCTTGACTTTGGTTCGGAATTACACGAAGGTGACGCAGCCTGATTCAAACGTTTGTATGAATCGGTTTGGATTGACAGGAAGCACGAAACACAAGGAAGGCTGGAGTTGTCGGCCGGGTGAATAAGAATTTCATGTTGTCGCTTGAGGGTTGCCTCTGACGACGACTTCTATAAAAGGCCCAGTATCCAAAAAGCGTGGAGAAAAGTTGATGATCTATGACGGTCAGGCCATCACAGTAAAATTACTGGACGATGGTATCGCTCAGCTCGACTTCAACCTGCAGGGGGAGTCAGTCAACAAATTTAACCGAACCACACTTCAGGAGCTGAAAGAAGCCACTGAATCGCTGCAAGGCAATGGCGACGTTAAAGGTGTTGTAGTCACTAGTTCCAAGGATGTATTCATCGTTGGCGCCGATATTACCGAATTCACTGAAATGTTCGCATTGCCTGAAGAAGAACTGGTAGAGGGCACTGTGGCCACTAACGCTATCTTCAGCGCGTTCGAAGATCTGCCTGTTCCTACCGCAGTTGCCATCAACGGCATCGCGCTGGGTGGTGGTTTCGAAATGTGTCTGTCTGCGGACTACCGGGTTATGTCCACCAAGGCCAAGGTTGGTCTGCCAGAAGTGAAACTGGGTATCTTCCCAGGCTTCGGTGGTACTGTCCGTCTGAGTCGTCTGGTCGGTTGCGACAATGCTATCGAATGGATTGCCGGTGGTGCTGAAAACCGTGCCGACGCTGCCCTGAAAGTTGGCGCTGTAGATGCCGTTGTTGAGCCAGAGAAACTGCTCGAGGCCGCTATCGACGTGGTTAAGCGCGCCGGTGCTGGCGAGCTTGACTACAAAGCTAAGCGTCAGGAGAAGCTGGACCCTATCAAGCTGCCTATGATGGAGCAGATGATGGCGTTCAACTCTGCCATTGGTTTCGTAGCTGGTAAGGCTGGTCCTCACTATCCGGCACCAGTAACTGCTATCAAAACCATCCAGAAGCATGCTGGCAAGAAGCGTGATGATGCGATCCGCATTGAAGCCAAAGGTTTTGCCAAGATGGCCAAGACCAGCGTGGCGCAGAACCTGGTTGGTCTGTTCCTGAATGATCAGGCCCTGAAGAAGACCGCCAAAGACTTCGAGAAGAAGGCTGGCAAAGTTGAGCAGGCTGCGGTACTGGGTGCTGGCATCATGGGTGGTGGTATTGCCTACCAGTCTGCCCTGAAAGGCACGCCTATCGTTATGAAGGACATCAATCAGGCCGGTATTGATCTGGGTCTGAATGAAGCGAAGAAGCTGCTGACCAAGCGTGTTGATCGTAAGAAGATGGACGCTGGCAAGATGGGCGATGTTCTGAACGCCATCAAGCCAACTCTGTCCTACGGTGATTTCGACACTGTTGACGTTGTAGTTGAAGCTGTTGTTGAAAACGTGAAGGTGAAGCACGCGGTTCTGGCAGATGTTGAGAAGCAGGTGAAGCCAGGCACTGTTTTGACCTCCAACACTTCCACAATCTCCATTACCAAGCTGGCGGAAGCCCTTGAGCGCCCAGAAGATTTCTGTGGTATGCACTTCTTCAACCCAGTGCACATGATGCCTCTGGTAGAAGTTATCCGTGGTGAGAAGTCCAGCGAAGAAGCTATCGCGACCACTGTTAAGTACGCCAAGCAGATGGGTAAGACTCCAGTTGTTGTCAACGACTGCCCAGGATTTCTGGTAAACCGTGTACTGTTCCCATACTTCGGCGGTTTTGCTGGTCTGCTCCGTGACGGTGCTGACTTCCAGAAAGTTGACAAGGTAATGGAGAAGTTCGGCTGGCCTATGGGTCCTGCCTACCTGATGGACGTTGTTGGCATCGACACCGGTGTTCACGCTGAAGGCGTTATGGCTGAAGGCTTCCCAGAGCGTATGGGGCGTGACTTCAAGAGTGCCGTAGACGTGATGTTCGAAAATAACCGTTACGGTCAGAAGAACAACCTGGGCTTCTACAAGTACGAAACCGACAAGCGCGGCAAACCCAAGAAAGTTGTTGATCAGTCTACCTATGAACTGATTGCTCCTGTTTGTGCCGAGAGCAAGGACTTTGAAGTGGACGATATTATTGCCCGCATGATGATTCCTATGTGTCTGGAAGTTGTTCGCTGCCTGGAAGACAACATTGTTGAGACTCCAGCTGATGCGGATATGGGCCTGATCTTCGGTGTTGGCTTCCCTCCATTCCGTGGTGGTGCGATCCGTTACATCGAGGAAATGGGTCTGCAGAACTTCGTTGACCTGTGTGACAAGTACGCTGATCTCGGAGCGCTGTACGCGCCGACCGAGAACCTGCGCAAGATGGCCGCTGAAGGCAAGACTTTCTATTAACAGTCTTGAAGAATTTAGGAGCAATAAAAATGAGTCTGAATCCAAGAGACGCGGTCATTGTTGATGCAGTGCGTACCCCGATGGGTCGCTCTAAAAACGGTATGTTCCGCAATGTTCGTTCAGAGAAGCTCTCTGCCGAACTGATGGTTGCGCTGATGCAGCGTAATGACGCCCTGAATCCGGCTGAAATCGAAGACGTGATCTGGGGTTGTGTTAACCAGACCAAAGAGCAGGGCATGAACATTGCCCGTAACGCGGCCATGCTGGCGGGTGTTCCCCGCACAGTGGCTGCCCAGACTGTGAACCGTCTGTGTGGTTCTTCCATGCAGGCATTGCACACAGCTGCCCAGGGTATCATGACCGGTAACGGTGATGTATTCATCGTGGGTGGTGTTGAGCACATGGGCCACGTAAAAATGGACCATGGTATCGACCTGAACCCAGAAGGTTCCAAGCACTACGCCAAGGCTTCCAACATGATGGGCCTGACTGCGGAAATGCTGGGCCAGATGAACGGCATCAGCCGTCAGATGCAGGATGAGTTCGGTGTGCGTTCTCACCAGAAAGCCTGGGAAGCCACCCAGGAAGGTCGTTGGGACAACGAGATCATTGCGATCGAAGGTCACGATGCCAACGGTTTCAAGGTGAAGTGCTCTGTTGACGAAGTGATTCGTCCAGAGACCACTCTGGAAGGTCTGCAGGGCTTGCGTCCGGTATTCGATCCCAAGAACGGCACCGTAACTGCTGGTACGTCTTCTGCACTGTCTGATGGTGCCTCTGCACTACTGGTTATGTCTGCCGAGCGTGCTCAGGCTCTCGGTCTGAACATCCGTGCGAAAGTACGCAGCATGGCTGTTGCAGGCTGTGAAGCTGCAGTGATGGGTCGTGGTCCTGTTCCTGCTACCCAGAAAGCGCTGAAGCGTGCCGGTCTGGATATCAACGATATTGATATCTTCGAACTGAACGAAGCTTTCGCTGCTCAGGGGCTGGCGGTTATGAAGGAACTTAAGATCCTCGACCGTATGGAAGACAAGATCAACCTGAACGGCGGCGCGATCGCTCTGGGTCACCCTCTGGGTTGTTCCGGCGCTCGTATCACCGGTACTCTGCTGAACGTTATGGAAGGTCAGGGTGCGACTCTGGGTCTGGCTACCATGTGTATCGGTCTGGGTCAGGGTATTGCGACTGTGATCGAAAGAGTGTGATTGAGCAGGTTTATCCCTCTTAATTTCCTCTAGGAAAATCAGCCCGCTGTTTCAGCAGCGGGCTTTTGTGTGTCTGCCTGTTTTCTTTGCCAAGGAACTGATTGCATTCTTAACTGTGAGTGTCAGGGATTGATCAAGGGTGCAGGTGTATGGATTTTCTTTCAGGAGTGGCGGACCGGTTTAAGGCGGTCGAAGATCAGTACAATCAACGCATTGAGTTGAATGAAAACAAACATCTTGCCCGGCTGAAATCCCTTTCCAGCCTTTTTCTTTCCTGGGTTGTTGTAAAGCATGAGCCTGATGGAAAGCTTCACATGTATCGTGCTGATGGCCCTTCGGGTAATCGTGCACCTGATACGGCAATCTATAAGCGATCGGCGAGCAATGTAAGTGATCAGGTTTCCCTTCATTCAGTTAAAGGTGGCGCAAACCCTGCGGTAAAGGTGCCTGCAACCGTTGATGAAATGAGTGCTTACTGCCTTGATACTTTGAATCGGGAAGATGACGACTTTTTAGATCATGATGCAGATATGAAAAACGAAGCCAGTAATGTGGTGTGGAAAAGCGGCTTCGGGCGTGAGCAAATGCTTGAGGTTAAAGAAAAAGTTACTGAAGAGCTGAAGGCTAGATACCGTGGGGCTCACATTGAGGATTTTGTGCAGCTCGTTGAGATACTTGAGGTAGGGGAGCGGACAGGGCATATCAGGGACAGGCTTAATCACCTCTGCGAGGAAAAGTATGAAAGCTGTGGTGGTGATGTTGAGAACTTTGCCCTGGAAGTTGGTGGTCTGGCCCTTGATGAGGGTTCGGTGGATGAGGTTCTGGGTGAGGGTTTCCAGAATGAACTCTATCGACAGGAGTTTAAGAATCGCCTTTCTGAATTTGTGAGCGGTGGGGATGCCAGAGAATATTTTTCAAATATTCAACAGCGAGCGCAATAAAACAAAATACTCCCAGAAATCTTGTCTGATTTGAAAAGAGCTGTGTAATCTATAGGCAAACCTTTCTGTAGTCAGCAGTGTTCGGTAGATGATATTCGTGAATTTATAGGTGCTTGTAGAGCGGGTTATGCATTATTTTTAGATGTTTCTTGCAAAAGAACCTTGACCACAGGCACGGTAAAAAATATATAGTTGTGCAAATTTTTTTGATTCTCCCTCTCGGACATTTGCCCGAACGGGTGACAATACAGGATGTGAGTTGATCGTTTATGGGTAAATCTCTGGTTATTGTGGAGTCGCCTGCCAAGGCGAAAACCATCAATAAGTATCTGGGCAAGGATTTTGTGGTCAAGTCCAGTGTTGGGCATATCCGCGATCTTCCGGTCAGCGGTGGCCAGCGCAAGCCCGTTGATGCCAAAGCCAGGGCCAAGGCTGCGGCTGAGACTCGTAAATTGTCCCCGGAACAAAAAGAAATTCGCAAAAAGGAAAAAGCCCGCCAGCAACTCATTGAGCGCATGGGCGTAGACCCTGAGCATAACTGGAAAGCGAAATACGAAGTTCTTCCGGGCAAAGAGAAAGTCGTTGATGAGCTTCGCCGTCTGGCCGCTAATGCAGACACTGTCTACCTCGCAACGGATTTGGACCGCGAAGGGGAGGCCATTGCCTGGCATTTGCAGCAGACCATCGGTGAAGGCGTTGCTGACTATCGCCGGGTCACCTTTAACGAAATTACCAAGGCGGCAATTACAGAGGCTTTTAAAGAGCCTGGTGAACTGAATATTGATCGTGTGAATGCTCAGCAAGCCCGTCGCTTTCTCGACCGGGTTGTGGGCTACATGGTTTCGCCGCTGCTCTGGGCAAAAATTGCCCGGGGATTGTCTGCAGGGCGTGTTCAGTCCGTTGCTGTTCGTTTGATTGTTGAGCGTGAACGGGAAATTCGTAAGTTTATTCCTGAGGAATTCTGGGAAGTTTATGCGGATCTGAATGCCACTGGTGGTAGCAGTGTACGCTTTCAGGTTGAAAAGCAGAAAGGTGAGAAGTTCCGCCCAGGCAATGAAGAACAGACGAATGCCGCAGTTGCCGCGCTCAAATCTGCCAGCTTCGATGTTGCCAGCCGTGATGATCGCCCGACAACCACGAAGCCACCTGCACCTTTTATTACCTCAACCCTGCAGCAGGCCGCCAGTACCCGTCTAGGTTTCTCGGTTAAGAAAACCATGACTCTGGCTCAGCGTCTCTATGAAGCCGGCCACATTACCTATATGCGTACTGACTCTACCAACCTCAGTGCAGAAGCCGTTGGTGCGGTGCGTGATTATATTGATGACCATTTTGGTAAAGACTATCTGCCGGATAGTCCACTGGTTTACTCCAGCAAAGATGGCGCGCAGGAAGCTCACGAGGCCATTCGTCCTTCCGATGTGGCTGCGGAACCTAAGAAGGTAAAAGGCCTTGAGCGTGATGCTGAACGCTTGTATGAATTGATCTGGCGCCAGTTTGTTGCCTGTCAGATGCCAGCGGCTCGTTATCTGAGTACCAGTGTTATTGTTAAGGCTGGAGACTTTGAGTTGAAAACCCGTGGCCGTACGCTGAAGTTTGATGGCTTTACCAAGGTATTGCCACCAGTGTCCGGAAAAGCGGAAGATGTGATTCTGCCGGAGATGAAAAAGGGCGATATTCTTGATCTGCAGAAGCTCGACCCGCGTCAGCTGTTTACCAAGCCTCCTGCTCGTTTTTCCGAAGCTGCCCTTGTGCGTGAGCTTGAAAAGAAAGGGATTGGTCGTCCATCAACTTATGCTTCCATTATCTCCACCATTCAGGATCGGGGTTATGTCACCCTGAAAAATCGTCGATTCTATGCCGAAAAGATGGGGGATATTGTTACCGACCGGTTGGTGGAAAACTTCCATGACCTTCTGGACTACAACTTCACCGCCAATATGGAAGAGGATCTCGACCATGTGGCGAATGGGGAATCTGACTGGAAAAATCTGTTAAACGGTTTTTATAAGAATTTCAGTAGCAAGCTGGAACAGGCTGAGCAGAAAGAAGGCGGTATGCGGGCTAATGAGCCTGTAATGACAGATATTGAGTGCACTGACTGTGCGCGTCCTATGCAGATCCGTACTGCAAGCACAGGCGTATTCCTGGGTTGTTCCGGTTATGCGTTGCCTCCCAAAGAACGTTGCAAGAAAACTATGAACCTTGTTCATGGCGATGAAGCCATTAATGCGGATGATGAAAACGCCGAAGTAAACGCGCTGCGCGCCATGCACCGTTGCCCGGTCTGTTCTACAGCTATGGAAAATTATCTTCTGGATGAGCAGAGGAAGATCCATATTTGTGGTAACAATCCTGATTGTTCAGGATATGAGATTGAGAAAGGTCAGTTCAAGATTAAGGGCTATGAAGGCCCGGTTATTGAATGTGACAAGTGCGGCGCGGATATGCAGCTGAAATCTGGCCGCTTTGGTAAGTACTTTGGTTGTACTGCTGAAGAGTGTAAGAACACCCGCAAGCTGCTCAAGAGTGGTGAAGCTGCACCACCAAAGATGGATCCGGTACCTATGCCGGAACTTCAGTGCGTGAAAGTTGAGGATCATTACATCCTCCGTGATGGCGCTTCCGGACTGTTCCTGGCCGCCAGTAAGTTCCCGAAGAACCGGGAAACCCGAGCGCCACTGATTAAGGAGCTTCTGCCCCACAAGGATGCTATCGATAAGAAGTATCACTTCCTGATGTCTGCACCTGTTGCAGATCCTGATGGTAACCCAACAATGGTGCGCTACAGCCGTAAAACCAAGCAGCAGTACGTTATGACTGAGGTGGATGGTAAGGCCAGCGGCTGGCAAGCCTTTTACGTTGATGGAAAGTGGGATATCAGGGATAAGCGTAAGAAGAAATAACTGATCTCTCTTGATTGAAAAGATGGCCATGCATTTCTGCATGGCCATCTTTTTTTGTATCGTTATAAAGGCTGAAATTTGTACCTGATAACGATACTCTGCATGCACTTGGAGAGGGGTATGGCATGAACGAGAAGTTGCAGAGTTTTACTAATAGCAAACTGGTGATGGCGCAATCAGCGCTGAATGCCATGAAATCCGAGCAGGGAATCAGTCGGGAGAGTTTTCGACAGGCTTTTCTTTTTCATATTCATGGTGTGGTGAGTGGTCTTGCAGGAGAAATCCTGGAAGCCAGCTTAGTGCAGGTCGGTAAACCTGTGGAGCTTGCTGAAGCAGAACGCTTATTGAGAGAGCGCAATGTTCTTTCCGGCGGTATTCAGCAGATAAGAAACCTTGTTGAGCATGGGTGGCTGGGCCCTGTTTTTGAGGACTTCAAACTGGCTCAGTTAACGGTAGAATTGCCTGAAGCACAGGCTGTTAATGTGATTGCCAGCTCTTCCGGAGCTGGTTCTCGTGGGAATGAAGCTGAGACTATCAATTCTGTACGCCAATTGGTGCAGGATGTACGAGGGCAGCTGCAGGAGTGGTAATAACTCCTTTAGTTTTAACCTTTGCGTTGTCTGATAATAATACCGGCACAATCCCCGGCAGAGGCTGACTGCTCAAGTTGTGCCATGGCATCTTGATCAATACCGTGAGTCCAGCTGATAACTGTGTGGCTGTTACCTGCAGCAAGGACTTTGTTGCTGAGTTTCAGGCAGCCTTCATTATTATCTGCGGTGAGCAAAAGAAGGTTATTAATAACAACTCCGGTAGTTTTCAGCCATTGGGCTATGTCCTTGGCTTGCAGGTTCGTACAAACCAGAGTGAGCCAGCGATGGTCATGACTTCTGCTTAACTGTGTCAGCATGGGCGCAACCAGTGCCGCCATGCTAAATCCCAGTGACGGAAGGATAACTTCACTGATACGCTCTTCCATAGCAGTTGAGGAAGATTGTTCTGTGGTATTGGACCAGTTTTCAAAAAGAGTATTTTGAGTCTGCATGGTGTAATCCTGCCGTGCTGGGTTGGTGTCAGTGACGAATGACGCCGACGCTCAAGCCTTCAATTTCCAGATGCTCATGAGACAGATCAACTTTGATAGGTTCAAAGTCGCTGTTTTCCGGGTGGAGCCAGACAATGTTTTTCTTGCGCTCAAAACGTTTGACTGTCACTTCTTCTCCCAGGCGGGCAACAACAATCTGGCCATTATGAATGTCTGTGGTCTTGTGCACGGCCAGCAGATCACCATCCATAATGCCAATATCTTTCATGCTCATGCCTTTTACTCTGAGCAGATAATCAGCCTTTGGGTGGAAGAAATCGGGGGAGAGGGTGCAGTGGTTTTCGATATGTTCCTGAGCAAGGATGGGTGAACCTGCGGCAACTTGTCCGACGATTGGAAGGCCGGATTCCGCAGGTTGTTCCTGCGACTCATTGGCAGCGTCAGCTGGAATGCGAATGCCGCGGGATGTTCCGGGAATAATTTCAATAGCGCCTTTGCGGGCAAGGGCTTTTAAATGATCTTCTGCCGCATTGGCAGACCGGAAACCCAATTGACGGGCAATTTCCGCACGGGTGGGAGGAAAGCCTGTTTCATCAATGTGACTCTTGATGACATCCAGAATCTCGGATTGTCTTTTGGTCAACTTGATCATAATTTTATCAATCTGTGTTTTTATACAGTACCTGTGATTATATACAGCTTTTTTGTTTCTGCAACAAACCGTGTATGAAATTAGGCAGGAATAAACGGGTTGTGCTTGACAGGAACGGTGTTTGAATAAAACATGTGTTTAAAACATTTGTTTTGTTCGAGTGGGGTTTCAACCAATGGCACAAGCAGACACAGTAGAACGGATTCTGGATGCAGCAGAGTCTCTGTTTGCCGAAAAGGGGTTTTCAGAAACATCTCTTCGAACCATCACGAGTCGTGCAAAAGTGAATCTGGCAGCAGTGAACTACCACTTTGGCTCGAAAAACGTACTTATTCAAGCTGTCTTCACCCGTTTTCTTGATCCATTTGCTGAAGGGTTGGGGAAACGCCTGGATCAAATTGAGAGTGCAGGTGAGGAGCCCGGTCTGGAAGAGCTTATCAGTATGCTCTTTACCGAGGTTCTGCGGGTAAAACCCAGAGGGCAGAATGACCTGAAAGTCTTTATGAGGCTGCTGGCTTTAGCCTATGCTCAGGCACAGGGGCATTTGCGCAAACATCTTCAGGCTATTTACGGTCACGTGTTTACCCGTTATTTCCGCCTGCTGGTTAAGGTTGCACCAGACCTGCCAGAAAATGAACTGTACTGGCGTATTAACTTTATGATGGGTTCTGTTATTTTCACCATGTCGGACTTCGACACCCTCAATGCCATCAGTGAAGCTGAAAATGGTACAACAGCCACTATTGAAGATACCCTGAAGCGTTTAGCTCCATTCCTGGTATCCGGGATGCGTGCTCCGCAACCCGCTGAACTGGAGAAGTAAATGTCGATCACAGTCGATATTGGCAAACAACTACTGACTTTCAAAACGGATGAAGTTGTTCGGCAATGGTCTGTGTCTACCGGTCGAAATGGGGCAGGGCAGTTAAGTGGCAGTCTGCAAACTCCTTTGGGCAAGCATTATATCCGGGCAAGAATTGGTGATGATCTGCCTTCGCATGCGGTTCTGAAAGGGCGTCGTTTTACCGGAGAAATATGGACCCCCGAACTTCACAGCGAACAGCCGGGCAGGGACTGGGTGCTGGGTCGGATTCTCTGGCTTTGCGGCAAAGAACCCGGATTTAATCGTCTGGGTGATGTCGATACCCAGCGCCGGTATATCTATATCCATGGAACACCTGATTCCGAGCCGATGGGAGTTCCTCTTTCCCACGGCTGCATTCGCATGAATTGTGATGATCTTCTTGAGCTGTATCCATTGACCTGCCCCGGGATGATTGTCAACATCCACCAGTAGAATGCGATAAACCTGAACTCCTATCCAATGTCTGTGCAGAGGTCTTACATGTCTGATTGTCTTGAAGGGATGCTGGTATTTGATCTGGAAGGTCAAAAGCTGACGGACAGGGAAAGACATCTTTTAACTCACCCCGCCATAGTTGGGGTTATCCTCTTTGCCCGAAACTTTCAACGCAGGAATCAAATTATTGATCTTATTGAAGAAATACGTTCGATAAATTCAGACATTCTGGTAATGACAGACCAGGAAGGCGGTAGGGTTCAGCGTTTTCGTACTGATGGGTTTACCCAGGTTCCTGCGATGGGAGTGATCGGTAAACAATGGAGAAAAGATTCTGACCAGGCTATCTCTCTTGCCCATGAAACAGGATGGCTGTTGGCCAGTGAGCTTCGTGCTTCTGGAATAGATCTTGGCCTCTCTCCTGTGTTGGACCTTGATCGAGGCATCAGCCGGGTCATTGGTGATCGTGGTTTTTCTGCAGATCCTGAGATTGTTTCCAAGCTGGCGGCTGCTTTTATCTCTGGGCTGCATGAAGCAGGAATGGCTGCTGTAGGCAAACATTTCCCTGGCCATGGTGGGATCGGTGTTGATTCTCATATTGCACTTCCCGTTGATTGCCGATCATTTGCTGAGATTGAAGAAGATCTTTTGCCTTACCGTAAGTTGGTTCCAAAAGGGCTGGATGCAGTGATGCCAGCACATGTGTGCTTTTCCACTGTTGATGATCAGGCTGCAGGTTTTTCTGAATACTGGTTGCAGAAAGTTTTGCGCGAAGATATTAACTTTGAAGGTGCGGTGTTCAGTGATTGTTTGAACATGGCCGGAGCCAGTGTTGCCGGAGATATTGTCCAGCGATCAGAGAAAGCATTGCTGGCAGGATGCGATGCGATACTACTGTGTAATAACCCTGAAAGTGTTGATCAGGTAATCTCAGCTCTAGAGCAGGGCAGGATTCAGCTGCCAGAAAATCCTCAAAGGAAAAAACGGCTTGAGAGGATGAGAGGTGCTTCCTCTATCTCCTGGCAGGAGCTGGAATCCAGCACCCGCAGAACCGAAATTATTAATAGTTTGCAAGCTTTAAAGTTGTGATAAGTGGCGGTTTTGCTTACTTTTCCTAAGGCAATAAATTAAGAGACTGTGATAAGCAGCATGACAAGTTTATTCGAAACCGTTCAGGCATGGTTTGCAGCTCAGGGCAGCTGGGTGTTTCAGGTGTTTCTTGTTCTGTTGCTAACGGCAGCGGCGCACTTAGTCGCGCGCATTGCGATTGGGCGGTTGGCGCGAGGCCTTAAGAAAACCTCTAACGTTTGGGATGATGCACTGCTTCATGCCACCAGAAAACCCGCTATCGCCCTTGTATGGGTAGTTGGGCTTATGTGGGCTGCGGATATCGCCCGTCAGGAGTCTCAGGTATCCATTCTCAAAGGTCTTGGTGCTCTCTACGATCTTGCTATTGTTGTTATTGTTTCCTGGGCTGCGATTCGCTTTATTCGTGAAGTAGAAGCCAAATATGTTGGCTCGACTGATCCTGCGAAGGTAGATGAAACCACGGCAATGGCCATCAGCAAGCTGTTGCGTGCGGTGGTGATTATTACCTCGGCTCTGGTTGTTCTTCAGACTATGGGGTATAGCATTTCCGGGATCCTGGCTTTTGGTGGTATCGGTGGTATCGCTATAGGTTTTGCGGCCAAGGATCTGTTGGCTAACTTTTTTGGTGGCATGATGATCTATCTGGATCGCCCCTTTAAAGTGGGAGACTGGATTCGCTCCCCGGACAAAAACATTGAAGGCACGGTTGAGTATATCGGTTGGCGGCAGACCCGCATCCGCACTTTTGATAAGCGTCCCCTTTATGTACCCAATGCCACGTTCAGCAATATCTCCGTAGAAAACCCTTCCCGTATGGAGAATCGGCGGATTAAGGAAACGATTGGTCTGCGCTACAGTGATGCCCGTGCTATGCCAGCTGTGCTTGAAGAGGTACGCAGCTATCTTGAGAGCCATGAAGAGATTGATACCAGCAAGATTCTTATGGTGCATTTCAATAGTTTTGGACCTTCTTCGCTGGATTTCTTTATCTACTGCTTTACCAAAACCTGTGACTGGGCACGCTTCCATCAGGTCAAAGAGCAGGTGATGATTGATATTCTCGATATTATTCATCGTCATAATGCTGATGTAGCCTTCCCAACACGAACCCTGGATATCTCAACGGCCAATCTGGCTGGTACTATTCCGTCTCAGAGTTCAATGGCCAACAGTGCTGTCCAGTAAATCACGCTCTGTTTAGCGTTAAATACCCCATGAGCCGCCATAAAATTGGCGGCTATTCATAAAGCAATCTTCTAGTCATTGGTTTCCTGCGCTCTTATGCTGTGGTGACGCCTGCCTGACACCCCCGCACTGCTATAACTTCAACATTACTCAGTCAGAAAAGTCGGTTGTACATGGATGTACTGATTGTTGAAGATGCCCGAGATCAACGGAAATTATTGTCTGCCGTTATACGCCGCCTTGGTCATACTGTTCATCAGGCGGAAGATGGTGTTGAAGCCTTATCAGTTCTTACTGAACGCAAAGAAATCAGCATAGTGATCAGTGACTGGATGATGCCCAATATGGATGGTATCAGTCTGTGTGAGGCTATTCGCGACGGCCGTTTTCAGCGTTACATCTATTTTATTCTCCTCACAGGAAAAACCGATCGTGATGCCACGGTTAAAGGCCTTTCGGTGGGGGCGGATGATTTTCTCCGTAAACCAGTGGATTACCAGGAGCTTGAGGCACGGCTAAAGTCTGGTGCACGAGTGATTTCTCTTGAACAGAGCCTAGAACAGAAGAATGAGCAGCTCGGGAAAACCCTGGCTTCGGTGAAAAGTGACCTTGAGTCTGCAGCTAAAACCCAAGAAAGCCTTCTGGCACCTCCGGCAGTAATCCAGGGAGTAGGGTTCGACTGGCACTTCCAGCCCAGCCAGATTCTTGGTGGCGATATGTTTGGTTACCATGCGCTTGATGATGAGCATGTGATGTTTTATCAGCTGGATGTTGCCGGGCATGGTATTCCATCTGCATTGTTCTCTTTTACCCTGAATAACCTGCTGATGGATATGGATGCACATACCACCATGCTGCGGGAGCAAATCTCCAATCCTCCTTATTACAAAGTACGTACATCGGAAGATGTTGTTGCCAGTCTGAATCAGCGTTTCCAGACAACCGCGGAAACCATGCTTTACTTCACCATGATTTATGGCGTTATCCATACACCGACTGGCAAGGTGAGGATGACTCATGCCGGTCATCCGGAAACTCTCTGGCTAAGACCTGTTGATGGTGAGTTGCATCCGATAAAAGACACTGGTTTGCCGGTGGGAATGATGCCTGGAATGAGTTGGAATTTTTCTGAGCTGACCCTGAAGAAGGGGGATCGGCTGTTTATGTATTCCGATGGTATTACCGAATGCGAGAACCCGGCAGGAGAGCAGTATGGCGATCAGCGCCTGCGTGATGCACTCCACAGTGGTCGACAGATGCCGATGAAAGAGATGATAGACAAAGTCTGGTCAGAACTCAGCGAATGGCGGGACTGTAAAACGTTTGATGATGATGTGACATATCTTGTGCTGGAGTACCAGGGAGGTTAGCACTATGGGGTTCAGTAATCGCCAGGAGGCAGATAAAACCGTTGTGGAAGTGGATGAGTCGCGGCTTGATGCCAGCCTCGCTACGCCGTTTCGGGATTATATTTTTGACTTGATCGGACAAGGGCAAAAAAATCTGATTGTTGATTTGTCCAAAGTGGACTTTATGGACAGTAGCGGCTTGGGTGCGATCGTTGCCGCACTCAAGCAGGTTGGCGGAGATGGCGCTATTCAACTGGCTGGCCCGCAAAAGTCTGTCCATGACCTGTTTGATCTGACCTGTATGGATAAAATTTTTAAGATACATGGCTCGGTCGATGATGCACTTTCTAATAGCACCAAGCACTGATAAAGGAGGCCGGGGTGACAACATCTACAGATAAGCAGCCCCGGAAGGGCAATTCACCAAAGGCTGATGCCAAAGGGCAATGTCTTTCCCTCAGCATCAATAGCCAGATGGAAGACACAGTGCTGGTTGCTATGGCAATCCGGGGCGTGTGTGCCATGACCGGGCTTTCAGCGGAAGATATTAACCGTATTGAGCTGTGTGTGGTTGAAGTTGTTAATAACGCCATTGAGCATGCTTACGATGGCTGCAGCGGTAGTCGGGTGAATGTCGATGTGTTTGTTGAGCCGGGCAACGCTCTTGAAATCGTTGTAAAGGATCAGGGTAAGGCAATGCCTGAGTTGGGCGATGTACAGGGCGTGCAGGTTCCCGATCCCACTGATCCGGATACCTGGGCGGTATCCGGAAGAGGCTTGCCAATTGTCGATCAGTTAATGGATGCGATTCGCTACGAGTCAAGTGATGGCTGTAATGCTTTTCACATGGTCAGGCAGCTTAGTTAACTGTTGCGGCTGAAGGTGCTGTTTCTTCACTCCCAGAAAGTTCTTCGATTTCCGCTGTAATCACTTCCTCTGGCTCCGGCTTTTCCCATGGCGTGACTCTTATCAATAAACCTGCCTGTGGGCTGTCTATGTAAATTAACTTGCCAGGTGTCAGCCGCTTGCTGGCTTTCAAAGGCATACTTGCTGAATAGTCCAGAATGTTATCGGACCAGAGTGGTTGTCGAGGTTTAAGTTCGATCTTTTCTTGAACAGGGCCAGGTAAAACTTTGTTTGCCAGACTGGGTTTCTGGATTGGGGTAATCAAGAACGGTGCTCCGGCAAGAATCTGCTCCATTGGACGCACCGGATTCAATTCATTAACCCATAGTTCAGTATTCGCATGAAGAAAGCGTTTCAGGGAGAGTTGCAATACACCTTCAATCTCTCGACTGTTTCCAGACTGCTGGCCTGCTGAGATATAAATGGAGACAGGTTCACCTTCCTTAATCAGAGGCATGCGCCAGCTGCTTTGCCACAGTGGCCGGTAGTCTCTGGAGCGACGCAGTATTCCTGCAGCTTTACCCAGTTGAGACTGAGCTTTGGGCAAGAGTACAAAAGCATCCTGGTTTAAATCAGGCTTCCTGTCAGTAACAGGTTCAACTGGGGCTGCTGGTGTTATAGGTAAATTATCTGGTTGTAGAGCAGGTGCTGCAGCTGGAGTGGGCTGACCCAGATAGTCTGCGGGAACAGCCAGTGTTGCATCATCTTCAGTCAAACCTGTAACAACAGGTTCTGGGGCTGGCAACTCTGGAGGTGTTGGCTGCGGAAGAAAAGCGGCCGGAATCGTAAGCTGCTTTTCAGTGTAAAGAACAACGCTGTTCAACGGCAGGTTATGGGGTGCCGCAGGTGGAAGTTTTTCCTGATCCTGCTGGCTTTTCTGGCGAAACACAAGCACATCAAACTGATACCAGGATGGTTTTTCTTGTACTTCAGCTTCGATCGCGTCCGCCTCTTCTTGAGCCTGTAGCAACGGAGATAGTGCCGCTACAAGCCCGCAAAGCAGCCATGATTTCCTGAATTTATTACTCTTCAATGAAGTTACACCTTGCATCAGGCCAGTCTGTCCAGAAGATTCTGAGTGATCTTGAAGCGCTCCTCAACCTTTTCCGACCCTTCAAGCAATCTTAAGGTGGAAGAACCTTCCAGCCTCCACAGGTGAGACTGTTGCTGAACCAGTAAAACAATTTTCATCGGGTCAATATTGGGGGCAGAGTTGAAATCAACCCGTCCGCCGCGAGCACCTATATCAATACGCTCAATGCCAAAGGCCTCGGCACGATGGCGCAGGCTGGTTTGACGGAACAGTTGTTTAACGGGCTCTGGCAGCAGACCAAACCGGTCAATCAATTCTATTTGCAAATCTCTCAAGGCATCTTCGTTAGGTGCAGAGGCTATACGCTTGTACATAACCAGTCGGGTATGGACATCCGGCATATAGTCATCCGGAATCAGTGCCGGTGCTCTCAGATTGATCTCTGTGCCGTGGGCAAGAGGGCGATCAATATCCGGTGTTTTACCAGATTTGATGGATTCAACAGCCCGCTCCAGCATTTCCATAAACAGGGTAAAGCCAACGCTCTGAATCTGGCCGGATTGTCCTTCCCCCAACAGCTCGCCAGCACCACGGATTTCCAGATCGTGGGTTGCCAGAGTAAATCCGGCCCCAAGATCATGAGCCTGCTCAATAGCTTCCAGCCTCTTTTGAGCATCTTTGGTAATGCTTCTTGGTGAAGGTGTCAGCAGATAGGCATAGGCCTGGTGGTGGGATCGGCCAACCCGTCCACGCAGCTGATGAAGTTGTGCCAGGCCAAATTTATCAGCACGATCAATAATAATGGTGTTGGCGCTGGGGATATCGATACCAGTTTCAATGATGGTGGTACACACCAGAACATTGTGGCGTTTGTGATAAAAATCCTGCATTACCGATTCCAGCTCCCGTTCACGCATCTGGCCATGGCCAATACCGATTCGGGCTTCCGGAATCATCTCTGCTAAGTCGTTAGCTACCTTTTCAATGGTTTTCACTTCATTGTGCAGGTAGTACACCTGCCCGCCACGCATCAATTCACGTAGAACTGCTTCTTTGATCAGCAGTTCATCAGACTGGCGAACGAATGTTTTCACCGACAACCGCTGAGCGGGTGGGGTGGCGATAATCGAAAGATCCCGGATGCCAGACATGGACATATTCAGGGTTCGGGGAATCGGCGTGGCTGTCAGGGTCAGAATATCCACTTCGGAACGCAGGGATTTCAGGCGATCCTTATGGCGCACACCAAAGCGGTGTTCTTCATCGATAATCAACAGGCCAAGGTTTTTGAAATGAATATCTGGCTGCAACAGTTTGTGGGTACCGATAATAATATCGATCTGCCCCGTTGCCAGTTTGTCTTTCATTTCAGTAATTTGCTTGGCCGACTTGAAGCGGGAAATAACCTCAGTTGTCACCGGCCAGTCGGCAAAACGATCACGGAAGCTTTCATAATGCTGCTGGGCAAGTAGTGTCGTAGGCACAAGAATGGCAACCTGTTTGCCACTGTGCACAGCCAGGAAAGCTGCTCGCATAGCGACTTCGGTTTTACCAAAGCCAACATCACCACATACCAGACGATCCATCGGCTGTGGTGCGGTCATATCCGCAATTACAGAGTTAATAGCTGTTTGCTGATCCGGTGTAGCTTCAAAGGGAAAGGTTGCGCAGAAAGTGTCGTAGTCGGATTCTGGAGAGCTGAAAGCAAAACCTGCACGGGCTTCACGGCGAGCATAAATATCCAGCAATTCAGCTGCGCTATCCCGGGCCTTTTCTGCTGCCTTGCGGCGGGCTTTGGTCCATTGTTCGCTGCCCAGTCGGCTCATGGGAGCCAGCTCATCATCTGTGCCTGTGTAGCGGGCAATCAGGTGTAATGAGGCAACCGGCACATAAAGCTTGGCTTCGTCAGCGTATTCCAGCTGCAGAAACTCTTGAGTTTGACCATCGACTTCAAGAGTCATTAAGCCTTTATACCGGCCAATACCATGATCAATGTGAACAACCGGAGCGCCTTCCCGTAGTTCACTGAGGTTGCGAACAAGCTGGTCGGTTTGGTCTGCCGAACCTTTACGCAGGCGGCGCTGCATCACCTGTCCGCCCAGCAGCTGGCTTTCACTGATCAGGGCAATGTCTGGGTCAACAAACCACAGTGGGTTATCCAGTGGTGCGGTGGTAATGGCGATGGGGGCTGAACCTTGAACAAAGCTCTGCCAGTTATCGACCTGCTCAGGTTTAATGCCTGCCTTGGCGAGAAGGTCCAGCAGGTTTTCTCGGCGGCCGGCCGATTCGGCAGTAAACAGCACCCGACTGTTGCCTTCCAAAAAATTCAGAAGATTTTGCAACGGCTGCTCTTTGCGTGGCTCTGCTGACAGTTCTGGAACAGGGCGGACAGCGATATTCTCTTTCCCTGCCTTCTGCGGTTGAGTCTCTTCAGTCAGGATTATGCGCGGGTATTCCAGCAGATGGCCAAACAGCTCATTCTCGTTCAGGAAAACTTTTGTCGGAGCGAGCAGGGGGCGTTCCGGGTTTACTCTGTGGTTCTCATAGCGACCGTCGGCTTCAGCAATAAACTGCTGGACGGCATTCTGGATATTGTCATCCGTCACCACTAGGGTTTTTCTGGGTAGATGATCAAACAGCGACTCGGTTTGCTCAAAGAAAAGATCAAGAAAATACTCAATGCCTGGAGAGGGGATGCCTTCACCCATATCGGTATACATCGGGCAGGCGCGATAATCGACATCAAAAGCATCACGGTAAGCGGCACGAAACTGGTCCTGTGCGCTTTTGTTCAGAGGGAATTCGTGGGCCGGCAACAGCTGAATGCTATTGATATCTTCCAGAGAACGCTGGGTTTCAGGATCAAAGGTTTTCAGTGTATCGACTTCATCATCAAACAGGTCAATGCGGTAAGGCTGCTCGCTGCCCATTGGAAATATATCGAGAATTGAACCTCTTAAAGCGTATTCCCCATGGGTGAGCACGGTATCAACGTGGTTGTAGCCAGCCGCTTCAAGATCGAGACGGTACTGCTCCCGGTTAAAAATATCCCCTTTGCCGATCATCAGACTGTTGCCCTGCAGCCATTGGCGTGGTGGAAGCCGGTGGAGCAGGGTAGTGACAGGTACGATCAGCACCGACTGTTCGACGGCTGGCAGGCGGAAAAGTGTTTTCAGCCGTCTGGAAATAATATCCCTGTGAGGGGAGAACGTATCGTAAGGCAGGGTTTCCCAGTCAGGGAAGTGCAGAAGTTCAATATCTTTGCCATGACCTTCAGTGTCCAGAAAGAACCCTAACTCCCTCTGCAGGCGATCAGCATTTTCAGTATTTGAAGTGATGATCAGGGTTAGTCCCTGATTCTGGCGAGTAATGTCGGAGATTGCACAGGCACCGGCAGCGCCGATAGCCTGACCCCAGTAACGCCTGTCCGCTGGTCGTTCTGGTAACGCGAAGTCAGTCAGGGTCATGAACTTCCTGTTTTCTGGTCATGAGGTGAAAGGCTGGAATTCTAAGGTGTGTCGGAGGATTACTCCAGCTTAACGACTAAGGGGCTCTGTTAAGAATGGGGCGGTAGTATAAAAGCAAACATAAATCCAACAAAAACAAACACCAATGAACGTTTTGGCTTGCGGAATACCGAACCGATCTGGATAATGGCCGCACACAAAACCGGTGGGGTTAGTGCAGGTTTCATGGACGTCATGGAGATAAAAACTGCCGCCACCGGGATAACGAAAGAGTGAAGCAGCAAACCAAAGGCAGGTGAACCCGTCGTGACTTCCGATACCACCAGAGAAACCCGTAATGAATGGATCGAGCGTGAAGCTCTGACCGAAGCCATGATTCCCATGGTTGGTCAGCTTTATCGCGAAAATCATGTGGTGACTTCGGTTTATGGTCGCCCACTGATCAATCGTTCCGTGATTGACATTATTAAAGCCCATCGATTTGTTCGGCAGATGGAAGGAAGTGAACTTGCTATCCGCGATACCCATGCCGTTTTGGAACAGCTTGTCGGGCTGAACCTGGCAGGTTGCCGTATTGATATCGGTAAGCTGGCCATGAAGTTCCGTCGTCAGGACAAAATTGCCGAGCTGGATGATTTCCTGAAAGAAGAGCTGAAGGAAGTGATTGGCGGTCGCTCTGAAGAGCGTGGGGAAGGGCAGGATGTTGTTCTGTATGGTTTTGGTCGAATCGGTCGTTTGATGGCCCGCCTGCTGATTGAACGTTCCGGCGGTGGTGAAGGTTTGAACCTGCGCGCTATCGTTGTCCGCAAAGGTGGTGCTGCCAATGATCTGCAAAAGCGTGCCAGCCTGTTGCGCCGTGACTCTGTACACGGTTCCTTTAAGGGAACCCTGACCATTGATGAAGAGAACAACTGCATCGTTGCCAACGGCGTACGTATTCAGGTGATCTACGCTTCTTCTCCAGACAGTGTTGATTACACCGCCTATGGAATTAAAAACGCCATTATTGTTGATAACACCGGTATGTGGCGTGATGAAGAAGGTCTGGGTCTGCACCTGAAATCTCCAGGCGCTTCCCGTGTTCTGCTGACTGCACCAGGCAAGGGTGATATCAAGAACATTGTTTATGGTGTGAACAGCGATATGGTCAGCACCGATGACCGTATCCTTTCTGCAGCGTCCTGCACCACCAATGCCATTACTCCTGTGTTGAAAGCGTTGATGGATAAGTACGGCATTGAAAATGGTCATGTGGAAACGGTTCACGCTTATACCAACGACCAGAACCTGATTGATAACTACCACAAAGGCAGCCGTCGAGGTCGTAGTGCTGCACTGAACATGGTTATCACTGAAACTGGCGCGGCCAAGGCGGTAGCCAAAGCTCTGCCAGAATTGAAAGGTAAGCTGACCGGTAATGCTATTCGGGTACCAACTCCAAATGTTTCCATGGCAATTCTGAATCTGAATCTGAAAACAGAAACAGATGTTGAATCATTGAATGACTACCTGCGCTGGAGCTCCCTCCATTCTAACCTGCAAAAGCAGATTGATTATGTGAACTCTGCGGAAGTTGTTTCCAGTGACTTTGTTGGCTCCCGCTACACCGGCATTGTGGATGGCGAAGCCACCATTGTTGATGGCAAACGCGCTGTCCTCTATGTCTGGTACGACAATGAATTCGGTTACAGCTGTCAGGTTAACCGCATCATCCATGAGATGGCAGGTGTCAGCTCAAGAGTCTTCCCCAGGGGATAATTCTGTATCCTGAAATAAGTTGTTATTTGACGCTGACCCTTCCGGGTCAGCGTCATCTTCCCGTGTTGATAACTCTTCAGCTTCGGTATTACTTTCAACCTCTCTTATCAAATCTGTAAACTCTTGGTTGAGAGCTTCCAGCTCAACAGCTGCAGGTACTTGTGGTGCCGATTCATCAGCTCGACTGACACCCAGAAGGGTGCTCATCCACTCCGTCAAGGTTGCTGTAATTGAGCGGCGGTTACCTTCAATGGCTTCAGCCTGACTACTGAAATTATGCTGAGACTCAACGTTCTGTTCTCCGTGGTAAAGAGACTGGAATGGAGAATATCTTGCGTAAGTTCTGGATAGGGCATGGATAACGCCACTTCGCTCCCAGTCAGGTCTCATAACGCCCTTCATAAAGGTCAGGTAGCCAACCCATTCCGCAAGTTCGGTGGTAATTGATGAAAAGCCTCTTGCCATTTGTTTTTTGGTTGGGAATTCATTCCAGTACATATAAGTGGTTAATGCCAGCGCTGTTGTTGCACCCATTAAACCACCCCAATAAGGCTGATTTCTGGTGGTGATTTTCCCTTCCAGCAGGAAGTAATCCCGTGTTCCATAGAGCGCGTATTGATTGAATAGTAAGGTAATTCCGCTTAAGAAACGTGATCCCCAGTCTTCAGTCAAGCAAACGGAAAGAATAATGGGCATCATGAAATTGGGATTAAGCAGCTGAGCGGCAGAGGTGGAGCCCGGCTTTATATTTAACGCATACAGGAACATGGCCCCCATTGTCGTCCAAATCAGGGGGCGTTTGTTTTTTACATAATGTAGGGTGAACAGACCGTCCATGAGTACCGGCCAGTATTTGCCCTGTTGCCAGTTTCTATAGGTGCCGGCAAACATGCCGGCAGCATAACTGTTAAAGGATGTATGTCTGCTGAGAATGCCAGCTGAAATCTGGGCGGAGAGTCCCAGCATGGCCGCATAACTGCTTGATGCCAGCGCCATGGTCTTATTATTTTTCGCCAGACTGTAATAGGCAAGGTTGCCGACAATTGGGGCAATAAGCAAAGCATTAAGGAAAGGCTTTGCTTGTGGGAACTGGTTCAAAATGTGCTGAGTCATGGTGATGATCTGAAGAATGATCACACCTTCCTGACCCGTGTCGAGTGAATGGTTGGAGAACTCCACAAGCGGAGTGTAAATGTAAGAGTGATAGTAATAGAGAGTGATAGCGAGCTTTGCCAGGAAGGCTGTACTTTCTGGTGATAAATCGTCGTTGTTTAACTCGTTAGCCATATTGGCCGCCGCTGTTAAGGGCGACTGAGTCAGTTCATCAATTAAATGAAGCTGCAGCAGTTTTCTCTGGGCTGGCGTTAATTGTGTAGAGAGGAACTCGTGAAACACCCTCTGTACATGCTGCATTTCCAGTTCCGCATAAGTGGCTGTTAGTGGATTAAGCTTCAGGCGCCCTTGCAGGGTTTGATCCATTGACTGGTTGTAAATGAATCTGGGGCCATCTTCTGTTTCGATAATTTGGTATCCCATCGATTCATGAAGAGAAACGTTGGCAGGGTTTTCTTCATACCTTAACGGCAGGCTTTCTTCCATTTCCTCCTGCTCTATTTCCCTGTTTTGCTCATCGGGGATGGATTGCTCAGTTGTTATAGCAGAAGATTCTTTGTCAACTGGTTGTTCTATAGGTGTTATACCTACCTCAATTGGTGATCCAGAGATTTCCGCTGAGGTGTTGATCGCGCACAGGCAAAGAGTGATTGTGGCTGTCGTACATGCCAGCCATTTGGATCGTCCGAACCATTCTTTCGCGCAAGGTTGGAATTTTGCTGTCATTTATTTTGTTGAATCCTGTCATTGCAGCTCTAAACCCTTAATTCCATATGGAATATTGACGCTACGGTCATTATAATCGCCGCTGGAATACATGGGGGGGTGAAACTTGGTGTTGGGATACTTGGTTTATCCGTATATCTGTCACCCTTTCACTGAACACCGTTCCCAGACTTCTGCCGAAACTCCCACGAGAACTTGGTAGACCGAGGCGGGCGGAAAAATAGAACAACAGTTCAGTGTTTGCCAGTTATCACCAGTTTTTGTGAAACTCCTGCATATACCAGGTTGGGTATTACGTATGATCAAAATTAAACAGGGCCTGGATTTGCCGATTTCCGGGTCGCCGCAGCAGGTTATCGAGGACGGTGTGCAGACTCGCTCTGTCGCTGTTATCGGTCCTGACTATGTTGGCATGAAGCCAACAATGGCGGTGTCAGTTGGAGATCGGGTCCGGGTTGGAGACCTGTTATTTACCGACAAGAAGACAGAGGGTGTCAGATACACAGCGCCTGCGAGTGGTGTGGTTTCTGCCGTGAACCGTGGTGAGAAGCGTGTTCTTCAGTCCGTGGTAATAGATGTTGAAGGCGATGACGCCGTGACCTTCAGCAGCTTTACTGTCGATCAACTCGGTTCTCTCGAACGCAAGCAGGTTGCCGACCAGCTGGTAGAATCAGGGCTGTGGACGGCATTCCGTACCCGGCCATTCAGCAAAGTTCCCGTACCAGGTTCTGCCCCCCGCGCTATTTTCGTAACCGCTATGGATACCAACCCACTGGCGGTTGACCCCGTGTTGGTGATCTCTGAGCAGAAAGAGGCCTTCGAAAACGGTCTGACTGTTCTTAAGCAACTGACTGATGGTGCTGTCTATCTTTGTAAGGCTCCAGGAGCAGATATCCCTGCAGGTCCTGCTAAGGTAGAAGAGTTTGCTGGCCCTCACCCGGCAGGTCTTGCAGGCACACATATCCACTTCCTTGAGCCAGCTGGTGCTGAACGAATTGTATGGAGTGTTGGTTATCAGGACGTGATCGCTATCGGTAAACTCTTTACTACCGGTCAGATTGATTCCGCTCGCGTTGTATCTATCGCCGGCCCTCAGGTTGAAAAGCCTCGTATTGTTCGTACCCGTCTGGGTGCAAACCTCGATGAGATGATTGCCGGTGGCTTGAAGAGTGGTGAGAACCGTGTTGTATCCGGTTCTATTCTTGGTGGTCGCACAGCTCATGGCGCTTTTGCTTATCTGGGACGCTATCACAACCAGATTTCTGTTCTGGAAGAAGGCCGTGACCGTCCACTTCTTCATTACTTCAGCCCAGGCGTAAACCGTCATTCGGTAATGCCTATTTATCTCTCCGGGCTCATGAAGAAGCTGTTCCCATTCACCACCTCCACCAACGGCAGTGAACGTGCCATGGTACCGGTAGGTTCCTATGAAAAGATCATGCCTCTGGATATTCTGCCCACTCAGCTGCTGCGCAGCCTGATTGTTGGTGATATCGAAGTGGCCGGTCAGCTGGGAGCGCTGGAGCTGGATGAAGAAGATCTGGCGCTGTGCACCTATGTGTGTCCAGGTAAATATGAGTATGGTCCTATTCTCCGGGAGAATCTGACCCGAATTGAGCAAGAGGGATAACCCACGTGCTGAGAAAACTTTTAGACAGCCTGGCCCCTCATTTTGAGAAGGGCGGCAAATATGAAAAGTTCTACCCTCTCTATGAGGCAGTAGACACCGGGCTTTACAGTCCGCCGAATGTGACTCATACCAGCTCCCATGTTCGTGACGGTATTGACCTTAAGCGGATCATGATTACCGTTTGGGCCTGTGCTTTCCCAGCCATGTTCTTCGGTATGTGGAACGTTGGTTACCAGGCGAATATGGCTATTGCCAGTGGTCTGGCTGCGCCTACTGACTGGCACAGCTGGTTCTTTATTGGCCATGACCCTTCCAATATTCTCCACAACCTGGTCTATGGTGCGGCTTATTTCCTGCCAGTTTATGCTGTAACCTTTGCGGTGGGTGGCTTCTGGGAAGTCCTGTTTGCCACTATTCGTAAACACGAGATCAACGAAGGCTTCTTTGTTACTTCTATTCTATTTGCCCTGATTGTTCCACCTTCTGTCCCTCTGTGGCAGGTGGCTCTGGGTATCACCTTTGGTGTGGTGATTGGTAAAGAAGTATTCGGTGGTACCGGCAAGAACTTCCTGAACCCGGCTCTGACTGGCCGTGCATTCCTGTTCTTCGCTTACCCTGCACAGCTTTCTGGCGATGCTGTCTGGACTGCTGTTGATGGCTTCTCCGGCGCAACAGCTCTGAGTCTGGCTGCACAGGGTGGTGTTGAAGCCGTTATGGCAAATGGTATTACCTGGTTCGATGCCTTCTACGGCTCCATTCAAGGTTCTATTGGTGAAACATCCACTCTGGCTATCCTGCTGGGTGGTGTAGTTATGATCGCCATGGGTATTGCTTCCTGGCGTATTGTTGCCGGTACCATTCTTGGTATGGTTGCCATGACCCTGGTCTTCAATGCCATCGGTTCTGACACCAACCCACTGTTCAGCCTGCCTTGGTACTGGCACTTTGTTCTGGGTGGTTTCGCCTTCGGTCTGATCTTTATGACGACCGATCCGGTATCCGCTTCCATGACCCATACCGGTCGCTGGTTCTTCGGTATCCTGATTGGTGTGATGGTGACGCTGATTCGTGTGATTAACCCTGCGTATCCAGAAGGTATGATGCTTGCCATTCTGTTTGCAAACCTGTTTGCACCATTGATTGACCACTTTGTCATCCAGGCCAATATCAAGCGTCGGGAGGCCCGTCTCAATGGCTAATAACGATACGATTAAAAAGACACTGATTGTTACGGTTGGCCTGTCTCTGGTCTGTTCCGTACTGGTGTCTGCTGCTGCCGTGTTCCTCAAGCCTCGTCAGGAAGAGAATGCACTGCTGGATATTCAGCAGAATATTCTGGCGATTTCCGGTCTGGTTAAGGACCCCAAGGCTCTGAGCCGTGCGGAAGTTGCTGACAAGTTCAAAGAAGTCACTCCCAAGCTGGTTAACATGGAAACCGGCAAATTTGATACTTCCGGCGTTAATCCTGTTACTTATGATCAGCGTACTGCAGCCAAAACTCCCGGTGAGTTCCGAGCTTTAACTGCAGCTGAAGATGTTGCCCAGATCAAGCGTCAGGCAAACCTGGCCAAGATTTATGAAGTGCAGGAAAACGGCAAGCTTAAGACAGTCGTTCTTCCTATTCATGGTTATGGTTTGTGGTCCACTCTCTATGGCTATATTGCCCTGGATTCAGATCTGACTACTGTTGTTGGCTTCGGTTTTTATGAGCATGCAGAAACTCCCGGACTTGGTGGTGAGGTAGATAACCCCAAGTGGAAGGCCAGCTGGATTGGCAAAGAAGTGTTTGACGGCAATGGCAAGCTTGATATCGCCGTGCTGAAAGGCGCTGTTAACCCTGCATCTCCAAAGGCTGACCATGAAGTTGATGGTCTTTCCGGTGCTACCCTGACCACCCGTGGCGTCGACAATCTGGTGAAGTTCTGGCTGGGTAAAGACGGCTTTGGTCCTTTCCTCGATAACCTGAAGAAAGGAGAGGCTTGATATGAGTGTTATTAATACCAAAGAGATCCTGATCTCTCCAATCTTCAACAACAACCCGATTGCTCTGCAAATCCTGGGTATCTGTTCTGCTCTGGCGGTAACCACCGGCATGCAGACAGCGTTGGTGATGACCATTGCGGTAACCTTCGTAACGGCATTCTCCAACCTGTTTGTATCTGTCATCCGTAACCATATTCCGGGCAGCATCCGGATTATCGTACAGATGACCATTATTGCCTCTCTGGTAATCGTGGTAGATCAGGTGCTCAAGGCTTACGCCTATGAGACCAGCAAGCAGCTCTCGGTATTTGTTGGTCTGATTATTACCAACTGTATCGTTATGGGCCGTGCTGAAGCCTACGCCATGAAGAACCCACCGATGGCATCTTTCATAGATGGTGTTGGTAACGGTCTGGGTTACGGCGTAATCCTGCTGGTTGTTGCCTTCTTCCGTGAACTGTTGGGTGCCGGCAAACTGTTTGGTGTGGTTGTTTTGGAAACTGTGAATAACGGTGGCTGGTACAACCCTAATGGCCTGATGCTTCTGGCTCCCAGTGCCTTTTTCCTGATTGGCCTGTTTATCTGGGCTCTACGTACCTGGAAAACTGACCAGGTTGAATCCGAGGAATTAAAAATGGCTCCTCACACCATAGCGAAGGAGGCTCACTGATATGGAACATTATCTGAGCCTGTTCGTTAAGGCTGTCTTTGTAGAAAACATGGCCCTGGCTTTCTTCTTGGGCATGTGTACTTTCCTGGCGGTATCCAAAAAGATCCAGACTGCTTTTGGTCTGGGTGTTGCGGTTATCTTCGTACTGCTGCTGACAGTTCCTCTGAACCAGCTGATCTATGTGCATATCCTTAAGGAAGGTGCACTGATCGAAGGTGTTGACCTGACCTTCCTCGGTTACATCACCTACATCGGTGTTATTGCCGCGAGCGTACAGATTCTGGAAATGATTCTGGATAAATATGTACCAGCACTTTACAACGCTCTGGGGGTATTTCTGCCTCTGATCACTGTAAACTGCGCAATTCTCGGTGCTTCCCTGTTCATGGTGCAGCGTGACTACACCTTTGGTGACAGTGTTGTATACGGCGCAGGTGCTGGTGTTGGCTGGATGCTCGCAATCGTGGCACTGGCTGGTATTCGTGAAAAGCTTAAGTACAGCGACGTGCCTCCGGGCCTGCGCGGGCTGGGCATTACCTTTATCACAGTTGGACTGATGTCTCTTGGCTTCATGTCCTTCTCTGGTGTCCAGCTGTAAGGGGAGAGCAGAAATATGGGAAGTGAACAGATCATAATGTTGGGCGTTGCCCTCTTTACCGTGATCGTACTCGCTCTGGTACTGGTTATACTGGCAGCCCGCTCCAAGCTGGTTAGCACAGGCGATGTCATCATTGGCATCAATGATGACCCAGAGAAGAGTGTTACGGTTCCGGCTGGCGGCAAACTGCTCCAGACTCTTGCAGGAAACGGCGTATTCCTGCCATCTGCCTGTGGTGGCGGTGGTACCTGTGCCCAGTGTAAGTGTAAGGTTCTTGATGGTGGTGGCTCTCCATTGCCTACTGAAGAACCACACTTTACCCGTGGTGAGCTGCGTGAAGGCTGGCGTTTGTCCTGCCAGGTTGCTGTTAAACAGGACATGCAGGTAGAAGTTGAAGAAGAACTGTTTGGCGTGAAGAAGTGGGAATGTGAAGTTGTTTCTAACAACAACGTTGCCACTTTCATCAAGGAACTGGTTCTGAAACTGCCAGAAGGCGAAGATGTTAACTTCCGTGCCGGTGGTTACGTTCAGCTGGAAACTCCGGTTCACGAAGTCGATTACAAAGACTTCGATATTGACGAAGAGTACCGTGGCGACTGGGACAAGTTTAATCTGTGGCAGTACAAGTCCAAGGTGACTGAGCCGGTTATCCGTGCTTACTCCATGGCTAACTACCCAGAAGAGAAAGGCATCCTGAAGTTCAACATCCGGATTGCTTCTCCACCTCCGGGTATGGATGTACCTCCTGGTCAGATGTCATCATTTGTATTCAGCCTTAAGCCTGGCGACAAGATTGGCGTTTACGGTCCTTTTGGTGAGTTCTTTGCTAAAGATACTGATGCTGAGATGGTCTTTGTCGGTGGTGGTGCTGGTATGGCTCCTATGCGTTCCCACATCTTCGACCAGCTTAAGCGTTTGAGCTCCAAGCGTAAGATTTCCTTCTGGTATGGCGCGCGCTCCCTGCGTGAAGCCTTCTATTCCGAAGAATACGACAAGTTGGCTGAAGAGAACCCGAACTTCGAATGGCATCTGGCTCTGTCTGATCCACAGCCTGAAGATAACTGGGAAGGCAAGACCGGCTTTATCCATAATGTTCTTCTGGAGAACTACCTCAAGGATCACGCCGCTCCTGAAGACTGCGAGTTCTACATGTGTGGACCACCCATGATGAACGCGGCAGTTATCAAGATGCTGGAAGATCTGGGCGTAGAAAAAGAGAATATCCTGCTTGATGACTTTGGCGGCTAATTCGCTTTAGTAAACAGGTATTCAGAAAGGGTCGGCTTTGCCGACCCTTTTTTATGGACGACCGTTTTCAGGCTATTAAGCTAAAAGGGTAATCAGGGAGGATTATCATGAGTCTAGAAGCAGCAAGGCAGGCCTTTGCGAGCCGCAAAGTCAATGAGTGGGGAGTCAAACAAACCATTATTGAGACCGTGAAAGCGTTCTTTGTAGGATTTAAAGTGGCTCCATCGGGAGAAGAGCCTGTTAGATACACCCCTCAAAAAGGTGACGAAAATGATTTGGCGTATGAGTCTCGCAGAAATGAGCCTCTTACCAGCAGACAGGTTTCACAGGATTCCTCCCTCGATTCATCCTATGTCAATGTCAGCCCATCAGATGTGGATGATCTTCCTAAAGACATGCTTAGCCCTGGCTCCGTACACTATAAGGTGAATCATGATGAACCTCATGCTGACCAACAGGTTGGATTTGGGGTTAAAGCAGAAGGTTCTGGTTCCGACCGCCTGGCTCCCTATGAACCGGAGGTGGATGATTATGTTCTGGAGAAATTTAACCCATCTGTCCTGATTGACTTTGTGCTTGCGTTATCTGAAAGCGAAACGATGACGGATGAGATGATTGCCCAGACTTTTGGTACTTATATATGGGATAACAGACTCGATGCGGCTCAGGTAAAAGACGTTCTGGATCAGTTGGGCGCATCTGATAAGATTAACGATCAGTTGGGACCGTTGCTTGAAACAGCCAGCGAAAATGCACTGAGACTATCCCCCTACAATCAGCTGGCAATGGATCTTTTAGACCAGCTTTATCTTGAATATCAAGGGGATGAAGACCGGTTCAGTGATGAGGTGAAGTACCTGTTTACCAATGAAAAAAAACTGGTGGATGCTTTTTCCGAAAAGCTGGTAGACAAAGTTATTGCCTATGATGTTACCGTTAATGCTGAAGCTGTGAAGTGGGTTAAGCAGGCTCTGTCTAATGCGGCTTATAAAGATATGGATCTTGCCAAATCTGAGCCCTTCCAGCCATTGAGCAACCTGTATAAGGCTCTTGAAGAGAAACACGGCAGTTAATGATTATGAAGGCTGCTTCTTCAAAGTGGTAGCCTTCACCTCCCTGCTTGCAGTTCCATTTGCAAATGTTATGCGTTCCCCCCACAAGGTTGTACAATCTGCGCTGGAATTTTGATCGCAGTATGTTGGATAACCAGTGTCTAAACGTTTTTTTCTGCTTGCGGGAGTAAGCCTCTGTCTTGTTGTAGCCATTTTTATTTTTCGTTCAAGCCAGGAGCGAGTTTTCGAAAACGCTGGCCGAACGATGGGTACAACCTGGTCGGTAAAGTATGTTTCCTCCAAAGATAAAAACGATGTAATTCTTTCCCAAATAGAAACTTCTCTCGAGCAAGTGAATCAGGGCATGTCCACCTATATCCCTGATTCAGAACTGATGCGCCTGAACAAAGCTCCTGTTGGCGAAGCATTTAATGCCAGTCCGGCTCTTTTCCGGCTGGTAGAGCAGGCGGTCCATATCTCGGAGATTTCTGGTGGTGCTTATGATGTCACCGTTGGCGCACTGGTAAACCTGTGGGGTTTTGGCAGCGGTAAGAGTTTTTCTGGTGAACTTCCAGAACAGATTGATGGTAAGTCTGAGCCTGCTTTTGCCAAATGGCTTGAAAAAGGGCGTGTTTCATCCGTTCCGGACAAAGCTGCCATTGATCGTGCCCTGTCAGAAACGGGTTATAAATCGCTGATTCTCAATAGCAAAAGCCGTACAATAACCAAATCAACACCTGTTTTTGTAGATCTTTCTTCTATCGCGAAAGGCTATGGAGTTGATCAGGTTGCCCATGCTCTCGAAGGTTTTGGCATAACCAGTTATATGGTGGAGGTCGGTGGTGAAGTTCGCCTGCGGGGTAAAAAGCCCGATGGCCAGCCATGGAAAATTGCTGTTCGGGAACCCGTGCTCGACAACCAGATTCGTACAGTTGTGTCTCTGGACAATAAGGGGATTGCAACGTCAGGTGATTACCTGAATTATTACGAAGTGGATGGTGTGCACTTCTCCCATCTGATGGATGCTCGGACGGGGTATCCTGAAAAACATCGTTTGGCCTCTGTAGCTGTGGTGAATGACGATACCGGTCTGGCTGATGCTTATGCCACTATGTTTATGATCCTGGGTGAGAAGGCCGGTATTGAGCTGGCTCAGGAAAAAGGTATTGATGCCTATTTTATCTATCATACGGACAAGGGCTTTACTTCTCGTTCCACTGGTAACTTTGACAGCTATGTCCTTGATAAATAAGTAGATCAGGTTTTTATTATGACAGTTATGATTATGACATTCGGTTTGTTGCTGCTCATTATTGCCGGCATGGCAGTAGGGGTTATTTTCGCCAACAAACCTATCAAAGGTTCATGTGGTGGCCTTGGCAATCTTGGTTTGAAAGAGAGCTGCCCGATTTGCGGCGGTGGTGATGATAAAGATGCTTTGGCTGAAGCGCCGGAAGATCTGTTTTACGATGCAGCATCACCACAACCCGAGAAAAATACTCGAGCTATGTAATAACGTCGTCTGCTGTACCACAGGATGACAATAAAAATATAAGCCGGCGATCCCGGTTTAAAGGGAGTTTTCATGGGAATAACAAACTATGACCTGATTATTCTTGGCAGTGGGCCCGCGGGGGAAGGGGCTGCCATGAATGCGGTAAAGCTTGGCAAGCGCGTGGCGGTTGTTGAGCAGAAGCGAGTGGTGGGTGGTAACTGCACCCATCTTGGAACCATTCCTTCGAAAGCGCTGCGTCACTCTGTTAAGCAGATTTATACCTTTAATAATAATCCCATGTTCCGGGAAATTGGTGAGCCGCGCTGGTTCAGCTTCCCGAATGTGTTGAAAAACGCTTACGACGTTATCAACCAGCAGGTACGTTCGCGGACTCAATATTATTCCCGTAACCGTATCTCTATGTATTTCGGCACCGGTAGCTTTGTTGACGAAAACACTATTGAGATTGTTGAGCACAATGGCAATGTTGAGCGAATTGCCGCGCGCCAGATTCTGATTGCCACAGGCTCCCGACCTTATCGTCCGGCAGATGTGGACTTCAGCCACCCTCGTATCTATGACAGTGACACTATCCTCGAACTGACCCATACCCCCCGCCGGATCATTATTTACGGCGCTGGAGTTATCGGTAGCGAATATGCATCCATTTTCTCCAGTCTTGGGGTGTTGGTTGATCTGGTTGATACCCGTGATCGTCTGCTGTCGTTCCTAGATAAAGAAGTGTCCGATGCACTCAGCTATCACCTGCGCAACAACAACGTGATTATTCGTAACAACGAAGAATATCAGCGTATCGAGGGCACAGATGACGGTGTCATCCTGCATCTGAAATCCGGCAAGGTTATCAAGGCAAACGCACTGTTGTGGGCGAATGGCCGTACCGGTAATACCGCAGGTCTTGGTCTGGAAAACATTGGTCTTGAAGCTGATGGCCGCGGCCAACTGAAGGTTAATGAGATGTACCAGACTTCCGTTGATAATGTTTATGCGGCTGGTGATGTTATCGGGTGGCCAAGTCTGGCCAGTGCTTCTTACGATCAGGGACGCTTCGCGGTGACCAATATCCGTAATGACAGCCCGGTTAACCAGTTGAGTTCTGTGCCCACCGGCATTTATACAATTCCAGAAATCAGCTCATTGGGTAAGACCGAGGAAGAGCTCACCGCTGAATCTGTGCCTTATGAAGTGGGTAAGGCGTTTTTCTCCCGCTTGGCAAGAGCTCAGATTACCGGTGAAACTGCGGGCATGTTGAAGATCCTGTTCCACCGGGAAACTCTGGAGATTCTTGGAATTCACTGTTTTGGTGACCAGTCTTCTGAGATCGTTCATATCGGCCAGGCCATTATGGAACAGCCTGGTGAGAAAAATACCCTGAACTATTTCCTGAATACTACGTTTAACTATCCCACCATGGCCGAGGCTTATCGTGTGGCCGCACTGGACGGTATTAATCGTCTCGCATGAGTTTTTCTTCCAGTTGAAAAGCGCCTTAGTGGCGCTTTTTTTATGCCTGATGAAATATGGAGCAGGTAAATTTTCCTATGATGTCTAATCTGACAGGAAACATTTTGGGGGAAGTGTATGTCGGCCAATCAACAGATGGTAACTCGCCTTGGCTTTATCCTTGCCGTAGCCGGGGCGGCTGTTGGTCTGGGCAATATCTGGCGCTTCCCTTATATGGCCGGCGAAAACGGTGGCAGTGTTTTCCTGTTGTTTTATCTGCTATTTGTCTTTCTTCTTGGTGTCCCCGCTATGGCCGCAGAAATCCTGATAGGGCGGGCGGGTCGGGCAACACCGGCAACCAGCCTCAGGCAACTGGCCGTAGCTCATGGTCGTTCTCGGCGCTGGTCTGTTGTGGCCATTATTGGCATGCTGGCCGCTCTTATGGTGCTTTCATTTTATTCCGTTGTTTCCGGCTGGGGTGGGTATTACCTTATCAAATCTATTCAGGGAGAATTATCTGGGCTTAATAGCCAAGGGTTAGGACAGTTCTTTGATAGTTTCTTAAGTAATCCGGTGTTGTTAATAGTTTTTAACACCTGTTTTCTGGTTATGACTCTGACTGTGAATGGCCGACCGGTAGCTCGTGGGCTAGAGCGATTGAATTACTTGCTTATGCCTCTGTTGTACGTATTACTGATTTTTCTGGTCATTTATGCAGCCGGATTATCCGGCTTTGGACAAGCGCTGGATTATCTGTTTTCACCTTCCTGGGAGAATATAACTCCTCAAGTTCTGGTAGAGGCTATGGGTCATGCTTTCTTTACTCTGGCTGTTGGGGCTTGCTGTCTAATGGCTTATGGCGCTTATATGCCGAAAGGTCAGTCTATTCTGGGGGCGGTTTCCATAGTCATTGTTTTGGATCTGCTGGTATCGATACTCACTGGTGTGGCGACCTTTTCTGTTGTTTTTAGTGACGGCCTTGATCCTTCCAGTGGTCCCGGATTGATGTTTGTTACCTTGCCAAGGGCACTGGACGCGATGCCAATGGGAGGATATGTCCTGCCGATCTTTTTTACCCTGTTCATTATCGCGACCTGGACGTCCTCAATTAATCTTGCGGAACCATTGGTTGCTTCCGTGGCTCGCTTTCTCTCAACATCCAGGGCAAAGGCCTCGTGGATAGTTGGCGGTGTAGTCTGGACTCTCGGAATGATTCCGGCTCTATCCTTCAACCTTCTGAAAGATATATCTCTGGGAGGGCAGGGGGTGTTTGATCTTTGGACTGGTCTGGCAACCAATATTTTGCTGCCAGCCACAGGATTCCTGGTGTTGGTTTTTGTCGGCTGGGTTTTACCCCATACGGTGGTTATGAAGCAGTTAGGCTTAACCAGTAAAGGAAGTACCCTCTACTGGATGAGCCTGTTCCGGTATATTGCTCCGGGAATGGTTCTGCTTGTTGGTGTGGCCGGTTTATTTGCAGGCTAGCTCTTATTTCGCAGGCTTTGCAGACGCAGATTATGCAGTGCTACATAGTGCTTGGCCCATTTGCAGATCGTTTCACTTGTGTATTCGCGCTTTAATTCGCCGGTAAATGCATCGGCCGGCTTCGGGCAAACAACTTCAAGAGGGTTGTAGCTCTGACGCAAACCATAAATATCAGAAACATGTAGCATCGGATCTCCTGACAGAATTTTACCCACCGGTGGAACTTTGTGCCTGAGCCCTGGAACTTGGAATGCACTGAGAACCAATGCAACAGGTAAGGGGTAGCTTGTATCAAACACTCCTTCCTTGAGTGCTTGTACACCAGCATCTGAGGTCAGGAAGCTTGCTCCATCTATAAATCGGGTGAGTTTTTTCTCCTGCTCAACTTTATCTTCCATGGAGGACATGCACTTTATTCCTGTCCGGGATTTTTGGAGCTCTTTGGTTATTTCAATCATTGACCAGAGCTCAAGATATTCCTTATCTTTTAAGTGCTGGTCTTTAATTTGAAGCGCGTTGCATAGTATATCGACAAACGTGTTATGGCGAGCGGGTATAACCCCACCTTCAAACTGAATAAGTTCGCAGAACTGTGGGTCAGTGAAGAGTTCATACACTTCTTTTCTCAATACGTCTTCAGGATAGAGAGACATAAGCAATTTTATGATTTTCTCCCAGGGATAGCAGAGGTTAACTGCACCCATGAGTTCAAAGATTGCCGCTTGTAGGGGTGTATAACCGTCTTTATTTCTCTTCTGAATATCGCCGCCAGCCGCAATGATGAGTTTCAGTGAATCATAATTTGCCGAGATTGCCGCTGAATGGGCAGGTGTGTTCCCTGCGCTATTCTCTATGTTGGTGAGTTCACTTTGAATGTTTTCAGTAAGAGGCAGCTCAGATTTTTCGACATCTTCGATAGATTTCCCTACTAGGTTCCGGCAATTCGGATACAGTATGGTTAGGATCATACCGGTGCGGCCATTCTCGGCTGCCAGGTGAAGAGGAGTGTTCTGACTTTTGGGTGTTGCGGATGTCAAACCATGGTCTGTCAGGGCTGGCAGCCAGGCACCATTCATATAACCCAGATAGCTGTTAGTTGCGAACGTACTCTTGTGTTTGTCCCCAGCCATACGGTGAACGCATGTTCTTCCACTTTTATCTGGTGTATGGGGATCAGCGCCAGCCTGGCAAAGTAGTTCAACAATGGCCGGTGACTGGGCAAAATGGAGGCAATGATCAGCGCAGGGGTTTCCATAACGGATATAGTTAGTCTTGCAGTTAACCTCTGCACCAGACTTTAAAAGTACTTTTACACACTCAATGTTATTTAGCCTTGCCGCTTTCATAAGAGCGTTCTCAACCTGGCCATTCTCATCCATGTTGTGGTCATAAGACCATGTATTGGCAAGCTCTTTATTATGGGCGAGCAGGTGTTGCAGTACTTTCACTTGATTATGGGCGATTGCCCAATGTACCAGAAACTCTTGCGCAGACTGGAAACCGCTGAATTCTCCCTTGCAAATACAACCGGTAACATCACAGGCATTGTGTGCAGCAATAAGATCTTCTTGAGCCTTCACTACCGACACATCTTCAAGACCTGGCTTTTCAAGATCCTCAGCTCTTAGGCCAGCCTTGGAAAAGAAAGCAGCGGCAGCATAGTAGGTATCACTGTTTTTCTGCGAATCCCGTCTATGGGAGTTTTCGAAAACCTGTTCAATGCAACAGCTTGTTGGAGGTTCTTTATAGCTTAAAGGGCACACTAAATAGATATCTTTAATATCTGACGATGTGACTTGGAGAGGCTTGAATTTTGAGGCTGGTTCCGTTGGAACATCCGCAAGATCGCGTTTTTTATTGAACTGATTCTGACGGCATGCTCGTCTTTGCTGGAATGCAAGTTTCTGGTTCCTGTCAGCTTTTTCTTTTTGGGATTTCTCTCTTGTAGCGGTTTTAACATCCTGCCGGTGTTCCACCGGTTCTTGTTCCTCTGATTCAATGACAACCGCAGGAGCGCGAAAGGGAGTGTAGTCAGTATACGTCAGCATTGTTGTTCACCTTTAAACAATAAAATATTCCAGACACACAAATGAGTACTGGGTTAAAGAAAAGTTTCTGACAGCTGAAGCAGTGAATCTGACAATCAAAGTTATGTCTGTGCTTGCCGGATTAAACAGAAGATTTATTATTGGAAAGCAGTAGTGGAAGGAATAGAGCGCGCCAATAGACGCGCTCTCATCGAATAGATAAGATTTAAACGGTTTGTTGCTGAGCCTGAGCCGCTTTGTGTGACTGCACGCTCTGGTAATGGTTTGCCCATTTGCATAGAGTGGCAGAAGGATAAGTTTTCAGGTTTTTGACCAGATGTTCATGGGGGGATTTAGGATCTTCCGGGCATAAGAGAGAACCGAGCAGGCCGGTATCCGGAACATTCACTATATCAATGATATGTGGCCGTCTGGAGCCTTTCAGTAGTTCCGCGGTTGGTGGTATAACACGCTCCATACCTGGAAGCTGAAACAGACTGACTGTCAGAGCCACGGGTAACGGTAATGACATGTCAAACTCCCCACTCTTTATTCGCTCAATTCCCGGCTGGGTACCGTAATAGGCAATATCTTTCAAAAGCTTGCCAATTTTCTGGATTTGCCTGTCTCTGTCAAAAACATCTGATAAGGAGCAGGTATCATAGAGAGCCTGTTTTATATGTGTGCTGATTGCCCAAAATGGAAGCAGGCCTTTTTTCCTGAATTCGATACCTGTAAGGTCACCTTTTCTGCCAATAATATCGTTAATGATCTCGGCAAGTTCTGTAAAGCATTCATCAATGCCTAACTCATCCAGAGTCAGCTCTTCATAGCCTTCAGGAATTGTGGAATAGTCAGAGAGTACCTCATACACCTGATCCATCAATGCCACTGGTGATTTCGTTGTATCAAAATACTGTTTCATCAACCACTCAATGGATTCTTTCTGGCCAGGCACCCGGATTGGATAATTAATAAGTTTGCATATAGCTACCTGCAGAGGGGTATAGCCTGCCTTGTTGCGTTTGGTTAAGTCTCCCCCTGCGGAGTATATGAGTTTCAGCGCTTCCAGGTTCCCGTTATATGCAGCCATATGAGCAGGTGTGTCGCCGTTCAGGTTAGTCATGTGGGTTAACCCTTCAGCGAACTCGCCCGGAGTAGCAAGCTGATCTTCGGTGACCTCATCAGGCTTTTTTCTGGATGCGGGGTAAAGCATGCCCAATACCATTTCAGGCTTACCTTGATAAGCCGCAATATGCAGAGGGGTGTCACCATTAGGGGTCGTTATTGTTAAATCTCCGCTGCGTCTTAATGCGGGCAACCATGCTCCGTTTAGCCAGCCCCAGTCGACAACTGATGTCCCAGCCTCTGCCCCGCGGGAATGATCACCAGCCATCGAGTGAAGGATTGTTCCTCCGCCATCGACTCCATCTGTGATATTGATATTCGCACCACCCTCACAGAGCATTTCAACCATTTCGGGGGTACTGGCAAGATGAAGGCTTGACTGGCTGATAATATTTCCATGTTTCTCATAATGGCACTTCGCATCAATATCTACGCCAGCATTTATCAGCAGGGTTACGCAATCAAAATTATTCATTTTGGTTGCACGCATAAGAGCGCTTTGTACTAGACCGCTCTCATCCATATTGCAATCGTAAGCCCATGCGTTCGCCAGGCTTTTATCAATGCTGAGCAGGTGCTTCAGTACATGAGGTTGATTGTGGGCAATAGCCCAGTGCACCAGGAATTCCTGATCAGACTGGTAACCATCGTATTTCCCTTTACCGATGCAGCCATGAATGTCGCGGCAATTGTGGGCAGTTTTCAGATCTTTGATAGCTCGGGGCTCTATGTTCCCAAGGTCAACCAACCTGAGGCCAAATCCAGCAAAATGTTCAATGCAGTGGATATCCTCCCACTGTTTTGCTTTAACACTGTATTGTTCTTGTTCGGTCAGTGGTGCCTGATTGCCAAAAACCTGCTTCTGTATAATTCCACCGGGGCAGGACACTTCTTCCTCTGTCATCCTGCAGTAGAGTGTTTTAATCTCGGCAGGTGTAATACCCATGGATGAAATGGGCCGAGCTTCTGTCGGCTGTGATTCCTCGGGAATATTCCGGCGACCATCAAACCTCTGGGCATGAGCTTCTTTCTTTTGATTATCCGCTTGCTGCTTTTTGTCGTTTGTTTTCTTGTCTTTTGAGAGCTGCTTGGCATCTTTACGGTGTTCTGTAGCGGCGTCGAGCCCAGTGTTGTCGTCAACAATTGGCGGCACTCGGAAAGGTGCATAATCGGTATAGGTAAACACGGTTGAAAATCTCCCCAGCTCGATAATATCTGAATACACAAATGAACATCGGTTCTGGGAAAAGTTTCTGACAATGCCAACAGTCAAGCTGACAAGGCTGTTTATACAGGCCGTGTTGATTTACACCAGGTGCATTGATGCCAGGTATAGAGGCAGCACAGCGAAGCTAACAATCTGGGAATAATCTGAATGGCCCATACCGTAGACAATCCAAGATTAAGGTTGATAGCCAAAGCCGTTAATGGAAGGTTGATTAGCCAGAGGGTGGAAAAGCGGATTTTCATAACTGCCCGGTTACTCCCTGTACCCAGCAATGATTGAGTCAGTACCAGGGAAGCCGAGTCGGCAATAATGCTGATAGCCAGTAATTGCAGAGGAATGACTCCCGTTTCTACCAGAGGCAGATTACCAGCTAAAAATATTTTAAGAACTTGTTCAGGTGCCAGCAGTAAAGGCAGACTCAGTAATGTCATCACAGCAAGGGCTGCGAAAGAAACATCCATGCCCCAGCGCCATGCCCGGTGGAGGTTTCCGGCGCCAATGGCATGATTAATAAGAGTTGTCGAAGCCATCCCAATCCCAATCCCTGGCAGTATCAGTAACAGGGAAATATTTACCAGAACATGGCTGACGGCCATGGCATTCGATCCCAGACTGGCAATAAGCCAGAAGAATACCGCCATTCCCAAGGCGAACAGTGTTTGCTGAGCAGAGTCGGGCCAGGCCTGCTGGTAAAACTGTATGGTTTTTTCTGGTCTGGATTTCGGTGAGGGCAGTTTCTGTTTGCGTGCATACCGCAGAGCGACAAAGGAATTAATTAGCGCTCCGCAATACATGGCAAATAAAGTACCAATAGCAGCACCTGATAACTCTAATGCTGGCAGCCCCAATTTGCCAAAGATAAGAATAAAGCTAAGGCTGGCATTAACAATATGGGTTACCACCAGAATTTTCAGATAAGACCAGGGAGTGTGGCAGCCATTCCAGAAACCTCGGAAGCACAGCATCAACATGCCGGCAGGAAGGCTGAGTATGCGTATCTTAAAATAGCTTTCAGCCTGTATGGCAATCACACTATCAAGTCGGAAACTTCCAATAATCAGCGGGGCGCAGAAAAACAACAGGGCGGTAAGAGGAATTCCACCCAACAGGGTGATGCGAACACCGCTTTCCAGGGGTTCCAACAGTCGAGACAGTCGGCCTTGACCATGTAGTCTGGCAACCCGCGACTGAACAGCTACAGATAAACCGCTGATCAGGGCAAAACAGACAAAGATGGCATAATTGGCAGTACCAATAGCAGCCAGAGCGTCACTGCCTAAATGACCCACCATGGCAGTATCAACAAGATTCAACAGGCTCTGAGAAAGCATGCCGCCAATAATAGGAAAACTCAGCAGCAGAATTGTACGCAGACGGTTGAGAGGGGCATCTCCATCTGTGGATTGCGAAACAGTCACTCGTGAAGGACGCACCTTAAATCAAAAACCTTAATGCCAACAGCCGGAAACTGTTGGCATATCTGCAAAGAATGAACGATTACTCTGGATTATAATCCAGAACCGGCATCAGCCAACGCTCTGCCTTGTCAACGCTCCAGCCTTTTCGTTCGGCATAACTTTCTACCTGATCTTTTTGGATTTTACCAACGGAGAAGTACCGTGATTCAGGGTGAGAGAAATACCAGCCACTGACAGCTGCGGTAGGCAACATGGCATAGTGTTCTGTCAGGGATACACCAATTTCCTTTTCAGCATCAAGAAGACGAAACAGTTGTTCCTTCTCAGTGTGATCTGGGCAGGCTGGGTAGCCGGGAGCAGGGCGGATACCTCTGTAGCGCTCTTTGATCAATTCTTCGTTGGTCAGCTGCTCCTGAGAGTCGTACCCCCAGAGTTCTGTCCGGACTTTATGGTGCATATATTCAGCAAGAGCTTCCGCCAGGCGATCAGCTAAAGCTTTTACCATAATGCTTTGATAATCATCGTGAGCGTCTTCAAAGCTTTTCGCCAGTTCGTCTGCTCCCAACCCCGCCGTGACAACAAAGCCGCCAATATAATCTTCAATTCCTGAATCGTTCGGAGCAATGTAATCAGCAAGGCAGAAGTTAGGTTTGCCATCAACTTTCTTGGTTTGTTGGCGCAGGTGGTGGAGGTTAACTTCGCTATCACCATCCATCAGGCAAATATCATCCCGATTCACCTGAGATGCTGGCCAGAAACCAATTACGGCTTTGGCGGTAATCTCATTCTTTTCGATAAACCGATCCAGCATATTCTGGGCATCATCAAACAGTTTTCTTGCTTCTTCACCAACCACTTTGTCGTCCAGGATCTTGGGGTATTTACCGTGCAGATCCCAGGAAATAAAGAACGGCGTCCAGTCAATAAAGTCCCGAAGATCGGCGAGGTTAATCTCATGGAAAACTTTCTTACCGGTAAATGCAGGTTTTGGTGGTTGATAACCTTCCCAGTTAATAGGCGCAACCATCTGATCCAGTTCAGTAAACTTCACCCGTTGGGCATTGGGGCGACGGTTCTTGTGGCGATCACGAACCTTTTGATATTCGGCCTGAACGTCGGCAACAAAGGCTGGTTTCAGTTCTTCACTGATCAAAGTGGTGGCAACACTGACACTTCGTGAAGCATCAGTGACATAAACAACCTGATCATTCTGGTACTGTTGCTCAATTTTTACTGCAGTATGAGCCTTGGAAGTTGTTGCGCCACCAATCATCAGTGGGATATGGAAATCCTGTCGCTGCATCTCACGGGCAACATGAACCATTTCGTCCAGTGATGGAGTAATCAGACCGGAGAGTCCGATAATATCAACTTTCTCTTCACTGGCCGTTTGCAGGATTTTCTCGGCAGGCACCATCACACCAAGATCAATCACTTCGTAGTTGTTACATTGCAGCACCACGCCAACAATATTCTTGCCGATATCGTGAACATCACCTTTCACTGTGGCCATAAGGATCTTGCCCTTGGCCTGAACCTTTCCCTGTTTTGCTGCTTCTATAAAAGGAACAAGATGGGCAACTGCCTGCTTCATAACCCGGGCGCTTTTTACTACCTGGGGCAGGAACATCTTGCCGGCACCGAACAGGTCACCAACCACGTTCATACCATCCATCAATGGGCCTTCAATGACATCGATGGGGCGCTCAGACCCAAGCCGGGCTTCTTCGGTATCTTCGACAATAAAGTTGGTGATGCCTTTAACCAACGCATGTTCAATACGCTTGGCAACAGGGAGTTCCCGCCAGGCCTGATCTTCTTTCTGATCCTGTGCCTGACCATCTCCACGGTACTTTTCAGCAATGGCCAGCAGGTTTTCAGTGGCATCCGGGTTTCTGTTCAGAACTACATCTTCTACAGCATCACGTAGTTCTGTGGGAATATCTTCATAAATCGCTAACTGCCCGGCATTCACAATGCCCATGGACAGGCCAGCTTTAATGGCGTGGTACAGGAATACAGCGTGAATCGCTTCCCGCACCGGGTTATTACCGCGGAAGGAGAAGGAAACGTTACTGACACCACCGGAAATCATGGCATGGGGCAGGTTTTCCTTAATCCATGCGCAGGCCTCAATAAAGTCCACCGCATAGTTGTTGTGTTCTTCAATACCAGTAGCGATGGCAAAGATATTGGGGTCGAAAATAATATCCTGTGGCAGGAAACCAATCTCATCAACAAGGATGTCATAAGAGCGCTTACAGATTTCAATCTTGCGCTCAAAGGTGTCGGCCTGGCCGGTTTCATCAAAGGCCATCACCACAACTGCGGCACCATAGCGATGACACAGATGAGCCTGATGACGGAAAGCGTCTTCACCTTCTTTCAGGCTGATGGAGTTAACAATGCCCTTGCCCTGAATGCATTTCAGGCCGGCTTCGATGACATCCCACTTGGAAGAGTCGATCATTACCGGAACACGGGAAATATCCGGCTCCGAGGCAATCAGGTTAAGGAACCGAGGCATGGCGGACATTGCGTCCAGCATGCCTTCATCCATATTGATATCGATAACCTGCGCACCGTTTTCAACCTGTTCTCTAGCGACATCGAGGGCGGTATCGTAATCATCTTCTTTGATCAGGCGTTTAAAGCGGGCAGAACCTGTGACGTTGCAGCGTTCGCCGACATTCACGAACAGGGAATCTGCGGCAATAGTGAAAGGTTCAAGGCCACTTAACCGGCAGGCAGTCTCAGGTTCTGCAGGTTTACGTGGCGTCAGGCCCTCTATGGCTTTTGCGATAGCGCGGATATGGTCTGGAGAAGTTCCGCAGCAACCACCAATGATATTGACCAATCCGGATCGGGCAAACTCACCAACAACTTCGGCCATCTGTTCTGGCGTCTCGTCATACTCACCAAATTCATTGGGAAGACCCGCGTTAGGGTGGGCGGTAACAAAGCTGGTGGAGATGCGAGATAGTTCTTCCACATAAGGGCGCAGCTCATCGGCACCTAAAGCACAGTTCAAGCCGAAGCTTAAAGGTTTGGCATGATTCAGGGAGTTGTAGAATGCCTCTGTGGTCTGGCCGGAAAGGGTTCGTCCTGAAGCATCAGTAATAGTTCCGGAAATCATAATGGGCAGTTCAAAGCCCAGTTCTTCGAAAGCACTCTGAACACCATAAACAGCGGCTTTGGCATTCAGGGTATCGAAAATCGTTTCAACCAGAATAAAGTCAACACCGCCGTCAATCAGGGCGAGAGTGGCTTCTCTGTAGTTCTCAGCCAACTCATCGAAAGTGACATTACGAAAGCCGGGGTCATTCACATCAGGAGAGATAGAAGCGGTACGGCTGGTAGGACCTACTACGCCAGCAACATAACGGGGAACGCCGGTAGCGTCGGCCACTTCGTTGGCAGCTTTGACAGCAAGGCGGGCCGCTTCCCGGTTAATTTCCGGTACCAGATCTTCCATGCCGTAGTCAGCCATAGAAATACGGGTAGCGTTGAAGGTATTGGTTTCAACGATATCAGCGCCTGCTTCAAAGTAAGCCTTGTGAATGCCGGCAATGATTTCTGGCTGGGTAAGTACCAGCAGGTCATTATTGCCTTTCAGATCTGATGGCCAGTCCTGAAAGCGTTCACCACGGTAGTCCGCTTCTTCCAGTTTGTGGGACTGAATCATGGTGCCCATGGCGCCATCAAGAATAAGGACTCTTTGCTTCAGTGCGGAAGTAATATCTGTAAGGCGCTGCTCGCGATTCATTCGGGGGCGGGTCCTGCTCTGTTCTGCTTTCGTTATAGGTCCGCTTTATATTCATTCAGGGTGCAAGTGAAAGCGGCCACTTCTATGTGGCCGCAGTGTAACAGATTGCTGGTTGTGAAAGAAAAGAACCATAAACTCTGAGGTTATTACCTCCAGACATTTCTGCCTGTGGTTCTGGCTACTTCAGTGTCTGTGAGGCGGAAACGGGCTCGCGTATAGGTTGTCAGCTCTGCAGAAGACATTTTCTTTACATCGCGCCGCTCTTTCATAACCTTCTGGCCACCTTCGATAGAGCTCTGGGTAGAAGAGGTTGAGCAGGAAGACATACCGCTGTTCTGTCGGCTCAATGGCCTGTGCTTAGGCTGATCCTGCTTTTTATACTGACGGCATGTTCTAAAGAAGGCATAACCCTTTTCACCATCAGTCACGCGCTTCGACTTCCTCAGAGGGAAGGCGTTAACGCTGATATCTGTACTGCAGCGTCCGTAATCTGTTTTCATAATCTGACTCTCCACTTATTCTGATTAATTTCAGAATAAGTCAGTTAGGTGAGGGTGGATGTAAGACTTGAGTCGGACTTGATACCAAAGTCGTAGAGGCTGCTCTCTGTAATACGGCACCTAAGAGAAGTACGGAATTGCCCCTATACCTGAGTAGAAAGGTTGGACTTTTCCCGGCGCTTATATAAGCGTAGAATCGGCAGGGTAATTAACAGAGGAAGACCACTCTTGAGCACTCCGGAACCTGCAATCGATTTTACTGAAGGCGCCCAGAACTATTTGAAAGAGCTGCTGGAAAAGCAGGGTGTTGACGGTATCGGTGTACGAATGTTTGTCTCCAGCCCGGGTACTCCCCATGCAGAAACCTGCTTGGCCTACTGTAAGCCGGGGGAGGAGAAGGAAGGTGATGTTTGCATGACTCTCACCTACTTCAACGCGTTTATCGAAAACGATAGTGTTCCTTTCCTGGAAGATGCGACTGTTGACTATGCAGCAGACAAAATGGGTGGGCAGCTGACGATTAAGGCACCTAGCGCAAAAATGCCCCAGGTTACTGATGACAGCCCACTGGATCAGAAAATTAATTATTACCTTCAGACTGAAATAAACCCAGGCCTGGCTTCCCACGGTGGTCAGGTTCAGCTGGTGGAAATCGACGAAGAAGGCTATGCCATCCTGCAGTTTGGTGGTGGCTGCCAGGGTTGCGCCAGTGTTGACCTGACCCTGAAGGATGGGGTTGAGCGTACCCTAGTTACCCGTATCCCCGAACTGAAAGGGGTAAAGGATGTAACAGACCATTCCAATCGCGAAAATGCTTACTACAAGTAATATCGCTGTCGAATGAGAAAAACGGGCTTCTTGCCCGTTTTTTTATGTCTGGAGTTTGCAGTCTTATAACTCCGGATGCTTTGTATTTTCTGATGGGCTTTGAAGAGTTTTGCCCTTCTCCGTTTTACCCCTTCCTCATTAAGCTCGTTTTTCTGCCTTTTCAGGCGTTCTTGCACTCTCCAGCTCTCTCCATGCTTTGCTGTGCTATAGACGGCTCTGGTTTTTTTCGTGAATATCATTTTAGTGCCGGTAATTAATATTACCGGTACTAAAATGATGTTTTTAGCTAATGAACGAAACTATAAATACTGGTATTATAAAACCAGTATTTATAGTTCTAAATTGATTGGTTTTAACGGACTTATGCAAGATTCTCAGCGCCGCACCCTGATATTCAGCGTTCTGGATGATATGAAGAGCGAAGGAGAGAAGATCACAGCTCAAAAGCTGGCTACTCAGGCAAAAATGGGGAAGCAGACGGTTCTGCCGTATTACCGGGAGTGGCAGGAGTTGGAAATTCTTGGAGAGGATGATGGTGTTGAGCTGTCTGCTGATTTAATTCGAGTTCTGAAAAGGGAAATAGGTAAAGAGAAGTTTCGTCAAGGGGAGCAGGTCCGCGAGATACAGGATCAACTTGATGAAGAGCGTGATCACTATGCGGCACAGTCTGAAGTGTGGCGTCAGCAGCTGGATGAGGCTAAATCCTCTTTCGAGCAAGAATCCAAGGTCAGGGGTGATCTTGAAGAAAAACTTGAAGCCCTTACTAAGGAGAAGCAGAGTGCGGAGCAGAAGTGTGCAAGCCTCGCCGAGCGCCTTGAGCACCAGGTTGAACAACTGGCAAGCTTGGAAGAAAAGATAACTCAGGAGGTTGAGCGTTCCGAAAAAGCACTGGTAGAGCAGGAGCGTCGACTGGATGAAGCGCATACAAAGATTATTGATCACTGGATGAAGGTGATTGATGAAGAGCGCCGGGAAAAGGCGCGACTCAGCAAGGTGCTAGAAAAGAATGCGGCAGAATTAGGTAAGAGCGAGAAAGAGCGCAGTCAATCTGAGTCTCTGCTGGTAGCGGAAAAGAGCGCTCATGCCAACACTCTTGCAGAGGTTAAAGAGCTGCAACAGAAAGAAACCACTCTCCGTCAGGCGCAGGAAATGCTACACAAGCTTCAGCTCGTACTTGGAGATAAGCCGGAAGTGGCTGCAAGGCAGCTAATTAATGATAGTGTTCAACTGAAGGAAAAGGAAAAGGAGTGCAAAGCTTTTGAGCAGAAGGTTGAAGAATTGGCCGTACAAAGCAGCAAATCAGTAGAGGCTGAAGCTGAAAACCGCAAACTTACTGAGCAGGTGATAAGGTTGGAAGCTCGCTTGGAAGGTATTCAGATGGCGGGAACGTTTCAAGTAAAGGAAAGATAGCACTCAAAGGTAAAGGGGCATCTTCAAGTATGAAACGCTGACTTTTCTAATTTAAGTGTGGGGTGGAAGTAAATATCATCTACCCCACACTCAAAGCATTAAATACCTACCTCTGAGTTTCACACTTTCGCTTTTACAGCAAATTTAAACAGGGCCTTCGGCGGGCCAAGCTCTCTGGGCAGATCATCATTGATCTGAAAGTGCTTATTCTGACTGCTGACCCAGACATGAATTTCAGGTTTAAACTGTGAAGCATCTTCAAGGGTTGCTGGACTTACTGCATAGATACCATCCAGCACTTTAAGCTCTGTATAAACAACGGTCCCACAATCTGAACACCGATGTTCCAACATTGGTGCCCCGGAACCGCCTTTATCCTTGAAGATCAGACTGTTGCCTGATGATCTGAAATCAGATTCTTTAACCATTGAAAAAGCTGCACAGGGAGCATTGACTCTTCTCTGGCAGGCATGACAGTGGCAAAACCCGGATAAAACCGGTGAACCTGTGATCTGATACTTGAGTTGTCCGCATCGACAACTTCCTTTGATTTCCGCCATCTTTATTCTCTTTGTATGGGCAGGTCGGCCTATCTTCTGACTGAAAACCTGTTGAATCAAGGGGCTTTTACTGTCTGGTCTATCATTTACAGGTATTTATCAAGGATGAGATGTGGCTACAGGAGTGCCGCCATGGACAGCAGGAACAACAAAGGGTTTACTCTTATCGAGCTGATTATTGTTGTCGGCATTATCTCTATCCTTGCTGCAGTGGCCAGTTATGCCTATCAACGTTATGTTGCCAAGACAAAGGTGATGGAAGTTGTAACCTATGCCCTCCACCATAAGCGCGAAATTCAGGAATTTTATTACAGCAATGGCGCGTTCCCTGATACGTATAGTATTCCCAGAATTAATCCGGATTTAATGTTGTGGGCGGCTGTATTAAAACCGGGAAGCAACCCAAATAAAGTCACTATTCTAATCCACCTTGATAAGGATCAAATCCCGGATTCTGTTGAAGACCCTCACTTCCAATTGCAGGGCATAATTCAACCGGATGGGACCGTTGAATGGACATGCGGCATGCGTGACTGGTGGCGGAAAATTATCCCGACAGCTTTTCTCCCAGAAACCTGCCGGGACAGAAACGGAACCCCCTGGAGCTGATTACTACACAGCTTTAATCATCAGGTAAAAATGCCTGCATATCTTCAAGCCAGAAAACAATCTCTTCACCCAGTTCTTCACATAGCTCGTCCGTCAATGTTCGCGTATCACACAGTGATTGCACGGCCTGCCTGGTTTTGCTGGCAAGCCTGCGAGAGTCACCATTTACAAAAAACAGAATTTCATTTTCGTTGAGCTGGTGCCAGGCGAGTCGTGATCCGGCAGTAAGAACCAGATCACTTTCCTGCGCAGTGTCTTCCAGATGTTCTTGATATTTCGGAAGGGTCATATGCTGTCCAAGCCACTGGGCGATAAGTTCAGGCCGCTCAATCACTTCATGCAAAAGATTTTGGATATTGGTAACGGCTGACGATGCTATTTCAGCCGATGAATTTTGTATTTTCAGCCTAGGATCAGAATACCGTTTACTTTCGGGTAGAAGGTTAGAGCAGAACTCACTGAACTCACTGATAATTTCACTGTGAGAAGGAGCGCGGAAACCAACTGAGATAGTTATGCATTCATCATCCACGGCTTCACCAAGATGGGCAACACATGGAGGTAGATAAAGCATATCACCGGGGTTAAGTACCCAGTCATTTTCAGATGAAAACTCATCCAGAAGTCTTAACTGCTGGTTGTCCATCAGGGTAGAGCTTTCATCGCACAGCTGACCGGTCTGCCAGCGGCGCTGTCCAGCTCCCTGTATAAGAAAAACATCGTAGTTATCGTAATGTGGGCCAACGCCACCGCCATGGGTGGCATAGCTGATCATAATATCATCCAGTCGCCAGTCTGGAATAAAACGAAACTGATTCAGTAAATCTCTGATTTCTGGTATCCAATGATCAACAGCCTGAACCAGCAAAGTCCAGTGTGAAGGAGGCAGTGAGGCGAACTCGTCTTCAGAGAAAGGACCTTGTTTTAATTGCCAGTCTTTCCCCTGACCAATCACAATGCGGGATTCGATCTCTTCTTCGCAGGCAAGCCCGGCCAGCTCATCGCCGGATACTGGTGAAACAAATCCGGGAAGCGCATCTCGAATAAGAAGGGGATGCTTTTGCCAGTAGTTCTGCAAAAATTCTTCAGCAGATAAATCGCCAAGGGGCCAGTTTACTTCAGGTGTCATTGTTTTTATTCCAGATAAAAGAAAGGAGAGCATGGGCTCTCCTTTCCAGACAAATCACTAAACGATTCAGACCTTTAGTGCTTGTTCTTCAGCATTGCCAATATAAGAAGCTGGCGTCATCGCCTTTAAAGACTCTTTGGCCTCTTCTGGCATATCCAGCTGATCAACAAACTCCAACATGGCTTCACGGGTAATTACTTTGCCGCGAGTAAATGCTTTCAGTTTTTCATAAGGTTCTTCAATGCCATACCGACGCATCACTGTCTGAACAGGCTCTGCCAATACTTCCCAGGCGTTGTCTAGGTCTTCAGCCAGGCGAGCAGCGTTAGCTTCCAGCTTGCTGATTCCTTTAAGGCTGGCTTCATAAGCGATGAGGCTGTAGGCCATGCCAACACCCATATTGCGAAGTACGGTGGAATCAGTCAGATCCCGCTGCCAGCGGGAGATCGGCAGTTTTACCGCCATATGTTCCATAATGGCGTTTGCCAGCCCCAAGTTGCCTTCAGAGTTTTCAAAGTCGATGGGGTTAACTTTGTGAGGCATCGTGGAAGAGCCAACTTCACCGGCAATGGTACGCTGCTTGAAATAGCCAACGGAAATGTAAGACCAGATATCCCGGTCGAAATCGATCAGGATAGTATTGAACCGGCGAATCACATCAAACAGTTCTGCAATGTAATCGTGAGGCTCAATCTGAATAGTGTAGGGATTAAAGGTCAGCCCAAGGGATTCAATAAATTCCTTGGCGTTAGCTTCCCAGTCAATCTCTGGATAAGTCGCCAGATGAGCATTGTAGTTGCCAACTGCACCGTTAATTTTGCCAAGCAGGGGAACCTGCTGGAGCTGTTCCAGCTGGCGTTGCAGGCGGTACGCAACGTTTGCCATTTCCTTACCGAGAGTGGTAGGCGAAGCTGTCTGGCCATGGGTGCGGCTCAGCATAGGTGTGGCTGCATGTTCGTGGGCCAGGGCACGAATGGCTTCCATAACCTTGGTCATGGTGGCGGTAACTGTTTCACGCCCCTGTTTCAGCATCAAGCCGTGGGACAGGTTGTTGATGTCTTCGGAAGTACAGGCAAAGTGAACAAATTCTAAAGCTTTGCTGAGTTCAGCATTCTCTTTCATTTTTCCTTTCAGGAAATACTCAACCGCTTTTACATCGTGGTTAGTGGTGCGTTCAATAGCTTTAATCTCTGTAGCATCCTCGGCAGAGAAAGCCTCAACAATGGTATTGAGAAGGCTGTTGGCTTCGCCACTGAAAGCAGGAAGCTCCGGAATTTGGTTGTGTTGGCCAAGACGCTGGAGCCAGCGAACCTCAACTTCAACCCGGGCACGGATCAGTCCGTATTCGCTGAAAATGCCTCTCAGGGCGCTGGTCTTGCTGCCGTAACGGCCGTCGACGGGGGAAATCGCAGTCAGCGATGACAGTTCCATTGGGTGACCCTTGTCAGTTGCTACTTATCTTTTGAAAGTGGTGCGAGCGCGCGCATCCTACAACAAAATCCGGATCAAATCTGCCCTTTGAGCAGGTTTGATGCCTCGCCCAGCATGGATTTGCGGGAAAATACCAGATGCCAGCGGCGTCCGCCGACCTGTCTCCAGAGAATGGCAGAGCGCAATCCGGCCAGAAGACAGGCGCGAATTTTGTTGGCGCTGGCGGCATTCTGCAAATTACGAAGATCGCCGGTGACCTGCACACGGGTTTTGAAGGTGCTGACATTGTCGAGATAAACTCCGGCCAGACTGGCCAGAAGGTTTTCATGCAGGTGGTCAAAATGATTCAGCTGACCTCGGGCACGATTGATGCCGTCTGCGATGCTGTTCATCATGGAGCTATTGCTGCGAACTTTGCGTTCCAGATGAATAAGAGTCAGTGCGTAACGAATAGTGTCAGAGCGTACAACTTCCGGATCCCGCTCCAGCAGGCCGCGTACAAGTCTTAAACCATTATGTACGCTGAAAACATCACCATAAACTTCCTGAACGTTTCTTGGGTCCGTTACGAAAATACTTTTAATGGCGGTTTCCATAGTGTCGGTCGGCGCCTGACCAGTTCTGGCAACCTTTTCTACCAGGCTGCAGGCCTGAAAAAGGCCGGCAAGGGCAAGCACGCGATCGGATTCATTGTGCGTCACAGCGAGTACATATCCTGATGTCTGCTAAATGGCCGACTCATCAAGCCGGCCTGAAACTGTCTTTAACGTATTTTTCAGTCAAAGCTTATTGGGGCAGTTGACTGTGTCGTTGCTCAATAACGCCACCACCAAGGCAGATATCACCATCATAAAAAACTACTGACTGGCCGGGAGTTACAGCACGCTGGGGGTCATCAAAAACAACCAGATAGCGTCCCGAAGCATCACGCTGCAGCTGGCAGGGTTGATCTTCCTGGCGATAGCGAACTTTGGCAGTCAGCTTGGCGGGCAGTGACGGTTCACCATTGACCCAGTAAATGGTATCAGCTGACAGGGCTTTGGAGAACAGTAGAGGGTTGTCGTTCCCCTGGCCAACAATAAGAACATTACGTTCCAGGTCCTTCTCCAGAACATACCACGGTTCATCACTGGCATTTTTCAAACCACCGATACCGAGCCCCTGACGCTGGCCAATGGTGTGGTACATCAATCCATGGTGCTCACCAATCACTTCGCCAGCTTCTGTTTCAATAACACCGGGTTGTGCTGGGATGTATTGTTTAAGGAAATCCCGGAAACGACGTTCGCCAATAAAGCAAATGCCGGTACTGTCTTTTTTATTGAACGTGATCAGATCGTGCTTTTCGGCAATAGCCCGCACTTCACTTTTCTCCAGCTCACCAACCGGGAACAGTGTTTTGGCAATCTGTTCTTCACCAACAGCATGGAGGAAGTAACTCTGGTCTTTGTTGTTATCCAGGCCTTTGCGCATAACAACTTTTTCGACAGAGTCATCGCGGCGAACATAGTGGCCGGTGGCGATCATATCTGCGCCCAGAGTCAGTGCGTAATCAAGGAAGGCTTTGAATTTGATTTCCCGGTTGCAGAGGATATCCGGGTTAGGGGTACGGCCTGCTTTGTACTCTTCAAGGAAGTGCTCAAAGACATTATCCCAGTACTCTGCGGCAAAGTTGGCCTGGTGTAGATGAATGCCTAGCTTGCCACATACTTTCTGGGCGTCCGCCAGGTCTTCCCGGGCTGTACAGTATTCCGTGCCGTCATCTTCCTCCCAGTTTTTCATAAACAGTCCTTCCACCTGGTAGCCCTGCTGCTGCAGTAACAAGGCAGAAACGGAAGAATCTACGCCGCCGGACATGCCGACGATGACTCGGATCTGGGAGTTATCGGTCATAAAATCTCAAAAAAACGGGTATATCGTATTAGAAGTTGCTCTATTTTAAGCAATGCCATAGGAACGTCCACAAGAATAAACCGCGATAGCCGATAGAGGTTCAGGCTATCGGTATGCGGTTAGGTTCTGGAGTGTATCCAAATGTAGTTTTGCAACAAACCGCATTTATTATTACTGATTATTACGGTATCTTTGTATATCAAAGTCAGGCTGACTTCGCTAACACACCAGCAAAGTCGAGCTGGAATGTAGCAAAACTACAAAAACACTCTAAATGTCGGCAAGCATCACATAGCCGATACCACACATTCCAAATAACGGAGTTGATAATGGGATACCAGAAGATCCAGGTTCCTGCCAGCGGTGACAAAATCACTGTCAATGATGACCTCTCACTGAATGTTCCCAATAATCCAGTCATACCTTTCATCGAGGGAGATGGCATCGGTGCTGATGTAACACCTGCGATGCTTAAGGTTGTAGACGCCGCCGTAGAAAAAGCCTATGGAAGCGATCGTTCTATTGTCTGGATGGAAGTTTATACCGGTGAAAAAGCAACCACCGTTTATGGTCCTGATGAATGGATGCCTGCTGAAACTCTGGAAGCACTGAAAGAGTACAGCGTTAGCATTAAAGGCCCCCTGACCACACCAGTTGGCGGTGGCATTCGCTCCCTGAACGTAGCTTTGCGTCAGGAGCTTGATCTGTACGCCTGCATCCGTCCAGTACGCTGGTTCAAAGGTGTGCCAAGCCCAGTCACCAACCCTGAAAAAACCGATATGGTGATTTTCCGGGAGAACTCAGAAGATATTTACGCTGGTATTGAGTGGCAGGCCGACAGCGCTGAAGCCAAAAAGCTGATTACCTTCCTGAAAGAAGAAATGGGCGTAACCAAGATTCGCTTCGATGAAGGCTGCGGTATTGGTATCAAACCAGTTTCCAAGCAGGGTACCGAGCGTCTTGTTCGTAAAGCTATTCAGCACGCCATTGATAATGACCTGCCTTCCGTGACCCTGGTTCACAAGGGCAACATTATGAAGTTCACCGAAGGTTCCTTTAAGGACTGGGGTTATGAGCTGGCTGCTGAGCAGTTTGGCGCCGAGCCTCTGGATGGTGGTCCATGGCATACCCTGAAGAACCCTAAAACCGGTAATGAAATTATTATCAAAGACGTGATTGCTGATGCATTCCTGCAACAGATTCTGATGCGTCCTGCAGAATACTCTGTTATCGCTACTCTGAACCTGAATGGCGACTACATCTCCGACGCTCTGGCTGCAGAAGTTGGCGGTATCGGTATTGCTCCTGGTGCAAACATTGGTGGTAAGGTTGCTATCTTTGAAGCGACTCACGGTACTGCGCCTAAGTATGCCGGTCAGGACAAGGTAAACCCTGGTTCTCTGATTCTTTCTGCAGAAATGATGCTGCGCCACCTGGGCTGGACTGAAGCTGCCGACCTGATCATTAAAGGTATGGAAGGTGCTATCGAAGCGAAGACCGTAACTTATGACTTCGAACGCCTGATGGATGATGCGACTTTGCTGAAGTGCTCTGAGTTTGGCGATGCTATCGTGAAGCACATGTAAGCGAATTAAGAGCCAAACAAAAAGGGAGCAGTGAGAGCTGCTCCCTTTTTTGTATTTGATCTTGGTGATTTATCAGGTTTTTTGGACCATAGATAAACGACCAAAATAAAATACAGTTATGTCTCTGAGAATTCTTCCGGCTGGGCTGTGGCGGGGGTGGTTGCCTGTGCTGGTTCTGAGCCGTCTTCTGGAAGGATGCCGATGTTTACGGCATGAAGACCTTTAGGCCCCTGGATGATGTCATAGCTGACTTGCTGACCCGCCTTGAGGGTTTTGTAGCCATCCATAGTGATAGAGGAGTAGTGAACGAAGAGATCTTCGCCATTATCTTCTTCACCTGGGAGGATGAAACCATAACCTTTGGCGTTATTAAACCACTTAACTTTTCCTGTTGGCATCGTTATATCCCTCTTGTACTCCTGATGCTTTCTTTTTTTTAGTGTTATTATTCTTGTCGAGTCCCATATCCATGGGTCAGAACTAGTTTTAGATATGTAACAACGAGTGTCAAGCATATGTCAAGGTTATCCCTTGGTAATATTAATAAACTCGATTTTTGTGACAATACACTGACAAGAGAGAAGATGAGTTTCATCGAGCGGATTCGACTATCCTTAGATAAGGATCATCAAAATGAGTATGACGAAGACGGTGCAGTTGCAGTTGCAACGGCTAAGCCAAAGCTGAAACAGCCACCGAAATATAAAGTTATACTGATGAATGATGATTACACCCCTATGGATTTCGTAGTCGAGATTCTCGAGCAGTTTTTCAGGATGTCCAGGGAACGGGCAACACAGGTCATGCTGACAGTACATACCCAGGGATCGGCTGTATGTGGTGTCTACACGCGGGACGTTGCAGAAACGCGTGCAGAACAGGTCAACCGATACTCGCGGGAACATCAGCACCCCCTGATGTGCAAAGTTCAAAAAGCCACTGACTAAGGCTCCATCGGGTACGAAAATGCTTAATAAAGATCTCGAACAGACGCTCAACAGTGCTTTCCGTGAGGCACGCGACAAACGTCACGAGTTCATGACCGTAGAACACCTGTTATTAGCTCTGCTGGATAATGCTTCAGCCGCTGATGTACTGGAAGCCTGCGGCGCTGATATTCAGCAACTGCGTGACGAACTCACTAAATTCATCGATTCAACTACCCCACATATCCCTGCCGGAGATGACGAGCGTGAAACCCAGCCAACTTTGGGGTTCCAACGTGTGCTTCAGCGGGCGGTTTTCCATGTTCAAAGTTCCGGTAAGAAAGAAGTAAATGGTGCCAATGTTCTGGTCGCCATCTTCAGTGAGCAGGAAAGCCAGGCTGTTTATTTCCTCAAGCAGCAGGAAATTGCCCGTATAGATGTTGTGAACTACATCGCTCACGGTATTTCCAAGGTTCCCGGTCATCAGGGCGCTGAAACCATTGGTCAGGAGCTGGTGGAAGAATCTGCTGATCCTGAAGGGCAGGGCGCGCGCCCATTAGACTCTTACACCCTCAACCTGAATGAACAGGCTAAGCTCGGTAAGATTGACCCTCTTGTTGGCCGTGATCAGGAAGTTGAGCGTGTTTCCCAGATTCTGACCCGCCGCCGCAAGAACAATCCTTTGCTGGTTGGTGAAGCTGGCGTAGGTAAGACAGCTATTGCCGAAGGGCTTGCCAAGCGCATTGTCGATGGTGAGGTTCCTGAGATTCTGCAGGATTGTATTGTTTATTCCCTAGATCTCGGTGCGTTGCTGGCTGGTACCAAATATCGTGGTGACTTTGAGAAGCGTTTTAAGCAACTTCTTTCTGAGTTGCGTCGTAAAGAGGGTGCAATCCTCTTTATTGATGAGATTCATACCATTATTGGTGCTGGTGCAGCTTCCGGTGGTGTTATGGATGCCTCAAACCTTCTAAAACCTTTGCTGACCTCTGGCGAATTGCGCTGCATTGGTTCAACAACGTTCCAGGAATTCCGTGGCATCTTCGAAAAAGATCGCGCGCTGGCTCGCCGCTTCCAGAAGGTAGACGTGCAAGAGCCAAATGTAGATGACACATTTGAAATCTTGATGGGTCTTAAGCCTAAGTTTGAAGAACATCACGATATCACTTACGACCGTGATGCCATGAGAGCTGCTGCTGAGCTTGCGGATCGCTACATCAATGACCGCCACATGCCAGACAAGGCTATTGATGTTATTGATGAAGCTGGAGCTTACCAACGTCTTCAGACTAAAGAGGATCGTAAGACCAACATCGGTGTGCCAGAAGTAGAAGCCATTGTTTCGAAGATGGCCCGCATCCCGCCGAAGTCTGTTTCTGCCTCCGATAAAGATCTGCTTGAGAAACTGCCTCGTAACCTGAAGATGACTATTTTCGGCCAGGACGAAGCCATTACTGCACTGTCTACCAATATCCGATTGTCTCGTGCGGGACTGAAACCAACCGAGAAGCCCGTAGGTTGCTTCTTATTTGCTGGTCCTACCGGTGTAGGTAAAACAGAAGTTTGTAAGCAGTTGGCTAAATCTATGGGTATTGAGCTGGTTCGCTTTGATATGTCCGAATATATGGAGCGCCACACAGTCTCTCGCTTGATTGGTGCGCCTCCAGGTTATGTGGGCTTTGACCAGGGCGGATTGCTGACGGAAGCTATTAACAAGACCCCTCATTGCGTGCTGTTGCTTGATGAGATCGAGAAAGGCCACCCAGATGTATTCAACCTGCTGCTGCAGGTAATGGATCACGGAACCTTGACCGACAACAATGGCCGTAAAGCGGATTTCCGTAACGTTATCCTGGTCATGACCACCAATGCTGGTGCTGAGAAGATGAACCGGGCATCCATTGGCTTTGTTGAACAGGATCATCAAACAGATGGTACGGAAGCAATCAAGAAGACCTTTACTCCTGAGTTCCGGAACCGCCTTGATTCTGTGATTCAATTTAATCCGCTCTCCGAAGAAGTTATTGCCAGCGTTGTTGATAAGCAGCTGACAGAGCTTCAGGCGCAACTGGATGAGCGTAAGGTTCAGATTGAAGTCAATAAGGCAGCACGGGAATGGCTGGCTGAGAAGGGCTATGACAAGTTGATGGGCGCACGCCCAATGGCGCGTCTGGTTCAGGACAAGATTAAGAAGTCTCTTGCTGAAGACATTCTGTTTGGCAAGCTGATTGCTGGTGGATTGGTTAAGATCGGTGTGAAAGCAGGAGACCTTTCTTTCAAGATCGAGCCAGCTAAAGAGACAGCATCAGAGTCAGAAACAGAATAGTTGGGAAGGTAACCGGGTAAACCTCTGTTTGAGTTTTACCCGGTCAAATCTTTCAGGAAAGAAAGATTGATACTGACAAAACCTGTTGAGCAATCAGCAGGTTTTTTTATGTCAGTTATTAGCGAGCGCGGTAAACGATACGAGCCTTGTTCAGGTCGTAAGGAGTCAGCTCTACACGTACCTTGTCACCAGTCAGGATACGGATGTAGTTTTTGCGCATCTTTCCGGAGATATGAGCGGTCACGATGTGGCCATTCTCAAGCTCTACACGGAACATGGTGTTAGGAAGGGTGTCTACTACAACACCTTCCATTTCAATGGATTCTTCTTTTGCCATTCGGCATATACCTCGTTAGAACAAACTGTATTGCAGCTCTGGTAGATTTATTATCTCAGCGCTACAAGTAAAATTTGGCGTGCATTCTGCCCGAAATCAGCAAAATAGGCAAAGCATGCCGTCAAATAACCTTGATTTTAAAGGTTTTGCCACTGATGACCAACCAACCGCTCGAGAGGCGGAAAGTCTGTTTTATAACGCATTTTACGACACTCCCGAATCAAGTAACCCAGATAGAGATAGGGGTAACCTGCTTCTTTTGCTGCCATTATCTGCCGCAGAACAAAGTAAACACCCAGACTTCTCCTGTTATAGGCATGGTCGGGTACGTAGTAACTGTAAACAGCGGAGAATGCCTCCTGAAAATGATCAGTCACAGCCACACCAAGTAATTTCCCCGCTTCCCTGAATTCCCAGAACTCGGTGTAACCACTGTCTACGGCTAAAAAATCAGCATATTGCCTGGCAGTAGGAGGAAACATATCTCCATCCTGATGCCGCTGGTTAATATAGCGCCGGTACAAGCGATAGTACTCAAGGGTAACTGCAGGCTTGGTAATCACAAGCTCAATATCCTGATTACGATTGAGAATTTTTCTTTGGGTTCTGCTGGGCTGAAAGCCCTGAACTCTTACCCTGAGAGGAATGCAGGCACTGCACCCCGGACAATTTGGGCGGTAAGTGTGCTCACCACTGCGCCGAAAGCCCAGTTGAGCCAGCTGCTCCGCAACATCAGCTCCAATTCTTAGCTTGGGATCAAGAAACTGGGTGGCCGCGTCTTTCCCGGGAATGTAGCTGCAGGGATGAATCCCGGTTTCATATAAACCAATCTGCTGTTCATTCGCCATTATGAGTATCTCCATTACCCACTATAAGAGGCGTTGCAGGCTGCTGGCTTAATGTTTGTACAGCTTTTAAAAACAGCGAACGAGGCCGACACTCAGCACCCATCGTTTGCAAATGAGGGGTATGCATCTGGCAATCAACAAGATCAAAGCTTCCAGATTGCATAAGACTAATCAGCGCAACTTTCGAAGCATTACTGGTTCTGGAAAACATGGATTCTCCAAAAAATACCCGTCCCAGAGCGACACCATACAAACCACCGACCAGCTCGCCGCTTTCATTATGAACTTCTATAGAGTGAGCAAAACCATGCTTATGAAGCCGTATATAAGCCTCCTGCATCTCTTCCGTAATCCAGGTACCATCCTGATCCTCTCTGGGAGCAATTGAGCAGGCATGAATCACTTGAGAAAAACACTGATCAGCTGTGACCTTCCAACTCATCTTTTTCATGAACCGCTGCATACTCCGGGAAATATGCAGGGTTTGCGGAGTCAAAAGCATTCGAGGATCGGGAGACCACCACAGCAATGGTTGCCCATCACTGTACCAGGGAAAGACCCCCTGACTGTAGGCGGAAACAAGGGTTTCAGGAAGAAGATTGCCTCCAGCGCAGAGCAGACCGTCAGGGTCTTTAAGAGCCTGTTCTACGGGAGGAAATATCGGGTGTTGCTCATCAATCCACGGAATCACGTAGCAATGGTTTCCAAATCAAAAATCTACCCAACAAACTTATGATAAGGGCTAACTAAAAAGCCAGCCTTTTATACTTGAAGTTGTGGCAGGTTTTTGAAAAAGGCCAATGAGTCTGGGTTTGCCAATGCATCGGTGTTTTTCACTTCTTCTTCATGAATCAGAGCCCTGACCGCCAGCTCAGTGAGTTTGCCACTGACAGTTCTTGGGAGGTCTGGAGCCTGAACAATAACCGCTGGCACATGGCGGGGGGTAGCATTCTTGCGAATGGTTTTCCGTATACGATCCTGAAGTTGCTCATCCAGAGTCAGGTTATCTCTCAGGCGTACAAACAAGACCACACGCTCATCACCATCAACCTTCTGACCCACAGCCAGAGACTCCAGAACTTCCTCAACCTTTTCAACCTGACGGTAGATTTCTGCCGTGCCTATACGCACACCGCCGGGATTCAGCACTGCATCGGAACGGCCATGGATTATTACACCTTTTTGAGGAGTCAACTCACCATAATCACCGTGAGCCCAGATATTGTCGTAACTGGCGTAATAAGCCTTTCGATAACGGTTGCCATCTCTATCACCCCAGAACATGACCGGACGGCTTGGGAAACTCTTTTGGCAAACCAACTCCCCGCGTTCGCCGGTTACTGACTGGCCCGCATCATTATAAAACCGCACATCCATGCCAAGGCCGCGACACTGTAGCTGTCCGCGATACACAGGCTTTATGGGATTACCTAAAGCAAAGCAGGAAACAATATCTGTACCGCCAGAAATAGAAGACAACACCAGATCTGAGCCTATACCGCTATAAACAAATTCAAAGCCTTCGTGGGGCAGGGGAGACCCGGTAGAGAGAACAGAGCGTAATTTGGGTAAAGAACATTCTTTGGCTGGTTCAAAGCCGGATTTCTGCAGTGCACCAATATATCGCGCACTGGTGCCAAATACAGAAACATTTTCCTGTTCAGCAATTTCCCAGAGCACACCTGAAGAAGGGTAAAAGGGTGAACCATCAAACAGAACAAGAGTTGCACCAGTCATAAGGCCAGATACCAGCCAGTTCCACATCATCCAGCCGCAGGTGGTGAAGTAGAAAAACTTCTCTCCAGCGCGCAGATCAGTATGAAGAACAAGCTCTTTGCCGTGCTGCAGGAGTGTACCGCCATGGCCATGAACAATACATTTAGGAACACCGGTTGTGCCTGACGAATACAGAATGCAGAGCGGGTGGTCAAAAGGAACCTGAGCAAATGTCAGGGTAGGTTCTTCATCCAGAAAGTCAGCAAAAGAAAGCCCGCCACGAATATTTTCCAGGCCTGAAAGCTCTTCCTCAAAGAATGGCACTACAACCACAGTTTCAATAGAGGGTATCTGATCAACGAGTTCTGCAATGCGAGGCATACAATCAATGGTTTTGCCATTGTAGGCATAACCATTAGCAGCAATCAGAAGCTTGGGTTCAATTTGACCAAATCTGTCCAGTACACCCTGACTACCAAAATCCGGGGAACACGAAGACCAGATAGCGCCCAGACTGGTTGCAGCCAGCATCATAATAATGGTTTCCGGCATATTAGGCATAAAGCCCGCAACCCGATCATCTTGTTTAATGCCGGCACTACGAAGAGCGTTAGCTGCTCGTCCAACGGTATCTCTTAACTGATCCCGGCTGATTTCACGGCGAAGACCATTCTCACAACGAAAGATGATCGCAGCCTCTGAACCTTTATGTCGTAATAACTGTTCGGCGTAATTAAGAGTTGTGCCAGGGAACCATTTGGCCGCAAACATGCCTTGAACTTCATCTACAACTGCTTCATAGCTATTGATAGGAAGATCCAGAAACTCAGCCAGATAAGGCCAGAACTCTTCCCGCTGCTCACAGCTCCATGCATACAGATCGTCATAGCTTGAAAATTGATACCCAAACTTTTGATTAACTGATTGCAGAAATTGCCAGATTTGCGTTTGCTCAATGTGCTCAGGCGTTGGTGTCCATAAAGGTTGCTCTGACATATACGACTCTTTTGTTTTATTTATCAACAAACTGGACGATCTTTTTATTTTAATACTTAAACCGAAAAGCGATTTTATTTCTCACGGGCTGCTAACAGTGCGCGGGCAGTACGAGAGAAGTTGGGGAAGTTATTCTGGTTGCAAATGCGGCTGTTTACATCAAGAAGTTTCTCCATTTCAACACCTGATTCAATGCCAAGGCCATTCAGCATAAATAAAACATCTTCCGTTGCAACATTACCCGATGCACCTTTGGCATAAGGGCAGCCACCCAAGCCAGCAATAGCACTGTCGATGACCGTAATGCCAGACTCCATTGCAGCATAAAGATTTGCCATAGCCTGACCATAAGTATCATGAAAATGTGCCGCCAGAGCTTCAACGGGCAAGTGATTGGAAATTTTCTCAATCAGTTTACGAACCCGGATTGGATTACCAACGCCAATCGTGTCTCCAAGAGACACTTCGTAGCAGCCCATCTGATGAAGGTCTCGTGTAAGAGATGCCACTGATTCAAGAGCAATTTCGCCTTCATAAGGGCAACCCATGGTGCAGGAAAGATAGCCCCTTACGAGAACGCCTTCCGCACAAGCCTTCTCAACAACAGGCTGGAAACGCGCCATGCTCTCCGAAATAGAGCACTGGATGTTTTTCTGGGTAAATGTTTCCGAAGCTCCGGTGAATACAGCAACTTCTTGAACACCGGCCTTAAGAGCATCTTCAAGCCCCCGCATGTTGGGGGTTAAAACACAATATCTTACAGAGTCACTGTCTGGCAGCTGCTTAAGAACCTGGTCGGTATCCCGCATAGGTGGGATACGTTCAGGGTTTACAAAACTGCCAGCTTCAATACGGGTCAAGCCACTGTCTGCCAGCCCGGAAATCAGCTCAACCCTCTGTTCTACGGAAAGAGCTTTCTTTTGCCCTTGCAGGCCATCTCTTGGACCAACCTCAACAAGGGTAACCTTTTCAGGCAAGTGTGAGCCTGCGGAAAAAGTGACGGCGCCACTCATGCTGTTTGCTCCAGTGATTCTTCTTCAGAATCGCAGAAAGTCAGCAAAGCCGCGCCTTCTTCAACAAGGCTGCCAGCTTGATGAAGAATCTGGTCGATAATGCCACTATGAGGTGCCCGGATGGTCTGTTCCATTTTCATGGCTTCCAGAACAACTAACGCTTCCCCTTCTTCAACACTCTGGCCATCGGACACCATCACTGTAACCACTCTGCCATTCATGGGCGCAGTGAGATCATGTTCATCGGCCTCTGTTACAGAGTAATCGGGCTCAGAAAGAGGAAGTGTCAGTGATGGGCCGATAACAGTAACTGCATTATCAAAGCTTCGGTAAACTGCAAATGACGTGGTTTTACCCTGATAAGTTACAGTTACGCATTGATCTGAAATTTCAATGCTTTCAATAGCTAACTGATGCCCGTTAGCCTTTAACTCCCAGTTATCGCTTTGTGAACTCACGGTTACGGTGGAATGCTCACCATCACAAGACCAACATTGATACCACTGTTTCTGACCAAGCAATCTCCAACCACTGGTTTGTTGCCAAAGCGATTGAGATTCTTCTGAAGAATCTGCAGCCAGTGTTGCAGCCGCCATAGCCAGAGAACGCTCTTCTTCATCAATAGAAAGCAGCTGGGATTGGTGACGTGGAATAAAGCCAGTATCCGGCGTTTCAGAAAAAGCTGGCTGTTTCAGGGTTCGCAGCAGGAAGTCACGATTACTGGTTAAACCTGTCAGATGGGTATTTTCCAAAGCTGAGATCAAGCGATCTGTAGCCTGTTGGCGATCATGACCCCAGGTTACAAGCTTGGCGACCATAGGGTCATACCAGGTGGTAATCTCATCACCAGCCCTGACACCGGTTTCTACTCGCAGCCATGGCTGGGCAACGGGCCAGTTCAACGTGCCGATTGTTCCAGTTGCTGGCAAAAATTCCCGTTCAGGTTCTTCTGCATAAAGGCGAACTTCAAGAGAGTGTCCTTCAACAGTCAGTTCATCTTGAGATAAGGGCAGGGGAGTACCTTCTGCCACCCGAATCTGCCACTCAACCAGGTCCTGACCAGTCACCATTTCAGTCACCGGGTGCTCAACCTGCAGGCGGGTGTTCATTTCCATAAAATAGAAACTGCCGTCAGTATCCATCAGAAACTCAACGGTACCAGCGCCTACGTAACCAATAGATTGTCCGGCTGCAACAGCGGCCTCTCCCATGGCCTTACGAAGTTCATCGGATAATCCTGGGGCAGGAGCTTCTTCAACGACTTTCTGATGACGGCGCTGAATTGAGCAGTCACGGTCAAACAGGTAAACACCCTGGCCTTGCTGATCGAAAAATATCTGCACCTCGATATGTCTTGGTGCTGCAAGGTATTTCTCAACCAGCATGGTGGTATCGCCAAAAGCTTTCTCGGCTTCTCTACGGGCACCATCCAAAGTTTCCTGGAAATCTGAGGGAGTGGAAACGATACGCATACCTTTACCACCGCCACCGGCGGCAGCTTTCAGCATAACCGGGTAGCCGATATGTTCCGCAGCTTTCCTTAGAGTTTCATCATTCTGATCTTCCCCATGATAGCCGGAAAGAAGAGGAACATTTGCCTGCTCCATCAAACGCTTAGCTTCACTTTTGGAAGCCATGCTTTCCATCGCGCTGGCAGGTGGGCCAATAAACAGAATATTGCTTTGCTCAAGCTTTTGGGAAAACTCAGCATTCTCGGAAAGAAACCCGTAACCTGGATGGATAGCATCAGCTCCCCAGTCTTGGGCAACCTGGATAATTTTCTGTTGATTCAAATAGCTGGCGCTGGATTCTGCCGGGCCAACACAAAAGCTGTGGTCGGCCATATTGGCGGCCAGACTCGTCATATCTGGCTCAGAGCAGACAACTGCCGTTTCTATACCCAGTTTTTTTGCTGTTTGAATGACCCGGCAGGCAATTTCGCCACGGTTGGCGATCAGCAGCTTTTTAATTTTTTTTGTTTGAGTTGAGGCTTGAGTAGACATCAGTTGCTGGTCTCCTGCCAGTTGGGAGCACGTTTCTCCAGAAAAGCTCCCAAACCTTCTTGTCCTTCCAGGGTATTGCGGATTTCGGCAATGGCATGACTGGTCATTTGCATCAGGGACGAATCAATATCTTTCCCGGCAATATCACTGATCAGCTGCTTGCAGGCTCTGGTTGCAGCAGGTCCATTGTTCTTGATGGCGGTAATGATTTTTTCTGCTTTTGTCGCCGCATCAGTGCGCTCTTCAAACAGCTGGTGCACGATATTCATCGCCAATGCTGATTCTGAAGAGATCAACTCAGCTGTAAGCATATAGCGGCGAGCATTACGCTCTCCCATAGCCCGTACTACATAAGGGCTGATCACTGCCGGAATAATCCCGAGCTTAACTTCGCTCAGGCAGAAGCGGGCATCGGTTGTTGCCAGCACAATATCGCTGGTACAGATAATGCCCAGAGCACCACCAAAGGCAGAACCCTGAACCAGGGTGATAACAGGAGCAGGGAAGGTATCAAGCAGTTGCATCATCTCTGCCAAAGCCTGGGCATCGGCCTGGTTGGCTTCATAATTCAGCTTGGCAGTGCGCTTCATCCAGCCAAGATCCGCTCCGGCACAAAAAGTGTCGCCAGCGGCAGAAATCATCAGGGCACGGATGCTGCTGTCGTTATGCCACTGTTTCAGGGTTGTAGAGATCGTGGCAATCATGCTGTCATCAAAGGCATTGCGCTTTTCAACACGGTTCAAAACCAGTCTGGCAACACCTTGATTGATGGAAGTCTGGACAGCTAGTGTATTCGTTTCAGAAGTCATAATCGTTTCCTGCCCCTTACATTCGGAATACACCGAACTGAGTGTCTTCAATTGGAGCATTCAGTGCGGCTGCAAGACTCAGACCCAGAACTTCCCGGGTATCCCTGGGATCAATAATTCCGTCGTCCCAGAGCCGCGCACTGGCGTACAGTGGATTGCCCATACGATCGTAATCATCAATCACTTCCTGGCGACACTGCTGATCTTGTTCGTCCGTCCACTCCTGACCTTTCTTGATGGCAGAGGCGCTTTTCACCATGGTCATAACACCTGCGGCCTGCTCACCACCCATCACAGAGATACGAGCATTCGGCCAGCTCCACAAGAAACGAGGGTCATAGGCACGACCACACATGCCATAGTTACCGGCGCCAAAGCTGCCACCAATAATCACTGTTAACTTCGGAACCTTGGCGCAGGACACAGCATTCACCAGCTTGGCACCATGTTTGGCAATACCACCGGCTTCGTAGCGGGCACCGACCATAAACCCGGTAATATTTTGCAGGAAAATCAGAGGAATCTTGCGTTGGCAGCACAGCTCAACAAAGTGAGCACCTTTCTGTGCAGATTCAGAAAACAGGATACCGTTGTTGGCAATAATGCCCACAGGATAGCCGTGAATACGGGCAAAACCTGTGACCAAAGTGGTACCGAAATTAGCTTTGAATTCATCCAGCTCTGAGTTATCGACAATACGCCCGATCACCTCCCTTACGTCGTAAGGCGTCTTAAGACTGGCAGGAACCACACCGCAGAGCTCAGCTGGATCCAACTTGGGAGGACGGGATTCGATCTTATCTGGCAGAGCAGGCGGGGCGGTATTTAACCGGGCAACAGACTGGCGAGCCAACTGCAGAGCGTGGTGATCATTCTCAGCAATATAATCAACAACACCAGATACCTTACCGTGAACCTCTGCGCCACCCAGGTCTTCAGCAGACACTTCTTCACCTGTTGCCGCTTTTACCAGCGGTGGACCAGCGAGGAAAATAGTGCCCTGATTGCGAACAATAATACTTTCATCCGCCATCGCTGGAACATAAGCGCCACCGGCTGTACAGGAACCCATAACCACTGCTATCTGGGCAATACCTCGAGAAGACATGTTGGCCTGATTAAAGAAAATCCGGCCAAAGTGTTCCCGATCCGGGAATACCTCGTCCTGCCGAGGCAGGTTGGCACCACCGGAGTCCACCAGATAGATGCAGGGAAGACGATTTTCTGCAGCAATAGTCTGTGCACGCAAATGTTTTTTTACAGTGAGAGGGTAGTAGCTTCCACCTTTCACCGTGGCATCGTTAGCCACAATCATGCAGGTGCGCCCAGAAACTTGCCCAATACCTGCCACTACACCAGCGGCAGGAACATCTTCCCCATACACGTCGTACGCCGCAAAACGTCCCAGCTCGAGAAAAGGTGAACCAGTGTCCAGCAGGGCACTGATACGTTCCCGAGGCAACAACTTGCCACGGGACTCATGACGATCACGAGAAGCTTTTGGGCCACCGGCAGTAATAACTTTGGAAAGCTGATTGATGGTTTCAATCTGCTCCAGCATAACGTCGCGGTTACTGATATATTCAGGCGACGCCGTGCTGATTTTTCTTGAAATAACGGGCATAGCTTATTGTTTTCCTGTTATTTTCTTATATTTGACTCCGGATTATTTTCCGGAGAAAAGCTCACGACCAATCAACATGCGACGAATTTCGGAGGTACCCGCGCCGATCTCATAAAGCTTGGCATCACGCAGTAAACGGCCGGTGGGATATTCGTTGGTGTAGCCATTGCCGCCCAGCAGCTGGATAGCATCCAGCGCCATTTGCGTGGCTTTTTCTGCACAGTAAAGAATGACACCCGCTGCATCTTTACGGGTGGTTTCACCACGGTCACAGGCACGGGCAACGGTGTACAGATAAGCGCGGCAGGCATTCATGTTGCTGTACATATCAGCAACCTTTCCCTGTACCAGCTGGAATTCACCGATAGGCAGGCCGAACTGTTTGCGTTCGTGAATATAAGGAAGAACTGCATCCATGCAGGCCAGCATAATGCCGGTTGGGCCAGCGGAAAGAACAACTCGCTCGTAGTCCAGACCGCTCATCAAAACCTTTACGCCCGCATCTTCAGTTCCGAGAATATTTTCCCGTGGCACAGGAGTATTTTCGAACACCAACTCACAGGTGTTGGAGCCTCGCATGCCTAGTTTGTCCAGATGAGGAGAGCGAGAGAAACCGGGGAAATCACGCTCAACAATAAATGCAGTAATACCGTGAGCTTTCTTTTCCGGGGAGGTTTTGGCATAGATCACATAAGTATCAGCGTCTGGACCATTGGTAATCCACATTTTGCTGCCGTTCAGCACAAAGTGATTGCCTTTATCTTCCGCACGCAGCCCCATACTGACTACATCAGAACCGGCATTGTGTTCACTCATTGCGAGAGCGCCAACCTGATCACCGCTTACCAAGCCGGGAAGATATTTTTTCTTCTGTTCTTCCGTACCGTTAAGGCGAATCTGGTTAACACAGAGGTTTGAATGGGCACCGTAGCTCAGAGCGACAGAGGCTGATGCCCGGCTGATCTCTTCCATAACAACAGCGTGTGCCAAGTAACCCAAGCCAAGACCACCAAACTCTTCCGGCACGGTGATACCGAGCAAGCCCATATCACCAAACTTTTTCCAGAGATCCATTGGGAAACGGTTTTCCTTATCGATTTCCGCAGCCCGTGGAGCAATTTCGGCTTCCGCAAACTGGCGAACCTGCTCGCGGAACATGTCGATGGTTTCACCCAGCCCAAAGTTCAGATCATTCATGGCAATCATGGACTTATTCCTCTGTGATCGTGTTTTTATTATTAATAGGGGCAGTCGTACTTGAGGTTGTTTCAGAAAACTCTTCTAAAGCCTGTTTACAGCGGGCTTCAGATTCATCCAGCTCAATCATCATGACCTGAATATCATGGAGCTGTTGAGCAAGATTGGTTCTGTGAGATTCGATGGTTTCCAGCATGGTCTTCAATTGCCGGCGATTACCACTGGCCGGGTCATAAAGGTCGAACAGGGCTTTTGACTCTTCCAGGGTAAAGCCCAAGCGCTTTCCACGAAGAATGAGTTTCAGTCTAACCCTGTCGCCGGGGCTGTAGATGCGAACCTGTCCACGGCGGGTCGGTGCAAGCAAACCCTGCTCTTCGTAAAAACGAATGGTGCGCGGGGTGACATCAAACTCCCGGGCAAGATCTGAGATGGAGTAAGTCTGGTTTTTATCAGAACTCATAAGACGAATCCTGTAAGAAATACGATGTTATTAATTTTTATGAGGGCATTGTATGCACTAATTACCTTTACGTAAACGTAAACCTAAAAAGAAAAAAAAGGGAAGAAAAGAGTTATAGGCACACAGAAAACTCCATGTGCCTGCATAATCAAGCTTGAAAGCTTAGAGTTGCGCCCAGATCGGGGCGTGATCCGAAGGTTTTTCCATTCCGCGAATATCGTAATCAACACCGGCACCGGAACAGTTTTCCAATAAAGGCTTGGTCACCAGAATATGGTCTATGCGCAGGCCTCGTTTGGGTTCACGTTCAAAACCACGGGAGCGATAATCAAACCAGCTAAATAGGTCATTAGCGTCAGGATATAAATGACGGTAACTGTCAGTTAAACCCCAACCTAGAAGTTTTTGGTACCACTCGCGCTCTTCTGGCAAAAAGCTGCATTTTCCTGTTTTGATCCAACGCTTGGCATTATCTGGCCCGATACCAATATCAGTGTCTTCGGGAGAAATATTGAAATCACCCAGCACAATAACCGGTTGATCAGGGGAACAGCTCTTCTCCAGAAAGCTTTGCAGGTTCTCGTAGAATCGAACCTTGTTCGGGAATTTTTCGGGATGCTCACGATTTTCTCCCTGGGGGAAATAACCGTTGATGACTTTTACTGTTTGTCCGTTCCAGGGTAAATCAACCATAACCATTCGCCGTTGAGCATCTTCCGGCTCCCCCTCAAAACCTTTTTGCACAGAGACAGGCTTCTCTTTGGTCAGAGTTGCCACACCATAGTGAGTCTTCTGGCCATGAAATGTGGCGTGGTAACCAAGTTCTTCTATAGCCTGAACCGGAAAGTCTGCGTCAGTCGCCTTGGTTTCTTGGATACCAATTACATCGGGGTGATGTTTTTCTATCATGGCTTCAAGTTGATGAAGCCGCATGCGGATACTGTTGGCGTTAAAAGAGATAATCTTCATTTTCTTTTTACCTGATACCTGTCATGAACAGGCTGATTGAACAGGACAGGACATCTGTAGGCAAGAACAAAAGACCGTGATAACTTGGATGAAGAGCAGGGAAGAGGCGCTTTCCTGTCAGCCGTACCACAATAAAAAGAACAAATAATGGCTGGAGATCTGAATGACCACTGCAACCGTTGAAGCAGATAGCACCCTTTCTACCCGATATTTAGACTCATCATGGAGCCGCCAGATTCGCTCTCTCCTGTACCATGCCTATCGGGATGATCCGATGTTTCAGTGTATCTTAGAATCTGACAGGAAAGGGTATCTTCAACGAATCCGGGCCTGCACCCGAGAACTTGCTGCAAGCTATTTTACTGAAAACATGCCAATTATCGGCCTTCTGGTTGGTGACCGCCTGACTGGTGTGGCTTTTGTTGCCAGCAGTGACAAAGCAGAAGAAGTCACCAACCGGTTGTTGTGGCGTGTCAGGATGATGCTTTCTATCGGATATAGCTGTACAGAGAATTATCTTGAATACCAGCAAAGTCTGCGCGATACCTTGCCAGAGACTCGTTCCTACCTGTTGCCTCTTATTGGTATTCATCCGGAATTCCGTGATCTGGGCTTCGGCCGCAAATTGCTAAACGCTGTTCATGATCTCTGTGATCTGGATCAGGAGTCATCGGGAAGCGTATTAAGTTTGAGCAACAAAGAATTGCTACCTTTCTTTAAAGGTATGGGGTACCAGATATCAGGAGAGGTGGAGCAGGGCGATTACCAGCAGACATTATTGCTTCGCCCACGCCCCGCCATAAAAGAATAGAGTTATCGGCGAAAGTTCAGCTTTTGGGCGATCAGATATTTACCATTAAAAAGTCGACTTTGGTAACAGGTCACACTCACCCGACTCTTATCTTTTCCTGAAAGAGCGAGGGAAGGCGACTGGACCCGTTCCATGCTTTCGATATCGGGTGATTCGCTGAGAGAAATTCTTTTTACGTATCTGGAGACGTTTTCATCACTCAGTTCCTGCTGGGGAACGGCAGAGATATACCAGTCCAAGTTTCGGGGGGCATCCATAAATCGCCCTACGAATTGCAGGGAATTATTCACCATTTCACTGTGCCGAGCCTGTTTGGCCAGAACATCCAGGCTGTGCAGGCCATACCCGGTAATCATCAGCTGGCTACTAGATATCTTCGACTGCAGGTCTTTTATGGAAAAGATCAGGTTGCTCCATTCTTCCTGAGAACGAGATTGTCCAGAATAAACCGCTCTTACACAGTTTTTGGCTTCGGTTTCTATAGCAATAGCTTCAGCGTGCAAGGCTTGCTTCGCAATATCCTGGGGTGATTGCCTGGAAGCCTGATCATTATCCTGGGAAGATTTGTCTCGTTTCTTCTTGTTCAGGAAAAAAACGAGTAATGCGGTAATGCAAACAACAGCAACACCAATGAATACAGCCAAATTCATTGAATGGAGAACTCCACACTTAGAGAGATACGGTATGTAGGTGATTCTACAGACTTAAGTTCTTGAAAAGACTGACGGGGGGCAGCTTTTCGCTGTTTAGGCCTGGGTTAGAGTGGGCGATGAATACGTAGGGTTATTATCGACAATTATTGTATTTAACATAATATAGATTATGCGCACTTAATTGTATTGCTATCAGTGTCCTCATTTAACTGCTATCTGAGCACGCCAGCCTGATGCTCCAGGTAATCTACTATGTGTTCAATTTCTAAATAACTTAAATCTGGGTTGTCAGGCATTTTCGTATAACGGTACTCAGATGGCTTCTTTATATAAGCTTTGAGGAACTCTTTGGATCTATACGAAACAATTGCCCTGGGAGCTAACAAATCTGGCCCCTTATCACCACCTTGACGATCCAGTGCATGGCAAACCAGGCATCGGCTACGAAACAATTCATATCCTTTATATATACCGGAATCTCTAGCAACTCCACGAGGCCAAAGATTGCTGTATGACTTGTCGAATCTGGCTAATTCAATAACTGTTGTTTTGGCCGGCCATGGATAACCAGCCTCCAGCCGCTGTTCCTTTCCTTCCCACACAATATAAAATGGCCCAAGATCTGTGGTACCACCTCTTGGCTCCCATCCTTGGGGCCAGCTCAAATCTTCAATGGCTACCCAGCCTCCTTTTATATTTACCGGTTTAAGCGCCATTGCCGGGTTGTAGCCGTCTAGTGTGTGGAATATGACAGAATCATTACTTTCTAACGACTTTGGCCGTTTTTGAAACCCAAAGCGCAAGATCTCATCTAAACGAAAGGCTTTGTACTTTTTGTCTTTTAGATAATATGGGTCATAGATAGAAATAATATGACTTGTAAGCTTTGAGCGTATATCTGCGAGGCTGAGACTATGCTGAAAGCCTTGTTCCCGGAATATCAGAGTCTCTTGTGCTTGGATTTCAAAAGAACAAAGCACAAAAGTAACCACCCCTATTAGTCTTTTTATCGCTTTCTTCATTATCAGTATTTTCAATAATTCCCCCGATAATGTAGTTAAAAACAATAGATACCCCCAAATTTCATTCATAGAAATGAGCACGAGTAAATGGTCGTACGACATAAATCACATTTTTTCATTCAAGTTGTTTGCATATTGGATCAGCTTCTGTCTAATATTTAACCATGGCGATATTGGAGTTGGTTTTGATTTCGTCAGGTTATAAAGAGAACAGGTAATAGCCTCGTCGTTTTTGGCTGTCTCATACCCGTAAAAAAGTCATAGGAAGACGAAATAACAAAAGAGGGTTCAAAAATGACACTCAAAGGATTAATTAAACTCACCGGTATTCTTCAGGCTCAGCCGCTGACCATTATTCAATGGCAGATTCTTTTGGTTGTAGCGGAGAACCCTGGTGAAACCATTACCGACCTTGTTAATGACGGAAAGCTTATTTGTGGTACTCCCAGTGATATCGCCGTTAGTGTAAAGAGATTGGGAGAAGGTCGTCATGACCGTCCCGGTCTTGGCCTGCTCAAGAAGCAGCAGCATGAGGATGATGGTAGATATTTCCGCCTGAGTCTTAGCCCTAAAGGCAAAAAGCTGGTTGATAAACTCAAGCAGCAGATTAAGAACGTTAAGTAGTTTTCCCTCCTGAACCCTCTCTACGGGGGTTCAGAACTCACCTTCTAAAACCGTGATAGATTTTCTTACCTGTTATGGCAAAATAGATTAGATATTGCTCCTAAAGTACGGGAATCGCTATGGCTAAGGAAACAACTGTTCGCGCACGTATCAGTGAAGAATTGAAGCAGGATGCTGAAAAAGTTCTTAAGCAACTTGGCTTGAATACATCCCAGGCGATTAATCTTTATTTCAGCCAGATTGTGCTGCGAAAAGGTTTACCGTTTGATGTGGTTATACCGGAAGAAGAAAAAAGGGATCAGTCTTACTGATCCCTTGGTACTTTATACATAAAGCCTCAAAACGTAGCGATCAAAATCACTTAAACCACCTCTGTAGGTTCTCACACTCCCAATTCCAGTTTTATTTTCAAAGGAGTTGAAAACCCTCTTGGCTGCTTGCTTAAAACTACCACCTGTTGTTTCTCTATTTTTAGCTACGCGATACTGAAATTTAATTGAGATAAATGGTACTGTTATAGCAAGAAAGAACTGCTGCAATTTCTTACTTGCACGCCCTATTTCTTCTCTCTCTTCTCTTTCTGTTGTTTCTTCAGAGCTTTCCAAACCTAAAGTTTTTTTCGCGCTATTTAATTTTTCCACCCCCCAATGGGCAAATCGCTCCTTTCTGCTTGTTGGGCTATTTCCTGCATCCTTTATAAGATTTTCAATATTATCTGACTTTAAACCAGCGACAACGGCTTTTCCTAATCTGATCATAACTACTCTCCTTGTATGAGCCTTTATTAGTGGCTTTCATGCCCTCAGACTATGTAAAAGTTCCCTATTCAGCTATCCAACATAAGTCCTAAACGATGTTCAAGGCGTTAAATATCAATGACTTAGCTCTAGTTAGACATCAGTTGTATATGAATCCTCACCCGCCAAAAAAAATTAACATCGCTGCCAGGGTGGCTAACAATTTACAGTTTCCTGCGAGCTTTCTTCCGTTAGGCAGGTCAAATCCGGTATTGAACTATCAGACATGCAGGAGAGCATCATGGCCGGTACCAGCGTTACAAGCACACACAAATGCACGATCTGCATGGATCATCTGGATGTACCAGATAATGATGAAAGCCTTGCTGGCAAGGTTACCCATGGTGAAAACCACATTCGCCTGGCCTGTGGTCATGCCTACCACAAAGACTGCACAGGCTTTCTGGACCATATGTCTGACTGCCCAATATGCCGCCGCAAGATTAAACGGGATGAACTCTCCGAAATTAACAATATTCTGGGAAGCCGCCATCAGGAACAGACTAACCTCGACCGGCTTGAGCGAAACACGCAAGACAATGAAGGGTTAACTCCTCAAGAGCGAGATGATCGTATGCTATGGAACTGTGACCATGAGGTTGCAAGAGAGATAAGAGCTCAGCGCCGTATGCAACGGTCGCGCAACTATGGTTTCCAGCATGCCGATGTATCGCCGTTCCTGCGCTTCCTTTTTGGTGAATTGTTTGATGTAGAACATGCAGAAGAAATTCGGGCACAACGAGCCGAACGCAGAACGCGCCGGGAAGAAGCACAGCATGAAGATCACTCCTTCGCTATGCACCGATTGTTTAACCCATATCAGGAGCAAGAGTCTGAACCTGAGGTCATTTTCCATATTGTGGAACCGGCTTACCAGCCTCCGGTACAGGCCAATCCCTTTATGACCTTGTTCGGTTTGATGGCTTTGACCAGCCTGCAACAAGAGCGACAGCCTTTTACCAGCTGCCGCTCTTATCTGTCCCCATTCGATCGACCTCGGTTCGGCTTTGTAGAACCAAGCCTGTTCCAGCCGGTCTTTGTTTTCTAATGTGCTGAAAGACGTTTAGGGTTATTTGCTCTGCTGCTGCCCGGCCTTGCGTCGGGCAATCAGTCCGCCCACCACAACTGCTGCCACCACCATCATCGCCATATGATCTGGTTCAGTCAGGAAGTGAATCAGACCTGAGAGACTGTGGTCACCAGCGTGAGCCAGAACATTACTGGCAGCCATAGTCGCCATCACACCAACAGCTGCTTTCAGAAACTTCATACTGCCACTCCCAGTTCTTGTTTTTCTGTTAAACGCTTGGGCAACATGCCCTGTTCAATAATAAAGTCGAGGATGTCCCGCAGCCCTTCCCCGGTTTTCATATTGGCGAAAACAAACGGACGATCACCACGCATCTTGCGGGTGTCACGATCCATCACTTCCAGAGAAGCGCCCACATATTGAGCAATATCGGTCTTATTAATAATCAGCAGATCGGAACGGGTAATACCAGGCCCACCTTTACGGGGAATCTTGTCACCAGCAGACACATCAATCACATAGATAGTGAGGTCAGATAACTCCGGACTAAATGTCGCACTCAGGTTATCACCACCGGATTCCACCAGAACCATTTCCAAACCTTCATGGCGCTGGCACAGTTCATCAACAGCGGCCAGATTCATAGAAGCATCTTCCCGAATCGCAGTATGCGGGCAACCACCGGTTTCCACACCTAGAATTCGATCCTCATCCAGCGCCTCATGACGCATCAGGAACTTGGCGTCTTCCTTGGTATAAATATCATTGGTTACCACGGCAATATTGTAGATATCCCGCAATGAACGGCAGATGGCGGTTAACAGTGCCGTTTTGCCAGAACCAACCGGCCCACCGACTCCCACTCTTAATGTTTGTTGTTTCATTCTCCCCCCTACTCTTCTAAATATCTCGCGGCTGTACCGATGCTGACAGGGTGAGAACAGGTGCACTTTTTCAAAGACCATGGATGGCCTGATAGCGCATCAGGGCAGGACAGCCCTGTTGCGTGGAAAAGGGATTCCTGTTTTCACCCAATAACAACTCATGAACGAAACAGCCGCGAATATTGCTGCTCATGCCATGCACTGGCCATCGCATAATGATGCAGACTGTTACCAATCTCATGATCCTGAAGTGCAAAGCTGCGTCGTATCGCTGGCTCTATAGCTGCAATCAGCTTTTGTAAAATACGTTGTGCTGCCGTTTGCCCCAAAGGCACAGCCTTGGCGGCAGACGCCACCTGGTTTTCACACCAACTCCATAGAAACCCGAGTGCTGCTGCCTCTTCACCTAGGTGGTTATGAATAGCCGCCAAGGCATACATCGCCGCCACCGTTGGCTGAGGTAACCAATCGATACGTTCATCGTCGTAAAGGCTGCGATGCCAGGTCGCAAAGGCTCGTCCGACTTGACAGTCTTCGTCGTACAGTTCCTTGGTTTCCCGGAAAGCCAACAACTCCGCATTCCATTGTTCTACAGCCGCTTTATCCTGAGCGGTCCAAGCTCGGTATAAACGCAGGAACACTGGTAAATCCAGCGTTGCCATGCCCTGTTCAAGCAATTCCAGAATCCAGCGGCCGGTGCTTTGCTCATCAGTGCACCAGCCACGATCAATGGCCGTCTCTAAACCTTGAGAGTAAGCAAAAGCACCAACCGGCAACGATGGGCTAGAAATATGCAGCAAACCCAGTAAAGACTCAGCCTTCATCGATCAATGCTCATGATGATGGTGGCCATGACCGTGGCCAGTTCCCGGTGCGTAGGCACCGTTCTCCGGTTCAAAAGGTGCAGATTCATGACCAACCTCAAGCCCCAATAAGACCAGCATTTCATCCAGTACATGATCACACTGGAACCGTAACCAATGTTCACCATCGGTGGGCTCACCAATTTGCAAGGGCACATGGCGATTGCCTAGGTGATAACAGGCACGGGCAAACAGATGTGGGTCACGGCAACGGGCCACTGTTACCTGCTCACTGGCCGCCTGAACTTCAATAATTTCTCCTGATTCGGCTTTCAGACAGGTACCATGGCGAAGTACTTCGCCTCGCTCAATAAAAATGCCAACATCAATGCCCTTCTCGGTGACCGCCTTTAAACGACCACGTTTTCGCTCATCAAATGGCAGCCGCAAACTATCTACCGGATGATGGTGGCCGCTTAAACGTTCGGTTAACTGCAACATTCAATAACTCCAATCAGGCAGCATTAAAAGAGGAAGTAACGTTGCGCCAAAGGCACGACAGTTGCGGGTTCACAGGTCAGCAGCTCACCATTGGCCCGTACCTCATAGGTTTCCGGATGCACTTCCATATGAGGCTGCCAGCTGTTCAGAATCATGTCTTTCTTGCGTACTGTACGGCAGCCTTTCACAGCACTTAGGGTTTTACCCAGCCCCAGCGTACGACCAATATCGTTTTCAAAAGCGGCTTGAGAGACAAAGGTCAGTGAAGTTTTCTCTACCGCCTTGCCCATTGCGCCAAACATTGGCCGGTAGTGCACTGGCTGTGGCGTAGGAATAGAAGCATTGGGATCGCCCATGGGCGCAGCGGCAATGGCACCACCTTTCAAAATCAGTGAAGGCTTGGTAGCGAAGAAAGCCGGCTTCCACAGCACCAGGTCAGCCAGCTTACCCACTTCTACAGAACCCACTTCATGGGCAATACCATGGGCCAGCGCAGGGTTGATGGTGTACTTGGCCACATAACGGCGAGCGCGAAAGTTATCGTTATCACCAGAATCTTCTGACAAAGGACCTCGTTGCTCTTTCATCTTGTGGGCGGTCTGCCAGGTACGGGTCACCACTTCACCGACGCGCCCCATGGCTTGAGAGTCTGAGGCAATCATACTGAACGCCCCCATATCGTGAAGAATATCTTCGGCAGCTATGGTTTCCCGTCGTATACGGGAGTCAGCAAAAGCAACATCTTCCGGAATATTAGGATCAAGATGGTGGCAAACCATCAACATATCCAGATGCTCATCCACGGTATTAATGGTGTAGGGACGAGTTGGGTTGGTGGACGATGGCAGCACATTGGCCAGCCCACAGGCCTTGATAATATCCGGCGCATGTCCACCACCGGCACCTTCGGTGTGATAGGTATGAATCACACGTTCTTTAAAGGCGGCAATGGTATCTTCGACAAAACCGGACTCATTCAGGGTATCAGTATGGATCGCTACCTGAATGTCATAGTCTTCCGCCACAGAAAGGCAGCAGTCGATAGACGCTGGTGTGGTACCCCAGTCTTCATGAAGTTTCAGGCCCATCGCTCCAGCAGCTACCTGCTCTACCAAAGCCCCCGGCAGGCTGGCATTACCTTTGCCCAGGAAACCGATATTCATGGGCAGGCTATCTACAGCCTGCAGCATGGTGCTCATATGCCAGATACCCGGTGTACAGGTTGTGGCATTGGTTCCAGTCGCAGGTCCGGTACCACCACCAATCATGGTGGTGACGCCAGAGGTTAAAGCCTCTTCTACCTGTTGCGGGCAGATAAAGTGAATATGGGCATCGATACCACCGGCAGTGACAATCTGTCCTTCACCGGCAATCACTTCCGTACCTGGGCCAATAATAATATCCACCCCAGCCTGTACATCCGGGTTACCAGCTTTGCCGATGGCCTGGATACGACCGCTTTTAATGGCAATATCTGCTTTCACAACTCCCCAGTGATCAAGAATCAGGGCATTGGTAATTACAGTGTCGGCAACATTCGCATCACCCAACTGGCTTTGCCCCATGCCATCGCGAATAACCTTGCCGCCACCGAACTTCACTTCATCGCCGTAAACGGTGTAATCCTTTTCCGGGCTAATAAACAGGCTGGTATCCCCCAGCCGCACCTTATCGCCAACGGTTGGGCCAAACATTTCGGCATAAGTCTGGCGATCCATGGTTGTGTGATTAACCATAACCTATACCTCCTCATCTTCAGGCTGCTTTGTTGCTGACGCCAGCTCTAATGCTCCCATTACCTCTCCACGGAAGCCGTACACGGTACGACTGCCGGCAAACGCCACCAACTCAACTTCCCGATCTTGCCCAGGCTCAAAGCGTACGGCTGTGCCCGCAGGAATATTCAGGCGAAAGCCACGGGTAAGCTCACGGTCAAACGACAGCGCCAGATTGGTTTCATAAAAGTGATAATGGGAACCAACCTGTACCGGGCGGTCGCCGGCATTAGCGACAGTTACCTTGCAGGTTTCCCGGCCTTCGTTAATAGGTAGTTCACCTTCAGCCGCAATCAATTCTCCAGGAATCATTCCCTGCCCCTTCGTTTTAAAATTGTTGGTTATGTTGGTATCAGGCAATCGGGTTATGAACCGTTACCAGTTTGGTGCCGTCAGGGAATGTTGCTTCCACCTGTACCTCGTGCACCATTTCGGAGATACCATCCATCACCTGCTCTCGGGAGAGAATGTCACGGCCTTCATTCATCAGGTCAGCCACAGTTTTGCCGTCACGTGCACCTTCCATAATATGCATGGAGATTAACGCGACAGATTCTGGGTAATTGAGTTTTACGCCACGGGCTAAACGACGCTCAGCCACCAGTGCAGCGGTATAAAGAAGAAGTTTGTCTTTCTCGCGTGGAGTCAGTTCCATATCTACAGCACCCGGAGCGATTCATTATTATTCAGGTGACATTTGTCTGTTTTATTAGTGCCACGGTTTTATCTTTGCGCCTGGAAACTAAGGCTTCTTGTATGTATTGCTAAAGCTCTATAGCAATCACTGCGCCAATCTTTGAATCCGCTACCAGCACCGGCGCATTCAAATTTGCCCTGAGGACTTATGCACCAGAACCATACGAAGCGCAGCTCTGGTGCACGAAAAGCGCACCAGAAAGAAGCATGCTGGCATATTGGCTATTTTCGGTGACAGGGCACAAGGTTAAGATTTTTCAGGTATTCCAGATACGTGGCCGGCAGGCTTCCCGCTCAAGCACTAAAGGCCGGCATAACTGCCAGGCCTCTTCGAACAAAGCCCTCGCTTTAGCGGATGAATTGCCCAGATAACGCACCAACAGCACACCATTGCGACAGGTTAAAGCCACTGGATGTTCTGATTCTTGATTGAGCTGGTTATGCCACTCTTCGATATCGGGCTCTTGATTACCCTGACCATCAAGAGTGGCCATCATCGTGCCGAACACGGAACGGCCGTGAAAACCCAGCAGCCCGGTTTGCTTAGATTCACCGGCTTCCAGCAACATTCGCTCCTGAAATAGTGGTTTGCCATCACGTTCAAGCCGTACTGTTTGCAGCAGACTACCCTGATCAAAGCTTTCACCCGAAGCTGTGCGTCCCAGACAAATAATCTCCCAGCCTATATAACGTGCTGAACCCTTCAGGTGCACCCGGGTTTCCATCGCTGCAGAACAGCCGTTATAGAGAATGGTTTCCTGGGGAAGCCATTCAACAGAGGAACGATCCGTTACAGTAATATCGACAATCTGCTTTTGCGGGCGGCTTTGATCGTCATAAGCGTTGAGATACACCTTCCCTGCCGCCGGCGTTGTTACCAGCGCCTGACTTTCCGGCAACGCTTCAACCTTTTGATAAAGCTCATCGCCTGCGACCAGACCGCCGGGGGGATGCAGGATATAAAGGTGAGCAAGATCTTTCCCCTCCGGGAAGAACGGGCGCTGAATACGGAGAGGTCCATAGTGCCGGGTACGCGTTAAGCGGGTTGCACCATTAAAATATTTTAACTGAAGGTCTATTCCTGCTTTCCAATGCTGGTTACCCACTTGTTGATACTGCATGCCCGCCCTACTCTATCTATTCATATTATCTGCCCAGATTACAGCAAAGCCTGTGCCGATCTCAGGGCACGGTGTGATCATAAACCTGAAATACAGCACGTTATGCCCGATAAGTTTGCATCAGTCATTGCCTGATCCTGATTGGTGCACGCAGCCAAATTACACCTCCTTTGATTGCCCCAGCTTTGTGCGGGCTGTTTTTCTGCATAGCAATCACTTACTAGTTAATCCTCTTGAAAACCCCGGTATCACGCAGTTTTTCTGACTATGGCATCCCCTTTGCTATTGCCAATATCGAATCGCGCAGAGAACGCGTTGGCTGACGGAAAAGCCAAATAACAAACCGACACACAAATAGAAGAATAAACAAATCATTCACCAGACTGCCGGGGAGCAGATAATGAAAGCTAATAACAAGAGCTTAAAAGCAACACTGAAAGGACTGGCTTTTGCCACATCACTGGCCACGGCCGCAACTGTGGCTCAGGCTGCAGACGACACCATCAAAGTAGGTGTGTTGCACTCCCTGTCCGGCACCATGGCCATCAGTGAAACCACGCTGAAAGACACTGTTCTGATGCTGATTGAACAGCAGAACGAAGAAGGTGGTTTGCTGGGCAAGAAGCTGGAGCCTGTTGTGGTTGATCCTGCTTCCAACTGGCCTCTGTTTGCTGAGAAAGCCCGTGAACTGCTGGTTAAGGAAGAAGTGGACGTAATCTTCGGTTCCTGGACATCCGTATCACGTAAGTCTGCTCTGCCGGTTCTGGAAGAGCTGAACGGTCTGATGTTCTACCCGGTTCAGTACGAAGGTGAAGAATCTTCCAAGAACGTCTTCTACACCGGTGCAGCGCCCAACCAGCAGGCCATTCCTGCGGTTGATTATCTGATGAGTGAAGCTGGCGGTGGTGTTGAGCGTTTTGTACTGGCCGGTACTGACTACGTTTACCCACGTACCACTAACAAGATTCTTGAGTCTTACCTGCAAAGCAAAGGCGTGGCTGAGTCCGACATTATGGTGAACTACACGCCATTTGGTCACTCTGACTGGCAGACCATTGTTTCTGATATCAAGAAGTTTGGTTCCGCAGGCAAGAAGACAGCCGTGATCTCTACAGTAAACGGCGACGCTAACGTACCTTTCTATAAGGAACTGGGTAACCAGGGCCTTTCCGCAGAAGATATTCCTGTTATTGCCTTCTCCGTAGGTGAAGAAGAGCTGTCTGGTATCGACACTGGCCCGCTGGTAGGCCACCTCGCCGCCTGGAACTACTTTATGAGCGCTGAGAGTGAGGTAAACGATGAGTTTATCGAAACCTGGCAGGCGTTTATCAAAGATGAAGAGCGTGTGACTAACGACCCAATGGAAGCCACCTACATCGGCTTCAATATGTGGGCCAAGGCTGTTGAGAAAGCTGGCACCACTGAGGTTGATTCTGTACGTGACGCGATCTATGGCGTAACTGTGCCGAACCTGACTGGCGGCTACGCAGTGATGAACACTAACCACCACCTGACCAAGCCAGTACTGATTGGTGAGATTCAGGACGATGGTCAATTTGAGATCGTATGGCAGACCAGCGGTGGTGTTATCGGTGATGCCTGGACGGATTATCTGCCAGAGAGTGCCAAGATTATTGCTGACTGGACCTCTCCTGTTAAGTGCGGCAACTACAACCTGAGCACCTCTGTGTGTTCTGGTCAGAAGTACGAGTAATTTAATTCCTGATTTAAATCTTTGCTGTTGGGTTACGCCACTTTGTGGCTAACCCAACCTACTGCCTCTTACGCGTTCACTATGAATTAAGGCGTTCTATGAATGTTATTCAGCGCTTGGCCGCACTGGTTTTGCTGTGTCTGTCTATGACAGCAACGGCATCATTCGAAGGTTTAAGCGACCCCCTCTTAAGTAAAACATTATTAAAAGGTTCCTGGTCTGAGCGGGAAACCCTCGCCCAGCAGTTGGCCACTTCTGAAGAATCTTCATCCGTTCAGCTGGCAGAACTCTGGCTGGATGGACAGTTGTTTGTCCTGAAATCGAATCAAACATTTGTGCTGGCCCAAAAGGATGGGCGCAAATACCTGCTGACCGACCTCGCAACAGGCGAAGAGCTTGGTCTCCATAAAAAACGTGCGGTAAAGAAAGTGCCGCTCAATAACAAACTGCGCAAAATCCTGCGTAGTGCGCTCTCTTTACGAGATCTGCAATCCACCGATACCGAATTGCGTCGCACAGCGATTACCAACCTGCTGGGCAATGAAAGCCCCGAAAGCCATGAGCTTTTGAAAGCGGCCAGCAAGACCGAACAGAAACGTGAACTTAAAGAGCTGATCGATTCTGGCCTTGCCTTATTTGATCTGAAGAATGGCAATGAAGAACAACGCCTTGTCGCTGCGCAAACTCTGGGCGAAGTCAACAGTTCCGTCGTTTATACAAAACTGCAGGCCCAAAAAGCCACTGAGCAGAATAAAGATGTACTGGCCGCCATTAATAAGTCCATCTCAGATATTGAGCAGCGTCGTAAGTTCTATGGCGCAGTGGAGAATACTTTCTTTGGTTTGAGTCTCGGCTCTGTGCTGCTGCTATCAGCAATCGGCCTTGCCATAACCTTCGGAGTGATGGGCGTTATCAATATGGCCCATGGCGAGATGATTATGCTGGGCGCATACACCACCTATGTGGTGCAAAGCCTGTTGCCGGATCATATCGGTGCCTCGCTGTTTATCTCCCTGCCCCTGGCCTTCCTTGTGGCTGGCGCAACTGGCGTACTGATTGAGAGAACGGTGATTCGCCATCTCTATGGTCGCCCGTTGGAAACCCTGCTGGCCACCTTCGGTGTCAGCCTTATCCTGCAGCAGGCGGTGCGCACCATTTTCTCTCCATTAAACCAAAGCGTAATTACACCGGAGTGGATGAGTGGTTCCATTGTTATCAATGAGATGCTGTCCCTGACGGTGAACCGCGTAGTGGTAATTGGTTTCAGTCTCGCGGTATTCCTTGGTCTGCTATTTATTCTGCGTTATACCCGCGCTGGTTTGACCATGCGTGCCGTGACCCAGAACCGTGCCATGGCCAGTTCTATGGGTATTCGTACCGGTCATGTGGATGCTCTAACCTTTGGCCTGGGTTCCGGTATTGCCGGTATCGCCGGTGTAGCTCTTTCTCAGCTCACAAATGTAGGGCCAAACCTTGGTCAGAATTACATCATTGACTCCTTTATGGTGGTGGTATTTGGTGGCGTCGGAAATCTCTGGGGCACCTTTGTTGCCGCTATGGGACTGGGTATTGCCAACAAGTTTATCGAGCCCTGGGCGGGTGCGGTGATCGCCAAGATTCTGGTACTGGTGTTTATCATTCTGTTTATCCAGAAACGTCCTCGTGGCCTGTTTGCCCTGAAGGGCCGAGCAGTCGAATCGTAAGCCGTACCCTTAAAATAAGAGTTTATTGATGAATTCTACTCAAACAATAAAAGGCGGCCCGGTAACTCGGTTGCTGCTGAATGATCGGGGCGGGCGCTGGTTCCTGAGCTGCCTCGCTGTCGGAACACTGTTGGTTCTGGCGTTGAACCTGTTAGTGCCCGCCTCGTCGCCCCTGCATGTCAGCACTTATATGGTGACTTTGCTGGGCAAATACCTTTGCTACGGTCTGCTGGCGCTGGCACTGGATTTGGTGTGGGGTTACTGCGGCATCCTTAGTCTTGGGCATGGTGCTTTCTTTGCTCTGGGCGGTTATGCCATGGGCATGTATCTGATGCGCCAGATCGGTGATCGAGGCGTATACGGTAACCCTGAGCTGCCAGACTTTATGGTGTTCCTTAACTGGCAGGAGTTGCCTTGGTACTGGCAAGGGTTTGACCAATTCTGGTTTGCCGCACTAATGATCATGCTGGCTCCCGGCCTGCTGGCATTCCTGTTTGGCTGGCTGGCGTTCCGCTCCCGGGTAACTGGCGTTTATCTCTCCATTATTACCCAGGCACTGACTTATGCCCTTATGCTGCTGTTCTTCCAGAATGACTTTGGTTTTGGTGGTAACAACGGCCTGACTGACTTTAAAGATATCCTTGGTTATGACCTGCAGGCCGATGGCACACGAGCCGTGCTGTTCCTGTTATCGTCACTCGCCTTGATTGCCGGTTATCTACTCTGCCGTGGGCTGGTCAGCAGTCGTTATGGCCGGGTTCTGGTGGCAGTGCGTGATGCCGAAAGCCGTGCCCGCTTCCTCGGCTACCGGGTTGAACATTTCAAGCTGGTTGCTTTTGTCACTTCTGCTGTGCTGGCGGGTATTGCTGGCGCGCTGTATGTGCCACAGGTGGGCATTATCAATCCTGGCGAGTTCTCACCCATAAACTCTATTGAGCTGGTGATCTGGGTGGCGATTGGTGGCCGTGGTTCTCTCTATGGTGCAGTGATTGGCGCCCTGCTGGTGAACTATGCAAAAACCTGGTTTACCGGCGCTTTCCCGGAAGTGTGGTTGTTTGCCCTTGGTGCCCTTTTTGTTGTCAGCACCCTCTGGTTGCCTAAAGGTATCGTGGGTGTTGTTGAGCCGTTGATGAATAAGTTTAAGAAGAAAAAACCGAAACCCATGCTGCAGGAGGCTGTCGATCATGGTTGATAAGCATATACCTGATGACACCCTGCTCTATCTGGACAGCGTGAATGTCAGCTTTGATGGTTTCAAAGCACTAAATGATCTGTCTCTGTTAGTACGCAAGGGTGAGCTGCGAGCCATGATCGGCCCTAACGGTGCTGGCAAAAGCACCATGATGGATGTGATTACCGGCAAAACCCGCCCGGATGATGGCCGGGTACTGTACCGGCAATCCACACAGGCAGAAGCCAGTACCGACCTGACTAAATACGACGAGGCCGCCGTTGCCAATATGGGCATTGGCCGCAAATTCCAGAAGCCCTCAGTGATTGAAAGCCTGACAGTCTGGGAGAACCTTGAAATGGCACTGGTCGGCCGTCGTTCCCCCTTTGCTTCGCTGTTTCATCCTCTGGATGATGCCGGGGAAGTGAAAATTGCCGACACCTTAATGCTGATTCACCTTGCTGACCGCCGTGATGACCTTGGAGAAAACCTCTCCCATGGCCAGAAACAGTGGCTAGAGATCGGCATGCTGTTGCTGCAAGAGCCGGAATTACTGCTGGTGGACGAACCTGCAGCAGGTATGACCGATGAAGAAACCTTCCGCACCGCTGATCTGCTCAGGGATATTGCCAAGAAACGCTCTGTGGTGGTGGTTGAACATGATATGGAATTTATCCGGGCACTGGATTGCCGGGTCACCGTTCTTCATGAAGGCCATGTGCTGGCAGAAGGTTCGCTGGATCATGTACAGCAGGATCAGCGGGTGATTGACGTGTATCTGGGGCGCTAATGAAAATCATCGTAGACGACCTGAAAGGTCCGGAAATCGTCGCACTGCTGCAGGAACATCTGGATGATATGCATCGCACCTCTCCCCCGGAGAGTGTGCATGCCCTGGATCTTAACAAGCTGCGCGATCCAGCCATCACCTTCTGGAGTCTGTGGAAGGATGATCAGCTGGCCGGTTGTGGCGCTCTCAAGCGCCTGTCCAAAAACCATGGAGAAATTAAGTCAATGCGTACCTCTTCCGGGTTTTGCGGGCAAGGTGTGGCTTCGAAGATTCTTGAACATGTGCTTCATCAGGCCAAAAGTAGCGGACTTAATCGTTTAAGCCTGGAAACCGGTTCTATGGAATTCTTTGAGCCGGCTCGCCGTCTGTACAGCAAATATGGCTTCAAAACCTGCGAACCTTTTGCCGATTACCGCCCAGATCCCAACAGCGTGTTTATGACTCGCGAACTGACTGAGCATTAAACATGAGGGAGCATTGAAATTATGTTGGAAATTGAAAACCTGGATGTGTATTACGGAGCCAGTCAGGCACTGAAGTCTGTCTCCTCAAAAGCCGAGCCCGGAAAGATTACTGCGGTGCTAGGCCGTAATGGTGTGGGCAAAACCACCCTGATGCAGAGTATTGCCGGGCATGTGTCGCCAACATCCGGCGCCATTACCTGGCAGGGTAAGAATATTACCAGTCAGCCGGCCCATACCCGGGCTCGTTCCGGTATTGCGTATGTGCCCCAGGGGCGACAGATATTTCCATTGCTTACCGTGCAGGAAAATCTGGAAACCGGTTATGCCTGTGTGCCCCGAGGCCATCGTACTATTGACCCGGAAATCTTCGATCTGTTTCCGGTACTTCATGATATGCGCAAGCGTCGTGGTGGCGACCTGTCTGGTGGGCAGCAACAGCAACTGGCGATTGCCCGGGCGCTGATTACCCGACCAGAGTTGCTTATTCTTGATGAACCAACCGAAGGTATTCAGCCGTCCATTATCAAAGATATTCAATCAGTAATAGCTATGCTCCGTGACCGTGGAGATATGGCCATTGTGTTGGTGGAACAGTTCTTTGATTTTGCCCGTGAGCTGGCAGATTATTATACCGTGCTGGATCGTGGTGAAGTGGTGTTAGCGGGTGAAGCTGAACAAGTTGATATTGAAGAGGTCCGTGGACATATGATGGTTTGATAACAAATGTTAGGTTTGGGAGTGTCCTCCAAAGGACAAAAGGAACACTCCCAAACTTGGTCAGATTACTCTTTTTTCTCTATCACTGCTTTATCACAGCAAGAAACTCAGCATCACTAAACAGCTCAGCCATTAATTTCTGAACCGCGATAGGATAACTATTTACTGCGTTAGGAATCGCAACAGCCCCAACAAAAGAGGATTCCCACGAGTGCTGTATCGTGTGTACTTTGTTGTACACCTCTTTCTCAGAGATATTAACAGTGAATCGAGCCGATATATCAGTCATACCGAGACTAAAGCCTGTTGCATCAATATCATGACCAAGTAACTCACCACCTATGGTTATATCACTACTATCGAGCCAGAGATCCGCTTGAACCAGTTCTTCTTCAAGTGCCTTTTTCAGGTATTCAGAGTAATTACCGTAAGGTGATACCAATGATGACCCTCTTATAGAGATACTTTTGAGTGCTTTATCAGAGGCTGTGAAATCACCAGATTGCATTTTAGGCAATTCAAGGTCTTTCATTTCATTGATGTTCGTGAAATCAGGCTGGTAGTTAGGCGCAACCATGGAGCAGCCAACAGCCATTGTTAGGAATAAGCTTCCAAGAATGAGCTTAATTAGTTTCATTTGTTCTTCCGTTAAAAGATTTCAGCAGCAGATATTTCAGCCATCATTTTTTTGAATGCTTCACTGGAAGCACGGCGGGCAGATAAAGAGAAGTCATGTTTAAATTCTTCAAACTCAGCATTTCCCGAGGCTTTGACTGTCTTGCTCCAGACTTCATTACCACTCGCATCAATTGCTGTACAAGTCAGCTCAAAATCAAATTGAGTTGGTGGCCATGTGAATGCACTGCTTGAGGAAGAGTTCGTGGAAATAGATGGCTGAAAAATATAGGAGATATTTTTCTCGGATATGTACTCTTGGTCTTCCAGATTTTTGACGGCATATACCTTATTGAACACTTTGCTAAGCACTGCATTCAATGCGCCTTCTGTTTGCTGATAAGGTTTGTATTTTACCTTGTCTCCGCCACCACCAGGGGTAATGACCTCTTTGTTTCTATCCACATCAGAAATGTAGTAGCCAACATTTTTATCAAGTTGCCTGGATACTTCTACGCCACGAATTTCATTCATTTTCGGAGTGAGCTGAATGTCATGTGCACAACCACCCAATATGGCAATACAAGTGACCAGTGAGAGCAATTTTACAATTGGATTCATAATTTTCCGTTCTTAGCACTTCTTTATATTTTTAATGAATTGAGGCAATTCAGAACGGCGAATAGTACGTCTAGAGTCGTATATTTTGTAGTATTTATTGCTACATTGTTAAAAGAGCGCCCAGCTTATTTCTGGACGCCCCCACTATAGAAACTGAAAGCTTTAAGTTTTATTCCGGCATGGAGAGCGGTACAGGCGAAGAAATAATGCCGTTATTATCCGCATATACATAAGAACCCGGCTCAAAAGTCACGCCGTGGAAAGTGACTGGAATATTCACTTCACCAATGCCCTTTTTATCCGTTTTCATAGGATGAGAACCCAGGGCTTGCACTCCCAGAGGCAGGGTTGCCAGAACATCCACATCCCGCACGCAACCGTACATGATAATGCCTGACCAGCCATTCTTAACGGCCTTCTCTGCCAGCATATCGCCCAGACAGGCGCGACGCATAGAACCGCCGGCATCCACAACCATCACCTTGCCGGAGCCATTTTCGTCAACCAGTTCTTTTACGCGGGAGTTATCTTCAAAACACTTAACAGTGACCACTTCACCGGCAAATGAGGATTCACCGCCAAAATTACGGAAACCTGGCGCTGCTGCTGATACCTGTTCAGGGTAAGTATCACAAAGATCTGGCGTTACATACTTCATGGCGTTTTCTCTTGGTTATCATTCTGAGCCGAAGGTGGAGGGTATTTTATACTGGAACTGAGGTTTCAGGGAAAGATGCCATGTCAGTTTCACCTATAGACGGCCCAACACCAGCCGGTGAGCCGCAACCAGGAAGGAATCACCGCCGGATTGCCGTTGGCAGCTATCGGCGCAGAAAGGTGGTTCGTGCCTATATGGGTAATCGTATGGGTTATAAAATGCCCAAACTTACCCCGGCAGAACGAAAAGAGCGCCGCAGAGCTAAACGTTTGCTAAAGCAAGCGGAAGCACGGGCTGAGAAAGCCGCCAAAGCTGAAGCTGTAAAGGCTGCCAAAGCGGAAATGCGGAAAGACTATGGCGACCCATTTACCGTCGTTTTAGAGCTGGCAAGAATCGGAGACAAAATGAAGCCTGAGGATTACTCGGATCAGGTTGAATATATAAAGGCTGTCAGTGCAATAAATACCCTTATCACGATTCTGTTAAAGGAAATCGAAAAGAGTAGGGAAAGAGAAGCTGAGCGCAAACAGGAAGAGCATGATCAAGAACGGCAAGACCAGAAAATCTATAACGAGCGCCGCCAGCTGGAAGAGGCAAAGCGGGTAAAAGCTTTGGAAGAGATCAACAAGGCCAACGCTCTCAGAGAGCAATGGTTGAAGAATCAGTTGTCTGCCGCCGCTGGAGGGTAACTTTTAAAGCTAACATTCAAAATCACAAAAACTTACTTCCCTCTACTGTTCTTTTCTCTTAAGAACTTGCATAGTGGCTCGAGTCATGTATTGCCCCACCTGTGAAGCCTCGGCCGTTTATGCAAGAAATAAAAAACACATATAGTGACGATCAACTTATCAGTCAGCTGCAGAACTATCAGCCAACCAGCTGGTTTAATAATGCCATCACTGATGTTGAAACAGCTCTGCCTTATACCGCTCTTACCCATAAGGATGTAGAAGACGCGGCTGACAGATTACAGCGTTTCGCACCCTATTTTGAAAGTGCTTTCCCTGAAACTCGCACTACTCAAGGATTGTTAGAGTCTCCTCTGCAGGCTATTCCTCACATGCAGGAAGCTCTTGGGAAAGAAAGTAGCATTCCCGGTCAGCTGATGATCAAGCTGGATTCTCATTTGCCGGTATCTGGTTCTATCAAAGCTCGTGGTGGAATCTATGAAGTGTTGTTTCATGCAGAGCAACTAGCTCTAAAGGCTGGTCTTATTGATATGAACCAAGACTACAACCAACTTGATTCCAGCAAATTTTCTGAGTTCTTCAAAAATTATTCTATTGCTGTAGGTTCAACCGGTAATCTCGGACTCTCGATTGGCATTATCAGCGCCAAACTCGGTTTTCAGGTTACGGTTCATATGTCTGCCGATGCCCGCCAATGGAAGAAAGATAAGCTGCGCGAGCACGGTGTTACTGTTAAAGAATATGAATCTGATTACAGTCTGGCCGTTGAGCAAGGCCGTAAACAGGCTGAAGCGGATCCTCATTGCCATTTTGTTGATGATGAGAATTCCACAACTCTGTTTCTTGGTTATGCAGTCGCGGGTCAACGTTTGAAGCAGCAGCTTGATGATCAAGGAATTACTATTGATCAAAGCCATCCTCTCTTTGTTTACCTGCCGTGCGGCGTTGGTGGTGGCCCCGGTGGAGTCGCTTTTGGGTTAAAGCTGGCTTTTGGTGATGCAGTACGTTGTATCTTTGCAGAACCCACCCACTCCCCTTGCATGATGCTTGGTGTATATACCGGCCTGCACGAAGAGATTTCCGTGCAGGATATCGGCTTAGATAACAGCACTGTGGCAGATGGTTTGGCCGTCGGCCGCGCTTCTGGGTTTGTTGGCAAAGCCATGGAGAGGATGATAGATGGTTATTACACTGTCAGTGATGATGAGTTGTTCCAGAAACTGGGGCAACTGCATCAGAGTGAAGGAATAGCCTTGGAGCCATCAGCTCTTGCAGGTATGCCAGGAGTGACGAAGGTTTTGGAGAATAGTGAATACATTCAGCGAATGGGGCTTGCAGACAAACTGTCCCAATCAACCCATATCGTCTGGGCGACTGGTGGAGGCATGGTGCCAGACAGTGAAATGAATCACTACCTGACACGCGCTCACGAGTTAAGCGAATAGATCACCCTGTCGGTACATCTGGTAAATACTGGAAAAATCCTTATCGCCCATCCCTTGATTTCCATGTTTCTGGAACAAGGCTTGGGCCAGCTCTCCCATAGGTGTTGGCTGGCTGCTGCCAGAGGCAATATCCATAGCCAACCCCAGATCTTTCAACATCAGATTGACCATAAAGCCTCCCTGATAGCTGTTAGCTGCCGGAACATTTTCCATAACACCTGGAGCCGGATTGTACTTCTGCAGAGACCAATTACAGCCAGAGCTTTGCAGCATCACTTCTGACAGAACCTTTGGGTCAAGGCCGTTAGCAGCCCCCAAAGCCAGCGCTTCTGAAGTACCCGTCATATGAATCGCCAACAGCATGTTGTTGCACATTTTCACCAGCTGACCGTTACCGGCTGCCCCTACGTGAAAAATATTAGCGCCCATTTTTTCGAGAATAGGTTTCGCACGTTCGAAAGCCTCATCTTCACCGCCAGCCATAAAGGCCAAGGTGCCAGCAGCAGCCCCAGCGGTACCACCAGATACAGGCGCATCAATAAACTGAACCCCCTGCTCTTTAGCAACCGCCGCCATATCCCGCGCAGTTTGCAGGTCGATAGTACTGGAATCGATCACCAGAGTTTGAGGCAACAGTGCAGCAAAAAGGTTGTCCTTCCCGGTATACAAATCCCGAACAATCTTGCCGTTGGGCAACATGGAAACAACAACATCAACACCTTCCACTGCCGCAACTGGTGTAGACGCGACTTTGCCGCCTGCCTTTTCCAGAGCGTCTAAAGAAGCCGCTGACAAATCAAAACCGGTCACGGTGTGTCCAGCTTTCACCAGGTTGGCAGCCATTGGGCCGCCCATATTTCCAAGACCGATAAACGCAATATTCATAAGCCTTTCCTCAGTCGTTTTTATTATTTGAGGTTAATGGTCATATTAGGGCCAGATGGTTTGGCTGCATCTTCAAACCAGCGACTGGTCACTGTTTTGGTTTCTGTATAGAACCTGACTGCCTGCTTGCCATAGGCGTGCTGGTCGCCATAGAAGGAACCCTTCCACCCAGTGAAGGAGAAGAATGGCAGAGGTACCGGAATTGGCACATTGATACCTACCTGACCGACTTCTACTTCATGGCGATAACGTCGTGCAACAGCGCCACTGTCGGTAAAGATAGACGTACCGTTACCGTATGGGCTGTTATTCACCAGTTCCAAAGCTTCATCCAGATTTTCAGCTTCCATACAGCAGAGAACCGGGCCAAAGATTTCTTCTTTGTAGATAGACATATCTGGCGTTACACCAGAGAATACAGTCGGGCCGATCCAGTTACCATGAGGAAGGCCATCAACCTTGCAGTCTGAACCATCAATCAAACAGGTAGCGCCCTCTTCCTTACCTTTGGCAATCAAAGAGAGAACCCGTTCGCGGGCCTGGGGGCTGATAACCGGGCCAAAAGCAGCCTGAGGATCATTCCAAGCGCCCGGGCGAACATCGGCCAGCGCTTCTTTAATATCGGGCAGCCACTCGCGGGCTTCACCTACCAATACAGCGACGCTAATCGCCATACAACGCTGACCAGCTGCGCCGACAGAAGCACCAACAATATTATTAATAACCTGTTGTTTACTGGCATCAGGCATAACAACCATATGGTTTTTTGCGCCAGCAAAACACTGTGCCCGCTTAAGATGGTCAGTGGCCGTACGGTACACATGCTGACCAACATTCACTGAGCCCACAAAAGATACCGCCTTGATATCATCGTGAGTCAGCAGCGTGTCCACCTGCTCTTTGCTACCATGAACAACCTGAAGAACACCATTCGGAGCACCAGCCTCGCGGAACAGCTCTGCAAGACGCATGGGCGTATGAGGATCCTGCTCGGAAGGTTTCAGGATAAAGGTATTTCCGCAGGCAATTGCCATTGGGAACATCCACAGAGGAATCATTGCAGGGAAGTTAAAAGGCGTGATACCGGCACAAACGCCCAGCGGCTGGATATAGCTGACCGTATCAATACCAGGCGCGACATTTTCTACCGACTCACCCATCAGCTGAGGGGCGATATTGGCAGCCTGTTCAACCACTTCAATCCCGCGCCAGACATCACCTTTGGCATCTTCAAAAACCTTACCGGTTTCCTGGCTAAGAATTTCTGCCAGCTCATCGTGGTGTTCTTTCAGCAGAGCCTGATAACGTAACATCAGCCGGGAACGTTCAGGTACGGCCACATTGCGCCAGGTCTTAAATGCCTGTTTGGCATCGGCAATAGCCTGTTGCATCTCTGCAGGAGTTGTCAGGGGCGCTTCAGAAATGACTTCACCCGTTGCCGGGTTAGTAACAGGAATGGTTTCTGAAGCAGCCGATTCCACTGCCTGGTTGTTGAGGAACAACGGAACACGCTTGGTCATGGTCTAGCCTCCGACTGTTTATTCTTGTTTTTCAGTGACTTAATAAAAGATATTCCCGCAGAACTTTATAGACGTTCTTTAGGAAAATATCCCTGTGACTCTTTATTGTTTTAATACAAGCACTTTGACGTACAGTCGCGCAAAACTTTGTCTATGCTGTCGCAACCTTACAAACGACAGCAACATTGTTCCTTATGAAATTCACGACCCGCATGACCTTGAAAGATTGTGTCATGGCTGCCGCCTTATCCAGCCTGTTGCCTATTGTTTCTGCACAGGCTGCTTCTATTCATTTCGATGACCAGACGTCCTCTTCAAGTTACGGTTTCAGTGCCAAGGGCACAGGTGTTGATGGCCTTACCTATTTCGCCAAGGTCAATGGTCATAGCTTTAACATTGAAAACACTGACCAGGATATCCCTTTCACCACCAACCTCAGCTTACAGAACGTAAATAACGATACCGTTCCTACAGACGGCAACTACCCTGCGGGCAGCATTGGCTGGTCTTTTGATGGTGGTTCCATTTCAAACCCAACCTATAGCTTCACAATCTTTGCAGGTGGTAAGTTTTATTACCCCAAAGAAAGCAAATACACCCTCAGCATGACAGTCGACGGCAAGCACAGTTGCTCTGTCACCACCAACCCAACCACTAACTGGAAAGGCGGGTTTGTTATCTGTCATAAGATTCCATTCAATAAAAACAGTACCGTAAATGTCACACTTACTCCGGTGAAAGAAGAGTAAGCGGAAATAAAAAAGCCCGGCCACACGGCCGGGCCCAAGCAAGTGCGACAAACAATCTGTCTCTAACACCTATAACAACAATGGGGCTGGTGAAAGCCAGCAAACCCATTAAATAACAGCCCCCCTGTAACATCATTCACAAGACTTGCCTATGGTATAGGCTGATTGTTACAGCATCAGGAATACGAACTAAAAACTGTCTCCAGGAACGCGTACCCAGCCTTCCATCAACACCCGGGCACTACGGCTCATAATAGCTTTGGTGGCCTGCCATTGATCACCAACCAGCCTAGCTTCAGCACCAACCTTTAACGTACCGGATGGATGACCAAAACGTACGGCCTGACGTTCACCGCCTCCAGCGGCCAGATTAACCAATGTTCTAGGGATTGCAGCTGCAGTTCCAATAGCAACCGCAGCGGTTCCCATCATGGCATGATGCAACTTCCCCATAGACAGTGCTCGCACCAACAGATCAATTTCTCCAGTTTCAACATTCTTGCCACTGGATGAAACATAGCTTGCTGGCTTGGCGACAAAAGCAATCTTCGGGGTATGCTGACGCTGAGCAGCCTCTTCAACAGAAGAGATTAGCCCCATCTTCAACGCACCATAAGCTCGAATAGTTTCAAAGCGTGCCAAAGCCTGCTCATCATTATTAACGGCATCCTGAAGCTCAGTACCGGTGTAACCAATATCTTCTGCATTAACAAACACCGTAGGAATACCGGCATTTATCATCGTAGCCTTGAATGTTCCTATGCCGGGCACTTCCAGATCATCAACAAGATTCCCTGTGGGGAACATTGAACCCTCGCCATCGGCAGGATCCATAAATTCAACCTGAACCTCGGCCGCCGGGAACGTCACGCCATCCAGTTCAAAGTCGCCGGTTTCCTGCACCTCACCATTGGTCATGGGAATATGAGCGACTATGGTTTTTTTGATATTCGCCTGCCAGATACGAACAACTGCCAGGCCATTCTCAGGAATACGATTTTGATCTACCAAACCATTGCTGATAGCAAAAGCACCAACAGCTGCCGTTAAGTTGCCGCAGTTGCCACTCCAATCCACAAAAGGTTTATCGATGGACACTTGGCCGAACAGATAATCCACATCGTGGTCAGGCTGAGTACTCTTCGAAAGAATAACCGTCTTGCTGGTACTGGATGTCGCACCACCCATACCATCAATCTGCTTGGCATAAGGGTCAGGGCTACCTATAACCCGCAACAACAAAGCATCGCGAACGGCTCCCGGTTTTTGAGCGACTTCAGGAAGATCCGTGAGCTTGAAAAACACACCTTTACTGGTGCCTCCCCGCATATAAGTTGCGGGGATTTTTATTTGAGGGACATAACTCATGCGACCGCTTCCTGAGCCAGAAAGTCTTTGGCAAACCGCTGTAGAACACCGCCAGCATCATATACAGACACTTCTTCAGCAGTATCCAGACGACAAGTTACCGGCACCTCAATAGTTTCACCGTTTTTACGATGAACAAGCAGAGTCAAGGTTGCGCCCGGTGTACGATCACCCAGAACATCGTAAGTTTCAGTGCCATCCAGCCCAAGAGTCTTACGGGTTGTGCCCGACTGGAATTGCAGAGGCAGAACCCCCATACCCACCAGATTGGTCCGGTGGATACGCTCAAAACCTTCAGCAACGATGGCTTCAACACCAGCAAGGCGAACACCCTTGGCCGCCCAGTCACGGGAAGAACCCTGACCATAATCGGCACCCGCCACAATAATCAGCGGCTGCTTACGATCCATATAAGTTTCAATGGCTTCCCACATCCGGGTTTCTTTGCCTTCCGGCTCAATACGCGCCAAAGAACCCTGCTTCACCTCACCGTTATCATCCAGACACATTTCGTTAAGCAGTTTTGGATTGGCAAAGGTGGCACGCTGGGCAGTCAGGTGATCACCACGGTGAGTGGCGTAGGAGTTAAAGTCTTCTTCTGGCAGCCCCATCTTATCCAGATATTCACCGGCAGCACTGGCCATAAGAATCGCGTTGGAAGGCGACAAATGATCGGTAGTGATATTGTCACCTAATACTGCCAGCGGACGCATACTTTTCAGAGTACGTTCACCAGCCAGCGCGCCTTCCCAATATGGAGGGCGGCGAATATAAGTACTCATTGGGCGCCAGTCGTACAGAGGACTTTCGGCTTCTTCAATTTTGCCAAGATCGAACATGGGAATATAAACCTGGTTGAACTGCTCAGGTTTCACATGCTCGGCAACAATGGCATCAATCTCTTCATCACTGGGCCAGATATCTTTCAAGGTAATAGGATTGCCTTGTGCATCCGTTCCCAGTACATCTTTCTCGATATCAAAGCGCACCGTACCGGCAATGGCATAAGCCACAACCAAAGGTGGTGAGGCGAGAAAGGCCTGTTTGGCGTAAGGGTGGATACGTCCATCAAAGTTACGATTACCAGAAAGTACGGCTGTGGCGTAGAGATCCCGATCAATCACTTCTTTCTGGATATCTGGATCAAGAGCACCACTCATACCGTTACAGGTGGTGCAGGCATAAGCGACAATACCAAAGCCAAGCTTTTCAAGCTCAGGCAAAAGCCCGGCCTCTTCAAGGTATAACTTGGCGACCTTGGAACCCGGCGCAAAAGAAGACTTCACCCAAGGCTTACGGATCAATCCCAATTCATTAGCTTTACGGGCTACCAAACCGGCGGCGACAACATTGCGCGGGTTGGAAGTATTGGTACAACTGGTAATCGCAGCAATAATCACCGCACCATCAGGCATCAAACCTTCAGATTCTTCTGCCTGCGCTTTATCAAGATCAACGGCAATACCACGCTCATTAAGATCAGATGTTGGCAAACGGCGATGAGGGTTTGAAGGGCCAGCCATATTACGACCAACAGTAGACAGATCAAATGTCAGAACACGTTCGTATTCGGCAGTTTTCAAGCTATCTGCCCACAGTCCTGTTACTTTGGCGTAGTTCTCAACCAGTTCTACCTGTTCGGCATCACGGCCAGTCAGTTTCAGGTAATCAATGGTTTGCTCATCGATATAGAACATACCTGCAGAAGCACCATACTCTGGTGTCATATTGGAGATGGTTGCCCTGTCACCAATAGTCAGAGTGGAAGCGCCTTCACCAAAGAATTCCAGATAAGAGGAAACAACGCGCTCTTTGCGCAGGAACTCGGTAATCGCCAGAACAATATCGGTGGCGGTAATACCGGGCTGACGTTTCCCAACCAGCTCTACACCAACGATATCTGGCAGGCGCATCATGGATGGACGACCCAGCATAACTGTTTCTGCTTCAAGGCCACCAACACCAATAGCGATAACACCCAGTGCATCAACATGAGGAGTATGGCTGTCGGTACCTACGCAGGTATCAGGAAAAGCCACGCCTTCACGGGCCTGAATAACCGGTGACATTTTCTCCAGATTAATCTGGTGCATAATGCCGTTACCGGCAGGAATCACATCAACGTTTTTAAAGGCAGTTTTGGTCCACTCAATAAAGTGGAAACGGTCTTCATTACGACGCTCTTCAATAGCCCGGTTCTTTTCAAAGGCTTCAGGATCAAAACCAGCCGCTTCAACTGCCAGAGAATGGTCAACAATCAATTGCGTGGGAACTACAGGATTCACTTTTGAAGGGTCACCGCCCTGCTCTGCAATAGCATCTCTAAGGCCGGCAAGATCAACCAGCGCCGTCTGTCCCAAAATATCGTGACAAACAACACGGGCAGGATACCAGGGGAAATCAAGATCCCGTTTGCGTTCAATAATTTGCTTCAGAGAATCCGTTAGAGTTTCCGGCGAACAGCGGCGAACCAGTTGTTCGGCCAGTACACGGGAAGTGTAGGGAAGTTTTTCGTAGGATCCAGGCTGGATAGCTTCGACCGCTTCACGGGTATCAAAGTAATCCAGGTCCGTTCCGGAAAGTTGTTTGCGATATAAAGTGTTTACTTGTTCAGCCATGATGACAGCAATCCAATTGGCAAATGTCTGTAACTTTTATAATGATTCAGGCCAGAATTCGGATAGCTCTTACAGTTTACCCAAGGCAAGAACTATCTGAATTCTGGCCGACAAGTAGAAACTTGCCGGCCAAAAAATCAGGCGCGATCCTGAATATCAACCCACTCGGCACTATCTGGCCCGGTGTAGTCGGCAGATGGACGAATAATCCGGTTGTTGCTGCGCTGCTCCATCACATGGGCAGTCCAGCCTGCTACACGAGAGCAAACAAAGATGGGGGTAAACAGCTTGGTGGGAATATCCATAAAGTTGTAAGCAGAAGCGTGGAAGAAGTCAGCATTACAGAACAGTTTCTTCTCGCGCCACATCACTGACTCAACCCGTTCAGACACGGCATACAGGCACTTATCGCCCACTTCCTCAGAGAGCTTCTTGGACCACTCTTTGATAATGGCATTACGAGGATCGGATTCACGATAAATCGCATGTCCAAAACCCATAATCTTATCTTTACGGGCCAGCATCCCCATGATGGCTTCTTCTGCTTCATCAGCAGAATTCCACTGCTCGATCATATCCATAGCTGCTTCATTAGCGCCGCCATGAAGAGGACCACGGAGAGAGCCAATGGCACCGGTGACACAACTGTGAACATCGGAAAGAGTGGAAGCACATACACGAGCAGTGAATGTTGAGGCGTTAAATTCATGCTCAGCATACAGAATCAGCGAAGCATGCATCACCTTTACATGAAGAGGCTCTGGCTTCTTGTTATGGAGAGTCCAGAGGAATTGTTCAGCAATGGAGTCGGCTTCAGTTTCTGTTTCAACACGAATACCGTTATGGCTGAAGTTGTACCAGTAGTTGATCATGCCCGGGAAAGTCGCCAGCATACGATCAATATGATCCAGCTGTTCATTAAAACCCTGCTCGGTTTCCAGGTTACCCAGCATGGAACAGCCAGTACGCATCACATCCATTGGGTGCGTAGATGCAGGAATCTGCTCAAGTACTGTTTTCAGGGCATCTGGCAGAGCACGCATACCTTTCAGGCGAGCTTTATAAGCATCCAGCTCAGTCTGGTTGGGTAGCTTTCCATAAAGAAGCAGATAAGCCACTTCTTCAAACTGGGCGTTGTCTGCCAGAACTTTGATATCGTAACCACGGTAAGTCAGGCCAGCACCGGTTTTGCCAACAGTACACAGCGCTGTTTCACCTGCGGACTGACCACGTAACCCTGCCCCACTCAGCTTTTTCTCAGCCATTTGTATTCCTCCCGTTCGTTATAACTTACGAACCTTGTTGTGTTTTTATTTCCGGTCGGAGTTTCTTTTTATTATTTTTGAACCTTTTATGGCTCTCTATTTGTTCTTGTCTTCTGCAAACAAACGATCCAAAGTCTGCTCGTAATCGTGGTAGCCAAGGAAATCATACAGTTCCATACGCGTCTGCATGGAATCCAGCGCACCTTCCTGAGTGCCATCCCGCAGCAACGTCTGGTAAACATTTAATGCTGCTTTGTTCATGGCACGGAAAGCACTGAGAGGATAGAGCACCAGATCAATACCGGCACTGGCCAGCTGCTCGCAGTTAAACAGTGGAGTGGCACCAAACTCAGTAATATTGGCAAGAGTTGGAACTTTCACAGCATCAACAAAGCGCTGATACTCTTCCAGAGTATGCATGGCTTCCGGGAAAATCATATCGGCACCGGCTTCCACACACAGGCAGGCACGTTCAATAGCCGCCTCAACACCTTCAACCTGCAAAGCATCGGTACGGGCCATAATGACAAAATCATCATCGGTGCGGGCATCTACCGCAGCTTTTACCCGATCAACCATCTCTTCTTTGGAAACAATGGCCTTATTCGGGCGATGTCCACAGCGTTTTTGCGCCACCTGATCTTCAATATGAACCGCAGCAGCGCCTGCCTTTTCCATATCTTTAATGGTTTTGGCGATATTGAAGGCTCCACCCCAGCCAGTATCAATATCAACCAGAAGCGGTAGGCTTGAGGCAGAAGTAATACGACGTACATCTTCCAACACATCATTCAAAGATGTCATACCCAGATCAGGCAAACCGTAGGAAGCATTGGCAACACCGCCGCCAGATAGGTAGATAGCCTGGTGTCCTACCTTCTCAGCCATCATGGCAGCGTAGGCATTAATAGTTCCCACAACCTGCAATGGATTGTTATTCGCTACGGCATCACGAAAACGACGCCCTGCAGAAGACTGACTCATATCACTGCATCCTTCTCTATTCTGGTTTTCTTGTTCTTGTTTGGAGTGTTCCTGTCTTTATCAGAGCAGGAATCACGATGAAGGGTTTCAAGGCGCAGACGTGCGGTACGAATATGTCTGCGCATAAGAAGCTCGGCCATTTCGGCATCTTTATCAGCCAGCGCATCGACTATCTGGCGGTGTTCAGTAAAAGCTTTCTCAGGACGCTTGGGGCCAGTACTGGCCTGATAGCGATACATTCGCAACAGGTGATAAAGCTCACCACACAAACTATCAATTAAACGACGGTTACCGGAAGCCATAACAATGCGGTAATGGAAATCCAGGTCACCTTCCTGCTGGAAATAGGCCCGCCCCTCCTGAAACTCGGATTGTTGACTGTGTTCATCCAGCAGGCTGTACATATGCTCAACCTGTTCAGCACTCATATTCTCAGCGGCTAAACGACAGGCTAAACCTTCCAGGACTTCCCGCACCTGATAAATCTCAATCAGCTCTTCATGGCTTAAAGAAACAACACGAGTGCCACTATGGGGAGTGCGCACAACAAGCCTGCGGCCTTCAAGACGATGAATTGCTTCACGCAATGGACCACGGCTCACGCCATATTGGCTGGCAAGGCTGGCTTCACTCAGGCGGGAGTTTGCAGGAATCTCACCACGGACAATAGCCTGCTGCAGTTGTTTAAATAACTGGTCAGACAAAGTGCGTGGAGAAACATCATTCATAGAAAAATTGTCAACAATTCATAAGATGACTGTGAGCCTATTGCGGAAAACACCTACAGTCAAGCCTGAATTGTTGACAATCTATGAAATTGAACAGCTATCGTTTAAGAAGTGAAACCTCAAAACTACCGTCAACTGTATGCTGACGAGCCAGCAGTCCCTGCTCAGGATCTGGAGTTTCATTATCCAGCGGGCGGTCGTAAGGCCGGTTATCAAGGGTCTGCTGTTCAAGGTCTCGGTCAGTGGTCATCACAACAACATACTTCTCACCCAGCCAGGGTTTCACCTGAACAATACCTTCAATACTGGCGTAACTGCCCCAACTCTCTGGCTTCAGGCGATACACGGCATCGGTCACCATTCGGGTTGGCTCGCGGCGTGAATCAAGGAACAGCAGGGTTGGGTAGATAAAAGAGGACTTGTCTTCATCAGCAAAACTGCGAACTCTCACCGACATTTTTCCTGCAGTATCTGGTAAAACAATACCGACATAAGGGCTGATTCCAGACGGGAACGAGAAGGTTGGCGATAAATAATTAAATGTTTCGAAGTGGCTATCACCCCGATCAAGGGGAATAAAATTAGTAATATTGATTGTGCGACAGCAACCCCGGCGCATATCTTCAACCAGTTGCTGATCCCGTGTTCGTGGGCGGGACTTACGCTTTTCGCGGTCAGCATCCAGAATTGTCGACAATTCTGAAGTCAGCTCTTGCCCTGCTGCTGGAGCAGGCAAAGCCTGCGGAGCACGAATCATGATCTCATATCCGTCACTGGGAGCAGAATACCCTCCTCCAAGGCCAGGCAAACGATTACTTGGACTGACAAAAGCCAAACCTCGCTGCTCAGGACTTATTGAGCCAGTTTGCATCTGCCCATTTTCATCCATCCAGGTAAAAAAAGGCAGGCCATCCCCTTCCCTGACAAATCCTCGCGCCTGAAGCTTGTCAGCATCAATGTAACCAGAGACGCGCTCACCAGAACCCAGCACGTAATCCTTTTTGCTGGTTGATGAAGGCGTATTGGCAAAGAAGCTGCTCTGAAGGTTCCCTTCACCATCAACATAAGAGAAATAACGACGGCGGCTTTCTTTTACACCACCAGTCGCACCCTGCCAGGCGATACTTTCGGGAGAGTCAGCAGTATTGGTGTAACCAGAAAGAGAGATTCGACTGTTGGCGTTGTTTTGCTGATCTTTAAACTCATCATCCAGAAACAGGTTCTGGACTTTGCCTTTTTCGTCGATGTAGGTGAACCAGCGCTCTTCGGCCTGCACAGAGTAAGAACAGACAAGTAGCGAAAAACTAATAGCAGAAAGGGAGGTCGCAAGAGATTTCATTATTATTGGAGTCCTGCATCACATCTAGGGGCATGGTGCGGAGAAAAAGGCTTTCTTGCAAGCTTTTATGGTGCCCAGAGTGGGCACCTAGTGAGATTGTGCTTTAGAAGCGTGTTCTATAGGTCAGAGAGAAGATGTAAGCATCAACGCTTGTTTCTATATCCAGACCCGCGTAAGGGTTATAAATAACATCGGTCAAACCATCACAGTTGGCATTACAACTGGTTCCTGCAGGGATTTTTTGACGAGACCACATATACTGAAAACCAAAGTCAACAACAGATTCCTTATCCCACTGATAGCCGAAACCCAAGCCAATCAAGTGAGCATCCCCCAGAGGAGCCATAACATCCGCTTTGTCTTTAGGGATGGCTGATGGGCGGTTTTCATAACCAGCACGCAGACTTAAACGACTGGTGTAGTCGTATTCCATTCCAACAGCCCAGCTCCAAACACTCTTGTAACCACGAGGCATAGTGATATAAGTAGGTGCTGAAGATGCATCGCCTGGTGCCAGAATCCGGGCAAACTGCGCTGCAGCCAATTCACGATCGAACTCTATTTTAAATTCATCCCATACAGCCCAGTCAGTCCATTTGGCATCAAGATTAACTGTTAGCTTGGGAGTAAGATCGATACTTGCACCGATGGCAAAGTGAGCTGGATACTCCATATCAAGATATGCTTTACCAGTCTCAGTTGCTTTACGGGATGTACCTCCAACCAGAGCCTGTCCGAAAATAGATGGCAAGCCCTGATACCCGGCAAACCCTTCTAAAAACTGGAAGAAGCCTTCATCATACTTCATGGTGTAATCACCAGAAAGGGACATCTCGGCACCACTTTGGTAAACAGCACCAAGGCGTAGCCAATCATAAGGTTCCCACTGAACACCAATATTGTATGTGGGCGAAAGCCGCTCCTCCATTTCAATAGTCAACTCACCAATAGGCTTGAAAGGATGGATACCAGCTGAGCCATCTGGTTGACGGCCGCCACAAATATTCAGGAAGATACCTACAAAAATATTCAGACCAGCAATATCACAGGCTAAAGATTGGATGGCAGGGTTTGCTGTAAGCGCTACAAGGTCGTTCGGTGTTCGCATATCCTGCTGAATTCCCATGGCCTGATGGGAAAAGCCAACAGATAAGCCGAAAGAAAGACGATCATTAACCTGATAAGCAATTGTCGGGGAAAGATAAGTAATGCGCTGAAGAGCCATTTGCTCACCCTGGAATCGACCAGGATCATCTCCATCCCTTTTAAAGCCCAAGGCCATTGGCGCATAAAGATTATTCGCGAAAGTAAACTTGGAGCCCGGTGGCGAGAAAGAAATACCATTTAACGGCGCAAACAGCACAGGTACATCAACCATCCCGAAGCCTGGGATAAACATAACTGGCGTATTAGCTTTACTGGTCTTCCCTACGACTGGATCTTCATCTGCATCGAAGCCGAAGAAACCATAATCAGGTGGCGCTTCAAATTTTGCACGAATATCCATATAGCCACCAAACAGCTTGGTCTCTATCTGGCGGCCTTTTAGTTTTGTTAAACCAGCGGGGTTAAAGTGAACATTATCCATCCCGACAAAATCAGCAGTCACAGCATTAGCCAGAGCCATAGCCTTTGGGTTACCAATGGTCAGGTTCTGCGCTAGCTGAGCCCGTACTGTGGAAGCTGTCACAAAAAGAACAGCGCCCAAACAAAGCAGTACTGATCGTCTAAAAAACGGAGATGTATCGAATTTATAATTCTGCATACAACAGAGTTCTTCTTATTATTCTTTTATTGATATTGCATCGCTAAAACCGCGACAGCTTTATAGTTTTATTCTTTGCAATAACATCTACTCTGCTTTTAAACCATCCAGATCAAGCGGCAGAGAAAAACCCAGCAGAATATCTGGAGAGTCTTCTGTAAGACCAAAGCCAGCATTCACATTAACGATATAACTTGGTGATGCCCGCAACCCAAGTGACAAGTTAACAACACCACTGGTACTGGTTGCAGATTCCACCGTTCGTCCGTCTTTAAACTTGAACTCAGAAGCTTCCGAGTAAGACATCTGATAGGAAGCACTCATGGAAACATCATAGGAAAGGGAATAAGCAAAGCCCATGCTCAAATTATAGCTATTACCAGGGTTAACTTCGTCGAGCACAAACTGATCCTGAATGCTTGCAACAGGCTGATCTTGTGGCCCACGGAACTGATCTATACCAGTTTCCTTCAGGTTAAAGGTATAACCTGCTGAACCGAACAGCACCACAGGGTCAAGTACATGACTCATATTGGCACCAAAACCAAGAGAGTAATAACCCGATCCGGTAGGAATATCTTTAGCAAGGTTAATATCGTAAGGGCTGTCACCAGTTTTGGTAGAAAGACTGCTGTACAAGGTCAAAGATGGTCGACCCGGCTTCACTTCAAATGGCTGCCAACGCAGGCTGAATGAAACGTCGCCAAGACCATAGGCCTCTTTCTCTTGGTTTCGGTACGCTCGTCCATCCAAAGACTTAATATCAGAGTATTTGGCCACCAGAGGAATACGTACAGAGAGCGTCAGGTTATTCCAAATACCGTAGTCAAAACTGAAAGTATTGGTAAAAGTGTTTTCAGAAGAATTTTCTACATAACTGACAGGACCAGCATTATTTGCAGCGGCAGCAACATAGTCAATACGACTGTCCCGGAAGTTAGAATAGTCAAAAGAGTAAGTGAGACGGGTATCACCAGATTTCAAAAGTGAGTAACTCTTCTCTGCAGCCTGGAATACCTCTTCAAGCTGTTTCTCTTGAGAGGTATCACTATCTTGCTGGCCGAGTGCAGCGCGCGCTTTATCGTCAGAAGCTGCATACAACTGGCTGGATGCCATCAGCCCGCTCATAATCAGACAGGAAAACAGTCTGTTGAACTTCATTCTGAAACGCCCTTATTGTTGTTATTTTGCCTGCACCCCAGAATATGTGACGCAGTGCGCTTATTTGGTGTTTTATTTAGTATAACGGTCAGTGGTTAGGTAAAGACTGACCGGGCTAACATGACGCTTTTGTCATAAATGTCACCAGCCTGGCATTTTCTGTCAATACAGCTTTACTGTCTTTTATAGCTCCAGCCACCCGTCGTGGAACCATTAGTTTGCGTCTCCACTGCTTGAATAGCGCGCACAGCAGCCGCTGCATCATCAGCCCGCCGCTCCATGGGCTGGTTAAACTGCGGCAGCTCATTAAAGGCGAGATAAGTAATGGTTTCATCTTCCACAACCCGCATATCTTCTGGCCTTAGCTCCAGGTTCGGTAGAGGTGCGTGACCATTAGGAAACACAATAAACAATACGTTCCTGTCCCAGACTTCCTGAAATCGTGCAAGAGTAAAACTAATATTTCCTACAGCCGGATCGGCCACATACACATGACCCTCATAAACATCCCGCACAACAACAAAGTGTTTGAAGCCTGCATATTCAATAGGAACGATGGCCGGGTGGTCGAGATCGATCAAATCATCAATGGAGGCTTTGTAACCACCAGAACGGTGACCGATAGCTCGCACAAACCGCTTCATATCCAACAGGGAGAATGCTCGACGGGAAACAATTTTTTCCGCTTCGCCGAATTTTAGAAGACCTTCCATCACCTGACGCTCCGTCAGGTTTCGGCCAAGGTAATAATCGAGAAGAGTAGTAAGAGCCGCAGCGCCACAGCTGTAGTCGTAAGCCTGGCGAACGATATTCTTGAACTTAAGCTGGCTTAGCGGATCTACATTTGTCTGATCCATCACAGTCATACCCGCTTGCTGCTCGTAGTAAACCGTGCCTTGATCCTTGGGCTTCACCTCAAGAGCGGTAGTTACACCGAACACGGTCATTAGACTGCCAACTAAAACTTCAATCATGATGTTTTTTCTTTTTATCCATCATTAAGCGACATTGGATGCCAAAACGTGAACCAGGTCAAGCTTTATCGGTATCACTGTTTCCCAGTTATTCGGTATTCATTGACTGGCATATTTAACCCATCGACAACAAAACCACCAATACTGTTGCTGCCGACATAGATATCCTCGATACCAATACGGCCATTAGTAATGGGTGCCGATATAACCAAAGCATTATCGGTATCAATATCAATGGAGACTATGCTTTGATCACTCTGAATAGTCATACCTTTGAAGGTAACAGACCCCACACCATCATTATCTTCACTTCCTTCCTGATAATAACCAGCGTTAAGCTGTCCTGCCTGAGCCTCCAAGGCGGCAGTATCGACACTATCAAGAGTGGCAAGCTGCCCTTCAAGAGCAGTTAAGCTGCCAAAGAGATCATCATACTCAGAGTCCACACCTGAAGCCGGGTTGCCAGTAACATCGTACCCTTTCGACACCCGAAGCTGGGAAAGATCCTGCCTAACGGTCTCAGCACTATAAGCCAGAGAGCGGCGCACAGCTGTTGCCACATCGAGTGTTCCATCCACGACAGCAAGATTATCTACCCTCAGATTCATAGACTGCGCAAGACGTATTCCATCACCTAAAGTTGGGGTATAAATTGAGAGAGTGCTTGAATCAGTCTGCAACCCAGACATTGTTACAGCCATCACTTGCTCATCGTAATAGGTAGCACTGTTGCGGTCTCGCTCACCACCAATCTGAACCCCCCCAATGCTGACAAAACCATTAGTAATGGATGGTAAGGTCACCTGAACAGCGGCAGAGTTATTGAAAGGGTTATCCTCACTGGATATAGCATCAAGCCGGGTTCCGTAAAGATTCAACTCCGACATTTTGACATCGTTTAAGGCAATGGAACCGCCACCCTCAGGGTTTGGAGAACCATTTGTTTCGACATCACTGTATTCAATTCGACCAATTGTCTGGTTAATAACGGTATCAATACCAATGGATGTGGAATCCTGAATGGAATAGAGATAGGTGACAGATTCATCAATCTGCAGCTCATCAATAAACAACTGACCAAAACTTGGGGCGCTATTGTCCTCGCCAGAACGAATGGCCCCTATCTTGACGTCAGCCGTCAGCTCACTCATTTGCTGTTTGAGCACATCACCCTCAGCCAAATCAATAGCTGGCGTGCCAGGCGCGAGCTCTGCAACCGGCATCACTTCAATAAGCAATTTAAGGTCGAGCTGCCCATTCGGGTTATTAACCGTGTCAACCTGGCCATCAATAAAGTTGTGACCAAGCTCAAACTCTTCAAACCGCAGTTTACCACCCCCTATATCATTAGGAGTGGTGCTATTTGCTTCATCTTCGAAAGTTACAACATTGGCATTGACATACAGGGAAGCCTCAACCTCTATGGAGGCCTGAGCCGTCGCTGAGCGCGCTTCTTCTTCTGAAAGGCTCACCAGCTCCGCTGAAAGAACTTTAGAAAAACTGGCTAAATAAATGGCCAAGCCAAGCTTTTGTAAAGTTTTTCCTTGCATCATTAACATTCCCAAAACGTCAACAAAAGAATGCCAGCCTGGTTAAGCAAGCTGGCATATACCACTTAATGAGCTGCAATAGTCACTGCATTTTGCGTAATGTTGAGACCTGTAATAGCCAGACCACCCATACTGTTACCACCTAGCTGTATATCATTCACAGCCAGGCTGGCATTAGTCAGCGGGGAGTCGATAGACAAACCACCTGCAACAACATCAATCTTTACATCTGACTCTGCACTCTGAAAATTAACACCCGCCAGAGTTATAGAACCTTTGCCATCATTATCGCGGTCAGCAGAAGTAGCACCATAACCAGTCAAGCCACCAGAGATATAACTAACTTCTGACGCAGACACATTGATTGTCTGACGGATACGTATGCCCTCATTACCATCTTCTGTATAGATATAAAGCGGGCTGGCCTGAGTTGTTATTCCTTTAATATCCGCTGAGCCAATCACTTCATCCTGACCAGCAGCTGTCGCAATATCAGATGCACCAATTTGAATGGCGGACACACTCACACTTCCACCACTGATAGCAGGCTGACTAATCTTGATAGTATCGTTACTATTAATCGCTTCTGCATCCGTACCATCCAAGATATGAATCTCAGTACCTGTCATATCGATAGATGACATATTGATTCCATGAATCTGGATGGTACCGTTGTCATCAGAAACTTCGTCGGTACCGTCATAACCAACATCTCGGTAAACAACACGTCCGATACTCTGATTAACAACAGCATCAAGACCAATACCAGTTTCACCTTTAAGAGCATAGATATAAGTTTTTGATCCTTGGAGAGACAAGTCATCAATCTCGACACTACCAAAAGAGCTGGTATTAGCTCCCGCCCTAATAGCAGCAACATCAGCATCAACAGTTACATCACCGACAGTTAACTGAATCGCATCCCCACTGGCCCGCTGAAAGCGCTGATAATCTGAACTCCCGGCCAGATAAACAGACTTCTGATTATTGAAAATCGTTGTCGAATCAACCGGATTGTCAGTTTGATATTGGTTATATGCTGCATTACCGGCAGCAACGGCTCCAGCATCTGTAGGCAGGCCGCCATTATCAACTACATACTGATTGACCGCTGCAGTTCTTGCTGCTTCCGCATCCAGATCACGAGCTGCTACAGCATTATCGACAGCTGTTTGCGCCAAGGCATCTGCAGCACTAACCTCACGCGCCAAAACATCACCACCACTGACAACATCAATATCGATTTGCTGGGTAAAACCAGCATCATCGTTATGAAGCTTAATACCTTCCAGACGCAAGCTTTGCCCATCATCAATATAAGCCGCACTTTCAATTGTCGCATTAACGGTCGATGTAATACTGATGCCAGACTGACCAGTCATAGCTCCCATATCATCATCAGCCAGAGCAACAAGATCAGCTTCTACCGAAAGGCTTCCCATGCAAACAAAAATAGCCAATGGCAGTTTTATAAAATTATTCAATCCCTTAATCCCTGTACGATCCATATAATTATTGATTTATAGAACTTAACCTATATAACAAGATCTAATCAGAAGGCATTTTAGGAAAATGATCTCTAGATTTAATTGACCATCTTTCCAAAATACCCTGACGAAATAGCATTGCCGACCCAACAAGCGGGCCGGCAATGTTTACAACTTAGTGAGCAGTAATAGTTACTGCGTTTTGAGTGATGTTCAGACCAGTAACGGCCAGACCACCCATGCTGTTACCACCCAGCTGCATATCAGCCACAGTCAGGCTAGCATTTGTCAGCGGAGAATCGATGGTTACACCACCAGCAACAACATCAATCTTGATATCAGATGCAGCACTCTGGAAGTTAACACCCGCCAGAGTAACGGAGCCCTTGCCATCGTTATCACGAGCAGCAGCGTTAACACCATAACCGCTCAAGCCGCCAGAAATGTAACTAACTTCTGAAGCAGAAACGTTAGTTGTCTGGCGAATACGAAGGCCTTCGTTGCCATCTTCAGTGTAGATATATACAGGGGATGCCACAGTAGTGATGCCCTTAATATCCGCAGAACCGATTACTTCGTCCTGACCTGCTGCAGTAGCGATGTCAGAGGCACCAATCTGGATAGCGCCAACACTCATGCTGCCGTTGGTGATCGCAGGCTGGTTAATCTTAATGGTATCGTTACCATTGATAGCCTCACCATTTGTTCCATCAAGAATATGGATCTCAGTACCAGTCATGTCGATAGAAGACAGGTTGATGCCGTGTAACTGAATGGTACCATTGTCGTCAGCTACAGTGTTACCAGTCGCACTGTCATAACCGATATCCTGATAAACAACACGCGTAATATTCTGGTTAACAACAGTATCAATACCGATACCAGTCTGACCGTCCAGTGCATAAACGTAAGTATCAGTACCTGCCGCACTCAGATTGTCGATTTCGATACGACCGATTGAGTTACCACCAGCATGCCCCTGAGCATCGGCAGCACCCATACGAACTGCGGCGATATCAACATCAGCATTAAGAGCAGTTACACCAATCTTGATAGCGTCACCAGCTGCACGTGTCTCCAGACCAGCTTTTTCAGCAGCTAACTGAGAATTTTCAAACACGTCAACAGTGATAGTCTGGTTCAGGCTACCACCGCCGTTACCACGCAGTTTGATACCTTCAGCAGTCACAGAGTTTGCATCATCACGATAAGAAGCTTTATCGATGTCCGCCTGCATAGAGGTCGTAATGGTAATACCAGACTGACCAGTTGCTTCAGACATAAACTCTTCGTCGAGCTCCTGCATAGCGCTTGCACCAGCCGAGATAGCTGTCATCGCAACCGCCAGTGGCAGCATCTTGAAGTTTTTCATTTTATTATTTTCTCCATTGTGTTCGGGCGTCGACGCCTTCCCATAAGGTTGTTTGCCGCAAGCGGCTGTGTACTACAAAGCACGCACGTGCAGTGCTCTGTGACTTCCAGTCAGCATTCTCAAACAACAAACCCAAAGGCACTGAGATCACTGACATGAAAACAGGTGCTACATCAGAGTCCAGGTAAACAGGCCGACCAGAACAACGGCCAATAATGGATTTAACAGGCTGGAGATATTGCCCTTGAGACTATCTTTAAGATCGCTCGCCCCTTCGGAGGCGTAGCAGGAGGTGTAGTGATTCATAAAGTATGCGTTCTTGTTATTATTTTTTATTCGGTCTTTGCAGTGCTTTTGTAGGTTGCTCTGTCAGACTCTTATTTTTCTTTTGTCGTTTTATGCTAACTGCATTGATCAAAAATGCAAACCGACAATCTCATACTTTTCTTTACGTTTCTTGCGTCCAATAGTGCAAAGTTTGTGCACTACCTGTCAATTCCCCAAGAAGACGCAAAGCCAATGTCATTTCAGTCAATCTTTGCAGGCTTTACTTTTCCTGCTCCGGTGTCATCAGTACAATGCCTTCAGAAGTTACTATAAGGCGTTTCATTCTGTGCCTCATTTACCCTATCGCTCCAACCCCGGTGACTGGTTTGAACCCCTACGTTCACTGGGGCACGCACTGTTGCTGGATAGTTCCGATACTACTGAGAACCAGAGAAGAACCTCTCCAACCTACGGTTCTCAAACCTCCAGTGCCAGCCGTTACGACATCATTACTGCAGCACCGGAGTTGGTTACTATCGTCAATGGTGAAGCCGTTGTCGTCTATGACCCAAGTGACAGAACGTCCGTACAAAGTGACCAGTCCGCTTTTGACACCCTTGCAGAGCAATTAAACAAGCTGGAAAGCCAGACTCATAACCACCTCCCTTTTACTGGCGGGTTGGTGGGATTCTGGGGATATGAACTGAATCATTTGCTTGAACCATCACGTATTCCTCCCCGCACTCATGACTCTCCGGATATGATCGTCGGGCTTTATTTATGGGCAGTGATTACCGACCACCATAAAAAAAGCAGTGAAGTGTTTTTTCATCCTTCACTGACTGAAGAGAAGAAGAACCTCATCCTCGATCACCTTATGGAAGTGGCTGAGGTTGATGAGCCTGAACAGCATGAGGATTTCCACCTCACCAGCGGCTTTCAACCAGCTATTAGCCGTGAACGGTACAATGATTCCTTTCACCGCATTCAGGATTGGATTTCCTCTGGTGACTGTTATCAGGTTAACCTGACCCAAAAGTTTTCCGCGCCTTACAAAGGAGATCCTTGGCAGGCCTATAAGAATCTTCGAAAAGTCAGCCCTACCCCTTTTTCTGCTTATCTGGATTTTCCGGAGATGAGAATCCTCAGCCACTCTCCAGAAAGGCTGTTGCTTTCTGAGAATGGCCAGATTGAAACCAAGCCCATTAAAGGCACCCGACCAAGGGGTGAAACTCCGGCCCAGGATAAAGCCTATGCCGCAGAACTTTTATCCAGCACTAAGGATCGTGCAGAAAACCTGATGATTGTTGATTTGCTTCGCAATGATCTTGGCCGCAACTGCACCCACGGTAGTATTCGTGTACCGACACTGTTTGGCTTGGAAAGTTACGCCAATGTTCATCATATGGTCAGTACAATAACTGGCGAGCTGGCAGCAGGCCGGAGCAATATTGATCTTTTGCGGGATGCTTTCCCCGGCGGCTCAGTTACCGGTGCACCAAAGATTCGTTCTATGGAAATTATTCGGGAGTTGGAACCCGATGCCCGCTCGGTATATTGCGGCGCTATTGGCTACATAAGCTGCAATGGCCGCATGGATACCAATATTCCAATTCGTACACTGGTAGCTGATGGTGAGAAAATCAGCTGTTGGGGTGGTGGGGCGATTGTTGCAGATTCAGAGTGTGACAGTGAGTATGAGGAATCTTTGACTAAGGTCAGGAATTTGATTAACGGGCTGCAGGACGCATTCTTATAATTTGCTATACACGTTGGGTTAGCTGCAAAGCAGCGTAACCCAACACCTCAAAATTAAGGTTGTATATCCCGAACACTGGCCTTACAAAACTCCAGCTTTAAATCTTCATAGGTATGCACAGCCGGAAACTGAGGGAACTCTTCAATCACATTATCTGGCGCCTTAAACAGAATCCCTGCTTCGGCTTCTGAGAGCATGGAAGTATCGTTGTAAGAATCTCCAGCCGCAATCACCCGATAATTCAAACTATGAAAAGCTTTTACTGAACAACGCTTAGGATCAGGTTGGCGAATCTTATAATCTTCCACCTTGCCACCCTCACCTATTTCCAGCTTATGGCAAAGCAGTGTTGGGAAACCCAGTTGACGCATAAATGGTTGGGCAAATTCATAAAACGTGTCGGACAGGATCACCACCTGAAAGTTTTCCCGCAACCAGTCCATAAATGTTCTGGCACCAGGCATGGGAGACATTTCTGCGATAACAGACTGAATTTCACGAATGCCCAAGCCATGCTGTTCGAGAATCGACAACCGCATTTTCATCAGTTCATCGTAATCAGGAATATCCCTGGTAGTAGCTTTCAGCTCTTCAATACCGGTCTGCTCGGCAAAACGAATCCAGATTTCCGGAATCAGTACCCCTTCCAGATCAAGACATGCAATTTCCACTGTCACTCCCCGCTGCTTTTGCTTTCATTTTTATAGGTATTTATACGGCGCCACTCTATCGTTGCAGTCGAATTGATGCAATTGGAGCAATTATATTTTTATGCTTCTTTGTTATTACCCTGAGCAGCCAGTACACGGGTACAATGCTCTTCTAACCTATAAAAACAGTGCAGGCCTTTGTTATGACATCTCCCGCTAAAATTACCATGGTCAAAAAAATATTGGCGGACGGCAGCCCCTGCGCCAAATGCGGCCAGGTTATGGAAAAGCTGGAAAGTTCAGGTCATATCAAAAGTATCGACCGTATTATTGAAGCCCGGGAAGATGATCCTGGCAGCGAAGGCATGCAGCTCTCTTCTCTACTCGGCGTAGATAAAGCGCCTTTTTTTGTAGTGGAGCGAGAAGGCCAGCAGCCAGAAGTATTTACAATCTACTTCAAGCTGGTAAAAGAAGTTCTGGAAGCTTAATACAGTAAATGACAAGGATGCCGAGTGGCATCCTTGAAGATAATGCTTAACAATAACTCTCAAACGGGTTATTTGTAGAAAGCTCTACTTCCTTTCCATTCAAAATAACCTTCTCTTTGCTGATACTGATGTCTTCCGGTGCAATCACACCCTCGCCAAAGTTATAGATTGGCTCATCATTGCCTGCCTGTTTAACGGCTTCAGCTTTTTCCTGCTGGGCAGAAACACTTTCATTTCTGCGTTCCCATGCAGCCAGAGCATCTTTACCATAACGGCGAATTAGCATTTCGCGGGTTTTATGAGGAGCGATAACTGTTGCCGTAGCATTGTTTCCGCCAAAACCTTTGGCGTTCAGCAGTGCCAGATCCATTGATTCAGTGCCAGTCTGAAGATGATCAGTAAGCAAATTCAGGTTCTGGTTATGAACATCATCGGCCAGTACGCCACCTATGCTCTTAATACCGGGAACAACGCCGTACTTCCATACCCCCAGGGTTGAAACCATCTGATCCGCTGCCGCTGTTGCCAGAGAGTGACCGACATAACTCTTCACTGCAGAGACAGCCCAGTTATCAATACCAAAGGCTTCTGCTACATCATTAAGGATGGCGGATTCGGTTACCCGGTTTTGAGCAGTACCTGTTCCGTGAGCCTGAACAAAAGAACGTCGCTGCAAGGCTTCATCACCGAGAATATTACGCCCTAGCGCTGCGGCCCGTGCCACAGTCAGATAATTACCGGCACCGGGGCTGGAAATAGATTTCTTAGGTCCATCGGCATTGATGAATACGCCTGCAACAGAACCCAGAATTTCAGCACCAACTTCTAAAGCCAGCTCATCATCCATCAGTACAAAGAACTGGGCAGATTCTGCCAGAGTAAAGCCACAGTTTTCACCAAATGGGCGGCAGGCACGGCGATAATCCGGTTCCTGACTTTCCGCCAAGCCCTCCAGGGCTCGTAAAGCTTTATCGGAAGCCAGCGCGCCCATAGTGGCGTAACCTTCAATTACTTCAGAAGTAATAGGCGCTTCACTGTTTCCTACCAGAGCAACACGGGTACGGCCACTCTGAATATCTTCAGCGGCATGGCGCAGGTTATAAAGGAAGGTGGCGCAGGCCCCCATGCTGGTACCGGTTGTACCCAGGCTGCCCAACACATAAGCATTAATAAAGTCTGCTGGCATTTCCGCAAAGCCCAAGGGCAACTGCTTGGAGGTAACACGCTTCCCTTTCAGGCGAGCCTGCATCAAGCCACCGTTACCATTCTGGTCCAGCTGACTCATGCTGCTGCCGGCATAGACAGACACCTGTTCTGGAGAAACCAATTTATCCAGAACATTCCAGTCAACCCCCATGGAGCTGAGGGCATCGGAGGCACCATAAACAGTCATCGCCAGTCCGCGAGGGTGGTTACGGGAAGCGTAAAGCTTTTCAGGGTGGAACCCGGTTGGCAGTTGACCTGCAGCATGAACAGGTAGGCTAAAAGATTCAGGAACCAACAAAGGCTGGCCTTCAGGAATAACCACCTTGACCAAAGCTTTGTCTTCAGTATCAGTAACCTGCCAGCTGGCAGGCACAGGGGTTGGCAGCTGCTTGCGAGACAGCAACATTTCACTGCTGCCTTTGGTGGTCATGGCTTTGTGGCGGGTCACCGCATCCGCATCAAACAGTGTGCCGTCCAACTTACGAATTAATGTGGCATTCAATAATGCCTCACGATCTTCCACAGAAATACCCGTTAATCGGGACAGGCTGTTCAGGGTAGCCATCGCTTCCCTACTCTCCAGGGTATCAATAACCATACGGCGATAAGCGTGGAAGCCGGACGTACGGCCAGCGGGGCCAATACCACCTTGGGCAACGATTAATGGCAAACGTAGCGGGAGTCGGGACATGCACAACCTCGACCAGTAATAAGTTTCAGAAATATGACAAGAAGTGTATTCCTTGATCATTTTGCATGACTGAATATTTTAGCCATATAATTAGACATAATGGCCAATTACTACTTTTTGTAACTTTTTTCCGTAATCGTGCCCACATATTTCATGCTTCAGCGTGGTGCACTGTGGCTTATGACGGTGTATGGAACCCGGTTATGTCTGTTTATCTGCTGGCTCTGAATGGCATGATTGCTACCAGCCTGACCCTGCCGCTGGAGATGTTGAATGCCGCCCGGCATATGCACAGAGCTACTCGGCAGAAAGGTAAAGCGCCAAAACTTCATATCGTTGGAGAAAACCTGGAGCCGGTGACAACTACCGGCGGGCTAAAACTGATTCCTGGCTGTGAATACCAGGATCTTCCCCAGGCCGACATTATTTTTATTCCGTCGTTCTGGAGAAACCCGGCCCCCCTTCCGGAACAATGGCCAGAAATTTCAACCTGGCTTAAAGCGCAGCACGCTGGTGGTGCCCGGCTTTGTGCCACCGGTACCGGTGTGTTTCTCCTGGCAGGAACTGGCTTATTGGATGGCAAACCTGCAACAACCCACTGGTTTTACCTCAACCTTCTCAACAAAATGTTTCCTGAAACATTGCTTAAACGCCACCATCTGATTACCCAGGCCGGGCGGGTCTATTGTGCGGGCAGTGTGAACTCCATTGCTGACCTGACCATCCACCTTATTGAATCTCTTTTCGGTCAGGGCATTTCTGCCCGGGTTGAACAACAGTTTTCTCCGGAAATCCGCCGGCGTTATAGCGATCTTTTCTACTCTTTTGAATCCAGCGCTCCGCACCCTGATGAGACCATTGTTCTGGTACAGCAGTGGCTGCATGAGCATCACCAGCACAATATTTCCATGGTTGAGTTAGCCTCGCAGTTTTCAATGAGCCAGCGCACCCTGAACCGTCGTTTTCGGGAAGCAACAGGTATGACGCCTACAGAATGGCTGACCCGGTTACGGGTAGAAAGTGCCCGTGACCTGCTCAACAGTACCAATCTGGAAATTGGTGATATTGCTTTACGGTGCGGATTTACTGATGCCGGTTACTTTAACCGGGTATTCCGGAAACAAATGGAAACAACTCCCGGGCAATATCGCGCCAGTGTGCGAGGCAAGTTATTCAGCCCCTGACTATACTGCCGCCCCTTTAGTGCTGGGGGTTCTATGGTTAAAACAGCTTTTCAGGCGGCCGGGTTCGGAATAGCAGCCTTAATCTTTGTTCCTTGCGGGGGAATGGCATCATCAACCTATGATGAAGAAACCAACCCCACAGCCGAACTTCGCCTTATCGAAAACCTGCCTGAAATAAAGCTGATTGATAAATATAAGGCTTACTTTCCCCCCGTTACTAAGGAATCCATTTTCAGGGAAGTCGAAATAATCTCCGACGAACTGGCTGAGCTCGAGAGTCAGGGCGAAATCAGCCAGACAGTGGCTTTGGGGGTTTATACCGCTCTTGGAGTGATTGCCGTTGGCGTGGCTAACAACCTGTTTCTGGCCCACTTTTATCCCCATAATGTGGGCTGGCCCGGAATCATCCCCTGGGGAAGATCAAACTCTGCATATATAAGGGCGGTTGTCAGCGGGATAGTAACCTACATATTGCCAGCTACCGTATCCGGCGGAGTTAACGCATTAATTGCCCGCTCTGGGCGCCTGCCTATTATTCATAGCCATGAGTTTGGTCGTGTTTTTATGGCTGAAGAAGCATTTATGGTTGCTCCATCCGCACTCTCTCTTTTGTATACCTACCTGACAAACGGGGGGCTACCCGCACGAGTGCCTGCAGTATTGAATTCACAGGTAGGTATGCCCATAAGTATTTTTCTCGGCTCAGCTATGCTGGCGGCCTACAATCTTGTTTACACCCGTTTCCAGCGGGGATACACCTACCACCAACTTAAGTTAAAGCTCCATTCATTGAACAGGCAGTATCAATCTCTTGAAGCCTCTTCAGTGCAGCATTAACCCCAGGGCTATGAGTATGCGGAACCACAAACGGCTCTTAAGCACATTTACCATTTACGCAATGCTGGCAGCTACGATTTGCATCCACCAGAAAAGTTTGGCGGAACAAGGCGTGGTTAAAAATAGCCAGACACCTGCCGGTATATGGATAACTATTGATGATAAAACCAAATCCCCAGCCAGCCATGTAGAAATCTGGGAAGACAATGGCACCTGGAATGGCCGGATCATCCGTATTCTGGATGAACGGGAGCGTACCGCTTTATGTACCGAGTGCTCCGGAGATAAAAAGAATCTGCCTATAGAAGGTATGCAGATTCTCTGGGGAATGAAAAAAGTTGATGAGGACTATGACAAAGGCAAGATCCTTGATCCCGCCAACGGCAAGGTTTATTCCGCCAGTATGAAGCTCCTTGATCAGGGAGAAAAGCTAGAGGTGCGCGGCTATATCGGTTTTTCCCTGATTGGACGCTCCCAGGTATGGAAACGTCTTCCTGCCAAGTCATGAGGCTTTAAACTAAGCCTTTAAATAAAGTATAAGTGAGCGCTCTTCTTACTGAAGTCATACTCACTGCCATCATCAAAACGTACTTTAAAATCGGTACCGGTTTCCGACAGAACTTTTCCCTGCCCAAATATCGAGTGACTGACCTCAGTTTTCTGCCAGGGTAGGGATAATTCAGAGTGAATAGCTCTCGCCTTATCACTCCAGGTAAATTTCAAACCCGGGCGAACAGACGCGACATAACTTTCAGCAACATCTGATCTCGGAAAATCCAAAGATACTTCGGGGCTCTCCTCAGAATTCTGATGAAGGTATTCTCCCACCTGACAGGAAAGTTTATCCCGCAGCTCCCCAATAAAACGGCTTGGCATTTTATCAGCAGTCTGTGTGGGCTGGCTGCCCGGACTGGGAGTGGTGACAAGATAAAGTTCTTCTTTGGCCCGGGTCATGGCCACATAAAAAAGCCGACGCTCCCCTTCAATACCACTTTCACCTAAAGGTTCATCGCCAATACTGCATGGCAGTTGCCGGTCAATCAGTCCAGGAAGAATAACCACTGGCCACTCCAGACCTTTGGCTTTATGCATACTGGTTAGCAACAGGGCATTTTCCCGAGTACGCTTCTTTTTGTTGGTGTTCTGCTGTCGTTTTTCCCGGAGGTCATCAAAAAACTCACAGGCGGCCTTGGCATCATGCTGTGTTGAGGCCAGATAACGAATAAAACTGTCTATGGCCAGTAACTGCTCTTCTGCACGATCCCGATCCAGAGCCGACTCTAATATCCAAGGCTTTAACTCCACGCCCAGAATATATCGTTCCAAAAGTTTTGCGGCCGACAACTTTCCCTGCTCTATTCGCAGCAACATCCGTCCACGTTCCAACAGGCGGTTTTTTTGAAAGTCACTGATATCCGGTAAATAACCTTCGGCCTGTTTCATCATCCAGCGACCGTAACTCTGCTCCTGTTCAGACAGCAATCGACAAAAGGATTTCAACCAGTCATCCCGAATACCAACATGGGGAAAACGAAGTAATTGCCAGAATCGTTGATATCGGGCTTCTGTAGGCATTGCCTGATAACGTCCGGCAGCTAATTCCAACAGATACAGAAGAAACTGAATTTCCTGACGGTCAAAGGCTCCTTTTTCTGCTTCGCTGATAAAAGGAATTCCAGCTTCTAATAACGCAAGTTCCAGGGTAACAGCCTGACTCCATAACCGTACCAGAACGGTAATATCGGTCAGTGGACGACCACCTGCCACAAGCGTGGTCAGGTGGTCGGATAACCAGCGGGCATGATCATTCTTCTCAATCCGCTCAACCTGTGTTGGTGGTGTGGACTCATGGGCGATACACAATGTGTCACCCCTGCCCTGATTGCGGGTAATCAAGTGATCGGCGACTAAAGCCAACCTGTGGCCATAGCGGAAGGTAAAACTCAGTGAGTAGTGAACTGGTTCGGGGAAATCTTCGGCAAAGGTTTTAAGAATATATTCTGGGCGTGCACCACGGAATTCATAAATAGTCTGATCTGGATCTCCAACTACCATTACCTGTGCACGACGCCCGGCAATCATCTTCAGCAGAGTATGCTGCACCTCATTGGTATCCTGATACTCATCCACCAGCATCAGGTCCATTTTATTGGTAATACGCTGCACCAGCTCGGGCTGGCGCAACATCAACATCACCGGTTGATATAGCATATCCGCATAGGTAATCAGACATTGTTCCAGACGCCAGGATTCAAAGGCATGATAACCTTCCAGCAAAAGCTTCTTACGGTTGTCGTACTCGTACTCTTCAAATACCAGTTCTGGCGAACGGGTGGTGCTCTTCACCAGATCAATAAACCCGGTTAACTCACTGACCCAGCTGCTTTTATTAGCCTTTAGAGAATCCTGCATACTACTGGGTGCAACCCGCTGCAGTATTTTCCAGCACTCAAAGTCCATTCGTGGGCCAGACAAAGGATCACCTGTCCAGCGAGGCAAAAAGCCATCTTTGGCGAAAAACTGGTACAGCCGCAATCCCATAGAGTGATAGGTGCGGATATCCGGCATAGTCAGATCAGGATGTGCCGTGCGGGCAAGTTTACGCTGAAAATCTTCCCGGGCGCTACGGTTAAACATAAGAACCAGCATTCGGGCTGGGTCCTGCCCTCGCTCCAGCTGTCTGAGAACATGAGCCACCAGAGTACTGGTTTTACCGCTGCCGGCGACTGCGGTCACAATAGCGTGACTTCCACAGTGTTCGATGACAGACAGCTGTTCATCAGTCCAGTTTTTTTCAGAAGCGTTCAAAAGGCAAACCACAAAACAGTACAAAGAAGAAAACCCGGTAGACTAACGACACACGCCCTTGGTTTCCAGCACGTAGTTTCCCTTCTTTCTTTGCTCGTGCCTTTTTACAGGTCTATGTTTCCCCTCTCTTTAATCACAAAATGCTCTAACAATGCGTCGTCTAACAGATTATTACTTTGTATTCGTACTGCTGGCTTCACTCTCTATAAACGTCAGCGCCAGCCCCGCCTCACAAGGAACTGAAGCCAGCAAAAAACTCACCGATCTGATGAAAGATTATGTGACCTGCTGGCATACCAACGACCTGAGATGCCTGATGAGTCTGCATGTTCGTGAGCCGCCAGTATTACTTGCCGGCCCGCAGGCAGAAGAACGAGCAACAAACCTGAAAGATGCTGAAGGTCTTTACGATAAGTGGCTGAAAGCCATAAGTAATCCCGAGCCCGTTGGGGTAACCGTAAAAGATACCGTAGTGATTGCCGGGCTAGATAATGACTCCGGAATAGTTTCTGCCGATTTGATTCTTAAGGGAACAAGTGCCGAGAAAAGCCCTTTGGCTCTGAAAGGTCCGCTGCGTGTAAGTTTGTTTGTGGTTAATATCCATGGAGTCTGGTTGATTCGCAGTGCAAATCTGTCCCTGCCCCTTCCAGCCGAAAAAACATGTCCGCCCTGCCCTGTATGCCCAAAAGTCACAAAGGCTAAGGCTGCAGAAAATGATAAAACTAAAAAGAAGGTGTCAGAGGCTGCTACTCATTAGCCTGATTCGCTTATAGTCTCAGGCTTTGCGATAGAACGTTTTGGTTCAGGAATATCTAAACCACAACCACCCAACACTAGTTTCACTATTGTATCCGTTGCCTTATTCAGCTCTTTTTGGGATAAGGCATTGCGCTTCAGCATGTAAAGAACCTGGGCTTCATAATCCACATAGTGCTGGGTCATACTCCAGATCATAAACAACAAGTGCCGGGGATCAATGGGATTCATACGTCCCTGGTCAATCCAGCCCTGAATCACTGCAACCCTGCCCTCAAACCATTGGCGAGCCTCACCTTTAAACCGGTCACTGAGAATATTGGCGCCATGAAGGATTTCGCCAGTAAACACCCGGGCTGCATCTGGGTTTTGACTGGAAAACACCACTTTGTCCCGGATATATCCGGCCAATGCTTCAGCAGGATCGTCCTCGGCACTGATATGATCAAAACTGGCATTCCAGCCTATGACAATATTGTCGAGCACAGCTTCGTAAAGCGCGAGTTTGCTGGGATAGTAATAAAGAATATTGGCTTTTGGCAGTTCAGACCGCTCAGCCACAGCCTGTACAGAAGTCCCTTTGTAACCATTACGGGCAAACTCACATTCTGCTGACTGCAGAATTTTCCGCTGGTTATTTACGCGAATCTGGCCTGCCCTGGACGCAGTTGCCTTTGTCATTCTTGTCATCCGATTCTTTTAAAGGCTGTAAGAATCCGTAACAGATTCTGGCTGGGAGTTCATAGTAAGGGGAGCGCCCCGGGTTTTCCACTATCTCAATAGCTTTTCCCGAAAGGCTCTTATACTATCCGTCTGCTTTTGTATTCAATCAGGCGTGCCCGTTTTATGACCATGAAGTCCAGTCAATCCGATTCCCCCGAAACAGCGGTTGTCATCTATTCCGGCGGTATGGACTCCTTTACCGTTTTGCACAAAGCACGCCAGCAAGGTTATAACCTCCATGCCCTCTCTTTTAACTATGGTCAGCGCCACAGCAAAGAGCTGGAATATGCCGCCAGGGTTTGTGAAGAGCTGGATATTCCCCATAAGGTGGTTGATATCACTGCCATTAATGATCTGGTAGGCGGTTCAGCACTCACCTCCAGTGAGATTGATGTGCCAGAAGGCCACTACGAAGAGGACAATATGAAGGCAACGGTTGTCCCAAACCGGAATATGATTCTGTTATCTCTGGCCACCGGGTATGCCCTCTCACTAGATGCAGGTAAAGTTTTTTATGGTGCACATTCCGGTGACCATACTATTTACCCTGACTGCCGCCCTGAGTTTGTAGATGCAGTGAATGAAGTGACAAAAATCTGCGACTGGCAACCAGTCACTATCGAAGCCCCCTATCTCCATTCCAGTAAGATTGAAATATTGAAAGACGGCTTGGCCATGGGGCTGGATTATGGCAAAACCTGGACTTGCTACAACGGTCGGGAAAAAGCCTGTGGCAAATGTGGTTCCTGTGTAGAAAGGCTGGAAGCCTTTGAGTACAACAACTCTGTTGACCCTCTTGAGTATGAAGCAGCGGTAACCGCCTGATGTACAGTGTGAAGGAAATGTTTTACACCCTGCAGGGAGAAGGCGCTAATGTTGGCCGCCCCGCAGTCTTCTGCCGTTTCAGTGGTTGTAACCTCTGGAGCGGGCTGGAACGGGATCGGGCTTCATCCATCTGCAATTTCTGCGATACCGATTTCCGCGGTACCGATGGTGAAGGCGGTGGCAAGTTTAAAACCGCTGAAGAGCTTGCTGCCGCAGTTTGGGATAAATGGCCAGCTGATTATAAAGACCCTGCCAGCCGCCCTTTAGTTGTTTGTACTGGCGGAGAACCGCTGTTACAACTGGACGAAGCCGCAATAAAAGCCTTGCATGAATGTGGGTTGGAAATTGCCATTGAAACCAACGGCACACAGCCCATTCCGGAAGGTATTGACTGGTCAGTGGTCAGCCCAAAGGGTACGGCTGAAGTTGTGGTCACAGAGTGCGATGAGCTCAAGCTGGTTTATCCTCAATCCGAGGCAATGCCAGATAAGTTTGAACATATTAAGGCCAGCCATTATTACCTGAGCCCGATGGCTGATCCTCACAGGGAGAGTGAAGATTCTCTTTACAGGGATAAACTGACTCGGGAAGTGATTGATTATTGTCTGAGCCATCCACGCTGGCGGCTAAATCTGCAAACCCACAAAATTGTGAATATCGCCTGAACCATGTGTTTGGGCTTTAGTCTGTGTCACCGTAGATATCATACAATGTGACAGACGGCCCACTATCGCCAATATCATCGCCTTCCTCACCAATCCAGCATTCGCCAACAGATGCATTATCGACGTCAGAACCCTCATCATCAGAAGATTCATTATCTGGCGTATCAGAGAACATTTCACTGCCTTCGTCGTCACTGTCCGTCGTTGTTGGCACAGGCTCCCGCTCTTGTTCTTTTAATTTGAGCAGGACATCTTTGTAATTTTGATACTCCTGCAATATTTTTTTGTTTCTCAGCCCTTCTTCATCTTCTTCATGCCCTGGCAGCCACTTTGTTTCATCAATTTTCATGGCCTTGACCTTTTTCCTGAAGGCTCTGTTAATAGCCTCTACGGATACACCAACATTCACGCCCAGTGCTTCAGCGGCTTCCTGCCCTAGCTTCTCAAGCTCTTCACCTTCCGTTGTTTTCCCTTCATTTTCATCGGAGTGAACCCGTTCAAACAGCAAATAACTGATCATACTGTCAAACATTTTCTTTGTGTTAGAGCCGAACTTATCCCTGACCAATGTAGACAGGCGCTTTATGTCCTCACTGCCTGTTTCACGGAACGTGGTAATAGTTTCCGTCATGGCCTTTGATCGTTCACTGACACTTCTATCGTCTACATATTCTTCAAAAATTTCGTAGATTTTATCTTTGATTTCCTGATCTTCTTTGCTCAGTTGGAGTCTTTCGGGGAGACCTAATTTAATACCATCAGATGCCCTTACAACACCTCTCTGATATGCCCAGACTGCACTCATCAACTTACTGTGGAGTTTCAGGCAGTTTAAGGCCAGATCAGTGTCCATGGCGGTAAAATCATGAATGCTCTCAAAAAGTGTTCGGTTTCCACGGGAATAACCTCCAAGAGCTTCCGAGAAGAAAACCCTTTCAGGACGGCGCCATCTGGTAACAGCCCCACTTCCGAGTTCCCTTTTCATCAAAGCCAGGCTGCTTGCCGCCTGTTGTTTTGATGATTGACCGCCAGAACCTTCTTGTTCTAGAGGTGGCATATCTGCAGCACTGTTACCATCAGTGATTGCCTTAAGCCTTTCCGCCTCTTCCAAGGCTTCCAGCTCATAAGCCTCTCTTCTCTTCGCCGATTCCTCATTGATCATATCTAACACAACATTTGCGAAATCATCTTTTCTAGCCTTCTCAATGCGCGCTTCATCAAATACGACCCCTTCAGCTTTCAGCTCGCCAAGGCGACGCTCCACGTATGCCCAAACTGCGTTTCTTTTAGGGAATGAAGGGCCAAGGGCTTTATCAACTTTCCTTTTCGTTTTTTTGGAAATTTTGTAACGTTTGGAGAGTTTTTCGGTATCTCCTTTTCTTTCCCGCCATTCAAACTTGGTGCTGCCGCGTCCTTTTTTCCTGGACTTTCCAGAACCTGTTGTGGAATCTGCTGCAACACTTGAGCTTGAGGATCCATCAGTAATGGCCAGCATCGGTTTGAACGCCAGGGCGGGTCGGTATTTTAATGTCCGTTCAGGCATACCTTTGTTAAATATCCTGACTGCCTTTTGCAGTTTTTTCTCGTAGTTGTAATCAAGCTTTCTGAACTGTTCTGTAATCTCTTTTCTTATGGTTTCAATATCGTTTTCGATATCCACCATTCTTTGTTCGAAATCAGATTTCACATAATCCATCTGTCTACGAACATCTTCCAGCGTCATACCAAGCGGAATAATAACTGGCACTTGCGGCGCGGGAGGATCAAGATCATGAAGTAACGCCTCTTGAATGTGGGAATCCCAGACGCCTCGAATAATCTGCGTATAAAGAGGGGGATATTTCTTTTTCAGGAATTGGGAAAGTTTTTGAAACATCTCCCTTTCCTCCACTGCATCTGAAACATCGCTAGTAGAAGCCTCTCCAGAAGAGAGCTTCAGTTTCTTTGTTGACGGTCCGTTCTGGTTAGCCTTTCTTTTTCCTTTACCTTTCAGTTTTTGACACTCTCGGGAGAAAATATCATTCACTGCTTTTTCAGTCGCACTTCCCAGCGCTTCAAGTTTCTCATTGTAAGTGACACGAGGCCTCGTGGGTTCTACTCTCCTGAAATCATGAACTAGCTTCGATTTACGACTGGCACTGCTGACAATTTTAGCTTTGTGCTGATGAGGTATTGGGCTACCACTGGATAAGCCACCTTTAAGATCTGGTGAAGCAGGCTGATAAGGAGTCGAGTAACTGCCTCTAAGGCTTCGTCTTTGGGCCATAGTGATAGCAAACCTGAAGTTAACAATGATTTTTTGACCTAAAGTCTCCAAAAGGGTTACAGGCCGGGTAACACCCTTGTTACCAGAAGCTGACTACACTGCTAAAAATGCCCTGCATCCAAGCTTCAGCAGGCAACGTAAATCTGATAAATCATTTCAGTTGGAGCTTACCCCTATGGGAATGGAATTTCTTAATCAGGACTTTGTTCGTTTTATAACCGCTGCCCTGCAAATACTGGCCTCTCTGTTTATTTTCGTCATGGGTGTTGGCCTGGCTGCCGTTCTGGTTATGTATGTGGTCGACAAAAACCAGACCCAGCAAACAATTCGACGCAACTATCCGGTAATTGGCCGGTTCCGGTATTTCTTTGAACATATTGGCGAGTTCTTCCGCCAGTACTTCTTTGCCAGCGACCGGGAAGAACTTCCTTTCAACCGGGCTCAGCGTTCATGGGTTTACCGGGCGGCCAAAGGGGTAGACAGCACTGTAGCATTTGGTTCTACCAAACCGATTAAGGAGCGTGGTTCTATCCTGTTTTTGAACTGCCCTTACCCTACTCTGGCTGAAGATGCTCTGGATATAGACAGTGTTGTTATAGGCCCTACCAGCAGTACTCCTTATCGCCCCGGTTCCCTGTTTAATATTTCCGGGATGAGTTATGGCGCTCTTTCCGGCCCGGCTATACAGGCTCTCTCCAAGGGAGCCAAAGCGGCTAACTGCTGGTACAACACTGGTGAAGGCGGGCTTTCCGATCATCACCTGAAGGGTGGCTGCGATATTGTTTTTCAGATTGGCACAGCCAAATATGGCGTGCGTGATCAGGAAGGAAACCTGTCCGATGACCGCCTAAAAGAAGTGGCCAGCCACCCACAGGTTCGAATGTTTGAAATCAAACTCAGCCAGGGAGCCAAACCGGGTAAAGGCGGCATTCTTCCTGGAAATAAGGTGACGGAAGAAATCAGTCGTATCCGTTTGATACCGGTTGGCAAAGATTCCATCAGTCCAAACCGTCATCCGGAGATTAACTGTACTGGCGATTTGCTGGATATGATCGACCGTGTGCGTACCACTACGGGCAAACCGTGCGGCATTAAATTTGTGCTGGGTGCCACCAACTGGCTGGATGACCTGTGCCGGGAAATTCATAAACGTGGCATAGAATCAGCGCCGGACTTTGTGACCATCGATAGTTGTGACGGCGGAACCGGAGCCGCACCAATGGCACTTATGGATGATGTTGGCCTTCCCCTGCGAGAAAGCCTGCCTTATGTCCATGACCTGTTTTTACAGAATGGGCTCAGGGATCGTATTCGTATTATCTGTTCCGGCAAAATGATTAACCCAACCGATGTGGCCTGGGCGATGTGTATGGGAGCTGATTTTGCTGTATCAGCCCGCGGATTTATGCTGGCGCTGGGTTGCATTCAAGCGCTTCAGTGCAACAAGAATACCTGCCCGACGGGTATTACTACCCACAACAAAAAGCTTCAGCGTGGACTTGTGCCAAAAGATAAAGCCAAACGGGTAGCTAGTTATCACGATAACCTTGTTCATGATGTGGAACTGATCAGCCATTCCTGCGGTGTGAAAGAACCTCGCAGGCTTAGGCGCTACCATGCCCGTCAGGTGATGGAGAATGGTTTGTCCGTTTCTTTGGATGAGCTTTATCCTTATCCGGAAATAAGCAACGCTAAATAAGGTTCAGAGTTAATGCGATCCAGTTCAATCAATTGGATCGCTTATTAAAAGAATAATTCATTGTTGATAGGATGTAGCATATTCAAAATTTAAATAATGCGGAAAGTTATTTCCGCAATCTGTTTTCTTACGAACAAAGCCAATACAACAGGTAACGTTTTTATTAAAATTAAATCAAAATGAATAAAGAGTGAGTCAACGCAATAAAACCTTGCAAATAAGTCATTAGCGAGCCTAATACCTATTTACAATCCTTTCCCTATTCTCCAAAAGGAAAAGTACCTAAAAAATGGATTTTCCTGATGATAGAAGCCGTTGCACTTGTTATTGCCAGCCTTGGGTTCAGTTTTTACATATTCAGTAGAGGCTATGCACAAATTCAATACTACCAGCTTGTAAAACACCTTTCGGAAAATGAGCGGGAACTGAGAGATCGATCTGAACAGTTGTATCGACAGGTCTACTCAATGCGTAACCGTTGCAAAGATGATTGGGAAGATTTGTTGTTTGAATACAAAGGCATCATATCTTTGGCTGACACCACCCAGAAGCTGAAAAAAGAACAGCTTAACGATGAGAATTACACGGTTGATGCCGAATATCTGGGCATTCATTCCATAGACCGTATTATTCGTTCCTTTCTGGAAGGCCAGTTCGATATCTACCCGGAGTTCAAGCGCCCGCTGGTTGCAGCCCTCTCCTACTTTCGTTATCACGACAAACCTTACCGGGTGCGCAATAATGAGACTCAGTTTTTCATCCTTTACCGGGACATCAACCGTTACGAGCCTGGTGAAGAAATAGAAAGAATTCCTTTCTATGCCAGCCGCTTTAACGAAGATAACTGCGAGTTCGAACCTGTAGCCATTGAGACAGATCCTTTTACCAATACCTATGACAAACAGGAAAGTCGGGAATACTGTCTGGAACAGTTGAAAATTTCAGAATCCTGTTACCTGATTCGCCGCAGCCTGAATCAATAGGAACTGACTGCCTGAATAACTTGTCACATTCCCCTCTATTGCTGACAATGGGTGAGCATCTCCCTGCTACCGGATATCGGAGAATCCGTTGCTCACCCTTTATCATTCCAACAGTCTGTATGATCTGAAAGAGATGCTGGTCAAACTGATCAGCCTTGAACCTCTCAGTAACCCTCTTGAAGCCGAGCAGATTCTTGTTCAAAGCCCCGGAATGGCACGCTGGCTGCAACTGGAAATTGCTGAAGCTTTTGGCATAGCCGCCAGTATAGATTTCCCTCTCCCGGCCACCTTTTTGTGGAATATGTTCGTCAATGTTCTGGATGATGTTCCGGAACGCTCTGCCTTTGCCAAAGAGAGCATGACCTGGAAGTTGATGAGCCTGCTTCCCCAATGGCTCAACGATCCCCGCTTTGCCACATTACAGCGCTATACTGAAAACGACGCTGACTGTGTAAGACGTTACCAGCTGGCTGGGAAAATTGCCGACATATACGATCAATATCTGGTTTATCGCCCGGAATGGATTTCAGAATGGGAAGTCGGCAACGATTTGCCCGAGCTGACGGAAGGCCAGGAATGGCAACCCGTGTTATGGCGCGCTCTAGTGGAACGGACACAAGAGCTTGGGCAATCCCACTGGCACAGGGCCAATATGCATACGGCCTTTGCCAAAATACTAAATCAAAGCAATCCTTCTAAAAGCCTTCCTAACCGTCTGTTTGTATTTGGAATTTCCGCCCTGCCGCCGGGTTATGTCGATGCCTTGCACGCCTTGGGACAACAATGCGATGTGCATTTAATGATAACTAACCCCTGTCGTTATTATTGGGGGGATATTCGCGATGCCCGCTATCTGGCAAAGATTAAAGCCGAGCGCTTCCGTGAAGGCATGAACCCGGATACACCTGAATCATTGGACGACACCGGCAACCCCCTGTTGGCCTCTATGGGAAAACTGGGGCGGGATTATCTTTACCAGCTGCAGGAACTGGCCAGTGGCGATAACCCTATTAATGAGATCGACTCTTTTGAAGGTATTGAGCAGGACTCCCTGCTGCACTGTATTCAGCACGATATTCTTGAGCTGAAAGATCGTTCTGGCAGCAATACTGTTATGAAGCCAAACGACACATCCCTAACATTCCACGGCTGTCATAGCCCGCTCAGGGAAGTGGAAGTTCTCCACGATCATTTGCTGCAACTATTTAATGATGATCCGACACTGACACCGCGGGATATTATTGTCATGGTGCCGGATATCGACAGTTATTCGCCTTTCCTGCAGGCGGTCTTCGGTAGTGCCCCTGATGAACGTTATATTCCCTTTGCCCTTTCTGATCGTAGTGCCAGCCACGAACATCCAGTGCTCGCGGCTTTTCATAAGTTGTTGACCCTAGATCAAACCCGCGCCAGCGGCCCAGAACTTATAGAGTTACTTGAGGTTAAAGCTCTTCAGTCTCGCTATAGTCTTGATGCCAACAACCTGGCCACTCTCAGCCAGTGGATTGAAGACGTCGGTATTCGTTGGGGTTTGAATCAATCCCATCAGTCCCACTTTGATATCCCTTCACGGCAGGAGAATACCTGGCTGTTTGGCCTGCGTCGTATGCTGCTGGGTTATGCCATGCCTCAGAGTATGGGGCTTTATAACGAGATTCTGCCTACGGACCTTGCTCAGGGCATGGAAGCCGAGCTTGCCGGCCATCTGGCCGACTTTATTGAAAGCTGTGAATGGCTGCTGTCAGAGCTTGAACAATCTCGCTCCGCCGATGGCTGGACTATTTTCCTGAACCAATTGCTTGAGCGTTTTTTCACACCTGATGAAGATGATGAACAGGCATTGCAGAGTATCCGCTCAGCTCTGGAAAACTTCCGTCAGCAGCTCAGTGATGCCCGGTTTGATGAAACATTGCCACGTGCGGTGATGGTGGACTGGCTGCAGGAACATCTCGGCAATACCCGTAATAGCCAGCGTTTTCTGGCTGGCCAGGTGAATATCTGCACCCTGATGCCTATGCGCTCTATTCCTTTCCGGGTAGTTTGCCTGCTGGGAATGAACGACAGTGCTTATCCACGAACATTGCCGCCTATGGGTTTTGATCTGATGAGTCGCCAGCCTCGCAAAGGCGACCGTTCCCGCAGAGAAGATGACCGTTACCTGTTTCTTGAAGCTTTGTTGTCGGCCAAGGAAAAGCTTTATATCAGTTATGTCAGCAGAAATATCCGTGACAACAGTGAGAAGTTTCCCTCAGTGCTGGTATCTGAGCTGCAAAATCTGATTACAGAGAGTTTTATTCCCGAATCTGATAGCAACAAATCACTTATTGAAACTTTGAGCTACCAGCACAGTCTGCAGGCTTTCAGCGCTTCAAACTTTTTGAAAGATAACCCCAATCGCAGTTTTGCTAAAGAGTGGTTACCAGCTGCTCAAGGAAGTGGGGAGGCACCCCAGCCATTTTATCAGCAACCACTGGAACCGCTGCCTCTACCGGATAACAAAGACACTCTCGACTTGCCTATGGCTCAGCTTATTGCCTTCTGGAATAACCCGTGTCAGGCGTTTTGTCAGCAACGGTTAAAAGTATTCTTTGACGATAATGACGACCCTGCGGAAACCCGCGAGCCCTTTGCTCTCAGTGGTCTAACTGGGTGGCAATTAAAAGATTCCCTGGTTCATAAATATCTGACTGGTGCCAGCGAGCAGGAGTTCCGCCACCATGCCCGTGCCGCTGGCACACTGCCTCACGGCAGTTTTGGCGAGCTGGCGATTGATGATCTGTGTGAGGATGCTACCAGCCTGGCAGAACTGGTATCTCCCTGGATAGCAGGAAGCCCAAGAGATATTGAAGTTAATCAGTTTCTCAATGACAGTCGCTTAACTGGCTGGCTTGATACGATTTACCCCCATGGTCAGGTATTCTGGCGTACTGGGAAACTCCACGATAAACACCGCTTCAGTGCCTGGATACAACATCTCAGCTACTGTGCATCAGGCCTGCCGGGGCACAGCATTTATCTTACAGCAGCAACCCAGTTCCGACTGACACCTGTTGATCCGGAAATCGCTCTATCACATCTTTCCTATCTTGAACGATTGCTGCGTGAAGGGTTAACCCGCCCCCTGCCCTTTTTCCAGAGAACAGCCTGGGCATGGATTAATGAAGCTGCTGACGATATTGCCATATCAGAATCTGAAGATGATTTGGAAAAAGCCCTGAAGAAAGCCACCGACGCCTTTTATGGCACAGGCTTTGGCGCAGCTGGTGAAGGCACCGATCCCTATATACAACGCTGCTGGCCGGAACTTGAACCGGTATATCCTGAAATGATCAGCCTGGCTCACTCTCTTTTGCTGCCGCTCTTTACCCATTTAAAACCACTGGAAAAGGGGGAGCAGCCATGAGCAATTCTCAAACTCTGACGCTTGATCCGCTCACCCTTCCCCTTCATGGTCATTGCCTGATCGAAGCCAGTGCTGGAACCGGGAAAACCTGGACCATTGCTGCGCTGTATCTGCGACTGTTACTCGGTCACGGACGTAATGAAACTTCGGAACCGTTAACAGTCGACCAGATTCTGGTAGTGACCTTTACCGAAGCCGCCACCGAAGAACTCAGGGACAGGGTTCGTGCAAGGATTCATGAAGCCCGACAAGCTTTTATTTCCGGTGAAACGAGTGATCCGTTGCTGAAAGAACTGCTCAATGATCTCAGCGATCATCCTCAGCAGGCTGAACGCTTACTCGCTGCTGAAAGACAGATGGATGAAGCGGCGATCTTCACCATTCACGGTTTCTGCCAGCGTATGCTCAAACAGCATGCCTTTGAAAGCGGGACACTGTTTACCAGTGAATTGATGGAAGATCAGTCAGAACTGATGGCGGATACTGTTGCCGATTTCTGGCGCAGAACCATGTACCCGCTTAATAAGGAACTGGCGGAACTGGCTCGCAGTTGCTGGAAAACACCCGCAGCACTGGAAAGCGAACTCCATCAATGGCTCAGTCAGCATGGCTTGCAGGTTGATGAACGTCATATCCCCAAATCTCTTGATGCGCTCCAGCCATTAATTGATGAAATTCGTGCGGTAAAACAACTGTGGTGTGAACAGCAGGACTTGATTGAGTTTGAACTGGGCAAGGTCCTGAAAAAGAACAGTAAACCCTGGAAGCGTCTTGCTGGTATGGCCAGCTTTGCCCGCAGTGCGTCTTTATCACCCTTCTTCCAGAAAGAGGCCAACTGGCAGCATTACACGCCATCCGCGCTGGCAAAAGCCTGTAATAAAGGTAAGGACATTCCTGATCTGGATGTTTTCCGTCGAATTGAGTCCATCGACGAAAACAATATCGAGCTGGTCTCCGCCTTCCGCACAATGATGCTTCGGGACGCATTAAAAAATGTTCAGAGCCGTATGATTCAGCGCCGTACTGAACTGCGGAAAATGTCTTTTGATGATCTGCTTACCAGACTGGATGATGCCCTCGAAGGCTCCGGTGGTTCACAACTGGCCGAACATATACACGCAGCATTTAAGGTAGCCCTGATTGATGAATTTCAGGATACCGACAGTATCCAGTACCGTATTTTCAATAACCTATACCCGATTGATGATACAGAAGACAAAACCCACGGCCTGTTTCTGATTGGTGACCCTAAGCAGGCAATTTATGCCTTCCGTGGCGCGGATATTTTCACTTATATTCAGGCTCGCAGACAGATCAGCCAGCGCTACACCCTGCCCCGGAACTGGCGTTCTTCAGCATCCATGATCAACGCCACCAACCATCTGTTTGAGCAGGCGGACTCTCCGTTTATTTACGACAGCGATATTCCATTCCTTCCTGTCGATGCTTCACCTGATGCTGGCAGCCGAGGGCTGTTTGTTGATAGCCATCCTCAATCCGCCATGCAGCTCTGGCATCTGGATAATGGCGCTTATGCCGTCGGCAAGGGTGATTATGAAGAGGCTATGACCCAGTCAACAGCTAACGAAATTAACCGTCTGCTGACTCTTGCTAAAGAAGGGCGATGTCATACCGGTAGCAGTAAGGGGAAGAAACATCTAGTGCCAGGTGATATTGCCATTCTGGTGCGCACAGGAACTCAGGCAGAGAAAATCCGCCAGGCATTGGCAGAACAAAATATTGCCAGTGTTTATCTCAGTGATCGCAGCTCAGTATTTGATGCTCCCGTGGCCCGTGATTTAACCCGTATTCTTGCCGCCTGTCTGGAACCGGCCAATGAGCGTAACCTTCGGGCAGCGATGGCCACACCATTGCTTGCCCTTCAGGCCACAACACTTGATGAACTGAATAATAATGAGCTTCACTGGGAGTCGGCTGTCGATGAGTTCACCGGTTATCATGAACAATGGCTGCGTCGTGGTGTTTTGCCCATGCTGCGCACACTCATTGCTAAACGGAATCTGGCTGAAAACCTGTTGACTGAAGTAAATGGTGAGCGACGACTTACAGATGTACTTCATCTTGGCGAGCTGTTGGCTGCTGCGGCACGGGAGAAAGATACCCCCCACGCACTGTTGCACTGGTTGCAGGAACAGATCATCAGCCCAAACCAAAATGCCAAAGACCAGCAGCTGCATCTGGAAAGTGAGCAGCACTTAGTACGTGTAGTAACTATCCACAAATCTAAAGGTCTGGAATACGGCGTCGTATTTCTTCCCTTTGCCTGCACATGGCGACCTCAGGAACAGGGTATTTACCACGATGACAATCAGAAAGTGATTGCCGACCTTAGCGCCCGGCCAGAAACCATTGAAAAAGCTGATAAAGAACGACTGGCCGAAGATCTTCGTCTTCTTTATGTTGCCCTCACCCGTTCGGTTCATGCCTGCTATCTGGGTGTTGCACCGGTAAAACTGCGGGCCAGAAAAGATACGGAAACTACTGATCTTAATTTAACTGCGCTTGGGCACCTGTTGTTTAATGGGCTGGCCATTTCTCCGGCGGCATTAACAGAGTCACTGAAAACACTGGAAGACAACTGTCCGTCCATCACCATTTCACCTCTGACAGAGCCCTGTGGTGAACCTTACACTCCGCCAGAACAGCCAGTACCGGAACTATCAGCACAAACATTTCACGGTTCGATAGCCAATGACTGGTGGATGACCAGTTACTCGGCTCTTTCCCGCAACGCGGAACATCGTCACAACACTGCATCCGATACCCCGGATGCTACTCACGAACAGCCGGGGCTTGATCTGGAAGTACAGGGACAACAAGCTGATAGCAACCTGAGGGAACGCCCGCCGTTTTCATCATTGTTTGATTTCCCCCGAGGAGCCCGCCCCGGCACCTTCCTCCATGAAATCTTTGAGCGAATTGCTTTTGATAACCCTGAGTCAGAAGCTATCGAAGCTATGATTCGTGAACAGCTGCTGGTCAATGGTCTGGAAGAAGAGTGGCTACCCGTATTGCAGGATATGGTCAATAACACGCTTAGTGTCCCAATAAATAACCACTGCCAAAGCTTTCAGTTGAATGAATTAGATACCGGTAGCTATAAAGCCGAATTGGAGTTCAACCTCTCCTTAGGAGTGCTTCAGGCTGACCAGTTAAATCAATTACTGCAAGCATCCAACGATCCTCTGGCGCCTAAAGCTGGAAACCTGACATTCCAAAAAGTTCAGGGGTTGTTGAAAGGGTTTATCGATTTAACCTTCCAACATAATGGTCAATGGTATGTGCTGGACTGGAAGTCCAACTGGCTCGGTGATTCCACCAGTGCTTACACCAGAGAAGCAATGGCCGATGCGATGATTGATCATCGTTATGACCTGCAATACCTGATCTACACTCTGGCCCTGCATCGGCTTTTGAAAAGCCGTATTCCCGATTATGACTACGAAACCCATATAGGCGGAGCTATTTATGTTTTTCTCCGGGGAATTCAGGGTGCTAATGCAGAAAATTCAGACACTGGTATTTATCACCACCGGCCAGAAAAGAAACTGATTGAAGATATGGATCGTCTTTTCCAGGGAGAGTTTTGCCCATGCTAAGTACTCTCCGGCAACTGGCAGATAACGGCGTTATCCGGCCACTGGACTACCACTTTGCCCGCCTGTTGGCAGAGCACAGCCAAAGCCCTGTGCTGCTGCTAGCTGCGGCTTTAACCAGTAGAGAGCTGGGTAACGGTCATACCTGCCTGAACCTCAATAAAACGGACCTTTTCCAACTATTGGGAGCAGCCCGCTACGCTGACACCATTAAAGCCTGCCCACCGCTGGAACAGTGGCAGGAATATTTAAAAGATGAACCTGCTATCGGCAATGGTGAGCAATCAACACCACTGGTTCTGGATAATGGTCGCCTGTATCTGATGCGCTACTGGCAATACGAGAATGCTATTGCCAAACGTTTTAATAGCAGCAGGCACATCCCCCTGAGCGGCACCTTAAGCCATGAACAGATTCGACAGATTCTTGATCGCCTGTTCCCAGAACAAAATGAGAGCGAAATATACTCTGCCCAGATTAACTGGCAGAAAGTCGCTGCAACTGTTGCAGCCAGTCATTCATTGTCAGTTATCAGCGGTGGTCCAGGCACAGGAAAAACAACAACGGTTACTCGCCTGTTGGCACTTTTGGTTGAACTGGCGCTGGCCGAAAATCCAGACCGACCGCCGGCTATTCATCTTGCCGCGCCAACCGGTAAAGCTGCTGCACGTCTTACAGAGTCCATTGGTTCCGCTCGTTGGAAGCTCAACTGCAGTAAAGAAGTGCGTTACGCCATTAATGATCAGGCCACCACCCTGCACCGTTTACTGGGCGTAATTCCGGGGCGGGCAGAGTTTCGCCACAACGCCGAAAATCCTTTACACCTTGATGTTCTGGTGGTTGATGAAGCCTCCATGATTGATGCGTCTTTGATGGCTCGCCTGCTAGAAGCACTTCCCAAAGAGGCACGACTGATACTGCTGGGAGACAGAGACCAACTGGCTTCCGTTGAAGCTGGCAGTGTGTTGGGGGATATCTGCAGCAGTATTGATAAAGGCTACTCCCATGACCAGATCAAAGAACTAAAGGCGCTAACCGGTTATGAACTGATGGAGTTTGTATCAGGTCATGGTCCATCAATCCGCGATAGCTTGTGCCTGCTGCGTAAAAGTTATCGTTTCGATGCCCACTCCGGCATCGGTCGTCTGGCTAAAGCTGTTAACAATGGTAATCGCCTGGAAGTGCAGTCTGTTTGCCAGGAAACGTTAGATGACCTGCAGCTAATTCATGCCGGAGATATTCAAAGCCAGTTAATGAAATCCGCTGTTGATGGTTATCGCCCTTATCTGGAAGCGATTCATGAAGACGCATCGGCCGAGACGGTGATTGAAGCCTTTGATCAATTCCAGATTCTCTGTGCCCTGCGGGATGGCAAATGGGGTGTTACCGGTTTAAATGACAATATTCGCACAGCACTGGCTAAGGCAAAACTGATTCCCGGCGAAGGTGTCTGGTATCACGGTCGCCCGGTATTAATTACCCGCAACGATCCGGCGCTGGAGCTTTATAACGGGGATATTGGTATCACCTTCAAACGTGAGGATGGACGTTACCGGGTTGCCTTTCCCAAACCTGATGGTTCTGTTCGTTTTCTGCTGCCAAGTCGTTTGCCGGAACATGAAACCGTATTTGCCATGACTGTTCATAAAAGCCAGGGCTCAGAGTTTGATCAGGTTGCGCTGGTCTTACCAGAATCCCCTTCACCAGTGCTCACCCGTGAATTATTGTATACCGGCATAACCCGAGCCAAGAACACACTATCTCTGTTTTCCCGCCCGGATATTCTGGTATCTGCGGTTGATCGCCCAATAGAGCGTATTACCGGGTTAGCTGATAGATTAGTTTAAATAGTCGTGACACAAAGGTCAGCCCTACTGACCTCTGTGTCAGTGACGCCAAAACCAGACTTTTCTATTGTCCTTTTTTAATCACTTCCAGGATGGGAAGGGACAATTATGAATGCGCTCTTTGGAAAGCATGCCAGTGAATTAATGTTCTCTTCAATGTCAGTAGATCCCTTTGCTGACAATAGTTTTGATACCGAATATACCAACCAGCCGTCGATTACGAAGAGTAGCTGCGAAGAACCCGATGATGTCAGCTGGGGAAGTTCTCATTCCAGTAGTTCCCATTCCACCAGATCTGCGAGCTCAGTTTCCAGTTCAAGCACAAACAGTTCAAAACGATGCCTGAAAGTTATACCCCCTCAAACATTGCGGATGGCGTCTTCTGGTTACGGGACAGATAACAGTGACACCTCACTTAAAGGAAAAAAAGAACAAGAAGCCAACGGCGAAGATGAAATCGTTAAATTTGTTGAAGACCCTGCGGATAAGGACCGAACGCTCCCACAGGAGTATATATCTGTAACGCAAAAATCCAGGAAGCCTCAAAAATATGTTCAACCTCCTGTCACACTTGAAGACCTCAATATGATGCTGGGAGATTACTTTTTCAAAGAGCCTGAGCACGACCCTATTGGAGATTCTCTGCTCTACAAACACAACCCCGACGAGGAAGATGAGATACATCAAAATGGTGAAGAGTTAATTACCACAATTGTAGTGAGAAGCAGCAGTTGCTCTGACGATGCCCCAATTCCCGCATGGGTAAAGCGCTATCGCGTTGGGATAGGCGGCTCTCCAGCCCAGAAAATTCACAGAGTGGTAGATTTTGCCAGAGAACTTGATATTCATATGTCACTCAAACATCCCTGTATTGCCGCCTGCTATGGTTGCGCATACTTGGTTGGCCCAAATGCAACAGTCATGACTTTATTTACGGAAGCCGCTAGCCATACAACGTTGCAGACAGTGGCTCACCTGTCGGCCTACCCTGATGAATTCAGGGAGACACTGATAAGCTACACAGCCCAGATGTGTGAAGCACTTCAATATCTACACAACAAGTCTATTGTGCACCGTGATATTAAACCCGCAAATATTGGCGTGTATGGCGACCAGGTAAAGTTATTTGATTTTGGGGAAGCCAGAAATCTAAATGAAGAAGCCGCAACCGACTTGGCAGGAACGCCCTATTTTATGGCTCCAGAAGTTCGTCAAGGTCAACCGGCTACCACCCGATCAGACTGGTGGAGCGCAGGAATTTCAATAGCACACCTAGGTTACAAAGCCATGATTTTAACGGTAGATTCCCCTAACCGACATGGTACCTGGAATGCACCTGACGGAGGATACAAAATAAAAGTTTATGATCCAGACACAGCGAGTGATCGTGATTTCCTTCTTCAAACCGCGCTTGTTGGAATGGCTCAGTCTAAGTCAGAAAATAGAGCTCACCCAAATGATGTGCTCCGGTTACTAGGGTGCTTTCACACGCACTAAGACACTCAGGAAGAGAAGATAGAACCGTGGAAACAAAAAGGGCGAAACTCGAAAGTTTCGCCCTTTGATCTACCCCGAAAAGGCAGATGGTAAAGTTATGATCTCTGAAAAGAGATTAGATAACTTCGATTTCTTCAGCCTGAGGACCTTTCTGGCCCTGAGTCACGGTGAAGCGAACCTGCTGGCCTTCAGCCAGAGATTTGAAACCGTCACCCTTGATTTGACGGAAATGAGCAAACACGTCAGGACCGTTGTCCTGAGCGATGAAGCCAAAACCTTTCTCGTCGTTGAACCACTTAACTGTACCGGTAGTAGTAGACATAATGTCACCCTTATCTTTCAAAAATAATGTTGTGCCTTGCAGGCAAGACGGTTGAGCTAGAAGCTTTCCCCTCTATTTCTAAAGAGGAGCTGTTATTTATGAAGAACTGGACGAGCTACTACACCCGAAACACAAAATCTTTGCATAAACATCAAACACACTTTTAACGTGCCGCCACTATATAGGATCGATCTTTTCAGATCATGGGTATATTAACTGAATTTTTATGAAAGTCCCGTTACATGTCATTAAAATTGTTCGGGAAATGCACTTTCTTTGTCACAAGCCACTGATTTTCATGAGTAACCGGTATCAATCACTCTTGGTTCAGCAACCACTGAAACTTTTTGTTACAGCCTCGCCTTCATTTTTCTTGATGTTATCTCGTTTTGTTTTCCCATAAAAAAAGGCAACACCTGTAGGTGCTGCCTTTTGCTCTCACCCGAAGGTGAGACAGTTACTTAAAGCCTGAGGCTTTAGATAACTTCGATATCTTCAGCCTGAGGACCTTTCTGGCCCTGAGTCACGGTGAAACGAACCTGCTGGCCTTCTGCCAGGGAACGGAATCCATCACCCTTGATTTGACGGAAGTGAGCGAAAACGTCAGGGCCGGATTCTTGCTGAATGAAACCGAAACCTTTCTCGTCGTTGAACCACTTAACTGTACCGGTAGTAGTAGACATAATGTCATCCTTCTTTCAAAAATAGTGTTGTGCCTTGCAGGCAAGACGGTTGAGCTAGAAGCATCCTCTCAAAAAGAGAGGCGCTGTTATTTATGAAGAACTGGACGAGCTACTACACCCGAAACACAAAATCTTTGCATAAACATCAAACATACTTTTAACGTGCCGCCACTTTAAATCATCGACCTTGGCTGGTCGACGACGTATTTTACCTGTATGTTTCGCAAATTGCTCTCGAAGAAGAGTAAAAAATTCTGTAAAGGTTCTTTTACCGCCATTAACACATAAATTTTCATTGCTTTTACGTGTATTGACTACCGCCTGGAACCTATAACTCTTTAAATTTGGGGAATCATACCCACCTAAGAGGTAGGAGTCTGACAATCTGCACCCAGAAAAGATTTTTCAAGCACAAAAAAAGACAGTACATATAAATGTACTGCCTTTTGTCTCACCCAAAGGTGAGGGAAGTTTGTAAAGTCTGAGTAGACTTTAGATAACTTCGATATCTTCAGCCTGAGGGCCTTTCTGACCCTGAGTCACGGTGAAGCGAACCTGCTGGCCTTCTGCCAGAGATTTGAAACCATCACCCTTGATTTGACGGAAGTGAGCAAACACGTCAGGACCGTTGTCCTGAGCGATGAAGCCAAAACCTTTCTCGTCGTTGAACCACTTAACAGTACCGGTAGTAGTAGACATAATGTCATCCTTATCTATCAAAAATAATTGAGCCTTGCAGGCAAGGCGGTTTAGCAAAAAGAGACGCTATTATTTATGAAGAACTGGACGAGCTACTACACCCGAAACACAAAATCTTTGCATAAACATCAAACACACTTTTAACGTGCCGCCACTATATAGTATCAACCCTCTCAGGTCATCAATATTCTACCCCTATTTTCTAAAAATTACTCTACAGGGATCTATAAAATCTTGCGGGTAAAGTGGGAACTTGAAAGAAGGTTGTGAGTCTTAATCGTCGCGATGTAATGCACATACGAAAAAGCCCCGAAACTGTTAAGTTTCGGGGCTTTAAAAATATGGCGGTGGGACAGGGATTCGAACCCTGGGTAGGCTATTAACCTACGCCGGTTTTCAAGACCGGTACTTTCAACCACTCAGTCATCCCACCTATCTCTCGGTAAAAGCGTTTGCCGCTGCGCCGAGGACGAGGTGCATATTACTGAAATTTTCTTACGAGTCAACGGTCTGTGCTTGATTTGCAGTTTTAGGACAGTATGCTTAGACATATCCATACCATCTTCGGAAAACACCTACAGGGAGAATAAAATGGCTCAATCACCCTCACCTTATGTGCGCGAGCAGGCCGCACAGCCTAGTTTGGGTATAAGTGTTAACAAAGTTATTAAGAACACTTATATGCTGCTAAGCATGACCCTGCTCTTCAGTGCTGGTACAGCCTGGTTCTCCATGAGCATTGGCGCCGGTTTTGTTAACCCCATTCTTTCTCTGGTGATCAGCATAGGTCTGCTGTTCGCACTGAATGCTGCCCGTAACAGCATCTGGGCACTGCCGCTGGTTTTCACCTTCACAGGCTTCTTCGGCTACACGCTGGGGCCGGTTTTAAGTGTTTACCTTTCCAATCCTGCTTTGTCTTCCATATTGATGTCCGCTCTGGCTTACACGGCTTTCATTTTTATGGGATTGTCGGCTTATGTCTTCGTCTCCAAGAAAGACTTCTCTTTCCTGCGGGGCTTTGTCTTCGTTGGCCTGCTGGTTCTGGTCGGCGCGTCCATTCTTGGCTTCTTCGTAGATATCTCCGGTCTGAGCCTGGCGATTTCTGCTGGCGCGGTACTGCTGGCTTCTGCCCTGATCCTGTTTGACACCAGCCGCATCATCCGCGGTGGTGAAACCAACTACATCATGGCAACCGTTAGCCTGTACCTCGACATCTACATGCTGTTTATTCATCTGCTGAACCTCCTGACTGCCTTGGGCGGTGACGACTAATAAGCAGTAGGCCGCAACTCTAAAAAACCTCGCTCCGGCGAGGTTTTTTTATGGGGTTATTCCTTGTGTTAGAATGCCAGCTTCACTCAACACTGCATACTTATGAACTACACACTGGTGATTCATGGTGCGCCGGCTTCCAGCCAGGCCTGCCAGACAGCCTTAAGCTTCGCCCGGGCAGCTATTAACCGGGGGCATACAATTTCCAGAGCCTTTTTCCTGCGTGATGCCGTTCACACAGGTTCAAGCCTGACTGTTGCCCCTCAGGGGGAAGCGGATCTGCACAAAGAATGGAAAGCACTGGGACAGCAGTACAATATCGATATAGTAATTTGCATCTCTGCAGCGCTGAAGCGGGGCCTTCTGGATGAGTCTGAAGCTGAGCGCTACAACAAGGAAACTCATAACACAGAGGCCCCCTTTACAGTGTCGGGTTTAGGACAGCTTGTTGATGGTACAGTTTCCGCTGACCGCACAATAACATTTGGCGCCTGATGGTGATGGAGGCAAAACAGTGACCAAAGTCTGCATTATCAGCAGTCATGCTCCCTACAGCAGCCCATCGGTAAAAGATGGTATCGACACCCTGCTTATAGCAGCTTCTTATGATATGGACGCCTCTCTGCTGGCTATGGGAGATGGCGTACTCCAACTACTGGAGCACCAGACTCCTGAGACATTGCCCCAGAAGAATACCGGAGCCATGCTTCAGGCTCTGGAAATCTATGGCATTGAGTCGGTGTACGTCTGCCATGAAGACCTGGAGGAGAGAGGACTAACAGAAGATGATCTGTTACTTTCCCCAAAACTCATCCAACGCACTCAAATTCCACAACTGCTCCAGAAGCAGGATCGCATTCTGAATTTCTGATGACATTACTTCATACAGTCAACAAAAGCTCCAGCCACCCAGCAGGCTCTCTGGCAGAAGTTGCTTTAGGCCAAGGTGACGCACTGCTGTTTATAGAAGATGGTGTGAACAGCCTGATAGATGGCAGCCTCAGCGCCAAACACCTTGCCACTGTTGCACAACACCATTCTATTTATTGTTTGAAAACTGATACTGATGCACGGGGACTCAGCAACCGCCTGCCTTCATGGGTAACCCCGGTATCCTTTGATGAATTTGTTGCGTTAACCGAGCAGCATGACAAAACACTGAGCTGGTTTTAATTACGACAGATGAACACCCTGCAAGTTAACGACACTGAAATACCTTTAGATAACGATGGTTATCTGGTGAACCTGAATGACTGGAACACTGATACAGCCTCAGCACTTGCTCGCACTGAAAATATCGAGCTCAATGATGATCATTGGGAAGTCATCCACTTGATTCGCCAGTTTTACAAAACCTATGACTTAGCTCCCAGCCAGCGCCCTCTGGTGAAGTATGTGAAAGAAAATCTTGGGCAGGACAAAGGCAACAGCATGTACCTTATGAAATTATTTCCTGGAAGCCCTGCGAAAATAATTTCCAGAATCGCAGGCTTACCCAGACCAACCAACTGTTTTTAAAAATAAATCAAGCTTCAAACACTGTATATAGGGGCGACATGTGTCGTTAACCACTATATAGAAGTTTGCAAGCGTTTCATCTACCTATTGCCGGACTTACTATAGCCCCCTATAGTGCGCGCCTTCGCGAACAGACATCCCCCGGCAGGAACAAAAATTATTTCATGAGCCCAGTTACCTTTATATATGGCCCGATGAAATCCGGTAAGACAGCGCGTCTGATCGGTGATTTCTATGCACTGTCAGAAGACCATCCCGTAGTGGTGGTTCGATCAGCTATCGATACCCGGTCTCCCGACGACAAAGTGAAAAGTCGTAATGGTCAGGAACTCCCCTGCTTTGTCTTTGACTCTGCTGACGCTATGGCTGATTACGTCAGCGAGAAAAAGCCCGAGTATGTTCTGGTCGATGAGGCTCACTTCCTGTCAGAAGAAACGATTATGCGACTGGTACGCCTTTCTCTCACCGGCGTTCGTGTACGTTTTTATGGACTGATGACTGATTATCGGGGCGCTATCTTCTCAGCATCCCAGATCATCACTCGCTATGCGCAACAACTTGATCAGATTTTCGCCCGCTGCACCTGCGGAAATCCGGCGCAGTTCACTCGGTTTACGGGTGAAAGCAATGGCCGAACTATAATTGTTGGCCACGATGAACATTATTTCCCTGTCTGCACTGAGTGCTTTTTGGAGGCTCAACAATGATCAACGACCAAACTAACCACTTTGTAGCGGTTGAAGCGAATATTGCGGCAGGCAAATCTACCCTGTTACCACAACTAGCCAAAGAACTTGGCTGGGAATCCCTGAAAGAGCCGGTTGACGATCCTCGCTTCACGGAACTACTGGAAGATTTCACCAAGCATCCCCACGATGCCAACCGCCGTATTTGCTTTCAAAAGTACATTACCGAGCGTCGTGCAAACCTGGTCAAAAATCTGGACACCAGCAAGAATTACCTGATTGAACGCTCCCTGTACTCTGACCTAATCTTCTCTCAGGCCAATTTCCTGTCCATGGAACAGCCTAACGCTATGTACATGGACTACTACTACGACATCAAGCGTCGCCTGCACGACTACCCTCGTATTAGTGCTGTTGTGTACCTTCGCACAACTCCGGAAGTTGCTTATGGTCGTTTGATTTCACGGGGACGTGATGCAGAAGATGGTACGCCACTGGCTTACATCAAGGATCTTCATAACTTCCACGAAGCCTGCCTGCCGCAGATCTGTCGCGAAATGAACACCCCTCTGCTGAATCTGGAGTGGGACAACTTCGGTTGTAAAACAGAAGTTGCCCAGATGATTCTGAATATTATTGCAGAGCAGGAAGAGCGGAACGCCGCTTAAGATTGCTCAATAACTGGTTCTGGCTGCGGCTGGAACCAGTTCAGCTTCTCTCTCAAAGAAACTACACTGCCAACAATAATCAATGTTGGTGGCTTCACGTCTTCGTTTTTGATCACATCTACGATCGTCTCAAGCGTTCCACTCCAAACCTTCTGCTTTTGTGTGGTTCCTTTCTGTACCAGTGCTACTGGAGTATCCGGCAAGCGGCCATGATCAATCAACTTCTGGCAAATGGTTGGCAGCCCTAACAAGCCCATATAGAACACCAGAGTCTGGTTACCACTGGCCATATCCTGCCAGTGCAAATCAATGGAACCATCTTTCAAGTGCCCGGTGACAAAGCGGACAGATTGCGCATGGTCACGATGGGTTAATGGAATACCGGCATAACTGGCGCAGCCAGACGCTGCGGTAATACCGGGAACAACCTGGAAAGGAATCTGTTCGGCGGCAAGGGTTTCAATCTCTTCTCCACCCCGGCCAAAAATAAAGGGATCACCACCTTTCAATCGAAGTACACGACGCCCTTCTTTTGCCAGCTTAGCCAGTAGCTGGTTGATATCAACCTGAGGCAAAGCATGACGATTACGGCGTTTGCCCACATAAATCATATCCGCATCGCGACGGCATAGAGCAAGAACATCAGGGGAAACCAAACGGTCGTACAATACAACATCAGCCTGTTGCATCAGACGTAAAGCCTTAAATGTCAGCAAATCCGGATCGCCCGGGCCACCACCCACCAGATACACTTCACCAAGAGTTTGTTCCTGGTGGTTATCCAGCTCTTCAGCCATTAACTGTTCTGCTTTGACAAGGTCGCCACCAAGCGCAGCTTCTGCAGCTGGCCCAGACAACACCTTTTCCCAGAAATAGCGACGATCGTTAACATTCTTGAACTGAGCTTTAACCTTATCCCGGAATTTCCCTGACAATTCAGCAAGACGCCCATATCCATGGGGCACCATACCTTCCAGTCGAGTGCGTAGCAGGCGAGCAAGAACCGGAGCTTTACCACCACTGGAAAGAGCAACAACAATAGGAGAACGGTCAATAATAGCGGGCATGATGGCATTGCCCTGATCGGCACCATCAACAACGTTAACAAACAGGTTTCGAGCTTTGGCATCACTGGCGACAGCGCCATTCACATCTGCAAGATCCGTTGCTGCAATAACAAGTTTAACGTCATCCATGTCACTGGAGGTATAAGCCCGGCGAATCAGCTGGTGAGAATCACCCTGCAGGAAATCGATAAGGTCTTCACAAATATCCAGCGCCACAACCCGAACATTTGCTCCAGCCGAAACCAGCAGCCGGACTTTACGCAGGGCAACATCATGCCCCCCAACTACAAGTACATTTTGTCCTTTTAAATCAAGAAACAGTGGTAAATAATCCATTTTCTTTACTACCGGAGAACAAGATTGCGCCTACTCTACCCGTGCGCTCTTCACTTGACCAGAATACCTTGCCCACTATCTTTTTTGGCTCCCCCAAGTACATTTCCCTTCCCTGGAAAAACTTTCGCTCTGGTTTTAAGTTTCTCAGCCGGTTTTGCAGTTTTCTCTACATCAGCCAGTTTCTTTTTACCTGCTTCCAGATCAGCCTTACTGACAGGTTTACTCTTCTGCCCATCCAGACGCTGGCCTCGATGAAGATTAATAGTCTGATCGGTAAATAAGAAAGAGTCCCAGTTCAAATGGGCTGGCCATATTTTCGGGTAATCAACGTGAAAATCTGGCTTGGTAAAGACAGTATAAACAGCCCCCGGGGGAGATAGCTCTTTCACCCTGAACGAAAAGTTGTCGTTTTTATGTGAAAGCCTGATGATTTCACCCTGGTGAAGAGTTGGGTAGCGAGCATCAATAGCGTCTTCCATAATTCCTTTTAGTTGGTGGAAGTTTCGGTATTCGCCGTCCAAGACTTCCAGAGTAATTTTCTTAACTTTTTGCAGCGCTACAGGTAGAAGTGGGATTTTATCGCCCTCTTCTACCTGCAGGCGGTTCATAACATGATCAGACATATAAATAGCATTGTCCCCATGCTGCGTATCCTGCCAACCTTCTACTGAATTAGCGACATAAGCTGTTCTGCCCTCATCGCCTGTGAGCTCAAATACCCATGGCGTATCAACAGTATTATTCAAGTCTTCATAGAGTTTTTTAGACACATCTATACGGTTCTGGTTTGAAAGACGTGTTTCACGTACCACCTTAAGATCAGGGCGCGTCTTCCCTTTAATTTCCCTTGAGACAGCAGCTGCCATGCCAGCCCCCCAAAATTTCCCAGACTTCAGCGCCGCAAACCGCCCCTCAACTTTTTCCCACCATAGTCTGCGCTCAATGCCCAGGTCAGGCCTGTTATTCATGAGCAGCCAGGATACATTCATCAGCACCTGGGCAAATGCTGTCCAGCTACGCGAAACCCGATAAAGCCCTTCTGGGTTATCATCCTGATACCCCGCACGGAACAATTTCAGTCTTTCGATATAACCGCTTCTGCCTACTCCCTCAAGAACAACCAGCTCTTCATCTTGATTGATGGTGGCAGACCAGAAACCATTATCCGCATGGTCAACAATAAGCTCTGCCAGTGATACATCTCTGGATAACGCAGTACTCCGGCCTGTTTTCAATACCCTAAGAACAATATCAAGCACTTCAGATTGGAATATGCTGATTATTGGCACTTCAAAATGGCTTTCACGGGTTAATTCAAGCCACCGTGATTCTGGACCTGCGGTAAAACGTGTACTGAGGTTCAACCAGCGCCAGTCATGGCTGGCTTCCCGCCAGCCAACTCGCAGCCCCGCCCCTCGCTTGTCTTGATAGGGAATAAGCTCAAGGCGCCCTACTGAGCGGCTATGCATTTCTTTATGAATAGACAGTAAACCACGACTGACAGCATCCGTTGCGAAAGACAGGGGCACCGGTTCAATAAGAGGGTTACGAACAAGAGAAACAACTGTATCCCCCCGACCATGACTGACCATAAGCACCAACCGGGGGGTAACTCCAGGAAGAAGAATCTCAGCGACACGGGTTCTGGCCTGCCCTGCTAACCACTCCTGCTGTTCAATAACGGTGGACATATACCAGACGCCCAGACCAAAACCAGCGGCTTTACCAGCCCAATCCAGACATTCCGGAGCAAACAGAGCCGCCCATCGCCCACCCGGGAGTACACTAAAGATTTCCCGTGGAATTCCACTGAGATACCTGATTCCACCCAGAAGCGCCATATTGAAAATAAAGGGATAGGGTGAGAATCCCTGAAGAAACAGAGAGTGTTCTCCCACTCTGAGCCAGGTACCTTCCGGGGTATTGTCATAAATTGGAGTTTCCCCCCAGCCCGGACGGTAAAACGCAATAAGAAAGAGAGTCAGGGCGACTAGCAGACATCCTCTTTTTTTCACCAACAAGCCCCTTCCCAACCCCATAAAACGGGGAATTAATATTCTCAGTCAATATAAGGAAAGAGAGTTTAGGTCATAAATCTGACGCTGCTAAAAATGCCGGTTCACTGGCACTTTGCAGAGAACAACGAGCCCCTTTGCCTTATCAACCAAAAAATCGCAAACAACCGCTTAAGAAGTTCTCGCCTCAGGCTGTACAACCTAAGCTAAAGGCAGGAATCCAATTTAAGGCAGGGATGTATTTATGGGACAGGTCAGCGGTGGCGGTGGAGGGTTAACCCTGACATCACAGACGGTATCCGAGATTGGTAAGACTCTGGAGAAATCTGCAGACAATACCGTCTTCCGGGTTAAAAGCAGTGGCGGAAAATATGAGTTTCATGCGGATAAGGGAGCTCAGGGCAACTGGGGAAGCCGGCTTATACGTTCCGGCCAGGTAAAAGAAAAACAGGCAGATAACCTCGCAGCAGGCCTTCTCCTGCTTCAGCTGTATGCAGAACAAGGTACCTCCGGTGCCACAATCGACGCCGACCAGCTAAAAGTCAAAACAGCAGAGATAAAAACAAAACTGACCAGCAGACATGTTCAAGTAGCAGCGGGTCTGGCCACACAAATGGCAAAACAGCTTTACGCCCAGGGACAGGCCAAGGATGCAGTCAGAAATCTTCCACATAGTACCGGTCCTCAAGTCGCCAACAACCTTAACCAATATCTGCAACAGGGAGAATTTGGTGTACAGCAGCTTACTGAACACCTAGGAACAATCGATCTCTCCAATAAAATCAATGCTGATGCTTTAAGAGACTTGGCGGTTGGTCGGCACAGCCACAAACTGGATGCCTTTCCGGAAGCTAAAGAAGCCATTGTTGAGCTTTGGGCCAACGCTAGAGCAGATAGCGTTATCAGTGCAAACCCTGATGGTTCACTGACAGAGCTTCTCTCTTCTGCCGAGAATCGACTGAAAGGTTTCAGGTACCCAGGCCCTAATGCACCAAAGTCTTCTATACCGCAGGAGCAGATTGCCAAGGTTCTTACCGCTATTATCGATAAATCTGAAACCAGCGATCTGGATAACGATTTCGAAATGGCCACCTATGGCAAACCAGAGTTAGAAGATAATCCGATCTTTAAAGCTACATATTACCAGCACATGGGCAAAGCCCTTGAAGCGGGAGCGTTATCCCACTCACAGCTGGGTAGCCAGTCAGGTATGTATGATTATCTCCAGCCATTGGCCAAAGATGCTGCCTTACATGCTGCGGGAGCAGAAAAGAAGCCAGAGGCCTCCGCCGAATTTAGAAGAGTATTGCAGTTTATTAACCTGCCAAAAGATCTGGCACAGGGAGACAAAGCACTTCCCAAAGATAAAACCGTTCAAGGCACAACAGTCTCCTCTAAATACGCAGTCCAACTACCCGGGCTGGGAAAAATCAATGCCAGTTATATGCAAGCCGGAGCCACTAATATGATTGCTACTCAGGCACCACGCACTGAGGCTGATGCAACCAAGTTTATAGGTCTGCTTGTACAGGAAGGTGTTGATATGGTTGTCAACCTTACTGACCCGAGCCGTGAAACCAAACTTATGTCTTACATTCCCCAGAATGTAGGAGATTCCATTAAGGTAGGTAATGCAACAGTTACTCTGGTCAAAATGAAAGGGACAAGAGCTATCTTGGATGTATCAACTCCACAGCTACGAAAGACTGTTAGCGTTAAAAACGAAAAAAGCTGGCCTGATCACGGGCTGATAAGTAAGGAAAACTTGTTGAGTTTAGTGAGATCCACTCGAAACTCAAACCCTGTTAGCATGGTAACCCATTGCAATGCGGGCATGGGGCGAACAGGTGTTTTTAACTCGGCTTACGAGGGCTATGACCTTATTGAGAAAGGTGCAATCAAGACAAATGCCGATATAGAAACATTTCTTCAGGAATCTGTTTCTGCCAACCGTGAAATCAGAACAGCCTGGATTCAGGAACCGGAGCAGTATGAATTGGCGTATCAAACACTTGCTCTGGCTCTGAAGGAACATCAGCGAGCAACTGCCATCTACTCAACCGTTAAAAGATAATGATCGATTACAGCTCCATTAAGAGCACTTACAAATCAGAGGGGGCATTTTGCCCCCTCCTCAATAAGCACAAACCCAGCACTTAAGCACCATACTTGGCTTTCGCCTCACGGCGACGGGCATGCAGTACCGGCTCGGTATAACCATTAGGCTGCTCTGTACCCTTCAGCACCAGATCACAGGCTGCCTGGAAGGCCACGCTGTCATCAAAGTTAGGTGCCATATTGCGATACAGCGGGTCATTGGCATTCTGGCGGTCTACAACACCAGCCATACGCTGCAAAGTCTCGACCACCTGTTCTTCTGAACAGATACCATGACGCAACCAGTTAGCAATATGTTGGCTGGATATACGCAGTGTAGCGCGGTCTTCCATCAGGCCAACATCATTGATGTCAGGCACCTTGGAGCAGCCTACGCCCTGGTCAACCCAGCGAACAACATAACCGAGAATACCCTGTGCGTTGTTATCCAGTTCATTCTGAATATCTTCCACTGTCAGCGTGGAAGCATCTTCCAACAGTGGCAGAGTCAGAATGTCATCAAGACTGGCACGCTCACGGGAAGCCAGCTCATCCTGACGGGCGGATACGCTGATCTTGTGGTAATGGAGAGCATGCAGAGTTGCCGCAGTTGGAGAAGGAACCCATGCAGTGTTAGCTCCAGCCATCGGATGGCCAACTTTGGCTTCCATCATATCGGCCATATTGTCCGGTACAGGCCACATGCCTTTACCAATCTGGGCTTTGCCTTTCAGGCCGGCAGCAAGGCCTGTGTCTACGTTCCAGTCCTCGTAAGCCTTAATCCACGCAGCCTGCTTCATTGGTCCTTTACGAACCACCGCGCCGGCCTCCATAGAGGTGTGGATTTCATCACCGGTACGATCCAGGAAACCAGTATTAATAAATACCACCCGTTCCTGAGCTGCAGCGATACAGGCTTTCAGATTTACGGTCGTGCGACGCTCTTCATCCATAATGCCCATCTTCAGGGTATTACGAGCCAGACCCAGTGCGTCTTCTACACTGTTAAAAAGGGTGTTGGCAAAAGCAACTTCTTCCGGACCGTGCATCTTTGGCTTAACAATATAAACGCTGCCCTGACGGGAGTTGCTGTTCACGCCCTTGCGGTTCAGGTCATGAATAGCAATCAGAGAGGTGATCATACCATCCATAATGCCTTCAGGAACTTCACGACCTTCACCATCAAGAATGGCTTCGTTGGTCATCAGGTGGCCAACATTACGGACGAACAGCAAGCTACGACCAGCCAGGGTCAGTTCAGAACCATCGGCAGAGGTGTAAATGCGATCTGGGTTCAGGGTACGAACAAAACTCTTGCCGCCCTTCTCTACTTTTTCCTGCAGATCGCCTTTCATCAGGCCGAGCCAGTTGCGGTAAACAACAGTCTTATCTTCTGCGTCTACGGCGGCGATAGAATCTTCGCAGTCCATGATTGCGGTGAGAGCTGACTCGGTCAGCAGATCTTTAATGCCGGCAGGATCATCTTTACCAACTGGTGTATTAGGATCAATTTGAATTTCGATATGCAAGCCATTGTTTTTCAACAAAATAGCATCAGGATTTTCTGCATCGCCGCGATATCCAGCAAATCTCTCTGGCTGGGTTAAACCAACTTCTTTACCGTCCGCCAGTTTCACCGCCAGCTGGTTTTCTTTAACTGTATAGGAAACGGCATCCGCATGATCACCACCCGCTAAAGGCGCGGCTTCATTCAATACACCACGGGCATAAGCAATAACTTTGGCACCACGCTTAGGGTTATAGCCCTTTCCTTTTTCAGCACCGTCGTTTTCATCAATAACGTCAGTACCATATAACGCATCATACAGGCTGCCCCAGCGCGCATTGGCGGCATTCAATGCGTAACGAGCGTTCATTACCGGTACAACCAGCTGCGGGCCAGCAATGGTGGCTACTTCAGCATCAACATTCTCAGTAGAAATGGTGAAATCTTCGGCTTCTGGCAGCAGGTAACCAATTTCCTGAAGGAAGCTCTTGTAAGCAACAGGATCGTGAGGCTGGTTGCTCTGGTGCCAGCTATCAATCTTGGCCTGCAGGTCATCACGCTTGGCCAGCAACTGACGGTTCACGGGCGCAAGATCATTTACGATCGCTTCGAATGCTGTCCAGAAAGCCTTTGGTTCTACACCTGTTCCCGGTGCGATCTCTTTCTCTACCAGATCATAAAGCACACTGGCAATTTGCAGTGACCCGAACTGTGTACGCTCTGTCATGGTCTTACCCCGTTTGTGATACCTGAACCGCTTTAACTGGCCTTTAAACGACCGTTGTCGCTGTTCTTTGTTATTCCTTGTTATCACCCAATCCCTGGGAGCATAAGTATACGCCGCAGAAAATGCCTGAAAAAAACTGTAAAGCCAAGAGCTGAAAAGGCACCCACAGGAAAAAATGATCGGCAAAATGCCTAGAAAAGCCCCTAAATAGCAGCATTAGAAGGTTTTTTTATGGTTTAACGACCAATATTCACAAAATAAATACCTGATATAAAAAAGGGAGATTGTAATGAGTTGCGGCATTTACTTAGAATGCGCCTACCGAACCGAAATGATTCGGACGTTCGCACCTAAAGTTGTGCATTACAGCAGCGTAGATGACCGTGCAGACACTGCCGAATAATACGAATTCCAAGGGTGCAGCGGTCGCTACTAACAAACCAAAGGATCGATCATGTCAGACTATCTGCAAGACATTGACGCCGTTGCTTCCCTGAAAGCAACCCAAGGGTCTCCCTGGGACGCCATCAATCCTGAATCCGTTGCCCGCATGCGTGCTCAGAACAAGTTCAAGACTGGTCTGGACATTGCCAAGTACACTGCTGGCATCATGCGTCGCGACATGGCCGAGTTTGACAAGGACAAGACCAAGTACACCCAGTCTCTGGGCTGCTGGCATGGTTTTGTTGGTCAGCAGAAGCTGATCTCTATCAAGAAGCACTTTGGCACTACCGAACGTAAGTACCTATACCTATCCGGCTGGATGGTTGCCGCCCTGCGTTCTGACTTCGGCCCTCTGCCTGATCAGTCCATGCACGAAAAGACTGCTGTTGCCAGCCTGGTAGAAGAACTCTACACCTTCCTGCGTCAGGCTGACGCCCGTGAACTGGGTGGCCTGTTCCGTGCTCTGGATGCCGCTCGTGAAGCTGGTGATGCTGCGAAAGAGAAAGAGATTCAGTCTCAGATCGACAACCACGAAACTCACGTTGTGCCCATCGTAGCTGACATCGACGCTGGTTTTGGTAACGCTGAAGCTACCTACCTGATGGCTAAGCAAATGATCGAAGCTGGTGCTTGTGCCCTGCAGATCGAAAACCAGGTTGCTGATGAGAAGCAGTGTGGCCACCAGGACGGTAAAGTGACCGTTCCTCACGCTGACTTCCACAACAAGCTGCGCGCTCTGCGTTATGCTTTCCTGGAACTGGGTGTGGATGACGGTGTTATCGTTGCCCGTACTGACTCTGAAGGTGCTGGCCTGACTAAGGAAATCGCCGTAGTTAAAGAGCCAGGCGATCAGGGTGACGTTTACAACTCCTATCTCGACGTTGAAGAAGTTGACGTGTCCGACATGGCACAGGGCGACGTTGTCTTTAACCGTGATGGCAAGCTGGTTCGTCCTAAGCGTCTGCCTTCCGGTCTGTATCAGTTCCGTCAGGGTACTGGTCATGAGCGTTGCGTATTTGACTGCATCGAAGCCATCAATGCGGGTGCCGACCTGCTGTGGATCGAAACTGCCGTTCCTACTGTCCATGAAATCAAGGGCATGATGGATGACGTTCGCAAGGTTCACCCTGATGCGAAGCTGGTTTACAACAACAGCCCATCTTTCAACTGGACTCTGAACTTCCGTCAGCAGACTTACGATGCATGGGCTGCTGAAGGCAAGGACGTTTCCGCTTACGATCGCGCTAACCTGATGTCTGCGGAATACGATGATTCCGAGCTGTCCGCTGCTGCCGACGCCCGTATCAACACTTTCCAGGCTGACACTGCCCGTGAAGCGAACGTATTCCATCACCTGATCACTCTGCCGACTTACCACACTACCGCCCTGTCTGTAGACAACCTGGCGAAAGAGTACTTCGGTGACAAGGCAATGCTGGGTTATGTTGAAGGCGTTCAGCGTAAGGAAATCCGTCAGGGTATCGCCTGCGTTAAGCACCAGAACATGGCTGGTTCCGACATGGGTGACGACCACAAAGAATACTTTGCTGGTGAGAATGCCCTGAAAGCTGGCGGTGCGAAGAACACTTCTAACCAGTTCAGCTAATAGGCTTATGGCCTGTGCAATAACGAAGAGCTTAAGCGCTAGCTAGAGTTCGGAAAGGCGGCCATTGTTGGTCGCCTTTTTTGTTTGTACTGAATGGCAATACCTTATTTGCTCTTCGCCTATTTGGTAAAGTGCCTTTTATAAAAGATCCCTCAGACAGTACAGAGCGAGATAACGATAACCATGAGCACTGTTCCAGCCCACCTGCAAGATTCTAAAGATTTGTTAAGTGAAGATGGCTTTGCCACTGGCGAAGTCTGGTACCACGGCACCTCTTCTGCCCTGCTGCCCTCCATTCTTGAACATGGGCTCAAGCGCTCAGGTGATCAGGCCATGAACCAGGCTGCCAAACAGACAATGGCAACTATTGGGAACAGTTATGTGGAAACACTCGAACCAGTATTTCTAACCCAGAGCAAAGAAATTGCCTGCTATTGGGCTGAGCAGGCTGTTCGCCAGCGCAGTGTACGCTTTGAAGGCCAGGAACAACCCGTTGTTCTAGCAGTAAAACTGCCTGATGAAGAAGCCAGAAAAGTAAAACCTGATGTGGGTGCTGCCAGCCTATTAATGGTCAAAGAAGGCGAAAGCTACCTAGCCTTTATTGCCGGACTCTATGACAAGGCTAACTTACAGGCTCCGGCTATAGATTTAATGAAAGCCGACCGTATGGAATACCTGAATAAGCTTGGTATGGCCTATTGCAACAGTGATATTGCTCCTGAGTTTGTGAGCGTTACCCAGTAAACTCTGCTTTGCCTCAGCGTCAGGCTGGGGCTATTCCTGTGTTTTCTCAGGCCGATACAGGGAATAGACTTTCCTATACAGAGAAGCTCTACCGTGCCTGCTTTCCTCACATTTCGCGTTGTACTATTAAGCTCGTTGTTATTTTCATTGACCGCGGTTGGAGCTCCGGTATCACCTGACTCTCTCAGCAACGAAGTCTGCCGCCCTTCTGTTAAATCCCTTTACCTGCAAGCTCAGGAATTAACTCAAAAATTTCCCACTAAAACCGAGCTGATTAATATTGGAAAATCCTGGCGTAAAACCAGCGTACTTCTCAAAGGCGGCTTTAATATTAAGGCTCTGGTGATTGGAGATACCTCTTCTGATAATGAAATTCCCAATTTGGTTTTGATGGCAGGGTTGAGCGGTAGAGATCTTTACACCCCATTTGCGGCACTTTCGTTTGCTGAAGAGCTGCTAACACGTTACAAGACTGATCCGGAAGCGGTCTACCTTCTGGATAATCATCGCATACATATTATTTTTCTTGCTAATCCCGACGGCCGCTATAAAACCGATCAACTTATCAAAGCAGGAAAATCCCCGCTATGGCATAAGAATGATAACAGACTCGCTTACTGCAATATGGAAGGAGAAAACGAACATATTGCATCGAGGATCCAATATCACCATGGCGTCGACTTAAACCATAACTTTTCTTATAAATGGCTGCCTTACTGGAAAACCGGGTATTTTTTCAGGTGGTACTATTACAAAGATCAAAAAATGCCCAGCCAACCCTGCATGAGCAGTTATGGCGGGAACAAAGAAGCGTCTGAGCCTGAAACCCAAGCCTTGCAATCCTATTTTGATAAGGTGTTTGGCAGAGGTGAAGCTGATGCCAGCCCCTCTTCACAAGCTACTAACTTTTTTATTCATCTGACAGATTCAACAAAAGATTTCATTCTCTTCCCCATAATTGAAAGGGAACATGAAGGGGATGAACTTGCCGAAAAGCTTGCACAAATTGGTGCTCGTCTAGGCCACAGAAATTACAGTGAATTTGTTCAGCAGCATGTCCAGCGATCCTACGGTAGTGCTCACAGGTATGTGCTTGGCATCAATAATACTCCCGCGGTTATGGCACTGGTGAATGCTACAGGCCGAACATGCCAGGAGCTGCAGCGCGAAGCTCACTCAAACATGCTGGATCTGTTGGAGTATGCAGTACAGGTAGCCAAAAAGCCTTTTGAGACTGCTTATGTCGGGAATATCGCAGATATATTCGTTGATGAGAATGAGGTAGTCATCCAGACAACTCCCGCGGCTCTACCTATTGATAAAACAACAGTGCCTAAACCTTCAGCGAGCACGGTTGAAGGTATCAGGCTTTTTGTGGACGCGCCCCCCCAATCTGGAAACGTACCGGATTTAGAACTCACACTTATGAAAGAGAAGAAAAATGGCCAACGGCTGTTTTTTCTGGATATCGACGAGCTCAGCTTTAATAAAAACTCTGCCCATATATTTTACTTACAACCCTATAACGATACAGGGGATGGCGCGCTAAAAATTATATCCTGGCCATTTAACTCAGCTCAGCCCTAGTGCTACGAGGATCAAGCTCTGGCCTACGGGCCAGCTCAACAATCAATCGTCGCAACCAGCGATGACCAGCATCCTGCTGCAGCAGTGGGCTCCAGGCCAGTTTCAACTCAATAGGCGGAATAAGGAATGGTGGTGGCAAGATCACCAGTTCAGCATCATCAGCCATAAGCTTTGCCGCCCGGGTTGGCAGAGTGGCAATCAGGTCATTTTGGCGGGAGAGCTGCATGGCCACATGATAATGGCGGGTAAAAATCGCAATCTGCCTTTTTTGCCCAAGACGATTCAGAGCATCATCTACCCAACCCAGTCGCTGAACATCCTCCGGATTAACCCCAACCCCAACGCCCATACCGGTTTTGCTGACCCAGATATGACGGGCCTGCAAATAATTTTCCAGAGTAAACTTCCGGCGAATCAGATTTTTTTTACTCATCAGGCAGGAAAAACCATCTTCCCATACTGTACTTTGATGAAAGGATTGGGGCATTTCATCAAAGCGGTTGATAGCCATATCAACTCTGCCCTGCTCCACATCGTGAAAGTCCACATCGCTGGGAGTCAGCATATCAAGAGTGATATTGGGGGCATCTTTGCGTAGGTGTCGCAGCAGCAGTGGAATCAATGTTGATTCAGCATAATCACTGACCATAATGCGGAACACACGACGACTGGAAAGCGCATCAAAATCCGTTTGCGGTCGGATAGCCTGTTCAACATCGGTAAGAACATGGCGGATAAGGGGCTGGAGTTCTAAGGCGCGAGCAGTGGGCGTCATGCCATCACTGGTGCGCACCAGAAGAGGATCATTAAAAAGATCCCGCAGGCGGCGCAGGCCATTACTCATCGCTGGCTGAGTAATGCCCAGTTGATCCGCTGCCCGAGTCACATTCCGTTCACGCAGCAGCGCATCAAGATACACCAGCAAATTCAGGTCAACCCGTGATACATTCACCATTATTATTCTCAGGTATCCGCCATAAGCCTGAGAAATTATCCCATACCCTTTAGCAAAAAACAGTTATCAGTGAATATTTCCCTTCGACTCCAGTGTGCCAAACGAGCTGTAGTAGGTCATGTTCATGTTTCCGTTGTAATAGCGGTCTCCCATAAACATATATTTCGATATGAAATGATCAACGGCCTGTCCCTGAGCGAACTTGACCTCAGGAGGTGCATAGGGTGCCATTCCCGCAAGAAAGACATTCGCCGCCGCAAGAGTCACCCCCAGCAATGGGCTGCCCAGGCTGGCTGCCAGAAGTCCGCTGGCTGCCATAGTACCAATTGGCGTAATAAAACTCAGAGCACTCTGAAAATACGCCATTGACCAGCTTGCATTCCAGACACTCCACATGCTACCTACATAAATTTCCTTACGCACATTATCGTACACACCTCGAACTGTAATTCTTAAAATTCCAGAATCCAGACCTCGACTGACATGATCAACACCAAAAAGGGCTCCCCTGCACCAGACGTCCGATTCAGGAATCTGGTAATCCCTACCCGCCTGCTGCCAGAACCAGGTCCAGGGAGTATTTGTGGACTGGAGAAAGACCATGGGTTTGGAGGAAGCATTTGATACCCGCACCTCCACGCCCGTGTAAAATCCAAAACGGTTATCTGATCTCTTAGCTGCATATTGGGCAATCTGATTGCCGGTCATAAGGCAGCCTTGTTCATCATCTCCCTGCTGGGCATATTCCAATATCAGATCATCTTCCAACGGAAGATCCCCCGAATTGTCGTATTCTTCTTTCTGCTCTCCCTCTTCATCTTTATGGCCCATCAGAGTATTTAGCTCGCGGATATCAATAACCCGGGAATCAATCTTCGATTTTCTTATTTCTGCTTCATTAACGGGCTGTCGCTTCATGACTGCATTGATACGGGCCGTCTCCAAAGTAGTTACCATTCGTTTGATAATGGCAATCTTCACCTTGGCTTCATACGCCTCCCCAACGACCTCACCAATACCACCGGACGTGTTAACAGCAATATCTTCATTGCTGCCAATTAACGCTTCAAGTTCGATCAACTGATCACCAGCCGCTTTGAAGTGCACATCCCTGTCGCTGCCTTTTTCCCGCAAACCGCTTGCCACAGACATATCGGCTTCATTAACAATGCGCTGGGCCCGGTCTAATTCGTTGATTCGTTCATGGGGAGCCTTTCCCTGAAACGCATTCCGGGAAAACTTTAATGACAGTGATCTCAACTCTGTTCTGATTTTGCTCAAATGCGCTCTGACAGTATGAATGGCGACAGGCAAATGATCTTTCAGGTTGTTCTGAGATGAGGTTTCATACTCGTCATAATCAAGTTTGGCTGCATCATGGCTGGTTCTGGTTCTGTCGATTGGGTCGTAGCCAGGCTTTAGCATGGGCATCAGGCAACTGGGCGAACCAAAATCGCAGGAGGGTTCTTCTGGTTTGTACTTGTACTTAAACCTATGAATATAAGGTGATACTCCCTGTCGATTTCTTTTGTTGTATCTGGACATCGATCCATAATACCCAGAATAAGGGTAAGAATTTTTCAGTTGGGCAACCCGAAGAAGATAAAACTCTTGCCCTGTTTCGCCGTTAATATAGCTTTCAAGCTTTGCCGTCAGTTGTCCCTGGGCAGAGTCAAAGAATTCGTTAAGAAAACTATTCTGATTAACATCTCTGCCATCATAGTCCCGGCCATTCCAGGTAAGCTGTATAACTGAGCCGCTACATCGAAAGTCGGCGTACTGATTATTTTTACCATCAACGAAAACCTGGTTATCAGTGACCCAATCATAATCCTTTGTCTGGTGTTCACTGGTCACCATCAGAGAGATATTCTTGCTATGAGGGTCCACAATAAGAGCAAAGAATGAAATGCGTGGCGTTGGGTGGTTGTACAGAAATCTTTGCTTGGCAAAATCCCATGCATCAGGCCCCGAATACCATGCATCCTCACCATAGAAGCTAAGATCCATATCCATTTCTTCTATCTGGCGATCCAACTCCTCCATACTTCCCTTCATCTTCGCGTAATTGGCCTTGCTGTCACTCTTAGTGACATACATATTTTCAGGGACGATACAGTCCTTCCACATAACATCAGCACGGGCATGGCCAATACCCAGACATACCAGCGAAAGCACACAGCAAAACCAAAGGCGAATGATCGCGAAAGGAGTCACAGACAGCACCTCACCAGGATTGATAGTGCCACCTATGAGTAAAAAGAAAGGATTAAAGTTCCACTTTTGATTCGTTAGAAAATGTTACAGCCCTATTCGTTAATTCCCTTCCAAAGAACTGTTCAGTAATTCAGCCAACCGTTCAGGATCATCGGTTTCAATCCAGTCAACACCACAATTTGCCAGCCTTCTGGCTTCTTCATCCTGATCCAGAGATGGATCGGAAACTGTACGCGTATCAAGGGGATAGAGGGTATAAGCTCCAACCAACATCTCACGCTCATGGAACTTCTGAACAGTATCAGAGTCAATTAAGTTATGCTCAGCACCCACTAGAGATGATCCAACAAACCGGCCTACAGCATTTAACTCAAGCAACATATTCAGAAAAGAAAGATGGTTTTGATTGCCAGCAGCATCAGCAATTTCACTATCAAATTCAGGCAATCTTGATGTCCACTTTTTTAAAGCATCAACAATGGCATCATCATAGGCAAAACCGCTATGGATAGCAGGCATGCGTTTTTCCAGATCTCGCAACATAAAGAAATCAAACGAAGTAGAAATAACTCTGTCTGAGCTCTCTGTTTTCTGTATAACATCAGCCACAAGTCTGCCGGTTCTTCGACGGCTCCACATGGGCCTGTAGGCTTTCATCTCAACATTAATCAATAACTTATCTGAGAACTCTTCGAGAACCTCTTCAAGCAGAGGGATGCGCTCTTCTCCAGGATAGGTCCGAAAAACATCCCCGGTTTCGTCTTGTGCAATTCTACGCTTGACCCGTAGTTGAGAGATTTCATCCCAGGTCATGTCAGTGATAGAGCCACTGGCTCCAGTCAGGCGCTCGGGGTCTTCATCGTGAAACACCACAACCTTGTCATCCCGTGTGGCAAACACGTCCAGCTCAACACCATCGCAACCCAGCTCTACTGCTTTGCGAAAGCCAGCCATGGTATTTTCCTGGTGAGCAAGAGGAACACCTCTGTGCCCCAAAACAAGCGGGCGGGTTTTGTCTTTAAAGAATCCGTTCATGATCTTCACACTGTTCTAATTATTGTGAGCGAAGACCCATCATACCCGAGTTAAGAATGTAAGATCATAGAAAATAATAGCGGGCAAAAAGCACAATAATAGGCAGAGCCAGCGCCGTTCTGATAAGGAAAAGACACAATAGCTGGAAGAAGTTCAAAGGAATGGATGAGCGCATAATCAATACACCCACTTCAGACATATAAATAAGCTGAGCAATGGAAAGCGCAGTAATCACAAAGCGAGTCATTTCACTGTCAATCTGGGCGCAGACCGCTGCCGGTAAAAACATATCCGCAAAACCAAGGAAAACAGCCGGGGCTGCCTTTTGAGCTTCAGGAATGCCCATCCACTCCAGCACCGGCACCATGGGCGCTCCCAGCCAGCTGAAAACACTGGTTTCCTGACCAATGATCAAGCCCAGAGTGGCAATGGCCATAATGATGGGCATGAACACAAACCAAATATCCAGCGCATTGTTAAGCCCTTTCTTCAGCAGAGTTTTCATATCAGGGGCAACATGGGCTTTTTCAACAGCAAGCCTGATGGCGCCGGATACACCAGGAAAGGATTCATGCTTCTCTGTATTTTTTGAACGCTGTGACTGTGGGTGATAACTGTCCGGAATAGAGGTCAGAGGCCATATCCTGGGGAGGATCAGGGCAATAATCAGGCATGTACAGATTACTGTCAGATAGAAGTAGGGAAACATATGGGACAAACCAACAAAGTTCACCACCACAACGCAAAATGAAATAGAGACAATGGAAAAAGTTGATGCAATCACCGCAGCTTCACGGGCGGTGTAGTAACCATTCTCGTACTGCCTGGCCGTAATCAACGTTCCAACTGTTCCATCCCCTAGCAGAGAAGCAATGATGTCCACCCCACTACTTCCAGGAATTCGGTAAACCGGCTTGAGGATTTTATGGAGAAAAGCACCAATAAGTTCTACTAATCCATAATCCAGTAAGAAAGGAAGAAACAGCCCAGCCAGCAGGAAAAATATAAAGAGTACGCTTAATAGTTGAAATAATACCAGGCCGCCCGTCTCCATCCCCCATAACCATTCAGGCCCTATTTGCCCTAATGTCATAATTCCCAGAGCGGCAGAGACAACACGCACAAGCATCCAGAAAAGAGAAGTATCGAGGAGAGACCGCAGTAATTTATTGTTATGGATAAAACCAGGCTCAAAATAGCGGGAAATTAAAGAGCCAGCAGCGGAAACAGTGAGCACAAATACAACCAGAAAAGGAAGCCATTGGCTGATAATGTCCAGTATGGAATAACCAATAATGCCAATAAGAACTGTTGGCCCCCTTCCACTGTTAAAAGGGATAAGGAACAGACAAACACCCAGTGCCGACGGCACAAGAAACCTCATAAACTTCCCATACTGATCCAGGAAAGTGGACGCTGGTGTATTCGACAAAGGACATCCATTTTGAGTAGTTGGTTATGCCTGTTCAGTCTAGCTAAAGAGTCTAGACTGGCAATTTCTTCTATCTAATGGACCATTAGGTGTTTTTCTGTTTCTTTGGGCATAAAAAAAGCCAGCACTTAGGCTGGCTTTTTAAATTTGGAGGCGAGTACCGGAATCGAACCGGTCTAAATGGAGTTGCAGTCCACTGCATAACCGCTTTGCTAACTCGCCGAGAACGCGGTGAATAATATAGACAGAGTGATTGCAAATCAATAGGTTACGAGAATTTTATATTCTTATTTCACACGTCGTTCAATGCCTGTCTGAGCAATAATCCGGGTTGATATCTCCTCAACGGAATAATGGGTGGTATCAAGGTACGGAATATTGTTCTGCTGAAACATCTGCTCAACTTCGTGCAGTTCCAGAGCGCATTGCCTGGGCGACGAGTAACGACTATTGGGGCGGCGCTCGTGCCTGATTGCAGACAAACGTTCAGGACTGATAGTCAAACCGAATAATTTGTTTTTAAAAGGCCTGAGGGCCTTAGGCAAACGCATCATATCCAGGTCATCTTCGGTAATAGGGTAGTTAGCAGCCTGTATGCCAAACTGAAGCCCCATATAAAGGCAGGTAGGCGTTTTTCCACAACGGGACACACCTATCACAATGATATCGGCCTGGTCATAGAACCGGGTTTTAGCCCCATCATCATTATCAATGGCAAAGTGTACCGCCTCTATGCGCTGGTTATATTTGCCGCTGGATCCATGAATGGAGCGCTTTTTCCCGACTTTATGGACTGCGTGGGAGTTCAGCTGATTCTCGAGGGATGGCATATAGGTATCAAAAATATCGGCATGGTAAGCCGGTGCCTCCCGGATAACCGAAGCAATAGATTCGTCAATAATGGTGCTGAACAGTAGTGGCTGCGGGCCACCTTTATTGCTGACCCGGGTAATTTCATCAACAACCTGATGAGCCTTTTCAACCGTATCAACATAAGGAAGCGTGACTTTTTCGAACTCAATATGCTCAAACTGAGCCAGCAAGCTCTGACCAAACGACTCGGCAGTAATACCGGTGCCATCAGAGATAAAAAAAACACTTGTTGGGCTTTTTTGTTCGATCATGTTGGAAAGTTAAACCCTCACCTAGGCATATACACGTAAACTCACACGGCAGGTATTTTTTCCTGCTGCGGCTGCACGTATAGTACGCGCACTGTCAACACCTGACAAAGACCCCTTTGTGCAGAACTCCTGCACGCTCATGGTTGTTTGTACGGTTTATACTTGTTCACCCCTGTTCGGATTCGTCCGAAACCGGTATTGTAAGCAGCCCGGATTCAGGGTTGCGAAATACTCCTTCTGGGAAGGTTTTAAATAAGCAGAATTGATTTTTTTTGCCCCATAAGCGGGCAAAGAAGAATCTCTGTTTAGCGAATATCGTTCAGGGATTGTTTTCTTAAGGGGGTGTCTTTTGGAAGCCTATGTAATCGGTCTTGAAAAGCTCGGTGCCGATGATGTCGAGATTGTTGGGGGTAAGAATGCATCCCTTGGCGAGATGATCAGTAATCTTGCCGGTGCCGGAGTCTCTGTTCCTGGTGGTTTTGCCACAACAGCTCAGGCTTATCGTGACTTTTTGGAAAAAAGCGGACTGGATGAGCGCATTCACGCTCTGCTGGATACCCTGGATGTTGATGATGTAAATGCCCTGACTGAGGCGGGTGCTAAAATCCGTAAATGGGTCGTTGATGAACCCTTCCAGCCCGAATTGGAAGTTGCAATTAAATCCAGCTGGGAAGCTCTGCAAGGTGGCAATGACAACCTGTCGGTTGCTGTTCGCTCTTCTGCAACCGCAGAAGACCTTCCTGATGCATCCTTTGCCGGGCAGCAGGAAACTTTTCTGAACATCCGCGGCTATGAGAATATTCTTGTAGCGATAAAGGAAGTTTTCGCCTCCCTGTTTAATGATCGAGCTATCGCCTACCGGGTTCACCAGGGTTTCGATCACCGCAATGTCGCCCTGTCTGCCGGCATTCAAAAAATGGTGCGCAGTGAAACTGCATCCTCCGGCGTTATGTTTACTCTGGATACCGAATCAGGCTTCCGTGATGCTGTCTTTATCACTTCCTCTTACGGACTTGGTGAGATGGTTGTACAGGGCGCCGTAAACCCTGACGAATTCTACGTACATAAGCCAACTCTGGAAGCTGGCCGCCCTGCCGTACTGCGCCGCAACCTTGGCAGCAAAGCCTTGAAGATGGTTTACACCAATGACTCTTCTGCGGGCCGCTCCGTACAAACCCTGAATGTTGATGAATCCGAACGCAACCAGTTCTCAATCAGCGATAGTGAAGTTGAAGACCTGGCTCGTCAGGCGCTTATTATTGAGAAGCACTATAAACGCCCAATGGATATTGAGTGGGCTAAAGATGGTGACGATGGCAAGATCTACATTGTGCAGGCTCGACCGGAAACAGTAAAAAGCCGTGCAGCCGGTACCATGGAACGCTACCTGCTTAAGGAAAAAGGCAAGGTCCTGGTCGAAGGCCGCAGTATCGGCCAACGTATCGGCAGCGGTACCGTGAAAATCATTCACGATATTTCTGAGATGGATCGCGTTGAGCCGGGCGATGTTCTGGTTACAGATATGACCGATCCCGATTGGGAGCCGATCATGAAGCGTGCCGCAGCTATCGTTACCAATCGTGGCGGCCGTACCTGCCACGCGGCCATTATTGCCCGCGAGCTTGGTATTCCAGCCGTTGTTGGTTGCGGCGATGCAACCGAAAAACTGAAAGATGGCATGGATGTTACAGCCTCCTGCGCCGAGGGCGACACTGGCTTAATTTATGAAGGGCTGCTGAATTTCGATATTCAAAGCAATTCTGTAGATTCCATGCCTGAACTGCCGTTCAAGCTGATGATGAATGTCGGCAACCCGGATCGTGCCTTCGACTTTGCTGCCATCCCAAATAACGGTGTTGGATTGGCTCGCCTGGAATTCATTATCAACCGCATGATTGGCGTTCACCCTAAAGCACTGTTTAATTATGACAGTCTGCCGGTTGATATTCGCGCCAGCGTTGATAAGCGCATGGCTGGATACAAAAGTCCGGTAGATTTTTATGTCGACAAACTGGTCGAAGGTGTTTCCACTATCGCGGCAGCCTTCTACCCAGCCAAGGTGATTGTTCGCCTTTCCGACTTTAAGTCGAACGAATATGCCAACCTGATTGGCGGCAGCCTGTACGAGCCCGAGGAAGAAAACCCAATGCTGGGCTTCCGCGGGGCCTCCCGCTACATCTCCGAAGGATTCCGCGACTGCTTTGAGCTGGAATGCCGCGCCATGCGCAGAGTGCGCGACGAAATGGGCCTGACCAATGTGGAAATCATGGTGCCATTCGTTCGCACTGTTGGTGAGGCTCGCCAGGTTTCTGATCTGCTGGCAACCAACGGCTTGCGCAGAGGTGAAAATGGCCTGCGGGTTATTATGATGTGTGAACTACCTGCCAACGCCCTGCTGGCCGAGTCTTTCCTTGAGTACTTCGATGGCTTCTCTATCGGCTCAAACGATATGACTCAGCTGACCTTAGGCCTGGACCGCGACTCCGGCATTATTGCCCATCTATTTGATGAGCGTAATGATGCAGTGAAGGCACTGCTGGCTATGGCAATACAAGCTTGTCGCAAGGCGGGCAAGTATATTGGCATCTGTGGCCAGGGGCCATCCGACCATCCAGATCTGGCCAAATGGCTGATGGAGCAAGGTATCGATACCGTATCCCTGAACCCCGACAGCGTTCTGGAAACCTGGCTCTACCTGGCAGAGAAAGATGCCAGCTAAAAGCTGCATTAATCTCTAAGCGCCACCGTTAATACATAATGCCACTCGCCTGAAAACGAGTGGCATTATTCTTTCTTCAACACCTCACGGAATAACTCTTGCGGCAGGCAGAAGCTCTCGGGTTTATCAAGATGGGTTGCAGTCGCCTTCCAAAACAACAATACTGTATATAAAAACAGTATTCAGTGTTGTCACAATGCTCAAAGTAGAAATCATTCTTCCCCGCCGCTCAGGAGCGGAATACCCTTTATATCAATCCCCCGCGGCCTGCGGCTTTCCCAGCCCAGCGGCAGATTACCTGGAGAAAGCCCTCTCCCTGGATGATCTACTGATCACACACCCAGCCGCCACTTTCTTTGCCCGGGCACAGGGCAACTCCATGCAGGGCAAAGGAATATTTGATGGGGACGTACTGATTGTTGACCGATCTCTTAAGGCCAGAGATGGCGATGTGGTGATGGCGCTGCTTGACGGCGAGCTATGCATCAAAACACTGAGTCTAAAAGCAGATACTATAGAGCTGCACAGCGCCAACCCACCCTATTCCCCCATTCAACTCTCAGATGGTCAAACGCTGGATGTATGGGGAGTTGTGATTCACGCCATCCACTCTCTGAGATAACACCTGTGAAACCCGCTATCGCCCATTGCGACGCCAACAGTTTTTACTGCAGCTGTCACAGAGTCTTTGAGCCAGACCTGGCCGGAAAGCCCGTAGGCGTGCTATCTAACAATGACGGCTGCATAATTGCCCGCACTCCAGAGCTGAAAGCAATGGGAATTGCTATGGGAACCCCTTTTTTTCAGGTCAAACACCTGATGCGCCAGAACCAGCTGGCGATAAGAAGCAGCAATTATCCGTTATATGGCGACATGTCTAATCGCTTTATGTCCGTGCTGGAATCGTTTACCCCCGAGGTTGAGGCGTACAGCATCGATGAAGCCTTTCTCCGCTTCGAAGGGTTTGAAGAATCCAGCTGGGAACAAAAGGGGCGAGAAATCCGACAAAGAGTCGGACAATGGACCGGACTCCCCATTGGCGTTGGGATATCCACTACCAAAGTCCTGGCCAAGCTTGCCAATTATGCAGCCAAACACTATCCCGCTACCGCAGGCGTTGTTGATCTTACCTCTCCCCTTCGACAGCAAAAACTTATGGCCTTGACACCAATTGAGGAAATCTGGGGAATTGGCCGGCGACTAACGCGCAACTTAAAAGAGACAGGAATTATCACGGCTCTCGATTTAGCCAGCCAGAACCCATCCCATATTCGCAAAAAATTTTCCGTCACGGTTGAGCGAGTTGTTCGCGAACTCCAGGGAGAAAGTTGCCTGCCATGGGATGATGATAGCGACGGCAACAAACATACAATTATGTGCAGCCGCTCTTTTGGAATGGGAGTGACCACCAAAGCCGAAATCCACGAAGCAACAGCCACATTTGCTGCCAGAGCCTGTGAGAAGATGCGCCAGCAAAACAAATCAACGTCTCTGGCGCAGCTGTTTATCCGCACTGATCCCTTCCGGGAAGATCAGAACCAATACACCGGGTCAATCACTTTACAAAGCCCACGCCCTACAGACAGCTCACAAACATGGCAACACCTGGCAAGAAAAGGTGTAGAAGCCATTTACCGGGACGGGCTTATTTATAGAAAGGCCGGTTTTTTACTGATGGATATAGGCAGCAAGGACATTATTCAAGAAGACCTGTTTTTTAACGACAGTTCCAATAACTCGACCGATCCATTAATGGAGGTGATGGATAAGATTAATTGCCGCTTTGGTGCCAATCATTTGCATTCTGCAGCCACAGGCCTGAACCAAAAACGCTGGCATATGAAACAGGAATACCTTTCCCCAAAATACACGACACAATGGAACAGCCTTCCTATTTGTAAAACCACATAAAAAAGAACCGGTGCGCTGGGGGAAGCGGCACCGGCCAAGACCATATCAAGACCTTGATAACACTGGTAAAAAATCAGCCTTAAATAAAGTTTAAAGCCCTTCTCTATCAGCGTTTTCAAAACTCTTAACGCACAGATTCAAGCCTCACTCAATGCCGGAAAAAAGAACCGGTGCGCTGGGGGAAGCATCACCGGCCAAGACCATAGAGTGAAACGGTACACAATCCAAAAGTACCAAGGTCATTAGCTGACCTCGCCAGTGCGATAGTAGGGGGACATCAATCACACTGGCGGGAGTAAGTATTACCCACTTCGAACGGAACGCCAGCCCCTCATTAGATGATATTTTTATAAAGTTAATAATTTTTCTGGCCGAAAAATCTGAAAAAATGCAATAAATGGCAACAATATTGCCAGCATCTAGCAAGCATCAGGATTCAAAGAAAACTAAATAACCATGCAATACAATAAGCAGAGAACGCCTGAATCTTCAAAAAGAAAAATAAGGAGAGAAATTGGGAAGGTATTTTGCCTGGGCAGACAAAATTATAGAAAAACGACTTACTATTTCAGCAACCAAAACACAAAGTTGCAATTTAAAAAAACTCAACTTGAAAACAATAAAGGTTAGTGCGATAAACGCTAACCTTTATCGACTGGCACATCAGGAAATCCTGCAAAGATCAAACAAGTTTGAATAACAGGCTTTCCCGGGGCCAATGTCAGCGTCAGATTATTAAGCGGTTTCCGCTTCTTTCTCTTCAGCTTCTGCCTTGAGCTTGTCCAGATCCAGCTTGGCAGCGTCCAGTTGCTGCTGTAACTGCTTCTGCTTGCTCTTGAGGGCTTTGTTCTCAGCAGTCATATCCCTGTTCTGCTCTTGAAGACGCTTAATCTGCTTCTTCATGCGATCAGGGTTCTGTTCACGGAGAACCTTAATTTCTTTGTCGAGTCCTTTAATTTGATTGCCAGCCTTAGCAAATTTCTGGTCGGCCGTTTCAATTTGACTCTTTAGGGATTGAACTTCTTCACTGTGCTTCGTGGTGATTTCCAGAAGCGCTTCCAGCCGACGCTGCTCAATCAGCTCGAGCTCTTCACTTTTGAAGAAACGTCCGCCCATGCTGAGCGTTTCCATTGGATTTACCTCTTGGACAATATCTTTCTGTGCGGGATTCAATTTTGGAGTGATATTTTGATGTGTAGGAGCCGCGGGATTATACACTTTCAAAACAATAAGTCAGCCCATTTGGGCAAAAAAATCGATAAAAAGCACTCTTTTCTCATAAATGGTACGTACGTCAGCAATAAACGACATTAACCGCCAGCCCTCCCAGAGAAGTTTCTTTATACCTGTCCTGCATATCTTTCCCGGTCTGATACATGGTGGCAATCACCTGATCCAATGATACCCGGTGCCGCCCATCACCGCTCACAGCCAGCCGCGCAGCATTAATAGCTTTTACCGCGCCCATAGAATTACGTTCAATACAGGGCACCTGCACCAACCCGGCAACAGGGTCACAAGTCATCCCCAGATGATGCTCCATAGCTATTTCTGCGGCATTTTCTACCTGAGCTACCGAACCGCCCCACACTGCCGCAAGCCCGGCCGCAGCCATAGAGGACGCCACGCCGATTTCCCCCTGACAACCTACTTCGGCCGCAGATATGGATGCATTCTTTTTATAGAGCATTCCTATAGCGGCGGCAGCCAGCAGAAACTGACGAATAGTTTCCGTACTCGCTTCCCGGTCATATTGCTTGTGAAACGCAATAACTGCAGGTATCACCCCTGCAGCACCATTCGTTGGCGAAGTCACAACCCGGCCGCCAGCAGCATTCTCCTCATTCACCGCCAACGCACAGACATTCACCCAATCCATAACCTGCAAGGGATCTTTACCAGCATTCTCTTTTTGCCAGCGAAGGTATAATTCCGGAGCCCTGCGCTCTACGCCCAAGCCTCCAGGCAGCACACCTGAAGTGCTGTAGCCTCGCTGTATACAAGACTCCATAGCTAGCCAGATGGCATCCAGGCGCTCATTAACATCATGACTGTCAGCACATTCATTAGCCATCACCAGCTCGGCAATAGACAATCGATTCTGCTCACACAATTGCTGCAATTGTTCAGCAGAAGAAAAAGGATAAGGAGCTGCGGACTGTTCTTGAGGAGCTGTTGGCTTATCCCACTCCTCAGCTGAAACAATAAAGCCGCCACCTACAGAAAAATAAACTTGTGAGGCAATCGGTTGATTATCCGCAGTCATGGCCTCAAATTTCACACCATTAGGGTGTTCGGGCAGAGGTTGACCTTCAAAAACAATATCTGCATTCGGATCAAAAGCCACCATACAACCTTGTGACAACTTCAGCTCATTAGACTGACAGATACCGTGCCACAATATATTGGCTTGATCTGGCTGGGTTGTTTCCGGGTGACAGCCAGCCAACCCCAGGGTAACGGCACGATCTGTACCATGCCCTATCCCGGTGAGAGCAAGCGAACCATAAAGAGTCACTCGTAATGAAGCCACGTTGGCATCAGACAATTCAGAAGCAAACTGGAAAGCCGCCAACATTGGCCCGACTGTATGGGAACTCGAAGGCCCAAGACCCACTTTAAAAAGATCAAATACGCTAACAGTCATTCTTAACAGGCTCTGGTATGGTCACAGGGAATATCAAGCTTACATTTCACACTGACATACTTTGTATTCCGGCTGCTCTGTCTGCCACCATAATCCCGACCAGTACATGCCCTGAAAACGACAGGCTTTAATACAACGCCCCGTCGCTATCGTTCGGGTGAATTCGGTTTGATTCTTCAGAACAAAGTTATACGCGCCAGCAGGAGTACTCTCCTGACTATAGTCTCCGGTCACACTGCGCAAAGGGCTGATGCGGCATTCACAGCTACTCTCACCATAGGGTTTCCACCCTGATCCGGGAACCCACGCCCCCCAACGACCATTCCACGGTGTCACCCGCCCACAAATTTGAGGACAAAACTCTTCAGCATCAAGGGCATCTTCGATTTTGAGTGATGTTTTCGAATTAACAACCAGAGATTCAGGAACACTATTGTCTGGATGCAATGGTGTGCGTGCGTGAAGCACTGGAGGTTTAAGGGCTTTTCGTAAGCACACATTCTTCACCCTGATTTCACTGGCAGAGTTGGCTCTTCCAGAAAACCCGCCCACTTTCAACTGCGTGTTGTCTGACTCTGAACGAAATAAAGGTGTGCCATCAAGCCACACAATCGCCTGATTATTGAGTACAGTGAGCGAAACCTTAACCCAGTTGTTTGTCTTAAGAGAGCCTGGATAGGCCCACTTTCCGGCAAAACCAAAAACCGCAGGATCTGTTGTGAAAGGATACCGGGCAGAACTCAATTCCAGGCCATGACCAGCCTCTAAGATTGGCGGGTAGGTTTTAAAAGGATCGATATCCCCTATTTTCCTATTGGAGAAAAAAACATTCAGCCTCGTATTTGCGCTCCCATATCGACTGTTAGATGCGCTGCGCATTTCGAAGGATAACTCAAAGGGAGGCCTAGGAAGCCGGCTCAGGAATGCGGCCCCCATCTTCGTTGACTCCCCTTGTATCGAGGTTGCTAAGAGCAGTTCGTTATCTTCAACAGGCCTTGGAGACTGGCTGTCGCTTTTGGCCTTAAACTGCCAAACTTTTTCCGTAAAAGAGAAGCAACGTTCGCCTGCAGCCAGGGATACTGTATCAACTGGTGTAGCGTGCGCCGCAAAAATCGACAGCGCGGCTGAAGTAATAGCAGCAGCTTGGCCAACAGCCGTGAGAAAGGTTCTCATTATGAATTCCATTCATTTTTATAATTCCTTCACTCAGGTTAGGGGCTTTTTATCGCTTCTGCTCTTGGTTGAGGGCATTATTGAAATTTCAATAATGATAAAAATAAGCTGGCAAAAATGCCGGCTTATTTAATGCGACAGAATAAGTAGAAATTATTCCGCAACAGGTACTCGAGCCAGAGCTTCGCTCAGCAGGCTCCAGAATTTTTCAACGCTGTTGATTTCTACTTTCTCATCTGGGGAGTGAGGGAAGCAGATGGTTGGGCCAATGGAAAGCATATCCCACTCAGGGTACTTGCTGCCCAGCAGACCACATTCCAGACCAGCGTGAATAACCTTCACTTCAGGAATCTTGCCGTACAGGGATTCGTAGGTTTCCTTCATGGACGCGAGGATCGCGGAGTCTATGTTTGGCTGCCAGCCTGGGAACTGACCTTCCAGACGAGCTTCCATACCAGCTAAACGCATCAGGCCGATCAGACGCTCACCCATTTCGGAAGTGGCGCTGTCTACCAGGGAACGGGCAAAGCAGTGTACGCCGATCTTGCCTGCGGTTACGGTCATGATGGCGAAGTTGTTGGAAGTTTCTACAACACCTTCCACGCTTTCGCTCATACGGTCAACGCCGTTAGGAATAACGTGGAACAGATCCAGCCACTTCTGCTGGTCAGCCTGAGCCATCACTTTTTCACCAGCGTCAGTAGCCGTCGCAGTGATCACAACACCAGCATCAGTTTCTGCCAGAATGTTACGGGCGATGGACAGCTGCTCGTCAACAATTGCTGCAACTTCTTCAGCCTTGCCAGCAGGAGCGGCAACAACGGCGAAAGCTTCACGAGGAATCGCGTTAGACAGGCTGCCACCATTGATGCTGGCAACACGCGCGCCAACAGCCTGGAGAGCTTTCAGCAGGTTAACCATAATCTTGTTGGCATTACCGCGCTGCAGATGGATATCGCAACCGGAGTGACCACCCTTCAGGCCTTTAACTTCCAGGCTCAGCCAGTTCATACCAGCTTCAGCAGTTTCTTCAGCGTAAGCCGCTTCAGCAATAGCATCTACGCCACCGGCACAGCCAACGTACAGTTCGCCTTCTTCTTCAGTATCTAGGTTCAGCAGGATTTTACCCTGCAGCCAGCCAGCTTTCAGTTCTTCCGCACCCACCATGGAACGTTCTTCATCAATGGTGAACAACGCTTCAACTGGGCCGTGTTGCAGTTCTTTATCTTCCAGAACAGCCAGAGCAGCAGCCATACCGATGCCATTGTCAGCACCCAGAGTAGTGCCTCGGGCTTTCACCCACTCACCATCAACATAAGCCTGAATAGGATCTTTGCTGAAATCATGCTCGGTATCAGCATTCTTCTGAGGAACCATATCCAGGTGGCCCTGCAGAATCACACCAACACGGTTTTCAAAACCAGGAGTGGCAGGCTTGCGGATAACCACGTTACCCGCTTCATCAGTTTCTGCTTCCAGTCCATGCTTAGCAGCAAACGCGAGAGCGTACTGACGTACAGCTTCTTCTTCACCGGAAGGGTGTGGAATGTTGCAGATATTCTGGAAGTGGGTCCAGAGAGCAGCCGGTTTCAGGTTGAGAAGATCAGACATATGATCAATCCTTCTACAAATTTGCGGCATTTATACAACCTGCATTACAACATTCCACATAGGGATATACCGCAATCCAGAGATAACAGAAATATATCCCGCTATTCCAGAATTTCTACGGACATTCCTTTAGAAATCACCCCGGTTCCATGATGAATCATATTCTGCCCAAAAATCACTTTCTTATTAAAACGACGATATTTCGCCAGCGTTCGAAGGGGTTCTGGGGATTTTTCTGCCGTTTCTGTATTAACAGTGGTCATAACACAACGGGTACACAGCTTTACACCGGAAAATTCTATGCCGCCGATACGGATACGTTTCCAGTTATCTTCTGCATGGGGTTCACAGCCTTTAATCACAATATTGGGGCGGAAACGTTTCATAGGAACAGCGTTGTCCAGCTTACTGTTCAACAACTCGAGGGAACCCTCAGATATGATCAGGAAAGGAAAACCGTCAGCAAAACTTGCTCGCACGCCTTCCTCAGCATATTTACGATCAACCTGCCGGAAGGTGGAGTCTGGCATATAAACCAGACGACAAGGCTTACCAATCACCTCACTACACCAATTGGCGGCTTCTTCACCGGCATCCAAAGCATCACAGGTATCATCCCAAACGGTTGCTTGAACAATGTTTTCAGCTTCTGGTGCAACAGCTTCAATACTTCCCTTCTCTGGGTGACTCAGAGAAATACCACCAATCGTTGGCAAACAGATAATTTTTACCATCTGCGGATGAGTACGCTGGCTGACAAAAGTTCCGGTTTCACTATCAACAACAACCCAACGGCGATCCCCAGCAAAACCAAAACTATCAACTTTCCAGCTGTCTGCGGTAAGCTGGCGGCAGGATTTCATGGGGTAAACGGCGAGTTCTGATACTGTCAGCATAGTTTTCTCTTTTTCTGATTTTTCAGGCAAAGTCGTACCTGCAAATGGCATAATATTCAAAAATAAAAAGGCAGTCTTATGTTTCAGCGCTCAAAGCATGCCAAAGGTTTCATCGGGGCAATTCTTCTCTCATGCTCTCTCACTACAACTGTTAGGGCAGAAGAAACCCCACCTATGGACTGCCCAAGCAGCCCGAACTGTGTGAGCAGTGAGGCTCAGGAAGATCATTTTATCGCCCCATTAGATTTTCAAGGGCAGGATACAACAGCCATTCGTGATCGTCTGTTAGTCTGGCTGGAGAATTCGCCAAGAACAGTAGTTACCCAAAATGAAGGAAACATCATCAAGGCGGAATTCAGCTCCCGAATGATGGGGTTTGTTGATGATCTGACATTGGTAATCCAGTCAAACGGCATGGTTGATGTTCGCTCGGCCTCCAGAACCGGCTACTACGATTTCAAGGTTAACCGGAAGCGCGTTGAAGCTCTTCGCGCACACTTCGAGAATTGATAATGCTGTTCGCCCTTTGAACACAGGGCGAACATTCCAACCCTTGCCTATTCTAATCAGAATTTTCTGGATGATTAGAATAGAGATAAATGGCGAAACAACTCTCACCTGTCCATGCCGCAGAAAGCCTTTCTCCGCTGATCCGCGCCTCCCGTCTTGAAGCGGAAAAAGCCTGCCAGTTAACTGACAATGTTGTCAAAAAACTCATTGAGCAACGTCTTAATCAGCTTATGCTGCCCAAGGCTCTTGGCGGACTGGAAAATCATCCGGTTGATAACCTCAAGGTTTATGAGCAGCTGGCATGGGCCGATCCTTCGGCGTCCTGGGTTATGTGGAATAATCAGCTGGTTTCCATGGCCAGCTGGTACTTCCCCCCTGAAATAGGGAATGAGCTTTTCAATGATCCGGCGAATATTTATGCCAATTCCACCCGCCCGACAGGTACAGCAACAATAACCCCAAATGGTTACCGTATTTCCGGTCGCTGGGCTCTGGTGTCCGGATGTGCTCTTGCCAACAAAATCACCTTGATGTGCACTTTGGTTAAGGACAGCCAACCTGTTCTTGCTGACAACGGTTCACCAGAAAAAGTAATGGTGCTTCTACCTCGTGAATCCTGTCAAATTCTGAAAACCTGGAATGTCAGCGGTATGCGCGGTACGGGGAGCCATGATGTTATTGTCGACGATATTGAGATTCCCAAAGAGCACACATGGTTATGGAGCCATAAAAAACATATCGATACTCCTTCTGCCCGATTGCCGTTTTTTATCAATCTGGGTACCGGGGGAGCAGCCATATGTCTGGGAGCCGCCCAAAGTACGATTGATTGTTTAATCGAATTGGCGGAAGCCAGCAGAACATCCGGTGCAACACCGCCCTTAATTGAACGTCCTCACGTTCAGCTCGCCATCGGTTCCTGCATCACCCGCCTGAAATCAGCGCGACTGCTGCTTCATACGACAATGGAGCGAGTCTGGAATGACTGCCAGGGAGGTGAACCGATTTCAACCGAGCTGCGCGCTACACTCTGGGGATGCAAAACGGGTATCGCACTCACCTGTAGAGATATCATTTCTGATATTCACAAAGTCACTGGAGTTCCAGCTCTTTATTGTGACTGTGTTATCGAGCAAAACCACAGGGATATACACGCGATTCTTCAGCACAGCATTTTCAAAACAGAACACTTCTCAGATGTTGCTCAAAGCATTCTGGATCTTCCGCTGTCATCACCTTACATGATGGTATGACTTGTAAGATAAGTGTCGCAAATTATGCACACAGTTTTGTGGGATTTTCAATGACTGGGAATCCCAACAAAACTTACTAAAACAGTCTGTTTCCCCTGACTGACAAAAACCAATAACCATCGTTACAAAACAAGTACAAACACCTAATTCGTTGCGATATAGTCACTGCGCATTCAGAACGGATAAACCGTCTGCCAAGGAATAAATCCAATGATGAAAAAAATGCTGTTGATGCTGTTTTGCACAGTGGCTTTGTTCGGAGCCCTCTTCGGCTTCAAATTTTTTATGAATGATCAGATGGCCAAGGGCATGGCCGGTTATGTTCCTCCGCCAACCATTATCAAACCGGCAACTGCCAGCAGCGAAACCTGGTATCCCTACTTAAGCTCTGTTGGAACTTTAAGTGCACGGCAAGGTGTTGATATTCGTTCAGAAGTGGCCGGGGTGATCAGCGAGATTCATTTTGAATCCGGTCAGGAAATTTCAGATAACGCTCTGCTGGCACAACTTGACGATGATACCGAGCGAGCAAATCTTAAAAGTTTCCAGGCTCGTCAAAAGCTGGCAAAGCTGACCTGGGCCCGTGATAAATCCCTGATTGAGCAAAAAGCTATCTCGCAAACAGTATTCGACCAGTCGTCAGCCAATCTGGATGAAGCAACAGCCTCAGTGGAACAGACCCGCGCCACTCTACGTAAAAAGAAAATTATCGCCCCTTTTTCTGGTCGCATTGGTATACGACAGGCTGAACCTGGTGATTACCTGAAAGAAGGCGATATTCTCGCCACCCTGCAGAATATTGATCAACTCTATGTTGATTTCGCCCTGCCAGAACAGGATTACCCACAACTGTATATTGGCCAGTCTGTTCGTTTCTCTGTTCAGGCTTATCCGGACAAAGAGTTTGATGCTGTTGTTGATGCCATAAACGCCAAGATCGACAGCAACACCCGTAACATCGAAGTCCGGGCCATGATGGATAACAGCATGCGAGAGCTGGTTCCCGGTATGTTTGCTGATATCAAAGTGATGGCAGAAAAACCAAAGAATGTAATTACCCTGCCACGGACCGCTATTACCTATTCCCTGTACGGTGATTCTGTTTACCTGATCAACAGTGATGATCCTGAAAACCTGACAGTGAAACTGACCCAGGTAACCACTGGTGATATTCAGGGCGACCGGGTAGAAATTCTTACCGGGTTACAGGCTAACGACAGAGTTGCGGCATCTGGTCAGCTGAAACTGCGGAACGGCGCCCGAGTAGCCATTAAGTCAGCCGGGGAGTAAGCAGATGACATTTACTGATCTGTTTATACGCCGGCCGGTTCTGGCAACGGTTGTCAGCCTGCTGATTGTTCTGATTGGCCTGCAGGCTTTTCAGAAACTGCCGGTACGGGAATACCCTTCCCTTGAAGATGCTGTGGTGACGGTTACGACCTCTTATCCCGGTGCCAGTGCAGAGTTGATCCAGGGCTTTATTACCACTCCTGTGCAGCAGGCTATCGCCAGTGCCGAAGGTATTGATTACCTGAGTTCTTCAAGTAACCAAAACATTTCTACGGTTACAGCCCACCTGCGACTGGGTTACAGCGCTGATAAAGCACTAACGGAAATCATGTCCAAGGTGAACCAGGTTCGCAGTCAGCTTCCCGAAGAATCTGAAGACCCGGTGATTACCAAAGGTGACAACCGCGGCAGTGCCCTGCTCTATTTGAGTTTTTACAGCGACACCATGAGCAGCGAGCAGGTGACCGATTACCTGACTCGCGTTATCCAGCCACAGCTTTCCACTATTGAAGGCGTAGGTTCAGCGGAAATTCTGGGGGCAAAAACCTTTGCCATGAGGATCTGGCTTGACCCGATCCGCATGAGTGCCTTTGAGGTGACGGCAGCCGACATCAACAACGCTCTGTTAAGCAGTAACGTGCAATCGGCAGCTGGCCAAACCCGCGGTGAACTGGTTGTATCCAATATCAATGCTCAGACCGATCTTTCTACAGTTAAAGATTTCTCCCGCATTGTGGTGAAAACCACCGACGAAACCCTGATTCGCCTGGAAGATGTCGCGGATATCAAACTGGAAGCGGAAAACTTTGACAGCTTTGTTGCCTTTAACGGCAAGCCCTCTACCTATGTAGGTGTATCGGCAACACCATCCGCCAACCCGCTGGATGTTATTAAACGTGTTCGCACTCATTTGCCGGATATGAAAAGCCAGCTGCCAAGCGGCTTGAACGGCGACATTGTTTATGACGCGACCAAGTTCATTCAGGAATCTATCGATGAAGTTGTACAGACCCTGATAGAAGCAACATTGATCGTTATCGCTGTTGTTTTCCTGTTCCTCGGCTCCTGGCGCACAGTTATCATTCCTGTAGTGGCTATTCCACTGTCCATGATTGGCGTTCTGTTTGTTATGCAAATGATGGGGTACTCCATCAACCTGCTGACATTGCTGGCCATGGTTCTGGCCATTGGACTGGTTGTTGATGACGCCATTGTGGTGGTGGAGAACATTCACCGCCATATCGAGGAAGGCAAATCGCCTTTAGATGCTGCCCTTCTGGGAGCGAGGGAAATCGCGCTACCAGTAATTGCCATGACCATTACCCTGGCGGCTGTATATGCACCTATCGGGTTTATGGAAGGTTTGACCGGTGCTCTATTCCGGGAGTTTGCCTTTACCCTCGCCGGTTCTGTACTGGTGTCTGGAGTTGTAGCTTTAACACTCTCGCCAATGATGTGTTCAAAGCTGATGCAGCCAGCCAACAATGAGAGTGCTTTCACTCACTGGCTGGATAAAAAATTCAATGGTCTGAAGGATCGCTACAAAAACCGCTTAACCCGTTCGCTGGAAACAAGAACGGTCACTCTGGTTTTTGCACTGATTGTACTCGCCACCATTCCTCCTATGTTTATGGAATCAAAAAAGGAACTGGCACCAGCTGAAGACAGCGGACTGGTATTTATCATTTCCAAGTCTCCTCAGTACGCCAATATCGATTACATGAACAAATACACCGGCGAGATGGAAGAAATGTTCAGGAAATTCCCTGAATATCAGCAGTCTTTCCTGATCAATGGTGATGGCAGCCCCAATGTTGGCTTTGCCGGTATGGTACTGAAACCCTGGAGTGAACGTGAGCGCAGCGTATTTGAAGTTCAGAAGGAGCTGCAGAATAACTATCTGAGCCAGATAACAGGTATTAGCACCTTCTCCTTTATCATGCCTTCTCTGCCGGGTGCCGGTGGCGGTCTGCCGGTTGAGTTTATTCTCAACACCACCAGTGATTACAGTACCTTGGTTGATGTTGCCAATCAGCTGGTTGGTAAAGCTATGCAGTCTGGCATGTTTATGTTTGTGGAAAGCGAGCTGCGCTTTAACAAGCCAGAAACAGAGATTCTGATTGATCGGGATAAAGCCGCCATTCTTGGCGTCAGCATGAGCGATATCGGTACAACGCTGTCTACCATGCTGGGCAATGGTGACCTGAACCGCTTCAGTATTGATGGCCGCAGCTACAAGGTTATCCCTCAAGCCAATCAGGAATTCCGTCTGAATAAAGAGTGGCTGGGTCGTTACTATGTGCGTTCCCAGAGCGGTGAGCTGGTTCCTCTGTCGGCGATTATTACTCTGAAGAGTGAAACCCGTCCTAACCAGTTAACCCAGTTCCAGCAGCTGAATTCCACCAAAATCCAGGGAATGTTATTGCCAGGTGTCAGCCTGGGTGAAGCATTGAACTTCCTGCAGGAACAAACCAAAGAACTGGCTCCGGAAGGTTTTGGCACTGACTACGAAGGTACATCACGGCAATATATGAAGGAAGGCAACGCTTTGTTGTTCACCTTCGCAATTTCCATGGTGGTTATCTTCCTGGTACTGGCGGCACAGTTTGAAAGCTTCCGCGATCCTCTGGTGGTAATGCTTACCGTACCTATGTCCATTTGCGGTGCTTTGATTCCGCTGATGATGGGCATGCTGTTCCAGTTTGGTCTGGGAATTAATGTTTCCATGAATATTTATACCCAGATTGGCTTGGTAACCCTGATTGGTTTGATTTCCAAACACGGTATTCTGATTGTCGAGTTTGCCAACCAGCTTCAGGAGCAAGGGATGAGCATGAAGGATGCTATTCTCGAAGCTGCTGCTCTGCGTCTGCGACCAATCCTGATGACAACTGCCGCGACTGTTCTGGGCATTACGCCCCTGCTTTTGGCAACCGGTGCTGGTGCTGTGAGTCGTTTTAATATTGGTCTGGTTATTACCTCTGGTATGACCATCGGTACTTTGTTTACCCTGTTTGTGATTCCGGTAATGTATACCTACATTGCCCGTGATCATCAGAAGCAGAGCGCTTAACACTTCCATAAAAAATATTTCGCCATCCAACAGGATGGCGAAATATTAATAACCTTCCGCTTTACCGTCTTTCCGCTTCTCAGTGGCTCCGTAGTATCCCCCGGCTTTCTCATCAAACCAGATAGCCTGATAACCACCAAAGCCAAAATCACTCTTTTTCACTTTATGACCACGAAGCTTCAAGTCTTCTGCGGCTGCTTGAGGAAAATCAGGTTCAACCATGACCTTACCTCCGCCCTCTGTATAAGCATTATGTTTGTCTGTGGGTTCAGTAGAACCCTCATGCCGCCAGCGTGGATTATCGCCAGCCTGTTGCAGGTTCATTCCCAGATCAATGAGATTAACCAGAACCTGCACATGCCCCTGAGGCTGCATAGCACCACCCATCAAACCAAAACTCATCAGCGGTTTCCCGTCTTTGGTCATAAAGGCAGGGATAATTGTATGAAAAGGTCGCTTTCTCGACGCATACACATTGGCATGCTCAGGATCCATAGAGAATAACTGCCCACGATTCTGAAAGATAAACCCAAACCCCGGCACAACAACACCAGAGCCCATCCCCCGATAATTGCTTTGTATCAACGACACCATATTGCCTTCACTGTCGGCCGTTGTGAGATAAACAGTGTCCCCGTTGTAGAGATGAGGATTACCGGCATCAATGCGCTGAGCCGCATTATCACCAATAAGCTCTCTACGACTGCGGGCATAGTCTTTAGATAACAGTCCTTTTACAGGCAATTTACTGAAAGCCGTATCTGCATAAAAACGGGCACGATCTTCGAAGGCCAGTTTTTTCGCTTCAATCAAAAGGTGCAGAATCTCGCCACTGTTAGGCTCTATTGCACTGAGATCATAGCCTTCAAGAATATTCAGCATCTGCAGCACAGTAATGCCCTGACCATTAGGAGGCAGCTCCCAGATATCAAAGCCTCTGTAATTGGTTGAAACCGGCTCTACCCACTCCGAGCGAAATGCAGATAAATCTGAAAGCCGCAGGAATCCACCTTCTTTGCGCATAAACGCATCAATCTGTTTAGCAATACTGCCCTGGTAGAAAGCATCGCGGCCTTGATCGGCAATAAGCTGGTAAGTACGGGCAAGATCAGGATTTCTAAACATTTCTCCGGCTTTAGGAGCCTTACCATTAATGGTGAAGGTATCAACAAAAGAACCAGGCTGGCCTGTTAACCAGTACACACCCCACCCCCAATGTTTGGCAATCAGCGGACTAACCGGGAAACCTTTTTTGGCATAGTCAATCGCAGGAGCCAGAATGTCGGACATCGACATACTTCCAAACCGCTTGCGCAGCTCATACCAGCCATCCACCGTTCCCGGTACAGTAATGGGTAATATTCCGAAAGGAGGGATATCATCACGATTTAATCGCTTTAATTCGCTCTGCAGTTTCTGAAAACTGAGTTCTGAGGGAGCAGGGCCACTGGCATTAAGCCCATAAAGCTTCTGGTCTTTTGCGCTCCAGACAATTGCAAACAGATCTCCACCAATACCACTACCAGTTGGCTCCATAAGCCCTAAAGCTGCATTCACCGCAATCGCGGCATCAATGGGCCACCCTGCTTCAAAATATCCAACCCTATATCCACGGCAAGCGGCTCACTGGTAGCCACCATGCCATTGGGGGCAAAAACACGGGAAGGAATGGTTTTATAAATATCTAACGACTCTGCTCTACTCTCTGTAATTGATGGGGGTGACACAGTCATTAACAGGATTCCTATAACGCCACTCAAAAATTGAACACACGTCGTCCTGACAAACCCAATGCATCCATGCATGGTTATGTTCTCTATGAAGGTTTATAGAAAGATTAGAGCAGCCTCTTACTCCTGCCAGTCAGAGGCTGTTATGAACGCTCGCATTTGCGGCTGGTTTGGAGCGCAGCGGAAAACCAGTCCGCCAACATGCGCTTGTTAACTGTATGTATGGAAAAGACTTGCATGCTTAAGATTCTTCTGCCTCTTTACCACTTGCAGCTGCATGCTCTTTTCTTTGTTTGAAAATATCAATTATAAAATGCATTGGAACGGGTAGCCTGTAATGCCTGCAACCAGTTAAGATAATCGGCCAAAAAGAATATCTAAAAGCAGTCATCTCATAAACTTTATTTGACTGGTCACACTCACTAACCAACTGCTGAATCAATTCATCTGGCGCTTCGGTCACGCAAACATCAGATAACGTTGCACCATGTATTTTATCGAATCGGTAAAAGTGATCCTCAGAAGATTCATCAAGAAAATATACTTGAAAATTACAGTGTGATAAGAACTCTTCTTTAATTTTTTTAACTATCTCATATGGCTCTGAAAATCCCATAACTGCTGAAAAAGCAGATATGTAGGGGTATAATATTGAACCTTTAGTTACGCTCTTCTTATAATCTTCAGTTTTATCAACGGGGTGTTCTATTAATTCAGCGTAGCTTCGTATGGTTGTCGGGTATTTATCGCTGATCTTAAACATTTGATATATCTCCCGTGACATATTACTCAACCAGGAGTTGATATCACGCCAATGCTTATGGTCAAGAGAAAGGAACCAAAGAGCTAGTACTAAATCAATTGCTTGTTCATCTTTGTATGGTGTAAACAAAATAGGGTTGTTTACAATTAACTGCTTAATGCAATCTTGATATTTAGTTACTGCTTCTGAAAAAAATCTGCAAGCCTCTAAATTTTCATCACTAACTTGATCTAAATACCAATAAGACCAACAACCTGTAAGGGCTAGCCGGCCTAGAACATCAAACAACTTTAAGTTTACATCTGTGGCACAAGACGGTTTTACTGCATGTGATATAGCATACAAATTATTGCAATGAGGTATGATTTTTTCGCCAATGTATTGATTTGATACTTGTAGATTTAGCCTAAGAATTGAATCCAAAGTTGTCTGTGTTGAAACTGCTACCTTATTTTTTTTGCCAAACGCAAATTTCGCGGCTTCCCAAGCATTTAGCATTGTAAATTCTGCTGATAGGAATGCGCTCTCTAGATTATCCTCATCTCTGCACCATGAGTATAATATCCAAAGACATAAATATAATTGGCGGACACCTGTTAAAATATCTTTTGGCTTTTTGTCATCAGTACAAGTGAGGCTAATGGCAAGCTGACTAAAGTGTTTGAATGATACTTCTGGCTCGTCAATCATCGCCAGTGACTTGCGAAGTAAACCGCGACAATTACTGGGTAACAGTTCCTCTCGAAGCATGTGCTGCTCCACTAAATCAGCAAGCCTGTCGCCATTCCATTCAGAGAAGCTTAAGTTACCTGTTTTTAACTTGCCTAAAAACATACTTACGTTAGATCTTACTTCTTCTTTAACTTCACCACCAAAACATAAACAAATCTCAACAGGTTTATCTTTGTATTCTACTGGAATTCGAGTAGGAATAAACACATCGATTATTTCATTGATAGAAGGACGCAAGTCTTGTGGATTACCACTATCCCAATCCTTTCTGTCCAAATCCCCAGACTTCACTGAGAATAAGTATACAGTGCTTTCAGATTCACTAGTCAGCTTACCAAAAGCTGCAACATCTACTCCGAACTGTCTGCTGCCAACGCCAGGTTTTAAAAATACTTCCAACCCCATTTGTGACAGTAAGTCGGGCAATAATGCATCCAATTCGCCTCGCTCTTTCAAAGATGCCAAGTATTGTCTAATCACTAACTTCATGACGTACAACCCTCAGCTTTAAACTGCCAGATCATATTTTCTAAACCGTGTGGGTCGAGGTTATGCATTGATGCAAATTCAAATGATGTACTAATTTCACTAAGAGGGACTTCCTGACGAGTCTTTTGCTCACCATGATGTATATAGTGAATCGATTTATTCCCATATAGTAATACTGATTCATTCCCAGCAAACAAAGAGGTAAGGAACGATTTGCTTCTGGCCTTCTCCATAGACTCGCTCATTAATTTATTGTGATGCCTCCAGTACGTATGCCTATCCTGCTCACTAGGGCTTAATTCATTTATTTTTAAAGCCGCTTTCACTGATGCTTGATATTCTTCGTATTCAGACAAAACATCAGATGCTATCTGTTTGACCCTTTCTTCTTTTGACTCGTTCATTGTTTCCAAGTGGTCACGAATACTTTCAGGGTAACTCACACAAAGCGGGTGAAAAATGAGCTGCTGAATATCTTTTAATTCATCATCAGGAGCATCTAGTATCAACGACTCAACTAAGCTGATTGCTGTTTTAGGTTGAGTAAAGAACCACCCACAAGCTTTTCTCGCTAAAAATAGATGCACGCCTTTGCTTTCTTTAGTTACGTAGGAACCGTCAAAACTAATAGAAATACCTTTATCTGAATCCCGAAGAAGGTCAGAAGCATATTTGCCTAGCTTTACTTCTTTTGACAATAACCATCGTGTAAGCAATGAGGATAGATGAGTATCTCGGTAATTATGCAGCTCTCGAACAAAACTATCGAAATGCTTTATAGACAGTTTGTACCCGCTTAATTCAAAGAGTCGCTCTAAAAAAACAACACAATCATCGAAACTATCTCTTTTTAATATTCGCTCCAAAGCGTAATCAATATTATTAATAGTCCCTTGGTTTTTTGGTTTGGTATGACTACAAATCTTCAACAACTTTGGTTCAATACTTCCGCGTACTTTTTTCCCGTCATAAAATAATATCTCTGAAGCAGCATGAATATATCGATCATCTAAGTGATCTGAATGCGTGTTTAAAAAATCTAAGAACAGACTCTCTAAATCATTAGAGTGAGAAATAATTTCAAACATAGCTCTCATTGATGCCGCCAAAATCACATCCGTTGGTGAAGACACGGATGCTTTTTTGATAGCTACTGCAACTGGCTTCAATAGCATTTTGTCTTGGTAATTAATTCTGCCCAATGCAAAAATGGATCTTTGTACAATCAACTCGTTTTCATGAGCAAGCAGTTTAATCGCTTTATTAACGTATTGAACTTCATCATTGCTTGCCCCTGTTTCAATAGCAGTAGATAAATGGTCAAAGCCTTCATCAATATTATTTAAAGCGATATCAAATAAACCTTTGGGCCTATCTGCATCTTTTTTACAGAACTCTTTAAATTGGGGCAAAAGCATATATGCGGCCATATCTTGACCTGCTTCTAGCGTAAGATGTTTCACACAATCAGCAACGTCTTTTACCGGAGCATTAATATCCGGTAAAACCTCTTCGAAAACATGTCTTACTGAAAAGAAGTCATGATTTTCAGTTTTATTTTTAAAACTGGTGAATAACTCTACGAGATTTAATTTCTCTTCATTATGCAATTCAACCAAAGTGCTAGATAGAAGCTTTTCATCTTTTTTGTCTTGATAATAAATTCCTTGGATGAATTCAAAAAAGTTGCCACCCCTGTATGCTTGAATCAGTTTACCTTTTAGGTCATCCACGTCTGTTCATTCCTATATCGATACTCTTGGTATTCTTAACAGTTACATTAACTCGCAGTTTCAGAAACCAAAATTTCAGAAATTTTCTCAGCGATCCCCTCTCCCCACGCTTTATAACCATTGGCATTAGGGTGATAGCCATCTTCAGCCATCAAGTCACTGGCAGATTCAAAGTCCAGTTGCACATGAGTCCAATTCTGTTTGGCGCATTCTTTTTTCAGATAAAAATTCAACAGGCTGGAGCGCAAACCCAGTACCCAGCTTAAAGGTGCAGGCAGAAGTGGAAACTTATGCATGGGAGGGATCGCAGTGAAAAACACCTGCGTGTTGCTATCAGCAAACTTGCGAACACAGGCATTAATATTCTTTAACCATCGGCTTTTGCTGGAAAGCTTCGTGGTATCGTTGACCCCAAAGGTCACTATCAGAATATCAGGATGGTTGATGACTGAATGGAAAGAGAGGGAGTCAGAAACTGTTGCTCCGTTCAGCCCCAGCACCTGCCAGTCAAACTCCGAGCCTGTCTGTTTTTCCAAAGAACCGACAATACTGGCTGTCAGTCCATCTTCGATCCTTTCCGCTCCAACCCCCGCTACAGTACTTTCGCCGATATGCAGCAGAGAGCGCCCTCCAGTTCCCAAATTTTCTCTCGTGCCAGAAGCTTCAGGTAATCGCAGGGCATTGCGCTTGGCATAACGAGCCTGAAATAAAACAAGAAAAAGCGTGCAAACAGTGATGAGGAAGAGGAGGAGCATATTAATAGAATATCTGGATCTGTTTAGTTCTTATTGTGCTTCACAGTGTACAACTATCCGAACCTCAAAATAACTCCCCTATGAACAGGAGCTTATTTATAAGTAACTCCATCATGCACCAACCAGCCATCTTCATGGCGGCCACGTGGATCATGATGAGTCCAGTGAATGACACCGCCTTTCTTATTCCATTCATACTCACCGTAAAACTCAACCTGATCACCAACCTTCAGAGAAGGAATACGTGGCGCAAGATCGATATTATGGGCGACCAGAATCGTTTGCCCGGGCGCTAATCGAAGAATAAAGCGCTGGTGCCTGCGGCCTTTTAAGTCATCAGGCAAAACCTTAATCACCTTACCTGAACCGCCAACCTGCACATGGCTTTGCTTTCTCTCAAAAGCTTTTGCGAGCGTCAGATCACTTGCTGAATAGTTGGAATCAAAAGATTTTTCTGAAGCCTGTAAAGCCTGAAGGTTGCTCTGCAGGTACCCGAAAATCCCCACACCCATCAGGCAAACAACCAGAAGCTTCTTGAATTTAGACATCAGTAAATTGGCCACAGTGACACACCTCCCCAAGCGACAAACAGTTGCCCTACCATGTAACCAAAGGTAACCTGCGCCCGCAAAGCATAACAATCATAAGTAATAACAATTCCGAGGAGTTCCCATGGCCAATCGCATGAGCCGCGCCGTTAACATGCTCAACAAAGCCCCTGAAGGCATGCGGGTATGGCTGGTCAGCAAATTGCTGGGTAAAGCAGTAAAGCTGGTAGGAACAACCAAAATCCGTATTGAAGAACTGACCGGAAGCAGTAGCACTATTGTTATTCGCAACCTGAAGCGCAACCAGAATCATATTGGCAGTGTACACGCCTGTGGTATGGCGCTGGCAGCCGAGTCTGCGACGGGTCTGATGGTGGGCATGAATGTACCAGACAGTCGTGTGCCAGTTATCAAAAGCATGAATGTGCAGTTTGTGAAGCGTTCTGCTGGCGATATCACCGCCAAAGCCTGGCTCACCGAAGAGCAGACCAAAATGATCCGTGATACGGAAAAAGGTGAACTCGTTGTTCCCTGCACCGTAACTGATGCCAACAATGTTGAACCCATCAAAGTGGAAATGATTTGGGCCTGGACACCTAAACGTCGCTAGGTTCTGTTGATGTAAAGCTTTATTCCTGCCGCAGGTGCCTAATCTGCGGCTGGCAGTCCTCCCGCCTCAACGTTATGATCGTGATTCCGGCAAATGTCCTTTCGGCATAAATCCAATCAACAGCCCGAGCACACATGACCAGTATCACTCCGCCATCTGTTACATCGCTGCACAAAATTTTGCCTGACGAACCTCTCCTGTTGATGGGAGCGGGCCCTGTTCCCGTACCTCCAAGAGTGGCGGCGGCAAACTCGATGGTTATCAACCATCTTGGCAGCACCATGGCGAAAGTACTGGAGCAGGTGAAAGTCATGGCTCGCTATGTGTTCCAGACTAACTGCGGGCATTTGATGGGTGTGGCTGGCCCCGGTTCAGCCGCTATGGAAATGGCCATTACCAATCTGGTTTGGCCCGGCTCCAACGTTCTGAGTATTACCAATGGTTTTTTCAGCACCCGTTTAGGGGAAATGGCAGAACGGGTTGGTGCTGATGTTACAGAATACAAGGTTCCGGAGTGTGAAGGCGTTGATCCGGATGAAATCAAAAAAGTTCTGCAATCCGGTAGTTTTGATGTCATCACTCTGGTTCAGGGCGAAACTTCCCATACCGTCTGGAATAAAGAGCTTAAGGAAATCTGCACTCTTGCCCATGAACATGGCGCATTAGTGGTTGTGGATGCAGTCTGCACTCTCAGCACCATGGCGCTGGAAATGGACGAATGGGGTGTGGATGCCATTATTACCGGCGGCCAGAAAGGTTTATCTTCAATTCCCGGCGTCTCCCTGATTGCCTTCTCAGATAAAGCCTGGGAACGTATTGAAAGCCGTGACTGTCCTATGCCCCACTGGTGTCTTGATGCCCGGCTGGCAGTACAGTTCTGGAATGAAAAGGGTTATCACTACACCGCCCCGGTATCCGGCCTTCTAGCTCTCCATGAAGCTTTGCACTTGATCTGTGAAGAAAGTCTTGAAGGAAGAATCCTGCGCCATAAACGCTGTTCAAGAGCCCTGCAAAATGCCATTGAAGCTATGGGACTGAGCCTTTATGTACCGGAACCAGCTCGCCTTCCTTCTGTAATCGGAATAAACCTGCCTGACGGCATTATTGGCAAGGAACTGCTGGAGCATATATCCGCTGTGCATCGGGTTGAGATTGCCGGCTCATTTGGCCCCAATATTGTTCGTATTGGTCAGATGGGAGAGCAGTGCCGCTCTCATCATCTGTTCCGAACCGTTCACGCCCTAGGTTCCAGCATGCAGTCCTTGGGAGCCAAAATGGATGTGCCTGCCGGTGTGGCGGAGCTGGAACGGTCCCTCAACCAGTAATCAGTCCAAATCTAAAACAACATCCTTCAAAGATACCTTGCCAGCCACCAGTTGTTCTTTGGTGGCTTTTGGCTGTTTCTTTAACCGGTATTCCGCTTTTAATGCATGGGAGCGGTTATCAACTTTTTCTGAAAAAACCAGCACCAGCGGCCCGCGCCCCCGTAAATAGCGGGCAGCCTTGCCCTTACCAAACTGATGTTCAGCGAAGCGTCGCTCAACATCAGTCGTAATCCCACAGTAGAGGCTGTTGTCTTTACAACGAATAAGATATAGAAACCAGTGATTCATCAGCTCGCAAATTCTTGAATTCTGCTTGGAAATGTACAGATTGCGCTGCTTAACGCCAAGAGCTATCTCCGGCATACGACCAATGTCCAAGAGAAATATCCGGCTCAACCTTTTAAGGTGAAGATCGCGTGTGAGGAGGGAAGCCCGTGATCGTAAAATTCACCAGTCATATGGGAGTGCAGCTTCTTCGAAGTACCGAGTCCGTCAACTGGGCTTTGGTCGAATCCTTTGTGCCCCAGGAAAACCCCTTCTACTGCGCGATTGCCTGCCTAAAAACTATTCTTACGGCAGAAAACTCAGAGAACAACGGCTTTATCACCTGTGATGATATTTTCACTGAAGAGGTAGAAAGTGTCAGAACCCGGGATCAGGTGGTTGGCAAATGTCAGAATCAATCACCAGCCGGTATGGATATTGAGGAATTTCATCAAGTGGCTGAGAAACTGTTTGGTTCGGTGAATATGACGTCAGCTGATCAGCTGCATTGTCACACTCTCGTCGATCAGCTCACTGCATGTTTTGATGATTATTACTGGGTATTTAACTTTCACGGTTCAGTTCTCAACAAAACAACCCATGGGCATTATGCACTGGCTGCAGCCTGGCACCCGCAGACGTGCAGGGTTCTTCTGATAGACCCTGCACGCCACAAAACACCCTGGTTCTGGGTTGACATTCAGGATTTGATTAAAGCCATGCAGGTGTCACGCCCTCACTTAGATACAGGCCGTGGTTATCTCTCAATCAGGAAAAACACGCTTCACTAACTTCTCCCCCAAAGCCTGCTCCGGCCATTTGCTTTAATTCTCAACATGAATCACAGATAATGCCGCACCCTGCTCTCCGAGGCAGGTTAATCACCAAGGACATAACAATGTTAAGGATATCGACTCACGTCTCCATCCCGGATGACGAAATAGAAATCACCGCGATTCGCGCTCAGGGCTCTGGAGGCCAGAACGTTAATAAGGTGTCCAGTGCGATCCATTTGCGTTTTGATATCAATTATTCATCACTGCCGGATTTTTACAAATCCCGCCTGCTGAAGCTGTCAGACAGCCGCATCAGTAAAGATGGCATTATTGTGATCAAAGCCCAGAGGTTTCGCACTCAGGAGAAAAACCGTAATGATGCACTGGAGCGACTGGCTGAGCTGGTTTATTCCGTCACCAAAGTGCAAAAAAAGCGGGTAGCGACAAAGCCGACAAAGGCCTCAAAGGAAAGGCGGCTGAAAGGCAAAGCCAAGCGAAGCAATGTAAAATCAATGAGAGGGCGGGTTTATGATTAATTCAAACGTGATAACAACATTTATAAACAAACCGGGGGCCTGTCCCACCAAGCCCCCGGTTCTTCGGATAAATTGAGTCGTGGCATCCGATGGCTATAGGTTACGGATTAGCCAGATTGGTCACTATGGGGAATAAACGTCAATATCCCTGTACTCTCTGAACTTACCCTTCCTTAACAACCATTAGCACTCTCACATAACCAACGGTCAACCGGCTTCCACTGCCGTACGATAAGCGCCTTCATAGTCAAAAATCTTATCTCTTATACTCCAACCCCGTTTCTCTTTTGCAGCAATTACGAAGTCCGGCTTACGGAATTTTTTGCTTTGGGCCACAACATCTTCCGGAGTACGGGCACGAAAGGCTTCTCCACGGTTAATCTGGTGAAGTTTGCCAAAATGATGGTAGAACGCCCCCTGCTGGGCAGGTGTTTCCAGTCGGAAATATTCGGTTACTTCTAAACCTTCCTCATCAAAGTACGCAACCCGAATACGTGACTGCCCCGCTTTATCCTTATCAACCTTCATATCCATCCACGAACATCGCAACACCGTCACATTGCGTAGATTCAAAGCATCTTTCAGTTTGTCATCCGGGTCAGCCAGAACATTGCCACAGTCGTGACAGCGGCGGGCGGCAATATCATTTTCCGCATTGCATTGTTTGCATTCTTTGAAGCGAAAACGGAAATCACAGCGTTCCCGCTCACCATCAAGGGAATCAATATAACCCTGGCAACGACGGCCATAATGCTCAACAAGATCACCCTCACTATCGACAACACCCCAAAAACTGTTCTGGCAACCACATACAGGGCAATCCACATCCACGGGCACACTATTGGAATTGGGGCGGGGTTCACCAATTTCCGGACTGAAGATATTGTAACTATTGCCCGCGAAATCCATGACCAGACAATCATCCTTGCCTTCAGCAAGACGAAGCCCCCGGCCAACTATCTGCTGATACAGGCTTACGGATTCTGTTGGCCGAAGAATGGCAATTACATCAACATGGGGGGCATCAAAGCCGGTGGTAAGCACCGAGACATTCACCAGATATTTGATCGTTTTCTGCTTGAACTGCGCAATCAGCTTATCCCGTTCAGCACCGGGTGTATCTCCAATAATCAGTGCAGACTCCGCCTCTGGGAGATAACCCAATATCTCTTTGGCATGATCTACCGTAGAAGCAAAAATCATCACGCCCTGGCGATCTTCTGATTCTTTTATCACCTGAGCCATTATCGCCGCCGTTGCCCTGCCCTCACCTTTTAACAAAAGGTTCAAATCTGCTTCTGGATAATGTCCGTTGCGGTTAGTAACTCGGCTGAAGTCATACCAGGTCACCGGCGCATCAATCATTTTGGGCGGCGTAAGAAACTGGTTATCGATCATGTAAGACAGTGGCAGTTCAAACACACAGTCAGTAAAAAAGCGCTCTTCTTCGGTTCGTACTTTTTTCTGCTGTTCCGGCTGGGAGAAATAGTTATAAAGCCAGCCCATACCTAAACGATAAGGTGTGGCAGTCAGCCCCAGAACTTTCAAATTAGGATTCAGCTTACGAAGATGATTGATAACCTTGTGATAGCTGCTTGTTTTCTCGAGAGAAATACGGTGGCATTCATCAGCGACCAGCAATGTAAAACTGCTGTCGTTAAATTCAGACAGGTTGCGAACAACAGACTGCACACTGCCAAACACCACCTGCTCACTGGCTTCTTTACGCCCAAGCCCAGCGCTGAAAATAGATGCTTTCAGATCATAGCTTTCGTATTTACTGTGATTCTGTTCCACCAGTTCTTTGACATGGGTGAGAACCAGAACCCGGCCACGAGCTATACGGCCAAGCTCACTGATCACCAGACTTTTACCAGCGCCGGTAGGCAAAACAACAACAGCAGGATCACTGGTTTTGCGGAAATGCTGGATCACACTTCGGACGGCGTCTTTCTGATAAGGGCGAAGCTGGAATGACATAAAGGACTTAAATTCATACAATATCTGCCGGATAGAATATCCCTACCTCCTTTAAGAACACCAGTAATTTACTTTTCATGGCCCTGAACCGTAGCCGTCTCGACCGTTTTCTGAGCTCCACACTCAATATCAGCCGCCGCGATACTCGCATTCTGTTCGCCCAGAGGCGTATTCAGGTTGATGAAAAAATAGCGTTGGATGGCAATCAGCAAATCGACCGGTTTTCACAGATCTCCTTTGACGGAAAAATCCTGCAGGACAACAAGCCCCGCTACCTGATGCTTCATAAACCTGTAGGCGTAGTCAGTGCAACCCGTGACACCGAACATAAAACAGTACTGGAACTTCTTAACGAACCAGAAGACAGCGATCTACATATTGCCGGGCGACTGGATCTAAATACCTCAGGATTACTGCTGCTGACAAACGACAGTCGCTGGTCATCACGGTTAACAGCACCTGATCATAAGGTGGAAAAACGTTATCGGGTCACCCTGCAAAAGCCACTCAATGACTCTTATGCGGAAGCCTTCAATCAAGGCATGCACTTTGAGTTTGAAAACCTGACCACTCGCCCGGCAGGTTTTAAACAGCTGTCGTTATTTGTGGCAGAAGTGACACTTCAGGAAGGCCGATATCACCAGATCAAGCGCATGTTTGGGCGATTTCGAAACCAAGTACTGGCTCTGCACCGGGTTTCGGTTGGCAATATTCAACTCTGCCCAACACTTGCCCCCGGCCAGTACCGGGAACTGACACCCGATGAAATAAACAACGTTTAGCTCATCGGGCTCATTCCTAAGTCAATACCGCCTTTCTGAGTTTACCAAGGTCACCAGACTGTTCAGCCCCATAAACCAACCGGATATACAGAGAAGTCACCTGCATCGCCTTTCGTCCTAATTCCGGTTTCTCCCGCATAATACGGCGGGCATAATCTTCAGGCCCTTCTCCCGGGTTTCTGGGAATACCTTTACGAGCCATCCGTTTGCAGAACTTACGATAATAACGTTCTGTTGGTGCCATTCGCTGCTTCCAGGGCTTTATCAGCATCACGGCAGTCACAACCATGACCACCAGTACACTGATAATCAACAACCGCATCAACACCATCAAAGTGTCCTGCCCTGGAAACAGTTTTTTGAACAACCCTTTCTGGCTGTTCTCATCGTAAGAAAGAACCATACGCTGCCACTGGTATTCCAGATTTTCGTACTTCAAACGCAGTGTATTCACCCAGGAAATATTCCGATAACGAATCGGGGAAAAGATAGCGCCTTCAAGGAAGGAACCTTCCATCGCCACAGCAGATTCCAGGCCTTCTTCTATGCGGTTTGGCGCAACGGCTGCTGTTGGATCAACTCTTTCCCAACCATAACCGGGCTGCCAGAACTCTACCCAGGCGTGGGCATCAAACTGTCGCACCTGAATAATCTTGCCGTCCTTCAGCTCACCGCCCTGATAACCGGCCACAACACGGGCTGGTATGCCAGCGGCGCGCAACAGGAATGTGAGTGCGCCAGCGTAATGGGCACAAAAACCACGTTTGGTATCAAACAGGAATCTGTCTATACGGTTGCCATCCAGCAGAGGCGGGCGAAGGGTGTAGTAATACTGCTGGAACCGGAAGCGATAAAGAATATCCTCAATAAAGCCGGAAACATTATCACCATGACGCTGCTTTAACTCTTGAGCCAATGCACGGCTGCGCTCATTACCTTTTTTAGGCAGCTGCAAGCTTGCCTTTTTCAGCCAGTAAGGAAGTTCACGGTCAAACCCTTCCAACTGCCCGGAGCGCATACGATATTGCTTGAGAAGATCGACGTTATCTTTTGCCAGTAATCGCCAGTCTCTGGTTAAACCCGCACCTTCAAAAGTTTCTGTCGCCGATCCCAAAACTGGCAGCCAAGGCCGCCCACTGGGCTCAAGAATAATGTCGTAGTCATAAACAACCGACTCTTCATCTTCTCCGGGAACAGGCCAGTAAGGCTCAGTGGGATACCAACTCACTAACTTATTCGGATCAACACCTATGCCAATCCAGTCATCACTGTCTCCCTGGAACCAACGTCGACCATCAAAAAAGTGCATGACAACGGCACGCCAATAGCGTTCATCAGGTGTCGGAACGGCTCCAGTAAAGGTTGCCCGAAAGGCCAATTCCGCTGATTGGCTTAAGCGGGCTATATCTCCGGGAGCCATCTCATCAGACAATCCGGTCTTGGTGCTGTTATCCGGAAGAGGAACAATCCATAAAGGAGGAATACGGGGTACCAGTACAAAAAGAAGAACCATCAAAGGTAATGACTGAAGTGTCATCACCAAGCCGGTTTTTAATACAGGAAAAACTGCTGTTTTTTCTGAAGATTGGTGCAAACCTACAAGGGATGAAACCAGCATAACCAGACAGGTCAGCAAATACACCGTCATTGGTATCGACTGAGAAAACAGCAGGCCGGTAACCGCAACAAAAAATCCGAGAAAACAAAGCAATAACGCATCCCGTCGGCTGCGCATCTCCAGAAGTTTTAAGGTATAAGCAGAAACAAGAGTCGCCGCGCCGGCCTCCAGCCCCAGCAAGGTGCCGTAGTGCATAGCGATCATCACAAGCGCCGCAATAACCAACGCCGTTCGAATCACCCATCCCGGATTTCTGCCCCTTGAGCGCAATAGTGTCAATCGCCAGATAACGGCCAGAGCCGCCAGCGCCATTATTCCCGGCGGCAGCAAAGGCACCAGAGGCAGGCTCACCATAACCAGAATAATAACCAGACTAAAACTTGCCGCTCTGGTTACCGGCTTGGGTGGCATTGTACTTTTCTTCTTACCAAACATATTCAACGTTTTGGTTACTTATTATTTAAAGGGCTGGTAGTTAGTGATAAAGCGCAAGAGCATCCAGGCATCTGTGGGCATGGCTGGTCCCCTGCCCCGGCTCAATGGTTTGCCCACCTAACTTGAGCCCCCAGATTTGAGTACCATTCCCCAATTGAACACACTGGCTGGCCAACCAACTCAGCCTTTCTTCCATATCCCGTCCGGGCGCTTCATCATAATTCAGCCACAAATCTTCACCGGCCAGACCATGAAATTGCCTAACTAACAATTCATCACTGCGGGCCAGAGCTTTCCAGTCAACTTGGGCAGCAGAGTCAGTCGGATTAAACGCACGAAACCCGGCAAAATCATCCATACCGTCGGGAACAATTCTGTGGCCGTCTTCTCCAAAACCAGTCGAATCTACACTTTCAACAGTTTGCAGTCGTGGCCAGACCAGTGTTCTCTGATCAAGATCTACCCAGCTCCAGGCACGAAAAAGCCCAAGAGGATAAATCGTTTCAATTCTTAACCGGGAAGGTGATAACCAGCCTCTCTTGGAAGCCGGGTAACTGACCGTGGTCTCCACCTCTTCCCCTAGAGGATCAACCCTTACTAAACCTTCATCAGGTTGAGAATCATCGGGCCAGCCAATCATCACTCCCTGTTGCTGTCGCCCTTCTTCACCACGGCAGGCAATATGAAATCCTGCCAGCTGGTCTGCATGAACAGAATCCGCTTTTCGAGCTGTCAGGGTTATGCCGGCAAGGTTGCGCCAGGTTTGCCACAGAGCCACCTGAAACAATGCGACCATAAAGAAAGAGACACCAAAACTCAGGCTGTTGCGATAATTTACCCCCGCCAGAAATACCAGAACGGCGACGATAAGAAAGCTGTATCCAGCCTTTGTAGGAAGAATGAAAAGGCTTTTCTGATTCAATGTGACCGAACGAGCTGGAGGAATACGCCGATTAAGCCATTTCTTCCAGCGAGCCTGCTGTTGTTTGATTACACTCATCGGGCATCGGTCACATCAACTTCCATAAGCAGAGCTTTAACTGCCCCGCCTCTGCGACTTTGCAGCCTGTGCTCTGCTACCGCTGGGAAAATAGCCTGCACATCTTCTGGCAATACATAATCCCTGCCAGACATAAATGCCCAAGCCTTGGACGCGGCCAATAGAGCAAGAGAAGCTCGCGGGGACAAGCCACAGACAAAACGATCACCTTCACGGGTCGCAGCAACCAGCCGTTGAATATAATCCAGTAACCGCTCACGAGCCTGAACCTGCTGAACCTTATTTTGAAGTTCAACCAACTGCTCGGTATTAATAACAGCCTTCACTTTATCCATAACCGCCCGGCCCGTTTCACCACTGAGCATGGCTCGCTCTGCCGCGGGGTCTGGATATCCCATCTGAATACGCATCAAAAAACGATCAAGCTGGGATTCCGGCAATGGGAAGGTGCCAGATTGAGTAATCGGGTTACGGGTGGCAATAACAAAGAATGGCTCAGGTAGTGGTCGAGATTCACCTTCTACAGACACCTGCCCTTCTTCCATTGCTTCCAGCAAAGCACTCTGAGTACGGGGCGTTGCCCGATTAATTTCATCGGCCAGCAACAATTGGGTAAAGACCGGGCCGGGCTGGAAACGAAACACGGATTCGTTTCTATCAAAGATAGAAACCCCAAGAATGTCTGCCGGCAACAGATCACTGGTGAACTGAACACGCTGCCAATCCAGGCCTGTGACTTTGGCTAGTCCCTGAGCCAATGTTGTCTTTCCCATACCGGGAACATCTTCAATTAACAGGTGGCCACGAGCCAGCAAACAGCACAGAGCCAGTCGCAGTTGTTGATCCTTACCACTGATAGCCTGGGCAAGGGAGGAAATAGACTGATCAATCAGAGACATAAATTGGAATTTCTTGTTATCCGTTGGCTTATAAATTTGATTGTAGTGAGCATCCTTAAAGAAACTCAACCATCTGTTTTGATTTCTGCCTGAGGGGTTTACGAAAAAACACGGAGTATGGATTCAAGACACTGGCTTTAACACCTATAAAACTAAGTGATTGCTATGCTCAAAGCAGTGAGTAAAAAACACGGTTACACGGATGAAACTTCACTCAAGCCAGCGATCCGGCTTTACCCTTATCGAGTTGATGATCGTAGTCGCCATCATAGGCATCATCGTGGCCTTTGCGATTCCTCAGTATCAAAACTTCACCGCCAGATCCAAATTTGTGGAAATCTACAATCTGGCATCTGCCTACAAGCTTGAAGTTAATGAATACTTTGCGGTGAATGGCACACCACCGCCGAACAGAGTTGAAGATCCGGGCACGGATTATCTGCGCCGGGTTTCCCTCTACAAAGGAAGTACGGGGAGCTATCGAATTATTCTCTTTCCAACCAACTTCTATAACGGCTGGCACAATGAGCAGGCATTGCTTTTTGTTGGGGAATTTTATGAGGGAGGAGATGCGCAATGGACCTGTTGCCAGCATCCAACGACACGGGTGATTCCTTCTGAAGTCATGCCAACCCAGTGCCATAACACCTGCCCCGGATTTTAATTCTTCAGTTATTGGTCTGTGAGAGGGACGGCTATAGGTCCGCCCCTCTCTTGATATTACCCCTTTTTCCGAACCGCATTTTTTGATGAGGAAGGCTTACGGTTTTTCACCCCGCCTTTTCCAGCCGGCCGGCTATCCCACTGACCGCCACGCGCTTTCTGATAAGGCTTACCAGCGGCTTTCTTTGCAGGTGGCCGGTTGCCCTGACGGCCCGGAGTATGACGTCCTTTGCGCTCAGCAGGTGGTACCAGCTGGTGTTCGCCATGACCGATCAGATCCGTCCGCCCCATTTCTGTCAGTCTCTGACGCAACAGATCAAAGTTCTTCTCGTCATGATGACGCAGGAAAGCTTTGTGAATCCGGCGCTGGCTGTATTCCCGTGGAATATAGAGACGATCGCCCTTATAACTGAGCTTCTTCAAAGGGTTCCGACCAGAGTGATACATGGCCGTTGCCAGACTCATGGGTGATGGGTAGAAGGTCTGAACCTGATCCACCCGGAAGCCGTTCTTCTTCAGCCACAGGCCAAGGTTCATCATATCTTCATCGGTCGTACCCGGGTGAGCAGCGATAAAGTAAGGAATCAGGTACTGTTTCTTACCGGCTTCCTTTGAGAACTTCTCGAACATTTTCTTGAAGTTGTCGTAAGTACCCATGCCCGGTTTCATCATCAGGTCGAGAGTATTCTTCTCGGTATGTTCCGGAGCAATTTTCAGGTAGCCACCAACATGATGGGTTACCAGCTCTTTCACATATTCCGGATCTTCCACAGCCAGGTCGTAACGCAGACCGGAAGCAATAGCGATCTTCTTAATACCCGGCACTTTACGGGCGGCACGGTAAAGTTCAGTTGTTGGTTTGTGCGACGTTTCCAGATTTTTACAGATACCAGGGAACACGCAGGACAAACGACGGCAATTGGCCTGAATTTCAGCAGACTTACAGTTCAGGAAATACATATTGGCGGTTGGGCCACCAAGATCGGAAATTTGACCGGTAAAGCCTGGAACCTTTTCCCGAATATCTTCCAGCTCCTGCAGCACGGACTCTTGAGAACGGCTTTGAATCACCCGTCCTTCGTGCTCGGTAATACTGCAGAACGTACAGCCCCCAAAACACCCACGCATAATATTCACGGAGGTTTTGATCATATCGTAGGCCGGAATCTTCGCGTCACCATAAGCAGGATGAGGTCGGCGCTGATAATTCAGAGCAAATACACCATCAATCTCCGGAGTTTCCAGAGGAATTGGAGGCGGGTTCACCCATACTTCACGGTTGCCATGACGCTGCACCAGCACCCGGGCATTGTGAGGATTGGCTTCCTGATGAAGAACCCGGGAAGCGTGGGCATACAATGCTGGATCTCTGTTGACCTTTTCAAACGATGGCAGGCGGATGCAGGTATTTTCATCGAGTTCCGCTTTGCGATGCATCGGCAGAGGAATAATGCGAACCGACTGAACATCGTCTTCAGCTTCGGATTTTTTCTTGTCGCACTCACTCTCTTCTTTCCACTCGTAAGGGCTGCCACCGTAGGCTTCTTCGAGGGAACCAATATCCCGGGGCCAGTCAATACGAGAGGAATCAATTTCAGTCCAGCCTTCAGGCGTAGAAGGCTTCATGACTACCGTGCCACGAATATCATCAATTTTGTCAATCTGCTCGCCGTTAGAAATGCGGTGAGCCAATTCAGCCATAGCCCTCTCAGCATTTCCGTAGATCAGCATATCAGCGCCGGAGTCCACCAGAACAGAGCGGCGTACTTCGTTGGTCCAGTAATCATACTGAGCGATTCGACGAAGACTTGCCTCAATACCACCAATATAAATAGGTACATCTTTGTAAGCCTGACGACAGCGCTGGCTGTAAACCGTTACCGCACGGTCAGGACGTTTGCCCGGCTCACCGTGAGGTGTGTAGGCATCGTCACTGCGAACCTTCAGGTCAGCGGTGTAACGGTTGATCATGGAATCCATGTTGCCCGCAGCTACGCCAAAGAACAGGTTTGGCTTGCCCAGCTTCATAAAGTCATCGGGGCTGGTCCAGTCTGGTTGAGCAATAATTCCCACACGAAATCCCTGGGATTCCATAAACCGGCCAACCACAGCCATACCGAAGCTGGGATGATCCACATAGGCATCGCCGGTCACAATAATAATGTCGCAGGAGTCCCAGCCCAGCTCATCCATCTCTGCACGAGACATTGGGAGAAAAGGAGCCGTGCCATAACACTCCGCCCAGTATTTGGGATAAGAGAACAGATCTGGAGCCTGTACTGGCATGCGCTGGGTGGCTTTTGTCATTGGAACTCAGGTCAAAAATCTGGAAAGTCGCGCATTCTAACCCTGAATAGCCCGCGATGGTATCTCTCTCAACCACAGGTGATGCAGGGGTTTCACCAAACGAATAAGCATTAACAGCCTAAACTGGAAAAAAGCATCAGGGATTATGCAATGAGCAGGATTGGGGATTTCGCAGCCCAAGCGGCTAAAAAGCTATTACAAACCGTTAGGCCAGATAATCAGCCAAGCGCCCCTGTGGTTCAGCAATATAAGCGTCATTCGATTTATGAGCAGACCCAGCCGCGCTTTATGCCGCAGGCACCACAACAAACACCTTCAACACCAAGTCCACAGATGTTGCGGGCCACTGTTATAGAACCCGACCCTTCACTCAGCCTCAAGCAGCCAATGCCCGACTTTTCAGAACTTGATGCTGTTGTGCTAGGGGCTGCACGAAACAAAACCCCCAAACCTCAACCAGAAAAATTCACCGAAACGAAAAACGATTCACCCAAAGTAGAGCCAGATCTTACAACTTCAGAAGCAACAGCCAGCCATGCCTCTCCAACTTCTGTTAAAGAAAAGTCGGTAGAACTCTCCCCCGCTTCGGCGATAAGTCAGCAACAGGGTCAGCAGGGAGTGGAACCAGAACCGTTCGTGCAGTTTCAAAGCACTGGCGATGCTAGTGCAAGTGTTAAGCATGTAGCCTTTACCGACAGTGCCGTAGATGGTGTAGGCAGTGCTGCACCGGAAAACCTTGAAGGCTTTCTGGAGCTACTGAACGGAATGATGAACGGTGAAGATATTTCATCGGAAGATCTTCAGTCCTATATTGCCAATAGCTATCAGGATATTGACGAGCTGCGCCAGGGAGCCAGAGAACTACTTCTCTTTGATAAAGATATTTTTGATTCGGCTTACCCGCTCTTTGATGCCGCAGCCAGCAACCTTATCGCTAACAGTTTGGAGAAAGAGGCGCTGAATATCCTAAGCGCCAGCTGCCCAACAGCCCAGAAATTTGAAAACAAACTGAATGACCTTCTCACTCAGGGCGGTGGAGTAAAAGATCTCACCCGGGATCTCTTGAAAGGGAAATCCGAAGCCGCTGCTGATGCTCGCGCCTGGTGGGGTGAAGGTATGAATCTTAATCAGGTTATACCGCCGCTGGCGGCAAAGCTCCATGCTCAGCTCTCAGATATTAAAGATGAAGCGGCATTTATGTTCTCCACACTGAAACACTAGGATCTGTTAGACATACTGACTCGTTAGTTCCTGCCTGTGAACACCCGCCACCACTCGGAATCTAATTATCACTTATAAGGAAATTCGGACAGGTATGTCATGTCATTTTCGTTGCCACGTTATAGGTCACTTGATCTCTCAAGAAAGCCCTTGGAAGAGTCCCGACTACATCCTCCTGTGGTTAAGAGTGGGGAAGCGCCTCGATTTGCCCACAAACCTGTTTCGTCGGTAGAAAAGAGTCAGGAACCCTTCATCCCTGAAAGAAAGCGAAAAAGAACAGAAGATGTCATCCGGCAACCATTGGAAGAATCACCGCCGAAGCGCATAAATAAAATCACTATCAATATTATTCCGGTACCAACATGGCTGGGAGAGTTAACGGTTCATGAAGAACTTGGGAAAGGAGAATACGGCAGTGTTTACAGCGTTACGGCAAAAAATGGAAATGCTGCGCTAAAAACCTGGGGGGAGCTAGACCACCATGGAAAAATTACTGGTGGAAATATGGCCACCGGCCCCAGGATTCTGGCAGATGAAGCCAAGGTACATAGTCAGCTGAGTCATCCCAATATTATCGCTTTCCAACATGTATACTGGCAGCCATCAGGCGAAGGCATGTATTGCGATGGCATTGTGATGGAGCGAGGTCTGGAAGATTTGCGTCATCCTCTCTCACGATCAGTAAAGCTGAGCAAAGAACAAGTTCGGGTATGGGCTCATGACATTCTCTCAGGTCTCAACTATCTCCACAGCAAAGGTTATGTACACAGGGACTTACGCCCGGGAAATGTTATCCTGAGCTTCGATGGGCATCTGAAAATTGCAGATTATGGTTATGTCCTGGCTTTGAAACCAGGGGATATGCAGACATACGATGGTATGTTGAACGACGTTAACTATCGAGCCCCGGAAAATAAAAACCAATTCTGCTATGGGTTAGTCAATGCAGACGGCAGGTGTTGCTACGACCACGGTGTCGATGTTTATGCTGCCGGCCTGATAATCTCGGAAATGTTAAAAAAAGCTGGAGATGACCCGGAACTGGAAGATATTGCCGCCCTTGCCAAAACCCAGAAAGCATCAGCCAGGCCAACGGCGGAAAAACTACTGACTCTTCTTGAGGAGACAGACCCAACCCTTAGCCCCGCAGTGGAGACAATTGGGCCTGTCAGACACAAAACCGAATTTAGGCAGTTCAAACGCGTTAGCTTGATAGCTTAATCAACTGGCCAGCTCTGACAGAAAATCAGAGCTGAGACAATCCTCTTTCAAGATCTGCCTTCAAGTCTTCAACATTCTCAAGGCCTGCAGCGATACGAATCAACCCCTCAGCAATACCAGCTTTTTGCTTATCTTCATCACTTAAGCGGCAATGGGTTGTTGATGCTGGATGGGTGATCGTTGTCCGGGTATCACCAAGGTTTGCCGTGCGGGAAATAATCTGAACACTGTCAATCACCTTCCAGGCTTTTTCACGATCACCCTCAACTTCAAAAGACAGTACGCCGCCGTATCCCTGCTGTTGCTTACGAGCCAGAGCTGCACCGGGATGATGAGGTAAACCACAATAATGTACATCAACCACCTTCGGATGTTCAGCCAGCCACCAGGCCAATTGCTGGGCATTACGACAGTGAGCATCCATACGCAGTTTCAGGGTTTCCAAACCTTTCAGAAGAACCCAGGCATTAAACGGGCTTAAGCTGGCACCAGCCGCACGCTGCCAGAGGTGAATAGGTTGAATCAACTCTTTGCTGCCCAGAGCAATACCGCCCATACAACGTCCCTGGCCGTCTATGAACTTGGTGGCAGAGTGCATCACAATATCTGCGCCCCAGGCCAATGGCTGCTGAAGAGCTGGAGTACAGAAACAGTTATCAACCACGAACAATGCATCGCCTTCGTGGGCAATAGCAGCAATGGCTTCCAGATCTGCGACCTCACACAGAGGGTTGGAAGGTGTCTCCAGAAACAGCATTTTTGTTTCCAGCTTCATAGCGGCCTGCCATTGATCAAGGTCAGTAAGTTCTACAAAAGTACAGGTCACACCAAACTGGGCCAGTGTTTTGCCAAAAATGGTAACTGTTGTGCCGAACACACTGCGGGAGCAAATCACATGATCACCGGCTTTCAGATGCGCCATGCAGATGCCCAGAATGGCGGCCATTCCAGAACCAGTTGCGCAGCCTTCTTCCGCACCTTCGAGCGCCATCATTCGCTCTTCAAACATACGAACGCTGGGGTTGGTATAACGCGAATAGACATTACCCTCTTCATCCCCGGCGAAAACTGCTGCGGCCTGAGCAGCAGATTCATAGGTGAAGCTGGAGGTCAGGTAAATCGCTTCACTGTGTTCCCGTTCAGGTGAGCGCACAGTTCCGGCACGAACAGACAGGGTTTCAAAGGAAGCAGATTCAGGTAGCTCTTGCCGGTTTTTCATTCTGGTTATCTCTATACAAAAATGCAGCATCAGTATCTCTGATGCTGCACATTAACACACGAAAAAATAATTATTTAAAAGAGCACTGATCAAGCTGTCTGGTTATAAACATCAATCACAGAATCATCTTTGGAACTGGCGGTTTTCGCAGCATCATTGCGGGACATAGCCAGCTGGTTCAAATAAGCCTCATCGACATCCCCGGCCAGATACTTGCCATCAAAGACAGCACAGTCAAACTCTTTGATCGTCGGATTACCCACTTGAACAGATTCCACCAAATCATGGAGTTCCTGATAGAACAGCTTATCAGCACCAATCAATTCGGCGATTTCAGGCACAGTCCGGCCATGAGCAATCAGTTCATGAGCAACAGGCATATCAATGCCGTAAACGTTGGGATGACGCACTTCCGGAGCCGCAGAACTGAAGTAAACATTCTTCGCCCCCGCTTCCCGCGCCATCTCAATAATCTGGCTGCATGTGGTACCACGAACAATGGAATCGTCAACCAGCATCACATTCTTGCCTTTGAATTCCAGAGCAATGGCGTTGAGCTTTTGCTTAACTGATTTCTTACGTTCTGTCTGGCCGGGCATAATAAAGGTGCGACCGATGTAGCGGTTTTTCACAAAACCTTCTCGGTAATTCACACCCAGATATTTTGCCATTTCCATTGCGGCCGGGCGGCTACTGTCCGGAATCGGCATTACCACATCAATATCATGGTCAGGCCATTCCTTGAGCACCTTCTCTGCTAGCTTCTGCCCCATACGCAGACGGGACTTATACACGGAAACCCCATCGATAATAGAATCCGGGCGGGCAAAGTACACATACTCAAAAATACAGGGGGTCAATTGACTGGTTTCCGTGCACATCTGGGTGTGAACTTCACCTTCGGGAGAAATCAGAATGGCTTCACCGGGCAGAATATCCCGCACAGGTTCGAAACCCAGTGCGCTCAGGGCCACGGATTCAGAGGCAATCATAAACTCCGGACCTTCCGGCGTTTCACGGCGACCATAAATCAACGGGCGAATACCATGAGGATCGCGGAAACCAACCAGCCCATGACCATTCACCAGTGCCACGACTGCATAACCGCCCTGGCATCTCTGTAACACCCGGCTTATCGCGGTAAAGAAATGCTCTGGCTGTGGCTGCAACTGCCCCTGTTCATGAAGTTCATGGGCAAAAACATTCAGCAGGATTTCAGAGTCAGAACTGGTGTTGATATGCCGCAGCTGGGTGCGATACATCTCTTCTTTAATGTCCTGAGCGTTGGTGAGGTTTCCGTTATGGGCGAGAGCGATGCCATAAGGTGAGTTTACGAAGAAAGGCTGGGCTTCAGCAGAGCTGGAACTGCCTGCTGTGGGATAGCGCACGTGGCCAATCCCGATATTGCCCTGGAGGAGTTTCATGTGACGCGTGTGAAACACATCCCTGACCAGACCATTATCCTTGCGAAGATGAAACCGCCCTTCATGGCAGGTCATCATCCCCGCTGCATCCTGGCCCCTGTGCTGCAAAACCGTCAGTGCATCATAGAGCACCTGATTAATCGGGCTAGCTGCAGAAATCCCGACAATACCACACATGCGTCCATATACCTCATATAGTCAGCAATTCCAGTCCAGGATTGCTTTTTCTTAATCGGGGTACAGTGGGTGCTGCACCCCAGCGACGAAACCTTCTGGATATGAGTTTATAGGGCTGTTGCCTTAACGGACAAACAGCGGAGCCAGAGTATCCATGGCCAGACCTTTTACCCATTCAGAGACAATTTCAAAATGTGGAACAAGTGTGGACGTTGCCCACCAGTTATCCTGCTGCACCGGCATATACTCAGCAATGCCAACCAGCATAGTCACCAGCAGAACCCCACGCAGGGCACCAAAAACCATGCCCAGGGCACGGTCAGTTCCTGATAACCCGGTTACTTCAACAAGTTTACCGATAACGGTATTAATAATGCCGCCGGTTAATAACGTGGCAACAAATAACAGACCGGCAGCGGCAATGGTTCGTAACGAGGGAGTAGAAATGTATTCTTCAAACATCAGCGCCAGGCTGCCACTGAACAGCCAGGCAATAACGACAGCGGCTACCCAGGTAACCAGAGACAATACTTCTTTAAAAAAACCACGGGACAGGCTGATCAGTGCGGAGATCACAACAACAGCCACTATGGCCCAGTCAACCCAGATCAAGTTCATGAAATCGCAAAACTCGCTTCTGTTCACATAAGGTCAGTATTCGGGCGGGAATTCTAACAGTATTCCCGTACTATAGTCAGGCTCTTGTTTTCTGAATATGTATTCAGGGTACAAATCTCACTACCATTCCTTTCAGACTGTAATCCTTCTCAATATTATTTCGCAGTTCCAGTATCTTTTCTTTACGAAGATCTGGTCCTACGTAAACCCTGTACAAGGTACGCCCCTTGGAGCCTTTGGATTCACGGGTATAGGCGTGAAAACCATCGGTTCTTAGCCGGTCCTGAAGCTGTACAGCATTCAGCTGCTTTGAGAATGCGGCCAGCTGGAGGCTCCAGCTGACAGGCAACTGCTCTTTATCCAGAGAAGGCCTTTCTTCCGGAGCGGCTGGTGGTGCCGGAGAAAAATCAGCCGGTTCCGGCGGTACTTCCATAGGGATATCAAGTCGCTCGACATATTTGGGAATTTCCGGAGCCTCTGGTGGCTCAGGTATTGTCAGAACCATATCCTCATCTTCAAACCCACCACTGAACAGCAGCGGGTAAAGAATAACAATTGAAGCGACCAGAACCAGTGCACCGGTCAGGCGCTGTTTGCGCTTATGATCCATATTGGCATTCCTTGTTCCCCGGCTGCTTTGCTAAAACGCCCTCTTTCGAAGGCTTTGCAGACATCAGCCGAATGAACCCCATAAAACAAATATAAACAGATACTAACCGGCCAGATGGCAGACTGTCGATTATCCATGATTCTCAGACATAATTTCTGAGAGCAGTTATGCCCGGCCGCGCAAAAATGAGAGAGATTCTCCAACCGTGTGGAATGACCCCAGCACAACAATATGATCACCAGCCTGTGAACTCTCAAGAGCTGTGCTCAAAGCAGCCTCAACGCCCCCATAGCTGGTAACAGATTCACCAAGGCGAACCAGTTCATCCGCTAGGTCCACACCTGTACGGGCCCTGGCAGCATAGCCAACTGTTGCCGTATACCACTGGCGAAAACATCCTTTCAGTGGCTCCAGCACGCCGCTCATATCCTTGTCGTCCAGCATTCCCAGAACAGCCACTGGTGCACTTTCACCTAAAGCTTTAACCCGTTCAGCAAGAAAACGTGCAGCCTGAGGATTATGGGCAACATCAAGCATGACAGTGACCGGCTCACCCTGATGATTAGTTGTCTTCACCATCTGGCAGCGTCCGGCCAGTTGAGCTTCCGCCAAACCTTTACGGATACAGTCATCAGTTAAATCCGGGAACAGCCAGATCAGTGCCTGCAACGCACAGACCACACTGGTTAATGGCAAAGAAGGTACAGGCAGGTTTTCTATCGTTCTCTGACTTCCACCTTCGCATTGGCCATGAAAGCTCATAACATCATCTGCAATGGAAACCTGAAAAACCTGAGATTCCCGGAGTTCAATAGCTTGAATGTTTTTAATATGTTCCAACAGGGAATTCGCAGGCTGTGCCTCACCACAAATCGCTGGCCTGCCAGAGCGGAATATTCCCGCCTTCTCACGGGCTATTTTTTCGATGGTGTCTCCCAGCCATGCTTGGTGGTCGAGATCGACAGTGGTCACGATGGAAACATCCGCATCAACAATATTAACGGCGTCGAGCCTGCCACCCAGCCCCACTTCAAGCAGAATAACGTCCACCTGTTCCCGAACGAAAATATCCAGTGCCGCCAGTGCGCCAAACTCAAAGTAACTAAGGAAGTCCTCACCACGCAGTTTTTCTATACGGGAAAAGGAATCACAGATCGCCTGATCCGCCACCATTTCGCCATCAACACAGATGCGCTCATTGAAAACTTCCAGATGAGGAGAGGTCCATGCTCCGGCGCGAATGCCGGCAGATTTCAGCACAGAGGCCAAAGTAGCAACGGTACTGCCTTTGCCATTTGTGCCAGCCACAGTAATAACTTTTACCGGGCGGTTGTCAGAGTAAAACGATGCAGGAAGAAGTTTTTTGGCCGCACGGTCGGCACGCTCAAGGCCAAGCACCATTTCATGCTCGGGACGTCGGGCTTCTAAAAAGCCCAGCCAGGAAGAAAGGCTGTTGGGATTGTCCGGAAAAGATGTGGAGAAGGCGTTCATCACTGCATTGCTGACCGGTTAGAAAATTCAACCATTAAGTACAGTGAAAGCGCAATTATTTCAAGCAATTATCAGTGAAAGCTGCAACAGGTTCTGTAGCCTTCACTGATAATTGGTAAAACATCAAGACGGAATTTCGGTCTCATCGAAATCACTATCAGGTTCTTCTGACAGCGCAACCGGCTCCTCAACTTCAGGATGAAGATGCCCAATCATACGACGCAGGCTACGTGCTAGTGTCGCCTTCAGCTTATGGCGATGAACAATCATATCCACCTGACCATGTTCCAGAAGAAACTCACTGCGCTGGAAGCCTTCCGGCAGTTTTTCACGAACAGTCTGTTCGATAACACGGGGGCCGGCAAAACCGACCAGCGCACGAGGCTCGCCAATATTCAGGTCACCCAACATGGCGAGACTGGCAGAAACACCACCGTAAACAGGGTCAGTCAAAACTGAGATGTAGGGAATTCCGGCTTGCTTTAAACGCTCAAGCACAGCACTGGTTCGGGCCATCTGCATCAGGGAGAACAAAGCTTCCTGCATACGGGCACCACCACTGGCAGAGAAGCAAACCAGAGGAATGCGATGTTCGAGGCAGTACTCACCAGCGCGAACAAACTTCTCACCCACAATGGTTCCCATTGAACCGCCCATAAAGGCAAATTCAAAAGCCACAGCAACAATTTCGATATCTTCAATATTGCCGCGCATGCATACCAAAGCATCCTTCTCGCCAGTGGCCTTTTGAGCCTGACTCAGACGATCACGATACTTTTTACTGTCTTTAAACTTCAGCCGGTCTACTGGCTCAAGTTCGGTAAACATCTCTTCCCGGCCCTCTTCCTCCAGCAGCCGCTCCAGGCGCTGACGGGCAGGTACACGCATGTGGTGTTCACATTTCGGGCAGACATCCTGATTACGTTCAAGTTCGGGACGATAAAGAACCGACTCACACTTAACGCATTTCTTCCAGAGTCCTTCCGGAACACTGCTTTTCCCCGGTTTAGTAGACCGGGACAGTGAAGGAACAAGTTTATCCAGCCAACTGCCACTCATGACGCTTTCCAGTTGCACATTCGAGTTAATCCCCCAACCAACCTTTCCCGTGCCCGAAAAAGGCTGATCAGGGAAAAGAGTTACTGATCCATGGCGGTTCGCATTTCGGTTAAGCAAGCTGCAACAGCAGCCCGCCCGGCAGCGAGGTCTTCATGGGCCGCCAGCTCTTTCACCAGCGCAGTTCCCACAATGACCGCATCCGCTGTTTTGCTGATAGCAGCTGCAGATGCACCGTCACGTATACCAAATCCAACACACACCGGCAGATCCGTGAACGTCTTGATATGTTCAACACGGCTCTGTACCTCGTCGGTATCGAGGTTTCCGGCCCCTGTCACTCCCTTGAGTGACACGTAGTATATGTATCCGCCAGCCACTGAGCAGATGTTCTGAATACGCTCATCCACAGTATTTGGCGATACCAGGAAGACTGTTTCCAGTCCTTCCTTATACAGAGGGTCCAACAGTGTTTTTGCATCTTCCGGCGGAATATCCACCGCCAGTAATGCATCAACACCGGCTTCTGCCGCTCTGCGGGCAAATGTCTCATAGCCCATGATTTCAATAGGATTCAAATATCCCATCAGGGCAATCGGAGTTACATTATCCTTTTTCCTGAACTCCGCGACCATTGACAGAACGTCAGCAAGTGTAACGCCATGTGACACAGCGCGCTGGTGAGCCAGCTCAATCACTGGCCCATCAGCAACAGGGTCAGAGAAAGGAATACCCAATTCTATAATGTCCGCGCCAGCTTCTACCATGGAGTGAAGCAGCGGCACAGTGGCTTCAGGACCAGGATCACCGGCTGTTACATAAGGGATCAAACCCTTGCGCCCTTCACTCTCCAATCGGGAGAAACAGGCTGCAATTCGCTTGGTCTCCGGAGTTGTTTGTATTGCCGTCATTGTCAGCCTCCTTACAAAGTAATGCCGTCAATGGCAGCAACAGTATGCATATCCTTATCACCACGACCGGACAGATTCACAATAATGCTCTGATCCGGAGACATGGTGGGAGCCAGCTTGGTGACATAAGCCAGAGCATGGCTGCTTTCCAGCGCGGGAATAATACCCTCATAAAGAGTCAGATCATGGAATGCCTGCAGGGCTTCATCATCTGTGGCATATGGGTATTCAGCCCGGCCAATTTCATGCAACCATGCATGCTCAGGACCAACTCCCGGATAATCCAGGCCAGCCGATACGGAATGGCTTTCAATAATCTGGCCTGCGTCATCACACATAATGTGAGTACGGTTACCCTGCAAAACACCCTTACGGCCATCACTGAAGCGCGCCGCATGCTTGCCGGATTCCACACCAAGACCACCGGCTTCCACACCGTAAATCTTCACGTCTTTATCATCAATAAATTCGCTGAACAGCCCCATGGCATTGGAACCACCACCTACGCAGGCGACAAGAGCGTCAGGAAGTTTTCCGGTCATATCCAGAATCTGGCGACGGGCTTCACGGCCAATAATGCTCTGAAATGTGCGCACCATCTGCGGATAAGGGTGCGGACCACACACTGTACCCAGCAGGTAGAAAGTATTATCTACGTTGGTCACCCAGTCACGGAGGGTGGCGTTGATGGAGTCTTTCAGGGTCTGAGAACCATTAGTCACTGGTACAACTTTGGCACCCAACAGTTTCATGCGATATACGTTGGCAGACTGACGCTCAACGTCTTTCGCTCCCATATACACAACACACTCCAATCCTAAACGGGCACAAACTGTTGCCGTGGCCACACCATGCTGACCGGCTCCGGTTTCAGCAATAATGCGGGTTTTGCCCATACGCTTGGCCAGCAGAATCTGACCAACAGCATGGTTAATTTTGTGAGCACCTGTATGGTTGAGGTCTTCACGCTTAAGATAAACTTGGGCACCGCCGAGCATACGGGACCATCGTTCAGCATGATAGAGAGGGGATGGGCGACCAACATAGTGGGCCAGATCCCGGTCAAATTCTTCCATAAATTCAGGATCAGCAACGTACTTATTAAAAGCTTCGCTGAGTTCCTGAACTGCGGGCATCAGGGTTTCGGGAATAAACTGACCACCGAAATCTCCAAAATAGCCGCGCGCGTCAGGCTGGCAGTAAGGCTGCCCGCCATTTTTCATTGTCCCGTTATCTCTATCGGACATTGTTGACCTCTTCCATAAACTCCCGAATGAGAGTTTCATCTTTTTTCCCCCGGGAACTTTCAACGCCGCTCGAAACATCGATAGCCCAGGGCTGAACAGTGGCAATTGCGTCTGCCACGTTGGCAGGAGAGAGCCCTCCCGCCAAAATTAAAGGTTGCTTAAGATGCTTAGGAAAGCGATCCCAGTCAAAGGCTTCTCCGGTGCCACCATAAACACCCGGAGTGTAGGAATCCAGCAGAAATGCCGAGGCTTGTGGCCATTGTTCCAGTTCTGAGGCGACATCACTGTCATCCCGCACCCGAACGGCTTTAATCCACGGCAGCCCCCAACGCTGGCAAAAATCATTGGATTCATCACCATGAAACTGCAGGGCATCAAGCTCAACTGTTCGCAAAACCTCTTCCAGGAATTGTGGCTCAGGATTTACAAACACGCCTGTACGGGTTACCTGTCCGGCAACCGCAGACGACAGTAGTCTGCCTTCATCAAGGGTAAGGTTTCGTGGGCTGGGCTGATAAAACATGAAACCCACAGCGTCAGCACCACATTCCGCAGCAACAACAGCATGTGCAGGTTCACGCAAGCCACAGATTTTAACGTGCACTCGGTTGTCAGAACTGCTATCAAACAACATTAAAACCACTCCACCCTTTTGCTTTTAGCAGTCCCTGCTGGTGAGTTAAACCAGCAGTGGTCCAACAAAGGAAGGCCCTAAAGGCTCTTCTGGTAAATCGAATTCTTCAGGATACACAACATCGACAAAGTACAGCCCCCATGGTGGTGCCGTCACTCCGCCTGCGCTGCGGTCCAGGGCTTCTAACACATCTTTCGCCCAATCTGGTTCACGTTTCCCGGAACCTATCGCCATGAGTACACCGGCAATATTGCGGATCATATGATGCAAGAAGGCATTCGCTTTTACATCCATTACGATCAAATCACCAAATCGGTGCAGCTGCAGATGCTCGATTGTTCTTACCGGGTTCTTGGCCTGGCACTGCACCGCACGATAGGAGGTAAAGTCATGCTGACCGACAAGATGTGCTGCCGCAGCCCGCATTCTCTCAATATCAAGTGGACGGTAGTTCCAGGTAAGCCCCCGGCTAAGATGTGCTGGCCGGATAGGGTTATTGTATATCACGTAGCGGTATCGTCTTGCCAGTGCTGAAAACCTGGCATGGAAATCTTTTGAGACGGGTTTGACCCAACGCACAGCTATGGAGTCTGGCAAATTGGTGTTGGAACCATAAACCCAGCCACGCTCACTGCGCACAGCGGTGGTATCAAAATGGATAATCTGCCGACTACCATGAACACCGGCATCAGTTCTCCCGGCACAGACAACAGACACCGTATGATTGGCAACCTTGCCAATGGCTTTTTCAACCGCAGCCTGAATGGTAGGCAGGCCACTCTTCAGCGATTGCCAACCATGGTAGGCTGAACCATCATATTCGACACAGGCAGCAAACCGGTACGTCTCTGGAGCAGCTTCATCAGAGACACCGGTGTCTACCATTACTTCATTCTCTGGTGTTTCACTCAACGGTCTTTCACCTAATAAGCTGTTCATCCAACGCCTGAGGCGTGAACGAACAGACATAAAAAAGGCCGGTATCATATACCAGCCTTTTTCTGACAGGAAAGAGAATTAGCTGCCGATCTTCTCAATCAACCCTTTCGCTTCTTCCTGCTGGGCATCACTTCCCTCTCGAACAACTTCATCCAGAATATCCTTGGCACCTTCTTCATCGCCCATTTCCATATAAGCGCGGGCCAGATCAAGCTTGGTTGCTGTTTCATCGGTATCGTCAAGGAAGGAGAACTCATCTTCCATCTGACCCAGATCACCGGCAGCATCGGAATCAGTAATTCCCGCCAGCGCAGCATCAAGCTGTTCAGAAACAGCATCAGTTGTTGCCTGATTAACAGCTGCCTCTTCCTTCACTTCTGGATGAATCGCTGACTCTTCAGGCTGAGAAGACTCACCGGAAGTCGATTCAGGCGCCATACCTTCTTTAACAGCGGCATCATCAAGATCAAAGTCTGCAGAAAGGTCTGCAAGCTCAGCATCCAGCTGCTCAAGCTCAGTATCGAAGTCCAGATCTTCAGCTGGTTGAGAAGCTGGAGCTGCTGCTTCCTCAACTGGCGTTTCTTCCAGCGCTATATCATCGAGAGATAATTCATCTTCGATTTCCAGAGTTGGTTCGCTTTCAGTTTCAGCTATCACCTCTTCAACTTCAGGCTGTGCAACTTCCACTTCTTCGAAGTCGAGACCAGCATCCAGTTCAAGATCCTGAAGCTCAGGTAACTCTTCCTGCTTTTCAGCGCCTTCTGGAGTTTCGTCAGTATCAAGAGAGTCGAAGTCCAGATCAAAATCTTCCAAGCCCGCTTCGCCTGCACTTTCTCCAGGAGCTGTTTCAACTTCTGCAACTGCATCAGAGACTTGCTCAGGCTCGCTTTCAACTACTGGCTCAGGTTGCTGGCCAGCATCGGCTGCGCCATCAAAATCATCCAGATCAAATTCCAACCCGGTATCGAACTCTTCGCCACCAAGGTCGAGATCAAAGTCATCAACATCGGGAGCTTCATCTTCTACTTTTTGCGCCGGAACTGGCTCTTCTGCTGCGACAGTCTCAGCTGCAGCCTGAACAGGTTCGGGTTCAGAGGTTGCTGGCTCTAGGGCTCCGGCAGGGAAACGGGTACGCAGTTCACTGGCCCGGTTAAGCCCTTCACTGCTTCCCATATTTTCCAGCGCCTTTTCCTGCTCAAGGAAGCCCTGAACGTTCTGGCTATCTGCCATAACTTCCATCAGCTTAATGCGCAGATCAGCCCTTTGCGGAGACCCAGAGATCGCAGTGGACAGCAACTCGGTCGCCTGTTCGAGGCGACCGTAAGCAATATAAATATCCGCTTCACCCAGTGGATCGGCAGACTGAGCCTGCTCACTGGCAGGCTCATCAAACAGTTCCTTATCGATATCAAGGTCAGGAGTTTCTGCAGACTCTTCAGATGTAGATTCCTTCTGCTCAGAATCCTGAGAAGCAAAGATATCTTCTACCTCTGGCAAATCTTCCAGATCATCGGAAGCAGACTCGGAAACCATTTCTTCGTCTTCATCTTCTGCCTGCTGTCTACGACGTCGAGCCAGCAGTGCCACAGCCGCAAGAATCAGAACCAGAGCACCGCCACCGGCTGCCAGATACATCTGATTCTTCATAACAAGATTCATCAGACCTTCAGGTGACATGAGATCTGGTTCAGGGTCCGCAACTGGCGCACCACCAAATGCTGACTCAACCGGGTCGACCTGGGCCGGGCTGGGAGAAGAATTCCCTCCAGCTGGAGTTACAGGAGGTGCAACATTCCCACTGGTAGATTTATCGAGCTCTTCAACTTCGTAATAGTTGTAGTCAATCTCTTCTTCGAGCTCTGGCTGTACTGCTGCTTGTTGCTGGGCAGCCTGCACCTGCTGATCCAGAAGCTGGACAGCCGTCAGCTCATCATTTTTGAGAACAACCAGCTTTTCGAGAGATTTAATCTGACCTTCCAGCTCCTTGAGACGGTCTTTCAGGTCAGTATTTTCCCTGGTCAGGGTATCCAGCTGTTCCTGATTAACAGAGATTGCAGTTTCAAGCGCGCGGGTAGCCACAGCGTTCTGGCCACCACCCTGGTCAGAGGCGTCTTCTGCTGAGTTTTGAACCCCGGCGGTTACGATATTCAGACGATCCTGTTCGATAGTTCCGCGAGCGGTTTCCACCACCTCGGTTTTACGGGTAGCATCAACCTGTACCCTTCCCGAACCTTGCTGCCACTGACGATTCTGCTCAGTGACCGTACGGTTTGCTGTCGCACCATCGAGAGCATCAATAGCTGCCCGGTCAGGAATACTCAGCAGAGAGCCCTGTTTCAGCAGATTAATGTTGCCATTGATAAACGCGGAAGGGTTTTCAGACTGTAGTGCTGCCATCATTCGAACAGGCGTAACATCCCGACCTGGACGGGTGCGTAAAGCAACTTCCCAGAGAGTATCACCTTGTTTGACCCGATAAGTTTCAGGGGATCTGCTGTTCTCAGGAGAAGAAGTTGGTACAGCACTTCCAGAAACTGGTGCTGTAACAACCGGCCGCTTCACCGGCTTTACCGGAGCAGGGGCTGGCACTGGCTTTGGAACATTAATGGCTTTGGGAGTGGCTGAGGCAGCGACAACCTCATTACTAAAGGATGGAGGGTCAAGGAGAAGTGTGTATTCCCGCAACAACCGGCCATCCGGCCAGTGAACTTCCATCAAAAAGTTAAGGTAAGGTTCAACGACAGGCTTGCGACTGGTCACCCGTACATAGGCCGTGCCGTCTTCTCTCTTTATGGTTCTAAATCGTAGTTCCGATAGAAAGTAAGGGCGTTCAACACCTGCACGCTCAAAGTCTTCACGGGTTGCCATACTAGGCAAGACTTCCCCCTGAGTCAGATCCCGTACCTGAACAAGTTCAATTTCTGCATCAAGAGGCTGATTCAATGCAGAGTTAAGTCGGATATCACCGAGACCAAGCCCATAAGCGGCGCTGGTTCCAAGCGTACCAGTTACGCTACCAGCTATGGCAATGGCTGCGGCGAGCTTACGTAACATATATCCTCTATCCTTTCTTTTTATTTGCGCGGTACGAATCAGGCGGAAGCAGAAAAAAATACTACCGTCAGAACCATTGCATTATACAGATAGCCCTGCGCTGATCTTTAGCTATCCGGACACTGCTTCAGTGTCACACTGCGGATACAAGGGTGCCGTCGTATTGGGACAGCACCCACTAATTATAATTACATGTTAAGTTATCACTGCAGAAACTCTGTAATCAACCACTGATAGAGTTGTACGGCTCCTGAAGCACTTCCGGAACGGGCATTATCAGACACAATCCACATATTCAGAACATTTTCCTGGGCCTCTGATGACCCAAGCCCGCAAATGTGAATCAGACGACGCTGCTCATCATCAGCACCGACCAGAGAGACTGGTGTAAATGCCTCTTCAGGATCTGCAGCAACTTTAACTGACGGAATACCCTCGAGAGCCTCCCAAACTTCGCTGACGCCAACGGCCCAATCCAGGGATACAGACAGATGAATAGCCTGCCCATAAAAAACGGAACCTACCATACTGCTGACATGAACAGGCAAGCCTTCATGTCCAGATAAGGTAACCAGTTCATGGGCAGCTGTCGTCGCATCGCCACAATTTCCATTCAGGGATGGCAGAACATTAAAGGCAACCTGCTCAGAAAACGCAGAATGTTCTGCTGGCAAACCATTCAGCAGACGGCTGGTTTGTGCCGCCAACTCACTCACACCATCCTTACCAGCACTGCTCACTGACAGGCAGCAGGACATATCTACCCGGCCAATATCTCCCAGCTGGCGTAATGCCCGCAACACAGGAGCCACAGCCATAGCAATATCACCAGGAATGGCTACAACACCATTTTGCTGGAGGGTCATCAGCGCTTCAGGGTTTACATCCGGGTGTACCAGGGACACATAATCCTGACTGCGGCTAAAGGAAGTCGCATCAAGAACCATCGCTCCGGCAGAACCAGCCATATTAATTGCAGCTTCCGCCAGCTCAGCATCACCGGCACAGATAACGATTTGCCCACCCTGAAACTGAGTTTCAGTCAGCGCCTGAACAGGCAGGCTATGACTACCCATGCTGACCGTTGTTTCCGCATCAGGCTCTGACGCGATTGCTACCACCTTTTCAGGTGTCAGCTCTAAAGCTCCGAGCATGGAAAGAACGGATTCACCGACAAAGGTATCTGCTCCGACCAGAGCGAGAGGTGTATCAGACATAAATAATAAGCTTTAAACAGGAAAACTGGCGCAACTGTATAGGGAGACCGAAGCCTTTGCAAAACCCGAAAGAAGAGAAAGGCTGCCAGTTTTCTGCCGATAGCTAATACAATATCGCTATTGAGTAAAAAATCATGGCAACTCGCGGCCCGGAAGCTCCCAGAAGACCACTTAGACATTCCAGCGGCTCCGAGTCAGACTCGGTCAGCCAAAGATCAGGGAGTTTCGGTGGGTCGGAAGTCACCGAATCTTCATCGGAAACCCGCTTATCACAGCCCCCTTCTCCAGAAACGATGCGGGTAGAAAAAGCTCACAGAGATGGTCTGGTAAGCCGTGCGGTTGCATTTATTGCTTCACGTCGCCACCTGCCTTCAATTTCCTCCTCAGAGAGTAGCGAGGCTGCCGGGCCGGTGGATAAAACCACAATATCTCGCAAGGATCGTATCAAGCAGGTCAAAAAGCTCAGAAGCGATAACAGAGATAAGTTTAAGGAGTGGACCGACCTGAAAAACCCATCAAGCATGGGTGCACAGATTTTCCAAGCCGCTACCGGAGCTGTTATTACAGACCTTTCTCCACTAGAGGTTGAGTTTCTCCAAGAATCAATGCTGGAACACATTGAGCCGTTAATCAACGAAGATGCCCCAGAAGCAGAAGCCTTTAACATTCTTCAAGATGTGGTCAGATCAAAACCTTTAGCCTGCCAACTTCTACCCAATTTGGATAATTGGCGAAAGACACAGGCAAAAAATAAAAACCCAAACGCTCCTGTGGTAATCACTACACTTGCCACACCCAAGGAAGCTAAAAGCACAGAAGACATCCAAGCCAAAATGGCCTGGGCAGAACTCCGCTCCATACTCCCGTTTATTATCGAAACATTGAGAACCCAATATTTCGAAGAGATTCACTGCGGTGATCCTGAGAGAGAAAAAGCAGCTCATGACTCACTGCAAGTCAAGCTGCTGGCCCATCAAAGCCAAATTGCAAGAATCACCAGAATGTTTACCCCGACTGAAACCAGCAACGATTTCACTCATAGCCTGAAGCGAGACTTACAAGCTATAGAACAAAAACTAGGGGGTGAAATTCAACTTCTACACCAGTTGCGGGCTATGGATTACAGGGTTGAAAGCAATTACATTGCTGGCGCACGCAGTGTTCTTGAACCCGCTAAAGAGTTAGTAGAGTCCTGCAGATTTCCCAAGAGCTCCAAAAAAGATAAAGAGAAACTCCTGAAATTCATTAATGAACACCTGGAGGCACTGACTCAGTTAAAGGGAGGAGATATACGGCCAAATATTATCTACGACCTGAGAAAACTGGAAAGCAAGTGTAAAGAACTTGGTGGAAAACTGGGAATTAAAGATGATTTGGAGTTCGCGTTCGAGCAATGGCGCTCCGAGCATGGCTGGGAACCAACGGCCATGCTTGTACCGGTTAGGAACGGTCTGGAAACAAAGCTATATACCATTGATGTTCAAACTGTAGAAAGCATGCTTGGGCGCAAAGGGGGAGTTCCTTCAACAGCCCAATACGTAACAGACAAGCCTTGCAATGCACTTGCTCATCGGGTGCGCTCTGTAACTACAAATGAGCCTATTGATACCTGCATACGCTCTGCTGTACCAACCCCCTATATGGTTGAAGACCCTGAAACACAGTTTAGAGGGGCACAAGAGCGAGCCAGGCAGGAAATTGCGGCAGGCTTACTGCAGGACTTTGAAGGCGACGCCGAAGCACTTGAAGCTTTCTGCGGCTCGGAAGATCAGGCTGCTGACATTGAGGTTCTACTGGAAAGCTATCTGACAACCGACAAAATTCGCAGTTACACAGGCATTCATGATGATGAGCTGAATATGCATGTCACAACATGCGAGGCCTTCAAGAGCCTTATAAGCAGCGACGGAAAGCCAACAAAAATCACATTTAAAGATAAAAACCAGATCGTAAGAACTATTTATACCAAACCTAAACTGGCTGTCACCAACTGTGGAAGTAACAGCATAGCTTTGAAATATGGTGCGGTCACCCGCCCCTGGGAAGTCGCGGATTTCTACAACCGTGATGCCGTACTGGAAATGACAGGTTCAGAATTCCCCGGAGATGAAATTGAAGGCTGGATCGGAGAACGGCTAAATCATTTCCAAAGCCTTTATGGCCACCCTCATCCGAACGAAAAGAAAATCATCAGGGAAATCAATGAGTGGCGGGCAATCATACTGACCGAAGAACACCACAAGGCTGAATACGATACCTTTAAGGCTGCCAACTTCCCGGCTAGGATATGTAATCTTGTAAGGGACGATAACCCTGCCGTTACCGCCTTCACCAAAACCCACCAACCAATCGAAACTGATGACACAACACCTGCGCCACGAAGAAAACTCAACCCTGTTGTGATTCGCTTCTGTAAGAGTGGTAAGGACCGCACCGGTGCCGGTGTTGCATCTGCCAGCCGTAACATGGCTGTTCACGATATGAATCACCTGAGCATTATTGGAGAACCATCCTTAACCGCTGACAGGCGATTTAATGCGCAGGCCTTTGCCATGACACTACAGCTTATCGTCCAGCTATGGAATGGCGCCATGGGTTATAAGAACGATGGTGAGAAAGAGCTTGTGGGCGAAGAGGTTCAGGCCGCAAGAAAATACAAACAAGACACCAAATACAAAGAAAAGAAGTCACGCTTTAGCTTTGGTACTGGCCGGGGCAAAAAACCTGCGCAGGTTTAGCCCTAGCTTCATTTGAATTAGCGGTGTAACTCAGAGTTTCAGGTTTTATTATGCAAAGATAATTAATATGATTGTATATTATAAATTATACAGAATACGACATATAAAAAAACCCGATTAAAGATGCCTTAATCGGGCTTATTCTATTTTGAGAAATTAATGGGTTAGAGCTTACCCAAAACAATATTCAACATTCTGCGCAGAGGCTCTGCTGCTCCCCATAAAAGCTGATCACCTACCGTAAATGCAGACAGGTACTCAGGCCCCATATTCATTTTCCGCAAGCGGCCAACAGGAATATTCAATCCACCACTAACAACAGCGGGGCTCAGCTTCTGCATAGAGTCATCACGGTCATTAGCCACAACCTGCACCCAGTCGTTTGCTTCACCCAGAATGGACTCCACATCAGCCATTGGCACATCACTTGTCAATTTCAAAGTCAGTGCCTGAGAGTGACAACGCATAGCCCCTACCCTGACACACAAACCATCCACGGGAACAGGGTTACTTTCACGACCCAGAATCTTGTTAGTTTCTGCCTGCCCTTTCCACTCTTCACGGCTTTGACCGTTGGCCAGCTGAGAGTCAATATAAGGAATCAGGCTTCCGGCCAGAGGTGCGCCAAACTCGGTGGTGTCGAGGCCAGTACGAATGGTGTCAGCAACTTTACGATCAATATCCAAAATAGCTGAAGCTGGGTCAGCCAGTTCATCGGCTACAGCATCACGAATAACGCCCATGCCACTGACTAGCTCACGCATATGGCGAGCACCGCCACCACTGGCAGCCTGATAAGTCATGGCCGATGTCCACTCCACCAAACCTTCACGGAACAAGCCGCCCAGCCCCATCAGCATCAGGCTGACAGTACAGTTACCGCCAACATAGGTCTTCACGCCCTGCTCAAGAGCCTGATCAATCACCGAACGATTCACTGGATCGAGAATAATAACGGCGCTGTCGTCCATACGCAGTTTGGAAGCTGCATCAATCCAGTAGCCACTCCAGCCGGACTCTCTCAGTTTGGGATAAACCTCACCGGTAAAGTCACCGCCCTGACAGGAGATAATAATCTCCATATCAGAGAGTTCATCAATATCGTAAGCACTTTTCAGTGCCGGTACAGCGGCCCCACCAACCAGATGTGCAGGACCAGGCTGCCCAGCCTGAGACGTAGTAAAAAATACCGGCTCGATGTGGGCAAAATCGCCCTCTTCCTCCATACGCTGCATAAGCACGGAACCCACCATGCCTCGCCAGCCGATTAAACCTACCTTTTTCACGGCCAAAACCTCTCAGCGTTAGCTATTCAACATATTAACAACGGCGTCACCCATGCCGCGGGTGCCCACCTTTTCACAACCTTCAGACCAGATATCACCGGTACGGATACCTGCATCCAGAACCTTGCTGACCGCCTGTTCAATGGCATCGGCAGCTTCAGTCTCACCCAGGGAATAACGCAGCATCATGGCAACAGAGAGAATCGTTGCCAGTGGGTTAGCCAGATCCTGCCCGGCAATATCTGGGGCGGAACCATGAACCGGCTCGTACATACCTTTGTTATTGGCATCCAGAGAAGCGGACGGCAGCATACCGATGGAACCAGTCAGCATGGCAGCGCAGTCAGACAGAATATCCCCGAACATATTGCCGGTAACCATCACATCAAACTGTTTGGGTGCACGCACCAGTTGCATAGCCGCGTTATCTACATACATATGAGACAGTTCAACATCCGGATATTCCGGCGCCAGCTTGTCCATAATTTCCCGCCACAGCACTGTCACTTCCAGAACATTATGCTTATCAACGGAACAAAGCTTACCACCACGCTTCTGTGCCGCTTCAAAAGCTACGCGACCAATGCGCTCAATTTCAGATTCGCTGTAAACGTAGGTGTTAAAACCTTCGCGCTCACCATTCTCCAAGGTGCGGATGCCGCGAGGCTGACCAAAGTAAATGCCACCGGTCAGTTCACGAACAATCAGGATATCCAGACCGCTGACAATCTCAGGCTTCAGAGAAGAGGCATCTGCCAACTGCGGATAGAGAGTGGCTGGGCGGAGATTGGCAAACAGCTCCAGGTTGGAGCGCAAGCCCAGCAAACCTTTCTCTGGACGAATAGCCATATCCAGATCATCCCATTTGGGACCACCAACAGCACCCAGCAACAGTGCATCGGCTTCTTTGGCTTTGACCAGGGTTTCCTCTGGCAGAGGAACGCCAGTGGCATCAATAGCAGAACCACCCACCAGCGCACTGTCGGTCTCAATCGCCAGACCAAATTTTTCTTTTACCGCATCAAGAACGCGCACGGCTTCAGCCACGATTTCATGACCAATGCCATCGCCGGGCAGTACCAGAACTTTCTTCATTTGTTTAACTCCTGAAGGCGAACTGGTTGTTACCTGCCCGCCTGAATTGCCTGTTATTAATTCTTAATTTGCCAGTTCCCGGAACAACCACGGGAATTTTTGTTCGTGTTTCTTTTCGAAAGCGCTAATAGCATCAGCTTCTTTCAGGGTCAGACCAATTTCATCCAGTCCATTGAGCAGGCACTCTTTGCGGAATGGGTCAACCTCAAAAGCCAGTTCACTAGCGTCCGGCTTAACAACAACCTGTCGTTCAAGGTCAATGGTCAGGCTATAGCCTTCTTCTTCACATTCACGGAACAGTTCATCCACACTTTCTTCTGAAAGAACAATGGGTAACAGACCATTCTTGAAACAGTTGTTATAAAAGATATCCGCAAAGCTGGGAGCGATAACACAACGGAAACCAAAATCATCCAGCGCCCAGGGAGCGTGTTCACGACTGGAACCACAACCAAAGTTCTGGCGAGCCAGTAATACAGACACACCCTTATAACGTGGCTGATTCAGAATAAAATCAGGGTTTACCGGGCGGCCGCTGCAATCCTGATCCGCCTGCCCCACATCCAGATAACGCAGCTCATCAAACAGGTTTTTACCAAACCCGGTGCGCTTAATGGATTTCAGGAACTGCTTGGGAATAATCATGTCGGTATCGACATTCGCCCGATCCAGGGGAGCAACCAATCCTTTATGAACAGTTAATGCTTTCATTATGCCTGCTCCTCCTTCACCAGCTCGCGAACATCAATAAAGTACCCTGTTACCGCTGCGGCTGCGGCCATGGCCGGGCTCACCAGATGAGTACGGCCACCAAAGCCCTGGCGACCTTCAAAGTTCCGGTTTGAGGTAGAGGCACAGTGCTCACCTTCACCCAGTTTGTCTGCGTTCATTGCCAAACACATGGAACAACCAGGCTCGCGCCATTCCAGACCGGCTTCTACAAAGATTTTGTCCAAGCCTTCTTCTTCCGCCTGCTGCTTCACCAGACCAGAGCCGGGAACAACCATGGCTTGCTTGATAGACTCAGCCACCTTGCGGCCTTTCACCACCACGGCAGCGGCGCGAAGATCTTCAATACGGGAGTTGGTGCAGGAACCAATAAATACTCGATCCAGCTTAATGGATGTCAGCGGTTGACCAGCTTCCAGCCCCATATACTGCAAGGCACGGCGAATACCATCAGCCTTGGTGGCATCTTCTTCGGCTTCCGGGTCGGGAACGAAGGCGTCTACCGGAGCAACCATTTCCGGAGATGTTCCCCAGGTCACCTGTGGCTGGATATCCGCACCGTCGAGAATCACCTCATAATCAAAAACGGAATCCACATCGGAATGCAGTGTATGCCAGTAGTTGACTGCAGCTTCCCACTCCATACCTTCCGGCGCAAACGGACGACCTTTCACGTAATCAATCGTGGTGTTATCAACGGCCACCAGACCAACACGGGCACCGGCTTCAATCGCCATATTACAGATGGTCATACGACCTTCCATGGACAGAGCTTCAATCGCTGTGCCTGCAAACTCAATGGCACAACCGGTACCACCAGCAGTGCCAATCTTACCGATCACAGCCAGAACAATATCTTTGGCGGTGACACCGTGACCCAACTTGCCATCTACACGCACCCGCATATTTTTCATTTTCTTGGCCACCAGGCACTGGGAAGCCAGAACATGTTCAACTTCGGAGGTTCCAATACCATGGGCCAGTGCACCGAAAGCACCGTGGGTAGCGGTGTGGGAGTCACCACACACAACGGTCATACCAGGCAGAGTCGCGCCCTGCTCCGGGCCAACCACATGAACGATACCCTGACGAATATCCTGCATGGCATATTGAACAATGCCGAATTCACCGCAGTTATCGTCCAGGGTCTGAACCTGAATCTTGGAAACCGGATCCACAATTCCTTCAATACCCACTTCCCGCTCATTCACGGTTGTAGGAACGTTATGATCGGGAGTCGCCAGGTTGGCACTTAAACGCCACGGTTTGCGGCCAGCCATACGCAGGCCTTCAAACGCCTGGGGAGAAGTCACTTCATGGAGTAGCTGACGGTCTATATAAAGGAGAGCTGAGCCATCATCACGGCTCATCACCAGATGATCATCCCATAATTTGTCATAGAGGGTTTTTCCAGCCATAGCTTCCTCCTCAGGCTTTGCTCTAACCCGCAAGGTAGACGGGTTCAACGGCGATACGGCAATCATTTTTCTCTTTGTACCCGCATCCTATGCCAGCCTCACAAATAAAACAAATTCATATTTTTTATCTATTTGATAACCATTAGGAATAGATATAGAGTTCGAAGAAAAATGGGTTAATCAATGATCAAAAACAGATGGATAGCCAAAATCTGACCGCCTTTCTGGCCGTTGCGCAAACAGGTTCATTCTCTCTTGCCGGGGAACAATTACACCTTACGCAACCAGCGATCAGCAAACGTATCGCAACTTTGGAAAGTCTGCTGAATGTCCGCCTGTTTGACCGGGTTGGCCGATCTGTGATGCTGACCGAGGCCGGCCAATTGCTGATCGAACGTGCACGTCATATTCTCCGGGATATAGAAGACACCCATCAGGCACTCTCCAACCTTTCTGGCAGAATCAGTGGCCGGTTAAGTATTGCTACCAGTCACCATATTGGCCTGCACCGGCTGCCTCCGATTCTGCAAAAGTTCAACCAGCTCTACCCGGATGTTTCTCTGGATATTCGCTTTGTAGATTCCGAGTGGGCCTATGGAGGCGTTCAGCGGGGTGAGATTGAACTTGGGATTATCACCATTGCACCGGAACAGAAAAGCGACCGGTTTATTACCAGAGAAATTTGGGTAGACAACTTAATTTTCATGGTGTCCGGTACACACCCTCTCGCCCAATATGACAATGCCACCCTTGAAACAATCAGCGAACATCCGGCTGTATTCCCCGGCCACAACACCTTTACCCGCTCTATTGTCCATAAACACTTTGCCCAGAGTGGGCTGAAGCTCGATGTGGTTATGGAGTCCAACTACCTCGAAACTCTGAAAATGATGGTCAGTATCGGGCTGGCCTGGAGTGTTTTGCCACACACTATGCTCACCGAAGAAGTTATAGACATCACCCCGCAGAATATGTCCATAACCCGGAGCCTGGGCTATGTTCATCATCGGGACAGAACACTGTCTAATGCCGGACAAGCGTTGATTGATCTGCTTGAGCAGCAGTAATTTCCAAAGGCAGAAACGACCAAAACCACGTACAAACCCGTAATTACACCAGTCTTCTGCTGAATGAAACTACGCGGTCTTGTCTATGAAGCAGTAATTCAACAATGAATCTTAAACCGGTCCTGTATGTCATCAGCCTTTTCACCATGGTCTTTGGCCTGCTGATGCTCGTTCCGGCACTTTGCGACCTCACACTCGGCAGCCCTCATGCTGCGCCCTTCTTCGAATCGGCTATATGGACATTTCTGGCCGGTGGCCTGTGTGTTTTGATAACCCGTACAGCACAGTTCCGCCTTGATCCCCGCCAGATTTTTATTCTCACCAACCTGAGCTGGGTCACCCTCAGTGCTTTCGGTGCCCTGCCGTTCGTGCTGATTGAAGATATGAGTTTCACTGACGCCTTTTTTGAAACCATGTCTGGAGTCACCACAACCGGCTCAACAGTTATGGCAGGACTGGATCAGGTTGATAAAGGCGTTCTCCTGTGGCGCTCACTGCTGCAGTGGCTTGGCGGGATAGGCTTTATTGTAATGGCTGTGGCCATTCTGCCGTTTTTGAAAGTCGGTGGTATGCGCCTGTTCCAGAGCGAATCTTCAGACTGGTCGGATAAATGTATGCCCCGTTCCGGCTCCATCGCTAAACGGGTTGTGGCCACCTATCTCATCCTAAGTTTGCTGTGCGCTATTGGTTACAAGCTAGGGGGAATGACTCTTTTTGAGGCGATCAACCATTCCATGACCACTCTTTCCACCGGTGGTTATTCCACTTCAGATTCCTCCATGGGCCACTTTACTAATTCCTGGATTTACTGGAATGGCACTATCTTTATGCTTCTGGGCAGTCTCCCTTTTGTGCTGTTTGTGAAGTGCACCAAAGGCTACTCAGAAGATCTGTTTAAAGACAGTCAGGTTCGGGCGTTTCTTGGTTTTATGGCTATTGTGTGGGTTGCTCTGGCACTCTGGCAAACCTTGACCAACGACTGGAACTTCTTTTATAGCCTGACACTTGTTGCCTTCAACACCACATCTGTAGTGACCACCACAGGCTATGCTCTGACGGATTACAGTGCCTGGAGCGGATTAGCCACAACTGTATTCTTCTTTCTGATGTTTGTGGGCGGCTGTTCCGGGTCTACAGCGGGAGGTATTAAAATCTTCCGTTTCCAGATTGGCTTCAAGTTGCTGCTTATGCAGCTGAAGCAGGTCAGCCATCCGAGAGCTTTTCTGGTTCATCGCTACAACGGTGTAGAAATCACCAACGACATTCTTCGCTCCATGGTGGCTTTCTGTTTTTTCTATGCACTGTTGATTGCCATTATGACCATTCTGCTTTCCGCTATGGGGCTGGATATGGTCACCAGTATGAGTGGTTCAATTACTGCGGTCAGCAATGTCGGCCCCGGTTTTGGTGAACTGATAGGCCCGGCGGGTAACTTTATTAATCTTCCCGATGCCGCCAAATGGGTGCTGAGTTTCGGCATGCTGATGGGCCGCCTTGAGATTATTACTGTTCTGGTTCTGCTGACCCCATCGTTCTGGAGAAACTGATACACTGCCGGTATCCGGAACAGATACACCTGCATGAACCATAATCATTTCAACGAGTTTGCCCCTTTTCTTGCCTATGCACTGAATACGGCAGAGCGGAATAACCACCGCCTGCCATTGTTGTTTTCAGGCAACCAATCATGGCTTTCAGAACAAATCACCAACCTTCAGAGACACTGTAGAAAAGATTTTTTCTTTTTCAGTGATCAGAGTTGGAATGAACTGGAGGTTTTGCCATGGAAGAAAGCCAGCAAGTTACTTGGGCAATCTATTGATGGATTGATTCTTGATCTCACCCAAACCATTCCTGCAAACGCCCTTGGCATTGTTACTGGCGCTCTGAACGGTGGCGGTTTGCTGGTTTTACTTCTACCCCCAGAGTTTCAATGGCCAGGAGACTCCCCTTTTCATAAGCGAACTGCCCGCTTGCTAAAAGAGAGTCACCTGCCAACTCTTTTTGAAAACGCATTTATTTCCGGTGCTATTCAACTCGATAGTAAAGAGCTTTTTTTAGAGCACGAACAGCCAACACCACCAGCAGCTACTTTTGACCAACAGCAGGCCATCACTGCAATAAAACGAGTACTAACTGGTCATCGAAGACGCCCTCTGGTTATCACCGCAGATAGGGGCCGAGGTAAATCAGCAGCCCTTGGAATAGCTGCCGCTCAACTGATGCAGGATCATGAAGTTCGTATTCTGGTTACCGGCCCATCCCGCAAAACAGCGGACACTGTGTTTCACCATACAGCCGAGTGCCTTTCCGAGAGTGCTGATGCTCATAAAAACACCATTACCTCAGACAATAGTCAATTGCAATTTATAGCTCCCGATGAACTGGCCAGCACTCAACCTGAAGCCAATCTGGTTATGGTGGATGAAGCGGCGGCTATCCCAGCGCCTCTTCTGGAGAAGCTGTTGAAAAAGTATTCCCGCATTGTGTTTGCCAGCACAATTCATGGCTATGAAGGTACAGGGCGGGGCTTTGCCATACGCTTTCGTAAAACGCTGGATGCAATCACCCCTAAATGGCAACGCTGCAAACTTAGCACTCCCATCCGCTGGTCAGCCAATGATCCAGCGGAGGAGCTCATCGCGAAGCTTCTGATGCTTAACGCAGAGCCTGCTCCGGATAATTTCGTTGAAGCCAAATCTTTGCAAAATACGCAGTTTTCTTTGAAGACTGGAAGTGATCTTATCCATGATGAACAGACTCTGAACGAGCTGTTTGGTTTGCTGGTAAATGCTCATTACCAGACCCGCCCCGACGATCTGGTTCAGCTCCTTGACCGTGAAGATCTGAGCATTGCCACCCTGTCTTCACATGGCAATATTATTGCCACCTCACTGCTCAGCCATGAAGGTGGTTTTGATCAGGAGCTGTCCACACAAATTTGGTCAGGAAAAAGACGTCCCCAGGGACATTTATTGCCGCAAACTTTGGCAGCACATGGTGGTTTTTGTGAAGCGCCTACTTTGAAAATGGCCCGGGTCATGCGGATTGCTGTACATCCTGCGGTTCAGGGGAGTGGACTTGGCAAGCATCTGATGGATCGCCTGAAAAGTGCCATGACAGATCAGGGCTTTGATATTCTCGGGAGTAGCTTTGGAGCAACACCTGAACTCCTAGGTTTCTGGAACAAATGCAATTTGCGACCAGCCCATATTGGCAGTACCCGTAATAATGCCAGTGGCTGCCATAGCGTAATCGTCACTACCGGGCTTTCAGCGTTGGGCAAAGCATTGGATAACAATTGTTGTGCTCGTTTTCAAAAGTCCCTCCCCCTACTCAGCCATCATGTACTCAGCAATCTTGAGACTCAGGTTTTGCTCGCACTATTTGCTCAGAAGCCAAGTCTGACAAATTTCGAGATTCAGAATCTTCAGGATTACTGCAATGAAAACAGAACCTTCGATGCCACTCTTCCCGAACTGTCTCAGTTAACCTGTCAGCTTTTACCTTTATACAAAGACAAATTATCAGAAGCGGAGTTAATCGTATTAACTGCCAGATTACTGCAATGCCAAAACTGGGGAGAGACAGTTAAACGTGCAGGCTTGACGGGAAGAAAGGAAGCGGAGCAAGTAATGCTCCGCTCAGTAAAAATACTTTTAAATGAAGTAGCTTTGCAGAAAGCCAACTCATAAACCTTTTCAGGGAATAGTTAACTCTTAGGCGTACTATTCCCTGAAACCTGCTCCTCTTTAACCTTCTGCTTTACTGCTTTTTTGCGGCATTACGAGCCATAGCGTCTTCAGCACTGAAAATCATATTATCCACGCCAGGAGGAGTGCTGGCTCCAGTGGCATATTGCTTATAGGTTTCAGCCTCATCCTGGTACGCCTTGCTGTTCAGCTGTAACAAGGCTTTGGCATAGCTGTTATAAAGTTCAGGGAAAGGTGTTGCACCTAATGCTTTAACTGCACACTTAAACTGGCTTAAAGAACCCTCTTCATAGCCAACAATGGTGCCTTCACAATTTTCAATGTAACCACGGAAGGTAGTTCTGGCTAGGAAGCCGTCATCATATATTGCAGCGTATACACCACCTCTAAAGGCGTGGAAAGCTGGAATATCCGATGCTGGAGGAATATTGCTGGCATATTTGAGCATCTCCTTCACTTTGGCCTTTTTGGTCAACACGCCCCATGTTGGCTTCATAATTTCAACATAGCGCCCCATGGCATAAGCAAACCAGAAACGAATCTGCAGTGACGATTCAATCTTGCCACTGTCCATATCGTCTACCAGAGCTCTCAATTCATCGGCAGCTTCTTTTAACAGAACCGTCCGTTCCGCACTTTCTTCTCCACCAACTGGAGGCTGGGGAGTCATATACATGGCATAGATGGTCTGGGCACGATAAGCCACGTACTTACCCTGAGGTGTTCCAAGGGCCAATCCTCTGGCTTTGGCATCAGCAAAGTTACCTTCAAAGTGGACACGCCACACATCCTGAAGCGCGGGATCCTCTGGAAATGCATCACGGGTTGCCCTGGAGATATTGGGCCACTCTTTGGCAAGGTTGTCTCCGGTCAGGTCAGGCTTGAACAGATCACTGGGGTAAGGCTTCCAGTTTTCATTGGCTACGGCCATAGTTGCTGACATAGTTGCCGAAACGGTCAGCAAAGCACCGTAAAAAGCTGAAAGCATTCGCTGTTTCAACATCATATTTCCACTCTCTCTCAGAACTTCACAGTCAGTTGGGCTGCAAGAGTATGCGCATGCATATTGCGGTATTTAGCGGTGGTAGCACCTGGGTCTTCAAAACTGGCGGTGGCCGGATTTGTACCCTGGCGGCTGCCATCAACTTTGTGGTTGGCATCATGAACAGTGAATGACTTCATCCACATATAGCCGTAGGCAACATCCAGCGAGTAACGCTGGTTCAATTGATAAGCGGCCCCCACTGTCAGCCACTGGCGATCATTGTCAGGAATACGGGCGGTGCGGGTAGAGTCCGATGTGGGTGATTTATCCAGGGCATAACCACCACGGAACAACAGCTTGTCATTGAAACGGTACTGCCCACCTAATGCCATAGACCAGACATCAGACCAGTCCTGAGGTACCCAGGCCACAACATTACTTCCCGGTGCGCCGTTGCTGACCGAAACAATATCCGAGGCTCTCTGCCCTGCCGGGGAACCGGATGCGGTTACCTTGAAGCGCTCCATACGACTCCAGCGGGTCCAGGTAGCGTTAGCAAGAACAGTCCAGTGGTCATCCAGTTCATAAGAAAGACTGAGATCAACAGCCTCCGGAAACTTGATGGTGGTTTTGGAGTCTTCCTTCATGGTTCCCGGACGATTGGCAATAATCCATTGCGCGGAAGCCTGGGCATTTGGGATTGGTTCAGGGTAGGTGGTTGGATCATTTGGATCGTATGTGCTTTCAGCATAACGCCCCATCACCGTTCCCAGACCGGGTATTCCGTTAGCCCTCAGATCACCTTCAAACTTAATCTTTACCGGTGACCGGTAAGCAAGCCCAAGACTAAGGGGAGGCAGTGGTTTCCAGATAATCCCCAGATTCATACCAACCCCAACCCCATCGCCATCAATCATGGCACTGGCATCAGTCACTGCTCCGGCCCATGGGTTGAGCATTCTGCCCATTTCCAGATGACCAGCTGAAATCATCAACCCGGCACCAACAGCCAGAGAGTCATCAAACTTCCAGGAAACTGTTGGCTGGACATTCACAACACGAGTCTGACTATCCAGCGCCTGATACCGGAATGGCGATTCAATTTTGTATTTGGTTTCTCCACCAAAAGAGGCATAAACCCCAACACCAACCCATAGCTGATCTGTGACTGGCTGAGCGTAGTAGAGAGAGGGGACAAACTTCGGAAGCAGGAAATCATCAGACTTACCATGCACCTCGTAACAGGTAGACGGGTCGCCATCAAAGCCTGTGCAATCCTTGTAATTCTGCTGGCTGCCGAACGTCTGGTAATACTGGATATCGGCATCTGGGTGATAAGTTCTTCCCCTTGGGTCATCCAGAACCATGGTGTTATAGGTACCCTTAGCATCGCCTCCGGCAAAAATTCCCATACCTCCAGCCACAAACTGCTGTCTACCCAGCAAAGCCATACCGGCAGGGTTTGTGCTCATGACAGAGGCATCGGTATTTACGCCTCGGCCAGCACCCGCAGAGCCAAATGCAGACACAGAGTTAAAGTCGACTAATGACAAACCGGCGGAATGGGATTGTGAAGACTGACCTAAAAAGGCCCCGGCGATTGCCAGTGATAAGAGTGTGAAACGAAGATGACCGGACGAATGTCCTGTCAGGGAACTACTGGCAACCTTTACAACCATAACGCCTCCCCTCGCAGTCGTTATTTTCACCTGCGTAAATATATTTTTATAAGTAAGTGATATGTACGAGGGTGCAGGTATAGACCGCATCGAGCGATCCTGCCGCATTTTTCGCAGCACGATGGTTTCAAAAAGAGAGATTTACTGACAATAAAAACCAGAAAGCCGAACTTCCTTATGGAAAGTTCGGCTTTTTGATGAACCTGTTACAAAGACTCAGGCTTCAGAGGGAATCACAGGTGTTGCACACTCAACATCGGCATTCTGACCACGATGGCGCAGCAGATGATCCATCAGAGTGATAGCCATCATCGCCTCAGCAATCGGCGTGGCTCTTACGCCCACACAGGGATCATGGCGGCCCTTGGTAATCACTTCCGCCGGATTACCATGCACATCAATGGAGCGCCCCGGAATGGTCAAGCTGGAAGTCGGCTTCAGAGCAATACTGGCGCGAATGGTCTGGCCGGAGGAAATTCCACCAAGCACACCACCAGCATTATTGGAAAGAAATCCTTCGGGAGTGATTTCATCCCGATGCTCGGAACCTTTCTGGCTTACGGAGTCAAAACCAGCGCCTATCTCCACACCTTTTACGGCATTAATGCTCATCAGGGAGTGAGCAAGATCGGCATCCAGACGATCGAAAACAGGTTCGCCTAGCCCCGGCATCACCCCGGTTGCTTCCACAGTGATACGGGCCCCTACAGAATCGCCAGCTTTTCGAAGATTGGTAATCAGCTCTTCCATCTCTGGAACCTTGGAAGCATCCGGACAGAAGAAGGGATTATTACTCACTTCATTCCAGTCAAAAGATTCCACACGGATATCGCCCATCTGCTCTAGATAACCATGAATTTCAATACCAAAAGTCGCCAGATATTTTTTGGCAATCGCACCAGCCGCTACACGCATGGCTGTTTCTCGAGCTGAAGAACGACCACCCCCACGATAATCCCGGAAACCATACTTGTGGTTATAGGTGTAGTCTGCGTGGGCAGGACGGTAGATATCCTTGATATTGGAATAATCCCGTGAACGCTGATCAGTATTTTCAATCAGCAACCCAATGGGTGTACCAGTGGTCTTGCCTTCAAAAACTCCGGACAGAATTTTTACTTCATCAGGCTCACGACGCTGAGTGGTGAACTTGGATGTTCCGGGCTTACGACGGTCCAGATCTTGTTGCAAATCTTCAACAGACAGTTCCAGCCCGGGAGGACAACCATCCACAATGCACCCCAGAGCAGGCCCGTGGCTTTCGCCAAAGCTTGTAACAGTGAACAGCTTACCAATTGTATTGCCTGCCATAATGCTCCGCCGACAGTTATTGTTCTTCAGATACAGAATTGAGCAGGATTATACCCTGCTCAATACGTAGCGCTACAGGTAAAGGATGATCAAGCGAAGCTTTCCCGGTATTGATCCAGCTCTACTGCTGTCAGCAGACATACTCCATGACCCCCCTGCTCAAACTCCAGCCAGGTAAACGGTACGTTAGGGAAGGCTTCATCCAGGGCAAAACAGCTGTTACCCACTTCCATTACCAGAATACCGTCATCGGTGAGATAGTTACGAGCTTCCCGCAGAATTGTACGAGCCAAATCCAGGCCATCATTACCTGCCGCCAGACCAAGCTCCGGTTCGTGGTGGTATTCGTCTGGAAGGTCAGACATATCCTCGGCATCAACATACGGAGGATTAGTCACAATAATCTGGTACTGAGGCTTTTCTTCTTCGGATTCCAGCGCTGAGAACAGGTTAGATTCTACCGCCTGAACCCGATCCCAAAGTTCGAAGCGATCAATATTAATGCGTGCCACTTCCAAAGCGTCCGGAGACAGATCCAGCAGATCAACCTGCGCTTCTGGATAGGTTTGCGCACAGCCAATACCGATACAGCCAGAGCCAGTGCAGAGATCAAGGACACGATCAACCTGAACATTGCCCATCCATGGCTGGAAACCGTTCTGAATGAGTTCTGCAATGGGAGAACGGGGAACCAGTACCCTTTCATCAACATAAAACGGCAATTCACAGAACCAGGCTTTGTTCAACAGATAAGCCGTAGGCACTCGATCCTCAATTCTTCGGCGAACCAGGTTTTGCAAATGGGTGGATTCGGTTGCCGTTAACCGGCAGCCATACAGGCTCTGGTCAAAATCCCAAGGAAGCTCCAAAGCCTGCAATATCAGATAACAGGCTTCATCCCAGCTGTTATCACTGCCATGACCGAAAAACAGGTCATGCTCATTAAAGCGGCTGTAAGTCCAGCGTAACCAGTCACCAATGGTCTGCAGGCCATCAGTGTCAGTCAGGTTATCTTGAAGATGTCCGGACATTGCCAATCCTTCGCACTAAAAAGCGGTGAATTCTATCAGGGCAACAGTGTAGCGGCTATTTCATTCCACTAGTCGGAGCAATTAACTGGGAGTTTTAAATTCCGGGATAGGTTCCCGACCTCTCAGTTGAAGAAATTCCAATAGTGCCTGAGGATGTCTGGTAATCACTCGCTCTTCAGGAAAACCGACCTTCTCCAACAGTTTGGCGCAGGGCTCCAAGCGGCCAACATCTCCAGCAAAATGGGCATCACTGCCGGTGGTCATAAAGGCTCCATAGTCTCTGGCACACTCTGCAATAATTTCGCACCTAGGTGCACTGCCAGGACGTGATTTCAAAAGCGATGAACCATTAATCTCCAGAGCGACATTATGGTCTGCAGCTGTTCGCACCACCTCTTCCACATCGATGTCATAGTTTGGGTTGCCGGGATGGCCTACGGCATCAATAGCTCCTGCCTTCATAGCCTTTACCAGCAAACGAGTATGGGCTTCTTTGGTAGACGGCGGCAGCACCGGTTCATGCAAACTACCAATCACCCAATCCAGCCGCCCGAGAATCATAGGTTCAAGATCAATATCACCATCATCATTGAGAATATTGGCTTCAGCCCCACGGAGAAAAGCAACTCCATGCAGGAATCGCGGAATCACATAACTGTTGGCAAAGTGCCAGCGGTGAGGAGCGCCGGGCATATCTGGAGCATGATCAGTCAGGGCAAACATTTTCAGCCCCTTTTCTGAAGCGGCCTGAGCTAATTCAAGAACCGTGCTGTAAGCATGTCCGCTAGATACCGAATGGGTATGTGTATCCACAAGAAGTTTCATAGTCTACTGCCTCCCAAAAACTGATTAATACATAGCAATCACCAGACGAAATCCATAGCAGCAAGTGCAAAATCCTTTTCGATAAAAGAATCAATCACCCAGCCTAGAGGTTTGACAGAAACCTCTGAAAAGCGATACATAGTTTTTTTGAATTCAGATTGCGGGACAACATCCCAGTAATGGTGCACAGACGATGGTAGACGACGAAGATAAAGAGCTTCTGGCCAAGGAGATGGCCGGCGTGCGCCCTTTGAAACAGAACAAAGCCGATACCAAGGCTTCACGCAAAAACGAAATTCCGGAATTCACCATGCGCCTGCGTCGCAGGCAGGCCACTGTTGAGAACACCATTGAGGCTGATGGGATATCTGACACCCACTTAGTCGCTATTGCTCCGGAAGAATATATCGAACATCTTCAGCCAGGCCTGCAGCACAGTAAGCTAGCCAAGCTTCGGTTAGGAAAACTGGAAGTTCAGTACAACCTGGATCTTCACGGCTACACCTTTGAAGATGCCCGGGATATGTTGCAGCGTTTTATCAGTTTCTGTCGCAAGAACCACTACACCACAGTGCGGGTAGTTCACGGTAAGTCCCACTCTTCGTGGGGGCGGCAGGAAACTATGAAAAGTTATGTGAATGCCTGGCTCAAACAGATTCCCGGCGTACTGGGTTTTGCTTCCTGTTTGCCTGTTGATGGCGGAACCGGGGCTGTTTATGTACTGCTGAGCAGGCCTCGTTGACGCAAACGACATACTAGGATGTTGGGTTACGCCGCTTCGCGTCTAACCCAACCTACGTCACAATAGCCCCATTTATTTTTCTTCTTTCAGCCAGAGATCCTGAATTCGGAACACAGGGTATTTACCCGGTGCCGGATAGCCTTGTACCCGATTCCTCACCAGTCTTGCTCCGATGTAGTGGTAAATGGGAATAGCTGGCATATCCCGATCCAGAATTTCTTCTGTTCGAGTCAAACTCTGGCTGCGTAAAGCCGGGTCATTTCCGTAACAGGTATGACTGAAAGCCTGCTCAAATTCTATGCTGTTGTAGTGGGATGAGTTAGAAGGCGCATCGTGATGGAAAATCTGGTACATAAAGCAGGGATTCGGGTGCCCCATTATCCACCCAGTACGTACCACATCGAACTTCCGCTCTTTTACTACGGCTTCAAGAGAGTTCCACTCAACATTGCGAAGGCTGGTCTTCACCCCTAAAACACGTTTCCACATATCGGCAACTGCCAAAGCAATAACCCTGTGGCTATCCAAGGTGTTATAGAGGATTTCAACATTCACCGGGTTGTCTGGCCCATGACCACTTTCCTTATATAAACGCCGAGCTTCAGCTTCACGCTGTTTCTGGTTCATACCGGCAAGAGGCGTATCTTCAGGAAGGCTGTCACCAAGACTCTTTGCTGGGGCAAAACTGACCGCTGGTTTCATGGAATAGCCGGTAACTTTTTCAGTAATCATCCTCCGGTCAATGGCATAGGCCAGTGCACGACGGAGAGATGGATTCTGAAACCGGTGATTATCCAGGTTAAAGGTATAAAGATAGGTTCCGGAAGAAGGGTTTATCTTCAGCTCCGAGCCAAACTTCTTTTTCAGCCATTCATAGCGACCCGGTAAAACCGTGTAGGTCATATCCAGAAAGCCAGCTTCATACTGCTTTAACTCGGTATCTGCAGAGAAAGGGAATAGCTCCACTTTTTCTATGCGAACCTTGCCAGCATCGTAATATTTGGGATTTCGTATCAGTTCAATTTTTTCATTCAAAACCCAGCTTACCGGCTGGTAGGCGCCATTAACGACCATTTGCCCGACCTTGGCCCAGTGCTCGCCATAGCGTTTCAAGGTGGGTCTGTGCAAAGGATACTGATTCGTCAGAAGGTACAAGGCATGATCGACAGGCTGACTCAGTTCAATAACCAGCGTCCGATCATCAGGAGCTGAAACCCCTAACTGTTCCGGTGCCATTTGGCCAACCATCACCTTATCAATATTGACCAGCCTCAGCATGGTCAGGCGAATAGCCATCATAAAGCCATTTTTCGGATCACCCTGATAGCGAAAGCCAGCCACAAAATCTTCCGCAGTGAGCGGGTCGCCATTACTCCAGCGCAAACCTTTTCGCAGAGTAAAAGCAATACGATGGCCATCATTTTCAAAGCGCCAACTCTCCGCCTGCCCGGGAGCAATGCCGCCATCCGGAGTGGGAACAATTAATCCTTCAAACAGATTCTCTGCCAGTGCAGCACTGTCAGAACTGGCAATCTGGAATGGATTAAGAGTGTGCGGATCACTGAACTTGCCGATGCGAATAACCGACTCAGCGGCTTGAAGCACGGCACTGAAAAAGAACAGGACGAAAATTACAGCCCTAATAAACAAAGCTTTATGACTCTGAGCCAGCTATGCCCTGCCCCGGAAAAATAATTGGTGGCTCGCTGTTGCCGGCATAGCTGTATTCAAAACCAGAGCCAAGACCTGCCTCATAACGATCCAGCGCTCTTTCTGTCACTATGCGACCCAGTTGAATCATTTCATCTGCCCGGTTGAATTCATAAAAGCGGCACTGACTTCTGGACACAGGAATCAGCAGGTCTGGAGCATAGCCAGCCATTTTGTAGCGAGCCAGTGACTCCTGCATTATTTCCAGAGACTGGTTAAACATATCCAGCATGCCACTCTTCACCACATCTTCAGCATGATCGCCACCTTCAGAGTATTTCTTGGAGCGCCAGCGCAGTTTATTTAGCCAGCGATCAAGAATTTTCTGCTGTTTGGTGGGAGGTGGCGCTTCGCACTGCATAGCCAATGGCCCGACATCAGCATTCAGGTCCACGGCAACAATAATATCTGAGTGAGCAGAAACTGTTGGCGCAATGGGCAGAGGATTCAATACACCGCCATCCACCAGCGTACGACCGTTATAAACCACCGGGGTGAACAAGGTTGGAATGGCTATAGAAGCCCGAATCGCCTGTAACAACTCGCCATCCTGAAACCAGATTTCTTTACGGGCATGAAGGTCGGTAGCCACGGCAGTAAACAATATGGGCATCTGCTCGATACGGGTGGAGCCAATCATTTCACTGATCACATCAAAAACCCGAGAGCCTTTAATCACCCCCGGATGTTTAAAGGAAAGATCAAGCAGGCGAATGACATCCAGATAGTTGAGTTCCTTAACCCATTCCTTGTAATTGGACAGCTCACCAGCCGCAAACAACCCGCCAATCAATGCTCCCATAGAACTGCCAGCCACGGCATGAATTTCATAACCACGGGCCTGCAATTCTTCAATCACACCGATATGGGCGTAACCTCTGGCACCACCACTGCCGAGAACCAGGGAGACTGTTTTGGACATAACCGAAACTCCTGCCATTCCTGACAGAAGTTATCGGCGGGAAAGTGAAGAGAATTATGGCGTTGGCATTAAAGGCTGGAACTGGTCAATCATGGCGTAAACCCTGCGGGTGCCGCGGGTCACGGTATAGAGAACATAATATTCCATCTGACCATTCAACTCGCGGGTTGCAAGCATGTAGCGCTGCTCACGATCATGGCCATACAGAGTAGCTACACCAAAGATATCGTTCGCCCAAAGGTTGCTGGGGCCGCAGTCCCTGCCCTCACACACATATTGAACATCAACACCCAGAGCTTTGATCTTTTTGGAAAAATAATCAAAAGCACGATCACTGGAATGCCCGGATGGCATTTCATAGACTCTGCGCTCTAACTGGCCATCCTTCCATTCTTCTTGCTCTGCCCGGATATCTCCGCGAATTTTCTTCACCCGGCTGGACAACAGAGGATAATTCCGAGCCTCCCGGGACTCAGACAATTCCAGACTGGCATTGGGGTAACGATCAAGACTTGGAAGGTCTCCCTCATCAGCCTGTAAAGGTAATGACAACCCCACACAGACACACAACCCTGCCATTTTTACCGAGCGGCTCAATGCCTTTAAGCCAGTCGCGATTCCGATCACAGTTTCACCCTGATTTTGTCAGCAGTTTTCTTGTATCTCAGTAACTTGCATCACTTCACTGAGATGAGGCTGTATCACCTGGGCAACATCACTGGCCTGCTCCTCAAGATGCAGGTGATGCTCGCCATCCAGTGTTTTGACTGTAATATGATCCAGCGTATCAGCAAACCGGTTAACAGCACTATCAATCAAACCATTTTTTGCCGCCACCAGCATGGCTGGAGCCTCAACAGCTGCAACCATTAACGCAGACTGCTGTGCAGATATGCGCAAAGCAGACGGCGCTAGCAACCGTGAGTCAGAACGCCAGACCCAGTGGCCATTGTCTTCTTTCAGCCCACGTCTAACAATGATTTCTGCCGCTTCCGCACTAATTTTTCCAAACCCTGCCAGCATTCGTGCTTTCACGGCCATATCTATAGAAGGAAATCGCGACTTTGGTCTTCGTGAAGTGCGGGCACGAGATGCAATAGCTTTAGAAAGTTGATCCACTGTTTCGCTATGATCAGCATTTCCAGGCCACAAACCATCAATCAGGGTCAGTGATGCTACCCGGTCCGGCATGGTTGATGCCGTCAGCATAGAAACAATGGCTCCCATCGAGTGCCCCAGCAGATGGATCTTGTCCAATTCAAGGGCATCAGCAATCGCAATGACATCAGCCACATAAGACCATGATGGATAATCAGCCCCAACACCACGATGGTCTGACAAGCCATGCCCAGCCAGGTCAACAGCAATCACCCGCACCCCTTCCAACAAAGGAGCCAGTCGAGTAAATGATGCAGCATTATCCAGCCAGCCATGGAGAGCCAGCACAACCGGCGCATCTTCCTGCCCCCAGGCCAATGCGGCAAAAGTCATATCCGGGGTTTTAATTGTCAGCGGCTGCCCTGCTTCCATATTCTTTTTCCTTTGATTTATTCCTTTGTAAAGTAAGGTGTTATCAAGCTTTTTTAACAGCCATAGTCAAACGAGACACGCAAACCAACTTATCATTGTCGTCTTTAATAATAATTTCCCAGACTTGGGTTGAGCGCCCAATGTGAACAGCTTTGGCCGTACCGGTCACAAGACCACTGCGGGCAGAACGAATATGGTTGGCATTAATATCCAGACCAACACAGTAATGCCCCTGTTCAGCAGCAACATTGGCAGCCATACTCCCCAGAGATTCCGCCAGTGCCACGCTGGCTCCGCCATGAAGCAGTCGCATAGGTTGAACAGTACGGGAGTCCACCGGCATGGTACCGGTCACATAATCATCGCCAATTTCAGTAACAACCATACCCAGATGCTCACACAGGGTATCTTTCAGGCTGTTATTTAAAGCTTCAAGGGTAATTTCACGCTTCCAGATGCTCACGATATACCTCTTATGATTGTGAGTGCTGCCATTCCATAAACGAATGTAAAAGCGAGACTACCGGAGGGATTCATCAGCCTCAATCCCCGCAACACAAAGCCGCTCAACAAATAAACAAAAACTAGCCATTTAATAAGTGGAAAATTATTTTTCGATGCCCTGTTTATTCATTTTCATCATGGCAGGGTTCACCCCCATGTGCGCAAACGTCGCTCTGCGTGCGATTTTGTTTTTTCACCTCTTTTCTGGTTTCCCGGTTCGGGGAATCGTTATCCTTCGTCAGGGACACATGATGAAAAAGATCATCGGATCAGTATTGGCAGCAACTCTGCTGCTGACGGGATGCTCAGACAACCAGGAGCAGCAGGCTGCCTCTTCTCAGGAAGCCGCAAAGGTTGAGCCTATTGATATCAATATGAGCCTGGTGTTCACCCCTAATGAACTGCTCACCAAAGAGCTGATCAAGGTGACCGACAAGATTCGTGAGCGTACCGACGGTGGTATCAACATCACTGTATTCCCAAGCGGTCAGCTGCCAGTCTATAAGGACAACATGGAACAGGTCGTAAACGGCGCCAACTGGATTGCCGTAGAAGACCTGACCTACATGGGCGACTACGTGCCTGACTTCGCCGCTCTGGCGGGCCCCATGCTGTACAGCAGCTACGACGAATACGTAGCCATGATGCACACCGACATGGTGAAAGACCTGAAACAGCAGGCTGAAGAGAAAGGCATCAAGGTTTTGAACGCTGACTACATGTTCGGCTTCCGCAACATGATCACTAATAAAGAGATCGTGACCGCTAAAGATATGAAAGGCATGCGTATCCGCGTTCCTAAGAGCCAGATGTTTATCAGCACCCTGCAATCCATGGGCGCAGCTCCTGCCGCTCTGCCATTCCCTGAAACCTATGCTGGCGTTCAGCAAGGCGTAGTAGACGGTCTGGAAGGTTCCATCCTGACCATGTACTCCACCAAGATCTACGAAGTGGCCAAGAACATGTCCCTGACTCGTCACTTCCTAGGTTCCGTGGGTATCTACATTTCTCCAAAACTGTGGGATCAGATGTCTGCTGAACAGCAGGCCATCGTAACCGAAGAAATGGAGAACGGCGCCCTCTCCAACAACGAAGCCCTGGTTCGTCTGGAACAGGAATACACCGACAAGCTGACCGCTGAAGGCGTGACTTTCAATGAGTCCAACCTGCCAGAGTTCACTGAGCTGACTGCTAAGGTTTACAGCCAGTTCCCAACTTGGAGCGAAGGCATTCACGGCAAGATCCTTGCGGAACTGCAGAAAATTCGTGAAGCCAAATAATCATATTTAGTTCTACTCCTTCCGTGGGCTGTACACATGCAATGTGTGCAGCCCACTCTGATGACTCAGCCCTTGAGCCGCACCATGCCTGTAATCCTCCGATACTTTGAAGAAATCTTTGCCAGTATCGCCATCTCCATCACCGTACTAATCGTTATTCTTAACGTTATTCTGCGCTATGGCTTTGGCTTTGTTATCCCCTGGACAGAAGAGCTGTCCGTTATCTGTTTTATCTGGGCAACCTACCTGGGTGGTAGTTCTTGCTACAAAAACAAACTCCACCTGGGTGTAGACATTATTATTGCCCAACTCCCGGAACACCTGCGTCAGCGTTACCAGATCGTACTGCACCTGTTTCTTCTGTTCCTGAATGTTGTTGTCTGCTGGCTCAGTTTTGATTACCTGATGCTGTCCTCAAAATCCACGCCGGTTATGGGCATCTCTTATTTCTATATCAACTCTGTGCTGGTTCTCAGCTTTGGACTGATGACTTTCCACACCCTGCGTTTCCTTGCACAGGATATTGCCCTGCTGCGCCAACCACGTAAGACCATGGAGCAGTAAGGCCAGTTATGGATACCTTTCTCCCAATTATTATTCTGTTCGTTCTGTTTCTACTGAACGTGCCGGTGGCTTTCTCTTTGATCGCCTCTTCCGTTTTTTATTTTGTATTCCTGAATACCAGCATTCCCGTAAGCCTGGTGATGCAGCGGTTTATTTCTTCCGTTGAATCCTTCCCATTGCTGGCGATTCCCTTCTTTATCATGGTGGGATCAGTGATGAACTATTCGGGAATCAGCGGTAGCCTGCTGCGGTTTGCGGAATCATTTATCGGCCACAAACGTGGCGGTCTGGCTCAGGTGAACGTGGCTTTGAGTACATTGATGGGCGGTATCTCTGGTTCTGCCAATGCTGACGCCGCGATGCAGGCCAAGATTCTTGTACCGGAAATGACCAAGCGTGGCTATGACCTGCCTTTCAGTGCCGCCATTACTGCTGCCTCTTCCAGTATTGGCCCAGTGATTCCACCCGGTATCAACCTGATTATCTATGCGCTGCTGGCTAACGTATCTGTGCACCAGATGTTTATTGGTGGCTACATGCCAGCCTTTTTGATGATGACTGCATTGATGATTACCGTGGCCATTATCTCCAAGCGCAGAAACTATCCGGTATCACGAGACGAACCTGCTACTGCTGGGGAACGCTGGCATTTCTTCTGCAAAGCTATGCCTGCCCTGCTGATTCCTTTTGGCGTGATTCTGGGCATGCGCTTTGGTCTGTTCACTCCAACCGAAGCGGGCGCGATTGCGGTTCTGCTGTGTTCTATTATCGGACTGTTTATTTATCGGGAACTAAAGCCACACCACTTTATCCAGATTCTTAAGGAAACCATCCAGGGCACCGCCAGCGTGATGTTTATCATTATTGGCGCCATGGTGTTTGGTTATTACATGACTCTGGAACAGATTCCCCAAAACGTGGCGTCTGCACTGGTGGCCTTTACCGATGATCCAATGGTTCTACTGTTGTTGATCAACCTGTTGCTGTTGATTATCGGTATGTTTATCGAAGGTGGTGCGGCAATGATTCTGCTGACACCACTGCTGCTGCCTGCGGTGTTGAATGCAGGAATAGATCCGGTTCACTTCGGTATTATTATTATCGTGAATATTATGATTGGTGGCGTGACTCCACCATTTGGATCGATGATGTTTACCGTCTGCTCCATTCTCAAAGTCAGAATTGCGGACTTTGTGCGGGAAGTAATGCCGATGATTTTTGCATTGCTGGTTGTTCTGATGATCGTTACCTGGTCAGAAGATCTGGTGCTATTGCTAAACAACCTCCTTTCCTAAGCCTTTGTTCAGGCTCTTGTTTTTGGGAGCCTGAATTTCTCTTCCCCCGTCGAAACAACTCTCAAAACCACCGGGCTGGTTTTACGCACATAAAGCACAAGAATACAGGCCACCAGAACGCCCGCCGGAAGAATCATCAATACCTCACGATAGTTTTCCGTACAAACTTCTGAATACATGCCAATCAACCAGCCAATCAGTGGCTGATAAAACAGAGCCCCAATCATTACACTGAGGGCATTGGTAAATGCCAAACCAATAGAAAGCTGCTCCCCTTTCAGCCAGTGCTTAACCAGTACAAAAGGCAGCATATAAGTCGACGCGCTTAACCCAAGAAGAAACATCAACGGGAAATACAAAACCGGAGTCAGGTAGCCAGACAAAATCACCAGCAACAACGCGATAGTCATCACTCCACCAACCATCATTGCTTTACGGCTGTCCATACCGTGATCAGCCAGCCAGCCCAGAACCGGGGCACCCACTGCAGCGCCAATAAAGATCATTCCGGCAATTCTGCCGGACTGCCCGATACAATCAGGATTGGTGTCCAGATAAGGTATTGCCCAGAGCGCAGCAAAGGCATTCATAATCGCGAACATAAACCCACAGAACAACGCCACCAGCCAGACATCAGTATTACGAAAAACCTTGACCCACTCCCCGGTTTTATTGTCGCAGTCACAGGAAGCAGAACCGCTATCTTTAGCGATAAGAAATAAACCACCTAAAACCGGTATAAGGGTCAGAATTGCAAAGATTTTCAGGGTAGAACGCCAGCCCCATACCTGAATGCTTTCCGGAATCAGGAAATCACCGATACCTGCGCCAACCATGCCAAACACCTCCATTCCCGCGGCAAGCACCCCGAAGAACAACGGCGGGAAAGATATCTCTACTGTTTTGAGAAAACAAACAATACCTGGCGCAGCCCCAATTCCCATAATCACCCGGCCAATCATCATCTGAGTCACATTGTCAGCAGTGCCCTGTATCAGGCAGCCAGCCGACATAAGCAGACCGGAAACCAGAAGCAATGTACGCACACCGGTTCTCGACAGAATCCAGCCAGCCGGAATCTGTAGAAAAACATAAGGATAAAAAAACAACGAGGACAACATCCCCACACCAGCCTCATGAATTCCCAAATCAACCTTCAGCTCGGGAACCATTAAGCTGACCGAACCCTGCAGAACAAACTGCAGGGAAACAAATAAACCAACGGTTAAATAAGCCCAGATGACCCGGCTTGTGATAGCGGATTCTGTTTGTAGAGCAATAGGTTCAGCACGCTTATGCATTGCCTCAGGCCTCCTTTAGCTTCAAGGAGGCCACAAGAGCCATCACGGCCAGAACCAGCAAAGGAATAAAGGCAACCTGATAGTCGACAATCCCTAACTCCTGGGTCGCAGCCCGCATATCCAGAATTCGCCCTAATAACGGCTGCAATACCTGTCCGGCAATCAACAGGCAGACATTAATAAAAGCAATAGCCAGCCCGAGTCCTGACTGAGGCAGCGACTCACCCGGAGCCACAAAGGCCAGACCGTAACTTCCCATCGCCATACCGAGAAGGAACAGCAGCACAGCCATAATCACCGAGGCTACCGGCAGAAAAATAATAGCCAATAACAAAAGCAGAGAAAGTGCTGCCCCAAGAATCATCCAGCTCCGGCATGTCCCACCTCTGGCAATTACCCAACCGCAAAGTACCGTTCCCGCAGCAACGCCAACAAACAGCAGGGTCATACCATTGGCCGCAAAGGTGTGGGACAAAGGGTATAAACACTCGAGAAATGACGCGCCCCACATCATGCCGAAAACACTGACCAACCCAAACAACCCAAAGCCATAAGTGGCACTGAGCCAGACCTGAACAGAACCAAACACTCTGCGTAGATCACCACGTTCGGCAGACTGTTCGCTTGCATCAACCGGTTCACTCACAAGTGCTTGAGGGCGATTGCTAATAAATAACATCCCCAGCCATAACAATCCGCCAACACCAGCCGAGGTAATCATGGCATAGCGCCAGCCCATAATGTTCGTCAGTTCAGGAATCGCACTGCTGGAAACCGCACCACCGAGCATGGCTGACATTTCCACCAATCCTACAAACACCGGAAATAATCTGGCTGGGAACCATGCCGCCGCCAGACACAAAGCACCAACTATGGCCGATGCACTGCCAGCCCCCTGAATCATACGTCCGACAATCGCCATCTCCAGACTGGTTGCCTGGCTGAACAAAAGAATGCCAGCCACCATCAGAGCCTGACACACAAGGAACATGGTTTTCACGCCATAGCGGTCTATTAACCAGCCAGCAGGAAGCTGCAGCAATACATAGCTATAAAGAAGTGAGCTGGCCAGAACCCCTGTTTCTGCACGGTTCAGCGAAAGATCATGCATCAGCTGAGGAACAATAAACCCGGGAGAAGCCTGCATATAAAACTGATAAAGGCCGAACAGGCAGCCAATAGTTACTACCAGACAACCTCGAAGGCTGATATCAGTCATTTTCATTCTTCAACCTCCCCTGCACATGGTTAAAAAGTCTTAAGTTCACACAGTCAGACTCCCCGGGCAGAGATCAGTTAATCCGCCGGAGGAGTACCGTTATAGGAAGAAGGGAATCCAGTATAGGAAGCTATCCCTGCCCCTGCTGTGAAGTTGTAAAACGTTGCTGGTAAACAACTGCTTAAACTAGCAACGGATCAACACAGCAGAAATAAGACCATGGTCTGATGCAAAGGTTTCAGAGGGAGAGAGGCTGTTAGAGAAACTGACTGCGGTGCCAGCTCCTCTAACAGGGATATTTCTATAAAAGGTGGTAAAAAGAAGCCACTAGGGAGTGAATGTACGCTGCAAATACGCCATACCCGGCCCAGGGAGTTCCATTTCCAACTCACACACCATCGCCGTGGAATACGGCATATCTGTGGACACTACCCCATCAACCAGCAAGCTGGTCAATTTACCGACTAGAGGCATATGAGCCACCAGAAGCCAATTCCCCTGATCCGGTAACTGATCGACAGCCAGATTAGGGGCGACCTCGGGAACAATACTCTGGGTGGTGGTGATTCCTGGTCCGGAAATCACTGACCGGACAATTTCAGCCGTCTGCTGAGCCCGCAGATAAGGACTGGCCAGAATGCCGGTGAAGGCAATATCCTTCAGCTGTTCAGCAACAGTGCGAGCCTGTTCCTGACCAATTCCACTTAACGGGCGCAGCTCATCCGAAGGGGCAGAATATTCCGCCTGACCGTGACGCATAATATACAACTTCACAACTACGCCCTCAGGAATCCCGTGAATCAGTCACTTCTGCATGACCGGCAGAGGGCCAGTCAGAGAAAGGGAAAGGTTTGGTTTCACTGTTGAAGGTCAGGAAGCTGGCCATTTGATAAAGGTAGCGATTCAGAGCCAGAGAAAACTCCTGCAGGCTCAGGTTAGGTTGCCCGGTAAACAGTACCAGTGCACCTTGTAATACAGCGATCAATACCACCATCGCAACCACCAAGTGCCCGGCTGCCCAAAACAGAACCATATAAAGGATACGAATCCAGATGGACTCAGAAAGTATGTTGTCTTTCACAGAGTCCTTATAATCATTGCCGTCTTGGTTCATCATCTTGCTCCTTGAAATTGTTCGCCCGATATCTGGTATCACCATTCACTGTAGATGAAGGGTGATACCATCTAGCTCAACTTTTTACAGAAAACTCAACATCCGTTTTTTGTTCACGCATCATCATGGTACTGGTGACTTCCCTGATATCTTTACCTTCCATAATGATTGCATACAGCCCATCAACAATAGGCATATAAACCCCAAGCTCTTTTGCTTTGCTTTTGACCAGAGCAAGGGTATTCACACCTTCGGCCACCTGCCCAAGATCTGCTTCAGCCTCTTCCAGTGTACGTCCCTGCCCTAAGGCAAAACCTACTCGGAAGTTCCGACTCAACTTGGACTCACAGGTCACAATCAAGTCGCCAACACCGGCCAGGCCAAGAAAGGTCATTGGGTTTGCGCCCATGGTCACCGCAAACCGGCTCATCTCTGCCAAACCTCTAGTGATCAACATACTCCGGGTGTTATCACCCATACCTAAAGCCGTCGCCAGACCGGCAACAATGGCATAGATGTTTTTCAGTGCACCACCGAGTTCTACACCGTAGCGATCATGGTTGGAATACACACGGAAATAGTCACAGTGAAGTACGTCCTGTACGACCTCGCATAACTCGTCATCCTCACTGGCAATCACCGTTGCCGTCATACAACGAGCCATGATTTCCTTGGCCAAGTTTGGCCCACTCAGCACACCAATACGACCACCGGGGATTTCTTCATGCAGAATATCCGTCATCAGATCGAAAGTGCCCATTTCAACACCTTTCGTAGTGCTGACCACCAGAGCGTTATCAACCTTGCCTTTTAAACGGGTCACAACGCTGCGAAATGATTTACTGGGAATCGCCACAAAGATCAGGTCTGCATCTTTTATGGCGGCATCAAGATCACTGATCGCTACTATTTTTTCACTGACAGAATACTCGGGAAGATAACGAGCATTGATGTGGGTGCGGTTCATCTCTGCAGCCTGTTCTTCAGAACGCATCCACTGACGTACAGTGTGACCTTTGCGCGCTGCGATATCAGCCAGAGCCGTACCAAAACTGCCGCCACCAAGGACAGCGATTGTGCAGGTTTTTGCAGTATTTTGGCTTGTCATGCCTTATTTTCAATTTACCGGACAGAGGAAACGATCATACACCAGCAGAACAATCTTGGAATCGAATTTTCGGTAGAGAAAAGAAGTCCCCGGTTGTTACAACTACAAGAAAAACCATCAAACTTTCAAGAACGTTCGTACAAATCGCTGAATCTTTGCTGGTATGTGGTATTCTTGCTGCACACAAAAATGACTCCTCCATGCTATGTAACAGTTCCGTGACTTTGGGTCGGAGAGTTGTTACAGAGCACGAATTGTCATTAAACCCGTTAACCGCCAGTGATATAGTTCCGCATATTCACAGTTATTCAAGACAGTTCTCAGTGGCTGTCAAAAGGTAGCAAGGGCGTGACTTACTATCTGCCACAAAGACAGAAGCCACAGCCATACCGGAAGGAAAGATGAACAAACACAGCTTCAGTCGTGATGAACTGCTGGCATGTGGCAAGGGTGAATTATTTGGCCCTGGCAATGCCCAGCTTCCCCTGCCCAACATGCTGATGATGGACAGGATTGCCCACATCAGTTCCGAAGGCGGCGAATACGGCAAAGGCGAAATTATTGCCGAACTGGATATCAATCCCGATCTATGGTTCTTCCAGTGCCACTTTGAAGGTGATCCGGTTATGCCCGGGTGCCTTGGCCTTGATGCCATGTGGCAGCTGGTTGGCTTCCATTTGGGCTGGCTGGGCAACCCCGGCCGCGGACGTGCTTTGGGTTCCGGTGAAGTGAAGTTTACCGGGCAGATTCTCCCCACCAGCAAAAAGGTCACCTACCATCTTCACATTAAACGGGTGATCACCCGCAAACTGGTGATGGGTATTGCTGATGGTTCCGTCTCTGTAGACGGGCGGGAAATTTACACCGCGAAAGACCTCCGTGTAGGTCTGTTTACGCGCACAGATAACTTCTGATACAGGTTCTTGAATATATGAAACGCGTTGTTGTTACCGGCCTGGGCATTACCTCCTGTCTGGGTAACGACGCTGAAACCGTGACTGCCTCCCTGAAAGAAGGCCGTTCCGGTATCCGTCATAATGAGTCCTATGCGGAACAGGGTTTCCGCAGCCAGGTGTCCGGCACTGTCGATATCGACTTTGCCGAGCATATTGACCGCAAGCAGATGCGCTTTATGGGTGACGCTGCGGCCTATACCTTTATCGCCATGAAGCAGGCTATCGCTGACGCGGGCCTGCCTGAAGAGCTGGTTTCCAACCCACGCACTGGTCTGATCGCGGCTTCCGGTGGTGCTTCCACAGCAAACATTGTTGAGAGCACAGACATTCTACGTGAGAAAGGTGTAAAACGTATTGGGCCTTACCGTGTCACCCGTACTATGGGTAACACTGTATCAGCCTGTCTGGCGACACCTTTCAAGATCAAGGGTGTGAACTACTCCATCACCTCTGCCTGTGCCACCAGCGCTCACTGCATTGGTAACGCTGTAGAACAGATCCAGCTGGGTAAGCAGGATATTGTTTTTGCCGGCGGCGGTGAAGAAGAGCACTGGTCTCAGACTGCTATGTTTGATGCCATGGGCGCCCTTTCCAGCAAATACAACGAAACTCCGGAAAAAGCATCCCGTGCTTACGATGCCAACCGTGATGGTTTCGTTATCGCAGGTGGTGGCGGTATTCTGGTTCTGGAAGAGCTGGAGCACGCTCTAGCCCGTGGTGCCAAGATTTACGGTGAAGTGACCGGTTACGGCGCGACTTCCGATGGTTACGATATGGTGGCTCCTTCCGGTGAAGGCGCAATCCGCTGCATGCAGCTGGCTATGAGCACCATTGATGGTGAAATCGACTACATCAACACCCATGGTACCAGTACTCCGGTTGGTGATGTTGCTGAACTGGGCGCTATCCGTGAAACTTTTGGTAACGATTGCCCGCTGATCAGCTCCACTAAATCCCTGAGTGGTCACTCTCTGGGTGCCGCAGGCGTCCACGAAGCCATTTACTGTCTGCTGATGATGGAAAATGACTTTGTTGTAGCTTCCGCTAACGTGGAAACTCTGGACGAAAAGGCTGAAGGTCTGCCAGTGGTTGTTGGTGAACCTAAGCAGATGAAGATGAACCGGGTTATGTCCAATAGCTTTGGTTTTGGTGGTACCAATGCCTGTCTGGTGTTTGATCGTTACAACGGTTAATCATTAAGGCCATGCAAAAAAGGGAAGCTACCGCTTCCCTTTTTTATAAGTATTTAAACTGAGAATTACTCAACTCTTTGGAGAGTGAAGACATACCCGGATAAGCCCCGTTTACGACAAGCATCTTTCCAAGTCTGTACACCTTCCAACTCTCTTGCTGCTGCATAGCCTTGTGTATCAGCGACAATGTCATCATCGCAAAAAACTGCCTCATCATTTTTGAATTTCACTGCAACATAGTGGCCGGATTCCATACTCTCACCAGCATGGCAAACAAGAGCAGAAACCTTGTATTTAACTAACTGGGGTTCTGGAACCTCATCCCCCTCAATTTCACTGGGATAAAAAGGTATTTCTATTTCATCTTCAAGGTTTTGTATTAGAGCCTGTCCCTCAGCCCTAAGATATCTTTGTTCAAATGTTCTCTTATCGAAGCCAACCAATTTCGTTTGAATGACAACCTGATTAGGTGGATTTTTACCCGCATGAGACAACCCAAGTGATTTTCTCTGAGAATACTTGTCTGCCTTTACTGTCTCTTCGTCGAGTCCCAGTTTCTGGAGCCTTTCTTTAGGCCAACGATATTCAATTTCATCTTCTTTCACGAAATTATTGATGCACTCTTGAAGACTATTTCCTTCAAGGGGAACAGACACCATTGGGAATTTTTCGGGTCTGGGGTTAACCTGAGCATCAATACGTACACCATCCTCCAATAGTTTGAAGCAATCGGTATTAACGACTGTAGAGCCTTCCCTGAACTCAATGCCAAACAACTCAGACATTCTTGATAAGAATTCTTCAGGATCCTGTTGCTGAATCTTGGCTAAAAGTAATTTTTCACCTTCTCTTGCCATTTCTAGCGGCTTACCCTTCTGGGATTTCAAGACATAAGAAATGGTCCTGCTATCCATGGCTACCCCATATTCCATGAATGCCTGCAGAAATGCTTTCTGCTCTTCCACCATGGTTTTTTGCCCTGGGGTATCCCCATTTAAGCCATCTGCCAAAGCAACAAATGCGCTCGCTGCTTTCTTATACGCTCGTAATTTTGCTGCGATGCCAGGAGGATCATCACGCTCCAAAGCCGTATCAGGATTAAGTGACATTTGCTGAGCTCTCTCAGCTATTTGCCCAGCACGAATCTGATTCTGAACATTCGCCCAGTCCTTAGCTTCTTCACTATCCGCACCTTCCGGCCCTGGGTACTCTTCCTTTTGATGAACAGGAACGATTGAATCTAAAAGGTTAATAAACACCCCGACAGGAACACCCGCACGAATCTCACCAAGTACACCTGAGGCCTTCCATGTATTCGCCAGCGCATGGATCGAGCTATTCATAAAACACATATTGCCAAAATTGTATAAACCTGCACCGGCAGGCTGTATACCTTGATCTAACAACTTGTCATGCCAGGTAATATCCGGGTCAAAGTTATCTTCATTACAAACGCCCATAAACAGCTGACTTAAGGCTTCCCTTCTTGCGTCACCTTCCGGGTCACCTCCCTGCTGTATCATGATGGCAATATCATCCTCATGGAAAGGCAGATAGACATAGCTCGGATCTCTTGCCAGCTCTCCCCTGGCAACCATTTTGGCAAACATTCTGTTCGTAAAAACATAACCAGCTTCATGCTGATGATATTGCGCATTCCGGAAGTGCCTAAGGAATACAACAAGCTCTGCTGGCTGGAAAACCCCTGCCTCGAGGTCAACAAACAATGCCTCAAAGTCAGCCCTGCTTTCCACAAGAGGCTTACCACTTTTGTCTTGGTTACGCGTTAGCTCATTGAAAAGTGCTTCATTTGCTGCTTCTGTACCGGCTAAATCACGATTTGGCTGAGCCGGCTTCGATGGCACGGTGGTATTGACCAGCGCTTGCGGTTTACTGGATGTAGAAGATTCTTTATTTGGTTGAGGCGTGACTGGTGCTGCAACAGGAGGTTGAGGCTTTGGTTTTGCCACATTGACTGTCTGAGAATTGGCAAAAGTTTGAGCCACATTCTTGTGTTCAGAAACGGCCGTTTTAGGAGCCTGCTGAAGATGCTCAACATCAACAACGCCAGCTTCGACCAGAACAGCACACTCCTCAGGGGTGAGAACCCAATGGTCAGAAGTTGTCATTGCTTGATACAAAGCTCGAGTGTCGACTATAACCTTCTCATCAAATTTTGTGAGCCCATCCACAAGCTTTGGTATTTCATCTTCAGGAACAACATCAGCAACTGCCACTCGAAATGTATCCACCGGCGAGCCAGCATTCACAGAAACTTTATAGGCAGCAGGAGCTGTTGGTATCGCGTCTGGAACCGTTTCAAATGCCTTTAATTGCTGTGCTGTCGACTTAAGTTCCTCAAGACCTGGCCTGGATAGATTTCTTAGATTTTCATGACTCACGCTGCCGGCATTCATTAGAGTCACACACTCACCGGCTGTTAATGCCGCTCCCATATCCGGTTTATTCATCTCCCGATACAGGGCTTTAACAACACCAACGGCATTTTCATCTTTGCTCTGTAAACCATTAAGGAAGACAGGCACATCCTGAAGGGGAACAACGGCCGTAATCTCAGCTTCAAAATTAAATTTTGGAGGTGGCGGAGTTGTAGGTCGAAGTGCATCAAGTTCTGGAGTTGAAGACGGCAGCGGTGCTGGAGAAACTTGTGAAGGCTTTGATCCTCCAGTAGTCAAAAATCCACACAATTCCTGATAGGACTTAATTGTTTCAACTGGCTTATCAAGCAAATCATGTACATTTACATTACCTGAACTAATAAGCAATGCACACTGTTCACGGGTTAGCTTTTCAGGGGACTTCTTCATCGCCTGATAAAGCGCCTTGAGATAAACAATACTCGCATCAGTTCGTTCGAGCTCCCCCATAAAATAAGCAACATCATTGATACCAACAATATCAGTGACCTGAGCTTCAAAAGCATATTCGGGTGGAAGGGTTTGCTCTTGAACTACCGGAGCCTCATTAACAACTGGAGCTGTGTAAACAGCATTAGTCCTCTGAGCTTCAGGAACCGTCAGAGAGTTTCTCAGTTGTTGAGCTGTCGACCTGTGTTCCTCGACCCCTTCTCTGGGAAAGTTTTTCAACTGCCCCCGATCCACACTACCTGCATTCATCAATAGAACACATTGCTCAGCTGTTATAGCCCCTGTTAACTTGGTATTACGCATTGCCTGATAAAGAGCCTTAATATCACCAACCGCTTTTTTGCCTTTTCGCTGCAAGCCCTGCAAGAAAACGGGAACATCTTCCAACGGAACAATTTCTGTTATTTCTGCCTCAAAATTAAAATCCTGAGGAGCTCTGGTAGAAGGTGTTGTCTGGGCAGTCACAGGAGGTTCTGAAACATGAACCGGCATTGTTGGTGGTTCAGGAGACCTGGACGGGCTCGATGAAGGGGTAACAGTTTTTCTTGCACTGGGCTTATTAGGTCGAGGTTTTGGATGTAATTCTTCGCGCAGTTTGTATCCCGCCTGAGTCAGAATGATATTAAGCTCAGTCCCCATTCTATAAACCGCTGCATCTATGGACTCCTGCTCGATCAAACCACGATCATAAGCATCAATAAAATCCTGCGATGTCAGCTCTGCGCCATAAAACCGCATGTGCTGAAATGTTTGCAGCTTTTGGCACAAATCTTCTGTTCCCCAGGCTTCAGGTAACGCTGCACGTATTTTTAGCGCGGCTTCATGCTTGATCGGTACACTCTTCTCTTTGAGATAGGCCTCTACATCTATTCTTCCGGAGCTTTGAGAAACAACCCCTCTTTCAACCCGGCCGCGGGGCATTTCCCGACCAACAGAGGATCGATATCTGGGCATCTGCTGTGGAGGAGGGCTACCCAGTGGCTGCACAATTTTGGGTTTAACCATTGTTTCAACCTTATGGGGCGGAACCTGGGTAATTGAATAGTTTGACAGCGGTCTTCCCTCAGTGGATTGAGAGGGTGTCAGCCCAATATTCTTTTTAGGCTTCACCAAACTGACAACCCACCCCACCAGCCACCCAATTGGGGGAAGATATTTATCCAGAAACTGCCGGATAGCTCCAGGTTGAGAATCTACGCGCATAATAAAGTCCCTTTACCGAAATCCCATTAGCAACCGGGCGTTACTCCCACCTGCTCAAATGCCTGATCAATCTTGCTTGTACTTATGCCATCAACCTGTGCTGCCTGCTTCACCCCACACGCAGCCTCAGAGAACGTGGCTGTTGATGTCCAATACAACATGTTAGAGCGAACCATAAGGGCAAAGGCTTTACGAACATCACCATTCAACGAGTTCACAATATTTACGAACGCCCTGTTCATGACACCGCTACCCTTATGAACGATGTAGCTCTGCCGGCTGGCGAAAGGAATCTGTTCAGAAGCAGTCAAAACATCGCTCCAGGTTCGGTCACACCCGGAAACCCGTCTTTCACACTCGGCAGAACTGTAAGCTGAAGGGTTATCCATCGAACGCATGGAGAAGCTGCCCTTGGTAATCCGGTCTCCAATACGCCAGTCAATATTTCTTGTGCCCAGCAGGGTTTCATAAGCGTCGCTGCTGTAGTACTTGAGATAGTACTCAGCTGCGATAGCGGCCATATCTGAGAAGGCTTCGTTAATAGCACCAGACTGATTGGCATAAATCAGATTTGAATGCTGATTGGTAAAGGCGTGACTTAATTCGTGGGAAACAATGGAGACGGAAACCAGCGGGTAATAGCTCAAATGCCCATCACCAAAAGCCAGATAAGTGCCATCCCAGAAGGCATTCTCGTAGTTCTGACCAACATTCACCAGAACCAGTAACTGCTTGGGATTACCGTTCGCATAAGCCAGAACCGGCGAGTTGTACCAGCCCTGATACATGGATGAAACCAGGTTTGCGAAGACATAAGCATCATTACCCGGAGACCAGGCTCCGTTCGATGCATCACCAGTATTCTTACCACACACATAGCTTATAGGGGCCGGGTTATTGGCCACCCACCAGCCATTATTAAGGGAAACCACCTTCACCAGCGAATTCCCCAACATGCAGGTACCGTTGTTGTTGGTCACCGCAAAGGAAGGCATATTGGCGGAGCCATACTGGTACTTCCCGGTTTTACCATTACCTCCGGGGGCCCGGTCAGAATAAAGCCCCTGAACATTGTTCCAGTACTGGAAAATCTCATTATCTGCAGCAGCAATCATGTAATGAGGCCACAGGGGTGGACCGGCTTGTGGCTGAACCCGGAAATTCACCCGGTAAGCCAGGCGGGGTTTGCTGTCCTTATCAATCCAGATCACCGGCTGGGTATCAAGATCCGATACCTTGCCGGTCACTTTAAAACGGGTATTGAAATCTTCACGGGCGAATGTGCCCATATTGGAGCGGAAGGTATCAGTCAGGTATTCGCTATGAACAGGCAGCTTGATGTTTTTGGCCAGCTTACCAAAAAAGCGGGCTCCATCATGGTCCCAGCTGTCACTGGTCTTGCCATAGTGACCAACCACACTGCGCCCCACCACTTCCAGTCCCTGGTAGTATTGGCGATATCTGACATAACGATTTTCTTTCAGGGTAAAACTGCGTATCTGCACCAGGCTGTGGTCAAAGGTATCAGCATCCAGATCTTCAGTGGTGTCGTCCACAAGAGAAAACTGCTTTAAATCTTCAGCAGATTCATCCTTTATCAGCTCATCATCTACAGCCTGCACAGGGGCAGCCAGCAAAAATGAAGAATACAAAGACAGCAGGCAGAACCTGAGCAGTGAAAAGCGGCGGAATGCGATGGCCATAGAAGATCCCTGAAAGAGAATTTATCCTCTTGGCTATCGGTACTTCTCTGGCAACAGTGAGAAACTAACAGGCAGATGACAAAAAACCGCCATCCCTTTCTGGTATGGCGGTTTTGGGAACGACGGCTGCTAAAAAGCAGATCAGCTGTTAAGCCGATCAACCATTAGAAAGTTCCAGCAACAGCTTGTTCAGACGGAGAACATAAGCGCCCGGATCATCCAGCTGGCCACCTTCGGCCAGGCGAGCCTGATCGAACAGAACCTTGCTCAGCTCAGCGAAACGATCTTCATCAGCTTCATTATCCAGGCGGGTAATCAGCGGATGCTCAGGGTTGACCTCAAAGATTGGCTTGGACTCAGGCACAGCCTGACCAGCTGCTTCCATCATCCGGCGCATTTGGGCACCCATATCATTGGCACCAACCACCAGGCAAGCTGGGGAATCGGTCAGACGATGGGTCACACGTACAGATTCAACCTCTTCTTTCAAAGTGTCCTGAATACGCTTAACCAGATCTTCGCTCTGCTTCTCAACTTCTTCCTGAGCTTTCTTATCGTCTTCGGAATCCAGCTTGCCCAGATCCAGGTCGCCACGACCAATATCTTCGAACTGCTTGCCATCGAACTCGTTCAGATGGGACATCAGCCACTCATCGATACGGTCTGACATCAGCAGAACTTCAATACCCTTCTTACGGAATACTTCCAGATGTGGGGAGCTCTTAGCGGCATTGAAGGTTTCCGCAGTCACATAGTAGATTTTATCCTGACCTTCCTTCACGCGCTCAATGTAAGCTTCCAGAGAAACATCCTGCTCTTCCTTGCTATCTTCGGTGGAAGAGAAGCGCAACAGCTTGGCAATTTTCTCTTTGTTGGAGAAATCTTCACCCGGGCCTTCCTTCAGAACCTGACCAAACTCTTTCCAGAAAGTCTGGTAAGTTTCAGCGTCGTTCTTGGCCATCTTGGTGAGCATATCCAGAACACGCTTGGTCAGCGCATTACGCATGCTATCTACCTGTGGATCCTGCTGCAGAATTTCACGGGAAATGTTCAGGGACAGATCGTTAGTATCCAGAACACCCTTGATAAAGCGCAGGTACATAGGCAGGAACTCTTCTGCCTTGTCCATGATAAATACGCGCTGAACAAACAGTTTCAGGCCACGATCCATTTCACGGTTGTACAGATCAAAAGGTGCCTTGCCTGGAACATACAGCAGGCTGGTGTATTCCAGCTTACCTTCCACACTGTTGTGGCTCCACTTCAGCGGATCGCTGTAGTCGTGACCAATGTGGTGGTAGAACTCTTTGTACTCTTCATCAGTGATTTCACTGCGACTGCGGGTCCACAGGGCCTTGGCAGTGTTCACGGTTTCCCACTCAGGAGCTTTCTCTTCCTTGTTTTCCTCTTCTTCTGCAGAAGGCATTTCTTCCTTCAGCATCATGATGGGCAGAGAAATATGGTCAGAGTACTTGCGGATAATGGTGCGCAGCTGCCAGCCATTGGCAAACTCTTTGTGCTCATCCTTCAGGAACAGGGTGATGCGGGTACCACGGGTTTTCTTGTCCGCAGGCTCAAGAGTGAACTCACCGGAACCATCAGACTCCCAGGCAATGGCTTCAGTTTCGCCAGCCTTCAGGGTTTCAACGCGAACTTTCTCTGCCACGATAAAGGCGGAGTAGAAGCCAACACCGAACTGACCAATCAGCTGGGAATCCTGCTTCTGGTCACCGGTCATGTTCTTCAGGAAGTCTGCGGTGCCGGACTTAGCGATAGTACCCAGGTTGGCAATCACGTCGTCGCGGTTCATGCCAATACCGTTGTCGGTAATGGTTACGGTATTGGTATCCGCATCGCAGCCAATACGGATTTCAAGATTCGGATCATTGCCCAGCAGAGTAGTGTCATGCAGGGATTCGTAACGCAGTTTGTCTGCCGCATCGCTGGCGTTGGATACCAGCTCACGCAGGAAGATTTCTGGATGAGAGTACAGAGAGTGGATCATCAGGTGCAGAAGCTGCTTCACCTCTGTCTGAAAGCCCAGCGTTTCTTTTTGAGTCTCAGTGCTGCTTGTCTCAGTCGTCATAAAACCACAAGTCCTCAGGAATTCACGTTCTGGCAAAGCCATGAACAGTTACAAAGTTTCGGTAAAACGGAAAATGGGGACACCCCCTGAGGTTTTCAAGGGGAAAAAACAGAAGAATTTTCAAAAGCCTGACATGATGGTTATCCAGACTGGCAGAGTAAGCAGAGAGAGCAGCGTTGTCAGAGTGACAATCTGGGATGTTTCCCGGGCAAAAACATCATGGTGAGAAGTCACCACATGGGCCAGAGCCCCAGTGGGAAGAGCGGTCATCATAACCAACGCCGTCATCCACATTGGGTCAGTAATACCCAAAAGCCAGAGCATAAGGAATGTTACAGCCGGATGGACGAACAGTTTAATAGCTATCAGCCAGCTGATTTCTGATAGAGAAGAGTCTTCTAGCCGGAATTGCAAACCAGCCCCAAGACAGAACAGCGCCAGCGGTACAGTGGTAGCTCCAATGGATGACAGAACCTGATCAGGAATATCCGGCATAACCAGCCCTGTTCCCGAAAAGATTAAACCTGCCACGGTAGAGAGAAAAATCGGACTTTTCAGCAAAGATTGCTGCAATACCAACCACACCTTCTGCCCAAGCGAACTCTGACCACTTTTGTTTTCAAAACTTTGAAACAAAATCTGGGCACCACCAATCAACACCAGATTGCCTGCCAGAATAATAGTGATAATCGCTGCGTAACCGGCATCTCCCAGAATCGCGGACACCACAGGAATACCCATATAAGCATAGTTGGCAAAGGTCGTATTTAACGCTCGAGCTGTTAGCTGTGCTCCTGATGTGCAACGAAACAAAAGACGACAGCTAAAAACTGTTAACAAGCCGGTAACCAAAGCCCCTGCAAAAAAAGCAGTTAAGGGTAATGGTGCCAACAATTGATTCAAAGATAGCTTACTGGCTGCATTAAATAACAACGCAGGCACAGCAAAATAGTAAACAAAACGATTCAGCCCCGGCATCATTTCCTGGCTGAGCAAGGTGCGAACACCTACCCAGCCAAGAGCGATGTAGAGAAACAGGACGGCTACTGCCTGGAAACTTTCACTCATAACCGGAAATGCACACGCCCAGTTGCAATGGGAACATCACGATGACTCTGCCATGCAGTGACAGATACATTGGCAACTCGGCGCCCCTGACGGTGGAGCTGACATTCCGCAAAAGTATCCCTTAACTGGCCACTCCTGAGGTAATCAATAGAGAAATCGATTATGGCCGGTATTTTAGGCTGGTTCATAAATAACAGCAGATGTAAGGCCGCTGCCGTTTCCATAAAGCCTCCGATAACACCGCCGTGAATGGCGGGCAGAACAGGGTTACCGATATTGGTATCCTGGGGAGGTAAAAGAAACAGAGCTTCATCCCCTACAAGCTGCCCTTTCACCCCAATCATTTTGGCGTATGGAATATTTTCAATCAGTTGATCTAACTGCCCGGTTTCACGAGCCTGTTTTACTGCACTCTCAAGACTCATGATTACTACCCTTTTTGTTTTTTCCACCCATTTTGCCAGGCAACAGTTTATTCAAACGCATAAATGTACCCACGGCATGAGCAATAGGCTCATCAGGGCTGTTTTGCCAGGCTGTGCCACGAGTAAAAACAATATTACGGGTCACACGATAAGCTTCTACTGTCGCAAACAGAGACTTACGAGGCTCTGGAGTGGTCATGTGATCAATACGAAGGTCGAGGGTTGGACAAGCTTCAGGGGCAGGTAAGGCTGTAACTGTTGAGATACCGCACGTTGTATCCATCAACGTGGTCACAACGCCTGAGTGAATAACTCCGGTTTCCTTGTTGCCAACAATTTGTTCACTCCACGGCAGCTCAATGGTGATACCAGACTGATCTGCACTGACAATCGACATGCCCAGTGTTTTGCAATGTGGAATTGCGGACAGAAACTGTGTTGCCATAACCTGGATGGTTTTATTATCCGGTTTATCGGGTTGTTTTGATTCGGACATTGACAGCTTTATTGTTTGTTTCAGTAATTTTTAATTCTCTGACGCCTTATACCATAAATTACTGATCAAAACGTCCTAACCAAGAGAGTGTTTTAACAGTCAGTCCCGTCAGTAGAACTGTAAGCCATGGCTCGCAAAGCTTTGGAATGAAACTCCCGACGATACAGAATCACCACTACAACGGTGACCAATAGAAGATAACACCAGACCGAAACAAACCATGCCAGTGTCGCCAGCCCAAAGTAATAAGCTCGCAAACCATAATTAAAATGCTTGGCTGCCAATGAAATCGTACGCGCCCCGCTGTCGGCATAAGCATCAGCCCAGGCATCGTTATCTTTCACCTCTTCCGGCAAAGGAGCGCTGCCCATAAACACTGCCGCATAGTTGTACAGCCGCACAGCCCACGAAAATTCGAAAAAGGCATAAACAAAAATGGCGATCATCACCAGGATTTTGTATTCCCACAACTCGCGGGTATCAGTGGCGGCCACAGGTAAATGAGAAAGAATGCTGAGCCCCTGCTCAGAGGCAGCCATACCGGTCGCTAATCCGGCGATAACCAGAATGGTGGTGGAAGCAAAGAAGCTGACACTGCTGCGCAACTGATCCAGAAGGTTGGCATCTGCAATGCGATTCTCACGTTTCAGCATCCGCAACAACCATTGCTTTCGATAAAGCAATAGAACAGAAGCTAGACAGGTATGGGTTTTACCTCGGTAGTTAGCGAACAAGGTGTACACAACCCAGATGCCAAGCATCCAGCTCAGCGCAAGGGCATCCAGCCCCTGCACCGTTTCCCCAACATGTTCAATACTGCCTAGCAGCTGCTCAATAGCGTTCATTTATCTCGAATTATTACCAACTAAAACTACGTCTCCGCAGAGAGAACCTTAAGAATAAACGCCTGCTCAAAAGCCGCCTCTTTCATGGCTTCGTAACGCCCCGATGCACCAAAGTGCCCTGCTCCCATATGGGTTTTCAAAAACACAGGATTGGCACCTGTTGAACGCTCACGCATTCTCGCCACCCATTTCGCAGGTTCCCAGTATTGTACCCGACGGTCTTCCAGACCTGCCATAACCAACTGGGGCGGATAGGAAACCTCGGCAATATTGTCGTAGGGAGAATAGGTTGCCATATAGTCATAGACGTCTTTTTCAGCAGGATCGCCCCATTCATCATATTCAGTGACTGTGAGAGGCAGATCCGGATTCAACATGGAACTGAGGGCATCCACAAAAGGAACATCAAGAACAGCACCGGCAAATAACTCTGGACGCATATTCAAAACCGCACCCATCAGCAAACCACCCGCACTGCCTCCTGAAATAACAATTCGCTCATTGTCTGCTACGCCGGTACGAATTAACTCTTCTGCACAGGCAATAAAGTCATGGAATGAGTTCTTCTTCTGCAACCGACGTCCGTCTCGGTACCACTGTTCGCCCAGATCAGCACCACCCCTGACGTGGGCAATAGCGAACAGAACCCCTCTATCCAAAAGGTTCAAACGGGCACGGGCAAAATAAGGATCTTCGCTCATGCCATAAGCACCGTAGCCATAAAGCAGAACGGGAGCTTTGTTCTGAAAGCTCTCTTTGCGGCCAACAATACTCACCGGAACATCAACACCGTCATGACTCTTCGCCATAAGGCGACGAGTCTCATAGCTATTAGCGTCAAAGTTTCCCAGCACAGGCATCTGTCGCCGTAAGGTCTGTTCTCCCGTATCCAGGTCAACATCAATCACCGATGATGGGCGGTTCAGGGACTCATACTCCAGACGAAGAAAGCCTGCATGATATTCCGCATTGTCACACCCACCCACTGACCAAGCATCATCAGGAAATTCCAGGGTAATAACCTTTCCCTGAATTGGGCGAATACGCACCTGCACCAATCCCTGTTCACGCTCAAAAGTCACAACCCGATCGGGAAATAGCTCAAAATCTTCCAGAGTTGAACTCTCTCGGTGGTGCAGAAACTCCTGCCAGTTGCCCGGATTATTAAAATCAGCCGTTACAAGGCGGTAGTTAATGCCGTGGTCATTGGTGCGAATAAACAATGTTTCGCCATCGGAGTCCGGGTAATATTCGAGACCGGTCTCCCGTGGCCGAATCATAACCAGCTGTTCATCAGCATTGTTCAGCCCGCTAACAAAACATTCTGTTGTGTCGGTACTGGAAAGTTCTACCAGCAGTCGGGATTCACTGCGATCCGGGTAAGCTGACAGGAAAAAACGCTCATCAGTTTCCTCAAGAATCACTTTATCGTCAGCACAATCTGTTCCAAGTTGATGGAAACACAATTGCCAGGGGCGAAAGTTACGATCCAGCTTTATATACCAGAAGGCCTGACCATTTTTAGCCCAAACAATATTAGCGGCGCACCCTTCAAGAACATCCTTGAGAAGTTTGCCTGTTTCCAATTCCTTGATTCGTAGAGTCCAGCTTTCATTACCGGCAAAGTCTTCTGCCCAGGCTAACAGCGTGTTGTCAGGGCTGATTGACATAACCCCAAGATCAAAATACTCCTCGTCCCCTGCATGCTCGTTTCCATCGAAAACAACCTGCTTTTCCTTTGCTCCGGGCTTTCGGCGGTAATGAACTGCATAGTCCTTACCAGTAAACGTTCGGCTGAAATATTCATAGCCATGCCACTGGTAAGGCTGGGATTCATCATCTTCTTTCAGCCGTGCCTTCATTTCTTCATAAAGGGTGTTCTGCAAAGCTTCGGTATCTGCCATAGCCGCGCGGGTATAATCATTCTCCCCCTCCAGCCAGGCCTGCACCTCATCACTGCCTCGCTGTTCCAGCCAAAGGTACTCATCCACACGTTGGCCGTGAGGGTCTTTAATAATCTGCGAGCGGCGGGGTGCAATAGGTGGAGTAGCAGAGTGAGGGAACGGCATGGATTCCATAAAGTAGGACTGTCCTTATTTCAGGCAAGCTGTAAAAGTTGATCGCATGAAAACGAAACCGGCAATTATAGAGAGTGTCCATAGACACTGTCATTACAGAATAGTGGCTATAAAGCAGGGTGAAATCTGGAAATCACGTTCCGTGCTTTCCTCAAAGCCACCAGCCAAGTAAAATTAGCGCATTATTTCAGCCTAAATAATTCAAGGTTACTTACAATTCCATGACCCTGACACAGTATTTGATTGCCTGGACTGTTTATCTCGCTGCAGCTGTCGGCTGTCTTGCTGTATGGGTAAAGATCACCTCAGGCCTGAATGCCAAAGTTGCCAGCTGGCTCCGACTCTGGGCTGCCGTATTGGTGCTTGTTCCTGGGTTTACCAATCAAGAGATGACCTGGTTCTCCCCCGCTTTTCTGGCCATGATTTATGATGCGCTGACCATTGGTCCGGATGCTATGGTTCGTAATGGCATTATCGTGGGAGGTGCACTGGTTCTTGCCAGTTTGATCAAAGTTGTATTCTTCCGTAATTCTGGCAAAGCCGCCCCCGCTAAAAAGAAGGCAACCAAAAAGCCTACCGGCGAGAATCGTTCCGAGCCGAAAATTTCTGTGGCCAAACGTTAATTATCTTAAGTGTCTTGGGTGCCTGAGGTTATAAGAAATGTGTGAACTGCTGGGCATGAGTGCCAACACCCCTACCGATATTGTTTTCAGTTTTACCGGCCTGATGCAACGCAGTGGCGTAACCGGCCCTCACCGGGATGGCTGGGGTATTTCCTTCTATGAAGGAAAAGGTATCCGGGATTTTCGTGACCCAGATCCAGCCTGCAAGTCAGAAGTCGCCCAATTGGTGCAGAACTATCCAATTAAAAGCGAAACAGTAATAAGCCATATCCGCCAGGCCAATGCTGGCCGGGTATGTCTTGAAAACACCCACCCATTTACCCGGGAACTCTGGGGCCGCTACTGGACATTTGCCCACAATGGTCAGCTTAAAAACATCAAATCCAAAGCTTTAGAGTTCTACCATCCCGTAGGGACAACCGACAGCGAATATGCCTTCTGCTGGATAATGGACCAGATTCGTCTGCGTTATCCAAAACCTCCTGCCCGCCCCGCTACGTTATGGCGTTTTATCAGGACATTATGCGACCAGCTTCGGCCTTTGGGCGTATTCAATATGTTATTGAGTGATGGCCGCGATCTGGGTTGCTACTGCTCAACAAAGCTTTGCTGGATTACCCGCAAAGCTCCCTTCACCACTGCGTCATTGAAAGACGTGGATGTGACGGTGGACTTTCACCAGGAAACTACACCGAATGATGTGGTAACCGTTATAGCGACCATGCCACTGACGGATAACGAGCACTGGAACATTATATCAGCAGGAGATATGCAGGTGTTCCGTAAAGGTGAAGATATACCTCTATAGGCCTGGAACTTTCTAGGCCACACCACGGGTATCAAAGTCACCATGCTGCAAAGACTGGCACTCATCGAACAATAAACCCCGAAACCACATATGTGCAGGATCGCGGTTCATCAAACGGTGCCAGGTCAGTTGGTAGTGTGAATAGAGAGAGTCTAACTCCTCTGGAAGCGACACGGCTCTGAGATTGTATCGATCCAGTAACATACTGTTCAGAGATGTTGTACCAATCATTATGGCGTCTGTCTGGCTGACCACTTCAAAAGCCAGGTGCGGATCGGATGTCGACAGCATAATCTCCCGGTTGGCCAGCAACATTGCAATTTTGTTGGCAAAGGGTTTTTCTGCATATTCTGCAATCGTCAAACTGACATGGGGATAAGCCAGGTATTGAGAACGGGTTAACCGTTCAAGACTGGCGTAGGGATGATTGCGCGCCATAACAACCTTTCCCTGCACCGGAACAATAATCTGCCTGTGCAGGTCTGCACGCTCCAGCGGCAGAATATTAATACTCATATCCAGCTTGCCTGTTGCCATATCATTGAGACTGTTGGCTGACCAGGGATACACGCGCACCTTCACATCCGGAGCCTCTCTTCTTAGTCGGGCCAGAAGTGGCGGCATAATCTGCATGGAAAGATGCTCCATCACACTGATGGTAAATTGTTTGGTACATCGCGCTGGATCAAATTCCGGAGGGGCGACAACACGGGACACCATACCCAAAGCATCGGCAAGTTCCGCCTGCAGCTCAATAGCTCTCACCGTTGGCTGCAAACCGTGTGGGCGGCGAATAAACAGGTCATCTTCAAAGATATCCCGTAAACGCCCAAGGGAGCGACTAATAGCCGATTGGCTGAGACACAGACGATCTGCGGCACGGCTTACGCTGCATTCGTCCAAAAGAACATGCAGGGTCACCAAAAGATTAAGATCAAATCGACGCAGATTATCAGGTTTCATTTACAGCTCCGGAGTAACCGGGCCGCAAAAACAAAATCTTGGAGAGACTATACGACCAGGCTCACTCATCCTAACCGGATGAGCGAGCCGAACATCTACGGAATTACCACTACAAACCGTTACAAACCGGTTTGGAATCAGAATCGGTAATTGTATTGAACACTGACAATATGTGCTTCAGAGCTTTCAATTTCACCGTGAGGCGCATCATCACGTTCGTAAATCTTATCGCCATCACCTGTAATATAGGCATAAGCAAAGTCTACACTCTGATCCTGATCGATGCGGTAAGTGGCACCAGTTGTGTACCAGTAACGATCGACATCAGGGATACGGTAGGTGCGATAGTGATCATCAACCGGGCTCTCATCGTAGGCAAATCCAGCACGGTATGTCCACTTATTGCTGTAATCCCAGGTGACACCAACAGACAGACGATCGGAGTCGCTCCAGTTCTCAGGGGTATCAGGAATAGCAACACCATTACCACCATTGTCGAGGTCAATCACAATCTCTTCAAAGCTGGACCAGAAGATACGCATCCAGCTGGCCTGTACAGACACAGTATCGGTTAACTGATGATTGATGGAGAATTCTGCAATTGCTGGCAGATCCAAGTCAACGCTGCCATCACTGTTCCAGTTTGGCCCCATGCCACCTGGATTACCTGTAAAGACCTCAGACTTAGACTCACCTTCAAGCTTATTCTTCACTTCCGAACGATAACTTAAACCTAAGCGGGTCTTGGCTGTTGCTTGCCACAAAACACCAGTGTTCCAACCAAGACTCCAGTCATCACCATTCAGATCCATCACTTCTGCCCCTGACGGAAGTGATGAGGTCAAAGTTGCTTCGGTATGTACTGCATTCAAACCAAAACCAACACTCCAGGCATCATCAATTTTATATGCGACGCTGCCATTAAAGTTCATGGAAATGATTTCACTTTCATCGGCTGATCCAGTAATACCAGATGAAAGACCATAATCAGTACCAAAACCAAAGTTGGTATTGGCACCAAAGCCCATGGACCACTTGTCGTTTACCGGCATAACAATATAAGCGGCAGGAACAAAGGCTTCATCACCAACCTTTCGAGATCCGCTCTGGGAACCGCTGTAGTTCTTCACTTTGATCTTGGGCATAACATAGCTGCCCACTACAGTGACGGTAGTACGATCTAACAGACTCATACCGGCAGGGTTACGCGCCACAACTGAAGCATCATCTGCCATGGCAGCTTCACCGGCAAAAGCACGGCCAAGACCGGCGGCACTGTGTTCACTGACCTGATAACCAGCAGCACTGGCCTGCATGGCCGGTAACATCGCGGCAAACAATGTTGTCAGGGAGAAAAGCTTAATCGTCCCGTTGCGGTTCATAACAACCTCGAAATGTGTGTGCGTCTGAATATGTTTTTATAGGGCCAGCTTCCAGACCAGCCTCAATTGACGCCGCAGACTCTACCGTTCACACACATATGCAACAAATGACTTTTCTTTCAATCAGAATTGCGCCATTCGCATATCTTTTTATTTTGTAGTTGTTTTTGAAACATAAGTTTACATAAACCAAAAAGCCCGCCTGAAATTTATCAGACGAGCTTTCGAGAAAGTTATTATAAGGATCAGAAACTGTAGTTGTACTGAACACTTATGATATGAGCATTCCCGCTGGTGATTTCTCCACCAACACCACCTTCTTCTTCAATATCAGCTTTCGCTGCTTTCAGGAAGGCATAACCCAGATCAACACTTTGTTGCTTATCAATCTTGTAGTTAGCACCCACAGTGAACCACTGGCGATCGGAGTCAGGGATACGGAAGCTGCGATCGTGGTTACCTACAGGGCTATTGTCGTAGGCGTAACCACCACGAAGAGTCCAGTCCTTGTTGTACCTGTAGGTTGCACCTACGGCCCAACGGGAGCTGTCTTCATAGTTTTGTTCATCAGTGATAGACACACCGTTATCCAGTTCAACTACGATTTCTTTAAAGCTGGACCAACCGATCTGCATATAGCTTGCGTGAACAGCAAGGCGATCATTGATTTGCTGCCAGATAGAAATCTCTGCAATTGAAGGCAGATCGAGATCTACAGACCCATCACTTACAAAGTTAGGGACACCGGCAGCCTGCCCTTTGAACACGTCAGATTTAGACTCACCTTCAAGGGTAGTCTTGATTTCAGAACGGTAGCTTGCACCAATACGAGTACCCACCACAGGTTCCCAGAACACACCGACATTCCAACCATAACCCCAGTCATCGCCAGCAACATCCATAATATCTCTGCCACCGACAGAGTTAGTCAGCTGAGCGTCAACATAAACAGCATTCAAGCCGAAACCAACACTCAGGTTATCTTGGATTTTGTAGGAAACGCTACCATTCAAGTTATACGACATAACTTCCGAATGATCTGCTAGAGAAGTCTGAACAGAGCTCGTTTTGTAGTCTGTATTAAAACCATAGTTAGTAAAACCGCCTACACCGTAACTCCACTTATCATTGATAGGAGCCACGTAATAGAAAACAGGAACCAAGGCTTCACCAGCTACTGCTTTGTCTTTGCTGGTACCGAGAGGGGAATGGCCTTCAACTTCCACTTCAGGTTTGATGTAGCTCACCGCACCAGTGAACATTGGGCCTTCAAGGAAAGACATGGCCGCTACGTTACGGGCAACAACGGAAGCATCTTCAGCAATAGCAGCTTCACCGGCAAATGCACGGCCAAGACCTGCGGCACTGTGTTCGTTAACCTGGAAACCGGCAGCGCTGGCATTTATGGCAGGCAGCATTGCGGCAAAAAGAGTGGTCAGGGAGAAAAGCTTAATCGTCCCGTTGCGGTTCATGAAAACCCCTTGAAATGTGTAGTCTGGTGCGTTTTTTATAACGTCAGTGCGCAATACCTTCACCCATCACATTGACGCAGATCATTATTGCGGAGCGCACTTTACGAAAAGTTACAGTATGAATCTAATGACTTATGCAGCTATCTGATTTTCCCCTCATGCATATCACCTTCGGAATTCTGAAACAGACAGATACAATTTATTTTTGGTAAGGTGTGCCACCGCTGACTTTGATGCCAATTTTTTCCTCCATAGCCGATGACTGCCAACACCCTCGAACGCCCTCAATTTTTTGTACCTGAATGTGTAGAGCAGGTTGAAATTATTTACGCCGATGAACATTGCCTGCTCATCAACAAACCTTCAGGCCTGTTGTCTGTCCCTGGGCGCCATCCGGCGAATCGTGACTGTGTCATTTCACGGGTTCAGGAAACCTACCCAGATGCGCTGATCGTTCATCGCCTGGATATGGATACATCCGGAGTAATGATTTTGGCCAGAGGAAAAGAAAGCCATAGGGAACTGAGCAGACAGTTTCAGGATCGTGAAACCACAAAAGAGTACATTGCCAAAGTTGCCGGCATTGTAGAGAAGGATGAAGGAATTATTGACCTACCACTTCGGTGCGACTGGCCAAACCGCCCGAAACAGATTGTAGATTTTGAATTGGGTAAATCAGCCCAGACTCGTTACGAAGTTTTACAAAAAGATCGTTCACAGAACACAACTCGTCTCAAGCTGGTTCCTATAACAGGTCGCTCTCACCAATTACGAGTACATTGCACAGAATTGGGCCACCCTATTCTCGGTTGCCGGTTTTATGGAACAGTGGAAACAATAAAGGCGGCAGAAAGATTAAACCTTCACGCCTGCTACTTGAAAGTGAAACACCCTGAAACAGGAAAGGAGCTAACCGGGCAGTCAACTCCTCCTTTTTAAACTCTTACAGCTGATTACTGCACCAGCTCCTGTTCGGAGAACATATCTGCAAACAGCGGGCTGGAGAGATAACGTTCACCGGAGTCTGGCAGGATAACCACAATATTCTTGCCTTCAAACTCTGGTTTTTCGGCCAGTTTCAGGGCTGCAGCCATTGCCGCTCCGCAAGAGATACCACAGAGAATACCTTCTTCACGAGCCAGTCTTAGGGCTGTTTCAATAGCCTCTTCATTAGTCACCTGCTCAACCTGGTCAACTACGGAAAGATCCAAATTACCTGGAACAAACCCTGCGCCAATACCCTGGATTTTGTGAGGAGCAGGTTTCACTTCATCTCCTGCCAAGGTTTGGGAAATAACCGGAGAAGACACCGGCTCAACCGCAACACTGATAATCTGCTTGCCCTGCTCCTGCTTAATGTAGCGAGAGACACCTGTAATTGTACCTCCAGTACCTACGCCAGCTACCAGTACATCGATTTCGCCATCGGTATCATTCCAGATTTCCGGACCAGTGGTCTGCTCGTGAATTCTGGGGTTAGCAGGATTCTCAAACTGCTGCAGCAACAAGTAACGATCTGGATCGGTGGCAACAATTTCTTTCGCCTTGGCTATGGCACCGTTCATACCTTTGGCAGGCTCGGTCAGCTCCAGTTTCGCGCCTAAAGCTTTCAACAGTTTCCTGCGCTCAAGGCTCATGGAAGACGGCATGGTCAGAGTCAGAGGAATACCTTTGGAAGCGGCGACAAAAGCCAGAGCAATACCGGTATTACCACTGGTTGGCTCCACCAGTTCAACACCAGGCTTTAATAAGCCTTTCTGTTCCGCATCCCAGATCATGCTGGCACCGATACGACACTTCACACTGCCTGCTGGGTTGCGGGATTCAATTTTGGCAAAGATATTCTTACCTTTTGCTAGGCGCTGAATCTTAACCAGAGGTGTTTTGCCAATCGTCTGAGCATTATCGGGAAATATGGAACTCATAGTTATCACTGATCCCTGAAATTATTGTTAATTAAAAAAGCAGGCGAAAACTATCTCCCAGTCTTTAAGAGCTGTAAACGATTGTTGTCTTATGACCCTAGAAGAAATGGTTATATGCCTACCTCTGGCAGCTTCAAACATTGATATAAGTCAAGCGTATGGATAGAGTACATCAAAACAAAAATGACGGTACAGGCTCACCCTGACCGCGCCACACGGGATAAGCCACCTCGCGGGTACAATAATGAAGTTCAACAGCACAGAACAATATATAGCGACTGATGATTTACGTCTTGCCGTAAACGCCGCCATCACTCTCGAGCGTCCACTGCTTGTTAAAGGTGAACCCGGTACAGGGAAAACCATGCTGGCAGAAGAGCTGGCAGAATCCCTGAACATGCGTCTGATTCCCTGGCATATCAAATCAACAACCCGTGCTCACCAGGGTTTGTATGAATATGATGCGGTTTCACGCCTGAGAGATTCCCAGCTTGGTGTTGAGGGTGTTAACGACATCAGCAACTACATTGTGAAAGGCAAACTGTGGGAAGCCTTTGAATCTGAAGAACAGGTTGTATTGCTGATTGATGAAATCGATAAAGCAGATATTGAATTCCCTAACGATTTGTTGCTTGAACTTGATCGCATGGAATTCCATGTTTATGAAACACAGCAGCAAATCAAGGCTAAAAAACGACCAATAGTTATTATTACCAGTAATAATGAAAAAGACCTTCCCGATGCATTCCTGCGTCGTTGCTTCTTCCATTACATTAATTTCCCAGATCGGGAAACAATGAAAGAAATTGTTAAAGTGCATTTCCCTGATGTTCGTGATGAATTGGTGAAAGAAGCTCTAGAACTGTTCTTTGATGTTCGGAAAGTCCCCGGTATCAAGAAGAAGCCTTCTACTTCCGAGCTAGTTGACTGGATCAAACTTCTTATGGCTGATGAAATTTCAGAAAACCTGCTTCGTGAGAGAGATCCAACCAAAGCCATCCCACCGCTGGCTGGTGCTTTGGTTAAAAATGAACAGGATGTTCAACTGCTTGAAAAACTTGCTTTCATGGCAAGGCGTGGCGGTTAAAAAATAAACGTATTCAAAAATAGAATACCGACAATATCTATATTTCTCCCTTAATAAGCTCGCCTAATTAGTCTTTACAAAAACTAATTAGGCGAAAATTAATCCCTCAAACACCATTTTCTTACACTTTTTTTCTTATCTGCCTAGAAAACCCCTTACTTCCTAAAACAGAGTCTGACATTATTCAAGTACATAAAAAGACACTCGTCGTATGGATACAAGGGAAATCATATTCGTTTACGGATAACACAGGGGGTTCTAATGCAACAGGTCAAAGCCGGGGGAAGAGTTGTTCTCAGTAGCCAGTTAGCTATGGAAAGCAGTAGCCAGGACAACGAAGATATTTTTTCACAATCCGCAAGATCACTTGATGTCATCCAGGTGGAAATTCAGAACACTATTACCAATCTTGGTTTTAGCAGCTTCCGCTACAGCTCAGTTCCAACCAGTCTGGCTAATAAAGAGCGTGGTCAGCACCTTAACTTCGACGTTAAGCAGAGAGCCGATGGCCGGGAAGGCTTTGGCACCTTATCCGAAAAGATTCTTCGCTCTTATTACCACACACTGGCGGAAGACGATGATCTGATAACCAAGCTGATATCCGCTCACGAGCCGATTATCTACCCTGCTCCAGGCACTGGTACATCTGCCACACTGGATCTTTTCCAGCGTTACAACATTTCCAGCATGGTGATTCTGCCTTTGCGCTGGCAAACAGGATCCGACTGGTTCTGCATTTTCTCACTGCAAAGCCAGCTGCCGGCTAATGAGCTGGCCGTTCATTACCAAAGCGTCCGTAAAGAGCTGAATGCTCGGGTACTGGGCTGGCACCTGGAGCTTATGGCTTTCAGGCAGGAAAAGTTCAACCCATACATCGTGAGAAAAGTCCTTTCCCCTCGGGCAAGGCACATTCTTAAACTGGCTTCCGAAGGTTATTCCTCACGGTCTATCGCAGATATGACTGATATCAGCGACAACGGCGTGAACTATCACTACCGGGAAGCTAAACGAGTACTCGGTGCCAGAAACCGGACTCATCTGGTATCACTCGCTAAAGATCACAAAATCATCTAAACAGCCTCTCTCAGGGCCTGCACGTCAGGTCCTGAATTACATACCTCCCCCTTTCCTCCACTTATGAACTCCGCTAATGGCTTAACGGACATTGAACGTTTGTCCCATTTATGATTTTCTTGGTAGGCACACAATAAAAACGCATCTATTAAAGGATTAAATATGTTGCTTCGTTGTATCCTGGCCACCTTGCTCGCCTTCCCTTCCGGTTTTCTTTTGGCGTCCCAGTCACAACAACTTGATGCTCTTGAACGATTGTCTTACCAGGCAGTTGCAGCATTTTATATAGTGACACTGGAAACCGGTTCTGAAGCTTCTAATCTCACAGTTGAGAACACTCTCAAAGAGATTGATCTTGTTCTGGGTGGTTTAATTTCCAAACCTGATGAAAGCATATCGACCGAAGTTTCCGAAATGGCAAAGATTATGCCCGAGTTTCAGCAGCTAGCTCTCGGCAACACGATTGCCAGTGAAGGTTATACCGACGCCTATACCATCATTGACCTTAACAAAACTCTGGATAAATTAACGCTGATAATTGAGCAGGCTCGGCAAAAACTGGCTGAGAATAACAGTTTGACTCCAAACCCCTATCGAGCTCTCGCAACCTCTATGGAAAAAATCACAATGGCTTACCTCTCTATAGCCAGCTCGGTTGATTCAGGCGATGCATTTTACACAGGCGAACAAAACTTTGAGGTTGATCTGGCAGCACAGGAATTCAGTAAAGAACTGAAAGCTCTTTACGATCAGACTGATAAGAGTGAAGCATCATTCCGGACCATCCAGAATGCATACAAAACATGGCGCTTTATTGAAAAGCCGCTGCTTGATTATAAAGATAATAATTTCCCAACGATCATGATCCGCTTTAATCGTAAAATTGTTGATAATCTGCTGGCTGCAGCAAACCAGTAATTCTGTCAGTAAACGGGGAGTCCATTGCATGCCCGCAGCAACTCCCCTATTCTTGCTCCACTGCATTTGATTAAAACGACAAGAATATGCTGTTGAACTTCTTTGATACCCTCAGGCGGTATAAAGCTCCTGTCAGTATCCGCGAGTATCTGGATCTGTTGGAAGCACTAAAAGCTCACCTTGTTTTCGCTGATCGTGAAGAGTTTTACCATTTAGCCAAAGCCATCCTTATCAAAGACGAACGACACTTCGATCGTTTTGACCGCGCTTTCTCAGCATTCTTTGACGGTGTCGATACTCTTGAAATGCTGCCTGAAGCTATGATTCCTGATGAGTGGCTGCGTAAGGAGTTTGAAAAATTCCTTACCGACGAAGAAAAAGCCAAAGTCATGAGTCTTGGCAATTTCGAAGAATTGATTAAGCAGTTCAAAGAACGTCTTGCCGAACAGCAGAAACGCCACCAGGGTGGTAACAAGTGGATTGGTACCGGCGGTACATCGCCCTTTGGAGCCTACGGTTTTAACCCTGAAGGCATTCGTATGGGGCAGGATGGCGGCCGCAACCAAAGTGCGGTAAAAGTCTGGGATAAACGGGAGTTCAAGAATCTTGATGATTCGGTCGAACTGGGCACCCGTAATATCAAAGTCGCCCTGCGTCGTTTAAGAAAGTTTGCCCGAGAAGGTGCCCAGGAAGAACTGGATATGGATGACACCATCCATTCCACAGCACGAGCCGGTGGCATGCTGGATATCAAGATGGTGCCGGAACGCCACAATAATGTGAAAGTTCTGGTGTTTATGGATATCGGTGGCACCATGGATGCCCACGTTAAAGTGTGTGAGGAACTGTTCTCAGCCATTAAAACTGAATTCAAACATCTCGAGTTTTTCTACTTCCATAACTTTATTTATGAGTCTGTCTGGAAAGACAACCTGCGCCGCCACCAGGATCGCATTCAGACTCTGGATATTCTTCATAAGTACGGCGAGGACTACAAAGTGATCTTTGTGGGTGATGCCACTATGGCACCTTATGAAGTGACAGAACCCGGTGGCAGCGTTGAGCACTGGAACGAAGAAGCCGGTTCCACATGGATGCTGCGGTTTATGGAAAAATACCGCAAGCTGGTATGGCTGAATCCTTATCCTGAAACCCATTGGGAATACACAACTTCAACCGACCAAATTCTGAAGCTGGTTGAGAATAGGATGTACCCTCTTACAGTGAAGGGTATTGAAGATGGGATGCGTTACCTAAGCCGCTAGCCCCTCAGTAAGCTCCCGGATACGCCGGGAGCTTATGCATTTAAATGATTCCCAGCGCCAGCATGGCATCAGCAACTTTAATAAAGCCGGCAATATTCGCGCCTTTCATATAGTTCACCGAACCACCTTCCGCGCCATACTCCACCATACGACCATGTATCTGCTTCATGATCTGCTGAAGTTGCTTATCAACTTCTTCACGGGGCCAGCCCATCCGCATACTGTTCTGGGACATTTCCAAGCCAGATACCGCAACACCACCAGCATTGGCAGCTTTGGAAGGAGCATAAAGCAATCCGGATTTCTGGAACAGGCGAACGCCCTCTTCCCGGGTTGGCATATTGGCGCCCTCAGAAACCAGACGACACTTATTATCAATTAAAACCTGGGCTTCATTTTCATCAATTTCATTCTGGGTCGCACAGGGAAATGCCACATCTGCCGGAATACTCCAGGGCCGCTGACCTTCATAAAACTCTACGCCTTTAAACTCAGCGGCATACTCAGCAATTCGTCCACGACGCTGAAACTTCAAATCCATAAGCCAGGCCAGCTTATCGGCATCGATACCATTGGGATCAAAAACATAACCGCTGGAGTCCGACACGGTCAGCACTTTCGCACCTTTATTTAACAGCTTTTCAGCCGCATACAGAGCCACATTACCGGAACCGGATATCAGTGCTGTTTTTCCATCCAGAGAATCTCCCTGGGTCGCGAGCATATTCTCAGCCATATACACCGCCCCATAACCCGTGGCTTCTGGCCGAATCAGAGAACCACCAACGGCGAGATCTTTACCGGTCATAACCGGTGTCAGTTCATTAGTCAGGCGTTTATATTGCCCGTACATAAAACTGACTTCCCGGGTTCCCACACCAATATCACCGGCAGGCACATCAGTATGGGGGCCGATATAGCGATAAAGCTGAGACATAAAGGCCTGGCAGAAGGTCATGATTTCCCGTTCGCTTTTACCCTTGGGGTTAAAATCAGAACCACCTTTGGCTCCCCCCATCGGCAGACCGGTCAGACTGTTTTTGAAGGTTTGTTCGAAGGCAAGAAACTTCAGCGTATCGAGGGTAACGTTCTTGTGAAAACGGAGCCCGCCTTTATAGGGGCCTATAGAATTATTATGCTGAACACGGTAACCGCGGTTAGTGCGCACATTACCTTCATCATCCAGCCAGTTGACCCGGAAGCTGATTATCCTGTCAGGCTCGGTTAACCGCTCAAGAATATTCATTCGGGCATAGCGCGGCGTGACAATCATAAAAGGAATGACATCGGCTGCCAGCTCCCTGACCGCCTGATGGAAGTTTTCTTCTCCCGGATTTCTGCGCTGAAATCCGTTCATAAAACAGTCCATCACCTCTTCAAACTTCATACCCTGAATATTCATGGCAGCCTTTACCCAAAATGAGAGCAGTTTGTAAGGCTATCCTAGCGCCGTTTCTCCCCATCAACCAGAACGGCAGCCAGAAAAACCTGTTCTAAAAATGCTCTTATCTCAGGCCGACCAAAATGCATCAGGGGTGAGTAGCAACCCGTGTATCAACGGACGGTGCGACTCTGTAAGTCAGGGTTTTATCGAGCCTTTCAATAGTTATACCTTGAAGTTCTTTCTTGCTATCCAACCGGTAAGTTATGTGTGAACTGTCGCTCATGATCAGGTCGTATTCATAACCATTGCCTGTATGGCTGGCATCAATTTCTTTGACCGAAGCAGGCTCATCCAGCAACAGAAATTGACTGAGATAAAGCCGGTTATTGTTAACAGATTTGCGCCCTTCAGGAAGTGAAGAGAGCTTGCCCACCATTTCACTCATATGAGCGAATGTTCCGTATTCTGTGACCCGTACCAGTTCTTCACTGTCACTCTTAGGCTTCACTGATGAAGAAACCCGGGTAAATATCATGCCACCGTCTTCCTGAAGATCTTCATAGTCAGGTAGTCGCACATGCTCCGGAGGAGTGTTAGAGAAGTGGCTGCTGAGCCTGAGATTACTACCGTTCAACCATTGTTCATGGGCCATAACCACCTGCCCCTGCCAGGATTTCCCATCGGCATTTAGGACAACCTCAAACCCAAGAATTCTGGTGTTAGTTTCATAAGTTTGGACTGGATGAAAGTCTTCTGTAGCCGCGGCCGGGAAAGCGATTCCCGCAGCCATAACAATACCAAAAACAGCCCCTGAGAGTCTGAACGTCATATGTCTGCCCCATTTTATTATCTGCTGGCGGCATCCATACCGGTTATCTGGTGATCCTTACCCCTGTTCAGACAGAGCAGCTAACACAAGGTTCAGCAATACCAACAAGCAAATGTCAGAAGCACTGACATTTGCTGTTAGTCTGGCTAACCAGGTATTTAGGGATTGAAAAACGAAGGAACAATCTCTGTAGCCCTTCCGTTTATACAGGAATCAAACTGACTGGCGTGCTCACCAGGATCGAGATTCAGCTCTACGGTATAAGCTCCGGCCGCCTTGGCCTGCTGAAAGAAGCCAGCGGCGGGATAGACATTGCCGGAGGTTCCAATACTGACAAACAGATCACAACTCTCCAGAGCCCGGTCGATAGTTCCCATTTCAAGGGGCATTTCACCAAACCAGACAATATGGGGTCGTAAACCACCGCTTGAGCTACAATGACCGCATTCACTGAGACTCTGAATATCCGTTGACCGGGCAGCGACATCCCCGCAATTCAGGCATTGGGACTTTAATAATTCCCCATGCATATGAATCAGGTTTTCAGAGCCACTCCGATCGTGAAGATCATCAACATTCTGAGTGATTAACAGAAAGTTGGCTTTGAAAGACTTCTCAAACTCAGCAAGAGCATGGTGGGCAGCATTTGGTTTTACCGTATCCAACTGCTGGCGTCTGGCGTTATAGAAGGTGTTTACCAGTTCAGGATCCCGTGCAAATCCTTCCGGTGATGCCACATCTTCAATGCGGTGATCTTCCCAAAGCCCATCAGATGCCCGAAACGTACGGATACCGGATTCTGCAGATATGCCGGCCCCAGTCAGAACAACAATAGAGCGAAATGAGGAAGGGTTAACAGACATAAGAAAGCTCCACAGTCGGGAGCTTTATACTAAAAGAATTATCTCGGGATTTTAAAGTCCATAGACGGCTAAATCAGGCTGCTGCTTTTTCCTTTTCCGCTTCAAGTTCATCAAGAATTTCCCGATGAAGCTCCGTAGCTGGCGTATTCCCAGCACCCTGAAGCATGGCACGGGCCACTTTAAAGCTGGGGTTAATGCCCCGGAAGCAATACATAAAGCTCAGGGCTCCCAGACGACACTCTTCCGGAGAAAGACCAATTGGTTTACCGGCCTCGACCCGCTCGGCGGCTTTGGACATTTTATCTTCCCAAACCTGCCAGTCTTCCAGTTCCAGTTGCTCCTGAATGTGGAAAGCCTCTTTACAGCGCCAGGTGAGAATATCTTTGGCTTTTTGACTCACATCCGAACCTGAAGTCGCCAGCTGCTCCAGAGTGTCCATACCACTCAGGAATCCAGCACCATCGTCATCCTTCACCTCAAGGCGTAAAGCCAGTGTGCCTTTCAGCAAACGCATTCTGTCCTGCATAGCAGGATCATCCGGAATCGTTCCAACATAGCTATCAAGTATGGGTAAAACCTGATCTGTAGCCCCTGCAACAGCAGCCTCTTCCAGTAACGTAAGAACATCTTCCCTCTGCCCGTTTGCCCATTGTATTTTCGCCAAGAGCAGACGAGCCTGAACATTTTTAGATTCGGCTTTAACAATTGTTTCCAGCATGGGGGTCGCTTTCTCTGTCATGCCGCATTTGAGATAGAGTTCCGCCAGATTCATAGCCTGGTGGCCGGTTTCTTCGCAGCGCTCTGAAAGCTCTTTCAGAGTTGCGTCCGAAACCGGAGACAATAACCGGAAGCCGGTGTTGTAAAGATAGAGCGCAACGCCCTGAGTTGCGGGGTGACGCAAGGCATGTGTAGCAACACTTCGTAAACGATGCCTGATTGCTTCATTGTCTCCTGCAGCCTGAGCCTGATTGATCAGTGTTTCAATATTCATACTGTTCAGCAGATAAAGTGCTTCCTGCACTCGCGTTCTATCCCCAAAGGCCTCTTCCACTGTACCCAACAGCTTATCGAGGCTTTCAACCGGGTCGTCACTCTTATAGAGCTGGCTCAAAATGCCGTCCAGTCTTTCTCTGGTTTTCCATGGGAAGCAGTACATGCCTGTGGCCAGATTCTGCATAGCCGCAATATTCAGGGAACCATTACTGTTAACAACAAGATGTGACTTCAGCTTTTCGCCGACTGGTAACTTTCTGTTTCTAAGAACAGGTGAACGCAGAGTTGGCTGGCCTCCTTCATTACTGAACTGAACAGCTCGCCCTCCACCAAAATAAACTGCAGCACGTGCACCCAAACTCAAGAGACCCGCAACTGCTTTATCCCGAAAGCCAGCTTTAGGCATAACCTTTAACTTCTGGCGTTTGTCCTGCAGTTCTCTCCACTCATGATCTGGCAGGATTTCACCTTTCCATTCACGGTCTTCCAGCTCTTTTACTCTCTTATCAATAGGCATGCGGGCCAGAGTCGCATTTGGAATAACTCGAATATGTGAAGCTCTCAGGTCATTCAATTGAACAGAGCCATTAGTTACACTGGCTTTACCATCCATGACCAGTGTTTTGTTTCTTAAAGCCGATTTCACCCAACGAGTGATTCTTCCCTGGGTTTTCCTCACTCTGCCCCTGTTACTTTCCAGTGCGGCTCCAGTAAGCCCCTTCTTGCCACCAGTGATCTTGCCACTAAGATCAGGGATGCCCAAAGAGTCATTAATCTTGATCGAATCTTCCAACTGCCCTTCTTCGTCAGTAAGTTCTTCAAGAACGGTTTCTGGAATTTCTTCTAGTGCCTGCGTCTCTGCATCTTGTCTGTCGAGGCCTTCAGCAACCAGCTCCTCTGCTCTGTCTTGCCTTTTATCATAGGCAGCAAGGTGAGATTCAATACGCTGTTGGTCTTCCAGGTCATACTCATCCGTTGAAATGCTTGGATAGGTAAAGGAAGCTTTGGACTCTGCTTTACTCCAAAGCTCATCTGAACTTAATTGATGCTTGAGTTCATTTCTGTATCGAAGGTGTTGCACCTCCGTAACTTCAACGTGCTCTTTTATATCCTGGCCATTCTCCCGACCGGCCAACTGCTCCTCACCAATAACAACAGGCAATTCCTTCTGAGCCTGAGCAACGGCCTGTGGTCTTTCAACACCTGACTCAACTAACTCATCAATCCGGTCTACTCGATCACGAAAAACCGCTAAATGCTGCTCAATAAGTTCCTGAACATCCGGCTCAAAATCATCTGCTAACAATGAGGGATGTTTTCGCTCGGCAATAGCTTTAGCTTCATCTGCGGCCAGTGTTTTTACCTGGTTTCTCAATTTACTGCGCTGCACTTCTGCAGCTCTCAGATGTTCTTTGACTCTTTGGATTTGTTGATAACGGGCTTCTAATGCTTTGGACTTCGCCGCATCGAAATAAACACGGTCATTCACAAGATCGTTGAAACCAATACGTACACCTTCCAGCTCCAACTCACCGTTTAACTCCTGATCAAGATGAAGACCAACTTTGCCAAGCTGCATCTGCCCAGAACTCACCTCTTCAACTTGCAACTCAAAATCTTCCGGAGTAAACAAGCTCATCTTGGTACGACGGCCCTGATCGGTATCAGTATGTTCAACAACTTCCATCTTCAGGCCGGTCATATGACCTTTGCCGTGCAAAGGGAACTCAAAATGATGTCGTGGCTTACTACCGGTATCCAGACCAGTCTCAACAACGATGGTGCCGTCACCGTTCAGATCAACCCGATCGAACTGCATTTTGACAGCCTTTTTCTCAACACCTGGATACTTCAAAGGCACAGCCTGTATGTGTGTACCATGAACCTCGCCATGGATACTGGCTGGTAGCTTCAATCGCAGATCTTCTGTCTGAACCAGAGCCGGTTTTAATGTTTGCCCCGTTATGCCATGAACATTGGAACGGGTAACACCTGCTTTATTGTCACGGAATACGTCGGACTTACCTTCCAGCTTAATCACAGCCTTACCATCAATCAGAAGATGCTGGACAGGATCCTTTTTCGCACCAACTTTGGCTTCACTGGTTTCGTCACTGTCCTCGCGGAATGCCGTTACCAGAGTTCTTGCAAAATCAGATTGGCAGGTCAGTTCCACAGAACCTGTTTCTTGATCCCCCTCTGATCCTACAGAGAATTCGACCGTATCCTGCTCATCACCCACCTGCTGAGCTTTAAAGTGGATTTGTTTAACCTCACCATCAACTCCCAGCTTGCCATTAGCCTTGAGCCCAAGCTTGCCTACCTGAACCTCGGTTGAACCATCACCTTCAACAACCCAGACCTTTTTTTCCTTCTCTAACTTTGTATGTCTCTTGTTAACATTTCTGGTCAGATCAACATCCAAACCAGCAACCAGCACATTCACGTCGGTACAGGTATCAGCAGGCAACTTCTGCAACACCGATGGTGATACACCTTTCCCCGCAAGCACTTGTAACGGATCTTGAGGAAGTAGCTGACTGACAACATTTCCGGCAAGGACAACAGGGCCACCAGCACCGACATGAATCTCTTTGGCTTTCACACTTAACGCAGCCAGTCTGGTCTCTTCACGCTCCTCACCAGACACATCGGGGCGGAGATGCAGTTCGAGATCTTTGACTTCGGCATTAACATCAATCTCACCGTGGGTTTGAACATCCAGCTGTTGAACCTTCACATCAAGGGGAACAGTGGTGGCTAGCATTTTATTGAGCGCAGAGCCTGGATTACGTTTGGCAAGACTCACTCCTCGAACGATAACATCAGCGTCCGTACCTTCCGTTATAACCTGAACAGTACCAATTTCAGCTCCAACAGCGGCAAGGCTTCCATCATCTTTCCCCCTTGCCAGTTTGACAACATTCCAGATCAAAGAAGCTAAACGCTTCCCTAATAGAGCCTTGTTACTATTCAGGTATTTATCAAACTTCTTGCCGATTTTCCCACCCATTCTGAGTTTAATCGGGCTGATCTTGACTCTGACATCCGCTTTGACACCACCTTCAATGGGAGCCAACACTGAAGCTTCCACATCAGCCAGGGTAATCTCTACATGAGGCGGTTCACCGGGCTTATGAGTGACAACTGCAACAGGGTTAAACGTCACATTGCTCAGTTCCAGGAAATCTTCTCCCATGGGAACTTTCATTTTGGGAACGTTTATAGGTGGCAGACTGGTTTTACCGGCATGAATTCGGCGTAAACTGAGGGCAAGAGAAACAAGTTGACGATTGAATACCCGCTGGTGATCTTTGGCTACTTCGAGGTCTCCTTCCAGCGCTCTTTTGCTCTCAGTGAGTTGAGTTTCAAGGTCTCGCCTTTCCTGAATAGCTCTCCGGTCCAGCGTTAACACTTCATCTAGACTGTCAATTTCCTGCTTCAGCCGAGTTATTTCCTTTTTCAACTCGACTGTACGAATATCGAAGTCTTTGAGCTTTTTCTTATAATGCTGGACTTTGTTTTTACCTTCTATTTTCTCTTCTTTTTTTAATTTACTCTCATTGCTTTGTACTTTTTCTTGCAGTTCAGCTTCAATTTTTTCTTGTTTCTTTAATTCACTTTCAACACTGGCTTTTTTCTTAAGATGCTGAGCTTGAATATCCTTACATGATTTCTGACCTTTCATGGCATCTTTAATTTTCGCCTCAAGGTCTTCAATTCTTTTCTGGTATTTATCAATCTCTTCCGAGTCAACAGGCAGTTTGCTACCAATGGCCTTGTCCAAAACCCAGTCAATTGTTTTATCAGCAAGGTTACGTTGAGCCTGAAGTGTTCTGGATGATTTTGATTTTTTGTCAAACCCCTTGTGATTTAAAACCTCGTCAATATCTTCCTCAGACCCCCGATCTCCATAGCTCACTCCAAACGTGCTAAGGGATTCATCATCGGTTGAGCTTGCATCGTCTGTGACAACTATTTTTGGCAGGGGTGAACCAGCAAAGGGTAATACCGGAGTTTTTTGAGCGTCTGGCAAAGACTCTGGCTTATTTTTATGTCTCCTAGGAAACCAGGATCTCTTTTTTTCTTTAGGTTGAACTTCAGGGGTGACAGGCGAGACAGTCTCTGTTTTACGCTCTGGTAATTGAGGAGAGGAGCTTACGGGATTCTCTACATCAGCCGCGGTTTTTGCACTGGTCTTTGGTTGAGTTTCCTCAACTTTTTTACCTGATCGGGTGAAGTACTTCGCCTTAAAGTGACTTGCCTTTTTACGAAGTTTGCGAAACCTTTTGTGTTTATGGCCTTCAACTTCACGGCGAGGCGGCTCAATACCAGGCCCGCCCGTTCTATTTACACCATCATTCATCCCTGAAATCCCCTGAAACCAGAGTAAGCCCAATGACGGGCATATCTTGTTTCAGGGTAGCCAGCAAAGCAGCCAGCCCGGAAAATCCGGGGCTAGAGCGTCACTTTTTCCGGTAAACGCTGGTGAAGGTAAGAGTCTTTTCACCACCTGCCGGTATACTGGCGATCAGCAGATTGTTTTTACGCTCAATCCCTTTCATCCGGGGTACAGACAAGAGAGCTGAAGAAGTATCCTCCACGATCAGCTCAACAGGCTTCTCGCTCTGGCTACGCACCTTCACCTGCCAGTCAACTTCCCATTGTGGCCCTGCATCCCTGGAGGCCAACTGCTGGCGTTCAAGGGTAATGGTGTAGGATTGCCCCAGCGAAAGCTCGACAGGATTTCCGCCGGCACTCTGGGCAATCTGGCTCAGATTTACCATTCGCAGTGGCTTATCCTCGCCTTCCTCAAAGATTTGCACAGTCCCCGCAGGCAAATCCCCTTCTGCCGTAAAACGCAGAACCCTGACAGGGTGCTCCTGCATGACTCTATTGCCTGGATGACTCTGCCCATAGAAGCTGTAGCGGTAGCGGGACTCGTAGGCCAGTCCTTGCTCCTGAACCAGTGGCAACTTCAACTCACTACCTGCTGGCAGATCGTAAGTTTCCGGAACACCGATAAACAGCAAATCACCACTTCGTTCCCGGGACGCCCCATCAAAGGCCATTTCTGCACTCATCGACTTGGCCATCAGCCGTTGGGGCGCATATCCAGCCATACCGCCCACATCACCAGACGCCAGCTGTAGCCGGGTTTGCAGATAATCGGTGGCTGAGCGGTTACGGATAGTTGATGACAGGCTTAGGTCCAGCTTGCCGGAATCAGGATGAGTGACCATTCGGTACTGATTGCTGTAACTCAGCCCCCGGTTCATATAACTGAGGCTGGCTCCTGTATGGGGTTGCTTCAGCTGAAAACGAGAATCAAGAAAAGGATAGATTCGTGACCCGGAAAGCCCCTGCTGATCCACCGTTCTCAGAGAGTAACCCGCCCCCCACTGGAAGATTTCCTGCTTTAAGTCACGCAGTAAAATCAAACCAGTATCGCCACTCCATGCCTGCAACTTACCAATAACGGGGACATCATTACCTGGCCTAAACAGCTCAACATTCATTCCCACCAGCTGGGAAATATAATCGCTTCGCCCTTGCGCAGGCTGATACCAGGACTGCTGATAAGGGTAGGTATGATTATCTTCATCCATGGCCGTTAGAGAGAGTGTGCTCAGCTCCCAGCTTTGGAAGTCAGGCCGAAACTGCACCCGTGATTTGCCAGCAGGCAAAGCCACTTTGTAGATTTGATCAACAAGCCCCTGCCCCGGGTAAACCGTAAGCATGGAGGTTTCCACCATATCAGAGCTCAAATCAACAACCGCAGGCAGTTTGCTAGCCTGCAGCTGTGGTGCCATTAACAATGCACCAGCCAGCGCCAGCACCTGTGTTTCATACACTGTTTTTTTACGCAACACCTTTACCTCCAGCCGGAGCCAGCATACGCCGCCCACGGAGTTTTATATCTTCCAAAGCTACCAGCAGTGATGGAACCACCAGAAGAATTAAGCCGGTAGCAAATAACAATCCGAATACAATAGTTGTCGCCATAGGAATAAGAAACTGGGCCTGGGGCGATGTCTCAAAAAGAATGGGCAACAGCCCGCCCATGGTGGTCAGAGAGGTCAACAATACGGCCCGAAGCCGCTGGCAGGCCGCTTCAATAATCGCCTCCATCATTTCCAGGCCTTTCTCCCTGAGCTCCCGATAAAACGTAAGCAGCACGATAGAGTCGTTGACAACAATTCCGGTTAACCCAAACAAGCCAAACTGGGACATAACCGTAAGATCCAGCCCGGTTACCCAGTGGCCAAACAGCGCACCAGTAATACCAAAGGGAATGGCAATCATAACGGCCAGTGGCCAGCTCCAGGAAGAGAAAACCCAGGTCAGGATGATATAAATCAGCGCCAGAGCAATCACCAGCCCGAGTTTCATTTCCTCCATCATTTCACTCTGTTCTGCGCTCTGCCCTTCATAACCATAACGCAGGCCATAACGAGCCATCAGCTCAGGTAAAAGATCAGCTTCCAGTTCTGCCAGAATCTGATTGGAGTTAATTACGGTTTCATCCACATCGGCACTGACCTGCACTGCCAGCTGCCCATCAACGCGTTTTAATGTATCCAGCCCTCTGCGACTGGAGAAGTCCACCAGATTATCAAGCCGTTCGGTATTGTCGGGGCCCATCACCAGAGGGAAATCGTAAATGGTTTCCAGATGTTCACGTTGTTCTCTGGGTAAACGCAGATGAACCTCAACCTCTTCATAACGCTGGTGATAAATCTGCAGACGCTGGCCGTCTATTGCAGTACGTAACCTTTGACCAACATCCTGAAGGGATAGCCCCAGTGCTTTACCGGTGGAATTGAGTTCAAAAATCAGCTGCTCCCGCCCCCAGGGCAGATCATCTTCAATATTGCTGGTTCCCGGATATTGGCCGAGAGCTTGCTGCAACTCCAATGATGCGGTTTTAAGATCATCAATATCCGGCCCAATCAATTTCAGCTCAATGGATTTTCCGGGTGGGCCCGCTTTGGCTTGGGCGATGGTGAATCGCTCTAACCCTGGGGAACGCTGCAATTCCTGTTTCCACAAGCGAATCAGTTCAGCATTTTTTGTATCCCGAGCTTGCGTGGATACCAAATCAACAATCAAAGTGCCAAAACCATCACCTGTGGTTTTACCGGAAGAAAACAGACTGAATCGCGCCTCACCTTTAAGCTGGAAGGTATTAACCACCAGAGTTTCGCCGGCCTTTTCCTCCGCCGCTCTCAAACTACGTTCCAGTTCTTCCATAAACATATCCACCTCGGAAGCTGGTGTGCCTGGCGTAAACTGGAAAGCCGCACGCATAGTCTGGCCATCAATAGTTGGAAAAAAGGTAAAGCGCAGATGCCCGGTCATCAGCAATGAAAGACTAATCACAAACAGGCAGACGGCAATAAGCATGGTGGTGCCACGGTTTTGCACGGCCACTCTAACCAACGGCCGGAAAGTCTGCTCACGAAAACGCTCAAACATCGCATCAAGCTTCTGCCGTCGTTCACTGGGTTGATAAGGCTTTTTACCCAGACTGTGATAGAGGTGTCCGGGAAGAATAAGAAAACATTCCACCAGCGAAGCAATGATTACGCAGATCACTACAGTAGGGATATCCACCAGCATATTGCCGACATTGCCCTGCAGAATCAGAAGGGGGAGAAAGGCGGCAATTGTTGTTAAAGATGCAGCCGTTACTGGAGCAATCATTCGTCGGGCGCCTTCTATGGCCGCCGAGCGAGGGCTTTCGCCATCCTGCACATGGGCGAGGATATTCTCGCCTACCACAATGGCATCATCGACAATAATGCCCAGCACCATTATTAAGCCAAACAGGCTGATAATATTGATGCTGCCGCCAATCAGTTCCAGAACGGCCAGTGACGCAAGAAAAGAGATGGGAATACCAACAGTTACCCAGAAAGCCACATTTACATTCAGGAATAAAAACAGAATGGCTATAACCAGAATCAAACCACCAGCGCCGTTTTTCAACAGAAGTTGCAAGCGTTCATCAAGATAAGACCAGCTCTGGTCATAAACCACCACATCCATATCAGCTGGCAGTTCCTGACGGATATCTTCAACCCACGCCTGCATAATGGCCGCAGCTTCCAGAGTGTCATCGGCTCTGGTTCGATAAAGTGTCAGCTCAACAGCTGGTTTGCCTTTTACAGTAAGAACCGGCTGCCCTTCAGCACTTTCCAGTGCGACAGAAGCGACATCCCCTAACCTGACTACCTGACCATCGGCCTGTGTTAACAATGGAAGGTTGGCAAACTCACTGGGCAGCCGAGCCTGGCCAAGACTTCGCAATGGCCGCTCAACAGTACCAACACCTGCCGTTCCTGCAGGAAAGTCTACGCTTCGTTTTTGTATAGCTGCAGCAACCTGAGGCAGTGTCAGCCCTAACCTGTGCAACTCCACACTGTCCAGCTCAATAGCCATTTCCAGTTCGGGCAAGCCGGTAAACGTCACCTTGCGAACGCCACGGCTGAGAATGTCCTGCTCTAGTCGTCTTGCCAACGGGCGCAATTCATCAAGAGAGTTGCCACCGGCAATAACCACCCGGGCAATGGATTCAAAACGCTCAAGCCGATCAACCAGAGGCTTCTCAGCATCGCTGGGAAGCGTGGTCATGGCGGTCAGGGTCTGACGAACCTTATCAGTAATCTCTGCCACATCAGCATTGCGGTTAATTTCCAGTCGTACACTGCTGCTGCCCGGGGAGGATGAAGAAAAATAACGATCGATTCCGGCGATACCTTTCAGTTCACGCTCAACCGGAATAGTAATGGCCCGTTGAATATCATCCGCTGTCGCGCCACTCCAAACGGTAGACACAGTAATGACATCAATTTCAAACTCCGGAAAAAACTGGGTATTCAGTCTCTGAATGCCCCACAGCCCGGCAAGGATCATCAAAAACATCACCAGGTTGGCGGCAACCCGGTGACTGGTAAAAATTCCAATTAATGAATGTTCTGCTGAAGCTTTCATTCTGACACTGGCTCCGCAATATCTACGGCAAGCCCGCTGACGGCATTCGCAATACGAGTCAGCAGGATCTGATCCCCAGCCTTGAGTTTCTCGGAAGCAACAAGTACCTGCTCCTGGCCAGCCTCAGCAAATGAACCCACTCGCTCTATTTCAATGGCCTCAAGAACATTGTTCTGGGTAACTCTGTAGATATAACTGTCGTCATAAAGAGACCGGGGCTCTATAGGCACAACATTGTCAGGGGCAGGAATACGTAAGATCAGAGCAACCGGCCTGCCGAGTGCGACGTTTAACTGAGAGCCAGATTGGGCTTTGAAAAAAGCATCAACACCGCCACGACCGTCACCCACATCAGCATCGAGACGTTTTAACTCAACAGGCATCCGATTATCTGCATCGACAATATACCCATTCACTGTTGTTTTATTGGACAACAGATTCCTCACATCGTCCAGATAACGATCTGGTATCTGGGCGCGTACCTCCAGAGAGTCTGAGGGATACATCTCAACCAGAATCTCTCCAGACTTGACCCTCTCACCCTGCGCAGCACCGACAGAGGTCACTCTCCCGGAAAAAGGCGCTATGATTTTGCTGCGTTCAAGTTCAAGCTGTGCCTGTTGAAACACTGCTTCGGCACGCAGTAGTTGAGCTTTTGCCTGACTCAATCGATTGGTATGATCTTCAGCGTTTTGCTGGCGCCCAATCACAACAAGCTTTTGACGAGCCAAATTACCTTGTGCAGTTTCTAATAAGCTTTCTGATAGTAACCCCTGTTCCTTCAAAGCTACCTGGCGTTGGTATTCCCGCTCAGCAATATCCTGAAGAGCCAACTCCTGCTCAAGGGATTGGCGGTCCGCCTGTGCCCGAAGCTGTTCCGAAGAAACTCTGGCCTTGGCATCGACAACATCAGCCTCGCGCTGCTGAACAAGCCACTGCTGATCCCGTAAGTCCAGAGATACCAGCTGGCTGCCTTTTTCAACATCCTGCCCTTCCAGTACAAAAGCATCCTTAACATAAGCAGTTACTGGAGAAGTCAGTGTTACCAGACGTGGGGTTTCTATTCGCCCATACAAGCGGGTTTCAATGAATTCCTCTTGGAACTCGACAGGTCCAACATCCACTTTCCAGCGACTGGAAGGCGCTTCTCCTTTGCGGGTTTCTTCGCTAGTTATGTTCAAGACAGCAATAATGAATACAGTCGCTGTTACAGCGGCCAATGGCCAGCGTAAAAGGTGTGAACGCAATAGCAATAACACAGAGGAATAAAATGCTGACACCTGCATACCTGTAATTTTTATTGTGACAGGAAGTTGTTTTAGAAAGTATGCCAGAAAGGATTGAAGCGGGTTTATTAAATTGTATCAATTCCTAACAAAGTAACTCTGATAATTACACCAGAGCTACCCTGTTAGACATCGGGATTACGGAGAGAGAGCTTCGAGTTTTTTTAACTCTTCCTGGACCTGTCTTAATTGTTCACGAAGTTCAGGATCGTCAATGCTTTCAAGATTCCTTTCAAACTCCGTTTGTTGTTCTTCAGTCGTCATCTGATCTTGCAACAGCATCGCCTCCTCAAAATCCCCCATAAACGAATTCCATGCCGTCCAGTACCAGTAGAAACCAAGCGCTGTAATAACCAGACCTGTTAATCCCCAGCGCTTTTGTGAACGTTTAAAATGCTCCACGCTTTTCCAGCGTTTATGCTGCCAGGCCAGTTCACGCCCGCGAAACAGCAGATAAAACGGAACGGCAATATTAACAATGGGAACAAAAACCAGGAACGAACGATAAGTGCCGTTAAACATTCCCCAGATAAAGGTCCAGAAAAACGCGCCCCAGCTCAGTCCTTTCACCTCTTCAGGAACAACACTGTTAGCGCCCTGACCGGAGTTATTTATATCAATAGCAACCTTAGGCTTCTGTTCAACATGGATCTTTTCAACTGTCCCTGAAGAAATTGGTGTAGAAGCCAACCCCATGCTCGCAGACGGTTCCTGAACCTCTTCTGGCGGTTCTGTGGATTTTTGTTCTATAGGTGCCAAGGAAAAATCTGGTGCTGAGATTTTGTCATCGGCATCCTGAGAGTCTGGCGCTTCCGATGTTTCATCCGCCTTATCATCCGAGATATCTATTGGAGCCAGAGACAAACCGGTAAAGCTGGCATTAATAGTTGGTGCATCGGTATTTGAGGTTTCAGGCTCGTCCTCAGAAGATGGCCCTTCATCCTCTTCAATCAAACCAGTTGCATAGGATGTTTCTTCCTCTTCCTGAGCACCCCAGACAGACGTTTCATCCTCTGCGGCTTTATCAATGGCCTCTATCGCATCGTCATCAATCGCAAAGGCAGGCTCTGGTACTGGATCACGCACCAAAATAGGAGGTTCAACACTGACCAGCACTCCAAGCTTTTCCAGCTTGGCCTGATACTTTTCAACAACATCCGCCGAAATATTTTTCTTTATAACAACGGGCTTGCCAGAAAACAGTAATGCCTGTTTACGCTGATCTGTGATTTTTAAAAGACGTGAAAGATTAGCCTCGACCTGCTCCCGATCGAAACCAATAAGAACATCACCACGAAAGACAAGCCGGTGAAGCTGCTCTTCGGACATAATGGTTCCCTATTATGATTATATTTCCGGTCATCCGGTGGTCTGCCTTACATCCTGTGCAAACCGGTGCCGCTATCATAATAAGGAATGAAAACGGGTGTCCAGCTGGACACCCGTTTTAAACGACAGGCGGTTAAATCAACCGATTAACTGCCCCATTTCCATTGTTGATTTTGTCCGCCGTGATGCTCCCATAAGCCAGCATTACTCCCTTTAGAAGTTCCATAAGCGTCAAGAACATACTTAGAGTTTTTCTTGTTACGAATAGTCACGCCATCCATAGTCCAAGTCTGATCAACGGCAGAGGACGAGCAGTCCCACAACTGGACATTACCGTTATTGTGAACACCGCTGTCATTTCCAGGAATATCCAGGCAACGGCCGCCAATGTTCTTTAACTGGCCAGTTGCTGCATTGTACGACCATTTCTGCGCATCAGAACCATTACAGTCCCACACCTGCACATTTGTACCGTTCTTGTTGTGATTACCGTTCACATCCAGGCAGCGGTTGCTGCGTACATCGCGCAACTCACGATAAGGCGTTGCAATAAACGACTGCTTACCAACAATTTCCCAGATGCCTTCACTGGTAATGTCGTGGTAATTCAGCCAAACACGGGACACCCCGGCATTACTCTTAGCCTTTTTAAGGCTTTCGTTGTCCTGACTGTTGGTTGGGACTGAGAATGCGTAGCTGCCACCCAAAGCAGAGCAGGCTGCTATACCCTGATCCCAACGCCCCATTGTCTGGCTGACTTTCCACTGGCCTGCACTGTCTTCACAAGCGAAGTACTCTGTTTTCGTGCACTGGGTATCATCCCAGCGACCATTCCCCCAGCTAACAGCGCAATCCTGGTTACCACTATTATTGGGTTCGTGTCTGTCCCAACTCCAGACACCTGCTGCCAGACGACCATCACTGTATGTCAGATCATCAAGATTCACGATATTACCGCCCTTCTTGAAAGCTTCAGTGACTTCACCGGCATCAATACGATCAACACCACCACCCTGCTCGAAGAAGTCAACGATCTTGGCAACCGTGGTGCCATCTTCCCAGATACGGCCAACATTCCCGAGGCTGCTATAAGCCATGGATTTCAACTCGCCATCATTGGCACAGCCTTTATCCTTCCAGAGCACAACCTGCTTACCAGCCTGAAGAACTTTGGCTTTGGTCAGGGTATCGGGAATCGCCTTACAGCCACCGCTGCTGTAAATTTTCCCACCCAGCTTACTGTTCAACTGACTGCGGAGAACATCATGTTTACCGTTCGTATGATCTTCAATGTAAAGAATGATGACCTCATAAGGGTTGGCATTCAGCCAGTTGCGCACTTCCTGCAAACCATCTGTTAAACGACGATCGGTCAGGCTGCACCCGACATCAAGATCCCCAACTTCTTTGCCAATACCACTGTGGCATAGCAACAGATCGGTTCCCCACTGCCATGGCCAGCCATGGGTATGAGCCGTCCAGTGAGCATCCAACTCTATAAACCGTGCTCCTAACCGCAGCTGGTCGTAGATTGAATGTTTTTGCTGAGGATCAAGATAGCGCAGAGGATTCCGGTAGACCTCTGAGTTATAGGTGTTGTGACTACCAAGAATATTGTTATCTGCTAGAGGGGAGTGATTATCAAGCTGTCGCTGGTAGGCTAGAGCTTTGCCTTCCCAGCTGTTTTGAAAATCAGTGATTTTATCAGCCTGCACAAGTCCAGAGAGTGTTAAAGCTGTTGCCAGAACACTACCCGTGAGAGAAGTACGATTGAACATAAATGACCTTTTTATAATTATTATCGAGAACTATTACTTCCAGTTTTCGAGCGCCTAACAAAAGACAAAGTTATTGTACAAAATTCAGACAATTATCAAACCGTCATTTGAGGTCGCATAAAAAACAAACAAACAGTATCATTTTCCGCTGTCATATCTGTGCAATAACACCGTCACAGAGCATGATTACAATAAAAACAATAAATAGAAAACGACAGGGAACACCTGCACATGAAAACACTGCCTGCCTTGCTGATGACTGGGCTTTTAAGCTCAACTCTTCACGCCCAATCCCTTACCTTTGTTGCTGTAGGCGACACCGGAACCGGCGAAGAAAAACAATACAAAGTTGCAGCCGCTATCGCAGAAGTTTGCGAAACACGCAGCTGTGAGTTTGCCTTGGGACTGGGCGACAACATTTATGAAAATGGTGCTGAGTCAGCAGACGACAGTGAGTTTATTGATAAATTCGAGATGCCATATCAGGAACTGGACTTCCCTTTTTATATGGCTCTGGGAAATCACGATAACTCACACTTCAGTACTGGAGATGGTCTAGACAACTTCAAAGGGGACTTTCAGGTCGACTACCACTACCGGGACGATCGGCTCAGCGACAAGTGGAAAATGCCTGCGCGTTATTACCATTTCAGCATGCCAGAGAACAGCGATAAGCCGCTGGTAGACTTTTTGGCCCTTGACTCTAACCCTATCGCAGGGGGGCTAGACTGGAACCACCAGTTCTGGCGTAGCCCATACACCAAGAAGCACCGTCGCTGGATCCGTGACACATTAAAGGCTTCCGAGGGCACATGGAAAATAGCTTTTTCTCACCATCCTTATGTCTCCAACGGTCGCCATGGCAATGCAGGGAAGTATGATGGTTTGATTGGTCAGGGCAAAACCTGGAAGAAATTAACCGAAGATAAACTGTGCGGGAAAGTCGACCTGATGATTTCAGGCCACGATCATGACCTGCAGTGGCTGACACCAGTGGAAGGCTGCGAGAAAACATCCTTTATCATATCAGGAGCCGGTGCAAAAACCCGTGGCCTGACAGATCCTAATCGTAATGCAGCCTGGTATCAGGCTGGTGATGTACTGGGCTTCTTCCTGATTACATTAAGCGATTCCCAGCTCACTGGTGAAGCGTGGGAAGTGGATCAGACTACTGGCAAGCCAACCATGGTTTACAGCAGAACGATTACCAAGTAAGTCCTGAAAGCAGATAACAAAAAGGGGAGCGAATGCTCCCCTTTTTGCTGGTATTAATAAATCAGAGCGATGGAAGCTCGATATTTTCAAACAGTTCTTCTATGTCTGCTTTGTTGTGGCGGGAAATCGCCTCATCCACCAGATCACGGGAAAGATGTGGTGCAAACTTCTCAATAAACTCATACATAAAGCCTCGCAGGAATGTTCCCCGACGGAAACCAATATGAGTCACACTGGGTTCAAACAGATGGTTAGCATCCAGTGGTACCAGATCTTTGTCCAACTCTGGGTCATAAGCCATTTTGGCGACAATACCGATCCCAAGGCCAAGACGCACATAGGTTTTAATCACGTCGGCATCAGCAGCGGTAAACACAACCTTGGGAGCAATACCTTCCTTGATAAAGGCATCATCAAGCCGTGAACGCCCGGTAAAGCCAAACACATAGGTAACAATTGAGTACTGGCCAATATCCTGAAGAGTCAAGCGGGGCAACTGTGTCAGCGGATGGTTGCGGGGCACCAGAATGCACCGGTTCCACTTGTAGCAGGGCATCATGATCAGGTCACTGAACATTTCCAGAGCTTCAGTGGCAATGGCGAAATCCACCGTACCATCGGCGGCCATCTCAGCAATCTGGCTGGGGGTGCCCTGATGCATATTCAGGGCTACATCCGGGTACTTGCCAATAAATTCCTGAATTACGTTAGGCAGAGCATAACGCGCCTGAGTATGGGTGGTCGCGATAGACAGGGTACCCTTTTTCTCGTTACTGAATTCCTGGGCAACCTGCTTAATAGATTCTACTTTTCGAAGAATCTCTCCGGCCGTTTCGATAATTTTTTCGCCAGCAGGGGTAATCCGGGTCAAATGCTTACCACTTCGCGCAAAAACCTCTACCCCTAACTCATCCTCCAGCAGGCGAATCTGTTTACTGATTCCCGGCTGAGAGGTGTAAAGGCTCTGCGCAGTGGCCGATACATTAAGGTCATGGTGGGCAACTTCCCAGATATATCGCAACTGTTGAAGCTTCATTCTTTGCCTCCGCTCCACCCCATATACGGTGAGGGTATAAAAATATAATAAAATATTACTTTATAGAATAGATAGTGGTCGATACATTTGCCAGCAGCCTGAAAAGAGGAGGTTTTTAAAGTGATTCTTCCCAAGTGGCGAAACATAACTAACTGTAGACAATAATTTTAATATGGATGCTCTTCTTTATAACGTTCTACTTTATGCAGCTGCCGGCGCAGGGGTCGGCTTCGCGGTAGGACTCACCGGCATCGGCGGCGGCTCCCTGATGACTCCCCTGCTGCTGCTCTTTGGTTTCCCGGCTCCAACAGCTATCGGGACAGATCTGATGTATGCGGCCATCACCAAAACCGGCGGCGTTGTCGCGCATCACAAACAGAAAACCATAGACTGGAAACTTGTCGGCTTACTGGCCTCTGGCAGCATCCCTGCTTCTCTGGCTACGATATGGCTGCTTAACACTTACTTCAACAACAGTGATGCTTATACACGTATTTTGACCAGCAGTCTCGGGCTAATGCTGATTCTGACAGCACTCATCCTTCTGTTCCGTCGTAGAATTGTTGCCTCTGGTGAGCATGATGGCGTTGTTCACTGGCTTCAGAGTAAATCCAGACCCGTTACCGTAATCATGGGCTTGTTCCTTGGTTTACTGGTGACCCTTTCTTCTGTTGGTGCAGGAGCTTTCGGTACAGCCATTCTCATGGTCTTATTCCCAGCTCTGGCATCCGTTAGAGTTGTCGGTACCGATCTGGCTCATGCCGTCCCCCTCACTCTTGTTGCCGGCGTTGGCCACCTGTTCCTGGGTAATGTCGACTTTATGCTGCTGGGCTGTCTTGTTGCAGGGTCTCTGCCCGCCATTCACTTCGGGGCAAAACTTGGCCAGAAGCTACCCGAAGTTCTGATGCAGCGCATGCTCGCTCTGATTTTATTGGCTATGGGAATTCGCTACGCACTTATCTGATTTTCGCCCTTTAAACGGGAAAAAACTTATAAAAACCAAAAGGTTCTGTGTATTTTTCACAGAAAGATTGTGGGTGACAGTGGTTTTTATTAGAGTGTCACGCACATAACCAAGACAAAGCCTTACTGTGGCGGAATACTCAGATGACAAGTGAACTCAACAGCCACCCCGTAGAAGACCTCAACATTGAGGCACAGACGGTTCTCGTAACCCCAAAAGACCTCAAGGCCAGCATTCCTCTTTCTGAAGAGATGCGTGAAAAAATCGAGAACAGCCGCAACGTTATCCGCAATATTCTGGAAGGCAAAGATCACCGCCTTTTCGTCGTTGTCGGCCCCTGTTCTATTCACGATGTTAAAGCGGCTCACGAATATGCTGAAAAGTTGAAAGCCCTGTCTGATGAACTGTCAGACACTCTCTATCTGGTTATGCGGGTTTACTTTGAGAAGCCAAGAACAACAACTGGCTGGAAAGGCCTGATCAACGACCCGGATATGAATGATTCCTTCCATCTGGAAAAGGGCCTGCGTACTGCGCGCCAGCTACTGATGGATGTTGTTGAGATGGGGTTGCCAACCTCCACTGAGGCTCTCGACCCAATCTCTCCTCAGTACATTCAGGATCTGATCAGCTGGTCTGCAATCGGCGCCCGTACCACGGAATCCCAAACCCACAGGGAAATGGCCAGTGGTCTTTCTTCCGCTGTAGGATTCAAGAATGGTACCGATGGTGGTCTGACAGTAGCTATCAACGCTCTCCAGTCAGTATCCAGCCCTCACCGTTTCCTGGGAATTAACCACCATGGCCAGGTTGCTGTAACTCACACCAAGGGCAACCCATACGGTCACGTTGTTCTTCGTGGAGGCAATGGCAAGCCTAACTACGACTCTGTCAGCGTTGCTCTGTGTGAGAAAGAACTCGAAAAAGCTGGTCTGAACGCCAACCTCATGATCGACTGCAGCCACGCGAACTCCAATAAAGACCCAAGTCTGCAACCACTGGTTATGGACAATATTGCCAACCAGATCGTGGAAGGTAACAACTCCATTATCGGCCTGATGATTGAGAGCAACCTTGGCTGGGGCAATCAGTCTATTCCTGAAGATTTGAGCCAGCTGAAATATGGCGTTTCCGTCACCGATGCCTGTATCGACTGGGAAACCACTGAGACCACTCTCAGAGATATGGCTGCCAAACTGAAAGATGTATTACCAACCCGGGACAGATAACGAGAAGGTTTGAGTATTACGAGAAAGGCCGGACGCAAGTTCGGCTTTTTTACAGGTCCAGACCAAGCTGGCAGACAGGCAGTTCAAACTGACGGGGTTCAGAATCAACGGGGCGAACACTTCTCAGCCCAGGCATATTGGAAATACGCTGATCCAGGATCGCTTTGCAGATATGGCACGTAGAAGCAAAGTGCTTGTTAGCCAGCACCTCAAATCCTGACTCCTGCTGAATCAGAGATGTACAGAGAGTGCGGTTGCCCCGCCCCTCAATATCATAGTTAGCCTCTACAATATGACGCGGCCCAAAGTCTGGGCGCGTAACAAAATAGTCAGAGAGTATGCTCTGTTTGTAACGCTTCACAAGTGCTCAGTCTGAACCATAAGGTGCTATAAGAAAGGCGCCGTAGCCTACAGGAATTCTTTCCTAGATACTATTACGAAGAAATATCTAGAGGAACAGGTCATTTTTTTCGTTTTTTACAAAACCCTGAAAAACAGCCTTAGTCGCTTATACCTCGAAAGGCTGATACTGAATTTTATTGACCCACCAGACAACATCACCAGAAGGAGTACGCACCTTTATTTCGTCGTCTACCTGCTTCCCAAGTACTGCCCGTGCCATCGGAGAATCAACGGTAATATGACCTTTCTTGGTATCAATCTCATCGGTACCAACTATACGACACTGAAGCACATCACCCTGCTCATTCTCCAGTTCAATCCACGCACCAAAAAAGGCTTTCCCTTCCTGCTCAGGCGAATACTCTACAACCTTGACCACTTCCAGCCGCTTTCTCAGAAAACGCACCCGCCTGTCTATGGAACGTAACTCTCGCTTGCCCTCTTTGTACTCGGCATTTTCAGAACGATCACCCAGAGCAGCGGCTTCGGATACTGCCTGCGTGACTTCAGGTCTCTTCTTTTTCCAGAGATAATCGAGCTCTTCCCGCAAGGCATCCTTTCCGGCTTGGGTGATCAAGTTCGATTTCATAAAACCTCAATATGTAAATACTGTCTGCACGGCAGGAGTAGTTGACCTCTGCCACAGGCTCTTTAATGTATCATTAAAGAGCTTTCATCCCACGGGGATATAACAATTTCTACAAAACCTCTCAGTAAAGAACATCTCCAACCTGAATCTCCCGAATCTTATGATCTGCTGGGAGACGAAATTCGCTGGCTTCTTTTCAGCCCTCCCCTTTTGAAAGACGACGCCCATCCCAGCATCTTGCGGAAAGGGTTGGCTAACCTGGCAACAGAACAAAGAGACAAGCTTTTAAACACAGCTACCAAAGAAGTCGATGGTTTCCAGCGTTTGCTATCGCAGAGAAAATCAACCCGCCTGGGTATTCGTTATGAAACCCTGTGGCAGTTTCTCTACCACCACACTAACAACTGCCATGTTTTGGCCTGTAACTTACCAGTGCGAAGCAAAACCAGAACACTGGGAGAGTTTGACCTTCTTTACCGAGTAGACAACACAAACAAATCAACAACTCGCCATATTCATCAGGAAATGGCCGTTAAATTTTATCTTGGCAAACCCGGTAGCGACGGTGATTGGTACGACTGGATAGGACCTGACCATTCTGATCAGCTGGGAGCTAAACTGCAGAAGATGTTTGACTCTCAAATCATGCTCTCTGAAACCGAGGAAGGCGCACAATGCCTGGAGAAACTGGCAGAAAAACAAGACTGGCAGCGTGAACTTCTCGTTCAGGGGTACTTGTTCTATCCGTGGCAAAACAACTGTGCCGCCCCAAACAACAGCCACACCGAACACCTCAGGGGTGATTGGCTACCGATCCATCAACTCGACGAATATTGCCAGCACATCCAGGCAGATTATTTCCATATTCCACCAAGGCAATTCTGGCTTTCGCTTCAGGCCCCTTCTGAGAAGTTAACTCAGGCTCTGCATCCTTATTCTCCGGAAACCCTGCAGGAAGGAATACATCTGCAAATGTCACTCTCTGGTAAACCAATACTTGTGACCGGACATACGAAATCGGGGCAACTAACACTGTTCTTCGTTACCCCAGATCAATGGCTGGACAATGCAAACAACTGATTAACTCAAATCAAGAACCAGCTTACCAACAGTGTGCCCTTCCAACAAGGAAGCCATCTTCTCAGGAATATCCTTCAGCCCTACGGTCTCAACCATAGGTGGAACAATATCACCGGATTCCAGAGCTTTGGAAAAAGCTTCTGCGGATTTAAGGTGACGACTTAAACCTTTAGAACCACTGCGAAGAGCAGAACCCAAACTTAACTGGTGAAAACTCCAGCCCTGTAAAAACGCATCAGGATACTCTGATGGGCGTGCAGTAATAACCAGCTCACAAAGCTCCCCTTCAAAAGCCAATGCCTGAGCAAGGGTTTTATCCATCTCACCACCCACGCAATCCAGCGCTCTGGAAGCACCTTCACCGTCGGTAATTTCAAGAATGCGTTCAACGACATTTCCCGTACGATAATCAATGCAGTGAGTCGCGCCCATATCCCGGGCAAGAGCGGCATTCTTACCAGAGCAAACGGCAATAATCGTTTTCAAACCCTGTATGCGGGCAATCTGCAAAGCGTAACTGCCCACACCACCAGTCGCGCCTGAGACCACCAGTGAATCTTCCGCGGTAATGCGTAACTTGTCGTGCAATGCACGCCAGGCTGTCCAACCTGCACAGGGAGTCGCTGCCGCTGTCACTGGAGACACATCAGGATGGGCAAGCAATATGTCAGCACTGGTCACAGAATATTCGCTATAACCGCCGGTAGTTTTCAGCATATCGCCGTGATACAGAACGCTCTCACCCACACTCCATTCAGTAACGCCTTCACCGACTGCATCAATTACACCGGAAACATCCAGTCCGGGAACAAAATCCGTCTGCATATCTGGCACCATGCCTTTCCAATACACAATTTTGGCATCAACCGGATTCAATCCGCAGGCCAGAACTTTCACCCGCACCTCACCGGCACCGGGTTCTGGTAGGGATTTATCGTTGACTGAAAAGGAGTCAGAAGAAGGGTCAAACGTAATAGCTTTCATGGGCGTTTCTCAGTGAAGACAACAGAAACAGAACTTGGAGTACGAATCGGACAGGATTTTATCGCAATTAAAAAATCACCAAAAATTATTATTTATTATTCAAATGATTACAGAGGGTTATAAAGGCCCGCTGTGCAGGCCTTTATAATTCAGTAGTTAGATTTCAGCAGCCAGTCGCGACCCCTGATCAATAGCACGCTTAGCATCCAGCTCGCGGGCTTCATCCGCACCACCAATCAGAGATACTTTAATGCCTGCCGCTTCAAGGCCAACCTGCAGCTCACGCAAAGGCTCCTGCCCAGCACAGATAATCACATTATCAACATCAAGAACCGCCTCTTCCCCTTCACGGGAGATATGCAGACCTTCATCGTCGATCTTGCGATATTCCACCAGATTCAACATTTTCACACCCTTGTTTTTCAGGGATGTACGATGAATCCAGCCTGTCGTCTTACCCAGATTCTGGCCAACTTTGTTTTTCTTGCGTTGCAGAAGATAGATTTCACGGGGCGAAGCATCTGGCTGTGCGGCAATACCTTCTACACCACCTCGGACCTTAAGCTCGGAATCAATCCCCCACTCTTTATAGAAAGCCTTCACATCCTGACTGGTTGATTCCCCCTTGTGGGAAAGGAACTCAGACACATCAAAGCCAATACCACCAGCTCCGATTACAGCAACCTTTTCACCAACCGGTTTGCCGTGAAGCAGCACGTCCAGATAACTAAGAACTTTGTCATGATCGATACCGGGAATCTCAGGAGTCCGTGGAGCAATGCCGGTAGCCAATACCACATGATCAAATTCGGCTCCGCTTAAATCAGCGGCTTCAACACGCTCACCCAAACGAACTTCAACACCAGTGGTTTCCAGCTTTTTCTCGAAGTAACGCAGGGTTTCATAAAACTCTTCTTTACCCGGAATCAGCTTCGCCACATTGAACTGACCACCGATTTTGTCGGCCTGATCAAACAGGGTCACCTTATGTCCACGTTCTGCAGCAACAGTTGAGAAAGCCAGTCCCGCAGGCCCTGCGCCTACAACGGCAATCTTTTTAGCGGGTTCGTTGTGGTGAAGAGAGATGTAGTTCAGTTCTGTCTCATGGCAAGCTCTTGGATTCACAAGGCAGCTGGTCAACTTGCCGGAGAATGTATGGTCAAGACAGGCCTGATTACAACCAATGCAGGTATTTATCTCTTCACTGCGACCAGCCTCAGCTTTATTCATAAAGTCTGGGTCAGCCAGCAAAGGCCGCGCCATAGACACCATATCCGCCTGTCCGGAAGCAAGAATACTTTCCGCAACATCAGGAGTATTGATCCGGTTTGTGGTCACCAAAGGAATAGAAACTTCCCCTTTGAGCTTCTCAGTAACATTGGCAAACGCACCACGGGGCACTTTTGTAGCAATCGTTGGAATGCGGGCTTCATGCCAGCCAATACCGGTATTAATAATGGTTGCCCCAGCTTTCTCAACTTCTTTGGCAAGGGTGACAACTTCATCCCAGTCACTGCCACCTTCCACCAGATCCAGCATGGAGAGGCGATAAATAATAATAAACTCAGGGCCAACTGACGCCCTTACCCGGCGAATAATCTCAAGCGGCAGGCGAATACGGTTTTCATAACTGCCCCCCCACTGGTCTTCCCGTTTATTAACCCGTGAAGAGATAAACTGGTTAATGAAATAACCTTCTGACCCCATGATTTCCACACCGTCGTAGCCGGCATGTTTAGCCAGCGCCGCACAGTTCACAAAATCAAAAATCTGTTTTTCAATTTCTTCTTCTGTTAGTTCTTTGGGCTGGAAAGGGTTAATCGGTGCCTGGACCGCTGAAGGGGCGATATTCTTGGGGTTATAGGCATAACGGCCAGCGTGAAGAATCTGCATGCAGATCTTTCCGCCGTTCTGGTGAACAGCTGTCGTCACTTTACGGTGCTGAAAGGCCTCTTCCTCTGTACTGAGTTTGGCAGCTCCCATAAACACACTGCCTTCCTCATTTGGGCCGATGCCACCCGTAACAATCAGGCCAACACCACCACGAGCCCGCTCCGCATAATAAGCTGCCACCCGATCAAAACCATTGGGGCGCTCCTCAAGCCCCGTGTGCATGGAGCCCATCAGGCAACGGTTTTTCAGGGTAGTGAAACCAAGATCCAGTGGTTCCATCAGATGCGGATAATGCTGACTTGTGCTGCTCACGGGAGTTTCCTCTCTCATTATTCTTCCTGATCACGGAAAACTGACACATTTCATCTGCCACTGTCTTCAATGGTCTTTTACAATGTGTCCGGATAGGTTCAAAGTAACCAGCCAGGAAGCAAACAACAATGATAGGAACTGACAAAAATATGATCGCTGTGTGCCTCGAACTTTTATGAACCTGGGTGAACTTTCTGCAGACTTTGTACTGCCATTATTGAAAGCAACACGGGCTGCTGACCGGGATCCGTCAGAAATTCTGGCTCGTTTTGATCTTGATGAAGAGAAACTGCAACAGTCCGGGCAGTGGCTAAGCATCCCTCGCTTTATGCGTCTGGGAGAGGCTCTGATTGACTTAACCGATAACCCCGCCTTGGGGCTGGAAGCTGGCCGTCTGGGAGGCATTACCGGCTCGGGACTGGCAGGCATGGCAGCACTTACAGCACCTGATCTTGGATCAGCTTTCCAAACACTGGCACAGTTTGAACCGCTCTATGCCCGTAATATACGGGGTAATATTTGCTGGGATGCTGATCCGAAGAACCCCAGCATCAGATTCTATTCAATAGCGCCCTACAATGAATTTAACCGGTTTGTGGTCGACAGTATTTTGATGGGCTGGGTTAGCTTGTGTCAGCACCTGACGGGAAGCAACGACCTTGTCGCCAAAGTTCATATTGAATTCCCGGCTCCACATTATATAGAGGCTTACAGCCAGACTGTTCCCTGCGAGGTATTTTTTGCTCAATCAGAAAATTGTGTATTTCTGAAACCAGAAGCACTGAACATTCCGCTACAGTTCAGCTCACCACCAGATCACTACCGCCTGAAAGCTTTGTGCCAGGAGCAATTGGCAAGCCTTGAGAACCCATTGACCTTTGCCCATCGTACAGCACGCGCCATAGCCGGCTGCCTGCCTGATGCGTGTTCACTGGAAACTGTTGCCGAACAACTCAAAGTTCCCCATTGGACTCTGCGCAGGAAGCTTCAGGACGAAGGCACAACATTCAAAGATATTTTTGAAACCACCCGCAAAGACCTAGCCTGTTCAAGCTTGTCCCATTCCCCTCTCCCTGTGGCAGAAATTGCTTACCTGACAGGCTTTTCCTCCACAGAAGCTTTCCAACGAGCCTTTAAACGCTGGACGGGCATGCCACCCGGTGAGTACCGCCGTACCCACCAACCCTGAAAGGCGTCAGCATAACTAACCGCTGAGTCAGTGTTTTACTGCACGTCTCCGGCCACCCTTTGACAGATTTCAAAATTGTCATGGAGTGACTCTGTAATGTTTCAATCTGCACAATCTGTTGCTGTCTCTGTACCTCATACACATCCTGATAGTTTTTCTGAAGATCAAGCTCCACCGGCCAAACGTCCGAAGATAGAAGGCACAACTCCCCAGGAAGCCCCTTTAACGGAATGGCAGATCAAAAAGCACAAGCTCTACCAGGAACTGGTTCAGGCTATTGAATGGAAACAAAAATCTGCAGCCTTTAAAGCCTTGAGCATGCAGACATTCGCCTTTGCAGACAGGGCCTTGCAGAAAAAGCTCGATAAGCTGCCTCCGGATTCCAAGGAAACTGTGGGCCTTGTGCTTGATATTGATGACTGCCTGCTGGAATCCTCCAGTTTCTTCGGCGGAATGTTAAAAACAAATGAGCAAATGAGTGAGTCCCGCAGCAACGAGTGGTGGCAACACGCCCAGAATCATGCGTCTGTCCCAACGGCAGGTTCTCTGGATTTTGTAAAAAAGTGGGCAAAAGACCCACGAGTAAAAATTACTTTTCTTACAGCTCGAGGCGATCATAAAGATCTAGAAACCTGGACCACGGCAACCCTGCGTAAACATGGATTCTCCGTTGAAGATGGTCAGGTAAAAATTGCTTCAAAAGTTCCCGGAAAAACCAAGAAAGAACAAATTCAGGGAATCAGGGAACAACATAAAGGTGGCATCCTGACCGTAGGAGATAAGCTATCCGACTCAGGAGCCAGTATGCCAGATACTCCCGATGGCCCTGCAATTTGGGTACATTCGGAAGAAGGTCAACAAGCCCTAGGACGGGATCATATTGTTTTCCCAAACCCAGTTTATGGCTACTGGGACAGAATCACTCATAAGGCCGGTTTTGATATTGATGAAGAAGCCAAAAATCGTCTTATTGAGTTACACAAAGAAGACTCCCTCGATGATGAAGGCATTCCTAATGAAGACCGGGCCAGAGAATGTCTGCAAAGCCTGCATTACATTCAAAGTGCAAGTTTCGAAGCTTATATGATTCAGCTCACAAATATTGTGAGTGACATGATTGACGAGTACGCCGGAGCCCCCGAAAAAGCTGGTGTTATTGCTGATATCGACGGCACTTTTCTTTCAAACGACCGCTGGCGTACAGCCATGGCAGCCAAAGGGCATGTGGCATCCGGACAGGAATGCTTTAACCAGTGGGCCAAAACAGAAAATGGTCAATTGATTGCTGGAATGCAACCATTGGCCAAAAAACTCCATGAACGGAAGATTAACACCTGCTTTATCACTAACAGGCCACTAAAGGTAAAGCCAACAGATCAAGGCGAAACGTTGAAAGACCATACAAGACATGAGCTTAAGGCCAAAGGGCTTATGACTGACAGTGACCACCTGTTTATGAGAGAAGATCATAATCCTGACTACGAAGCCCCGGAAAAATCCCGCAATAAAGCATCACGTATTTCAAAAGCACGGGAACTGCTGGGTAAAGGTTCACCTCTGGAACTGGAACTTATGTTCGGAGACGCTTTAAAAGATCTGGATATTGATCCTTTTGATATGCATTTTGCCGATCAATCGCGATGGTCAGACGAACTTGAGGAAAAACTAAAAACTCTTGGTGTGACCCGTTTTCTATGCCCAAACCCAGCTTTCAGTAAAGGTTGGAAAACGCACCTGAAACAGTGGCAGGAAGAACAGCTTAAACACGCCCCTGACTCACAAAGAGAAGAGTTGTCTCTGGAGTTGCGTAAAATCAATTGCTGGTGCCCGGATGCCGCTTCTATTCCAGTGGTGGTGGCTGCATAATATCTGGCCCTAATAACAATAACATGGACGGGTATTATGACTATCGCCTACTGGTGTGTACTGGTTGCGGCTATCATGCCTTTTATCTGGGCATCTATCGCCAAAAAATCCAAACCCGGATTTAATAATAAACGACCACGACAGTTTCTTGATTCTCTGGAAGGTTTCGGGGCTCGTGCCCACGCAGCTCACCAGAACAGTTTTGAAGCATTTCCGTTCTTTGCTGCCGGTGTCATTATTGCTCAGCAGATTGGCGCAATGGATCAATCATTGATTGATTATCTGGCCATCGCGTTTATTGCTTTAAGAGTGCTGTTTGGAGTTTTCTATCTAACCAATATGCACTGGCAGCGCTCCCTGGTTTGGATTGCTGCCTTAGGGTGTAATATTGCCTTATTTGTGGGATCAGCTTAACGGGCCAGCCTCAAAAACACTTTTACCATTCCGGTCTGGTCGGTGCGTTCTACCCTGATCTGGCGCACCTCCAGCCCTTCCCGGTTATGAAGCTGCACCAACCAGCCCAACAACTTCTGGTACGGTGCTTCATCCAGCCAGACTGAAACTCCTTGCCTTGCGGGCTGCACCCGGGTTAACTCCAAACCAGCTTTTCGGCCACTACTGGAAATCACCACAGCCGCATCCTTTTTCGGGCCTGCACTCTGGTTTTTAATGATTTCACTGGCACGGTTGTAGTTAGCGGCAAGAAATGAACGGGTTTCCCGCTCCAGCACCAACTCGGCATACTCGCTGTCAGCCCAGTCATCCAGAGGCTTCCAGATGAGAAACCAGAAAATCACCAGAATCATGAAAAGAGACAACGCCATCAGTGCACGCTGGTCATTCTGGGACATCTGTTGAAAACGATCACGCACCTGATCTATCGCTGGAGTGAGTTTGCTGCTTAGCATATTCATCAGGCTCTCCTCACAGTCAGACGAGCGGATACACCTTTGGCATCCTGATTACCGGTTTCCATTCGGGCATTTAATCCTGCCGCTTTCAGGGCATCGACATAACGGTTTAGCAGATCAAAGCTTTCCGCCTGAACATCGAGGGACAACCGGCCGTTGGCATCATTAAAATCCATATTCTTGGGAGTAATACTTTTGCCTACCTCATCACTGCTGACACTGGAGAGCACTTGCAGCATATTCAGGAAGTCCGCACTGCTTTTCTGTTGACTGGAATCCCGCAGAAACTTGGTCAGGTTGTGGCGAACATCAACCACCCTGCGATCATCAGGCCGCAGCTCTTTATAAGTGGCGAAGTTCTCATTGCGCAAATCTTCCGCCTGTTGCTGGAAATAAAAGCCACTACCAATATTGAACAGCAACTCTACGCTCAACCAGACTCCTGCAGCTACAGCGACCGGACGCCATTGCCGCCAACGCCGTGAAGCGCGTCGGGTACATTTGAATGAGCCGGTACGAAAATCCAGAAGTTGTCGTTTTTGATTCAGGCGGGCAATTTCAGGCATCATGGAAATCAACAAAGATTCGTACTCTCTGTGCTGAACATCAACAGGCACATCACTTCCGGCCAATTCCACGAGAGAACTCACGACAGGGGAATCTGCTGCAGGTGTATAAATCGTTACTCCAGTCACAATATGAGCATGGTCTGAATCTTCATCCTCATTTTGAACCAGACCTTCCTCCGCCTCTTCTTCCAGAAGGCCTGGAACCATAACTGGCAGAGCATCCTGGTCCAGCCACTGGGCAAAGCCATCCTGAGAAACAACAAACGCATGCTCACCTTCCAGCCAGATAGAGAGCAAACCATTCTGCCCTTTCAATAGCTGGGTTTCCGAAACAACTTTCAGAGGGTCAACATCCGCAGCCACAAAAGCCTTAACGATTGAGGACATGTCATTCTGCCCGATACAGGCCGTATGAACACGGTCATCACCTGCCTGGCTGGACACCAGGTGCTGGCTTTCCAGATCGGAAGCCAGCTGCTCCTCCAGAAGATAAGGCAGCGCCTGTTGCCAATGCTTGCGCTGATTCTCATTGAGAACAACAACATGACTGCTGGCAAGAGAGCCAGAAACAATCAGAATGACCGGTAAATCCTGTTCATCCAGCGGTAACTCCTGCCTCCAGGCAGCAAGTTCATCCAGCGTGCCATGGTGGAAAGAACCTTCACTGGCTTCATCCCGCGAGCCCCAAGCCCACTCCAGTTCAAACCGGTTTTCACTCAGGTCTGAGCCTGGGCGCAGCCTGACAATCAGCTGTGTTTTCATTATTACCTCACTGATTCTCTCAAGGTCTTCACCCAACGTGGAAACGTTCCAACTTCACGGGAAATAACCGTGACTTTCCCTTCTGCATTTCTCGCCAGCCGACTATGCAGGTAATAAGTGATATCCCGATAGCGTGCCTTGGTGTAAACACTGAAATACTGGCTTTTAAATACAACCACTCCAGACGGTTGCTTACTGAATTTATCACCAACTAAAGGATGTTTACTCAGCTCCTTCATATCAGCAAAGCCATCCTTACTGCGACCGTCAACAAAACCTTTCGCATCAGCCTCGCTGAAACGCTCATGAAAAGCCCGAAAAACAGGGGCAGACACAGTATTAATGTTAATGCCCTCTGTTCCGGGCAGCACGCTAACCAGCGGCAGCACCTTTTCAAACTCTTCTGGATTTAAAATATCCATTAGCCTGAGTTCTGATACCGAGGCCAGTGTGGTATCCCCCGTTCGGTAAGGTGTATCAAACAGCAGATAAGTATTGTCTTCTGCACCACCCGGCAATGGGTCCTGATTTTCATCCACCCAATCCTGAATACGATACGCAAGCTGGGCATCAATGCCATTGGCCACAAACAGCCGCTCCAGCATTTTCAGTTTTTCCTGGGATTCTTTTGAGCTCTTCCCTGCCAGCATATTCAAGTTAAACCGTCCCTGGTCATCCAGAGTCAGGATTGTGATTTCACCATCCTCAGTTTCGAGAGACTGCTCAATATTTGCCCAGGGTTCATTCCAGTGATCAACAGCTCTTTTGGTCTGTTTATCTTTCTCTGCGTCTTCTTCCAGCAGCACAGCAACAAACTGTTCAGCGCCCATAGCATAGTGCCGGGATTGCATGTGCTGGAGATATCTCGCTGTTTTTTCGGTATTGAAGTGAAGATCCGAAACAATCCGCGAAGCCATAACCGCAATCATGGCAAAAATCAGCAGGACGAAAATCAGAGCAACACCACCTTCACGCCGTCTCATTATTCATCCCCCGGATAGATAGGCACACCGCCACCCTGGCTTTCACCTGATCCACTATTCGAGCCGGTTGATGAATTTGGGTTCTGGGGTGATCGCTTATTATTGTTTTTATCATCTGCTGGAGGAGGCGCTTTCTTTTCCTCTTCTTTATAGGTCACTGCCGCTACAAGCTGTTTAACACTACCGATTTTTTCATGAAGAATGGTGTACTCCACCGCAGACGGCAAAATCTTTAGCCGTTCACTCTGCTTGTCACTGACCGGTGGCCAGCTTTCATGCCAACGCTTCTTTTCATCCCGAAATCTCAGGGTAAAACCCTGGATATTGTCCATCAACACCTGCTCCCGGTAAGGAGTATCAGGCGCTCGGTCCAGAGTTTCCCAGTAACGCCTCAGCAAACGGCCACTGTCGAACACATAACTGACCCGCTGTAACTCGCTGCGCTTTGCGCCGGTATGATTACGCCAACCATGATGAGTAAAAGTCACCAGTGTTTTCTGGAGGCTGGTTGTCAGTGCTGGCTCCTTATCGCCAAATTCATTACGAATGGGTCGGATAGCCAGCTGTGAGAAGTCTTTCTGGATAATCGCCAGTGATCTTTGCAGCTCACTGTTCTGCTGCCAGATGGCCGAAGTCACTTCATGGGTGCTGCTTACGGATTTAAACAACCTGTAGCACCCCGCTGCCAGCAGGCCAAATATGGCAATGGCGATTAACAATTCAAGCAGGGTAAAACCAGCATTTCTAGACGAACGAAGAGTGATCATTCCTTCACCCTCCGGATGTAACCAGTAAGGCGAAAGGCTGGCTTGGCTTTATCTGCAGGGCGAGCCTTTCCAGGAAACACCTCAACTTCAACCTTGCGCAGGTTTCTTTGAGATGTTTCAGAAATGGTATCGCGGATGTACCACTGTTTTCCGCCCAACTCTGTTGTATTGGACCGTTTACCCGGCTCGGGAAAAGACGCTTCTACGTAATATTTATTCAGTTGATTATCGGCAAGCCATGAAGCCTGAACCTTTTCCTGGATCCGGGCGGTCTGCCGAATAGCACGACCATCTGCGACAAGCAGAATTGAAGCGGCCAATGCAAAAACTGCCAGCGCAACCAGAATCTCCAGTAAGGTAAAACCGGCCAGAGAGGTCTTTTTTTTCTGCTCAGGGGGCTGTAACCGGGCCAATACCGTCACTCTCCAGTATCACCGAGTGGCGATGATCATCACGCAAAGTAAATTCGAATCGAAATGGGGTAATCTGTGTATCTGTCTGGAAAATCCAGGTTGGTTTTTCATTTTCCAGATTTCGCCACTGCTGCTGGCCGGATTTGTTTTTCAGTGCTGAACTGTCGCTCAAACTGGTCAACACAACGCTCTCGGGTAACCGGTAATCCCGGAAGCTTTGCTCCTGCAACAGCGCCCACTTGTCTTCATCCCGATTCCAGAGCCACCAGCGATAACCATCACCAGTAAACGACAAACCCATTTCAGTATTTTCCAGCAGTGAACGATCCCGCGCCTGCTCCATCAAAGTCTGCAGTCGCAATGCTTCATCCTTCAATGTTTGCGCCGGACCACCCACATTGGGGGCAATCAATGCCACACCAATAACAATTCCAATAATCAGCAGCACCACCAGAAGTTCGATCAGGGTAAAGCCCTGACCGTTTCTGAATGGTTTGAGTCCCTTCCGCAGCGAATTCAAATCACTCTTCCCAGTTGCCTATATCCGCATTAAATCCGTCGCCGCCTACACGTCCGTCAGCACCGAGGGAGTAAAGATCGTAGCTCGTGGTATTTTTAGTGCCTGGCTGTTCATACTGATAAGCATTGCCCCAAGGATCCTGAGGAAGCTTTTTCAGATAGCCATCAGGGTTCCAGTTACGAGGCTCTGGGGATCCTGAAGGTTCACGGACCAAAGCATCAAGCCCTTGATCAGTACTGGGATAAAACCCATTATCCAGACGATACATTTCAAGAGAACTGGCAATGGCTTTCACATCAGCATTAGCCACTGTCACCTTGGCCTGATCAGGGCGGCTCATAATATTTGGTACAACAATGGCAGCCAGAACCCCCAGAATAACCACTACCACCATGATTTCGATCAGGGTAAAACCGGCTTGCGCCCCCGACACTCGATTTCGCTGATACATCATTTTAAAACTCCTTCAAAAACCCAAATCTTGTCATTGAAATTCTGTATTACAGGGTCGTTACCGCACAATTATCCCAACAAGCTATCCATACTGAGGATAGGCAGAAGAATGGCCAGAACAATCACCATCACAATACCGCCCATCACCACCAGCATCAGTGGCTCAAATATCCCTACCAGCATGGAAACCCGGTTTTCCAGCTCCATCTGCTGATTGTTCGCCGTACGCTCCAGCATATTATCGAGTTCACCAGTCGCCTCACCGCTGGCAATCATGTGCATCATCAGCGGTGGAAACAGGGATGTATCTTTCAAGGCTTTGTGCAGACTGGCCCCTTCACTGACTTTTTTCGCCACCACAATAACGGAAGCTTTCATCGCATCATTGCTGACTACCTGAGCAGCAATCGCCAGTGCATCGACAAGAGAGACACCACTGCGAGTCAAAATACTCAATGTACTTGCAAACTGGGCAGTATTCAGAGCCCGACTGAAACGACCAATAATCGGCATGGAAAGAATCTGCCGGTGCCAGGCCAGACGCGGCCCCTTTTTAGACAAGATATACCGAATACCAAAAAAGGCTGCGATACCACCCAACAGCAGCCATGGCCACCAGACCTGGAAACCTTCACTGGTCGCAATCAAGAAACGGGTCAGTGCTGGCAGTTCCTGGCCGCTTTCAATAAACACTTTGATCACATCGGGAACAACATAACCAAGCAGGAAACTAACAATACCCACTGCTGCCAGCATCAGAATAACCGGATACAACATAGCCAGCTGCACTTTCTGCCGGGACTGCATACGCTGCTCGGTATAATCCGCAAGTCGGTTCAAAACCTTATCGAGATAACCAGCATGCTCACCGGCAGCAACTGTAGCCCGGTACATTTGAGGAAAATACCCTGGAAAATTATCCAGGCTTTGAGCCAGGGTATACCCCTCAAGAACCTTGGAACGAATCGCTAGAACAGCATTTCGGGTCCGTCGACTTTCCTGCTGCTCAGCAACAGCCTGTAAAGCCTCTTCAATAGGCATTGCCGCCTGAACCAATGTCGCCAGCTGCCGGGTAATCAGTGCCAGTTGAGAAGCAGAAAGCCCACCTCCAAAACTGAAAACGTTGGAAGCTTCACTCTTGGTCTTTTTGTTATTCGCAACTTCTTCAACCGACAGTGGTGTCCAGCTTTTATCCCGCAGGGTCTGACGAATCTGGCGAGCACTGTCAGCCTCAAGGGTTCCCCGTTGCTGCTTTCCTGCTTCATCAAGAGCTGTGTATTCGAATGCTGCCATCGAGTCAGTCGTCCTGGGTTACACGCAGCACTTCTTCCAGAGTTGTTGCTCCGGCAAGCACCTTGCCCATGCCATCGGTACGAATACCCGGCGTGGTTTTTCTCATATATTCCACGATGGCCATTTCACCTTCATTACGGTGAATCATCCGGCGAATCTGCTCATCAATAATGACCACTTCGTATATGCCGGTTCGCCCACGGTAACCATTGAACTTACAGTCGCTGCAGCCTTTGGCATGATAAAGAGTTGGAGGGTTCGCTAGATCAACACCCAGTTGCTTACACTCAGCATCATCTGCCACATAACTTTCCTTACAGGAGTCACACAGCAAACGAACCAGGCGCTGAGCCATCACACCTACAAGGCTGGAAGACAGCAGGAATGGTTCAACGCCCATATCCTGCAAACGGGTGATCGCACCTACAGCGGTGTTGGTATGCAGAGTTGAGAGTACAAGGTGGCCAGTAAGGGAGGCCTGCACAGCAATTTCGGCGGTTTCCGTATCCCGGATTTCACCAACCATAACCACATCAGGATCTTGTCGCAGGATCGCCCGCAAACCTCTGGCAAACGTCATATCAACTTTGGCATTCACCTGAGTCTGACCAATACCTTCAAGGTTGTATTCAATAGGGTCTTCAACAGTCAGGATATTCCGGCTGGCGTCATTCAGTGAAGAAAGCCCGGCGTAAAGCGTTGTGGTTTTACCGGAACCAGTTGGCCCGGTTACCAAAATAATGCCGTGAGGCTGGGAGAGCATATGGCGGATAAGATTCATATGCTTGGATGGCATGCCCAAATGTTCAAGGCTTAATCGCCCGGCAGCCTTATCCAGAAGACGCAACACCACTCGCTCGCCGTTACTGGATGGCAGTGTTGAAACCCGCACATCCACTTCTTTACCAGCTACCCGGAGAGAGATACGTCCATCCTGTGGCACCCGCTTCTCAGCAATATCCATCCGCGCCATAACCTTGATACGGGAAACCAGCAATGCTGCCAGAGTGCGCTTCAGACTGAGAATTTCACGCAGAACACCATCCACCCGAAAACGTGCCACCAACCGGCTTTCAAAGGTTTCGATATGGATATCCGAAGCCCCTTCCTTGATAGCTTCTGTCAGCAAAGCATTAATCAGGCGGATAACAGGGGCATCATCAGACTGTTCAAGCAGGTCTTCCGTTTCTGGCACGGCATCCGCAAGGCTGAACAGGTCAGGATCATCACCAATTCCGGCCACATGCTGGAGAGCATCGGCACTGTTCTGGTGATAACACTGGGTCATCAGCTCAGCAAATGCTTCTTTCTCGAGACGACGGTAAACAAGCGGTCGTCCGGCAAAACGTCGCACTTCGGCAAAAATTTCAGGTTTGGGGCGGCCATGACTTAATAACAGAGGCTGCCCGTCTTCCTCAGTCAGAACAACCTGATGACGGTTTGCGAATGGAAATGGCAATAATGCCACTGGCGCCTCCTGCTCAGAGGCCAATTCCATGGAAGATGTACTCAACACTGAGCTCCTGATCTCGAAGTCATAACTGTGACATCACACCTTTATTATTGTTTCGATCGGCCAAATTCAGGATACACACAGAAAAATTAACTGTTTTTGTTATTTTTCATCCGAAAAAGACATCACCAGAAATAGCAGCAATGACTTTCATAGGGCAGAACCTGTGCTCCAAAAATATGAAACAGACTCTCTTTTCGCAATATCTTATTACCTTACCCCGATAACATCACACAAATCTTGTAAAAATAATCGATAAAGTGCTCTAGAGTTTGACGTATTTTGAATTCGGCTGTTATCTTCATAAAAGGGCAAACACTTATAAATCTGTGGAAAATACGAGCCTTCTCTTAGCATTAACATGAATAATGACCCCCTGATCACCGGGCGCCAGTGGCTCGTTAATTATCACCGGCAGCTTTTACTGGGCATCCTCTGTGTAGGGTTACTGGTTTCATTGACCTTTCATTCCCTGCGCCTGTTCGATGAATTCACTGCCGAAGCCCCGGAACGTAAGACTTCTGACGCTTCAGATCATAAGCAGACCTTGGCTGCCAGTGACTTCCAACTTCTGTTTGGGAAAGCGGATGACAAACCCAAGGCCCTGAAAGCTGCCGATATTCCCGCAACTACTCTGAACCTGACCTTGCGCGGAGCTCTAGCGGGTGTTGGCGATGTACCGTCCAGCGCAATTATTCAGGGAAATGATGGACAGGATCACCTGTATCGCCCTGGTGACACCATTTCTGGGGGAGCCACACTGGAAAGCATTCACGCCCGTTATGTTGTGATTAATTACAACGGCCGTTTACAAAAACTTCTTTTCCCTGAAGCCACAAACCAGGGAGCCAAACCCTATACTCCACCTCCTCCATCAGCAGCGACTAATAACAGACTCCCCCCTGGACCTCTCCACACTGCAGACCAGGTAAAGGATCTAGAACAAAAGATGGAAGGCCTGCGGCGGCGAATAGATAACGATGATGAGAGCTGATTGCAGCCAGATTAAATCAGGCAAGGAAATGTTCAGCTTGCCGATAACTACAACGAATTCATGGGTTGGCAGTTAAATGACGATGCGCACTTTTTTACCGTCAGGCGGTTTTAGCCTGAAGATCGCCCTGCTACTGGTGAGCACAGCCTGGCTGCCCCAGAGTTATTCTGCCGAGCAAGCTTCCGAGCCTGCCGCCACAAAATCTCAGGAAGAAAAACGCTGGACCCTGAACCAGCAAAATGCCGATATTCGTGAGTTCATTGCACAGGTGGCTGCAATTACCGGCGAAACATTTGTTATTGACCCAAGAATCAAAGGCGGCAACACCGTCAGCGTGATCTCTTCACGCCCAATGACCAAAGATCAGATTTACGATATTTTCCTGGAAGTACTGAATGCCAACGGCTACGCCGTTATCCCAAAAGGCAAAGTACGCAGCATTATCCCCAGTACGACAGCGAAAACCGCCAGCCCAACTTTTGAAGGCAAAGACAAACCTGCCAAGGCCACCATGGTGACCAAGGTTATTGATCTCCACAGTGTGTCTGCGGTTGAAGTAATTCCCATAGTACGGCCTTTGATTGCTCAATATGGCCATGCCGCGGCATCTGCATCAGGTAATGCTGTTGTTATCAGCGACCAGAAGGACAATGTTGAGCGCATTACCCGCTTGGTCCGGGAACTTGATCAGGCCAGCGACAATGATTATGAGGTTCTGCCACTTGAACATGCCTGGGTAGGTGATGTTGCCAAAATCATTCAGGACACTCTGGCAACCTCCAAAGGACAGCTGCCCAGTGGCATGCAAGTGATTGCCGATGAGCGCAGCAACAGACTGGTCATCAAAGGCAACGCCAACAAGCGGGCACGAGTACGTAAACTGGTTCAAACTCTCGACAAGGAAGGTATCCGCAAGTCCTCTACACGGGTTATTTTCCTGCGCCATGCCGATGCGAAAAATCTTGCCGAGATCCTGAATGAAGCCTCACAAACCATTCAGGATGAATCTCAGGACGCCAAAAGCAGCTCTCCAGCATCCAGCAAAAGCCGTTCAACCAGCCGCTCACCTCAAACGGCTAGCCGCTCCAGCAGCAAATCAAGCACTAGCAAAGGCGGATTGGGTAATAACGCTTTTATCAAGGCTGATGAAACTACCAACGCTCTGGTTATGATTGCTGACCCAGACACCCTGAAAGAACTGGAAGGCCTTGTGCGCCAGCTGGATGTTCGCAGAGCTCAGGTACTGATTGAAGCGGCCATTGTTGAAATGACTGGATCACTTGATGAAACCCTGGGGTTACAATGGGGCTATCAGGGTAAAAACAGTGTAGCCCAAGGAGGCAGTGGCGAAGGTAGCGTAACCAATCCGGTTTCCGTTGTTGGAGCTCCTCTAGACTTAACTAGAATGTCCATTGGTCAGGTGCTTCTCAGAAACAGCAACTTTGGTGTTTTGGTGAATGCTCTCAGCCAAAACAGTAATGCCAACCTGATGTCTACACCTAACATAATGACTCTTGACAACGAAGAAGCAGAATTTGTTGTCGGTCGAGAAATCTCGTTTACCACAGGTTCATACCAGCAGAACAACACTCCCAGCTCTAATCCATTTAACACCACAGAAAGAAAACCTGTTGGCCTCACACTGAAAGTTACGCCCCACGTCGGCGATGCAAACACCCTCAGGCTTGAGATTGAACAGGAGCTTTCGAGTGTGATAACAGGCACCAGCGATATCAACAGCAACCCTGTTACATCTCAACGAAAGATCAAAACAACTATCGTTGTCGATAATCAGGAAACAATCGTACTGGGAGGAATACTCAGGGACGATATCCAGCACAACGTCGACAAGGTTCCTCTTCTTGGTGATATCCCCCTGCTTGGCCGGTTATTCACTAATAAGAGAGATGTTCTCACCAAGCAGAACCTGATGCTGTTTATCAAGCCCAGTATTATCCGAAACTCTGGAGATGCTGAAGATGCGACTATGGACAAATATTCAACTATTCGGATGATTCATAATGGCCGCGCATCTTCACCATTGAAGGGTGCAATGCCAGAAGATGCTGGCGGTTTATTTGACCCACAGAACCATTACACTCAGTAATACTTCAGCCAGCCACGGGTAGCGCTGCTACCCGCATTCTGAACAACGAAACCTCTTTAGTTTCTTATCCGGGAATGATTGAATAGCACCTTTACCTATTCAATTATTCCCTTCATGTCTCCCTACCGTATCTTTATTATTTCCGCAGTCCTCCTTTGCACGACTCTTGCACAGGCTGCTGGAACCCCATCCAGTTTCAGCTCAGCCAAAAAGCAGGCTGCCATCATCTACCAGGATCATGAAAAAACATTTTACTGTGACTGTGATTACTCAGCTGTCACACCCAAATATAAAAAGCTTATTCCCGATCTCAGCTCTTGTGGCTACCAAGTACGTAAGCAGGAAAAGCGAGCAAACAGAATTGAATGGGAGCATGTGATGCCAGCCTGGGTGTTTGGTCACCAGAGACAGTGCTGGCAAGAAGGTGGGCGCAAGAAGTGTAAAAAGGATCCCATATTTAAATCTATGGAATCCGACCTCTTTAACCTAACCCCGACAATTGGTGAAGTGAATGGGGATCGTTCCAACTATGGATTTGCAGTCCTTCCTGATACACCAGAGATGTATGGCCAGTGTGATTTCAAAGTTAATTTCAAACAACGACGAGCTGAGCCGCCAACCGCTCAAAGAGGAAAGATTGCACGCATCTATCTTTATATGGCTGCCCGTTACAAGTTGAAACTCAGTAAGCAGGATCAAAAGCTCTACACCGCATGGAATAACATGTACCCGGTTACACCATGGGAAGAAGAAAGAAACCGACGTATCGCTGAGATCCAGGGTTGGAATAACCCTTTTGTTTTGGAAAGACTGAAACTGCAAGATTAGTAACACCATAAAAAAAACGGGCAGCCAAGGCTGCCCGTTTTTTTATAAAGTAGAAGATTACCAACCGGTAACTTCTTTCAGGCCAGCACCGATATCGGCAAGACTGCGAACGGTCTTCACACCGGCATCCTGCAGGGCAGCAAACTTCTCATCTGCAGTGCCTTTACCACCAGAGATAATCGCACCAGCATGACCCATGCGCTTACCCGGAGGGGCAGTTACACCAGCAATGTAGGAAACAACAGGCTTAGTCACATGCTCTTTGATATAAGCTGCAGCTTCTTCTTCCGCAGTACCACCGATTTCACCGATCATAACAATCGCTTCAGTCGCAGGGTCTTTTTCAAAGCGCGCCAAAATATCGATAAAGTTAGAACCCGGGATAGGGTCACCGCCGATACCGACACAGGTAGACTGGCCGTAACCATAGTCAGTGGTCTGCTTAACGGCTTCGTAAGTCAGGGTTCCGGAACGGGAAACAATACCTACTTTACCTGGCTTATGGATATGGCCAGGCATAATACCGATCTTGCACTCTCCAGGAGTAATAACACCTGGGCAGTTAGGGCCAATCAGGGTTACGCCCAGCTCATCACACTTCACTTTGGCATCCAGCATATCCAGAGTTGGAATACCTTCAGTGATGCAGACAACCAGTTCAACACCAGCATTCGCAGCTTCCAGAATGGAGTCTTTGCAGAAAGGTGCAGGCACATAAATCACACTGGCAGTCGCACCTGTAGCTTCAACGGCTTCAGCCACAGTATTGAATACCGGCAAACCAAGATGGGTCTGTCCGCCCTTGCCTGGCGTTACACCACCAACCATCTGAGTACCGTAAGCAATAGCCTGCTCAGAGTGGAAAGTGCCCTGAGAACCGGTAAAGCCCTGGCAGATTACTTTGGTATTTTTATCAATCAGGATGCTCATGCCTGGCCCTCCGCTGCCTTAACCACCTGCTGCGCAGCGTCTGTCAGACTGGTAGCAGCAATAATATCCAGACCACTGTCGGCCAGAAGTTTTGAACCATTCTCAGCATTGTTGCCTTCCAGGCGAACAACAACCGGAACCTTCACGCCAACATCCTTAACCGCACCGATAATACCTTCAGCAATCAGGTCACAACGAACGATACCGCCGAAGATATTGACCAGAACAGCCTTCACATTGTCATCAGAAAGGATGATTTTGAAGGCTTCAGTTACTCGCTCTTTGGTAGCACCACCGCCAACATCAAGGAAGTTGGCTGGCTCACCGCCGTGCAGCTTAACAATGTCCATGGTGCCCATAGCCAGACCTGCACCATTCACCATGCAACCGATATTGCCATCAAGTGCCACATAGTTCAGTTCCCAAGAAGCAGCATGAGCTTCACGAGGATCTTCCTGGCTAGGATCATGCATAGCCTTCAGCTTTGGCTGACGGTAGATAGCGTTGCTATCGATATTAATCTTGGCATCCAGACAATGCAGATCACCCTCGTCGGTAATAACCAGCGGGTTAATTTCCAACAGTGCCAGATCGTGATCTTGGAACAATTTGGCCAGCCCCAGGAAAATCTTGGTGAACTGCTTCACCTGCTTGGCATCAAGACCCAGCTTAAAGGCGAGGTCACGACCTTGATAAGGTTGCGCGCCTACCAGAGGATCAATCTCTGCTTTAAGAATCTTTTCTGGGGTTTCTTCCGCAACTTTTTCAATCTCAACACCACCTTCAGTGGATGCCATGAAAACGATGCGACGGGTTGAACGGTCAACAACAGCACCAAGATACAACTCATTGGCAATATCTGTGCAGCTCTCAACCAGGATTTTTGCAACCGGCTGACCTTTTTCATCTGTCTGGTAAGTTACCAGACGCTGGCCCAGCCACTGCTCGGCAAAAGCACGAATCTCATCGCGGCTTTTTACCAGCTTAACCCCACCTGCCTTACCACGACCACCAGCATGAACCTGAGCTTTAACTACCCAGGTATCGCCACCAATCTTGTCAGCTGCAGCCACAGCTTCATCAGCCGTATCACAGGCATAACCGGTCGAAACCGGAAGACCATAGGCAGCAAACAACTGCTTACCCTGATATTCATGCAGATTCATTCAAATACCCTGTCTGCGCGCGGGGCGCGACCCTTATCATTATCGGTCGGGGGAGCTCCTCTCCCCTTCCCCCTCTGCAAAGCTGGCCAGCCACTCTTTTAAGGCGGCTGGAGCCTCACCCTATAACTACTTTCTTATTGGCTTATCGCACTATTAACGTTTGCGATTCGGCATATGAATAGCGTGACCATCCACTGCCAGCGCTGCTTCATGAAGCGCCTCACCAAAAGTCGGATGACCAAACATAGTCAGTTGCAGGTCTTCCGCACTGGCGCTGAACTCCATGGCAATAACACCCTGCTGAACAAGTTCCGCAGCACATGGACCAACAGCATGAACACCTAGAACCCGGTCAGTTGCCTTATCAGCAATAACCTTGACCATACCGTCGCTCTCGCTGGCTGCCACTGCGCGGCCAATAGCCGCAAATGGGAAGGTACCCACTTTGTATTCTTCGCCGCTGGCCTTCACTTCTTCTTCAGTTTTACCCGCCCAGGCTACTTCTGGATGGGTGTAAATAACGGAAGGGATCAGTTCGTAGTTTACCTGAGCAACCTTTTCAGCAATCAGCTCGGCAACCATAACGCCTTCTTCAGAGCCTTTATGGGCAAGCATTGGTCCACGTACCACGTCGCCGATAGCGTATACACCAGGAACATCAGTACGGCACTGGTCGTCAACAAAGACAAAACCACGTTCATCAAGGTTGATACCAGCATCGGCAGCAAACAGATTTTCGGTGTATGGACGACGACCAACACACACGATCAGCTTGTCATAGGTTTCACTTTGCTCTTCACCTGCTGGATCCAGGTACTTCACCTCAACTTCACGGCCTTTAATCTCAGAACCAACAACCCGAGCACCCAGACGAATGTCCAGCTTCTGCTTTTTGAAAATCTTGGCAGATTCTTTGGCAATCTGCTGATCAGCCAGTGCCAGGAATGCATCCTGTGCTTCCAACACAGTGACCTTGGAACCCAGACGAGACCAGACACTGCCAAGCTCAAGACCGATAACACCGGCACCAATCACACCCAGACGTTCAGGAACAGCATCGAATTCCAGCGCACCAGTGGAATCAACAATGATGTCGTTATCCAGTGGTGTTGGTGGAATTTCAATGGGCACAGAACCAGTAGCGATAATGATATTTTCCGCAGAAATCACAGAGGTGCTGCCATCAGCAGCGGTAACTTCAATCTGCTTACCCGCCAGAACCTTTGCTGTGCCCAGTACAGACTCAACACCATTCGCCTTGAACAGGCCATTGATACCCATGTTCATCTGCTTGATCACTTTATCCTTGCGCTTAATCATCGCAGGAACATCAATATCAAGCTTTTCCAGAGAAATACCGTGAGCCTTAAATCCCTTATGGGCTTCATGGAACTTGTGGGAAGTATCCAGAAGTGCCTTGGAAGGAATACAGCCAACATTCAGGCAGGTTCCACCCAGCTTTGCCTTACCTTTGTCATCAATCCACTTGTCAATACAAACTGTTTTGAGCCCCAGTTGCGCGGCGCGAATAGCGCACACGTAACCAGCTGGACCTGCCCCGATAACTGCTACATCAAACTTATCTGTCATGTCTTTATTTCCAGAATGATAACCGTCAGACCCACCATTAAACGTCGAGAAGTATACGGGCGGGGTCTTCCAGGAGTTCCTTCATCGTAACCAGGAAGGTTACGGCCTCTTTTCCGTCCAGCAACCGATGATCATAAGAAAGCGCCAGATACATCATGGGCAGTACCACCACCTCTCCATTAACGGCCATTGGGCGCTCCTGAATCTTGTGCATACCCAGAATGGCTGCCTGGGGTGGATTCAGGATAGGTGTAGACAATAAAGAACCAAATACACCGCCATTGGAGATGGTAAAGGTACCACCGGTCATTTCTTCTATGGAGAGTTTGCCGTCCCGGGCCTTAACCCCATATTCACGAATTGTTGATTCTACGTCAGCCAGACCCATGCTTTCTGCATTGCGCAATACAGGAACAACAAGCCCGCGGTCGCTGGATACGGCAACCCCGATGTCCTGATAGCCATGATATACAATATCGTTCCCGTCAATGGAAGCATTTACCACAGGCTGACGCTTCAAAGCTTCAACAGCAGCTTTTACAAAGAAGGACATAAAGCCCATCTTCACGCCGTGACGCTTCTCAAACTTATCCTTGTACTGTGCGCGCAAATCCATAATCGGCTTCATGTTGACTTCATTAAATGTGGTCAACATAGCCGCTGTCTGCTGAGCTTCAACCAGACGCTCAGCAACTTTCGCACGCAGGCGAGTCATGGGAACGCGCTTTTCTACACGCTCACCATCAAAAACTGGTGCCATAGGAGCAGGCTGAGACTTAGCAGCAGCTGGAGCCGGGGCAGACGTAGCCTGTGCTGGAGCTGCGGCAACCGGAGCACTGCCTCCTTTCGCAAAGGCCAGCACATCTTCTTTAGTTACCCGTCCATCTTTACCGGTACCGGGAACAGCTGCAGGATCGACACTCAGCTCTTCAGCAGCTCTGCGGGCCGCAGGGCTCAGAACCGGGTCAGCATTCGCTGATGCTGCAGCAGTTGCTGGTTCTGCAGCGGGTGCCGGAGCAGCAGACTCTCCAACCTCTCCTGCACTGAAGCGGCCAATCAATTCTTCACTAAGAATTGTGTCCCCTTCATTTTTAATAATTTCTTTCAAAACGCCATCTGCTGGCGCAACAATTTCAAGAACAACCTTGTCGGTTTCAATATCTGCCAGCAGTTCATCGCGCTTGCAGCTTTCACCGGGCTGCTTGTGCCAGGTAGCAATAGTTCCGTCAGCTACAGATTCCGGAAATGTTGGTGCTTTAATGTCAGTAGCCATAATCAATCAGATTCCTTTTGCTCCAGTGCTGCTTATTTCAGGTCCAGTGCATCTGCAACCAGCTTCTGCTGCTGTTCAACATGCATAGACATGTAACCACAGGCGGGAGCTGCCGATGCGGGACGGCCGGCATAAGTGAGTGCAAGTTTTTTATTAGTATGACCGGCAACCACCCGGTGCATATGATGTTGGCTGCAGTACCAGGCACCCTGGTTCATGGGTTCTTCCTGGCACCATACAACGGAAGTCAGATTAGGATAGGCATCCATAATTCCCTGCAGATCGTCCTCAGGGAATGGATAGAGCTGCTCAACCCGAACAATGGCAACATGCTTGAGCTCTTCAGCCCGGCGCTTATCTCTCAGGTCGTAGTAAACCTTACCACTACAGATGACCAGTCTTGTTACCTGGCTGTTATCCTGCTCATCGGTTTCCGGAAGTACTGTCTGGAAAGAACCTTCCGCCAGCTCCTCCAGCGAAGAAACAGCTTCTTTATGACGCAGGAGACTCTTGGGAGAAAATACAACCAGAGGCTTACGCAACGGACGCAGAACCTGACGTCGCATCATATGGAAAACCTGAGCAGGTGTGGTAGGTACACACACCTGAATATTATGTTCAGCACACAGCTGCAGGAAACGCTCAAGTCGGGCGGATGAGTGCTCTGGCCCCTGCCCTTCATAACCGTGTGGCAGCAGCATGGTCAAACCACACAGACGTCCCCACTTGGATTCGCCGCTGGTAATAAACTGGTCAATAACAACCTGCGCGCCGTTGGCGAAATCACCAAACTGAGCTTCCCAGATCACCAGTGAATTAGGCTGGGTTGTCGCGTAACCATATTCAAAAGCCAGTACTGCCTCTTCAGAGAGAACAGAATCATAAATCTGCAGAGGTGGCTGATCTTCAGCAAGATGAGCAAGAGGTACCCAGGTAGCTCCATCCTTCTGACTATGCAGGACAGCATGACGATGGGAGAAAGTACCACGGCCAACATCCTGACCAGTGATACGCACTGGATGCCCTTCCATCAACAGTGAAGCGTAAGCCATCAGCTCCGCCATACCCCAGTTAATGGACAATGCACCAGCAGCCATCTTGCGGCGGTCATCAACTATCTTGCCAACCTGGCGCTGCAGGGCAAAACCTTCCGGAACCTGAGACAAAGACTGCCCCAGCTCTTGCAGGGTTCCCAAAGCGACACGGGTATCATGGAGAGCTGTCCACTCATGCCCAAGATAAGGAGTCCAGTCAACATAAAGATTGGTATTTGGTTCACGCACCAGACTCTTGGCTACGTGTTGACCATTATCCAAAGCAGTACGGTAGTCTTCGACCATACCGTTATTCTGCTCGTCGGAGATCACCCCGTTCTCAACCAGTGATTTGGCATACAAAGTACGGGTTGTGTCCTGAACCTTGATCTGACTGTACATCATCGGCTGCGTTGAAGATGGCTCGTCTGCCTCGTTATGGCCACGACGACGATAGCAGACCAGATCAATAACAACGTCTTTTTTAAACTCTTTTCGGTAATCAGCTGCCAGTTTGGTGGCAAAGATCACAGCTTCAGGATCATCGCCATTTACATGAAGGATTGGTGCACCAACAATTTTGGCAACGTCTGTACAGTATTCCGTAGAGCGAGCATCTTCCCGCTTACTGGTGGTAAAACCAACCTGATTGTTGACAACAATATGGATGGTGCCCCCGGTGGCGTAGGCACGAGTCTGGGACAGCTGGAAGGTTTCCATCACCACACCCTGGCCTGCGAAGGCTGCGTCACCATGAATGGAGATAGGCAAAACCTGATCACGATCCATATCCTGGCGACGATCCTGACGCGCACGAACAGAACCTTCAACCACAGGGCTGACAATTTCCAGGTGGGATGGGTTAAATGCCAATGCGAGGTGAACTTCCCCGCCGGGGGTCATGACATTGGAAGAGAAACCCTGATGGTACTTAACATCACCAGAACCGTTCTGGGAATGAAGGTTAATCTTCCCTTCAAACTCATCAAACAGGTCGGAAGGGTTTTTACCAAGGATGTTAACCAGAACATTCAGGCGGCCACGGTGAGCCATACCGATAACAACTTCTTTAACAGAGCCTGCACCGGTCCGCTGAATCATCTCATCCAGCATAGGGATCAGTGACTCACCGCCTTCAAGGCCAAAACGTTTGGTTCCGGGGAATTTGGTGCCGAGGTATTTTTCAAGACCTTCAGCTGCAGTCAGTCGTTCCAGCAGATGCATACGGGCATCGGCGCTCATTTCCGGACGACCACGAACACTTTCCAGCTTTCGCTGGAACCAGCGACGCTGTTCAGTGTCGACAATATGCATAAACTCGGCACCTATTGAGCTGCAATAGGTTGCTTCGAGGGTTTCACAGATTTCGCCCAGCGTGGCTTCTTCTTTTCCAATAAAAAGAGAACCGGTCTGGAAAGGAGTATCAAGGTCAGCCTCAGTCAGGCCATGATGCTCCAGCTGAAGATCAGGAATATCCTTACGGCTCATTAACCCAAGGGGATCAAGTTTGGCCTTCTGGTGTCCACGAACCCGATAACCATTGATCAGCCGCAACACCAGAACCTGCTTCTTCTCATGTTCGCTGCTAACCGAGCTGGCAGCCACAGGCTGACGTCGCTGGCGACTTTGAGCCAGGTGGACAAAGTTTTCCCGAACGGTTGAGTGAGGAATATCGTTGGCAGTCGCACCACTGACCTGAGGAAGGCCAGCAAAATAGTCACGCCACTGCTCGGGCACTGCATTTGGATCACGCAGATAGCGTTCGTACAATTCTTCTACATATGCAGCGTTCCCCCCGGAGATATGGGCAGATTGCCACATCCGCTGCATGACACCATCTTGCATTGTATCTATCACCCCAAATGAAGGGGCACACTATCTGCCAGCAGGCACGACTGGTCGTTAAATGACGGGCGAACAGATCGAAATATGCTCTGTCATTTGCCGGTCCCCACAGATAGCCCGGATTGTGCCCGGAAGCCCCTGTTGGTTAAACCTTACGAGACGCTTGTAGTTCTGGATGCAGACAAACTGACATCAAAGATCGTCTCTGGTAAATACCGTATTGCTAACTGCGCCTCATAAGTGCAGCAATCAAACCCAAATACGGCAAGTCCAAACCCATTGGACACTTGCCGTAAATCTGTCGCTAATTATAGGCATTATCACCTACACAAATCACCTGTTAAGTAACGGTTTTCTGTATCCTTTTTTTGCACAATCACAAAAATGCACCAACACCATACCTAACAGGCAAAAAAAATCCCCGGATAACCGGGGATTTTTTTTCATCAGGTACCGTTTGCAAGAAGCATATTACGTATATGGCCAATCGCCCTTGTTGGGTTCAACCCCTTAGGACACACATTGACGCAATTCATAATGCCACGGCAGCGGAATACACTGAACGGATCATCCAGTGCTGACAAACGCTCTTCAGTTGCAGTATCACGGCTATCCGCCAGGAAGCGGTAAGCCTGCAACAAACCAGCAGGACCCACAAACCGATCAGGATTCCACCAGAAGGATGGGCAGGATGTAGAACAGCAGGCACAGAGAATACACTCGTACAAACCATCCAGCTTTGCCCGCTCTTCCGGGGACTGCAGTCTCTCAATAGCCGGTGCCGGTGAATTATTAATCAGGAAGGGACGAATCTTTTCGTACTGCTTATAGAAAAGAGACATATCAACAACCAGATCACGAATAACTGGCAAACCAGGCAGAGGACGCAGAACCAGCTTACCCTTGCGCACTGCTTCAGACAGCGGGGTAATACATGCCAGACCATTCGTGCCACTGATATTCAAGCCATCAGAACCACACACACCTTCACGGCAGGAGCGGCGATAAGCCAGACTGTCATCCTGCTCTTTAATCAGAGCTAGAACGTCGAGAACCATGAGATCCTTACCTTCAGGAATATCAATATTGATATCCTGCATGTAAGGCGCAGAGTCCGTCTCGGGGTTATAGCGATAAACGCTTACCTGTAAACTCATCTTAAGCCTCCCTCGATTCTCAGTAAGACCGCGCCTTAGGCGGGAACGCTTCCATGGTCTTGGGCGAGAAATTCACATCACGCTTGCCAACCTTTTTCTCTACCGGGAAGTACAGAGAGTGCTTCAGCCAGTTCTCGTCGTCACGTTCCTGATAGTCGTTACGGGCGTGAGCACCGCGGGACTCCTTACGCTCAAGAGCCGAAACAGCCGTGGCGTAAGCAACTTCATAGAGGTTTTCAAGCTCAAGAGCTTCGATACGCGCAGTATTGAACGCCTTACTCTTGTCTGCCAGATGAATATTACTCAAACGCTCCTTCAAAGCATCCAGCTGCTTGAGACCTTCCTGCATGGTGGCCTCTTCGCGGAATACGCCAAAGTTCAGTTGCATAATGTTCTGCAGCTCTTTACGAACGTCCGCCACCTTCTCACCGGAAGTAGAGTTATTCAGGCGATTCAGACGCCCCATGGCACGCTGAATATCTTCTTCGCTGGCATCAACAGAGTCGAAACCTTCTTCCAGGCTCTTCTTGATCTGAAGACCTGCAGCACGACCAAATACCACCAGATCAAGCAGGGAGTTACCACCCAGACGGTTAGCCCCATGAACAGATACACAGGCAGCCTCACCACAGGCGTAAAGACCTTCAATAACTTCTTCTACACCGTCAGCATTCTGGTGCAGAGCCTGACCGCCGATATTGGTGGGAATACCACCCATCATGTAGTGACAGGTTGGCACAACAGGAACTGGCTCTTTCACCGGATCAACATGAGCAAAAGTCTTGGACAATTCGCAGATACCAGGCAACTTGGCATGCAGCTCTTTTTCACCCAGGTGATCAAGCTTCAGCAGCACGTGGTCTTTGTTAGGACCTGCGCCACGACCTTCCATAATTTCAAGAATCATGGAACGTGCAACAACATCACGACCAGCAAGATCTTTGGCATTTGGTGCGTAACGCTCCATAAAACGCTCACCATCACCATTAATAAGGAAGCCACCCTCACCCCGACAACCTTCAGTCACCAGTACACCAGCACCATAAATACCGGTTGGGTGGAACTGCCACATTTCCATGTCCTGAGCCATATAGCCGGCACGGAGAGCCATGCCCACACCGTCACCGGTATTGATCAGGGCATTGGTGGTAGAAGCGTAAATACGGCCAGCGCCACCAGTCGCCATAACTGTTGCTTTGGCTTTGATATAAACCACTTCACCGGTTTCGATGCAGATAGCAATAACACCGGCCACCTGGCCTTTCGCATTCTTCACCAGATCAACGGCATACCACTCATTAAAGAAGGTGGTTCCACCTTTCAGGTTACCCTGATACAGGGCGTGCAACAGAGCATGACCGGTACGGTCAGCAGCAGCACAGGTACGGGCTGCCTGACCACCTTCACCAAAATTCTTGGACTGACCACCGAAAGGACGCTGATAAATACGACCCTCTTCAGTACGTGAGAATGGCAAACCCATGTGATCCAGCTCATAAACAGCCTGAGGACCGACAGAGCACATATACTCGATCGCGTCCTGGTCACCAATATAGTCCGACCCTTTTACAGTGTCGTACATGTGCCAGCGCCAATCATCATTAGGATCATCACTAGCAATTGCACAGGTAATACCGCCCTGAGCAGATACAGTGTGTGAACGGGTTGGAAAAACCTTGGTAATACATGCAGTACTGACACCAGACTCTGTTAATTGCAGAGCCGCGCGCATACCTGCACCGCCACCACCAATTACGATGGCATCAAATGTCAGCGTACGAATCTTCGACATCCCTTATAACCCCCAAAGAATCTGAACACCCCAGACCACATAGCTGAACATAGTAATGCCGCACAGCGCCTGAAACAGAAAACGGAAAGCCAGCGCCTTTTTACCCAGGGCTCGCTCGTTCAGATAATCACCAGAGATGGTCCACATACCTACCCAGGCATGCGCCCCCAAAGAAATCAGAGTCAGCAGACTGAATACCCGCATCCAGGTCTGGTCAAACAGCGCTCTCCACTCTTCAAACCCTACGGGAGAATTACACAGCAACCAGATCACCATAAATACGGTGTATGCGGCCAGAACAAGGGCGGTTACCCGCTGCACCATCCAGTCATAAAGACCACTGCGCGACAGATTGGTAATATTGGTTACCATACCCACACCCCCGCCAGAATACTGAGGACAACACCCAGCACCAGAGTAACCTGTGCGCCAGTTTTGCCGGACTCTTTCGTTTCACCAATACCAGCATCCATAATCAGATGCTTGATACCAGCAACAAAGTGATAACCAAGGCCGGTCAGCAATCCCCAGGTTATAAACTTGGCAACTGGTGAAGTAAGACACTCGGTAAACTGCTTAAACCCTTCCCTGGAACCCAGTGAGAGATCAAGCCCATATAAAAGGAAAGCAATACCCACAAACAGGATCACACCGGAGATTCGGTGCAAAATGGACGTGTAGGCGGGTAAGGGCAACCTTATTGTTGTCAGGTCGAGATTGACTGGTCTCTTGCTATTCACGGTCTAACACCCTGTAACCCGAACGGGCTTTTGGAATTGTGCATGAATTGTGTTTTACGCTGAAGGTTGAAGACAGATCATATGCTCTGAGTTTTTGAATAAAACATCCGAAAATATGTACTCACCCCCCTCAGAGTTCGGCCGGAAGTATAGTCATTTCGGTTTTTGATTACAACGGCGCGCCTCCGTATAAACCACTAGAACCTATGCCCTGCATCGCACCAGAACAATGCCTGCGCACCAAAACAAAACAACAGGGTTAATAAAAATACCTGCAGGTGCTATTGACAAAAACAACATCAAAACAGGGACAATAATATTCCGTTCAAGGAATCAACTTTTAGAGAGAAAACGTTATTACCCGAAGCCTACAGCCTGTTTGACAAAAACATTAATCTCTCTATAGTTGGGCAAAACCAAGCACACTGAGCCATAAATAAAATACGTAAATACACGACATCAGGCTCAAAAAAATTACAAGAAAGCAAATACACAATCAGATAGTACTAGCAGGAGGGCCCATGGCTGAGAAGCTCGCGCGGCTAACCATAGAAGGTAGTGAAGAATCCTTGGAACTGCCGGTTTACAGCGGAACTCTTGGACCCGATGTCATAGACGTAAGAAAACTCACCGCCAATGGTGTTTTCACTTACGATCCGGGTTTTGTATCCACCGCAGCATGCGAATCAAAGATCACTTTTATAGATGGTGACAAGGGAATCCTCTTACACAGAGGCTACCCAATTGAGCAGCTGGCCGATCAATCAGACTTTCTTGAAGTCTGTTATCTGTTGATTTACGGCGAACTGCCAACAGAAGAGCAAAAGGAAAACTTCTCAACGACAATCATGGGTCACACCATGGTTCACGAGCAGATGATCGAATTCCTGAACGGCTTCCGTCGTGATGCTCACCCCATGGCTATCATGTGCGGTCTTGTTGGTGCATTGTCGTCTTTCTATCACGACTCCCTGGACATAAATAATGAGCGTCATCGTGAAATCACTGCCTACCGCCTGATTTCCAAGATGCCAACTCTGGCGGCCATGGCTTACAAGTACTCCATCGGCCAGCCATTCATGTATCCACGGAACGACCTCTCCTATGGCGGCAACTTCCTGCACATGATGTTTGCTACCCCATGTCAGGAATATGAAGTCAATCCTGTTCTGGCTCGCGCCATGGACAAGATATTCCTGCTCCACGCCGACCATGAGCAGAACGCTTCCACATCAACTGTACGTCTGGCAGGCTCCAGTGGCGCTAACCCATTTGCCTGTATTGCTTCCGGTATTGCCGCTTTGTGGGGTCCTGCTCACGGTGGTGCCAATGAGGCCGTTCTGAAGATGCTGGATGAGATTGGTGATGAAGCCAATATCGATGAATTTGTTGCCAAGGCCAAAGACAAGAATGACCCATTCCGCCTGATGGGCTTCGGCCACCGGGTTTACAAGAACTTTGACCCACGGGCCAAAGTTATGAAGCAAACCTGTGACGAAGTTCTTGGTGAACTGGGCATTAACGATCCTCAGCTCAAGATTGCCAAGCGTCTGGAACAGATTGCCCTGGAAGACCAGTACTTTATTGATCGCCAGCTATATCCAAACGTGGACTTCTACTCCGGCATCATCCTGAAAGCCCTGGGCATTCCTGTTGAAATGTTCACGGTTATCTTTGCCACCGGCCGTACTCCAGGCTGGATTGCTCACTGGCATGAGATGATCAGCAGCAGCTACCGAATCGGTCGCCCACGCCAGCTCTATACTGGCCCTGCAAAACGGGATTTCACCCCAATGTCTGACCGTTAATTCATAGTTCTGAGACAAAAAATCCCCCACCAGAAATGGTGGGGGATTTTTTATAACAGCATCTACACTAATTGATCGCCCCACTGCAGGTTCTGCTCATTGAGCAGATCATCCCGCATACCAATCAGGGTCAGTGAGTTGTTATCGTCAATGCTAATAACCAGATTACGCCCCTGCTGTACACTGGCGTCACGCACAGCATCCAGAGAATCGAAGCCCAGCCCATTCAGGAGAATAGTGTCACTGCCCGCCTCAAAGTCACGAATAGTGTCATGACCACCATTCGCAGCAATAGCAAACACATCCTGCCCTGAACCACCCAGCAGCCAGTCATCACCTTTACCACCGGCAAGATAGTCATGACCGCTACCACCTTCAAGATGATCAGAACCCTGACCACCTTCCAGCCAGTCATGGCCACTTCCCCCCATCAGCTGATCGTTGCCCTTACCGCCAAGCAGGTAATCCTGACCTTCACCACCGGCCAGATAGTCATTACCTTTGCCACCATCCAGCTCGTCATTACCGTGCTCACCAAATAAGCGATCATTACCCTCTTCACCGAACAGGTAATCCTGGTTATTACCACCATGAAGTTCGTCGGCACCCACTCCACCATAGAGCCAGTCGTTGCCGCCATCACCTTTCAGAAGATCCTGCCCTTCACGGCCATAGAGCTTGTCATCCCCATAACCACCCAGAAGATGATCATCTCCGCCCAGGCCATCAATCAGGTCATCACCAGCACCACCGTTGATCATATCGGCTCCAGCAGCTCCCATAAGAACACCATCACCACTACCATCAACCACATCCACAGGAATAGTTGTCTGCCCCTGAAGAACTGTGTCTTCACGCTCAGCAAGGTTTTGGATGCGGGTGTCTTCTGAAGCATCAGTTTCTTCTGCGTTGTAAGGCTGATCATTGAAGTTTGCCCGCAGGTACTCGGCCAGAGCATCCTGCTCACTACCCGGCGCAGCAAAGTCTGACGCTCCGACATCCGTTAACACATCAGTGAGATCAACAACATCCGTGGCAAAGTCTGCAAATGGATAGCCGTCACCACCGGAAGCCAGGAAGCCAAGTGTCACGATACGAATAGCCATATCCGCAGGCGCAACCAGCTCTCCGCTCTCGACCAGAATCTGGATGACCTGCCCTTCTCCATTAACCAGAGCAGCAGAGCGAACACGGGAACCAGATGCCAGAGAGGTGTCATAACTGAAGTGCACACCGCTGACCTGAGCAAACTGCCCGGGAGTATTACCTTCACCGGAAGCTGCTACACCATGCTCCAGCACCTGAACCAGCTGCTCGGCTGTCAAAGTAAGAAGAGTCAGTGAGTTATTGAACTTAAGGGTATTCTCAATATCCAGCTGGGAAACCTGCCCAGCCTGCTTACCACTGGCGGGGTTAGCCTGTGGAGGCAACTCACTGTAGTTACCAGTGCCATCATCTTGAATAGTGCCGATCTGGGCACGAATGCCGCCACCATTCTTGATGGACACCATCACACTATTGTCGTATTGCTGCGCTGCAGCCAGATTGGCATCGGCGGTCAGGTTACCAACATTGGTTTCTTCAGTACGAACTGCTTCACGGCGACCTTCGAGGAAAACATTAGTACTGCCGAGAATATTGCTGTCTTTCTCATTCACCAGCTCCTGCACGGCATCGGTAAGATCTTTAACCAAATCACCTTTGGTGCCTTCTGCAAAAGCATCGTCTTCACCCCACAGAGCATCAACGTTTTCATCGGTGCTGGCATACGCACCACTGATATCGGCATCCGTCACTTCGCCATTGTCGTTAACGATGATTTTGCCATCGGCATCGAAATCTACGACCAGACGACCAACATAGCTGTACTGTCCATCAGTGCTAACAATTACTGCTGGATCGCCATCAGCGTTTGTCGTCGTGAACGGATAATTTTCTGCCGCCACATCACCAGCATGCAGAACATCGGTTTCATCCGCCTGCAAAGTGTCAGAGCCACCAGCAATAACCACATCGACACCGTGGAGAAGCTGTACCAGTTCTTTTTCCAAAGCAATCTGCTGCAAGTGGGAAACAAGGATGATCTTGTTGATACCCTGATCCAGCAGCTGATCAACAACAGGTTGCAGAACATCGGCCAGAGCCTGCATATCGCTTGGGTTATCGCCGTTGATAACACTGGTGTTTCCGGGTGAAGAAATCTGCGCCAGCAGTGGAGTAGTCGCACCCACAATACCAATCTTCTCACCACCCTCTTCTACGATAGTGGCCGGGGCAATCTTTGGAGTTGGTGTGCCCGATTGTTGTGGGCCGGTTGCAAAGGAAGACGACAGCAGCAGCTGATCGGTATAAAACTCGGCCAGGTTAGGGTCATTGCTGAAGTCCAGATTTGCACTCAAATAAGGGAACTGAGCACCAACCCAGCGGTCATCCGCCAGACCTTCACCTTTGTATTCAGGAGCAAGAATATCCGCCAGAACAGATGTGCCCACATCAAACTCGTGGTTACCCAGCGCTGAAGCATCGAAGCCGATGGCATTCATGATGGATATATCCACCCGACCACCACCCTCTCTCAAGCCCTGATAACTTTCATCACCTTCCAGACCAAACAGTTTGTTGTAGAAGTCATTAAATACATCGCTATCCCGGAATACCCCACGATCACCGGAAGCTGAGAAGAAAGGGCCACTGAGATAGTTGTCACCTGCCGACAAGGTAATACTGTTGTCGTAAGTGTCTTCCAAGGCATCAACAATTGCTGCGAAGTTGGCTGCACGAGGAATGGCCTCTACACCGCCTTCCAGATCGGAAGCATGCAGAATCTGTAATGTGTATACCGGCTCACCAATGGTCACCCGGGCAACCAGAGGCTCATGATCGCTGGCACCATCAGCAAACTCAGTGTTGACATGCACAACATCCAGCTCTGCTGAACCAGCGAGGTTGTTACTGACCAGAATCTGATCCAGAACCTGAGAGTTACCCTGGAAGTTATAGGTGTGCTCATCATCGCTCAGACCATCAATCAGGTTGGTCATCACATTGTCAGCGCCCTGTCCCTCCATCACATCAGCCGGGCCTTCCCACTGGAATGAGTTGAAATCACCCAGCACCATCACCTTGGCATCAGGATCGGCAGCCATCAGCCCATCAACATAATCATTGATTGCCTGAGCCTGCTCCATTCGGTCTTCATAACCAGCATTTACAAATGGCTGCTGGGAGCCATAAATCGGTGTGCTGCCATATTTGGATGACAGGTGAACATTCACCAGATCAACAGTCTCACCATTAAACTCAAACTGGGCATGCAAAGGCTTGCGAGTACCGTCAAAGGCATCATCAGTCAGCTTTTGCGCTGAGTTCTCTACATAATCAACACGGTCAGGATTGTAGAGATAACCGACACGAATATTGCCACCAGGCTGACCACCATCGGCATTGTTGGCAGGGTCCAGCTGCACATACTCGTAACTGGGGCCACCAGCAGCTTCTATGGCATCAATCAGTTTCTGCCAGGTTTGATCCGCTGAAGGGTCGCCACTGTCGGTAGAACCATCATTATCCTGAATCTCCTGCAGCGCCAGAATATCGGGATTAGAGAGGTTGTTAATGATCTGCTGGGCAAGACTTTCAAAACGACTGTTGTCGTCCTGAGCATCAAGATTTTCGACATTGTAACTGGCAACAGTAAGCTCATTAGCACCAGCAACAAGTTGAGTCTGCTCTTTCTGCAGATCACCCGCTGTTACTGAAAACGCTTCCGTAGCTTTTACTTCATAGTTGCCATAGGAATAATCCATAACCCCTGTCACGTTACCTAAGTTGTCGCCTACATTGACTTGGGCATCAAAGCCAGACAACAGGTCATCATCTAGTTGAATCTGGATGCGCTCAGGGTTCAGATCATCTGCCGCCAGATCAATTCCACCCCGGCTATTCAAACCGGTCGCATTCTGGCCCTGGTCAGCAACGGTGAAGATTTCACCGTATTTATTGGTTGCAGACACAGCATGTGCATCCTGCACAGTGACCCGCATCCCTTCGAGACTTTCAAAGAAATCAATGCTGTCATTTTCAGGGTCGAACAAAGCCAGCTGGTCATCATCAACAACGGAAGCTGTTTGTTCACGACCGCCCTGACCAATAACAACAGCTTCGGGAAGATCGTTGCCGCTGCTGTTTATGGTCAGTTCAGAGATACTGGTCAACTGAGTGATAGAAAGGTTGCCAGAGCTGGAACCACCGGGCGTGTATTCTGCAACCGTACCCTGAAGAGAGATATCATCCCCAACTGCAACAGTTGGCGCACTGCCAGTGAAAACAAACAATGCATCAGATGTGGCGACATCACCATCGGCCTCTCCCTGAAGGTAGAAACCATTGCTTTCTACAGCCGTGACAATACCTGCGGTAGCAACGGTCTGACCAACATACTGGGACGTATGACCTTTACCCTGAATGTCATAAATCGCCTTGCTCTCTACACCACCAGAGTTGCCTCCGCCATCTTCAACAACATTGGGAGCTCCCGGTGTGTTATCAGCCTGACCAGCAGGTGTTGGAGCATTATCGTCGTAGTTGTTGCGAACATAGTCACTGGCGGAATCTGTATCCACACCATCAACAACCCGGGAAGCTCCACCAAAAGTAAAGTCCACACCATCGGCATTACGTACTAAAACGGCAGGGCTGTAAGCCAAGTCATTGCTGTTGCCATCATTTACTGCCACGGAATCCACAATGGAACCAAAAGGTGCCGACACATCTAGCACTCCATCAGTGTCTGCGTCTACAGATGCACCGATAGAGCCGGTAAATCCGTCAACCAGCAACAAGGTTTGAGAACCATTTTGCAGCTGGTTGTTGGCCTGAACAGTCCAGAAGCCATCACCATCAGTCGTTCCCAGTTGGTAAGCCTGGGTGATTTTCCCAGCATTCGAGCTGGTGTTGTCACCCTCAATATTTAACAACCAGAGGTTGGAGTAATCCGTCAGCGGGTCACCAAGAATTTCAATAAACTCATCGGTGTCTGTACCAGCATGATTAAAAACGAACTCGTTTATAACCGGTGATTGAGCAGCCATTGTCGATATCCTTTTCTCTATGAACGTTCTGCAAGAAATTCCCTTCCTGCCTGCTCCCAAACCACGGAAGTCAAACGACTACAAAGGTGTGAAGTCTTATCAGACGATGACTGTGATTTATTGCAGTGGTGTTTCTGAAACATGAACTTTATCCGGCGAATTTATGAAAACTTCCGGATTGGGATTTCCCGTCTAGATTTAGACGGATAAGGAATGAATATTTCAGGGAATGGAAAATGAGAAAAGGCAAAGAAATTCAGGGCTTTACCCTGATCGAGCTGATGATTGTTGTGGCCATTATCGGCATACTGGCGGCAATGGCGATCACCTATTACCCCGCCTATACCGCCCGATCCGCCATTGCCGGCGAGATTATCCCCCAGTTTTCCCGCTATAAAAACGATGTCAACGAACACTTTGCCAGCATGGGATCTGTCGCCGGATACTGCTCATCTATGCCTGCCGCACCCAATGGTACCGGACAACTGATTGGTACCGGGTTAATGGAATATATCGATTTTATGTACTGTCACCCCCGCCTTGATGGAGATTCCCGCCCCTTCCGCCTTGAGGCAAGATTAAAGGCCGACAGTTTCCCCAGCGATATGCCCAATGAGGCGAGGCTGGTGTTCTTCCCTGTCAGAGTAAATGACCAGATCCAATGGTACTGCGGATATCACGAGGCTGCCAGAATCCCAGCCCAGTATTTACCTGAATCCTGCCGCAGTAATTATATGGCTGAGCCGGATGGGTTGATTGTTGATGGTGTTAATCTTACCGCAGACGGGCTTTATAACTAACACCTCACCCACGCTTACTTTTCCTCCCGGTGCTGACATGGCACTATCTGCTTCATCCCCTTCTGAAGCAGGCAGACAGTCATGGAAGCAACCGGCCTCAAGAAAATATCTACCAGCGCCCTGGCCAAGTCTTTATCCCTGACCAGTAAAGAGTTATTTGGCCGACTGGAAGCCGCTGGGTGGATTGTTCGAAAGAATGAAACCTGGGAGCTGACCGAGAAGGGAAAAAGCAAAGGGGGCGAATACACTAACCACAGTAAATATGGCACCTATATTTGCTGGCCAGCGCTGACCCGTATCGACACACAACAGCCGGTCAATTCAAAGAAAGCTTCTGCATCCTCACCTCTACTCACGGCTACCGCTTTGGCAGAAGAAATCCATTTGCCAGCCCGACAGGTGAATAACCTATTGGCCGAACTTGGCTGGATTCGCAAAGGTTTACGAGGCTGGCAGCTCACACCTTCAGGCCAGGCCATAGGCGGCGCACAAAAAGAAGACAAGCGAACGGGTTATCCTTATGCCTGCTGGCCTGAAGAGATTGTTACTCACCCAGCCTTTCAGCACGCGCTGAAAGAAATCCAGGGAGATTTAACCCTGGCCATTGGCCTTGATGACAGCACCAGTGAGATTGATGAATATCTCACCCGCTTTCCTGCCACTCTGCGAACCGCTGATGGGCACATGGTGCGTTCCCGTGGAGATATGTTGATTGATAACTGGCTTTATATGGCTGGAATTACCCACGCCTGCGGGCGTCGGCTTCCTATAGAAGAGAATGCCTGGGGGGATTTCTATCTTCCTGAAGGCCCGGTTTATATCGAATATCTGGGAGCAGGGAGTGATCCGGCCTACAAAAAGCTAAGAGAGAAAAGAGTCTCCCTTTACCAGAGCCACAACCTGAATGTGATCACGCTGAATGACGAAGACCTCAAACACCTTGATGAAATTCTTCCCCGGCAATTATTAAAATTCGGCATAGCCGTTTACTGATTTCCAAATACAAAAAAGCCACGATAATCGTGGCTTTTTTGTTCATCTGCAGATTTTCAAAAAATCATCCGCAGCACTTTTTGTACTTCTTGCCGCTGCCGCAGGAGCATGGATCATTACGGCCGGGAGTCTTTTCAAGAACAGTGGTTTTGGTCGGGATCTGCTTCAGCAGCTCCAGATCATTAAGGTTCTCTTCCGCTTCCTCGTTCACAACAATGGTGTAAGACCAGCCGTTATCAAGAAAAACTGTTTCCAGTTCCGCTTTACGCTCTTCAGTCTTAACAGTGATAGAGGCTGGATTTTTCTCAGTACCCAAACGCGCCTGACGCTTGCCGCTGAAATCGCGCTGGCTGACACGATCGTCAATCTGAAGGTTGGTCTGGGTGTAATGTTTGCCCATTATTTCACCTGTAAATATGGATGAGGCCCAGATACACGCATTCTCAAAAAACCTGGAATACCGGTCAGATGAACAGGGCGGCTAAGGGCGGTAAACCGGTGAACACTACTAGAAAATACTGTTTTCTGCCAGATCAATTATTCCGCTTCCGGCAAATTGCCTTCACGGATCTTGCGTATCCCCTTTCTGTTTACCTTTAATGTGTAAGCATGCCAGGTGTTGTTCTCTTCATCCCCATAATGAACAAGGAGCTCAACTTCATAGCCAGGCAAGGCAGACCCGGTAATCACTCGCTCTCCCTCCTGGAAATAGACATTCCTTTCTTCCCAGGCTGCATTTCTCAGCATAGTTTCCATATTAATAAGGGTGCGGTCACTGACACCAGTAATAAATGGATCAAAGGATTGTCTTTCAAGAACAAGACGCCGACTGTAACGAAGAATACTGACACACTGCTCTGGCCGAAAGCGACGCTTGAGCTTAAGAAAGGCCTGCAAGACTGGCTCTTCACTCCCTCCTGCACTGGTAAAGTTCACCACTTCCCGCACAGAGGCCATCTTCTTGCCGCTGAACTTGTTTCTGGCTTCACCATAATGATCAAACAGAATCCGGCTCAGGCGGCGATCGGTAAAACTGTTCCCCAGTGCTTTCACCCGGTCTTTCAACATGTAGCCCAGCACCATCGCCACCAGAAAGTTAGTGGTGAGGTTGCCGAACTTATTTTGAGACCAGAAAGCTATAACCATAGCGATGGCCATGGCCAAACCAGCAACAAGGCTATAAGCCATCTGTTGAATCATTACCCCATGAGGGCTGAACTTGCTCTCAAGGTGCAGAACACTTTCACTGTATTTGCGCTGCAGTGCCAGGCGGCGATAAGCACGTCCTGCCCTTTTACGATTACCAAAATCAGATATACCAGCTTTGCCCCGGTATTCTTTCTCCAGCTCAAGAGTTTCGAGAAGCAGAAGGCGGGCATGAAACTCTGGATGACGCGCCAGAAGACTGAGATAAGTCTGGGTAACCACACTGCTGAGATAGCCATCGAGAAAGCGAAAATATCCCTGTCGTTTCTCCCCTCGAGGCATACGACGCCGTAGAAGGCCTAGCATGATCCGAACGTTGTTATCTACACACTCGAATGTGGCAACATCCTTTTTATTGAACTTATCCAGAGTCCGCTGGAGAGAACGGGAAAAAGTACAACTAAAAAGTTGCAGAAGATGTTTATAGCGTTTGTCATCGCTGATGGTTTGATGATGTATAAAAACGCGCATAGCTCTGCAGCACTGGAGGGGGTGCCCGGTAAGATCAATCACCTCCGGCAGTAGCTGCAGGCCGTTTTTCTTGTCTCTGTAGAATGAACTTCGCCGATAGGTTTTCGAGGTAATATCCAGCACTTTAGGAAAACACAGATACATGTCGATAGACTGTTTCCGGGTTTCCCCAGTATTTTCTACACAAATTTCCAGCTGGAAACGGTCGTGCTTTTTAACCGTTACCCCGTTTTTCATAGCAACCCTCCAAGGAGGGTGCATGCTACAAAAGCAGGTAATGAAAAGTGTTGATGCGTGGCAGAGGATTGCCACCTTGCTGATCATGAACCATTTTTATTTCCGTCAAACATTTTGAGTTGGAAACATGATCAGACTGCTCGCAGCTTTTGGACTGGTTGCTATCGTGTTCGGGCTGCTCGTACTGTATGAGCCCAACATTATGAACTGGCTGGGCCACCTACCCGGAGATATCTGCGTGGAAGGTGACGGTAAGAAGATATCGCTACCACTGTCATCAACATTACTGTTTTGCCTGGCAGTGGCAGCAGTTATGAAAATTCTTCGTTAGTCTAGAAATAATGTGGCGATGCTGCACCGTGTAACACCCAGCGTTGCCAATCCTGCGTCATCCGGCGAATACCTCCCGGGTACTCACGGGCAAAGAACTCAGAAGCTGAAACTGCCCGACAAAGATCTCGTCCCAGATCTTTCATATAAGCTGCCAGCAACTGTTTACGTTGTTCATCCTGCATTAGAAAATGAATAACGGACCAGGCAATGGCATAGTTCCTGTTGCGATCTTCTGGATTGTACCAATTTTCAGTTTGATCAAACCAATACTTCAGGTGAGGGAGTGATGATTTCTGGAGGAGAGCCATCTGCCCCCGGTCAGGCTCAATAATTTTTGCCTGCCCGGTTATTTTCATATGCTCAAAGTATTCCGCCATCCCTTCGGTAAACCAGGTGGGCATATTGCCAAACAGGCCAGCCATAATTACATGAGTTGATTCATGGCGCGCCACCTGATGGGTAATTTCATCACGGCCATCATGGTGAACCGCTGCCGTATTTATTTTTGCACTGTAAAATCCGGCAGACCATTTACTGATATTAGGGGCAACCTGATTGGCATAATTCTGGTAAGCCTGACGACTGGCAAATACCTTCACATTCAGATCAATCTGCCGCAGGTCTGTCAGATCCAGCTGATCGGCTAGAACAGTGAATATTTGTCGTGTGCTACCGGCCAGGCGGTCTTGAGTCCAGGCAGGTACTTTATTGCCGAACACATCAACCTTGACCCGAAAGTACTGAGCCTTGTTCTGGTACTTTTGACTGAGATCTTCGACGGATGCCTGTTGTGGTGCCCGATCTGAAAAATGAACCCGCCCGTTTTCATCTTTCCACTTATAGACTTTGGTTGTTTCAACATCAGTCACTGCGCGAGTTGTGGGAGCACACTGGTAATGACTAACAGCCCCATGAGTGAATTGAGTAAAAGGGTTCGTGATTTCCTGATCAATAGCTGGAGGAGAAACTGACTCTATTTCGGGTGGGGGTTCTACCAAGCCTAACCATAACAAATACTCTTGGCGTTGCTGCTCTGTTGAAACATACCAGATCAATGCCAGCGTTCCAGCCGTGAGAAGAAAAAGAACTCTTAATATGCGCAGAGAAACTGCCATGTTGATGCGCCCTGTTATAGTTATTAGCAATCCGTAAATTGTGCCAGAGATATCAGGCAATTCGCCACACCATACAGCTCGCGCTTTTATTTTCGTCCCCAAATATACAAACTCGATCTAACCTGAAGGCCTCCCTTTAATCCCATAATATGGACAGAATAAAAACGAAGAGTTACTAATCTGCTAATCTCACCCTTCTATTTCAAACTGCTTTCTTGTCTGATCTTATTGGTAAACGACATGAAACGTTTTCCCACAGTCTTCGTATGGCAAATTGCCCTGCTTAGCCTTTTTCTTATTTCTGATCCCACCTTTTCGGCTCCAGGTAAAGGAGCCACAATCGGTAGCATCAACCGCAAAGTTGCATGCTACGAAGTGGGCAAATTCAGGGTTTGCCCTGGTGATGGCGTTTTCTATCCTCATTTCTCGAAAGTTATTGAAACCGAGCTTTTTGGCCAGAGGGTGAAGATTACCTATGTACCTGTGGTTACAGATGGAACTGGCGAACAGTTCTTTGATGATGGTTCTTATGAGTGGGAAGACGATGATGGAGCATATCAACTGAAAACGATTGATGTCCTTTTCGATTTTGGTTTTGACAGGGTGTTTATTTTGCCGCTCCATGTTGAGAGTGAGCTTGGCACAAAGGATCTTTTTGACGCATCTGGTGAATATTTTCCTTTCACGGATTTTTTCGATCAGTATTCTGAGAAAGCATTGCAGCAGGAACTGGAAAGGCTGCAATCTTTGACCGCTGAGAGTGAAGATGGTCAGTCATCGAATGAAGCAACAGGGGAAGTTACCCTGACAGATGTAGAGGTTTTTAAAGAGGTTGATATTTATTCTCCATTTCACCCCTTTACCCTCGCAGCCATGCGCTATTTCGTGAACAACCCTGCCATTATGAGCGCAGCCCTAACAGCCGTAAAAGAGATCAAGGTTGATATTAAAGATACCCTCAAGGCAAAAGCATTTCCGGTGAGGTATCACAATGGCAAACATTACCTGAATCTTGCTGCCTTTAATCTGCCTGAAGATGTTGCTGGCAAGGAGTTTCCTGACAGCTACAGGCCCGAGAGAACATCTTATACCGGTACCGCCTACTGCGATGTGTCGGATGATTCAGAAGCAACCACATCACAGACATGTAGATTTCGCGGGACATTTTCTATGGAGTACCCCGGCAATACTTTTATAGCGCCATCTGTTATGGAGGTTGGGCAGCAGATTAGCGAAGGAGTTAATACAACATCAGAAAATGGGAGCAGCTCTCACCTTTACGGAATGGATATTGGCGATGTAGAACTTCTTCCAGCAGGGGAAGAGTTTATTCAGTCACGGGTAGCTCACATTCTGGCTATGGCAGAAGCTCACAGGGAACTGGTTAAGAAAGAACAAACCGGTACTGGAAGAAAACGTAAGAGGCAGCAAAGCAGTTCTTCATCTACACCTAAAAAACGAAAACTGGATAGCTCTGAACAATTTGAAAAAATAGTATCGCATGCTTCTGCCGAACAAAAGGTCACTGTTACCGATGAATTGCTGGGGTGGTCTGAAAATGTTAAGGAAAGAGTGCAAGCTATGTTGGCCGAAGCAACGAGCTCTGGTGACTCTCAGGCAGAACCACGCGCCGTGATGAATACCCGACTCAGCCAGCATGAGCTTATGTACCCTTGTCTTCTGCATGCAGGAGGCAGTGATAAGCCAAGATTATAGGCTGGGTATAAGTGTTGGAAGGACTCCAAACCAGCCATATTTGCATTTCCTCATCCCCAAAAGATAAATGCCGTCGAATAAGGCAAGTCCATACCACCCTGTACTTAAGCTATTTCTTTCGAAGGAAGATAGTTTAAAAACACCAATAAAAGTACAGTTGGACTATACAAAAACAGATAAAAGTAAACTCGGACCTTTACAGGCTTAATTCATATTTACCATTAAATGTATCCTTCAGGTATACAAATGCGTGGAAAGTTAAATCATTGGAACAGTGCTGCAACATTCAGATAAAGCGACTGTTTCTGGCTGAACACCATCAGCATAAGTGGTTGGGCAGGCTTGAGACAGATGAATATAGATCAACCATCTTTGGAATGATCTCTGACAAGAGCCATCTGCATGTCAGAAACAATCCCTTTAGCGCCGGAGCTGCTGACTGAGCTTCGCGTCCTGATTTTCGATTCCCGTCAAAAAGCCTCTGCGGCGGACGATGCGGTTTGCCGAGGCTTTTCCTGAGCAAGATATTGTCGTATTACTGATGCGACAATTGAGCTGGCCCCATTTTATAACCCTGATTCCCATGAAAGATCTATTGCAGTGGGAGTTTTCTACACAAATGTGCCGAATTGATGGTTGGAGTGTGCAGGAATTAGTGGAAAACTAAACGGTTATATGAAGCTCCACCTGTTTTGGCCAAAATGGGTGTCTACGCATAAAAATAATCAGGCGAGAGGGATATTGCGATGCATCATGGACAGATGTCTTCCGCTACTGCTTTGAAGCTGAAGAGAATAAGAGATCAAATCAACAAGGCAAATATTCCGCCTAGCAAGTTAGATGAAAATCTGATTATCGGCACCTGGAATGTTCGTGAATTTGGTAAGGCGTACAGGAGGGATGACGCTATCCACCTTATCGCAGAAATTATCGGGCAATTCGATGTTCTGGCCCTGACGGAACTCCGGGATAACCTTGGTGATTTGAAGCGGGTTTTGAACATTCTTGGGCCGTATTACAAAGTCGTTTTTTCCGACTTTCGTAGTGACTCGGCAGGTTTCCAGGAGCGCATTGCCTACGTTTATGATGAACGGGCAGCTGTGTTTACAGGACTAGCAGCGGAAGCAGATCCACTGAGAGAAAAGGTCGATGATGGTGAGTATCGACAGCTGACGCCTGATTGGTGGCGATCTCCTTACATGGCGTCATTTCGAGCAGGAAATTTCGACTTTGTTATGCTGACAGCCCATATCCGCTGGAGCGGTGGGGTTAAGGCGAGGACAGCAGCGCTTAAGGCTCTTGCCGACTGGGTTGAACAGAGAAGAGCCTCTGACTTTTTAACGGACAGGGACTTCATTGTTCTGGGAGACTTTAATATTCCCAGCCGCCGGAGTAGTGCATACAAGGCTATTACCAGTGGTAGCTTGCAGATCCCGTCAAGTTTACTTCGGGTGAAAGGCACCAACTTAACCGAAAAAGCGGTTTATGATCAGATTTTACATAGCCCGACCAAAAGTGAACGGTTCACGGGTAAGGGCGGAGTGATTCGCTTCTTTGAAGATTCCCATACGGAGCTGTATCCGGATCTAAGCTTGGGAAAATTCAAAAATCAGTTGAGTGATCATTTACCGTTATGGCTGGAAGTGGATACCTGGATTGATGATGAGCTGCTGGATGAGTTTATAGGTTAGGAGTATAAGGTTCTGCTGGGTGTCGCCTAACCTTCTTCACGGGTAAAAACGAAGTGGCAAAAACCGTCGTTTAATGACCTGGTAACTGACTGGAATAACAGAAGAAATAAGGGGTAATTTTACCGATATTTCCCTGTTTTTAGAGCATAAAGTCGCGATGTGAGCCTGAAATGGCCGAGATAACTAAAAACAGTAAAAGAATTGTCTACCTCGTAATCGCAAAGCATACGTGCTAGAAGGGTTGGGGTATTGAACGATGGGGCTTGCTTCTGAAGAGGAAAATGGCAGGCCACGAGAGAATCGAACTCCCAACCCCCGGTTTTGGAGACCGGTGCTCTACCAATTGAGCTAGTGGCCTGCAGAAGACGGTGCAAAATATACCGCGGAGAATTTCGGAAGTCTATGTTCTTTCAGGATTTTTTCTTCTTTTTGGCACATTCATCCTTCTTCCCTCCCCTGTCGTTTATCTCTTCCTTTATATGGGGAAAACCATCTCACACTTTTCTCCAGTTTTTCTTTTCCCGGTATTGACACACCCACAGCCTCCCCATAGAATTCGCACCACATTTCGGCAACAGCTTAGCGCTTTGCACGAAGGGGCCTTAGCTCAGCTGGGAGAGCGCAACACTGGCAGTGTTGAGGTCAGCGGTTCGATCCCGCTAGGCTCCACCATCTTCTTTATGAAGACTCTTTTCGAAGAGATTGTGTCCCGTTCGTCTAGTGGCCTAGGACACTGCCCTTTCACGGCAGTAACAGGGGTTCGAGTCCCCTACGGGATGCCATATTCTTTTTAGAATATTGCGGGAATAGCTCAGCTGGTAGAGCACAACCTTGCCAAGGTTGGGGTCGCGAGTTCGAATCTCGTTTCCCGCTCCAATTTGCTCTTTAAGAGCCAAAAGCCCAAATCGAAAGATTTGGGCTTTTTCGTATCTGCTTATCAATAAATTTTCTGCCTAAACCTTACATCCCCCTTAGTTGCCGACTGCAATATTGCTCACTAGTGTTTAGAGAGGATCTAAAAAGCGGCAGGCAGCCGGAGCATGACAAAATCCCTGTTCCTGAAAAGCTTCAAGTACACACTGCTTTTACTCTGGATATGCAGCAATGCACTTTGGGCCCGGCACCAATCTGGCATTCTGCCCATAAACGCCGAAGAACGCAGATTATTAAATACTCCCCCACTCTCTCCGAGCGGCATAAATGACGAGGAAGCATCCGTTCAGACGCTGACTTCCCATCTGGGTTCAGCCCCTTCCTTTAAAGAACTCAAAGCACTTGTACTGGAAGCAGGATCCAGTCTATGGCGTGATAACACAGATCATCAACAGCTTTATCGAGCCAGGCTTGCAGGGCGTATCCAAATCAAACAGCAAAAAAACAGCTTTTCCCTAACGCCTGAACAACGCAGAGAGCTATTGGCTCTTTATGAGTTAAGTTCTCGAGGCATGCTGAGTACAGCATTCCTAAATTCGGATAGCACAAACCTTTTGCTTATCGGGTTAGACCCATCCATCTTTGATTCAGGCACAAAAGGCAGTCACCAACTCACTTCTACGCTGCTAAATCTTGATGAACACCACTGGCAAGCTGATTTAGAAACCATTCACAGCCAGGCCGTTTTAGTACCCAACCGCTTTCGGGATTTTGACGATGGTCTGATAGAAGGCCTGCTCACTCCGTTTTTCCAGAACAAAACCCTGCAAGCCATTGTTGTTCTGTCGTCTGGCAATCAAAGAGAGCTGATCTTCCAGCGTTATGCAGGGCGCAACCGCAGTACCCCAATTCCTGACAACACCAACACCATCACCAGTGCCAAACCTTTCCGCCCATCACCTCCACGCCTTCAGGGAAAAAGCCTTACAGGCCCGGAGTTTCTCGCCAGCTCCCAGCCAGAGTCTTCATTTTTTACCGCCAGGCTACCTTGGCCGGTTATCGACAACCGCACGATTTCAACGCTCACGGGAACAAAAACAATAGAGAGTTTGGAAGACGTTCTTGAAGAGGTATCAGTTACCGGCTCCAGTGGCGGCTATCTACCAAATGAACTCACCTACAGGGCTTTATTGTTAAAACAACAGTTAAACAGCCCCGTAAAAGTGTTTCACCTGCAACTTCCCCAGCTTAACAACCAGAAAGAAAACCTGGCTCACAGAGTGACTCAACTGGAAAAAGTATTGAGCGCATTAATTTCATCTTCGGAATCAGAATCCGCTAACGACTAACAACCAGCAAAGCAAGAGCAATAAAAACAACTGCACTAATTCGATCCACCCAATGGCTGTTCTTTTGCAGCCAACCCAACAACCCGGTGCTGCCAATACCAAGGGCAACCAACGCATACCAAAGCATATCAATGCCACTGGCAGTCACAGCCATTATCAACTGATCAGTCAAAGTCAGGTCTGCAGTCACAAACTGGCTAAACAGAGCCAGAAAGAAAATCGCTAATTTAGGATTCAAGAAAGCAACCAGGAATCCACCACCAAAACCAACGAAGCGCCCTTCTTCTTTTTTAGATTCATTTTTCGCTTTGGGGCTAGCCCGAAGAATTTTCAGCGCCATATAAAGCAGGAATCCAGCACCCGCATATTGAATCAGGCTAAACAACCAGGGCGTATTGGCAATCACTACCCCCAGCCCCATAGAGGTGATTAAGGCGTACAAAGCTACACCCAAACCATGGCCTACAGCCGTAACAACTCCACCGCGGCGCCCAGTCTGGATTGTGTTATTGATGATTAGCGCAAGACTTGGCCCCGGGCTGATAGCTCCCAATGTACAAACCGCTGCTAAAGGTATCCAGTGAGTAAACGTCATTATTTGCCCCGCTCTACAATCTAGAAATCATAGGGCGATGCTATCTCTGCAAAGCTATTCCACAAAACGATAACTAGTCATATAAAGCAGTCTTTTTACTCATACCCAAAGTTGCAGACCTATCAAAACTGCCCTTAAGGAAGGACAAAGCCAGACGCCGAAACCATTGATGGGCAAGATCATCATCAAAACGCTGATGCCAGAACAGGTGATAATGCTGGCTAGGTGTTTCAAAAGGCAAAACGGCAAAACAGAGTGACTCGTTTTCAGAAAGCTGTGCCGCGATATGCTGAGGTGTGGTGAGCAGGGTATTGGTTTTACCAAGGGTTGCTACAGCAGATTGAAAGAACGGCACCACAGCAAGGCAGTTTCTCCGAAAGCCTAACCGCTCCAACTCTCTATCCACCAGCGTATCCTTATCCCCGCCGCCACTGACTTTCAAATGAGAAAATTGAAGATACTGCTCAAGTGTGATTGGTTTACCAGCAAGAGGATGATGTTTACCCATTAATACTGCCAGCCCATCCTGTCCCTGATAGAGCGCGCTGGAGCTCTCAGGGGGCACATCAATAATGGTTGAGACTAGGTCAATAGGTTGCTCACTGAAGCCGCCCACCATAGCGGGCTCCCACAGCCGAAATTCCAGACTCGCCTGTGGAGCCTGCCTTGCTACCTCTGCTGCAATATCTGAAAAAATGTATTGCGCCACATAATCCGAAGAGGCCATAACAAACTTTCGGGAACATGAAGCTGGATCAAACTGCCGAGGTTGATAAAGCGCTTCAAGGCTCTGCATCACATCAGGCAACCGCCCTTTCAGCTCTTCAGCCTTGGGGGTGAGCAGATATTTCTGACCATCGCGCACCAGCAATTCATCATCAAAGCTATCTCGCAACTGAGCAAGAGTTTTACTGACGGCTGACTGGGTCATATGGAGTTGTTCAGCCACCCTGGTCAGGTTTTTATGTTCTAGCAGAACCTCGAGCACAGGTAGCTGATTAAAATTACGACGCATCCCTATCCACCAGAAATCTTTGAATTAACGCTTGCCGGTCGGGCATGAGGGTTGCCCCAGAAGAAAAGCAAACCGGCGGGCAAGACTATGACGATTGTTCGCAAAGGTTCGATACCCCCAATCAGCTAGAGCTCGAAACAAGGGCCAACGTAAAGGCGCTATCAGAAAACCAAGGTTTACTGCTTCCCAGGCCGCCAAAGTCGCATCCACACCTGTAACCATACGGCCATCACCCAGGCGAGCATGAATTAATCGATCCAGCGCTTCCGGGTCCATCTCAGGATATTCTTCAGAAAAGCCTTCCCGGCTAATATCAACCATGTTTAGCCGCCGATCTTTGTCTTTTTTATAAAGCCAGTTGATCTCTTTCATGCAGATAGGGCAGCTGCCATCATAAAACAACGTAACCGGGAAACTGATTTCCTTGCGCTTTAAAACCATTTTCCGCCCTCCCTACGAGAATATTCTCACTATAACCGTGCCAGTAAAATCTGACGAATCTCCTCTTCGTTAAGAGATACCGGAGATTGTTTATTATCGCTTGCAGCTGCCACATCACGACATCCCTGCTCCGTTAACCCAAACGAAGATAACCTAGGAATACTGAACACCTCTTGCCAGTGCTGCAGCAGATCAATCAAAGCCTGCCCTCCCGGCGCATTAAACTCAGGATAAAGCTGACGTACCAAGCCACCAACTCGCTTTAACTTTTCTATAGCCAACGCATCTTCAGGTGAACGCTCATAAATACTTTTAAACACCGGAGGAAGTAGAGTCCCGCAGGCAACGCCATGAGGTACGGAAATATAACCACCAAGCGGGCCAGCAATACCATGCACTGTTGCTAAGCCAGCATTTGCCAGAGTTACTCCGCCCAGGTAAGCCGCATAGGCCATACGACCTCTGGCTTCAACATTATTCGGCTCACGGAACACAACAGGCAGCGCCTGCAAAGCCATTTCCAAACCATTCCAGGCCAGAGCATCAGTTAACGGATTAGCCTTCACTGAAACATAAGACTCCAGCAATTGAGACAACGCATCCATGCCACAATAAGCAGTGGTATCGGCTGGACATCCAACCATCAATTCAGGATCAAGAATGGCAACTGGCGGCACATAAGCATCATGGCGTAAAGACTTTTTGAAACCTTCAGGGCCAGTGCGGGTAATAACAGCATTCTTGGTCGCTTCACTGCCAGTTCCTGAGGTTGTAGGAACCGCAATCATCGGCAGTGTTTTACTGCTGGGGCTTAGATCACCAACACCCTCAAGATAACGCTTTACCGAGTGCTCATGGCAGATCATTGCTGCCACGGCCTTACCGGCATCCAGCACACTGCCACCACCAATGGCTATGACACAACCGGCATTGCCTGGGCAGGTTTTGACAATATCATCAATGGTGGTATCAGATGGCTCACCCTTTACACAGAACGAAGAAACCTCCACTGCTCTTTCTTCCAGCTGCTGCATCAATGCTTTATACGCAGACTGCTGCAAAAAAGATCCTCCGGCAATCAACACAACATGATGAACGCCATCCGGTAACTCACCCGGCAAATCGGCAATGGAACCAGCACCAAAAATAAGCCTCTGATTAGTCAGAAAGGTAAAACCGTTCATCATAGAAAACCTTAAGAAGAGAATTGCGAATCTGTGAGCACTTTCTCAGAAAGAACATATTTCATAAAAAGTGTGAAGAGCATCGCCGAATCAATTGGCATTCTCCGGTTAAATATCGAAAACACACATACTGGATTTCTGTTATGCCTCAACACACCAAACATTTGCACTTTTATGGTTTGGCTCTTACATCTGTGATTATTGGTGCCGCGTTAACACGATTGCTGTTTATCATTTAATTACTCAAGAGCACCTCGAGCTCACTTAGCCGGCTTATTGCTCTTACCTCTTCAGGCACATCTGCGTTTTTATGATTAAGCCAAACGGCATCAATACCTGCCTGCTGAGCACGCTGTACATCATTCTCCAGAGAGTCACCAACCATAAGAATCTGCCCGCTTTCACCACCCAGGCGCAATGCAATGACTCCATAGTAACCATTATCTACTTTCTTACAGCCAATATTTTCCTGGCAGAAAACATGGTCGATAAATTCTGCCAGCCCACCTCGTTCAAGAGCCAGCCAGATTTCACGCTCACTGGAATCGGCAGCATTGGTTGCAAGACTGCAGGTGTAATTCTTTGAAAGGTTCTTCAGTAGGCTCCTCGCTCCTTCTACAACTTTGATTTCAGGCCATAAATACATTGGCCCTGCACAACCGAGAATATCCTCCATCAGGGTATCCCCCCAATCAAAAACTATATTGCTGTAGTTATTCATAGCGCTTTTTTGTTGGGTAACAGTGCGGTTATATCGCTGGCACCAGCCCAACGCAACGGTATCTAACACACATTGTAATAACACCAAGGATCTATCTTCGCTGTGGCATGCTCAATATCACCCACCTCCTCTCATCTCACACCCGCCTCAAGAGCACAGCTATTAGAGAAGGGTGAATGTGGAGCAAAGCGAACTGTGAATACAGTTATTGTGGGTGCTGGGCCTGTGGGATTAATGACAGCAAAACTGTTGAGTGGACTGGAATTTATTCATAAACCCAGCGCTTGCAACAACGTACTCCATAACAACCTAAATGCGGATCAGCGGGTATTCTGGCCTGACTTCCCTACCAGCTTTGAGCAAGGTCGCGGACAATCAGTCACCGGCAACTGGTTTGATACTTTCCGTTTCCATGGTTCAAAGTCAGAGCCTGTACATTGTCTGGATTGGTCTGAAGACCCTGACAAAGCCGTAGACTGGCAGATCATCAGTGAATGGCCGCCCGGTGGCAGCTGGCAATCCTACCGGCCGGAACAATGTACAGTCAGCCCTCTAAACTGGATGGAACTGCCAGACAAACCACTTAGCCAGTGGTTTACTACCGACAACCCTCACGATTGGGATAACAAGCGTCCCGGCAGAAAACGTATCTATGCCCGCCAGCTTTGTCAGTATTACGAAGATTACGCCAAAACTCTTGATGCTGGCCGCATACATACCCACTGCCGAGTCACTTCAGCAGTGAAGGAAAATGACCTTTGGCGGGTCACGATTCAATCCAGTGATAAAGCAACCCCTGAACAGGTTATTCATTGCCACAATCTGGTGGCCGCTGTTGGTAATACCCGCATAGAACCCATGAACATTCCCGGGGAAGAATCGGACATCGTTTCACGCACTACAAAAGCTGCCTCTGCCGCTATGGATAAGCTGAAACCTGGTGACAGCATTCTGGTTATGGGCATGGGACTTTCAGCCGCTGATGTGATTATTCGAGCGTGGGAAAAAGGTCTGCATGTTCACCATTTGGTTGATAGCAAAACTGTGGCGGAGGGTGAAAGCCATAAATCCGAACACTCAGCTATTGCCTCCTCAAGGGTTCTTCTTAAGTTACGTAACAGCGAAGAGCTCCTCCAACACGCCGAAGTTGCAGAAGCCATGTGCAATAAAAAACTTCACAGGGATGATTACACAAGGCTGGAAGATCAAACCTTATTACAGATAGACGAACAGGGCTGCCAATTGCGAGATAAGGGACATGTTAGAACGGAAGTTTTCCAACACGTTGCACCACTCACTGGCACTCGCGCAGACTTCTCATGGCTTAAGACACCACTAACTCAGGAAAAACTGGACGATCCAGAAAGTTATTGCCAAATAACCCATGAATGCCTTCATCCAGATTTGAAAGGATTATTTGTTATCGGCGGCTGCACCGACGAACCATTCCAGAGATTTACCATGGGCCAGGCCGTTGCTGCAGCAGAAACTATCAAAGCCCGAAACAAGAAGGAGTCAGTTAAAACAGACTGCCCTGTTCATCAATCAGAGCATCAAAATCCAGACCAATAAACGGCAGAACACCTTCCGCAACCGGCTTAAGCTGCCTTTCAACATAGTGATCGTAATCAATAGCACTGTGATGATGCTCAACAGCTTCCGGACCAGCCATTGTTATCAGATAGCTGATCCAGCCTTTATGTTGATAACGCAGGGATTTGTCCAGTTTTTTATTCTGTTCATCCGCCTGTCGAGCAGCCCGTACTTGGGGTGGAATATTTTTCACATATTCATGCAGATGGCGGCGCAGTCTCTTGCGGTAAACCAATTGTTCATCCAGTTCTCCGGCGCGGGTTCTGGCAACATAGTCTTTCACCAAAGCTTCCGGAGATTCACCGGCAAAAACCTTTTCGAATAATTCGGTCTGGAAAGACTTGGCCAAAGCCGTCCAGTCTGAACGCACGGTTTCCAAACCTTTGAAAACCAGCTCTTCCCCTTTATCCGTCCGCTTTAATCCGGCGTAACGCTTTTTGCTTCCGGTTTCTGAACCACGAATGGTTGGCATCAAAAAGCGGCTATAAAGCGTTTCGTATTCCAGCTCCAAATAACAATCCAGATCAAACTCTTCACGGAGTTGAGTTTGCCAACGCTGGTTAATCTCTGCCTCTAACTCTCTGCCTATGGCATCAGCCTGCTCTGCGGTTACGTCACTTCCCAGCAAAACAAAGGTGGAATCAGTATCACCATAAATTACCTTATGGCCACGACTCTCAATCCAGCGGGCGGTCTGCTGCATAATTTCATGGCCGCGCATGGTGATTGAGCTTGCAAGCCGGGTGTCGTAGAAACGACAACCACCAGAGCCCAGCACGCCATAAAACGAATTCATAATAATTTTCAGAGCCTGAGAACGGGCAGCATCTTTTTCGCGTTTCGCCTCATCCCGCTGACTCCAGAGCGAAGCAATAATTTCAGGCAAAAAATATTTATCCCGGGAGAACACACCACCACGAAATCCGGGAATAGCTTTATCCGGCTTCAGAAGACCTTCCACCAGCCCCATGGGGTCAATCTTGAAAGTACGAATAATGGATGGATACAGACTTTTAAAATCCAGCACTAAAACGTTGTCGTAAAGCCCTGGTACGGAATCCATCACATAACCACCGGGGCTAGCCAGTCCACCACCTTCTGGAAGGTTGGGAGCGATATAACCGGCACGATGTAACCGGGGAAGATAGAGGTTGGTGAAAGCAGCAACCGAACCGCCCTGCCTGTCCAGTTCCAACCCAGTCAAATGACTGCGTAAACGCAGATAATCCAGCAACCGGCAATGTTCAAAAATATCATGCACCAGTCGACAGTCTTCAAGGTTATAGCGTGCCAGCTTTTGCTTGTTATTTTCAAAGTCATGAGTGATGGCGGCCATACGGTTATCAACATCTTCCGTATTCTTGCCTCTGCCCAACAGAGCTTGGCTGACATACTCCAGACTGTAACTTTCAAAGTGCATGGTCATGGCTTTTAAACTGTCGATTCCATCAATCACCATACGGCCCGGAATAGTGATAAAACCCTGCCCTTCTTCACCCCGACGATCCCGCCAGCTGGCTATGCGCTGGCGGCTACCTGCACCCCGCCCAAGCGCGAGCTTTATACCATGTATTTCCGCCCGCTTAATTAATAACCGGAAGTCAAAATTAATAACATTCCAGCCAGTAATAATGTCCGGATCCCAGAGTTGAATAACCCTGACCAGCTCATCCAAAAGATCCCGCTCATTATCAACCCAGGTAATATTCTGAACATCTGATTCTGGCTGGCCAATCATTAAAACCAGTTCCTGACCGGAACTGTCTGGGCCATGACCATAAAAACCAATGGAATACAGCTCACCTTTGGCAGAACACTCAATATCGAGAGAAACAGCCCGGAAATCAGGGACAAAGCCTGCAGGTCGAATCTTCACATTCCGGTATTCAGTAAACCCTTCAAACTCCCTAGCCTGCCCAGTGAATTCCAGTCCACCGTTAACAAAGCGCTCCATCAGGTAGCGGTCCTGCAGACGGAAATCATCTTCAAAAACAGGAACAGCGCTACCCTGTAAGGCTTTACGTGCCTGCCAGGCCAGATCGAGAGTGAGGAAATAAAATGCTGTGACCGGTTTGTGATTGAAGGTTTTCATCTCCAAAGGGCGACTGCGAAAATGAATGCCTGTACCTCTCAGCATTCCTTCGCAATGCTCCTGATTTTCGCTATTCACAAAGAAAACTGGCTGTTCACCCTCAACCACCAGCCTTGCTGGGCCGCTATCGGTCACAACCCACAGAACAATCTCTGTATGGCGGCTACGATCGTGGCTGTTACGGCTCAGCAAAAAGCCAGAAGTCACTGTGTTCACAATGCCTTGTCACATATATGTCAGAAGATTCTACCGATAGTAACATGCCAGAACCGCTGTCATCCCTGTCAGTCACAACTGTTTTTGGTTGATATTCACGGTCTATAACCTATTCGGAATATTAGCCTGCAGGTTCAACGTGTTAACAGGTCTTCAAACCAAATCGGCGATCCCACCAACCATACCCTTGGTTGAGTCCGGTTGGCTGAAAGGAAGAGTCGTTTACCATGACCCGGAAGCTGCGCGCTTTCAGTGGGCATCCGCTTTGCGACCAATAAGTTGCGGAAAGTTCCCGGGGGATAAAAATCTTGATAACTGGCTGATAAAGGTTGTCGAAGACTGTACCCGAGCTTACCCCAACAGAGTCTGTATCGTAGGATCAAGAATTCTGCAGCGGATTATGGGTACACGCTATCTGTTTCAAGGGGTAGAGGAAGGTCGCTTTGTGACTCACTCCAATGATCTTGATCTTTGGGCTGATGATGAACAGATGCAGAATGACATCGTTGAATACCTGAAAATCCAGATCAATGGACGACCAGATCTGATCTGCAGGGTATCAGAATCTCCTCTTAAAAATTTCCATCATGGCATTCAACAAAGAACAATCAAAATATTCCGACTGAATGAAAATAAGGAATATGTATTCCTCAGCAGCATAGATTGTTCCGCCCCTTTGGTCGGAGAGCCTGAAACAGAAGCAGCTAAAGTAGCCGTCAATACTTCGCGCAATAGAATCCATCGTTTTTTGCAAGCTTCACAGCCCATTTGCATGGCGATGAGCGTTGCTCCAACCGGGCAGGTAATAAACTATTGCCCGAGAACGCTGACCGACATGGATTATCTGCAACTCCTGAGTGAGGTTCTTGAAAATCCAGACTGCACCGATGAGATGAGAGCCAAACAACAGGATGCGGTTCGCATGCTGGCATATCATGAGGTCACTCGACTAATGCCAATGCATGGTTACCAGGTTGACCTGTTCTGCCTGCGACTTATGGAGATTATCTGTTTCCATCTCCCTGAGCTCAGGCCATTTATTGATGGGCACCTGCACCAACTTCTTGCCCCTCAACAGTATGAGCTCTTCAAACCTATGTTGACAGGCCCACAGTTTCAGCCCGTCCCAAAACCCTTGATGGACTCACCAAAAACCTATGTTCGCAGTGAAAAAAGAGAGCTAGCTGTAGAAATTGTTACCCCGAGCGACTCTCCAAATGAAACAGAAGCAACAAAATCCGAAGAAGAACAACCTCAGATAACAAAAGAAAAAGAACTCGAACCTTCGCTTCCAGAAACTGAAGCCGTTCTTAAAAGCACAGTTGAAGGAAGCAAACCTCAAAATCCACCGTCACCTGCACCAAAAGAAGAGATGGACATTGAAACTCAACAAGACCCAGTACCCGTAAAAAAAGAACCATCCCCTATTCTGGATATACCGAAGGAAAAATCCTCCCCCCTAATAACTGAACGGGAAACAACAGCGCCTGAAAGTACCAGCTATGCCTCCCTGGCCAGCAAAGTTCTACCCAAAAAAGTGGTAACAAAACCTTGTAGCACACAAGCCGCCACTAAGAAGAAAAGCCCATCAGCAAGACCCAAAAGAGTTGAAGACCTGAGTTCACCCAGTCCGCTAACACCTAGAAAAGTCCACAAAAAAAAGAAGAAAAAGTCCGCGCCTCTGGAAAGTTTTACAGTCTCGCCACTGTCACATTTAACAACACAAGACATTGGACACCTGATCACCGAGCTGGAAACTGAACCAGAAGCGTTTAGAAGGCACACCATTCTGCGAAGAAAAGGAGTGGATATTGAGCAACTGAACAGCCTTGTTCTGGAGCAGTCTCCTGATCTGACTCCCCAGATGGAATTGATTTATCACCTGCTCACACAAGCATACCAATCTATTCCTGAAGCCGAGCCTGAACCGGAGATGCCTCCTGAACCACTAGAGCAACCCTCAGCAGAGGTTTATTCTGTTGGATCATCGTTAGATATTGAGTCGTCATTTTCAGAACTCAGCCTGGGGGATGGTACGGAAGCCTCAAAGGACGATTCAATTCCAGACGATATATCCATCAGCAGTGATGTTGAAAAAATGTCCGGAGTAGCACTCTCATTAAACACTCGCATGAAGAGTTGCCCGCGCTTTTCCTTAAAATCAAAAATTCCAGAAAAGCATATAACCGAATATATGCTGACCGGTGTATTCCCTCCCGGTTTTAAAGAGCGGGATCGTCAGGCTTTAACATCAGCTTTAGGAACACTCCCATCATCTATGGCTCTGGTCAGAGCAGGTGTTGTGTCAGGTTGTTATGCCGAGCACGAACAACCGGTCATCCTTCTTCAGGATAATCCCTCGACCGCGCAACAAGCATTGCAAACGCTCAAGGATGAGAAAGCGATTGGCCACCCTTATGGCCTCTATTTAAAGGGTGTTCTGTTATTACGAACATCTTCAGATTCAAAACATGCAACTCGTTGTTTAGTAAGGGCAGCAACTGCCGGGGTCACAGGAGCGGCAGTTGAACTCCTTCACCTTGCCTTGTCTGACAGTAATAGCGAACTGCCCGTTAGCGCTGCCATGATGATGCTTAAAAACTGCATAGAGCGCCCACAAGGCAAACAGCTTTCTCTACGCATTCAATGCCGCACTCCACGATTCCCCTTCAGCGTCGCGGATATCATTATTAACGCTGTTGAAAAACGCTTGCACTTACCGGACACAAAATTGAGCTGGCAAGAGCTCGGCCATGAGTGCTCACATATGGCACAAACCGTTGCCGCAGACCCGAAAGAACGTCTGTTGCTAACTGCCTGTTGCGCGTTTAACTATGCTGGTGATGTTCGCAAGGCCAGGGAGTTCCTTGATACCTTTGGCAAGAAACGATTGGTGAAGCTCACTGACACTCAGAAGTTCGACTGGTCTGCACAATTACTTCCCGCTCACCTGAAGAGTCACAAGACAGTAAGAGATACCTCCAAGTCTGAATGTTCAGCAGTTGAACCCCTGACAGCAGATGATCTCGTGCTTCCAACCGGGCTGAAAACCGGTCCCATGGAACAAGCTCTGTTCTGTATGATTCTGAATGATGGAGCAAGGTTTGTCGGAAACCTCGAGGATATACAACCTAATGCACCGGGTTTCTGGTATGAGTGGCTGCCTTTTTGCTTACCCTGCAATCTTGAAAGCACCTGCCCAGAGCAAGCTGGATTTGGCTGGCTAAAGGGAATACCGGCCTTAAGGAACTACTGGAAATACCTAAACAGTCAGGCCAAGATAAAATGCGTTGAACCATGTAAACCGGTTTTGGAAGAGCCTGAATCCACAGACACCAAATCCACCACCAAAGAAGTGGAACAAAAATCTCAGGCCAGCACCTGCTTACATTTTCCAGCGTCACCTGTGATGGCCCATGAAACCAGTGAAGTTTTAAATGCGGATTTCCCACTGGGGGCAAAACAATACGCTGAAAACTTCCAGGAGATGGACACGTTAATGCTCAATACGTTGTCCATAAAAACTCACCCCAAAACATGCGAACTGCCAGAAGCCCTCGCCACCTATGCATCTGAAAGATCTCATACGTCCTGTGCGAAAGGGTGCGACCTTACGTGCAATGCTCTGCAAGTCTTAGGCGCAAAACTCTCTGGTTCGGCCACCAATGGCATTACCATTCCGGTTCCCACGAAGGAAGCAAGACAAAAAGCGCTACCGATACTGTCGCAAGCCATCAGCCAGTATGGGAATCCATACGCGTGCTGGGTTTATGCCCGGCTAGTCAGAGCCGAACTACTAAACAACCTGCATACCCCGCAAGGAGAGCAGCATTGGTATGAAAACTACCTTGGCCTTCTTTTATACGCGGGTACTGTGGGAGTTGACGGCGCAACAGATGATCTTCTGAAAGAATTACTCGCTGGGCGAGCAGACGCACTTATGATTCCTGTCACCAGTCTGGTGAATCATCGACAGGGGCGAAGCGCTCATCTGGCGCTTGATTTTGAGTTCCCCCCTATTCTCAAAAACCCATTCACAGATTTTGTTACCAGCTATGACGGCCAACCCGAAACGGAGTCAGCTGACCAAAAGACAACAGAAACGAAGTTATGGGGGCAGCATATATCCAAAGGGCTGGCGCTTCTTGCCGAAGAATTAAAAACATGTTCAAACACAACCCACAAGATTCGCCTGTTTCTCTTGTATGCAACCTTGCGTACCAGCTGCCGGTACAAAGCGCCAAAGCCTGATGAGTTAAGACTGTCGCTTGATCGAGATGAGCACACTCACCTGCCTGTAGCGTTACAACTCAGCATAATTTCTTCGCTGAGTTACTTGCCAACACATACCAAAGCTTATTTAAAACAGTTACTGCAGGATGTTGGCATACCTGCTGTCTGCCGACTGCAGGTATGCTGGGAAACTCTATCAACCAAGCCGGAAGCTATGCAGGCAACCATGCGCCCTGAGGATTGTGCGACACTGTTGTCATACCTCAAATGGCAACCTGGGCACCAGAATATGCAAACGGCCATTGAACAGTTGAAAACGAAATCTCCAAAAACCGCGAAAGCCATGGGTCAGAGTTTACATAACGCTGAACAGTTAATGGTGTTATTTCAACAATCTGTTCTTGCCGATCTTGGTCAGTTAGAACCCTGGCCAGAAGACAAAAAACTCGACCCCATTCGTGGCTGGATTGCTTTGTACCAAATGCTGAAAGGAGAGGGTCATAGTTCTTTTTTCGATTCGGTCAGCAAAAGTGTAGCCGACAGAATCAAACGTATGGAACAGGAACTCCGTGACTATCTGGATCAAAAAGAAGGTGACGGTGCACAACCACAACTGCTGCGTCTTATAAAAAAATACCAGACATCTGTCAGTCGAAAAGACGCAATGATTACTTTAGGAAAATTAACGCAGTTTGCGGCTATAGACCTTCTGGCAGAATTGAACATGATGCCCAGTCAAAACCCGGTCAATCCTTATACACCTCTTCTAAAGGCCCTCTGCACAGAAATGATGGGCGGGCAGATTTGTAAGGAAGAGCAGATCGTCACAGCCACAACGAAGTTGTTTGAAGCCAGCATGTATGGTGCGGATGATGCCGCTATCCATTATGGCCGGCTTGCATTAATGCCTTCATCGGCGCTTTCTATTGAAAGAATGCTGGAAATGTTCCTTGTACAGTACCAGCGACCACGCCGTCATAAAGTACGTTTCACAATTCCAACCTTTCATAGCGCCAACCCGGAGATGCAGTTTATTCTGGATATACTGATTTCTCTCTGCCTTGAATCTGATGGAGCACGAAAACCAACCGCTTCGCTTATTGCCGATGACTTAATTCCCGCCCTTGAGGCTCTCAGGGCAGGCATAGTCAGTACCGAAATTCGCGGTAAGATCAATCTGTTGATCAGTATTTGCTTCCACAAGATCAATCAGAACCAGGCACGGGTTCTGTTCGATCCCAAAAAGTGTGACTTATTATCACCTCCATTCTTGTTCCAGTGGGCCCAGCACCTTTGGTGGGTGACCAGCCATACGGATGAGTACAGAACATGGGTGAAAAAGACGACGACCGCTATCAACGAGTCATTGGGCGGACGCTCCCCCGGAATCCATGCGGTTCCCTATCACATAGGACTGAAAAAACCATCGCAGAAAATTAAGCAGCAATTTCTGGACTGGCACCATAGATCAGGCTCCTGGCATGAACTACTGGTTCTTATGGGCAAAGGCGAAGCCAGTTCCTGGAAAAGAGCTTATTGTGATGAGAAATCAGTGATCTGTGAAACGCCTGGAGAAAAGGTCAACGAACACTTTATAAATCTGGTGCAAATGCAGATAGTTGAGGCCTTGATTACAGGCCAGTTACCCGTTCAACTTGTTCCGCAAAATGAAGAGCAGCGGAAAATGGCTAAATACTGGTATGACTTACATTCTACGGAAGAAAGACATTTCTCTGGTGTCTCCGAAGCTTCAGGCACTCTGGAAGATAAACCTGATTGTGCAGGCGAACCTGTAGCAAAGAAAAAAAAGAACAAGAAAAGAAGCAAAAAGAGTAAAGCCCAAGATACTGGAGCAAACTCTCAGCCGGTAAAAGATCCTCTTCAAGCCAGCGAAGCTGAGCCCTCTTAAAGATTTTTCAGTAAACTGGCCACACTGAGCGATATACACCATAGGATTCGAGCACAATGCTCCCTTCAGATTTACACAACAACCTTCTTCACTGGTTTGGGTTCAACTCTTTTCGCGAGGGACAGGAACAGGTTATTCAAACCATTATTGATGGACGCTCCGCCGCAGCAATTTTCCCAACAGGTTCTGGCAAATCACTCTGCTATCAGATGGCGGCTCTGAGTCTGCCTCACCTCACTCTGGTGGTTTCACCTCTGCTGGCGTTAATGCAGGATCAACTGGACTTTCTGAACAGCCGCAACATTCCAGCAGCCAGTATTGATTCCACTCACAGCGGCGATGAAACCCGGCAGATTATGCAGGATGTTAGGAACGGTACGATTAAAATCCTGATGGTCTCAGTGGAGCGTTTAAAGAATGAGCGCTTTCGCCAATTTATCAGCAACGTTCCTGTTTCTTTGCTGGTTGTTGATGAAGCTCACTGTATTTCGGAATGGGGCCATAACTTTCGCCCGGACTACTTGAAGCTCCCCGATTACCAGAAAGAGTTTCGTATCCCTCAATCTCTGTTGCTGACAGCCACAGCTACGCCAAAAGTCATGGAAGATATGCAGCAGAAGTTTGCTATTGCTAGCGGCGACATTGTGGCGACAGGTTTCTACCGCCCTAACCTTGATTTGTCAGTCACTTCCGTTGATCAGAATAACCGGGATCAAACTCTGCTGGAATGGTTAACGCCTCACAGATATGACGCCTCAATCGTTTATGTCACCCAACAGAAAACAGCCGATACGCTGGCAGCATTTCTAAGGGACAACGGTATTAACGCTGTTGCCTATCACGCAGGCATGCAGAGTGAAGAGCGGGACAATATTCAACAGGCATTTATGAACAACCGCTACAAATGCATTGTTGCCACAATCGCATTTGGTATGGGCATTGATAAAAGCGATATACGCGCCGTTGTTCATTACGACCTGCCCAAATCTATTGAAAATTACAGCCAGGAGATTGGCCGCGCGGGGCGCGACGGCCTTCCTTCCCAGTGCCTTGTTCTGGGAAACCGGGACAACCTCAATGTGCTGGAAAACTTTGTGTATGGTGACACGCCCACCGCCAATAGTATCAAACTGGTTTTGCAGCAGATTCGCGACGCTGGCATTCAGTGGGAAGTAATGATGAACCAGCTGTCATCATCAACCAATATACGACTTCTGCCTCTGAAAACCCTGTTGGTGTATCTGGAAATGCAGGGCGTAATTCGTCCTTTGTACAGTTACTTTGCTGAATACCGACTGCAATATGTCATCCAACCCGACCAACTGGCTGAACACTTTCAGGGAGAAAGGCAACAATTTGTTGAAGCCCTGCTCAGAAGTGTACGCATGGCCCGCACCTGGGGCACGCTGGATATCGACAGTTTCTGCCAGAGTTACAACTCAATGGGAGGGCAAACCGATCGCAGCCGAGTGATCAAGGCACTGGATTATTTTCAGGAACAGAACTGGATTGTTCTGGAAAGCAAACAGATGACCGAGGTGTATCAGGTTATCGGCAATCACTTTGTACTGAATGAATTAACTGACACACTCCATCAACTGTTTAAGAAAAAAGAACAGAGCGAAATTCAACGAATTCACGAAATGATAGCTTTGTTTGAAAGCGAAGAGTGCCTGACCAGCCAGTTGGCCCAATGGTTTGGTGATCACAACACGCCTTCACAGTGTGGGCATTGCTCAGCCTGTCGGCAGGTAGCGGTTGCGTTCCCCACACCACCTTTAAATCCACCAGCAGACTCTGTGAATATCCAGCAGTTGCTCCAGCCCTATACAGATAAACTCAGTACAATTTTGGAGCAACAATCGGAGTCAGAGACTCTAGCCCGATTTCTTTGTGGCATCCCTGAACCGGTTTTGCAAAAAGTTCGTGGGCGCTCGCTGCCAGGGTTTGGAACTTTAAGCCAATGGCCCTATCAAAGAGTTATAAAAACTATTCGTGATTTTTATAAATTAAAATAAGTTTAGGTTTTTTCAACTATTTACACATCCTATACGGTCTATCATCCTAGGCCTCAGGATTTATCACTTAACATCTGGAGAATGTCGTATGTTCAAGGCACTGGTACTGGAACAAGAAGACAACAAAACCCTGTCCTCTGTGAAACAGCTGGAAGTTGGCGACTTGCCGGAAGGCGATGTTCTGGTAGATGTTGAGTACTCCTCCCTGAACTACAAAGATGGTCTTGCGGTTACTGGTAAAGGCAAGATTATTCGCAACTTCCCTATGGTTCCCGGCATTGATTTCGCTGGTACTGTAGCTCATTCCGATAACACCTCCTTTGATAAAGGCGACAAGGTTATCCTGACTGGCTGGGGCGTGGGTGAAAACCATTGGGGCGGTATGGCTGGCAAGGCTCGGGTAAAAGCCAGCCAGCTGGTGAATATGCCTACAGGTCTGGACAGCAAAAAAGCCATGGCTATTGGTACCGCGGGCCTGACCGCTATGTTGTGTGTAATGGCTCTGGAAGATGCCGGTATCACGCCTGAAAGCGGCGAAATTCTGGTAACCGGTGCCAGTGGTGGCGTGGGCAGTGTTTCCGTGTCTCTGCTGTCTAAACTGGGTTACAAGGTTGCAGCCGTTTCTGGCCGTGAAGAAAACACACCTTTGCTGCAGGAACTTGGTGCCAATCGTGTATTGCCTCGCAGCCAGTTTACCGAGAAAGGTCGCCCACTGGACAAACAATTCTGGGCAGGTGCGGTAGACACTGTCGGCAGCCAGCTGCTGGCTAATGTTCTGTCTCAGGTAAACTACGGTGGTTCTGTAGCAGCCTGTGGTCTGGCCGGTGGTTTTGATCTGCCTACAACCGTGATGCCATTTATTCTGCGTGGCGTAAACCTGTTGGGTGTTGATTCTGTTTACTGCCCGCTGGAACGTCGTATGACTGCCTGGAACCGTCTGGTTGAACTGTTGCCAGAATCTTTCTTTGAACAGGCCTGTACTGAAGTTGCTCTGGAAGATGTTGCTGAACAGGCGGAAGCAATTACCAATGGTCAGGTGACTGGCCGTGTTCTGGTAAAACTGTAACTCTATAGTTCTACTTAACGGCATCGCTAACAGGCGATGCCGTTATTGTTTTTTCCCACCTTCAACTATTCTCTGTCAGCCTTGAAATCTGGTCTGGATTTTCAACCATGCTGACATCCTCAAGATTCCTGTTTGTTATTTTTACACTGGCCTTTTTAGGAGGCTGTGCTTCCAATGTAAATTGGGACTATGACCCAAACCAGCCTCTGAATAACCTGAAAACCTATTCCTGGCTCAGCGGTAATGAAAAAGATGAGGCCTATAACAAACAGGCTCTGGTACAGCAGCGTATTCATACAGCCGTTGACAGAACACTACAGCAAAAAGGGTTCCGCCCTGTTGCTGATCATGAAAAAGCCGACTTCCTCGTACATGATTCCATGATGGTAGAAAACCGTCAGGAACAATACCAGACAGGTTCTCACTTTGGTTACGGCTATTATCCGTGGTCAGCCGGTTTCTCTGTGGAAACCCGCACACGTTATTACGATGAAGGCACTTTAATCATTGATGTTATCGACCCGAAAACCAGGCAACTGATCTGGCGAGGCAGTAGCTGGGCCCGGCTGGATAAAACCTCAACGCCGGACGAGCGCATAGTAAATATCAATAAAACCGTACAGCTTATTCTCTCGGGTTTTCCTCGGCCACAAACAAAATAAACACCCGATAACACTTAGTAACTTTTTTTATTACGGTTTGAATCTAAGCTTCTCTAAGTATTTTTTGGGGTAGCTGGCAACAGGCCGTAATGATCCAATCCCGTCTTAACAAGCTTTACCTGCTGCGGGCTATATCCATCCTTACCGTTTCATTTATTACATTGAAACCGGGGGTTGTTGCCGCTGAGAAAACAGTCTCTGAGCAAGCTATCAACGATTACATTAGATTTATATTTGCGGACTCACTGATTCTTTCTGAGACTGAGGTGAATCAACTTAGCTGGGCTATAGGCAGTCCAGAAGTAACCTCAGATGATTATGCTGTTTACGACCCTTCGGCCATGCATCCAGAAGTGCAGAGGGCACTTTCACGGCTATATAACCTAGACAGGCTGCGCTCGGGGTCTGAACGGGATTACCAGTTATTCATCACTCCACAGCTTGAACAGCAAGTCACTCCCTTAACCTGGGAACAGTTTCAGAAGCTGGCTGAACCAGTCATAAACCTGAACGAACAAGAATATGTAACTGTCCGGGTCGCAACAATCATTAACTCAGCATCCTTATCATCAACAATGCACCAGGTTAAGGATCATATCCACCTTGTGGTTGATACCCGCCTACCCACGACAAAAGACAGTACCAACTTTCTTGAAAAAACTGCAATAAATCCTGCAGCCATATTCCCGTTGGCCAAAGAGTTGAGCACAGATTTCCCTGGTGCTGAAAGGAACTTACACCGACTTTATTCCCCAAACTCCCATCTTCAACATATGATGTTTGCGGAAGGGACTCAGGATATGTTTTCAAGTTTCCATAGCCTTGTGGCTTGCCCTTGCGCCCAGAAAACCTTCAACCTTTGGAGTTCTTACTGGATAGCAAACATGTCAGGATTGCAGGGACACCTATCCCCAAAAGGATCAATTTATTTTGATCATCGACGAGCAACTATGCTGCTCTCACTCTTGAGAGTGATCAATAGTATGCTTCATTATGGTTTATTCCATCCTTATGATGAACTAAAACGGTATCTAGCCATTAGAGCTGAAACACTGGGGCTGACTGAAAGCCACACGGTTTCAGACAAAAATCTGGCGATGGCTTTGCTGGCAACGCGTGCGGATTTGCACAGCCCCAGTGATATTCAGCAGCTGCAAGAAGGTTTCCAGTTACTCTCAGAAAATGACCAGCAACGCTGGTTCCGATACAGTCAGAAGCAGTTTGAAATAACCAGAGGCCATTGGTCCACCCAAATCCTGATTTTACTCAGTTATGGGGCCCTGATCATTCGACCCAACACACCACGCTATATACCGTCAGTTCTAAACAATGCCATTGCTTTAGTGGGTATCAGGGAAACTGTCAGACGTATTGTTCCGCTACTCCTTAATCTGGAAGAATACGCCGCCAACCTTCGTAGCTTTAACCTTTTGGATTACAGGACACCACTGTCTTTCAAAGAGCTTGCTCGCACTGAAATTCTAAAACGCCTGTTCGATGGGAAGGATATCAAGCTACAAATCCAAACCAGCACAGGACTGATATTGCATAATCTGATGCCCGAATGGCATCAGGAATATATTTTCCCATACAGTCTGACTCCGCCACCATAGGTCAATATGGCCACTCTATCTCTGAAACATATATAGTCCAGCCAACGACCTGCTTGCATTTATTGAAGTTACCATTTAGGTATTAACAGTTCGTTACCTGCCCGCACAAATCAACGTCTATGCTCTCTGCACCTTTAATGAGTGAAGTACGGCAGGTATTGCCATGAAACTGAAATCCTCTCTCCTAGCTCCGGGATTCCTGGCGCTGTTTACCCTTATGGCAAATTTGCCTGTTGTGGAAGCTCCGGAAAACAAAGTTTATCGATTTATCCAAGAAGTTTTCGGCCCATCGCTGGAAATTACTGATGAACAGGTGCAGCAGCTCAGCTGGGTTCTGGAAAATCCTGTCAGTACTCCGGAAATGGATATTGTTTACAGAGCCAAACAAAAAACCGGAACTATTCACAGGGAAATACCGAGAGCACTGTCCCGGCTTTATAACCTTCAGCTGCTGAGATCGGGCACAGAAAAGGACTATCGAGCCTTTGTGACACCGCAATTGTCTGGTGAACAGCTTTTCCTTTCCTACGAGGATTTCAAAAAAATCTCAAATGAGTTTAAAGCGTTGAGTGAAGAATCACTCGAAGTTCTCAAGGCGGCCGCCATTATCCATGCCGTAGCACTTTCTCCTAAGGCCCGGGAAAGGGCGGATGTTATTCTGAAAAACATCCCCTCAGACAGTAATCAGTTTCTGGCACAAACGGCCCTACACGCTGCATCCATTTATCCGCTAGCAAGGCAGGTAATTGCAAAATACCCAGAGACCGAGGAGAAATTCAAAACAATTTTCCTGCCCGACAGCAATCTTCGCCACATGCTCTACGGCGAAGGTTCACAAGCCATGTTTAAAAATTATCGTCGCCTGGCCTGCACTCAAGACTGCGACGAGAAAAGAAGGCTGTGGATACTGCACTGGGTCATCAATATCAGCAGTTTCCGTGGTCACATAGTGCCCAAAGGGTCTGTTTACCTCGACCAGAATACCTATGAAGCCCTGGGTGAACTATTCAGCATAATGGCGAGATATAGCAGCAACCCAGACACCCCGGTAGAACTCCGCGAATATGTAGCCGCCAGAGCAACAAACTTGGGCATAGCAAGTGACAGAACTGCTGATGATGTTCTTCCAGAAGAGGATGACCAGCAGACAGCCAAAGATAACTCCCCCGAAGAAATAGGAAATTCTGCGATCAGGAAATCTCAGGCTATCGGGCTTCTCGCAGCCCTGAGCCGGGTTTATACCCCCGATCAGGGCAAAGATCTGGTGCAAGGATTTGAACAGTTATCACAAGATGATCAGACCCGGTGGATAGAATACAGCGATAAACAATTCACCGTGCTGCCAGTCGCAGCCCCCACCTATATCCCAGCATTACTGGCCAACAGTATTCAGGTTGTAGGTATCACGAGAACTGTAACCACTATGGTTCCCCTAATGCTGAATATTCTTGAGGAAGCTGACGGGTTGAGGGAGCTGGATATGATGGCCAGCGATACCCCACTCTCCTTCAGGGAACTGGCCAGCGCAGAGTCTGTGAAGCGGATACTGATATCTGATAAAGCCCCAAATATTGATATTGCCACCAACACCGGAGTTGCAACCTTAAATACACCTCACAGAATAACCGTGACCCGGGTAGCCATGAAGGTCAGGATTCGGCCTCTTCCTCAGTCACAATAATCAGCTGGTGCCACTCATCGGGGTCTGGCCACTCTTCTTCGGAAACGGCCATACCCCGTACTGAGAAACCTGCTTCATGAACACTGTTGGGATCACCGGTTACCAGCGGGTGCCACTCTGGCAGATCATAACCTTTCAGTAACAGCAAATAAGCACAGCTGTCGGGCAGCCATTTCAGATTTTCTTCCAGGTTTTCTGCGGTAAAACGGATACAGTCCGGCACATAGTGCCAGCGATTAGGGAAGTCTTTGCACTGGCAGCTGTTTAAATCCAACAGTTTGCAGGCCACAGCGGTAGTGTGAATTCGGTCATCGTCATCAATCACCTTGTTCAGGCAGCAACGTCCACAGCCATCACAGAGAGAATCCCACTCTTCCCGGGTCATCTCGGTCAGGGATTTGGTATGCCAGAAAGGCGCAGAAGAACTGTCAGGTCGGGACATTATATTCAGAGGTGATGAAAAGCGGCACATCATACGCCAGTTAGCGGCAACTCGCACAGTCCGTATCTGTGCTTGAGTTTAGGGTTCTGACAACTACTTTTTGAAGGTCTGTTGTTTTTAATAATCAAAATGGTGGCGCTGTGGTTTCTTCCCCACTTACCGGCATTATGATGGATCGCCCTCTTCTGATACGGGATATCCTGCTTCACGGAGAACGCACCTGGCCTGACAAGGAAATTGTTTCCGTTAATGGTGCAGGCAAACGTCATCGCACAACATTTGCAGAAACCTTCCAGCGTACCCGTAAACTAGCCAATGCTCTGGCAGAGCTTGATATACGCCCCGGTGATCGTATTGCCACCATGGCCTGGAACGATAACCGTCATATAGAAATCTATTATGCTGTCGCCTGTTCCGGCAGCGTTTGTCACACCATTAACCCGCGTCTGTCTGAAGAACAGATCACTTACATAACTAACCATGCGGGCGACAGCTGGGTGTTCGCCTCAGTCGATTTCATTCCTCTTCTGGAAAAAATTCTTCCTAATATCCCCAGAGTGAAGGGGTTTATTATTCTCGGTAACAATGGAGACGTTCCTCAAACCAGCCTTCCCGGAGCGATTGAATATGAAACCCTTATCGCACCAGCCAGCGATCAATATGAATGGCCAGAGTTCCCAGAAACTACCGCCAGCTCACTCTGCTACACATCCGGAACGACAGGCCACCCTAAAGGTGTGCTTTACAGCCATCGCAGCACGGTTCTGCACACATTAATGAGCAATATTGCGGCGACAATTGGCCTCAACGAGCAGGATGTGGTGATGCCGGTTGTGCCTATGTTTCATGTGAATGCCTGGGGCATTCCCTATTCCGCCGCTATGGCAGGGGCAAAAATGGTTCTCCCCGGCCCCCATATGGGTAATGGCGAACTGTTGCAGGCGTTAATAGAAGAAGAACAGGTCACTGTGGCTTTTGGTGTTCCCACTATCTGGCTGGCGCTGGTTCATTATCTGGAATCAAGCGCTAAACGCATTGATAGCCTGAACCGGATTTACACAGGTGGCACTGCCTGTCCTCGCCATATTATGGACACCCTGTTACGGGTTTACGGTGCAGATACCGTTCATCTCTGGGGCATGACCGAGCTCAGCCCACTTGGCACGTTAAATCAGGCCGAGAAACGTACCGAACTGTCTTACGACGAAAAAATGGATTTACGCTGCAAGCAGGGTCGTTCCGCTTTTGGCGTGGAAATGAAGCTGAAAGACGACAACGGAAATCCAGTTGCCCACAACGGCAAAGACCCAGGCATTCTTTTTGTGCGGGGTTATGCCATCTGCAGTGGATATCTTGGTGAAGGGGAAGAGTCTCCTAATACCAGTTCCCATGACAGCGATGGCTGGCTGAACACTGGTGACATTGCCACCATTGATGAAGATGGCTACCTGCAAATCACTGATCGAGCCAAAGACGTTATTAAATCTGGCGGTGAGTGGATCAGCTCCATCGAACTGGAAAACCTGGCAATGGCTCACCCGGATATTACCGAAGCTGCAGCCATTGCTATGCCCGATGAAACCTGGGGAGAACGCCCTCTCATTATTGCCGTTAAGAAGAAAGACAAAACTCTGGATGAACAAGAGTTATTGGAGTGGTATCAAGGAAAATTGCCCGAATGGATGCATCCGGACAGAGTCGTATTTATCAATGAACTTCCCCACACAGCAACGGGCAAAGTCATTAAATCCCAACTGCGGGGTCAGCTTCGTACGTTGCTGAATTGACAAACTCTAAAGCTATCAGGCAGCAATACCAGAAGTCATCGGGCTATTGAGGCCAGCACTCCCTTGCTGGTTATGTTTTTGAATCACCCGGTTGCTGATTTTCCGCAGCCGGTAAAAATTCAGAATGGCAGAGGTAGACAATGCTGAAACCAGACCGATCCAGAATCCATGGGGGCCCATTGCTTCAAAAAAAATGTTGGTCATACCCAGCGAGTAACCAAGTGGCAATGCAATAACCCAGCAGGAAAACATCATCAGAAACATAGGCACCCGGGTGTCCTTGTAACCACGCAGAGCACCAACGGCAACCAGCTGAATGGAATCTCCTATCTGGTAAATTGCGGCAAATAACATTAACTCTGCCGCAAGGGCAATAACATGCGAATCCCGTGAATAAATGCTGGCTATATTCTCAGCAAAAAAAGCGATCCCTGAGGCTATAAGCAAACCAAAAATCAGAGCGGTCGATATACCGGAGAAACTGGTAAACGAAGCCTCATAAGGCTTTCCTGCCCCTAGGTGCTGTCCTGTTATAATTGTCACGCCAGCACCAAGACTGACAGGAATAATATACATAAGGCTGGCAACATTCAGCGCTACCTGATGCCCTGCGACAATAGATACTCCCAGATTCCCTATCAACAGTGCGATAACGGCAAAAATCGTTGTTTCAATAAACAGCGCGATACCTACGGGCAAACCAAGTTGGAGGTGATCCCAGATAGAGCGCAAATCCGGCCACTCAAAGTGCCGGAATGGACCACTCTGAGTGTGTTTCTGGCTATGCCTGATGTAAAAGAACATCATTAATGCCATCAGGGTAAAACAAATCGCTGTCGCATAACCGCACCCTACACCACCGAGAGCGGGTAGACCGAACTTACCGTAGATCAACACATAGTTAGCAGGAATATTAATAAGCAAAGCGATCAACCCGATAATCATCGGCGCTCGTGTATCGGACAACCCTTCACAATAACTGGTCATCAGCTGGTACAGACACATAGAGGGAATACCAAAAGCCAGTGCCTGCAAATAACTCTGCCCGAGATCAGCGATATCCGGATTAACATTCATGTCATCCAGAAATGCTCCGGGGGATAACACAACGGCCCATCCCAGTAGAGACATAAACAACGCGACCCAGACTCCCTGACGGGTTTTATGGCGAATCTCCCGGTAGCTCTGTGCGCCAAACAACTGGGCAACAATAGGAGTAATAGCCATCAATACGCCACGAATCAGATAAAACGTCGGCCCCCAAATACTCGAGCCAATGGCAACGGCAGCCAGATCCAGTGATGAGTACTGCCCTGCCATACTGACATCAACAAACGTCATACCGGCGGCAGCCAGCTGCGCGCCAATAATGGGCAGGGAGAGCTTTAAAAGCTTTCCCAGTTCAGTTTGATAACGTTGCAGAAGAGAGCAGCTTGCCGACATTCCTTTAAATTCTCTACACCTGAGGTTTTATATCCGCACATCATAAGTGGGCAAAGGCAAGAGGGTTATAAGGACTACTACGGCATAAAAAAGCCCCGTACAGCTATTTGTTGTACGGGGCTTCTTATAATGACTTAATCAATCAGATCAGGCGTTTTCAACAATGCCCTGACTCTTCAGGTAATCATCGTAATTACCGTGGAAGTCATTTACACCCTTTTCAGTGATCTCAATGATCCGGGTCGCCAGAGACGATACAAACTGACGGTCGTGAGAAACGAAAATCAGTGTACCTGGGTAGTTTTCCAGCGCCAGATTGATGGATTCGATACTTTCCATATCCATGTGGTTGGTTGGTTCGTCAAGCAGCAGAACATTTGGCTTCTGCTGTATCAGTTTACCAATCAGCATACGGCCCTGCTCACCACCGGAAATAACCTTAACGGACTTTTTGATATCGCTCTGGGAGAACAACATACGCCCAAGGGTTCCACGAATGGTCTGTTCGTCTTCACCCTCGTTCTGCCACTGGCTCATCCAGTCGAACAGATTCATATCCATATCGAAATCTTCGCTGTGGTTCTGAGCGTAGTAACCAATATTGGCATTCTCAGACCACTTAACCTCACCACCCTTAGGCGCCATCTTTTCTGCAAGTGTGTGCAGCAGTGTGGTTTTACCAATACCATTCTGGCCGATAATGGCGATGCGCTCACCCACTTCCACCAGCATGTTCACATCTTTGAACAATGGTTCTTCATAACCCTGATAAAGACCATTGACTTCCAGAGCGTTTCGGAACAGTTTCTTTTCCTGATCAAAACGGATGAATGGGCTCTGGCGGCTGGAAGGTTTCATTTGTTCCAGTTTGATTTTATCAAGCTGCTTCTGGCGGGATGTAGCCTGCTTGGCCTTGGAAGCATTGGCAGAAAAGCGGCTGACAAAGGTGCGCAGTTCCGCAATCTGGGCTTTCTTCTTGGCGTTGTCCGCCTGCATACGTTCCCGAGCCTGTTCAGCGGCGGTCATATACTCATCGTAGGAACCTGGGAACATGCGCAGTTCACCGTAATCCAGATCCGCCATATGTGTGCAGACACTGTTCAGGAAGTGACGGTCGTGAGAGATGATAATCATGGTGCAGTCGCGCTGCTTCAGCACGTCTTCCAGCCAGCGGATAGCGTTGATGTCCAGGTTGTTGGTCGGTTCGTCCAGCAACATGATATCTGGATCAGCAAACAGCACCTGTGCCAATAACACACGCAGTTTCCAACCGGGTGCAACGGCACTCATTGAGCCGTAATGCTGGTCCAGAGGAATATCCAGACCTAACAGCAATTCACCGGCACGGGCTTCAGCGGAGTAACCATCCATTTCACCAAACTGGACTTCCAGATCGGCAACACGCATGCCCTCTTCTTCAGACATGTCGCCTTTCGCATAGATAGCATCACGCTCAGCTTTTACCTTCCACAGTTCCGCGTGGCCCATCAGTACGGTATCAATCACGCTGTACTCTTCGTAAGCGAACTGGTTCTGATTTAGCTTCGCCATACGGGTATTAGGAGCGAGAGAAACAGAACCAGCGGAAGGCTCCAGCTCACTGCCAAGGATTTTCATCAGGGTGGATTTGCCACAACCGTTGGCACCAATCAATCCATAACGGTTACCGTCACCAAACTTAACGGAGATATCTTCGAACAGCGGTTTGTCGCTGAACTGCATGGTGATATTGGCTGTTGTGATCAAATTCGTGTCCTGTCAGATCTTTTCTATTTGGAATGTTCCGGTGCTGAGTGCCTGCCGGATACAAAAGCGAGGCAGACTACCTTGCCAGCTGCTTTCTAGCAATCAGATTCTTTACAGAATAGCCACTCTTTCCACGCATATAGAAGAAACAAACACCTATCAGCTAACAAAGTTGTCAGCTTAGATAACAACAAGTCAACCTTCTGGAATTCACTCTGTCGATAACTCTTTATTTCGCAAAAATATGCAGCAGGTGAGCCATGCATTCAGTATCGTCTAAAGAGACACCACAGGAGTTGCCTCCATTACCCGTCACAGCATCAAAAACGGCAGTGAAGCACCACAGCTTTCGAACTGTACATACAGTTCCTTATTGTGGTGATTTAACAATTGAAGCCTGCCCAGTTGAGCGCAAAGGTAAAACGGCTTATACCGCTGGCAAGATTGTTTTCTTAGAGCCTGAACACTGTCCAACAATCAGTGGCAAGGTCAAAGGTCAACCAGTTCCACTGAAAGGTGATGAGTTCAAGATCGAAGAATTTCTGAATCTGGAGTACCGGATTTGTATTGATAAAGACGAAGCTCATCGAAGAATAGAAACAGCTACTCAAGCAGCAATCGAGCAACAGGAGCAAGAATCAAGAAACTGGGTTGATCACCGTAACCGTGATTACTATCAAAATTTTTCACGAATGGTGGATGACTATATTGACTGGGGCGATACACCTACGGACTTAGCTGAAACACAGTCTGGCAGTTACCCTCAATCTTCCAATTGCTCTGCCGGATGGGCTACCCATGACGGCAAACAGGAGTATCGGGAAGATAAACACTGTTTTGCCGAGATCAATAATCCCCTGACACCAAACCACCTATTTCATACGGTCACGCTCTGTGATGGTCACAACGGTGCGCAAACAGCAGAAGCGGCCTGCAAATTATGGCCTGAGCAAAGCAAAGAACGACTGGAAGAATATGCGGCTCCAGATGCTACAGAACTTATGATGTATAACATGGCGAAAACAGCCATGGTTGATACCAACCACAGAATTAAGCAGGAAGGTCTATGTCAGACATCTGGCTCCACGGCCTGCAGCGTTTTTGTATCTGCCGACACGATTTACGGCATCAACCTTGGGGATTCCCGGGCGATTGTTGTTGATGATCTGGGCCACGTAACCCAGCTTACGACTGACATGGCAGTAGAGGATAAAAATTTCCAAAAAGGAATAAAGAAAAGGAATGGCACTCTTTACAAAGGCTCCCGAAGAACAGGCCCCGACAGGCTGGGCAATATGGTGATGAACGCCAGAGGGCTCGGTAATGAGTCTCTTATTGGTTTATCCGCCCGATCAAAGCTCACTCATTTACCAATGGAGAAAGACCGGGCTTACACGATTGTTGTTGTCAGCGATGGTGTTACAGAATTCGCCATAACCGAGCATCTGGGCAAACTTGTTCACCATCTTGTTTCCAAGAAAAAGTTAAATCCGGATCAAGTTGCCAGATATGTAGTGAACTTCATTTTGGCAACAGCCAAAAAGTCCGCATACGGAGCCCCACTAAAAGATGTTGCTGACAACACCACCGCCTGTGTAATGACAGCCAGCACCCGGTCGTAATCAGACCGGGTTTTGTCTATGATGGCGCCATCTTTTTATCGAGAACTCCGATGTCTGAAACAGAAGAACTGCTGGACGGTGAGCAGCTGAAAACCATCGTTGAAAACCAGCTGGAAGAAGGCAACCCCATCGAAGTTAAAGAACAGCTGATGCGACTGGTAATGACCGGCACAGACAAAGAGGAAGCCATTGAAATGATGGCCTGCGCTCTGGGTCTGGAAATGGAAAAGATGGTGAGCAGTGGCAAACCCTTCAACACCAAGCAATACATCGCCAAGCTGGAACAACTGCCGGAAACTCCCTGGCTGGATACCTTTATTTAATTCCGTGGACAACCTCAGTTTTTCACAAATCACCGGTGACCAGCTTGGGCTGGTTAACCGGTTTTATAAAGCTAACGGCCATAAAGGCAAATGTGGTCGGGATGATATCGTTTACGTCGCCAGACAGAAGCAGGTAATAGTTGCGGCTGTACGTTTCACCGCTAAAGGTGATTATCTGCTGTTACGTGGTTTGTGGGTTGCAACAAGCCTACAAAGACAAGGCGTAGGCGGCCAGTTATTAGAAGCTTGCCTACCTGAACTGGGGCAACCAGTATGGTGTTACCCCTACAATCATCTCGTCGCCTTCTACAGCCGTTATGGCTTTGCGGAAATAAAAGCTGACAATGCACCTGAGCTTATCGTTTCTCCCTGGCTGGCGTACAGGCGCAGAGGAGAAGATCTAGCACTTATGGTTACCAGTACAGCCAGTACAGCCATCCAAAAGCACTAGCGTTCAGGACTTTCTACAAACTTCTCCACAACCTCTAAGAGTTTGTAATTGGCCAATATACTTTTCAGGTCGTACGGCACTTTCCGGCTTTGGGCTGACTTACGATAAGCTCGAAAATGCTCAGCTTTGTTGTGATATGTAGCATCGAAGTACTTCTTCAATTCTGGTGAATTAAAAAGCACTCCAAGGTGATCATAAAATTCATTCTGCCAATGCCAGGGGGAAGAGTAATCAGGCACCTTCCCCATCGCCAAAGCATTCATAAGGCTTCTGTTTCCGGTAACTCCAACAGGGTTTTGGGAAAAGTAAAACAGTGATGAATACGCCATATCATCATTAATACGGGGCAGACGTACCAGATGTACTGTACGACTACCTCCGCCATTGGTATTGATAGTGCGCCTGTTATTATGCTCCAGATCTATATAGTCGATCTCAGATACACCTGTGCCCTTTAATCTCAAAACAATACTTTCAACAACTGATTGGCTAAGCCTCGACTCACCACTTAAATCTTCATTCGTGAGTATCCATGGCTCCTTATCTAACATGGCGACATAACCAACATACTCACCCAAACCAAAGTGCTTGTAGACCATATAAAAGCGATAAGGAAAGCTGAAAAGACTGAACGGTGCTCTGGCTCCAGCCAGTGCATTTTTTAACGCCGGTTTTTCTCTTAGCAAACGGCTAAAGTGTTTTTTAAAGACACGGCTTTTACGCTTACTTAATTCTTCTAGAATTGATGGTGCCACCAGAATTCCATCTTTTTTATCCCCAAGCCCAGGCCACATAATTCCAAAACAGCGCCCTTGTTCATCAAGAGGAATGCCTGAATAGTCAATTTTAAAAACAACAAAACAGTTGTATTGACTCTCCTCAGGAAGATTTATCGTGGGGCGCTCCACCGCAAAGATCGTAAGTAAGGATGAAAGAATCCAGTCCTCAGTAATACCTTCCAGCTGTTTAGCTGTGCCAATCTTCACGTCCGCGCTGGGGTGAAAAGCAAACCGTCCTTTCAGATCCTTGAACTTCTCACCACTGCCGACTTCTACCAGAATTCTCACTTTTTGATCAGGGAACTTATCTAGAATAATTCTGGAGAGTGTATCTGCATAAGCTATGTAACCCATCGCATGCAGGCTCTGGGTAGCGATTAAAATTGGCCTGGATCTGTCCTCTAACTGAGCAATTCTGTTGAAATCGACAGTCATGGCAAAACTGTGGTTAGCCCCAAAGGCTACCAAGGCCAGCGCCATAACTTGCGCATAAATAAAACGACTAAACATGCTCCCTGCCTCTTTCAACTTTCCCCTGTTCTTCAGTAAACCTAGCAGTGATCTAATACCTTTACCTCTGGGGTATTCGGCACAGGAATTAGCCCCTGTAAGAAGAGTCATTTACTTCAATATTCTTCACTGCTGGGCGGCTTAAGCTATGCTTGCCGGCTTTGTCGACCGGAGGCCCACAATGTTTTCCCGTGTATTCCATACCGTTTCAGCTGCGGCGGCATTCTTCTTGTGCTCTTCATATCTTCAAGCAGATGTTCCCGACATTGTGCGAACGGGTACCGGAGGTGGTATTTATGACGATGCAGGAGCCAAGAAATACGCTATTGGTGTGGATATGAAAACTGGGGAAATATTCAGAGGTACAAACCAGGGAAACAAAGATATATGGGATGTAAACAACCAGACTAAAGTCGGCGAGTTTGCCACCAAGACTTATATTATCGAAACGGTTAACCCACTTGAATCTGAACTGAAACAGGTCAATGACTCACTTGCGCCCATTCAGGGCAACTTACAGCAGATCCAGGGAAACGTTAGTAACCTGCAAACTGACGTACAACAGGTGCAGAGTTCTGTATCTCCTTTAGCCAAAGAAGTGCAGGATATTCAAAAAGAAGCTGATACTGGATGTTCTGCCTGCAACAGGCTGGACAAATACGACAACCGGTCTCGTAACAGTGCTTCGCTAGCCAGTGCTCTAGCAATGGTTCCGCAAACAATCGACCAGCCCAGAATGATTGGTTTTGGGGTAGCAAACAATGCCAACAAGACAGCGTTCGCTGCCGGTTATTCCCAGAAATGGGGGAGTGATAAGCAGCACTTGATTCAGATTAAGGCAGGTATTGCCAGCTCGGTAAAAGGTGGCGGGGTTGGCTATGGATTTAGTTGGTGAGAAACAACAATGGAGAAAACTGAAAGCCTGAAGCGGATAAAGTTTTCTGAAAACAACAGCACTTTATCCGCACAATCAGGATTATTAATAAAGCTGTAACATCAGTGCATTCATATCCGGCACTTGCTTTATTTCCCCGTGCTTTTTCAAGAATTCTGCGTAACGCTGATAACGACCTTTATCAACAGCAGCCGGGCGCAGAGCAAAACGATTTACGGTATCTCTCCAGGCACGTTTGTTCAGTTCGTTATCCAGTGTATCCGGGTTATAGCTCTTGAAGATTTCCCAGGCTTCATCCGGATTATTGATAATGAATTGAGCTCCCAGCTCAACGCCTGTCAAAAAGCGACGAATTGCTTCTTTATTAGCCGTTTTACTGTTAGCGATATAAATCAGCTCATCGTAAGGAGGTACACCATTTTCTTCCATATAGAACATTTTGCCTTTGCTCTTGTGCAGTTCAAGGCTGTTCAATTCGAAGTTACGATAGGCACCAAGCAGTGCATCGACGCGGCCAGTCATCAGAGATGAAGACAGGTTCCAACCCACATTCACCATTTTGACATCGTTATAGCCCAAACCATAAGGTGCAAGCATGGTATCGAGAATGGCCTTCTCAGAACCATTGACACTGAAGCCGATAGATTTCCCTTTCATATCCGCCAGTGATTTGATCGGACCATCCGCCAATACAATCAACCCATCCAGAGGCGTCGTCACCAGTGAACCGGCCCAGGACAGTGGCAGCCCATCACTGGCGCCCTGGATCAGGCTTGGCTGGTAATATACCGCCAGATCAACATCTCCTGCCGCAACCAGTTTAGGCGGAAGGTCAGGGTCTGCTGGCTCCTGGATAGTGACCTTTACTCCAGTTTTATCAAAGTACCCCTTTTGATGGGCAATAATAATCGGGCCATGGTCTGGGTTCACAAACCATTCCAGCATCAGCTTTAACTCTTCCGGCTTCTGGGGAGCCGCCATTACCGCAAGCGGCATTATTAACCCCAGAACCAGTACTGCGAATTTTCTCATCATTTTGTTTTCTCTCTCAGATCAACCGCAAAATCAGTGAGCCGTGTTTTCCTGCCAGGGAATTAACCAGCGCAACAGGGAATCCGTCAGGTAATAGAGGCCAACGGAGCAGACAGCCAGAACAGTCAGTGCCGCAAACATTAAATCAACCCACAGTCGTGCATTCGCCTGTAGCATCAAATAGCCAAGCCCGGCACTGGAACCCACCCATTCCCCAACAACAGCACCTATAGGTGCCACAACTACCGCCACTCTTAATCCAGAAGCCAACGCTGGTAACGCCGCGGGCCAGCGAATGATTCGCAGAATAGACCAGGAGTTTCCGCCCATGGTATGGGCCAGATCCAGCCAACCCTGATGAGTATGGCGTAAGCCGTCATAACAGCAGGTGGCAACGGGGAAGAAGATAATCAGCACCGTCATCACCACTTTGGAGGCCATGCCATAACCAAACCAAAGCATTAAAACAGGAGCCAGGGCGAAGACAGGAATAGCCTGGGTAATCAGCAAAATTGGCAAGAGCCATGGACGCACTCTGGCGAAATAAACCAGCACCAAAGCCATTAATACCCCAAACAGAACCCCCAGAAACAACCCCATTAACATTTCTGAGAATGTGACCAATGTATGCTCAAGCAGTAATCCGGCATCTTCGATGATTCTGTCGAAAACAGCACCTGGCTCCGGAATGATATAAGGCGGAACATCAAATAGGCTAATAACGGCCTGCCAGAGCAATAGCAGGCCGGCTAATACCACCAGTGGTTTTAAAGAGTCTTTCATTGCTTGGCCTCCACTGGTATTTCTTCATGGCGAAGGCGATCCAGAAGTTGCCCCTGCAAAGACATAAGTTCACGATCTTCCAGCGACCGGGGAGTTCGCCCTGGGGGCGCGATGGGGTCTGTCAATTGCGCGGGCTGCCCGCGGAGATGATAAACATGGTGCCCCAAACGCAGAGCTTCCAGAGGGTCATGAGTAATCAATAACACAGTTCGCCCAGTGAGCAGTTCGCAGGAGAGATCCTGCAAATCAAGGCGAGTGATGGCATCCACAGCGGCAAAAGGTTCATCCATCAAAACAACCGGACGATCTTCCATCAAGGTACGAGCCAGAGCCACCCGCTGACGCTGACCACCCGAGAGGTTCTGGGGTAAAACTGAAGCTTTGTCGGCAAGACCTACCCGTTCCAGTACAGACAAAGCCCGTTCCAGTACATCATGGGCCAGTTTCTTTTTTCGAAATAATGAACGACTGCGCAATTGTTCGCCAACCGTTACATTCTCCAGCACGCTGGCCCAGGGAAGCAGTGAATCCTGCTGGGACATCCAGGCAATTCGGCCTTCCAATGGCAGGCTATCACCACAGATAACCTCGCCACTGGTAGAGATATTTCTTGCGTCGGTTAATCCCGCAATCATTCTCAATAGTGTGGTTTTGCCCACACCACTTCCACCCAAAAGGCAGGTCCAGCGACCGCCTTCCAAGGTTAAATTCAGATTTTCAAAAATCTGGTGATCACCATAGGCCAGCCCGGCACTACGGAGAGTGATATCAAACATAAAAGTCGGAAGCTCCGTCCGAAAGCGGAGGAAGCTGACAGGAAGGAATACCTTCAACACACGGTATCAGGTAGGGTGAAAGGCCTGTCGGTTTCCTACGCCAGCATTATCTGGTTCAGGTCTGTGGGTCTTTCTCAGCCACCCGGCTCTGCAAAGTCTGCGGGCAGCACCCCAACCAACGTGCAGCAATCTATAGGTTTTGGTTTTAAAAAGCACCTGTTTTTACTGCTAAGTACCTATTTTTTGACCTCAAACGTACGGACTCCTGCCTGAGAAGAAACAGCGAACACAATAAAGTCAGAACCTCAGTAGCGGGAGCCACAAGCCAGATACCGGTTTCACCGAGAATTTCAGGCAAAACCAGAAGCAACACACTTACCAGCACCATGCCCCGCAATAATGAAAGTGCTCCGGCATGGAATGGCTTCTCCATAGCGGTGAAGAACCCGGAAATCACGATATTGAGCCCGGTGAACAGAAATGCAGAACCGAAGATCAACAGAATATTTACTGAACGGTCTATCATCGCCCGTTCATTGAGGAACAGTGTCGCAATCTCATTCCCCCAGAACGACACCACCAGATAAGCCACCACACCACAGATAACAGATATTTTAATTGTTAGGGTAACAACAGCCCACAGTTCCCAGTTCTGACCACAGCCTCTTAAATAAGTGACGATTGGCTGCATACCCTGAGTTAAACCAATCATAGTCAGAATCATCAGGTTATTGACGTAACCCACCACACTGAATGCGGCCAGGTCTGCTGCACTTAGTCGGGACATAATCACTGTATTAAAGGCCAACAGAACAACACCAGCAGACACTTCGGTAATACAGTCAGGAATGCCAACTTTTATGAAACTCATCAACTCTCTGGCTGCAGGCATAACCCGCATAAAGCGAATGGTTCCCTTAGCACAGAAGAAATGGGTGATCAGTAAGCTGGCCTGCAGTATCTGGGCACTGCCCGTGGCAATTGCCGCGCCCCGCAACCCCATTCCCATACGGATCACCAGAATATAATCCAGCACAATATTTGTAAGAGCGGCGAGCAGAATGGCACACAGTTCCTTGCGGGGGAAACCGTCGAACTTAACAAATACCTCCATCGAATAAGACAACATGTAAAAGGTATTGAAGATCAGCAGGGTTCCGAGATATTCCGCAACAAGCCCGACCAGTTCTCCTTTAGCTCCCAGCAAGCGGGCAACAGTTTCAATATTGAAATAACTGATTAAACAAACAGAGGTACCCACAACAGTCAGCGTATAAAACGCCATGGAAAAAATTCTGCTGGAAGCCTGATTATCACCCTCACCCTTTTTGCAGCCGGCCATAGTTGCGGCGCCGATAGTGATGAGGATAGTAATCGCGTAAAGAACACTGATAAAAGGAAGGGTAAGGTTTACAGCAGCAAGAGCCTCTGGGCCAACACCCTGACCAACAAAAATACCATCCACCATGGTATAAAGCGCAAGAACCCAAACCGCCATGGTTGAAGGAAGTGCATAGCGGAAAAGGGTTCGGCCGGTGCCATCCCGGGCAAGGTCGATCGACTTGGACATGAATTTCCTGAAACTGATAAAGAGTGTTCGGGAATCAGAGTGTGAAAAAAGTGAAGAAAAACCTATTCCTAGAAACCATGACTTAGCTTCGGTTTAACGCAACCACTCTAATTTTAAAAACCTAACACTCATCATTCGGTCTCGAGAGTTTCAGTCAGGCTTTCATTTAATAACCAGTCACGGAATATCCCAGCATTTGGATGAAGGTACTGGTGAGATGGATAGGCCAGATAAAATGATTCCGAAGTTTTTACCCGGTAAGAGAGCGGTGCTACCAGCCGCCCATCCTCAAGCATGGATTCCACCAGCGACGTGCGGCCAAGAGCAATACCCTGCCCGTGAATAGCCATTTCCAGAGCGGTAATCAGTGTATCGAATTGCATGCCTGGTGTTTTCTCACAGGGTTCGTGACCAATTTCCCGGAACCAGTAGCCCCAGCCTTCTTCATAGCCAATCACATGTAACAGAGTATGTTCAGCCAGCTGTTCAGGAGTGGTAGGGAGTTCAATATGTTCTGCGAGTTTCGGACTGCAAACTGGCAACAGCTCATCATCTGTCAGCCGATCAGCTTTCAGGCCCGGCCATTGTCCCTTGCCATAACGAATCTCCATATCCGCTTCTTTGTCCTGTTCTTTAACCCAGATATTACTGGTAAAGCGGATGCCGATATCCGGATAGAGTTTTCGAAAACGCTCCATTCGGGGGGCCAGCCAGGTAGTAAAAAATACCAGGTTAACCCTGACCGTTAACTGCCGGCTCCGCCCCTGACCAAAAAGCTCTTCAGTAGCGGCCGCCAGTCGTTCAACAGATTCATGAACAACCGGCAGATAAGCCAGACCGGCTTCCGTTAATTCCAGCCCTCTCGGCAAACGTTTAAACAGTGCCACGCCCAGTTGAGATTCCAGACCTTTAACCTGTTGGCTTATAGCGGCCTGGGTGAGGTTCAGTTCATCAGCAGCGCGGGTAAAACTCAGATTGCGGGCTGACGCTTCGAAAGATCTCAGCCAGTTAAGAGGAGGAAGTCGCTTTTTCATTATCGTGTTCACAGCCGGACTACTCGGTGCAGTATTCACTGTTCCATCCTCTGTTTCAGCAGTTTTTTGTTACCGGTACGCTCTTAAAACAAAAAGGGCCACCCGGAGGTGGCCAAATGTCCTGTGCAGGGACAGGAGTGCTCACAATCAGACTTTGTTTTTTAAAGCCTGCTCTTTTACTTCATAGTGGGCATGGAGAACTGTGCTCCTTCTCGCACACCCGCAGTTGGCCAGCGCTGAGTAATGGTCTTACGACGGGTGTAGAAACGTACTGCATCCGGGCCATAGGCATGCAGATCACCAAACAGGGAACGCTTCCAGCCACCAAAGCTGTGGTAAGCCACGGGCACTGGCAGAGGTACGTTAATACCCACCATGCCGACTTTAATATGATCGGAGAAGTAACGGGCGGCTTCACCGTCACGGGTAAAGATGCAGGTGCCGTTGCCGTATTCATGATCATTGATCAGATCCATTGCTTCCTGCATAGAGTTCACCCGCACAACCTGCAGTACCGGGCCAAAGATCTCTTCCTGGTAGCTGGTCATTTCTGGTGTCACCTGATCAATCAAGGTGCCACCAACAAAGAAACCATCGGCATAGCCATCAACTTCAGGGTTACGACCATCAACAATCACCTGGGCGCCCTGCTGTTCAGCGCTGTCGATATAGCCCACCACTTTCTGCTGGTGCTGACGGGTAATGACCGGACCAAAGTCGTTTTCACTGTTGGTGTAAGCGCCAACCTTGAGGGACTTCATCGCTTCGGTCATTTTACTGACCAGTGCATCAGCGGCCTGATCACCAACCGCAACCGCCACAGACAGCGCCATGCAACGCTCGCCAGAAGAACCAAACGCCGCGCCCAGCAGCTGGTTAACCGCGTTATCCATATCTGCATCCGGCATAACAATGGCGTGGTTCTTGGCACCACCCAGTGCCTGACAGCGTTTACCGTTGGCATTGGCAGTGGTATAGATATACTCAGCAATCGGAGTGGAACCGACAAAGCTGACTGCTTCTACCCGCTGATCATGCAGCAGAGTATCAACGGCTTCTTTGTCACCGTTCACCACATTCATAACCCCGTCAGGCAGACCGGCTTCCTGCAACAGCTGGGCAATAAACAGCGTTGAGCTGGGGTCACGCTCGGATGGCTTCAGGACAAAGGTGTTACCGCAGACAATCGCCATAGGGTACATCCACAGCGGTACCATCACCGGGAAGTTAAACGGAGTAATACCGGCGACTACACCCAGAGGCTGGAACTCACTCCAGGAGTCGATGTTCGGGCCAACATTCTTGCTGAACTCACCTTTCAGCAGTTCTGGCGCGCCACAGGCATACTCAACATTTTCGATACCACGCTGCAGCTCACCGGCAGCATCGTGGGAAATCTTGCCGTGTTCGGCACCAATCAGCTCACAGATACGATCGGCATTCTGCTCCAGCAGTTCCTTAAAGCGGAACATAATACGGGCACGCTTGATGGGTGGGGTATTACGCCAGGCCGGGTAAGCCGCTTCCGCAGCAGCAATGGCTTCTTCCACAGTCGCCTTGGAAGCCAGCGCAACCTTCTTTTCAGGCTGGCCAGTGGCCGGGTTGTAGACATCCTGGAAACTTCTGGCGTCTTCTACCAGTTGGCCGTTAATCAGGTGGCCGACAGTGCTGCTCATAACTCAATCCTCAGTTTTTATTCTGTGCGTGTTTGGTACTGCTGTTGTGTGTTTGGTACTGCTGTTGTGTGTTTGGTACTGCTATAACCAGTCTGGTGAGGTGTGTACTCAATTCCAGAGCTGGCCGTAGATTTCGATAATTTCATCCACGGTAGGTACCCGTGGATTATTGCCTGGAGAACCGGAAGCCAATGCCTGCTCCGCCATCACGGCAACAGAGTCAAAGAAGGTATTGCGGTCGATACCAAACTGCTCCGGCGAAGGCACCTGCAGTTCATCATTCAAGGCCCGCAGTTCCTGCAACAGTCTCTGATTAGCCTGCTCATCAGAGTCACTTTCACTGGCGACGCCCATAGCTCGGGCACAATCGGCATAACGTTTCGGCGCAGCGGGGATGGAAAACTCGGTTACGGCCGGCAGCAACATGGCATTGGATAAACCATGGGGTACATGGAATTGCGCACCGATAGGACGACTCATGCCGTGTACCAGAGCCACGGAGGCATTGGAGAAGGCCACGCCCGCCAGAGTGGAGCCCAGCATCATCGCTTCCCGCGCTTCTTTATCAGCACCATTGTGATAAGCACGGCGCAGGTTAGGCGCGATCAGGCGCATAGCTTCCAGCGCCTGGGTGTCACTATATAAAGAAGCCTTCTTACTGACGTAAGCTTCCATAGCGTGAGTCAGCGCATCAATGCCGGTATCAGCGGTAGTACGCGGAGGAACACTCAGGGTGAGATTAAAGTCCACCAGAGCAGCGACAGGCATAAAGCCCACGCCAACGCAGAGCATCTTCTCATCACAGGTTTCATCGGTAATGATGGTAAAACGAGTCACTTCCGAGCCAGTACCAGCAGTTGTGGGAATCGCCACAATGGGCAGGCCCGCTTCATTGGTAATACGGGGGAATTTGTAGTCCCGCATCTCACCACCGTGCTGGGCCAGAATGGCAATGGCCTTGGCACTGTCGATCGGACTGCCACCACCAAGAGCGATGATGCAGTCATAATCTCCCTCACGGGCTGCGGAGACACCCACCTGAATAGAGGCCACTGTCGGCTCAGGGATAGTGTCCGAGAAAACACCGGCCTTCATATTCTCACCGGCCAGTACTTCTTCGATGGCAGCGACATAACCCAGCTGCACCATCATGGCATCAGTGATAATTAATGGTCTCTGGCAGCCCAGGCTGCTGAGGATGCCGGGCAGTGCCTGACTGGCACCTTCACCGACCTGCATAATGCGCGGCAGAACCACTTGTGTAGACATAACCCACCTGTTGGTAAATGTTTCAGTATTTCAATAAGGTGCCACCTGAGCGGCACCTGTCATAGATAACAAATCAAGAGTTATTGAGAGGCTTTCGCTGCTACAGCATCCTGATAATCTTCACGGCCTGGCAGCGGCTCTTCACGCAGTGCTTTGAATAGGCCATAGACCGCCAGCAGAACAATGATCGAGAACGGCAGTGCAGCAACAATGGAAGCGGTCTGTAGAGCTTTTAGGCCACCAGCGAACAGCAATACCCCAGCAGCAGCACCAATCGACAGTCCCCAGAACACCCGGTAACGAGCTGGTGGATGTTCATCGCCCATAGAGACCAGAGTACAGATCACCAGGGTGGCAGAGTCGGCAGAGGTTACAAAGTAGGTCACCAGCATAACTGTGCAGATACCAGCCATCATCACCACTACAAACTTGCTTTCAACCAGCAGTTCAATGGTTTTGAACAACGCCATGGTGATATCGTTGTTTACCGCTTCAGTCACACCACCGTCACCGAACAGTTCCAGATACATGGCACTGTTACCGAAGATGGTAATCCAGAAGGCAGCCAGTGTCGTTGGAGCAACCAATACACCCAGCACAAACTCACGGATAGTACGGCCCTTGGAGATACGGGCGATAAACATGCCTACGAATGGCCCCCAGGCCAGCCACCAGCCCCAGTAGAAGATGGTCCACCAACCCTGCCACTGACTCTTGGGGTCAGGGTCAACCCACAGGCCAAGGGACACTGCATTCAGCAGGTAGTCACCGGTGTTAGTAAAGAAGGCACCCAGTACATAGGCAGTCGGCCCGAGAATAATAAACAGCCCCAGAATCACCATGGTCAGCTGCATGTTGAACACGCTGAGGATACGAATACCCTTGTTCAGGCCAGTCAGTACAGAGCCAGTGGCAATGACAGAGATCACCGCAATCAGCAGCACCTGGTTGGACGTCGACACTTCAAAACCAAACAGGTAATCCAGGCCGGCATTCATCTGCTGGGCACCAAGGCCGAGAGACGTGGCAATACCAAATACCGTACCAAACACTGCCAGCAGGTCAGCCGCATGACCGATAGGACCATAGATACGATCACCAAAGATGGGGTAGAGACTGGAACGGATGGTGATAGGCAAACCTTTACGGTAAGCAAAGTACGCCAGAATCAAACCGGTAATGGCGAACAGACCCCAGCCATGCAACCCCCAGTGGAAGATGGAAATACGCATGGCAATCTGCGCGGCTTCCACAGTCATGGCATTCTCAGCGGTAATAAATGGATTGCTCTGGAAGTGGTAAATTGGCTCCGCAATACTCCAGAACAGAATGCCGATACCGATACCGGCACCAAACAGCATGGAGAACCAAGCAAAGTTGCTGAATTCCGGACGGTCGTCGTCTTTACCCAGGCGAATATCGCCGTAGCGGCTGAACACCAGCCATACCGACATAGCCAGAAAAAACGACATCAGACCGATGTAATACCAGCCCAGGTCCCGGGCAATAAAATTCTTGGCAGCGTTATAGATTCCGTCGGCATACTCCGGATCAGCCACGGTAAACAGAATAAAGGCCAGTACCACCAGGGCTGAGCCAATCGCCATAACCGGGTTGGCACCTGCCAGAATCCCGGACTGTGGCAGCGTATTATTGTTATTGTTCATGCTGCAAAACCTTTGTTATTACTGGTATTGCCAATGCTCGCCGGCTCCCGCACCACCATCACGGAACAGGTGGCATGACGGGTGACATGAGCAGCATTGGCACCGATCAGATAATCGGTAAAGTCCGGGCGGTGGGAAGCCATCACAATCAGGTCTGCCTGAGCCTTATCAGCAGCCTTCAGCACTTCCCGGTAAATCTTGCCCTGTCCAACATGGACTTCAGCGGAGATCTGGTGCGGAACATGTTCATTCACCAGCTCCAGCAATTCACGGCGACCGTTTTCACGCAGTTGCAGATCAACACCTTCCGGCAGCAAAGCTGCCACAGCCGGCAGCTCGGCATTGGGCACAACGGTCAAAACATGAAGGGTCGCGCCATGATTACGCGCCTGCTCAACAGCAATCGGTAACGAGTATTGCCAGGTGCTGTCGTATGCAGGATTCAAAGGAATCAAAATATTTTTATATTTATTATTCATAGCTTGCCCTTATTCAGGGGCTCTTATGCAAGAGCATTAAAATCAACTCGGTGGAGCTTTTAATTGTTCTATCCACCAGCAGTATTAGGCAGGGTCATTATCAGTAAGCCCCACACAAATGAGAAACAATAAAAAAAACACCTAAGACCCAATAATATTTATGGCTCGTATTCTTTCTGCTTCTTTATGGCTAGCGCTGATAGATACTCCTCTCACCTAAACACCACAACAAACTGACAAAAACTTTATGTAACTACTGTGTAACAACATATAACAGCACAGACCTGTTTCCTTAAGGTCGATAAAGGAAATCCGCTGATATAAAAAAAACAGGGTCTCAGGGTGTTTTTTTATTGCTGGTGGAAGCACACCCTGATTCATAAGATTTTCGCGAACCCAACAAGACCGCAATAACCAACAACAGATTTTGCAAACCGCTTATCTGCTTTTTATCAAGAGGTTTCTCTGGTGCAAAACAATAACAAATTGCCACTGGCAGGCGTTCGCGTTGTCGACTTTGGACAGCAGATTGCAGGTCCTGCTGTCGCCATGGTACTGGCCGATCTCGGTGCCACCGTTGTACATATTGACCCACCCGAAGGCCCCATCTGGGATCACCCGGCCAATGCTGTTCTTAACCGTGGCAAAAGCTGCCTGAAGCTGGACTTGAAGTCTGAACAGGGTCTGGCACAGGCTCATGAACTCATTGCCCAGTCAGATATCGTTATCGAAAGTTTCCGCCCGGACACTATGACCAAACTGGGCATTGATTTTCAGGTCCTGCGAGCAGAGCGCCCTGAACTGATCACCCTGTCTGTACCCGGTTTTGCCAGTAACGACCAGCTGCGCCGTGAATGGAAAGCCACCGAAGCAATCGTCGCTGCCACTGCCGGTGCCTTTACCGATATGGGCTTTAACCGGGTGCTGATGGGTTTGAACCCCAGCTTCTCCCCACTGCCACTGGCCTCTTCCTATGCCACATCCCTGGCGGCCAGTTCTGTTGTTCTGGCGCTGACCGCACGGGAAAAGAGTGGCCGTGGTGATCATATTGAAGTACCGATCATTGCTGCGATGATGGAAGGTCTGTCTTACAACTCCTACGTTGTTGATGGCCTGCCTGAGCGTTACAAGACCATGCGTGAACATGAGATTGAACATCGCAAGAGTAATAATATTCCTATGGATCTCAGCTACGAAGACCTGCAGGAATACCTTGATCCGTTCTATCGCACCTATGAATGTGCTGATGGTCGTATGTTCTACTGCGTATGCCCTTCTCACCGCAACCATGCCAAACGCTGCCTGCAGGCACTGGGTATTTATGAAGATTTAGTTGCTGAAGGCCTGCCCGATGTAAAAGACCTGCACTTGCCTATTAACGAGTGGGACGGTGAAACCTCTATCGGTGTTTACCCACTGCCGAAGAAATGGGCCGATATCATCTCTGCCAAGATGAAAAAAGTGTTCCTGACCAAAACCTCTGAAGAGTGGGGCCGCATTTTTGGTGAAGGACAGATTCCCGGTGCTCCTCACCGTACCACGCAGGAATGGGTTAACGATACGCATACCAACACGGCTGGCCTGATTGTAGAAGTCAACGACCCGGAATACGGCCTGATGAAACAGCCTGGCCCGATTGCCTGGCTGGAAGAATTTGCCGATCAGATGGTTACTCCACGACCACGCAAGCAGGTGACCTTCGAAGAAGCGCTGGCAGAACTGACTGCCGTTGCCGCTCACGAGGAAATTACTCGACCAACGGGAACGGCTGTTCAACCGTCCGACAATAAAGGTTGGCTTGAGGGTCTGCGAATTCTGGATCTAACCAATGTTATCGCAGGCCCGCATTCAACCGCTTTCCTCAGCCGCTTTGGTGCTGAAGTGATTAAGCTTGATCCGGTTACCCCACTGTACGATCCGCTGATCGGTACCCTGTTCACCTTCCAGACCGGTGTAGGCAAGCACAGCGCGCTGGTTGACATCATGAGTGAAGAAGGTCGTGAAGCGTTCAACCGCTTGGTGCGCTCTGTGGATCTGGTAGTGATTAATGCACCAGAACGTCAGATGAAACCACTGGGACTGGACCATGACAGTCTGCAGGCGGTAAATCCTGGCGTACTGTTCTGCCGCCTTGACTGCCTGGGCGGCCCTCTGCCCGGACCAAAGACCAACTACATCGGTTATGATGATATTATCCAGGCCAACAGTGGCATTATGAGTCGCTTCGGCGGCCCTGCTACTCCGGAAGAACATGCCCACCTGGGCACTCTGGATGTTAACTGTGGTTTCTCCGGCGGCCTGGCAATGGCGGTATCTCTCTACCATCGTCAGAAGACTGGCCAACCTACCCGTGGTCGTACATCCCTGTCTGCGGTCACCAACCTGGCTCAGGTACCTTTCGCCTTTGATTATGAAGGTCGTGCGCCCTTTAATGAGCCATCTGGCCGTGAAGCGCTGGGTTACCACGCCCTGTCTCACTTCTACCAGACCAGCGAAGGCTGGATCTATCTGGACAGTGCTGAAAGTGAGCTGGACAAGCTGGAACAGGTGGAAGGTTTAAGTGGTGTCTCCCAGGCCGAAGACAGAGCCGCATTCCTGAAAGCAGCTTTCTCTGGCGCTCCTGCAGAGTACTGGGCAGAAGTGTTGCAGGAAGCCAATATTGCCGCAGCAGTACCCCAGGCGATTGAGCACCTGCGTGAACAGTACAGCCGGGTAGCTGACCAGACTCCAGGGCTGGATAAAGGTAGCTTTGCCTTCTCTATCTATCCGGATCACCCCAGTGGTCACTGCATTACACAGATTGATCACTATTCCATCCGTCCAACAGATGCCAAGGTGATTGCTGCGACTCCAACTGAACGCTTCGGTAATTCAACCCGGGAGATTCTTGCTTCCGTGGGTTACAGCGATCAGGAAGTGGAAAGTATGATTGACCGTGGTATCGCCGGTCTGGGATGGGGTAAAGAGTTCCTGCCCAGTTAATCCCTATCGGGATTAAGCTCGCTGAGGCAGTGGCCTGCGTGTGATCCACGCAGGCCATTTTATTTTCTGTTCAACTGCACTCGTTTGGGTTTATACGACCCATGTAGTAAACACCGGCATAGTTACCATCGCGGAAGGCATAGCAAGGTGCTTCGCCTTCAATAGTAAAACCATAATTGGTGTAGAGGCGAATCGCTGGCTCGTTATCAGTAAACACGGTTAATTCAATCCGTTTCAGGTTAAGCCAGTTATCAGCCAGATCCAGAGCTGCCAGCATAAGGCGACCACCCACTCCCTGCCCCTGCCAGCTTTCTTTAACCATCATGGCAAGATTCGCCACATGCTTTCTTCTGGGGTTTGGGCAGACATCCAGAACAATATTACCAATCACTTCATTGCCACTTTGAGCAACAAGGCTGCGTAGGTTTTCCGGGATATCAGCCAGACGCTTTCCCAAAGGTCAAGGGAAGGAAATGGCAATTGAAGGGTGCCATAGGTGACACTTTTACCGCCAAAAATTTCATGAATGGCGGGAAAGTCTGCTTTCTCTGCATGGCGAATTATTATGCTATCCATTGTCAGCTTCTCCTTAACTGCGCATTTCCTCCCATCGTTTCATTACCAGCATCTGGCGACTATAGGTAGAACTTACTAAATCATTCACGTGCCGATTTAAGTCAACACGTGAATGTCTGCTGTTTGTAATTAAGACAAATTTTTCTTTCGGGAATTAAACTCAGCTTCATCAATCTCGCCGCTGGCATATCGATCCCTGAGAATCTGCATGGCCGTATCTGCGGTTGGTGAACCTGTAGAAACAGTCTTAGAACCACTAAAAATTCGCCACATCACAAAAAGAAATAAGGCGAACATCAACATACCGAAAGGCATCATAAAAAAGCCGTGCCCGTGGGCCATATCAAACCAGTGCATATATCCCCCGTCGTTAGTCCCGCTCTGCTAACTCAGGTCATGTTATTCCTCTCAATGAAGAGGGTAAACAGCCCATGACTCTTTGATACAAAGCCATACAGGTTCGTGAAAACCTTTAGGCCGATGAAAGTTCGAAAAAATACAATTTTTAATAATTTTTCCCGCAATGCCCTGTTTAAAACAGAACATTTCCGGTATTCATATCAACAAACAGATAAAAACAACAAACATAGGGGGACAACGATGAAATTACTGACAGCTGTGGTTGTTGCCTTAACAGTTAGCCAGCCGCAACCAGAGGCTTTTCAGGAAGGGGATCAGAGGCTGCAGGGAACATGGCGTTCAGATCGTGACAAAACCATGGTGTCCGTTGAAAACTCAAGCCGTATAACACCGGCACGGCGGGAAGCACTCGAGCGAGATGTCGGTGAAATGTCGCTGATTTTCAGACGTGGCAAAACAGCGGTGATGCTGGATGAAGTCATTTCTGATTATTACAACTACAGCATCCTGAATTATGAAAACGATGCCATTATGCTCAGCATCGGTCCTCTGCTTCATAAGGTGAAAGCATCGTATACCTTTGAAGATGACTGCATATATATGAGGGATGTTTCCCAGGATTACCGGGAATACTTTTGCAACGAACAAAAGAAGCAGAAGCTGAATAAACAGAAGGAACAGCAGCTTATTGCGGGGCGCTAAATTTTAGCCTGACCAATTCCGTAAAGAATAACTGTGGCAATAGCCATAATAACGGAAGCAATATGCCAGACATTATACGGCTCACGCATTAAGACAATGCCAACAGCAATGGAGGTTGTCAGTATAGATATGACCGCATAAGGCGTATAAATACTGGCACTTCCATAAACATACATCCAATAAAAACCCATATAGGTAATAAACAGCCCTACCCCGCCAGCAATAGCCATTACCAGATTTTGTTTTAACCAGATTACCTCTCCTCCTTGACTGAAAATAACAGCACTTCCAAGCAGTAAGAGTGAACAGGTCACGCTGACGCAGAACATCACCAGAAAAGAATTTGTCGAAGCTCCCATGCAGCGTTGACTGTATACAAATAATGCATTCCCTAGAGCGGCAATGGTTGCGAAAAGCATGGCTTTGTATGGCACCAACTAATCCTTTTGAGCATTAAGATGAAAGCCGGAACAACCCTTAACAGGTTACTCCGGCCTGATAAATCAAAAGCTCAACCCAGAGAGCCTCAGAAAGCGCCTTCAAAGATTTCGATGATCTCTTCTTTGGTTGCCTGAATAGGATTGGTCAGGCCACAGGCATCTTTTAGAGCATTATCCGCAAGGGTTGAGAAGTCCTTCTCCTTCACACCCAATTCGCTTAAACCATCGGGAATACCAATATCCATAGACAACCCCTGAATCTCAGTAAGCGCACTGTCTGCACCTTCCCGGTCAGAGATGCCAGAGATATCAACACCCATAGCGGCCGCGACCCTGGCCAGTTTCTCCGGGCATACTCGGGCATTAAAAGCCTGAACATGGGGCAGAAGGATGGCATTACACACGCCATGGGGGAGATCATAAAAACCACCCAGCTGGTGCGCCATAGCATGCACATAACCAAGACTGGCACTGTTAAACGCCATACCCGCCAGTAATTGTCCGTAAGCCATCTGCTCCCGGGCTTCCATATTATCTCCGTCGTATACAGCTGTTCGCAGCCATGTGGAAATAAGTTCCACCGCCTGTAAGGCGCAGGCATCGGTCACAGGTGTTGCCGCTGTTGAGACATAAGCTTCAACGGCATGGGTCAACGCGTCCATTCCTGTTGCGGCTGTTAATGAACGGGGCATTCCCTGCATCAGGGCAGGATCATTCACCGACATAGTTGGTGTGGTGTTTTTGTCGACTATCGCCATTTTCACATGACGGTCTTCATCGGTAATAATGCAGAAGCGAGTAATCTCACTGGCAGTTCCCGCTGTTGTGTTTATACATACCAGTGTCGCCTGAGGCTTGGATGACTGATCAACGCCCTCATAATCTTTGATATTGCCACCATTACTGGCTACCAGCGCAATACCCTTGGCGCAGTCGTGAGGTGAACCACCTCCCAGAGAGATCACGCAGTCACAACCTGCTGACTGAAACTGCTTCACGCCATCTTCAACATTTTTAACCGTAGGGTTTGGTTTGGTTTCGTCGTATATCTCACAGGTGATACCGGCAGTGCCGAGTTTTTCAACCACTTTCCCAACCAAACCAATATCCACCAATACTTTATCGGTAACCACAAGGGCTTTTTTCAAGCCCAGTGTACTGATATCACTGATGGATTCTTCAAGGCAGGTAGAACCCATGTGGTTCAGGGCGGGCATATAAAAACGATAAGCGCTCATGGCAGTACACCTCTGATGAACTGCGACAAGCATAGGAGTTAAGGGAATTTTTTCTAAGTAGTGGCGACAATATACTGACACTTCCCGACTGACACCTGCAGTTTCTGCGCAACAAAAAGTCCGTCAGTTACCCGCGATACCAGAACTGACGCTTAATCCTTGCATTGATCTAGTTTGAGAAAAGGAGAGTCTTTTTCCAGGAGCGGAAAATGAGAAGTTTACTATCTGGGTTATTGATCGCTGGCTGCCTGCTAACGGGTTTGGTTCCCTACGCAGAGGCCGAAGAGTGCGCCAATCGCCACCCGGAAAAAGTAAAAAAGGGCCATAAAGACTGGAAAATCGCAGGGTTACTATTCGGTCGCTACGATGCCAATAATGGTAATTCTTCATACTTCTTCACTGGAGGAGGCCTGCCAAAAGAACCTGGCAATTATCTTTCCATCAAAGTTAAGTTAAATCTGCAAAAAAAACCGGATGCTGCCAACAAAATCAAAACTCAGCTCAACCACGCTTCAATGGCCATACATTACGGAGTCCCCTACCTGGATCATGCTGGCAACTTGTATGACACCTATGTAGCGTTAGATGCATTTGCTGCCTACGAACATTTCGAACACACCGAGTCCCACGGCGCTCACCAAAAAGAATTTAAAGAAGCCTGCAGTATAAAACGTGGCAAAAAGGCAAATCAGAAGTTCCTGTCAGGCTATGTCATCGCCGTTGAACGTAAAGGCTTCAGTGGCTGGACCCGCAGTTGTAACGTTATGGTCAGCCCTGGCGGAACACAAAAAGAGAATCGACGAGAGCTGCTTTATTACCGGGAAAAAGAAACCTGCTATTACCGAGATGGAGATTGGCTTCCAAGCTGTACCACTGAGAAGATTCCAGTCTACCGCTACTATCAGGTCGATGTGCCAGCCCGAACCCTTCTCGTTGCCCACAGTGAAGAAGCTTGTCGCTTTGCAGAGGACACTGGGTGGGCGCAGGTTAAAGTCACAATTGATTACTCAGTCAATAAACATAGCGGTGCGAAGAACCCTAATGAAACGGTTATTCATAAAATCATCGTTCAGGATTCCACTCAAAGCACACCTAAAAAGCCTAAAGGGTTACCTGATGAGCCCGATGGCTCTGGCGAGCTCGATGAACCCGGTGAGTCTGGAGAACTTGATCAGCCTGGCGAACCTGATGAATCTGGCGAGCTCGATGAATCTGATGATTCCAGTGAACCCGATGAATTTGAAGAATCATCTGGTCAGTTTTAACGTCAAAGGGGCTGAAACCCTGTGAAGGTTTAGCCCCTGTCATTCATTGTCTATAAATCGTCTCAATCAAATGAAAACCAAACTTGGTTTTTACCGGTCCATGAACTTTTAACACTGGTTTTTTAAACACCACATCATCAAAAGCCTTAACCATCATGCCCGGACGAAACTCTCCAAGATCTCCGCCCCGTTTACGGGAGTTACATTGAGAATATTGTTTCGCCAATTTGCCAAAATCCTCTCCCTTCGCCAGCCGGGCTTTGAGTTTTTCCGCTTCTTCCCGGGTTTTCACCAGAATATGTCGGGCGCAGGCAATAGCCATCATCCACCTCTTTGTTCGTCTGCAAATTGTACATTTTCAAAACAGGGGCGCACCTTACTCTGATCAAAGCGCACAATAAAGCTGACGGATGCCCCGTATCCATATAACCGCTTATTCAGTAACAATCGAAAACAAGAACTGATTTTCAATAGCCGCACAGGTACTATTCTTGCTTTCAATTTTTACCATCTTTCGTCATTGAATAGGGAGATCACTGTCGTGCATCCACTCGCCGGCCAACCGGCCCCGTCCGACAGCCTTGTCAACATCCCAAGACTGGTCAGCGCTTATTATGCTGAACAGCCAGATCCCAGCGAACCGGCTCACCGGGTGGCTTTTGGCACCTCCGGTCACCGTGGCAGCGCTTTCCGCTGCACCTTTAACGAGCCTCATGTGCTGGCAATTACTCAAGCGGTGTGCGAATACCGGGCATCTGCAGGTATTACCGGGCCGCTGTATATTGGTATGGACACCCATGCTCTGTCTGAAGCCGCTTTTACCAGCGTCATGCAGGTGGCTGCAGCAAATGGCTGCCAGGTTTATTACCAGATAGGCCGAGGTTATACCCCCACACCGGTTATCTCCCATGCCATTGTTTGCCATAACCGCAATTCTGAGTTACAGGCGGATGGGATTATTATTACTCCGTCCCATAACCCACCTGAAGATGGTGGCATCAAGTACAACCCGCCCCACGGTGGCCCGGCAGAAGGTCCGGTGACCAAATGGATTGAAAACCGTGCCAATGAATTAATGGCTGATGGTTTGACTGGTGTTAAGCGTTTGCCTGCTGTGGAAGCGATGGACGCTGAAAACATTCACGCCCATGACTACATCCTTCCCTACGTTAAAGACCTGGATCAGGTTCTTGATATGGAAGTCATTGCCAAAGCCAACCTGAAAATCGGTGTAGACCCTCTCGGTGGTTCCGGTATGGCCTACTGGGATGTGATTGCCGAACACTACGGACTGAATATTGAGCTGGTGAACCGGACTATTGATCCATCGTTCAGCTTTATGCGTCTGGATAAAGACGGCGCTGTGCGTATGGACTGCTCCTCGCCCTGGGCGATGGCTGGTCTGGTTGAGCTGAAAGATCGCTTTGATATTGCAGTTGGTAATGATCCTGACTACGACCGCCACGGCATCGTGACCCGCTCCATGGGATTAATGAATCCGAACCATTATCTGGCGGTAGCAATTGACTACCTGTACCAGCACCGGAAGGGCTGGCCCGCCTCGGCTAAGATCGGTAAAACCCTGGTTTCCAGTTCACTGATTGACCGGGTAGCTGACGGCATTGATCGTGAAATCTGTGAAGTACCTGTAGGTTTTAAATGGTTTGTTGATGGTCTTTGCTCCGGTGACATTGCCTTTGGTGGTGAAGAAAGCGCCGGAGCCAGTTTTCTGCGCAAAGATGGTACCACCTGGTGTACCGACAAAGACGGCATCATTCTCGCTTTGCTGGCCGCTGAAATTACCGCCGTTACCGGCAAAGATCCTGGTGAGTATTATCAGGAGCTGGCCAACAAATACGGCGAGCCGGTTTATGCCCGTATTCAGGCTCCTGCGGATATGGAACAGCGCAAGATTCTTTCTGGCCTGAATCAGGAGATGGTTAAGGCTGATACCTTGGCTGGCGACCCCATCACTCAATGCCTGACCGAGGCTCCCGGCAATAGTGCTGCAATTGGTGGTTTAAAGGTTGTTACCGAAAACGGCTGGTTTGCTGCCCGTCCTTCCGGCACTGAACCTGCCTATAAAATCTACGCCGAAAGCTTTAAAGGCGCGGAGCATCTGGCTCTGCTGCAGGAAGAAGCCCAGCAACTGGTTGCGGATGTTTTTGCCGGTTAATTCATGTTTCACCCACACTGGCAGCGATTGCTGTCAGTGTTCTTGTTTTCCCTTCCCACGCTGCTCCTGACAAATAACATTTAAAAACTTTCAGATTCTCAATTCTCGACTAAATTTCCACTCGGGTTATTCCGTCTGGCGGGATTTATAACAATACGGTTATTGATCCCTCAGCAAGAAAACCGCTTACTTTTATACGGCACGACAACAACAAGACCAAACCAGCACAAACCGATGGACATGTATGACTTCTCGGGGAGGGTAGTATGACCTGGTTCTTACTTTGTACGGCCTTATTAATTGCCGGTTATTTCCTTTACGGTTCTTTTGTAGAACGTGTCTTCAAAATCAACGAACGCCGCAGAACACCTGCGTTCACCAATCAGGACGGGGTTGATTACGTCCCTCTTCCCAAACGCAAAGTCTATTTAATTCAGCTGTTAAATATTGCCGGTGTTGGTCCTATTTTCGGCCCAATTATGGGTGCTCTTTATGGCCCCGCAGCCATGCTGTGGATTGTTGCTGGCTGTATCTTTGCCGGCGGTGTTCATGATTACTTTTCCGGCATGTTATCTGTCCGCCATCAAGGGCAATCCATTCCTTCTCTGGCGGGTCATTACCTGGGCGACTGGGCCAGACGATTTGTGAATATTTTCGCCATCATCCTGTTGTTACTGGTTGGCGTGGTGTTTATTTCAGCTCCCGCTGGTTTGCTGGGCCGCCTGACCGGTTACAGCGAATTAATGTTTATTGGCCTGATATTTACCTATTACTTTATCGCCACCATTGTTCCCGTAGATAAAGTGATTGGCCGTATCTATCCCTTGTTTGGTGTGTTGTTACTGTTTATGTCGGTAGGCATGACTCTGGCATTGCTGTTCTCAGCACAACATTCCACCTTACCGGGTTTTACGATTTCTGATTTCTTCCACAATTTAAATCCCAATGATATGCCGCTGTGGCCTGCATTGTTTATCACCATTGCCTGTGGAGCGGTATCTGGCTTCCACGCCACACAGTCTCCACTGATGGCCCGTTGCATAGAAAATGAGAAGAACGGACGCTTTGTTTTCTACGGCGCGATGATCGGCGAAGGTTTAATCGCCCTGATCTGGTGTGCTATCGCCCTCTCCTATTTTGGTGGCGTGGATGGTTTGAATAACGGTATGGCAGGTAACCCCGCCAATGTGGTTTATGAAGCGTCCAATGGATTAATGGGAGAAGTGGGTGGATTTATTGCGGTTCTCGGGGTGATTATTTTGCCAATCACTTCTGGGGATACGGCCTTCCGTGCAGCTCGTCTGGTTTTGGCAGAATGTTTCAATATCAAGCAAACACACCTGTTTCGCCGCTTAATTCTTGCTGTGCCGATGTTTATCGCAGGTGGAATTCTTACTCAGGTAGATTTTGGCATTATCTGGCGCTATTTCGGTGTCGCAAACCAAATCACCGCCGCCATTATGCTATGGACAGCTTCAGCCTATCTTTTGCAGAACGGCAAGCTACACTGGATCAGCACAGTCCCCGCCATGTTTATGACCACGGTCGTATTTACCTTTCTGCTGAATTCTTCCGTTCTGGGTTTTGGGCAACCCATTCTTATAGCGACCGGCATTGGTTCTCTTCTAACTCTTATTATCACCATTGCTGTCGTGAGGCGGGCACAGGGTGGCAGCGGATTAGGCACCCGCCTGCAAAATCCTGACTTAGGGTGATAATTTTCTCTGGATCAGGGATGACCCAGAGCAACACATTATCCCAATAACGGGAATATCTTTTCGCTTCAGGCAGATTAACACGCGAGTCACTGCCATGTATCACTGCAAACCAGCTGGTGCATGGCCTGTATTTATAAAGCCAAATGTCGTGCACAGCGGAGCAACTCTCTCATTTTGTGAGGCGCTGTTATGTCTGAAACTATATCTGAAGCAATGCCTGAAAAAGCATTGTGGATCAAAAACCCTCTGGCCTGCTTTACCGCGAACACTGAAAATGCCGACAATGGTATTGTGATTCGTGGGAAAACCATTGTTGAACTTGTTCCTGCTGGTAAAGAACCCACTGTCACCGTTGATTCTGCTTTTGATGCATCCCGCCATGTTCTTCTGCCTGGATTAATTAATACCCACCATCATCTGTACCAGACACTTACCCGTGCCTACCCACCAGCCCTGAATAAAAGGCTGTTCCCATGGCTGCAGACTCTTTATCCGGTATGGGCAAAACTGCAGCCAGACCTGCTGCATACCGCCACCCAATTAGGCCTGTCAGAATTGATATTGTCTGGGTGTACAACAGTGGCCGACCATCACTACCTGTTTCCCAATGCCCTCACGGAAGCTATTGATATCCAAGTAGAAGCCAGCAGAAGCATTGGTTCACGGGTTGTGTTGACTCGGGGTTCCATGAGTCTTGGGAAAGATCAGGGTGGCCTGCCCCCACAAAGTACCGTGCAATCAGACGACACTATTCTGAAAGACTGCGAACGAGTGGTAAAAGCCTTCCACGACCCTGAAGAAGGCTCCAAAGTTCAAATAGCGCTGGCACCCTGCTCACCATTTTCTGTAACTACAGAACTAATGAAACACACCGCCGAACTTGCCCGCCAATACGGTGTTCGCCTGCATACCCATCTGGCAGAAACTAACGATGAAAACAGTTTCTGCCTGCAACAGTTTGGTATGCGGCCACTGGATTATCTCGAATCTGTTGGCTGGCTGAGCAATGACGTATGGCTGGCCCATGGTATTCATTTCAACGATGAAGAAGTGAAACGGCTGGGAGATGCCGGAACAGGTATTTGTCACTGTCCATCTTCCAATATGATTCTGGCATCAGGCATTTGTCGTACAAAAGAACTTCAGGCTGCTGGCGCAAAAGTTGGCCTCGGTGTTGACGGCTCAGCGTCTAATGACTGTTCCAATATGATTCAGGAAGTGCGTCAGGCACTGCTGATAAACCGGCTGCGTTATCAGGCTGACGAAGTGTCTCATGAGGACGCGCTTTACTGGGCCACCAAAGGTTCCGCTGAAGTGCTTGGACGCAATGACATTGGCGAACTGGCTCCCGGCAAACAGGCGGATATTGCTCTGTTTAATCTTGATGAACCTCGATTCTCAGGAGCCCATGATCCACTAGCAGCGCTGGTTATCTGCGGCGCTCATCAAGCCGATCATGTTATGGTTCAGGGACAGTGGAAGGTTCAGAACAAAGAGTTGCTGAATGTAGATATGGTTCAACTTCAGAAAAAGCATCACCAGGCAGCCTGCATGCTGGTTGCATAACCCGAAACAAAAGAACCGGCCTGACTGATGTCAGGTCGGTTTTCGTTTGCCTTTATTCAATGTCATGGCGATTTCAAGCTTGCCATTTTCAGGCGGCTGCCCCGGCTTAAAGACAATGGTCTTCTTCATAGACAGGTGAGATTTTTTGTCATAAACAATATCGCCACCCAGTTCCGGGATTGAGGGGCGCAGCTCCGGAGTTGAATGAATTTCAAAGGTTACGGAAACAGTGTCTCCTTCCCGGTTAATCTTCAGGAGTTTCTCTCCAGTGTTCACACTGAATACGCCCCAGTCTCCCATTGTCTGTTGCTGCCCAAGAAAAAACAGGTAATTCATGTCGTTCAGCTGTGTTTGATTCAGGTGGGCAAGAATCTCCATCTGCTGCTGAGTATCCAGCCCTTCCAAAAAGCTCAGGGTTTTCTCTTCTATACGATTTCTTAAAGCCTCACGTTTAGGCTCACTGGTCCCGACACTCAGCTGCTCCAGTTCCTCTTTGGTACTATCTACAGGTTTTCCGGAATAGAAAAACTGCATTTTCTGGCGCAGCAAATCCACCCGCCCCTGATGGGAGTAACCTAAACGCCCACTTTGCTCATATGTCGTTTTTATAGCGTCCAGCTGATCAGCAATCGTCTCTTCTGTCGCCTTTTTCAGCGCATCAGCGCCTTCAGGTTCTGAAGGGAAATGCTCAAATGTCTGGCGGGGAGCGAGCATATTCTGTCTGGCCAGATCACAGCAGAGAAAACAGAACTCGCGCTTACTCTGCTCTGTTGGGAATAATCCATGACTCTTATGCACATCCCGATACAGAAACATAAGCCCGGCGACCCGGTCAGATACCTGTTCGCTATAGATATGGTGTGAAACTGGTAGCCAGTATTCTTCAGGCATCAGATTTATAGCCAGCGTGCCAAGCTGGTTCACACACTTGTGCAGATAAATCCGATTGTTATTCACCTCTGCCCTGAACAGCCCCCGGTAAAACTCCGGCATATTAACCAGTTGGGATAAGAGGTATTCCCTGACTTCCATTACCAACTGAACGGACTCAATGGGAACTCTAGAAGCCTTTAACAGATCATCCAGTTCAGACAGGGAATGGTTCAAAGCCAAACAATCCTGCTGGCGATTCTTACCACTCTTGCGCAGTTCCAGGATTCTTTGCTCAATATCCTGTTTCAAGGATTGGGCTTTCTGCCAGTTTTCTTCAGCTTCCAGTACTTCCTGACTTTCACCACAGAAACCGCTATCAACAGAATCTTCTCTGGATACTCCCTGAGTAAAAGATGTTTCCGCAGTCTGCACAGGCCGGTCATGAAGACTTGGCGATGTATCGTCTAAGGCATCTCTTTGAGGTGTATAACGCACAGCATCGGAATGAGAGTCAAAAGAGACTCCCGGCTTGCCAGATTTTCTGGGCGACCCCAAGTGTTTTGTTCGTGGTTGATACCGAGAAGATTGAGATCCGGGAATTCTGGGCATGATGTGGCGTCCTGCCAGTCACTATCCTTTTAGCGTAGAAAATTATTGTTCACTTGAAACTTTCAACTGAACAGTACCATCTCCCATTAAGACTGGCAGATAAGGTTTATGGGAAAATTTCTCCTGTCGGTCATAGGACTTATGAAAATCAGCCAACATAATCCCAATGCCTAGGCCTATCAAAGACCATACGGAACGTTTCTTTGTTGTCCAGTCTCTTGTCAGCCAGAAAACAACCCCACCAGCAATTTCCAGTGGCACAGCCACCGTGCCAAAGCTGTATCCATCCGGTGTTGGTTTCCCCATAAGAAGCGAAGGGATTATGCTATGCATAGAAACAATTGCGGAGTAAATCTGGCCGATTTTTGATTTTATGGTTCCGGAACCCGCTTCCCAGGATGATCCTATTGTGCGACTGGCCCAGTCGTATAAAAACTCGTAATTACTTACATTGGTTCTATCAAGATGAAGGCCATACCCAGTTCGTAGTGCTACTCCTACTGCTGAACCGGTTACATTCTCTTCATTCTCAAAACGCCATGGAGTACATACAAGCTGCCCTTCCAGGGTGCAATCCCCGTGAACCTCTTCAAGTGCTACGCCCTTTTGGCGAGAAGTAATATTGTCATTCAGGTAAGAATTAACCCATTCGCTGTATTCTTCAACGCTGTAGCTCTCAGCTCTGAAACCCTGTGCATCATTATTTTCAGGAGGGGCAATGCGACTCAGCCAGAAATCAGTATTTTTGTGTTGATAATAAGGCTCAACTCTTTGTTGCGGTTTTCCGGTTTCTTTATCAACTTTCAGGCTAACAGCCTTGCTGCGGGTGGTCAGCCACAGATCATGAATGGTGTTATCAAAACATTCCCGTGAGAGCCAGGGAAGTGCACCGACAAGAATGACTCCTCCTGCACCAGACACATCCGCATGCTGATAGAGGTATTCTTTCAGGGCCTCGAGGCTCTCAACATTCTGGGAAGCTGGAACCCGGAGATTAACGTTCCATCCTTCATCAACAATTTGATCAACCCATTCATCCAGCAGAAAGGAGTGAATATGCGGATGAAGACCCGGCTCAACAATGATGAGAACCTGTCTTGTCACTTCATCTTTTTTAGCAACAGTTTCAGCTGCCAGAAGGCTTTCCAGTGAAACCAGAAGAAGAACGAAGGTCGTTATTATTTTTAAACTGAAACGCATCATCAGAACCTCTGGCCAGATAAACCGGCCAGAGTCTAGCAGCGCTACCACAGCTCCGTTGCAGAGTTGTGTAATCGAAAATCAGATGGTTTCCATCACCATATCCAGAGCACCCAGCGGACACTCCGTGGCACAGATACCACAGCCCTTGCAGTAGTCATAATCAATCTTGAAACCCTTGCCAGCTCCCAGTTTGATAATGGCGTTATCCGGGCAGAAACCGTAGCAGTTATCACACTCCATACAGTTACCACAGGACATACACCGCTGGGCTTCCTCAATAGCCTGCTGCTCGGTGAGATCACCTTTCACTTCCCGGAAGTCGTAGATACGTTCATCAGCCTCAAGCTTGGGGCGATGGTTGGTCTTCGCATCCGGATAGTAAGCAGTGTTCATCCGTTCGAACGTGGCAATTGTGCGCTCTTGTCTTTCTGGCGCTGGCTGGTCATTAAGCCAAAGGTCAATATTTCTCGCAGCCTTCTTACCATGGCCAATGGCCGCAGTAACTGTGCGGATAGAGGGCACCATATCACCACCGGCAAAAATACCGGGCACGCTGGTCATCATGCCGGGGGAAACCGGAACCTCCCAGTCACCAGACTGAGTAATACCCATCTTCTCCATCACACCCAGCTCCGCACTCTGGCCCAGAGCCATCACCACAGATCCTGCAGCAACTGTAACATAGCGACCTGTCGGGAATGGACGACCACGGTCATCAGCCTGCATACGTTCCAGTACCACTTCACCATCACGGACTTCATGGATGGTATGCAGGTTGAAGAACTGTACGCCTTCATCAAGAGCATCCTGCACTTCTTCCGGGTGCGCACGCATATGCTCCATATCCCGGCGCACAATCAGCTTGGGGCGTTCACCGGTGACACGCAGGGCTACACGGGCAACGTCGACAGCAGTATTACCACCACCCCAGACAACCACAGAGCCTTTCATGCCGTGATCTTCGCCAGTTTCCACCTTGCGCAGCACATCAATACCATCCAGCACCGGTGCCTTGGCTTTGCTTACCACATCCACACGATTTGGCAGCCAGTTGCCCACCGCCGTAAAGACTGCGTGGAAACCTTCGCTGCGCATTACCTGTTTGATATCGTGCACTCGAGTATTGGTGCGCACTTCGATACCCATGGCCAGAATGCGATCAATCTCGGCATCAAGAATTTCACGGGGTAAGCGGTAGCTGGGGATACCATAGCGAAGCATGCCGCCCAGAGCTGGCATACCTTCGAAGATAGTGACGGTATGGCCAGCACGACGCAGATGATAAGCTGCAGCTAAACCACCAGGGCCACCACCAATCACCAGAACCCGGTTGCCCGTCAGCTTCTTTGGTGGTTCAAACTGCCAGCCCTGTTCCAGAGCACGATCACCAATGTATTTTTCCGTGGCATTAATCTGCACACTGCCATCTGTCATCTTCCGGTTACAGCCAGACTGGCAAGGGTGATAACACACCCGCCCCATAGTGGCAGGCAGTGGATTGTTCTGAACAATTTCCTGCCAGGCAGCTTTAAAATCACCGCTCTGCACATGACTCAGCCAGGCCTGAATATTCTCGCCGGCCGGGCAGCTGTCATTACATGGGGGCAGGTTTTGCACATACTCCGGGCGAAGGCTGCGCCAGCTGCCGGTTTTGTTATCCCGGCTGGTACCCGGCTCAAGAGTGGTAGCAAAAGGAATTAACGTTTGCATTATTTGCTCTCCACCAGATCAAAGGCTCGGATATTAGCGTCGGCGATCCCCTGAATCGCTTCCAGCTGGTGTTCATTACCCTTCTTGAAAACATGGGCAAAACGACGCTGGCTTTTCAGGTAAGCACGCACAGTTTCTGGTTTAGCAATTTTGCTGACTGCAGTAATTTCACCGTATTCAGCTTCATACAGTGGGGTCAGACCACAGTTCAAAGCCTGACGAGCCACCTTAATGGTGTCACAGGACGCGGTGCCCCAGCCCAGCGGACAGGGAACAAACACTTCAATATAACGGGCGCCACGAATGCTCATGGCTTTGCGAACCTTAGCTTCCAGATCACGAGGATTGGCAATATTGGCAGTCGCTACGTAAGGAATACCGTGGGCCATGGCGATCTTTGACACACTCTTGCCGGTTCCAAAGCGGTTACCAGGATGCTCACCAACAGGCATGGTGGTGGCAGTTCTTGCCGCACCAGGAGTCTGGCTGGAACGCTGCACACCGGTGTTCATATAAGCTTCATTGTTGTAACAGATGTACAGCACATCTTCGTTACGCTCGAACATGCCGGACAGGCAGCCCATACCGATGTCGGTGGTACCACCATCACCGCCCTGGGCGATGACACGAACATTCTCTTTACCTTGCACCCGGAAGGATTGGGCAACACCGGAAGCAACAGCTGCAGCATTGCCAAACAGAGAGTGAATCCACGGGGTACGCCATGCAGACTGAGGGTATGGCGTAGAGAAAACTTCCAAACAACCAGTAGCGTTAACCACTACCAGTTCGCCATCGGTAGCATCCAGAGCCGTATCAATAGCATGGCGAGCACCCAGTGCTTCACCACAGCCCTGACAGGCACGATGACCGGAATCCAGGGAGTTGGAGCGTTCTGCTGTACCCTGCAGACTGTCTGCTGTATCAGACAGTCGGTTGCTGATTGTTCTGTCACCGGTTTGCTGACCGATGATCATGTCTTCTTTCGCTGGGAAATGAAGGATTTGTGATTGCATCTTTTAAATATTTCCCAACCTTTAGACCGTGATTTCTGAAGCAGAATCCAGCACGCTGGCTTCACGGGCCAGTTCCCGATCCATTGTGGTGTTATCCAGATCCAGAACTTCAAAGCCATTACCGTTTGCACGCTCATCACAACCGGCAAACAATGCGCGAATAGACTTACGAGTCACAGGACGACCACCCAGCCCGGCAATAACAGACTGAACCTCAATACCTGTACCGTTCAGAGCCGCCAACACATCCTGATAGACAATACCGCCCATACCGGGGGTAAAAGATTTTTCCAGCACCACAACCCGCTTGGCACCAGTCACCGCTTCACGAAGGGCCTGTGTCGGGAATGGTCGATAAGTGCGCAGGGTAACAGCGTTCACAAACTCACCCATTTCACGCATTTCGGTGATAACTTCTTTGGCGGTACCAATCACTGAGCCCATAGTAATCAGAATCGTTTCAGCTTCTGCTCCAGACTCGTCTTCATAATGCTTTTTCACCAGACCACCAGCATTGCGGCCAAAAATATTGGCGAACTCTTCTGCCTGAGCGGGAATCAGCCCCAGCGCCCGCTCCATACGGCTATGGGCCAGCATACGAACTTCGGTAAAGGCTTCTGGTCCTACCAGCGCGCCCATAGTGATGGGAGACTGTGGATCCAGTTTCTGGAAAGGTTTAAAAACTGGCAGGAATTTATCTACCTGTTGCTGCTCCGGCATATCCACCCGCACATAGGCGTGGGTCAGGATAAAGCCATCCATATTCACCATAACCGGCAGTCCAAGGCTTTCAGCCAGACGGAAAGCCTGAATATGTACGTCGATCGCCTGCTGATTATTTTCTACAAACAGTTGAATCCAGCCGGCATCCCGTACCGACATGGCATCACTGTGGTCGTTCCAGATATTGATGGGAGAACCCACGGCACGGTTGCCGACGGTCATCACGATTGGCAGCCCCATACCGGAGGCGTTGTAAACCGCTTCCGACATAAACAACATGCCCTGACTGGAGGTTGCCGTATACGTTCGGCTGCCAGCGGCGGAAGAACCGATACAGGCACTCATGGCGCCAAACTCGGATTCCATATTCATAAAACTGCAATCAGCCAGCTCGCCGGACTTCACCAGCTTACCGAGGGATTCCACGATATGGGTCTGGGGAGTGATTGGATAGCAGGACACAACCTGTGGGCGACACAGGGCTACTGCTTCACCAACGGCATAGGAGCCGTCAATCTGTTTCAGCATGGCTGGCGCTCCTCAATCAGGGTAAAGGCGGCTCTGGCAGCGAGAATGTTTTTCTTGGCGACCGGCCCGGCAAATTTTTGTTCGATGGCACTGTTCAGGGACGCAAGGGAAAATGAGCCAACCACAGAACAGAACGCACCCAGCAATACTGTGTTCGGAGTTGGACGCCCCAGATACTCAAGAGCCAGCTCAGTGCCTGGCAGGCAGTGCACATGGCCTTCTGGCAGATGTGCCAGCTTGTCGCTGATATTCAGATCTTCCAGGGTTCGGGAAGAGTTAATCAGCACGTAGCCGTTGTCAGACAAACCGGCAAAAACATCCAGAGAGTGCAGCAGGGATGGATCCTGGATAATAACCATATCCGGTTCGGCAACCGGCTCACGCAACTCAATCTCCTGATCGTCGATACGGACATAAGCTTCCACCGGTGCGCCCATGCGCTCGGAACCAAAGCTGGGGATAGCCTGGGCATGAGCCCCTTCATGAAACAGGGCGATGGACAACATTTCTGCAGCCGATACAACACCCTGTCCCCCGCGACCGTGAATACGGACCTGGAACATTTATTGATTGCTCTTTCAGATAAATCGTTTGAGATACCCGCCTCACAACAGGTATCAATGGTTTTCTTCGACGTCTGAGAATAGGTTCAGGAAAACGATTGGGTAACCAGCAGATTCCGCTGAAAAAACCACAGGTTTACGTATGTGCGTAAGTTTTTTCACCGATTCCTGTATGGATTTTGTAAACACAACTGAACTGTGCAAAAAATCGTTACAGGATCAGCCAATTATCGAGGAGAGCGGATTCTATTCGTGCCGCCTTTCTTTACGAATTCCTATTCATCGCTAATGCTTGCCTGATCCTGCAGAAACAATAACTGCGATTACACTTATCCGATGACATACAGAGCAGGTAAACATGTCTGATCTACTGACGTGGTTGGAAACAATCGACCGGCTGGTGTGGGGGCCGCCACTGCTGATCCTGCTGGTTGGCACCGGCATTGTTTACACCTTCCGGCTGGGATTTATCCAGATTCGTCATCTGCCACTGGCTCTCAAACTTCTTGTTACCCCGGATAAGCAAGGTAAGGGAGATGTTTCCAGTTTCGGCGCGCTCTGCACAGCCCTGTCTGCCACTATTGGTACCGGTAATATCGTTGGTGTAGCCACAGCGATTGCCACTGGTGGCCCGGGCGCACTGTTCTGGATGTGGCTGGCGGCTTTCTTTGGTATGGCCACTAAATACACCGAATGCACTCTTGCCCAGGTTTACCGGCGTACCGATGCCCGTGGGCAAATGGCTGGCGGTCCGATGTATTACATTCAGGATGGCCTGGGCATGAAGTGGCTGGCCCAGGTGTTTGCGCTGTTTGGCATGGGCGTAGCTTTTTTTGGTATTGGAACCTTCCCCCAGGCCAATGCCATAAAAGAAGCTGCGACTCTCGCCTTTAATATTCCGCCTCTGGTAACAACCATTCTTATCACCCTGCTTGCCGGAATGGTGATTCTTGGGGGAATTACCAGCATTGCCAAAGTCGCCACCAAAGTGGTGCCGTTAATGGCGCTTTTCTATGTTGGCGCCTGCCTGGCTGTTCTTATTTCTCAGGCCAGTGAACTGCCCTCAGCTATAAACCTTATTCTCACCAGCGCCTTTAGCCCAGTGGCTGCCGGTGGTGGTTTTCTGGGGGCGTCTATAATGCTGGCAATTCAGTCTGGTATTGCCCGTGGAGTTTTCTCCAACGAAGCGGGGCTGGGAAGCTCACCGATTGCCGCAGCATCTGCTCAAGTGAGCGCGCCTTCCCGGCAGGGGCTGGTGACAATGACCGGTACTTTTTTCGACACCATTATTATCTGCACTATGACCGGCCTGGTTCTGGTGGTATCCGGTGTCTGGCAGGATGGTGACGTAGCTGGCGCAACCATGACCGCCCGGGCTTTCTCCAACAGTCTTTCTTCCGTTGCAGGGGACCTTATTGTTCCTGTGGGGCTGATGGTATTTGCCTTCACCACCATTCTTGGCTGGAGTTATTACGGCGAACGCTGCGCTGTGTATCTGTTCGGCATTAAAGCCACCCGTCCTTTCCGGCTGATTTATATTGCTCTTATTGCCGGTGGAGGATTTCTGCAGCTGGATCTGATCTGGGTTTTAGCCGATATCGTGAACGGCCTGATGGCACTGCCAAACCTCATCGCACTGCTGTTATTGCAGAAGGTTGCGGTAGAAGAAACCAGGCGTTATTTCGCGAATAAGTCATCAAGGCTGTAATTGAGTAACACATTTCAGGAAATCATCCATAATAACTAGAAGGATTAAAATCAGCAGGCCGTAATAGCAGTAATAAGAAAGCCGTCTGCCTGATCTGGAAGGAGCCAGAAACATTGAACGCACCCGCTATTAATGAAGAAGCCCTTAAGCCAGTCGCCAGACGACTCAAGAAAGAGCTGAAGTCTCTGGAAGTGGACAAGGTTGGCGCATCTCGCCATGAATACGGCATAGCTCTGAAAAGCCGGTTCACCACCCTGAATAATGAAAAGGCGGTTCTGACTGCTTTAATCACTCCCGGCGTAAGCCCCGATCAGAATGTGAACCTGATTCTGGATGCCACCCTCCCAGAAGGCCCAAACCTTGAGCAGCACCTGAATGCCCTGAGTGCTTTTATGCAGCAGTCCACTGCCCTGCTCAGCCCTATGGCCATGCTGGTTGATATGCGTACCAGCCAGATAGTTCTTCGGCAGAGCCAGCTGATGGGAATCAAATATCCAATATCCTGCATTCCTTTCTTCAACGCTGTGCAGATTCTGATTCCGCTGATTCAGCAAACAGTTAAATCCATTTGTGAAATAAATCCTGCCCCGGAAGATGCCCGCAAAATGGCCGACCTTCTCTCAGAAAGTTTCTACGGAGCCCTGACAGAATGAACCCACAGACACGCCAGGCCATTGTCAGCCATCTCACCACACAGCAGCTTTCTCCTGAGGAGCAACAGGCTGAAGATCCGGCCATCAGCTGGATTTTTAATATTGCCGAAGATCTGCAGAGTGAACTGTTCTGCTACGAGCAGGAAGTTGGTGACCTGACGGCCATTATGCTCACTTCTGTGAAAATTACTCCCAACGATAATGCCACCACTCTGGCCGCAGCTCTTTCTCCGGCTCTTGCTCCGGCATCCATCGTGATGATGAATGATGTATTGACCTTACGATTGATGCTCAGGGGAGATGCCAACTCTATTGGTGGACTTCTCGATGAAGGAATTTTGATTTCCCGGCATATCATCTCTGCCGTATTCACTCGTATTGTTGATCTCGCCGCCAGCAAAATCCCTATGCAACAGGCGATGGTAACGGCCATGCAGGCACTGCAGGGGCCGGGAGCTGAACAGGATCAACAAGCTCCGGCCCAGTGAATTCCACCATCCAACACCGGCAGTCCGCCCCAACGGGGCGGCTGCAACGTTCCCACAGCTGGCCCGGAGCGGATTTCCACAAACCGGCTCACCTTCAGCCAGTTGCCAAAGTTCATCCTCAAGGCAAACAGAGCAGAAGCCTTTCTGACCTTTCCTCATCAGGTTTGAAGATTGCCAAGAACATCGCATTTGGCTCCAACAAATTTCATTTTGCCAAAGGCAGCTCGAAAACCGAGAAAGTGGCCACCGTCGCCGGACAGGTTCGAACTGTTGGTGGGGTACTGAACTCTGCCTTGTTATTTACCAAACGTGCTGCAGCAATATCTGGCAGCGCTGCAACAAAAACTGCTGAATATACCCGCTCGCTCCAAGCATTACAGGGAGTCGCACTGGCGACACAAGGTCTGACTTTTGCAAAAGATGCGGCCACAGGCACATGGACAGCAATCAAAGATATCGCTGCCCATAAGAAGCGGGGAGAAACCCAGAAACTGTTAAAAGACTGGGATGCCGAAACCCGTACTTTTCAGGGATCGGCGAAAGATGAAAAACGTCTGCAAGAGCTGGCCAACAATAAAACAGACCTGACCCGCTCCCGAAAGAAAACCGCTGTAGACCGATTAACGGATTTAAAAGATCTGGCTATTACCGGGCTTGGTATCACCACCTCCTCGTTTCTTATTGCCGAAAGTGTCAGCACCACAGCGGCGAAAGCTCTTCCGGGAGTTGCAATTGCAGCCAGTACCATCAGTGCTATCCATTCCGGCATTAAAACTGGCATTCAGGTTGCGGCACTGAACAATCTGGCATCAGCAGAAAAGAAAACCGATGACCCTTTGCTGAAAGCGCTTGCCGGTCACATTAAGAAAGAACGCACCATCCGCGCCCGAAAAAATCTGTTGAATACTGCCGTCAGTACGTTCAGTGCCGGAGCCAGTATTGCCCTGGCCGCATCCGGTATTGGCGCTCCAGCAGCTTTGGTAGCAGCGGGAGCTGTCGGCACTGCGACAGCAATCGGCACTATGGCTTTTGATGGCCTGCACAATCGCAAGCTCGCTAAAACCCGAGAGAAGGCTTCCCAGCTGATGACTCTGGGCAAGCCTCTGGAATCTATGGCAAAAGAAAATATTGGTGTGGCCGAGCGGGCTTTCCTGAAGAGGTTACGTTCCTCTGAAGGTGAAGAGCTAAAAGAATCTGTGACTTTTTTAAGAAACCTCGGTGTTGCAGAAAATACCATCAAACGTTTGCAATTGGCTCCTGAAGGCGCTGCCCTGAAAACACTTCAGAAAGTAATTTATAACGATAAGCTGAAGTTCAAAGGGTTGATGCTGAAGCAGACAGCAAAAACCCTTCTGCATGTCAGCGGCCTTACCGCACTGGGGAAAAGAATTCTTGCAGGTTCACTCTGGCTCAGCGGCAAACTGACTACCGCAGCTCAAAAACTGTCAGCACTGAAAACTAAAGCCACTTCCTATATCGCACAGTTTGGCAGTAGTCTCAGTACCAAATCTGTTTATGAATTCAAACCGGAAAAAACAAAACCGATAAAACAACTCCAGCACGACTTGAATCACTTCTATTATCAAAGGTATCACCGCCGCCATACGGTGGCCTGATCAGGGAATGATTATGACTGCCATTGAACTGTTAAAAGCCTGGGTGCAGTTTGCCGGAATTGATAATGAAGCACTGGATAAAAGCGGCAGGATATGCGCCTTTATCTTTGATAACCGGTTACCTGTCAGCATCGAAGCCCCAGCCTACAGCGATGACCTTTTTATAGTGGTGGAAATCACCCCTGTGGGAACTGGGGAAATTCGTCGAAAACGCCTTGAAGCTGCCATGCAATTGAATGCCTACGCGCTGGAAACCCGTGGAGCTGTTTTAGGCTGGGATACCGTTGGTGAACGTATCACCCTGACTTACCGAACTACTGCGGAAACGACATCTGCAGAACTGCTCGACAATATGATTGGCAATATTGTCGAGATTGCTGATCATCTGCAGCCTGCCTTGGCGATGGAGCAGGAATGTGCCCGACAGGAGCAGGTGAATAACGGCATAAATCTTAACCTGCAGGCGATACAGCCTTAGATATCGACTTCCTCTTTCAGGATTTCCAGAACAGAAGCAGCATCGGTATGCATTAAATGCCCAGGTTCTTCTTTCAGAAAATGGGTGATCTGGCCATTATCAATCACCATGGCAAAACGGTCTGAGCGAACCCCCATTCCTTTTGCTGTTAAATCGAGAGTGACATCCATCGCCCTGACCAGCTCCGCAGAGCCATCACCCAGCATTCGAACCTTGCCATCAATATGCAGGTCTTTAGCCCAGGCATTCAGCACAAATGCATCGTTTACCGCTATGCACCAGATTTCATCAACGCCCATATCCATGAAATCCTGATGGTGCATCAGATAGCCGGGTAAATGACCTTCGCTGCAAACCGGAGTAAAAGCGCCGGGGACTCCGATAGCGACAATCTTCTTTTTATAAGCCAGATCGGGTAACCGACGCTCTACAGGGCCTTGATCAGCATCAAACTCATAAACAGAATAATCCGGTAGTGACTCCCCTTCCTGAAAAGCCATGACGTTCTCCCTACTTTTAGCCCTAACAAGCCTTGAAAATTGATATGTCTAATTAATAGGTTTAAATGATGAGAACGTCAGTGTCCAAAATATCATCAAATAAGAGGGGGGCTTACTATGATTTTCAAAAAGAGCCGGCAAGGATCGATACCGGCTCAGGTGTATCTCTAATTGATTACCACATCAGATCATCAGGAATCTGGTAATCGGCATAAGGATCATCTTCATCCACTTCGTCCTGCTTGCCTTTATTGCTGACCAGCAGGTACTTATCCGCCTCATCGGCCAAACGTTCTGCCAGCTTTTCTGCAACCTTACCAGCAATCAGGGCGTACTCTTCGTCACCCAGTTTAGCGAGAGCCAGACGGCCTTTACTTAACTCTTCAATCTGCTTGTCGGCCAGATACCACTTCTTGATTTTCGTGCCATCAACAAAGCTGTAGCTGTTTTCACCATCTTCCCGCTTGACCGTATTGGTCTGGATAATCTGACGAATCTGGGCCTGCTTCTCTTTCTCGGCACGCTCAGCTTCCAGTTTGCGGTTCAGCTCTTTATCCCGCTCAATCTGCTGTTTACGCTCTTCTTCCAAGCGATTGCGCTGCTCGGCCTGAACATCAACCCCTTGCTTCTTCTGCTTCTTTTTCTGGGTGCGGGCCTGTTGGTGCTGTTTCTTGCTGGCAACACCGGACTTCAGTAACTGGTCTCGTAAGGAACTCATAATATGTTTTTTCATCAACCGAAATAATGGAAAGAATTATACAGTCAGTAACAAAACTGAGAAGACCGAAGAAACGACTTTCCGTTAATATGAACCAAAAGCCTTTCGGAGCCGACATGCCTCTATCTTCACTAAGTTGGGATTTACCCAACCCGTTTACCTGGCGTATCTCCTGTGGCATGGAGCACGAAGACCGCCTTGGTCATGTGAATAATGTGCAATACCTGCACTGGCTTGAAGAAGCAGGCTGGCAACATATTACCCAACTGGGCGCCCCCTGGGATGAGTGGAAAAAAGCCGGCATAGGCATGGCAACCCGAGAGACCCATGTGGAATACCTGGCTGCTGCCAGAGCGGGTGACCTCCTTTATATCGGAACCTGGCTTACCGGCGGTGATCGCCTGCGCATGACCCGGCACTTCCAGATTATCCGAGCTAAGGATGACACCACCCTGCTGCGCGCAGATATTAACTATGTCTGCATCGACCTGGCGTCCGGCAAACCAAGACGAAAACCTCCCTTTATGGAGAACGCCCATCAGGCGGGTATGAAGGCTGCTGGCGCCACGCCCTAAAGAAACCACACTATTTCAACATTTGTTGATTTTCACTAAGGATTCCTCTTCAGGTAACCGCTATGATTGCCAGGGCTTAGTCTTTGTTTGATTTCTAAATTGAAGTAGGTACCTGAATGGAGATTTTCTCTCCGGAGATTCTTTTGCTGTTGTTTTCTGTCGGCGCCATTGCCGGATGTATTGATGCGATGGCTGGCGGTGGCGGTTTGATTACTATTCCTGCTATGTTGTCTGCTGGCATCCCTCCCCTGCAAGCTCTGGCCACAAACAAATTACAGGCCTGCGGCGGCAGCTTTAGTGCCAGCTTTTATTTTGTCCGTGCTGGCATTGTGAACCTGAAAGAGATGCGCTTTCCAATTCTTTGCACCTTTATAGGCAGCGCTGTGGGAACACTTCTGGTACAGCAAATCAACTCCGATATTCTGGTATCCATGGTTCCGGTAATGCTGATCGCCATTGCCGGCTACTTTATGTTTGCCAAAAACATGGAAGGTGGAAAACAACGCATCTCTTTAAATACCTTTGCTCTCACCATTGGTTTCAGTATTGGTTTTTATGATGGTTTCTTTGGCCCCGGCACAGGTTCTTTCTTTGCCATGGCCTGTGTCACTTTACTTGGAATGTCTCTGCCCAGGGCCACAGCCCACACCAAGGTTCTTAACTTCACCAGCAACATTGCGTCGCTGATGTTTTTCCTGTTCGGCGGCCATGTTTTATGGAGTATTGGGCTGGTGATGATGGCTGGCCAGTTTATTGGTGCCCGCATGGGTTCCAAAATGGTGCTGACTAAAGGGCAGAAACTTATTCGCCCGATGATCGTGATTGTTTGTTTGATTATGTCCGCAAGATTAATAATGCAGAACATGTCCTGACAGGAATAAAAAAGAGAACAAAAGAATTAAACCTTAATAATGGCCGTATTCACACAGTCTTGACATTTTATTAAAGAGTTTATTTTTCGGAATAAACCCATTCCAACAGAAAGAAAGATCAAAACTCTATTTTATAAAAATAATTTGGTCTTTTTCCCTGATCCAACAACACCATAAAACCCCGCAAAAACATCGAAAAACCCTTACAAAATCCGTAGTTCTGCGCTTTTTATCATCAAAAAGTATGCTCTGGGACAGCATTTTCGACGATAGTTTTTGTTATAAAACCACCGCAAAATTCACTGACCAAATTTGCGACCTACAGATTCAATACATCTGGCCTCTGTTGCCTGGATCACCCTCTCTGTGAATACAGTTTCTTTACAGAGGCAAGGCGTATTGCATCCCACATAGCAAATTAAACTATTTACGGTGCCTTTATGTGGAATAGACTGAACAAGTCAATGATGTTCTGCCAAATGATGTTTGGCTTATCTTTTTACGGCGTGATGATTATCCTCACCCGCTTCTTCCTGGAAGAACTGCAATACGGCGAAGCCGAAACCATGATGATCGTGGGTGCGTTTTCTTCTATCGGCCCTCTGTTCGCCATTGCCGGTGGTTTCATCGCCGACAAATTCCTGGGTGCCAAGCGCTCCCTGACTCTGGCTTACATCAGCTTCGCGACCGGTTACGGCCTGCTGGCACTGGGTGCATCTACTCTGAACGTTGGCATGTCCATGTTCGGTATCGCACTGGCGTCTTACGCCCGTGGTCTGATGTCTCCATCCTACCCAAGCCTGTACAAGCGTACCTTCAAGTCTCAGGAAGATTTCGAGAACTGCTACCCAATCAACTACTCCGTGAACAACGTGGGTGCACTGCTGGGCCAGTACCTGTACCCAATGTTCATCCTGGCAATCGGCTTTAACGGTGGTTTCGCTCTGTCCGCGACTCTGGCTGCTCTGGGTGCCGCTACCCTGATCATCTTCCACAAGCCTCTGGTAGAGATCGGCGCAGACATCGACCAGACTCCAGTATCTGCCAAGAACAAGGGCATCTTCCTGGGTCTGTCCGTAGCGATGCTGGGCATGGTGTTCTTCATGTTCAACGATATGGAAACTGGTAAGTACATCGTATACGCCATCGCTGCCGCGGCTGTTGTTTACTTCATGTTCCTGATGACCAAAGCTACCAAGGCTGAAGCTCTGCGTATGGGCACCATCCTGATAATGGGTCTGCTGACTACTGCGTTCTTCGTATACTACGGTCAGATGATGACTTCCATGACCATGGTAACCATCAACACCATGCGTGGCGACCTGCTGGGCTTCATCCCTCTGGCACCTGAAGCTTCCATGGCTATGAACCCACTGTGGTGTATCGTTGCTGGTCCTGTGATCACTGCAACCTTCACTTCTCTGGAAAAGCGCGGCATCAACCTGTCTACCGCTACCAAGATTGCCATCTCCTTCGTACTGACTGTTGCTGCTTTCGGCCTGCTGACCATGGCGGTGAAGAACATCGGTGAAGACGTAACCACCAGCCCAGACCTGTTCCTGGCTATCCACGGCTTCCTGGCATTCGGTGAAGTTATCGTTGGCTCCCTGGTTGTTGCCTTCATCCTGTCTGTAACTCCTAAGCACATCGAAGGTTTCTCCGTATCCCTGTTCTCCGTTGCCATGGCTCTGTCCGGCATCGTTGGCGCAGTAATCTCCGGCGCTATCGCCATGGAGAAAGGCCAGGAAATCACCCAGCAGTTCGTACAGACTGTATACGGTGACTACTTCGGCATGCTGACTGTTGCTGCTGCCGCCATGGTAGTTGTAGCTCTGGGCTCCTCCGTAATGATCCGCAACATGCTGAAGAAAGCTGACGAGCTGGAAAAGACCGAAGGTCTGACTGCTGCTGAAGCTGTGTAAAGATCCTTAAGTTCTGCGGTTATTAAAAAGCCCCGAACAACATAAGTTGCTCGGGGCTTTTCTTTTAAAGTTCCATTAAATTAGCAATAACCAAAGAGCAAACAACAGCCAGACACTATTGATCAACCAGAAGGTAAACGGATTATCTTTCCGGCTGACTGGCTCAAAAAAATGTGTATGGCCGCTTCTTATATCCGGCACAACCAATAAGAAAATCAAAATGGCCCAAAGCCAGTAAATTTGATACCAGCCCGCAATCACAACCCCTGCCGTTCCCAGCAATGCCCGCCACTTAATATTCTTAAAACGTTCTCTCAAAACCAGACTCCAACAACTGGCCGCTCAGGCCATACAACAGGGAGTAAAAAGCTGACCAAATCAGAAGTACATGGCATTTACGAAGCCAAGATTTTTAGTACGGGTAATTTTTCGCTTCGCCGAACGGCCAATGCTGTTGTATTTGCGGTGATACCAGTCAGCCCCCTGCTCCAATTCCATAGGAGTCATATGTTTGGGTTCAAAAACCGCATGACTGCAGTCGTACAAAGACCAGTCCTTTGTCAGCAAACGCCTTTCTTTTTCCATACGATCATAAAAATCGGTACCCGGGAACGGGGTAAGAATAGCGGCAGAGCAACTGTCGAATTCCACTTCGTCAGCAAACTCCAGGGTTTCTTCAAAAATATCGGGAGTATGAGCATCAAAGCCAAATAGCATGGCGGAGTCCACGGCAATCTGATATTCATGAAGCCTGGCAATATTGTCCTTTACCTTATTCACTCGAATAAAGCCTTTGCCACTGGCTTTCAATGCTTCCTGGCTTGGGGTTTCCACCCCCACCAGCAGATAGAACAAACCACTTTCTGCAGCAGCTTCCAGAATATCGTCGTACTGGGCAATATTCAGAGTGGCTTCAGCCATCCACTTTATATTCAGCGGTTTTAATGCCTGGAACAGCTCCATGGCGTAGTCACGGTCAGCGATCAGGTTGTCGGCATGAAGTTCCAGATACTCCAAACCGGATGCTTTAATCTCATCGACCACCTCACCGACTGGGCGGGTACGAAAAGTAGGAAAGAACTTATGCACAGTGCAATAATCGCATTTAAACCGGCAGCCCCGGGACACCATCACCGAGCCCATTTCATCGTAAGGTTTCAGATCAATATATTCATGGGAATACGGTGCCATGTTTGACATGGGCACAGGCTCAGCATTTTCATAACGGGGTTTCAGAACACCATTGCTTAAGTCATCCAGCAGCTGCGGCCAGAGTTGTTCCGCCTCCCCGCACATCACCGCATCAGCATGCTCAAGGGTTTCATCAGGCACAAACGACGCATGCAGACCACCAAAAACCACTGTGATACCTCGACAGCGAAAATGATCACCCAGTTCATAACCGCGGAAGGCATCGGGTGTCGACATAAAGATCGCTACCAAGTCAGCATCCATCTTCAGATCTGCCGGGCCTTCCGAAGTTTCATCAATCATCTCTACCTCAACCCACTCCGGAGTCACCGCAGTGATTGAGAAAATGCTCTGGGGAGGAGCCGCCATAAAGCGTTTGTAATCCTTAAACAGGCTGTTCCGAGAGGCTTTGATAATATAAACCTTCATGTCGACTCCTTCGCTCAGTGGCAATACAGCGGAAAACGTGAAAACAACGACATCAGTTTTTCAGGTAGATCACTGACAATGTTTCTGTGTTGGTACCTTCAATAATGTCCAGAGTGGCACGCTTAAAAGAGGGAGCAGCCAAGCGGCCACCACCTTTACTGAAGGCATAACCTTCTGCAGGGGTTTTGCCATCCATCTCCATTTCCCCATCGTTGTTTTCATCGTGATGAATCATCAACGCATACTTGCCTGGTTTCAGGTTGGAGATGCGGAATTTCATGGCGCCACGCTGGGCTCTCTGGGCCAGAACGGCTTCGGATTTGCCCACAGATTGCTGCTCAAAAGCTGAGGCATTATCAAACAGCGACATCATAATATTGCCCTGACCATTACGAATGCCGTTCAGTTCAATGTCTAGATCAGCGGCCTGCAGGGTGCAGGAAGCCCCTGCCAGAAACGCAGTCAATAAAAAACGATACATATTAACCTCGAGAGAAAGTTTACTTAGCGCCCTGAGGCTTCCAGCCGGGGCCTCGGAAAAGATAGCCTGCGACTTCGGAAGCGGATTTCGCCCGACGCAGATCACGGAACAAACCGGGAAACTCAGAAAACTGAACGACAATGGGATTCTTGCTGTTCATAGGTTCAGTCAAGCCATATTTCGGCAACTCTTCCTCTTTTTGGAAGGTTCCAAACAAGCGATCCCAAACAATCAGAATACCGCCAAAGTTTTTATCCAGATATTTATCATCGGAACCGTGATGCACCCGGTGGTGCGATGGCGTATTGAATACCCATTCCAGAGGCCCCAACTTGCCAATCATCTCGTTATGGAGCCAGAACTGATAAGCCTGAACCAGAACTTCAGCGGCGAAAATTAGAATCGGGTTAAAGCCCATCAATACCAAAGGCAAGTGGAAAGTAACCGATACCACCGGATCAAATATGCTGAACCGGAACGCTGTGGCCGTGTTCATAACCGATGAACTGTGGTGCACGGCATGAGCCATCCAGAACAAACGAATCTTATGGAAGGCGTAGTGTTCAATGTAATAAGTCAGATCTGCCAGCACCAAAACCAGAATAGCGGTATAACCATTCACTGGCTGTTTCCATGGCACATATTCGTAAATGGTAAAGTAGAGATAAACCGCTCCGGCAAACACTACGCCCTCTGCCAGATAAACCGGAACCTGGGTAAAGAGGCTGGACAAGGTTTCATAGAAACGCTCTCTCTTGAAGCGTCGGGTCACCAGCTCATCCAACAGCTCCAATCCTAAAAACAAAACAGCAAATACAACGACCCAGTCGTAAATATCGAACGAGACATATTCGATATATTCCAGCCAGGTGTTCTCACCCCAGCCCTGAAAAAAATCTGTTCCCCACATGGGTGGCCCCCTCTAAGTATTGTAATTATCAGTACCAGCTGCTGACATCTGGCAAAGTGGTCCACCAGCCAAGAAAAGCAAACATTGCAACAATCAAAAGTGCGTAGAGCCCACGGATAATCGGGTTATGTTTTGGCAGTCCCATCATCTTTCCTCACCAGTAAAAACACGACACAGCAACAGCAAGCCAAACCAGTATCAGCAACCAGTAGGAAAATGGTTCTTCTGAGCGACGGTACTCACGGTGTAGCCAGACACTGCCGGCAAACAGATCCCAGGCCACCCAAACCAATAACGCGATACCAAGATAAACAGTCCAGGACATAGTCAGAGACTCCTTTAAAAATTCAGTCTTTAAGAATGCAAAGTTGAAATAAGTTTTTCCGCAGCCTGTCGGGCCGGTACCCGGTAGGTGTCAATCAGATCAAGAGGATTCAAAGAATCCAGATTAAAGTAGAGAGACACCACACCAAATCCAACGGCTCGCAAATCTGTACTATTCGCGGCCGGAAAGTCCCGCTTCAGGATAGACACAACATCATCGGTAAAACGCTGCAGCCATCCACGCATTAACTCTTTCAAATACGCATCCCGTGCGGATGCAAAGATCAACGACTCAACCACCATTAACAGTTCCGGATCAGAACCCTGATAGTCGAACAATACTTCGAGCAGAGACTTTGTCGCGCCTTTCTCTGGCAGATAAACCATCAACTCCTGCCACTGTTGGTCAGACTGTTCCACGACCCTTGTTGCCAATCGCTGAATCAGGTCATTGCGGTTACCAACAAAATGGCGAACAAGACTGCGCTGAAGGCCAGACTCTTCGGCAATACGCTCCAGAGAGCTTCCCTCTAAACCGTATCTGGCAACACAACGCTGAAATGCCTGAAGAACCTGTTCGGTACGCTCTTCTTTTTTACTGGGTCTGGCCATGGCCAATCTCATTTATTGTCACATGTGACAATTTATAAACCCAAGAGGGTTTATTGTCAAATGTGACAATAAATAAATTTGGAGAAATCAGTGAATCTGGGCAGGCTTTTCGATCAGCAGACACTCTCTCTCGCGGAGAGTGCCCAGGCAAAAACGCTTACGGTTTGAAAGAGTATCCAGCCACTGGCGGCGAATACGAAGATTGGGTTGTTGCTCTTTGGCCTCGGGCAAATATTCCACCTGCCCGCGAACAATATTACGTTGTTTTCTGCGGCAGGGATCGAATACATAAAGCCAGTCATCATCCATGCTCAATGCCAACACGTAGTGCCAGAGGTTTTTGCCGGTATGCAAACGTACCAGCGCAGTGCCTTTTCGGTTCAGGCATTCTGAGAGAGGGCTTTTTTCAGTGACCGAAAAACGATCCCGTTCAAGGTAGGTTGTAGTGAGAGCAAAACTATCATCACGGTATTTCTGCAACCAGTTGCCCAGCAAAGCCACAGCCAGCCCGGTAGTACCATGCCCGAGTTCACCCTGAGTGGTAACTGTATCCAGACAGTAGAGATAGATTTTCTGAATCACCAGCGGGGGAATATCATCGCGATCAAACAGATAGGCCAGCGCATTGATAAACGATATGGGAACGCAGTCGTAGGCTGAAACCTGGTAACTGAATGGTGTGCGCAAAGCCATTAACTCTCCCCCTTACGGTCAAGAAGAGTTTGCGATACTTTGCAGGGATTGAATAAGCCCACTTCCATATCAGGCATCCTTTGCACTGCTGATCGATGAACATCCAATCAGCCTCCCCGGACAACCCTTGGGGGAATACGTTCCAAAAGTTATCTTTTGATACTAAGACAATATAAGAGAAAAGTTAATTGGGAGGCTCAAATGCAAACAATCGAGAGTTAAGGGTACACGATAGAAAACGTTTCAGATAAAACAGAGATTGAAGGCAGGTCACTTTGGCCAAGCCTGATGCCTTCTGGCAGAGAAAAAACTGGAGGAGAAGGTTTTACTGCAGAAGTCGTTGAGCAAGACGGTTTTGTTTTCACCCTTGACCGCGCTTGCTTTGAAGCTCGCTTCTGAGAGTCATACATCCATTTCCCACCTTTTCTAATTTGGCCTGCTAGATTCTCAGCTTTTATAAAGCATTTACTTATGGTCAAAGTATGTCTGATGGTGTTGTAGACACCTTTCCAGCCTTGCTGAGCTTCTGATTTAGGAGCCTTTTTCATTTGTTCTTCTTTTGTCCACAGTTCTTCAAAAACTGAAGAAAAGCGGCTTTTTATCCACTCAACGATTTCGCTCAGGGAGGCCGAGCCCGCATTCTCTTGAATAGCAAGCTGGATAAGATCTACATAAGTGCGGCTCAACTTGCCATGAGGAGTTACTGTGAGCTCAAAAGCATCACCATTAAGCATTAATGGTTTAGAAACAGAAGAAACAACAGGCCCACCTGCAACAGATATAGAGAAATCTCCCAGAGGTTTGGTATCCGTTAAAAACACATCAGAGGATGTTCCTGACATCAACACCTGCACGGATACAGGTTCTCCATAAGCTTTGGAGGAAGCTTCATTACTTATCGCTGGTAAATCTTCCCCCTCGTTCCACCACATCGTATCTCTGTTCTCAGGGGAATCTATCATCTGTCACACCTTTAATCCTGACTATGTCACATAACAACGGTTAGACAGAAAAAGATGGTTTTTGGTATCAAAAGAGTAGAGATACAAACCAACTTGTTAGAATGTTAAAGGCTGTGCGACCTCCCCCAGTTTCTGTTTCTCCACCAGCTCCAGCCACTCATCCCCCAGCCGCTCACTTTCCTTTACAGCAATACGCCAGTACTTCTGCCGGGCATCTGTATCTAACTTTGTGAAATCTTTACGGTCAGGAATCTTGCCGTAAGGCAGCTTACTGACAAATTCGGGAGAAGGAGCAACAATCAAAGTCCGGCGATAATTATGGGCATCGGGTTTACGCCAAGGCAGGCCTTTATCAAACCAGCCAGGAACAGGCTGCTCACGAAAATGAGGATACAACACCAGCCCATCATCAACGGTCAGGGGAAGATTAAAATGATAATCCGTTACTCCACCATCCAGATAAAGCCCCTTCCCTGCTCCGGCAATATCCTTCACACCTTCAAGCACCATGGGAATAGAGCCGGAAGCCAGTACGGCATCAGCCACATTTTCTTCGGTCAGTTTTACACTGCGAGTTGGCAAATCGCTTAAAGTACCGAGGGGAAAATCACCTGAAGGGTGTTGAAACAGAACCCGGGAAAACAGTGTCCCCAGCAGTCTCTGATGAACAGCATTACCAGCAGAGGCTGCCATTAATCCCATCATTTGCAAAGGCACGTTCTGAAAAGCCAGTGGTCCATGCCCCTGAACAACTACAAGGTTCAAACGAAAAACCGGGTTATTCAGTATTTCTGTTGCCCCGTTATCGCCAAGAATTTCTTTCAGAATACCTTTTACATTGTTTGTCACTTCTGCCGCTGTAGGCCGCTTTTCATAGGAATCAGCGATATATGCCTCCTGAAACCGATGAATAGCTGCCACAGGATCAGCCATGCCGTAACAGGTAAAGCGCCAGCAGCCTGCTGAACTACCAAGCAAATGAAGGGGATCAGTGCGATCTTTGAAGGTTTCCCCAAGCAGGGCTTTATCGAGGCCACTCAGTACAAACCATTTTGGTCCACCGGAAGCCCCCAGCATGGCTTTCACATGCTGTTGCTGAAAACCATTGTCAGCAAGATGCTGCAAGGCATCATTTCCACCCCGAATGACCAGAGATCGGAATTTTTTTGTTATTTGTGTCATTGAAATTTGCCGAACAGCTCTACTCCAAACAGAAGCATTGTAACGTGAACGACAGGGGGAAGTGCAAAAGGAAAGATAAAAGCATTAGGGGGTGTTCACAATTAAACATCGAACTCAGCATTCCCGAGAGTTTCTATGGTTAGGCGCTGCATTGCGGGAATGCTTATTGCCTTTCAAAATGCTGCAACGCAGCCATAGAGACTCTCGGGAATGCCCTTCGGGTGGAGCTGAAAGCCGCCATCGCGGCGTCAGGCTTGCTTAATGTAGAGTAACTACGATTCGCGCAAGCCTTTCTAGCGCCTGACGGCTTTCAGCTCCACTGAGTCGCATGTTTAATTGTGAACACCCCCTATCCCAGTGATACCGGGCTAACTGGAAAATCAGGCAGAGATAACACCTTCTTTCTTCAGGAAAGCTTCCAGCTCTACATAACCACCAATGTAATCCTGACCGTGGAAAATCTGCGGTAAAGTTTCTACTTTTCTACCAATGGTCTTTTCCAGATCGGCCTGACCGATGCCTGCTTCATGCACATCGATATACCGAAACTCCAGCTCTTTGCTCTCGCAAACTTCCTTGGCCCGGGCACAAAAGCCACAACCGGAGCGACCAAAAATGGTAATTTTTTTCATTGGTAAATCCTGATGACGGACAGTATCTGTTTCAGTCTGCACCACAGACCCGAGTTCTGCCATTGATCCATGGCAACAGATAGCCACGAGTTTGATGATGACCGACTGTTTCCCAATGATCGCACTGTCTGGTTCCGCTGAAGACCGAGGGGCAACACACGGTGCCCGTTTGGCAGAAAACATTGCCAGCACCATCGCCTTCTATGCCGGCCTGTTGCGGATGACAGAAGCGGAAGTCCACACCACCGGCCGCTACTTTCGTGAGCAGATCCATAAATTTCATCCCGATTACTGCGAAGAAATTGATGCTCTTGCCGATGCCGCCCACCAACCCGCAGACTGGATTTATGTGCTCAATGCGCGCTCTGAACTTATCAGCCAGCAGATGGAATGCAGCACTATCACTTTTCGGGACAATGGCCTGCTTGGCCAGAACTGGGATTTCAGCAAACCTCTGCTGGATATGGCGGCCCTGCTCCATATCACTCTGGACAATAACCTCCAGATTCTGACTTTTACCGAGCCAGGCATTATTGGAAAGATTGGCCTGAACAACTGCGGCCTTGGCTTATGCCTGAATATGTTGCGCCTTCGCCGCAGGTGTGAAGGTGTGCCCCTTCATATCCTTATGCGGGCGCTGTTGGAAACCTCGTCCTTGGAACAGGCCCGGGATCTGGCCAGCTCAACTCCTGGCGCGCGCATTGGCTGTTTGACCATGGCCTGCAATACCGGGCAGGAGTTCTGCGTAGAATTTGCCGGTAACAGCTGCTGGTTTCTATCTCCACCCGGACAGATAAGCCTGCACACCAATCATTACCTGGGTCGGCGTTTAACCCCTGAGGGCGGCATTCACGCCAGCTCCCACGAGCGCCTGAAAACTCTGGCTGGGCTGACCACAATTCTTCGTCAGCAGAATATTGCCACTATGCAACGGCTACTCTCAGATCGCTCCAATAACACATGGCCAGTTCATCAGACCTGGCATACCTCGCTGGTTCCCGGCTACGGGGAGTTCGGCACAATTGCCACCATTGTGATGGAACTTCCCCAGAAGATTATGCATATCCGCAAAGGAAACGACCCGCAGGGTTCTTTTGTCAGCTACCCTGTGTTGCTGCCAGATCAACCGGAATCGGTGTAGGGGGCGTTCTCAATTAAACATACGACTCAGTGGCTCTGAATGCCGTCAGGCGTTAGGAAGGCTTGTGACAATCGTAGTTTTTCTACATTGAGCAAGCCTGACACAGCGGATGGTGGCATTCAGAGCCACCCGAAGGGCATTCCCGAGAGTTCCTATGGCTGCGTTGCAGCATTTTGAAAGGCAACCAGCATTCCAGCAACGCTGCGCCTACCCATAGCAACTCTCGGAAATGCTGAGTTCGATGTTTAATTGAAAACGCCCCCTAAGGGCTGTTCCTTTGATCAGAAAGGTGTAAAATTAGAGCCTTATTGGTACGAAAGTACCTTTTAGCTCATTACACTAATCCAGTCGTCTGTTATTTGCAGAGAGCTCTGCATAGACAGCCGCCGTATTTAGCTGGGACCTGAGCCTGAAGATGACAACAATAAAACGATTTCACGACTTCATAATTATCGGTACAGGGGCATCAGGCAGTGTGCTCGCACACTATCTCAGTGCTGCCGGAGCGGATGTCTGCCTGCTGGAAGCGGGAAAACATTACCGTGCTGAGGAATTCCCTGCCGATGAGCTTCATGCCAACACTCAGCTTATGTGGAATGGAGGTATGGATCCCAGCAAAGATGCCCGCACAGTTTTCCTGCGGGGAAAAGTCGCTGGTGGCGGCACCATTATTAATAACTGCCTGCTGGACCGCTTTGACGATATAGCCCTGGATGATTTCCGTAATAAATCCGGTGTCGAGTTCTACAACCGGACAACAATGGATGAGCATTACAGCGAGATCGAAAGCCGCCTTAATCTCGAATATATTTCGGAATCGGACTGGAATGGTAATGCCCACTTATACGCAGAAGGCTTCGACAAACTTAACCTGAAGCGAGCACCTCTGCGCCGCGGCCAGAAAAACTGCGACAACAAAAACAATGACTGCGTTGTTTGCCTTGGCGGGTGTCCACGGGAATCCAAACAAAGTATGGCAGTGTCCTTCCTGCCTTCAGCCCTTTCAAAAGGTGCAGTATTAAAAGACCAGTTTCATGTACACCAGGTTGTTCATGGCCCGCAGCAGGTAGCCGTTTACGGTTCCCATAAAGGTGAGTACCAGGTTCTTTACGCCCGCAAGTGTATTCTTGCCGCTGGCAGCCTTGGCTCTACCGAGCTGTTGCTGAAGTCTGGATATGGTGAAGATTTGCCAGCACTGGGACATGGTTTCCACTGTCATCCCCAATTTATGACCATTGCCCTTATGGATGAAATTATTGATTCCCATAAAGGTGCGTTTCAGTCGCTAAAATCCGATGACCCTCGCTTCCGCAAACAAGGCTTTAAGCTGGAGAATGTTTTTGCCGGCCCCGCCGCTGTTGCCATGCTGAAAACCGGTTTTGGTTCCCGCCATCAGGAGTTTATGGCTAAGTTTCGTCATATGGCCTGTATTGAAGTGGCGGTACGCGATGAAGTTCCCGGCACCATCAAACTCAATAACAGTGGCCGCCTGGTTCTTGATAAACCACTGTCGGATATAGACCGCCAGAAAGCTGAAGCGGGCAAACAACAGATTCGTGATATTTTCGAGGCAGTAAATGCCCGGGAAATTATTGAATCACCTTTGTGTATCGCCCTGCATCTGATGGGCGGCTGCAATATTGGTCAAAAAGCAGCGAATTCTGTTGTTAACGAAGGTTTCCAGGTACACGGTTTTGAAAACCTTAGTATTGCCGATGGCTCCATTTATCCGATGGCTCCCGGCATTAACCCTTCACTTTCTATCATGGCCCAGAGCCATCGGGCCAGTCAGGCTCTTCTGGCAGAGTTCGGGCAAAGCCTCAGCAGCGCATCAGAGATTACTTTTCCCAGTGAAACTATAAGCCAGGAGGTCAGCCTGTGAGTACTACAACTTATACAACCTCCCAGCACCTTAATCAGCGTCAACTAAAGGCTGTGAGCCGCATTGGCGACATTATGGTTCCATCAGAGAATGACTTCCCGTCCTTTTCTGAATCGGGTTGTCTGTACAATATCGACACCATTCTGGAACCCACACCAGCTGGTGACCTGCAATCCTTAAAGCTGGTACTGACCTTACTGAGTTTTCTCCCTCTCTCAGCATTGCAATGGTTACTGGAATCTCTGCAGAAGGCTGACAATATGCCAAAGTGGAGTGACGCTTTAGCTTCCCAGCTGCGTTTACTGCTATTCGGCCTGCGGGGAATCGTTTTTACGCTTTATTACTCCGGGCAAGGCAATCCTTATCACCCCAATCGTGTCTACGAGGTAATGGATTACCAAGTGTCATGCAAACCAGATACACCTAATTCCAAAAATAAAACTCAGGAAGAAAGCCCGTTATGAGCGAACAGACCACACTTATACACGACACATCATCCATTCCTGTTTGCTCAGCCATCACCGGACAGACTGTTTACCAGTTGCAGGAAGCCGGGCAGGAAGGGGTAAACGCTCTGTTTGAGCAAGCCCGCACTGTTGCCCAGGAGTTACGGAAAACACCTCTGAAACAGCGCCAACATGCTGTTGAACAGGTAATGGATTATATCCGTGATAACCGGAATCATATTGTTGACCGCATTTGCGATGAAACTGGTAAAACCCGCACCGACGCTCTGGTTTCAGAAATTATGGGCGTGTTGGATAACCTGGAATGGAATGTCCATAACGCTCCGAAAATCCTGAAAGATGAAAAGGTTGCCACACCTATTACCCTTCTGGGTAAAAAGTCACGTATCTTCCATGAACCTTATGGCGTGATACTGAAAGTCGCTCCATGGAACTATCCGTTCCATATTGCCATGACTTTCTCTCTCGGTGCTTTTCTGGCCGGCAATGCGGTGATCCTGAAGCCTTCTGAACAAACGCCACTACAGGGTTTGCTGGAAGAAGTTCTTGCAGCCTCTCCACTGATCAAGCGTGCTGTTCAGGTTGCTTATGGTTCCGGTATAACTGCTCAGCAACTGATTGCGGCTCGTCCCGATAAAATCTTTTTTACCGGCTCAACCCGCACAGGTAAACGTATTCTTCGTCAGGCCTCCGACCTGCTGATTCCTGCTGAAATGGAATTGGGTGGCAAAGACCAGATGATTGTTTTTGATGATGTGAATCTCAAACGCACTGTTGCCGGCGCTCTCTGGGGGGCTCTGACCAATGCTGGGCAGTCCTGCACATCCGTCGAGCGGCTTTATATCCACGACTCCATTTACGACGAGTTTTTAAAACAACTGGTTACCGAAACCGAAAAGTTGGTCGTTAACACCGGTGATCGCGGTGACTCCGATATCGGTGCCATCACTGCCGGTTTCCAGCTGGATATTATTGAGCAGCATGTGGAAGATGCCCGCAGCAAAGGCGCGAAGATTCTTACTGGAGGAGCACGTTTGGGAGATAACTTTTATCTGCCCACTGTGATCACTGACATTACGCCCGATATGCAGCTGCATACCGAAGAAACCTTTGGCCCGTTAATTCCTGTTTATCGTTTCAACAGCGAAAAAGACGTGATTCGTGAAACCAACGGTTATCAGTACGGCCTCTCTGCCAGCGTGTGGAGTAAAGACCTGAACCGTGCAGAGCGGGTTGCCCGTGCATTAGAGGTCGGCGCAGTTTCGATTAACAATGTCATGCTCACGGAAGGCAACCCCGCCCTGCCCTTTGGTGGTCAGAAAGAAAGTGGCTTTGGCCGGGCCAAAGGCGCTGAAGGGTTGCTGGCCTTTACCCGCAGCAAGTCCATTCTGATTGATAAACAGAGCGATATTATTGAGCCCAACTGGTATCCGTATACCATGAAAAAGTACCGGATTTTCGACAAACTGATTGAAGTACTGTTTACCAAGAGTCCCATCAAATTGTTGAAGCTGGCAGTGACTGGTATGAAGCTGGAAGGAGAAGCTAAAAAACCAAGAAGCTAGCTCATGCATCCAATTTGCAGCGATGAAAAGAGCCCTCATCGCTGCACTTTCTCCGCCCTCTGCCCATCTCTTTTATTCTTGATTACATTATCCTTTGCGAACCTTGCCAGGCCGCTACTGTCCACTACTGGTTTGTTTAATGAACACAAAAGCTATCATCGATCTTTACAACTTTTATGAGCGAAAGGAGTACAGCCAATACAATGCCCACTGTGTATTAAGTGACAGTGCAACCCGGATAATTCCGGAAAGCGGTGAGGGAGCTTTTATCAGTTACTTCAACTTTACAGATAAGTCGGGCGTTGAAGTTGACCGGTGTATTCAGCGGGAGGTTTCCTTCTTCCAAGATAGAGCCCTGCCCTTTGAATGGAAAGTTTACGATACCGATAGGCCTGCAGATATTGGCTCACATTTGTTGAAACATGGCTTTCAGGAAGATGACACAGAAGCCTTTATGGTGTGTGAGCTCGATAGATTGAAGCTCCCTAACCACCAGTCTCCAGCCAAAATTACCAAAGTAACTGACAAACAGGGTATTAGTGATGCTTTGTCTATTAAACAGGAGGTCTGGCAAGAGGACTTCACCGCTTTCGGGCAAGAGCTTCTAAAGAGCATCAAAAATGCGCCTGAAACACTGTCTGTTTATGTGGCCTACATCGATAACAAGCCTGACAGCACTGCCCGAATAACTTTTACTCCAGAAAGTCCTTTTGCCGGGCTATGGAGCGGCTGCACACTTCCTGAATATCGGGGGCAAGGTATTTACCAACAACTGGTAACCGCCCGGGCAGAAGAGGCACGCCAGCGTGGGCGAAAATACCTAACCATTGATGCCTTACCTACAAGCCAGCCGATTGTTTCCAAACTAGGTTTTGAGTGGATTACCAATACTCGTGGTTATCATTGGAAAAACCCAAATAAGGCACTGGTTTCATAAGGGATAGCAAGCAATAATAAAGACGATTTATAAAAGACAATAATAACAAAGAGTATTCAGGCATGACTGGTCAGGTATCTTTAAGGCTTCCACTTGCTGTTGCCATCCTTACAACCAGCTATGTGTACTTTCTGTTGCCCGCCACCAGCCGTTTCTTTTTCGAGCTTTATCATGCTGTAGAAATCGAGTTTATTTACTGGCTCTACTCCGGCTTCAAGGTCGCCTCTGTTTACTTGCCTCGCTGGGAATATTACGAACTGGCCGTTATTGCCAGTGGATGTTTTGTTGGGGGAATAGTTATTCTGTGGCGTTTACCGCGACGCTCTCGCCTTGAGAGTGCCGCAGAAAGAACTTAGAAATATTGAATTTACTGCTGAAGCAACCATAGGGAAGCAGAGCCGAGTAATGCTCTATAGTCTTTATCCTGGTAAGCCTCAGCCCTGTGCCCCAAAGCTGAGTAAAAGACCGTACCCTTTCCAATCTTATGGTGCCACACCAAAGGGTGATCTCTGCCCATTCTCAACTTTTCAGGCACCTGATACTCCGTCTCATCAACAGTTATCAGAATGTCCGCACCATTGCCACGAGGACTTTTCTCAAAGCTGTACCACTCTTCATACCAGGGTTTGGTTTTGGGCATATGTGCTGTGGCCGGGTGTATCTGGTCTTCGGTAATCAATGTGGCATCACGAAACTGGGGAAACATTGGGTGACCGGTAAACTGTGCACCAATCAAGTTATCGGGAATCCACTGCCACTCATATTTTTCATTACCGCCAGTGCCATGAAGCCCAAGAAACTTACCGCCCTGCTCCATATATGATTGAAGCGCACTTCGCTGATCCTGAGTTAATACGCCACCGGTGACGTTATTCCAGATAATCAAATCAAAACGATTTAACTGCTCCGGATTATGAACTGCGGCATTTTCGGTAATGTAGAGATCCCAGCCATTACTTTGGGCAAACTCATTAAATAACTTTTCAGCCGCAGGAATCGCGTCAAGATGACGGTAGCTATTGGTCTTGGAAAACATCAGCACCTGAACATCCTGTTCAAAAGCAGGCAGTGTTGGTGCTTCCACTTCATACACCGGAGTTTTGAACAGTTCGTACTTCCATAGCTGATAAGTAACAAACAGAGCTGCAGCCAGAAGCAGCAGGCCCAGAACAAGCAAGAGTTTATAGGCAATTATTTTTATCATTTTCTTAACTCTTTAAATAGCGTCCTTACGCAACTCTTTGACCGCATAATCACAGGCTCTGGCAGTCAGTGCCATATAAGTCAGTGATGGGTTTACGCAGGATGATGACGCCATACAGGCTCCATCGGTAACAAAAAGGTTGGGGATATCATGAGACTGATTCCAGCCATTCAACACAGACGTTTTCGGATCACGGCCCATACGGGCTGTGCCCATCTCATGAATACTGCTACCTGGCGTACTCACATTGGCATTGGTTTCCATATATACGGCACCCGCGGCACGATAAATACGATCAGCTGACCGTTGAATATCTTCCGCCATGTTCTGTTCATTTTCACCAAAGGTCATATCCATACGCAGTTGGGGAATTCCAAACCGGTCAGGGCGGCTCTCATCCACCACCGCACGGTTGTTATAGCTTGGAAGGTTCTCGCCAAAAGCACCTAATACCCAGACCCAGTATGGAGCAGGCTTTCGCAGCGTTTCTTTCAGGTCTGCGCCAAAACCTTTCTGGTTAAAGTGAAAACGCCAATCTGGCCGAACAACATCTGTCTGGATGCCGTATCCTCTCAGAAAACCTTCACCCTTTTCATTGTTCAGATTTTTAAAACGGGGAATATAAGCACCTGTTGGGCGAAAGCCGAGATAATATTTATCGATATCATCCGCAAACACGCCAAAGTGCTGAACCTTGATATGGTCCATCAGGTAATGCCCCAGCACACCACTGGAGTTAGCCATACCATTAGGAAAGTGTTCAGACTTCGAGTTCAGCAAGATCTGGGTACTGGCCAAGGTTGAAGCACACAGGAAAACCAGTTTGGAACGATAAGTGATTGGCTCTTTCGTTTCCGCATCTATCACTTTCACGCCAGAAACTCGATTAGCTTTGGCGTCATACTCCAAACGTTCAACCACACTGTTCGGGCGTAAAGTTAAACGTCCCGTAGCCTGCGCCGCTGGTAAAGTTGAACTTTGGGAACTGAAATAACTGCCAGTGGAACACCCCCGTGGACAAGGGCCGCAATAGTGGCAGGCAGCCCTGTGACCAAGATTCTCTGTAAGAATGGCAGTGCGCCCCATAGTCAGGGTCAGCTCTGGCATTTTGTCTTTTAACCGGGCCTTTATAGTTTTTTCCAGAGCGTACATTTCCATGGGTGGCTGGAACTCACCATCAGGCAATTCGGCCAGACCTTCTTTCTGACCGCTGATACCGACAAATCTTTCAACGTAGCTGTACCAGTCTTTAATATCGCTATAACGAATAGGCCAGTCGGTGCCGTGACCATCCTGAGCATTGGCTTCAAAGTCCAGATTACTCCAGCGGTATGTCTGCCGGCCCCAGATGGTAGAACGCCCGCCTACGCCATTGGCACGGGTCCAGCGGTAAGGTTTGTCACCATCTTCAACGTAAGGATTATTCCGATCATTATTAAAGAAATGCTTGGTAGTGGCATCAAAGGCATAACATTGGCTTTGGATCGAGTAATCCCGTTGGTTACTATCCCGATCGGCTTTGTTGGCAAATGGCACCTGCCAGGGTGGTGTGTGCTCACCAATATAATCAAGACCGTGTTTTTTATCGGGGCCACGCTCCAGTACCAGAACACTCAAACCTTTCTCAGTGAGTTCTTTGGCTGCCCAGCCTCCGGTAATTCCGGAACCCACAACAATGGCATCATACGTACGGCTTTCATCAGCAATCATGGCAAGCTCCTACATCACACGAATTGTTGACCAGGTGCTGTCGCCTTCATCCAGCGCGTATTCACCATCAAACGACATTGGCATGGGGTTATGCCGCAAAACTTCTTTTGCTCCCACTTCCGATGAGTAAAAGCCAAAGATGGTCAGCTCTTTGATCTGGCAGATAAATGGTGCACCTTCCACAAAATCCCTTTGCACATTACCAAAGCTGTACCACGGAGAATCACTGGCTTCTTTTTCCAGAGTTTCAAGAACAGAAATGCGCTGCTCTACCGTCAGTTCTATGAAACTCTTTTGATATTCCTGCTGACTTAAACGAGTAACCTGCTCCAGCCCTTGCAGAAACACCTCCCGCTCCTGTTCAGTCAGCCACTGCGCAACCATGTGTTCGATAAAAACAGGAACACCCGCATCAATCGCACCGGGAGTTTCTGTACGGGGAATAATTGATTCGGTAATTTGAGCAACAAGTGCCCGTTGACTGGCAGAGAAAAAAGACTGTGGCTGTTCGGTAATGGATGGCCCCAGAGCAAGATGGGCATTTTGATCCAGCCCCAGCCGGGCAATCACAGAGGTGGCAAACCCGGAAACAGCCATAGCCGTTGAGGCCAGAAACCAGCGTCTGTTCATGATTACCTCTTTTTATTATTGGTTTTGATTTCGTTTATAAAGGAACCGGTTGAGAAGGTCTAACGGTGCCATCGAAAACGTCATACGCAATAACAGTTTCAACCAAAGATACCTGCATAAATTGTCATAGTTTCATTCATCCCGTTCTTCTGTATCCTCAGCGCAGCAGAGACAAGCCCTGGATAATTACAAGCCATGAATCCTGAACACTTGCTTCAACTTTTTCACACAGTAAAAGCCAAGAACCAGATTGATCAGACCAGCGACTGGTCAAACGGAAGTGAAACCTACTTCAGGGAGATAAAAACTGAGCTGGATGAAGTGGCTGAAGAACTGGACAGTGATCGCCAGTGTTATCTGGAAGAAGAGCTTGGTGACGTATTCTGGGATTATCTGAACCTGCTGCTGAGCCTTGAGAAGGAGGATAAGATTTCTGTTCACAAAGTCTTTGAGAGAGCCTCAAAAAAATATGATGAACGGATCAGTGGTATACAGAATGGCATATGTTGGAGCGATATCAAAGATGTTCAAAAAGCCCGTCTGGCCTGCGAGCATCAGCTGTATCTGGCTAAAAAAGCGATGCCGGAACAACCGTTTATTTATCTGAAGAATTTTCTGGAAACTCAGCCGACTGAAGAACGGCTCAGGTACAGCAGCTTCAGTGCAGATTACTTTTGCGCTGATCAGGTGAATGCAGATATCTGTGCAAACCTGATAGTCAAAGGTGAAAAGACCGCCACCTGCAGTATGAAGTACTGGTATGAGCATAAGGGGGAACCCTACCCAGAAAGAAATCACCTGCAGGTAGTCACTGAGTGGGAAGGAAACCCAGTTGCAATTATTAAGACAACTTCTGTGAAGGAGTGCCGGTTCGATGAAGTCAGCGAAGAGTTTGCCTGCGCTGAAGGGGAAGGAGATAAATCACTGGACTGGTGGCGCAAGGCACACTGGGAATTCTTTTCCCTTGAGTGTGAGGAATTAAATATTAAGCCATCGAAAGATATGATGCTGGTACTGGAAACGTTCCAGGTTGTTTATCGGTAACCAAACGCCAAACAGAACCTAATGCAAAGGGAGCTTGTGATGATAATTCAATTGCTTTTCGATCTGGACGGAACCCTCAGCGATCCACTTGAAGGAATTGCCAGATCAATTAACCATGCTCTGGAACATTTCGGCCACCAGCCCAAACCAGAAGCACAACTGGGCAAATATATTGGCCCACCTTTGTATGAATCCTTTACCGAGCTGGCAGCAACAGATGATGAAGAAACCCTGAAAAAATATATCGCCATTTATGGCGAGCGCTACCGCGCTAAAGGTTATACAGAAAACAAAGTGTACACAGATGTTCCCAAGATTCTGGAATCTCTGCATAACAACGGCATCACCATGGGCATCTGTACAACCAAAAATGCTGACTCTGCTGATCGTATTTTGAAAATGTTTGGCCTACGCCATTATTTCAAAACCATTAGCGGTGGTGGCCACAACATTCAAAAGTCGCAGCAAATTAAACAACTGATGGCTGAAGGGGTGATTGATTCGGGCACCATTATGATTGGTGACCGCTCTATGGACATGATTGCCGCCAACAAAAACAATATCCGCTCTGCGTTTGTGCGCTGGGGTTACGGATCACAGGCTGAGATTGATGAGCACAATCCAACATTTATTATTGATACACCAGATGAACTTCTGAACTTGCCGATTCAGTCAAGAAGTGTCAGCCTTCACGCTAATGAAGAGTAATAAATAACAGGATAACTATGACAGTTGCAGTACTGGGTGGCGGAGCTGTTGGCGGGTTGTATGGTGGCATGCTGGCTCAGGTGGGAGAGCGGATCTGTTGGCTGTTGAACAGTGACAGGGAACATGTTCAGAACAACGGTTTGAAAGTTGACTCTGTATTTGGTGACTTTCATTTATCCAATCCCGAAGTTTACGCCAGTGCAGAACAACTCCCGGTTTGTGATCTGCTGCTGGTTGGGCTGAAAACAACTCATATACCTGTACTGTTTGAAACTCTGGAAAAGATTGCTCACCCAGAGCTGACTGTTTTAATTTTGCAGAACGGCCTTGGTCTGGAGCAACAGGTTGCCGAACGGTTCCCCGAGATAAATATTCTCGGTGGGCTGTGTTTTGTTTGCAGTAACAAGGTTGGCCCCGGGCATATTTCTCACCTGGATTATGGTGCTATACGCCTTGGCGCTTTTCGACCAGAAGATCAGCCGGCATTTGAGCTTTGGGCAAACAAGCTGGAAAAGGCAGGTATACCCATCCAGATATCCGATAACCTGACCCGCGCCCGCTGGGAAAAGCTTGTCTGGAATATGCCGTATAACGGCCTCTCTGTAGTACTGAATCAGTCAACTGGCCCGATTATGGCCCACCCTTCCAGTCGTGCCCTGATTAAAGACCTGATGCTGGAAGTGATAGCTTCCGCACAAAGTGAAGGCATCAGCCTTGATTCTTCTCTGGCTGACAATATGCTGGACAATACCGATAAAATGAAAGATTACCTGCCCAGCATGCTTTTGGATTACCGTGCCCAAAAACCTCTGGAGCTGGAGTATATCTACAGAAATCCTTTAAGGGTTGCACGACAGGCTGGAATAAAAACACCCAAACTGGATATGTTGCTTCAACAGCTGGAAGCAGAAACTGAGATATAACCCACTTTCATCAAAATGAAACCTGTTATATTGTAACGTCCACTCTGGTGAAACTTCAGTTGTTACTGCAAATTTCCACAGGGCCGGAAAAGATAAAGCAGGTTTCATGGTTTCCAGTATTTTTCATACAACAAACAGCTTGCAACAGCGCCCCGCGAAGGTTTGGCTGTTTCTGGCTGTATATATACTGGTTGCCCTCTACTCAGTCAGCCATAGCCATCACGGCTACGAGCATCCAAAACAAAGTTTTGTACCCTCTGCTGTTGAGCTTTATCAATCGTTGAGCCTGGAAGATCATGCCGAACATTGGCATTCCGACCAGCATCACAGCTCCAGCTGTAAACTGTTTACTCAAGCACCTCCTGTTGTTTATGGTGTTGATACAAAAATTGTATTTCAACCTCCCCAACAGATTGAGACGGAACGTCCACCACACTCTTTAAAAACGCCAACCAACAGGGTAACCCGTGCCCCTCCAGCTAAGGCCGTTTGATTCATCACAACGACCTTAAAATTATCTGGAGTGAAACATGGGACATTCCCCAAAAATCGGCCGTATTGCCACCGCGTTGACCTGTGCTGTATTTTCCATGGGAACATGGGCCGCCAATGAAACCCGCCATGCCGGCGCTCACCAGCACGGTGAAGGTGAACTCAACTTTGCCATTGAAGGCGATCAGGTTTATCTGGAGCTGAAAGCTCCGGGCTTTGATGTTCTTGGCTTTGAAAAAATCACCACAGAAGAACAGCACAAAAAACTGGAAGCTGCACACAAGCAGCTCAAGTCTGCTGAATTATGGGCTTTTACTCCTGAAGCCTCGTGCAAGCTGGTAGAAGCCACGATCCCGGGTGCCGAAAGCGATCATGGTGAACACCATGCTGAGAAGCACAATGATCACGATGAACACCATGCTGAGAAGCACAATGATCACGATGAACATCACGCTGCAAAGCACGACGATCATGATGAGCATCATGCAGAAAAGCATGACGACCACGATGAACATCATGCCAAGAATCATGATGACCACGATGAGCATCATGAAGATACCCATATGGATATTGAAGCCACCTACGTGTACCAGTGCGCCAATATCAATAAACTGCGCAGCTTGGGCACAACCTTCTTCACCACCTTCCCTAACAGTGAAGAGCTGAAGATTCAGGGAATTGCTCCCAGAGGTCAGGTATTCAGCCATCTGACCCACGAAAAGCCCGAGGTGCGTTTCTAAAATGCTTAGCTCTCACTCACCGGTTATCAACCTGAAGGATATTCAGTTCAGCTGGAAGCCCGGTACGCCTGTACTTGATATTCAGGAGCTGACTGTTCGCCAGAGAGAGAAGGTTTTTATCCGCGGTCCATCTGGTTCCGGTAAAACCACATTGCTCGGCCTTCTTGGCGGGGTGCTAACCCCTGAGCGAGGGCAGGTTTCCGTGTTGGGGTCAGATCTTGTTGATCTGTCTCCGGCGGAACGGGATCACTTCAGGGCAGAACATATTGGTTTTATCTTCCAGATGTTTAACCTGATCCCTTATCTTTCCGTGGTTGAGAATGTCACTCTGCCCCTGGGGTTTGCAAACACCAGAAAAGAAAATGTTCTGCAAACAGGCATTGAAGAAAAGCAGGAAGCGATTCGACTGCTGAACCACCTTGGTCTCACTGACCCGACTCTTATAGAACGCAATGTGACCGAGCTGAGTATTGGCCAACAACAGCGAGTTGCGGCAGCACGCGCTCTGATCGGCCAGCCGGATATTATTATTGCCGATGAACCAACGTCCGCACTGGATACAGATGCTAGGGAAGCATTTATCAAATTATTGTTTGAAGAGTGTGAAGCGGCAGGCAGCACGCTGGTTTTCGTAAGCCATGACCCAACCCTGGAATCACTGTTTGATCGCTCCATTCCCCTGCATACGATTAACCGGATGAGTCAGCACAACCTTGCTGAATCTGTGCAAGAGAAGGAGACTGCCTGATGTCGGTAATGACACTTGCGCTGAAAAGCCTGAAAAACCGTCGGATGACGGCCTTGCTGACCATTTTCTCCATAGCCGTCAGTGTGGCACTGCTGTTAGGTGTGGAGAAAATTCGGGTTGAAGCCAAAAACAGTTTTACCAGTACAGTGTCTGGCACTGATCTGGTGGTTGGTGCCCGCAGCAGTTCCCTGAACCTCCTGCTTTATTCTGTTTTCCATATTGGTAATGCCACCAACAATATTACCTGGGAAACTTACCAGGAGTTATCATCTGACCCTGCTGTGGCCTGGACTGTACCCATCGCTCTTGGCGATTCCCACAGAGGTTACCGGGTTGTTGGCACATCGGACGCAATGTTCCAGCACTTCCGCTACGGCAATAAACAGTCACTGTCTTTTGTAGAAGGGAAGCCATTTAACAGCCTTTATGATGCTGTTCTCGGTTCAGCTGTTGCACAAGAACTGGGGTATAAAACCGGACAGGATGTTGTACTGAGTCATGGTGTCGAAAGCCGTAGCCTGCAGAATCATGATGACAAACCATTCCGCGTGTCTGGCATTCTGGCTCCAACCGGAACACCTATGGACAGGGCGATAATGATTTCCCTGGCAGGTATTGAAGCTCTGCATATTGATTGGGTAAACGGCGCGCCTCCCATTGCCGCGTTCTCGGTTTCGGCAGACAGAGCAGAAGCCATGGATCTTCAACCAACCAGCGTAACTGCTTATTTTGTTGGGTTGAAATCCCGTATCGCCGCATTCCGCTATCAGCGCAAAGTGAATGAGTTCCCACAGGAAGCCCTCACCGCCATTCTTCCCGGTGTTGCTTTAGGTGAACTCTGGCAGCTGGTTGGTTCTGCAGAGAAAGCGCTGCTGGCTGTTTCGGTGATGGTTGTTATTGCGGGTTTGATGGGCATGCTGACCACAATTCTTACGTCCCTGAATGAAAGGCGACGGGAAATGGCTATTCTGCGTTCCGTGGGTGCCCGCCCCTGGCATATCTTTGCCCTGATGATCACTGAGTCCCTGATTTATGCCCTGGCAGGAACTGCTTTGGGTTTTGCATTGATGTATGGTCTGCTTTTCTCGGTACAACCAATACTTCAAAGCAACCTGGGTTTACATCTGGATATAACTTTGCCCGGACAGTTTGAAGCAATTCTTGCGGGATTGATTGTTATCAGCGCGACCGTTCTGGGTGCAATTCCAGCATGGAGGGCTTATAGGAATTCACTGGCAGACGGTTTAACCGTACGTCTGTAAAGAAGAACAATAACGAATAGAGGAAAGTTTATGTTTCAACGATTTACCACCTTTTTCACAGCTCTGCTGATAGCGGGGCTAGCCACTTTGGCACAGGCAGAAGACGCTGCTAAAAAAACAGCCTTTGAAGAAATCAGCTGGGAAGCTCTGATGCCTCCTGTCGATGAAGCAGTTGTTAAAAAGTATGAAGCTGGTGAAATGGATCGGGAAGATGTGATGGATTACATGGAAACACTGGGTAATACCCCGGTGAAGACCCTTGATAAATCCCAGGTTAAGATTCCCGGCTTCCTTGTTCCTCTGAATATGGACAAGAATCAGGTTGCCACTGAACTGCTGCTGGTACCTACACTGGGAGCTTGCGTGCATACACCGCCACCACCGCCCAACCAGACCATTTATGTGCGTTATGACAAAGGCATCAAGGTCACGGAAGCCGGTTATACACCCTACTGGATTGAAGGCACCATCAAGGTAGAAAAAAACACGTCTCAGTATACCGATACCCTTTATGGCCTGAATGTTTCCAGCATTGTTGAGTATGAGTAAACCAGCAACATCTGACGCATAATCTATAGTTGCCGCAGTTTAACGACTGCGGCTTTTTTATGTCTTCACTGGATTGGGCAATCATCTCCGTGTATTTAGGCTTGATGATTGTTGTCAGTATTATTCTGGGTAAAAAACACCACTCTCAGGAAGATTACTTTTTAAGTGGCCGCAGTCTTCCTTGGTGGGCAGTTGGCGCATCCACAATGGCCACCCAGTCCTCAGCCATCAGTTTTATTTCTATCCCTGCGTTTGTGGCTCTCAATGAAGGCGGGGCTCTGACACTATTGCGTATGGAACCTGCAGTGCCGCTGGCACTTATTATTGTGGCCGGGTTGCTCGTCCCCCTGTTTCGAAAACTCTCATTAATCAGTATTTATGAATACCTTGAGCTTCGCTTTAACCGGTCTGTGAGGAAGCTTGTCAGTGCCTTGTTTCTGTTAAGTCGGGGTTTAGCGGCCGGCATCAGCACTTATGCTACAGCCATTGTTCTTTCTGCCTGCCTGCAACTGCCTATCTGGCAAATGATTCTTTTGATTGGCATTGTCACGGTCCTTTATGACGTGATTGGCGGGATGACTGCTGTTGTTTACTCCGATGTGATTCAAATGGTGATTCTTGTGGCGGGGCTAGCTCTCTGTCTGGCTTACACCATGCCTGATGGCGGGTTCGCTGAAATCAATCATTTTCTTTCAGCAGAAAGCCAGGCGGCTCTGAATCCAAGCTCCATGAGCCAGGTTCCACTCTGGGCGTTTATTGTCTGCAGCCTGTTTCTCTACCTTTCCTACTACGGCGTTGATCAAAGCCAGGCTCAAAGGCAACTTTCTGCCAAGGATAACAACCATGCAAAAAAGTCTTTGTATTTTAATGCCCTTGGGCGACTCCCCCTGCATATGCTGTATATATTCCTAGGAGTCACCTTGGGAATTTTTCTCCAGAAAGAACCCCAACTTCAAACGGCCATTAATGAAAGTAGCGACGGGCTTGTTCCGCTCTATATCATTCACTATCTGCCAGAAGGTGTGAGAGCATTTATTGTTGCTGCTATCTTAGCTGCGGCTATGTCCAGCCTTGATTCCACCATTAACTCCCTTTCAGCAGTGACAATTGAAGACTTTCTCCCCCGCAAAAACCAACTCAGCTCTCAACAAGTGTTGTGGGCTGGTCGTCTGACCACTGCACTCTGGGGCGGATTAATTATTCTTCTGGCTCTGACCACAAGGTATTTTGCAGATACTGTGATTGAAGCAATTAATAAAGCAGGCTCAATTTTCTATGGTCCAATACTGGCAGCATTTATTGCTGGCATTTTGTTCAAAAGGGTTTCTGCGAAAGGAATTTTAGTAGGAATTCTGGCAGGAATAGCGCTGAATATAGGCCTGTGGTGTAGTGGAACTGTTCACTGGGTGCTCTGGAACCTGACCGGGTTTGCTGCAGCCACAGGTGTTGCTCTTTGCCTGTTTACCCAGCGAACACAGAACACTAGTGACCATTTCATTCAAGACAACGAGACATTAGCCATTGAGTCCAATAACCGTTTAAGTTACCTGACTCTGACTCTGTTCGCGCTACTTCTGACAGCAACTCTCTGGGTTCTGGAGTCGCAAATTATTAAGGTGTAAGAACCTTCAATACTTCGGAAACCAGTGCTTCCCCCAGCAAGCGATTACCCTCTTCATCCAGATGAACACCATCTGCACAACTGGGAATACACACTTTTCCGGCATCAAAGAAACTGACTCCCAAGCTCTTGGCTGTCTGGCGGAAATAATGAGAAAACTTCTCAGAACGTACAGGATGACCATGACATATTTCTGCCAACTCTGCCGACAGGGTGCCCATTAATGGCGGTGCCAGTAACAGGATGCGAGGAGCAGAATTATCTAATCCGCATTCGCTGGTTAAAGCCTTTTTAATTAAAACCTCTGCGCCACGAGCCGCATCGCTAGCGGTCAGCTCTGGAAAGTGAAGCACATCATTTGTGCCCAACATAAGAAGCAGTAGATCAACAGGCTTGTGGGTTTCCAGAATCGGCAGAAGTAACTCAGAACCTTTCAGCCCTTCCCGCCAGGCATCCTGATGGACGGTATAGCGCCCTGTCAGCCCCTCCGGTATAACCTGATAGTCTTCGCCCAGCTGATACTGCAGAATTGAAGTCCAGCGGTTTTCATAGTTATGCCGGTTACCAGTCAGAGGATTAAAACCCCAGGTTATGGAATCGCCGTAACACAGAACTGTTTTCATCGTGCCTCCCATGCTTTAGTAGAAGCATAGGAGAAGACAATCAGTTTCTCCCTATGAAAGTTACGAGCGTCCATAGGTATCATCTAAACGAACAATGTCGTCTTCACCGAGGTAACCGCCACTTTGCACTTCAATCAGGTGGAGCGGAAGTTTACCGGGGTTTTCCAAACGGTGAACTTCACCTACAGGAATAAACGTGGATTCATTTTCTGCTACAAGAAAGATCTTTTCTCCACAAGTTACTTTGGCAGTGCCAGAAACCACAACCCAATGTTCTGCACGGTGGTAATGTTTTTGTTTAGAGAGCCTCGCTCCAGGATTAACAGTAATTCGCTTCACCCGAAAACGTTCACCAATATCCACCGTGTCATAACATCCCCAAGGGCGAAAAGCTTTTCGGTGATTTTGTGCTTCAGGACGGTTTTGCCTGTGAAGATTGTCCACCAGTGTTTTCACATCTTGAGAACGGTGTTTATCTGCCACCAAAATAGCGTCATCGGTTTCGACAACAACGAGATTGTCCAAACCAATACAGGCCAGCAGTTTTTTCTCCGCCCGTAATAAACAGTTGCGTGAGCCCAGAGCAAATACATCACCAGACACAACATTGTTGTGCTGATCTTTTGGAAGCACATCAGCCAATCCTGACCATGAACCAATATCAGACCAGCCAGCACCCATAGGAACCATAACGGCCTTATCGGTTTTTTCCATCACCGCACAGTCTACAGATTCTGCTGAACAATCCAGAAACTGAACCTTGTCGACACGGGTGAAATCAAGATCAGGTTTTTGCACTGCCATAGCCTGTTCACAGGCTTTATAGATATCGGGCCGGTACGTTTTCAATTCGTTCAGATAAACAGAAGTCTGAAACAAAAACATGCCGGAATTCCAAAAATACTCACCGCTGCTGAGATAAGCTTCTGCTGTTGCCTTATCAGGTTTTTCCACAAACTCGGCAACATCCATTAAGGATTCATGAGAAGAAGGTGAGCGTCCCCGAATATAACCATATCCGGTTTCAGCACGATCTGGAGTAATACCAAAGGTCACCAATTTTCCTGCTTCAGCGGCAGAAACTGCAGTATTTACAGACTGATGAAATGCCTCGTTATCCAGAATTACATGATCAGCAGCCAGTACCAACAGAAGTGAATCATCACCCTCTGCTAGAGTTTGAAATGCTGCAAGAGCAACGGCCGGAGCCGTATTTCGCCCTTCAGGTTCAAGCACAATGGAAGTTGCCGAACAACTTAGCTGCCGAAGCTGTTCCGCGACCAGAAAACGATGCTCTTCGTTAGCAATAACTATGGGAGGCTGTAGGTTTTCTAAACCTTCCAGACGCTGGATAGTGTTTTGAAAAAGCGTGTACTCGTTTACCAAAGGCTGGAACTGTTTCGGACACATCGCCCGAGACTGAGGCCAAAGGCGAGAACCAGAGCCTCCGGAGAGAATAACAGGAAGAATCATAGAGTCACAGGCCACAGCTTTTTCCTTAAAGCCGCAATGCGATTTCGCATAAAAGGATGCTCAAAGAGTAACGTCTCTCTGAAAATAACCAATTTCAAAGATTTTAGCGAATACAGTCAGGGACTTTTCTTTAATTCAGAAACAAATAAGCCACCAGAAAGGTGGCTTATTTGTTTTCAGGGTTTTGATTACCCTTTATAAAGCTTCGGATTCATAACATCCCGTAACCAGTCTCCCAGCAGGTTCATAACCAGAACCAGCACAACCAGCACAATCCCGGGAATTACAGTAATCCACCAGCTGCCAGAGAAGATATATTCAAATCCGCTGGAAATCAGTGCCCCCAGTGAAGGCTGTGATACCGGCATTCCCAGTCCAAGGAATGAAAGAGCGGCCTCACTGATAATTGCGTTCGCAATCTGAACTGTGGAAATAACCAGAATCGGCGACAGGCAGTTCGGCAAAATATGGCGGAACATAATCCGGCCACTGCCAAAGCCCATCACTCGAGCAGCTTCCACATACTCTTTCTTTTTCTCGGCCAGCACAGATGCACGAATTGTCCGGGCATATTGCGGCCACTCTGCAATACCTATCACAAGTATCAGCATCAACATGGCTAACTGGCTATAGAGTTCAGAACCAAAGGAGGCCTGAAAGACTGCCAGTACAATAATGGCAACCATCATGGTGGAGAAGGACAGCTGTATATCTGCAACCCGCATCAGGAAGCTGTCAATCCGCCCACCAAAATAGCCGGAGCTCAGGCCAATAACAATTCCCAGAAACATCTGCAGCATCACAGCACAGATACCGATAGTCAGAGATGTTTTCATACCATAAAGAATAGTACTGAAGAGATCACGACCCTGGTCGTCTGTACCCAGCAAGAAACGCTCTTCGCCCTCTTCCGCCCATGAAGGGGGAAGCTCAGAGTCCATGATATCGATAGCGGCCAGATCATAAGGATTTGTTGGTGCAATGACGGGCGCCAGCAGTGCAGAGCCAGCCATAAGCAGCAAAACCACAAAGGAGACTATGGCAACCTTATCCCGCTTGAAGTTGTACCAGAGGTTCGATTGCAGGAACCTCTCAAACCGGCCAGGTACTGCCACTTCATTAACGGCTGAGGTAGAGGTATCAAAACTCATTTATCACCTCCAGCCAGACGCACAGTTGGGTTAATCAGTCCATAAATCAAATCAACAAGGGTATTTACAATAACGAAAATCGCCCCCACAACAATCAGGTAAGCCACAATCAGCGGTGTATCTACCCGGTTTACAGCTTCTAGGAACAGGAAGCCCATTCCCGGCCACTGGAACACAGTCTCGGTAAGAATGGTGTAGGCCACCATGGTACCGATCTGTACACCACCAACGGTAACAACTGGCAGCATGGTATTTTTCAACGCATGGAGAAAATAGATACGAGCCTTCTTCAATCCTTTCGCCTTGGCAAACTTCACATATTCGGTATGTAAAGCTTCAACCATTTCCGAGCGAATCAGACGAATAAACAACGGCAGCATAATACTGGCCAAAGACACACAGGGCAGAATCAAATGCAACAGACCGTCCTTGCTTAAATAGCCGGACTCCCAAACTCCCCATACAGGCACCAGTTCGCCACGCCCATAAGACGGCAGCCATCCCAGCTCAATAGAAAACAGATAAATACAGAAGATAGCAGTTAAGAAAACAGGAACAGAGATACCAAGAATACTGAATCCAAGAATCACCCTCGTGAGAAAACTGTTAGGGCGGATAGCTGCATAAACACCTGCAGGAATAGAGACAAGAATAATCAGCAGGGTTGCACCAAAAGTCAGCTCAAGAGTGGCTGGCAATTTAGCCAGAATAACTTCAAGGGCAGGCTCCTTAAAGAAATAAGATTGCCCCAGGTCACCCTGTACGGCATTACTTAAAAAACGGCCGTATTGGGTCAGGAAAGGATCGTTCAGACCCAGTTCATCCCGAAGCTGCTGTCTTTCAGCTTCAGACACAGATTGACCAACCATCTCTCGCAGCGGATCACCCAGGTTATCCTGAATTGAAAAGCTGATCAGGCTGATCACAAACATAACAATCAGCGCCTGCATAAGACGCCGGGCTAGAAATGCAAGCATGAATTACTTCGCTTATTCTCGTTATCTGTTATTCGCTTATCACTCCCTGCCGCCTTTCAATCAAAGACGACAGGGAACAATCACGAATCACGCTTTAGTGCGATTACTCTTTAACGACCAGATCACCCAGGTATGGGAAATCCATTACGTTAACAACTTTGCTGACACCCGCCTTGGAGCTTGCGCCCCAGGCCAGGTTCTGCCAGTGCAGAGGGATAAAGGCCGCTTCGTTGTAAAGGGTCTGTTCTACTTCCTGCAACATGGCAGCACGCTTAACTGGATCAGTCTCACTACCAGCAGCTTTGACCAGCTTGTCAACTTCAGGGTTGCAGTAGTTACCAGAGTTATACTGTCCCCAGCCGCTCTCTTCATCTGGGCAGGCTGCCAGATACTCGGTGAAGTTAGCGGAGTCTTCAGTATCCGCATGCCAGCCAATCATCATCATATCGGCAGAACGCTTATCAAACTCAGGCCAGTACTGGGCTTTTGGCATAGTTTTCAGATCAACCTTGATATTGATCTTGGCCAGCATACTGGCTACTGCCTGTGCGATTTTTTCATCATTCACGTAACGGTTGTTAGGCGCCGCCATAGTGATGCTGAAACCATCTTCGTAACCAGCTTCCTTCATCAGCTGCTTAGCTTTTTTCAGGTCGTAACGTGGCTTCAGGTCTTCAGAATAACCGGCGTAACCCTTGGGACCCTGCTGGCCAGCAGCAGTCGCGAAGCCCCTCATAACCTTCTTAACAATACCTTCATTGTTAATGGCATAGGCGATAGCCTGACGCACACGGGCATCCTTAAAGGCTTCCACACGGTTCTGGTTCATCTGGAAAGTAATTACACGGGTACCAGGCATCGTGACCAGATCAGTGCCTGATGTTTTCTCCAGGCGTTTGTGGTCAGTTGGAGGTACTGGTGCGATGTAATCAACATCACCAGACAACAAAGCAGCAACACGGGTAGGTGCTTCTTTGATAGGAGTCAGAACGATCTCGTCAACATTACCTGGAGATTTCTTATCCCAGTAATTGTCGAAGCGATCAAACACCACTTTTACGCCCTGTTGACGTTCAGTCACCTGGTAAGGACCAGTACCGGAGTGGTTACGGGAAGCAAAGGTATCCGCATGCTTCTTCAGCAGATCTTTAGCCTGGCCCTTGTCATCCTGGCCAGTGTAAAAAGCGCTGTCCATTGGGAAGATGTAGGTCGCAGAGTTAAGTACCAGCGGGAACGGGCGCTTGGTCACCAGATCAACAGTGTACTCATCAACAACCTTCATACCTTCGAAAGGCTCGAACACACCCTTAAAATCTGGGCTGGTCAGCAGACGGTCAAATGTCCACTTCACATCTTTAGCGGTCAACTCATTGCCAGAATGGAACTTCACACCCTTGCGCAAATGAAAACGCACAGTCAGATCATCTACTCGCTCCCATTTTTCTGCGAGGCGACCTTCAAACTGAAGATCCTGAGTCCAACGAACCAGAGGATCGAATACCATGTGCGACATCTGCAGAGTACCACCAGACAGCTGCTCATGAGGATCCAGAGAAACAGGATCTGCATCCAGAGCCATCTTGAGCGTAGCTGCCTGAGCGCCGGTGACCATGGCACCCGCCAGCACCATGCCAGCGAACAGTTTCGACAATTTCATTTTTCTCATTATGTCTTCCCCCAAAGGAGTTTCTGCTTTTTTGTGTTGTGTTTTTTCTATAGTTTTTCTTACTGCAGGTTACACAGCTACCGGCTGATGAAACTCTTCCAGATCAAGTCCTTCACGAGACAGATTATCCAGATGAGGCATTACATCAATCAGGTTTTGAGTGTAAGGGTCTTGCGGGCTGGCAAACAGAGATTCAGTGTCGTTGATCTCAACAATGCCCCCGCGCTTCATGACAGCAATCCGATCACACATCTGACGAATAACTGGCAGGTCATGACTGATAAACAACATGGTGAGACCCAGTTCATCCTGCAGATCTTTTAATAGATTCAAGATCTGTGCCTGCACAGACACATCCAGCGCCGATGTCGGTTCATCACAAATCAAGAAACGAGGACGGGTGGCCAGAGCGCGGGCGATAGAAATGCGCTGACGCTGGCCACCAGAGAACTCATGGGGGAAGCGCTTACCAGCTGCAGCACCCAGCCCCACATGATCAAGAAGATCGTTCACAATCTGGCGGGTTTTCATCTCTGACTCCGCCAAGTTATGGAATTGAATAGGTTCGGCAATAATGTCGGACACTGTCATTCGGGCATTCAGGCTGGAGTAAGGGTTCTGGAAAACCATCTGAATCTGTCGACGTAATGGACGACGCTGCTTCTCAGACAGTGCACCTAAATCCTGGCCAGCAAAAACAACACGACCATTATCAGGTCTGTAAAGGCTGGCAATCACCCGCGCCGTAGTCGATTTACCGGAACCGGACTCCCCTACCAAGCCAAAAGTTTCTCCGTCTTTAACAGTAAAGGAAACATTATCAATAGCCTGAACATACTGACGGTTCTTCTCCAGAAACGCAGATTTAGTGACAAACCGCAGATCCAGGTTCTCAACCTTGAGCAACTCTCCATTTTTGACAGAGCCAAAGCTTTCTTTAATACCCAGCCAATGGTTCTTGACGTCAATCGGTTTGCTTTGTGCTTTTTCGATGTATTCCACTCTGGGGAAACGGTGCACCTTAACATCAGCCCGTGGCACAGCACTGATCAAACTGCGGGTATAGGCATGTTGTGGACGTTCAAGCACATCCATAGTTGGGCCACACTCCATCAGTTCACCATGATAGAGAACCGCAACCCGGTCTGTGGTGTTGGCAATAACACCCATATCGTGGGTAATCAGAATGCAGCCCACATCCCTTTCTTTACACAACTTGCGAATCAGCTCCAACACCTGGTTCTGAACGGAAACATCCAGAGCTGTTGTAGGCTCATCAGCAATAATCAGTTCAGGCTCACCAGCAAGAGCAATAGCAATAACAACCCGCTGCCGCATACCGCCAGAAAACTGGTGCGGATACTGTTCCAGGCGCAGCTCAGGTTCAGGAATACCCACGGCATCAAGCAACTCAATAGAGCGAGCACGGGCAGTTTCCTTATCCGCTCCCAAAGTAGCCTGCACAGTTTCCATCAACTGTGTGCCGATGGTTAGCAGTGGGTTCAGAGATGTCATCGGATCCTGGAAAATAAACCCGATACGGCGGCCACGCACTTTGCGCATGGCTTCACCACTGAGGTTACGAATGGAGTCACCAGCCAGATTAATTGTTCCACCAGCTACACGGCCAGGAGCACTGAGCAGATCAACAATACCGTTGCCGATTGTAGATTTACCGGCACCAGATTCTCCTACCAGGCCCAGGATTTCCCCTTTCTCAACCTGGAAAGACACTCCCTTAACGGATACAGCAACCCCGTGGCGGGATGGAAACTCAATTGTCAGGTCATCGACACAGAGCAGTGACATGCTCTTCCCCTCTCAATAAAAGCAAGCTCTAACAACTGTTTTGTGTGACTGAGATCGATTGAAACAATGAAGAATTTCGATCGTTTTTTGTACAGTTTTATACAGCAGAGCTAATTCAATAAAAAACGACCAAGAAGTTCTATTTTCTAATTTACGGCCGTTTCATGTTTGTATTTATTCAGAAAAATAGTGATTGCAGTCTTTTCATCTAAATACTGATCTTTTCCGACTATATCAGAAGAAAAAGCTGCTTCGGAAGTCTACCTTTCGTCTTCTATATCAATTACTTACAAAACGCAAAGACATGAAAACATTCATATCCACAGTGTTACTGGCATTCTTCCATTTCTTTGCGCCTACGACAAATTGTTCTGAATCAATCCCCGATTACAGCCCCGGAGGTATTCTCTGGAAATCAGAAAAAGAGGAGTCGTTTTCTCCCTTTTGCCTTGTCTATTCAGTTAAAACAGAAGAAAGAGTTCCAGTGCCAGGTATTAAAATTGGTACCCTGCCTGATACCTGCTGGATATGGTCTGATACTAAGGCCTCTTTTACAAAAGTAGAAGACAGTTTCCGAGTACCCGTTTTACTCCTTCCTGCCAATGTCATGAGTCTGTCATGGGTTAAAAACACTAAACCATCTGAGAATATGCAGTTTTTTTCACTACCAGAAAAAAATGATCAATTGGACAGCAAACCGGTATTTTGCAGCCCCTACAAAGGGAAAAAGGCTCAGCCAGGGATTATCAGCGAAGAAACCGGGGAATGTATCGTGCCATCGGGGGATGACGTGATCCGCTTTATTCCTGGCCAGTATTACATAGCAGCACTCACCCTTAATAAGGGATACAGCACCAGGGCGTTGCTTTTGGCTGGTACAGCGGGAGCTGTTGGAGGTGGAGTCATTGCGGGAACAGTAGCAGGCGCAGGAGTTGCTCTTTACTGTCTCATCACTTTTGTACGAATTGTGCTTGAGGCTTTCAGGCGTTAATGCTCTGCCTGACTAATAAACTGAACCTGTTGAGTTTCAACAGGTTCAGAGTACTTTCAATACAAAACAGACTTATCAAACAAACCGCAATTCAGGAACAAACCGGTTTCGACAGTACTGCATCCACAAACCATAAGGGCGAGCCATAAGCACCATAGCACCAACCTGCCCGGCTGCTGCAGCCAGAATAGCTTCTATACCTGCGCCTGTGGTTGCAAGAATGGCTATATAAACAGGCATCTGGAACAGTATAAAAGCCAGAATATCCAGCAAAGATTTGCGGAGTTCTCCACCACTTGCAGCATTGCCTGTTTGTAAAACCCAGTCGCGGAACACACCATAAGGGCGGGCAATAATAAGATTCACAGGAATACTTAACAGTCGCGATTGCAAACTCTGAAAAAATGTCAGGCCCATCAACAACTCAACGGAACCACCAACAATAAAACCGAATAAAATCAGAGAGAAGATATCCGCAACAATAATGCGCTTGGAAGCAGACACCGCAACCACCACTTATAAAAATTAGAATATGAGAGTCCCTTCCCGATAACAGTCAGGAACGAAGAGACCAGTGAAAACAGGCAAAAGAATGAGCCAGAGCAGGCATCATCTGTGCAAGTGCAGAGCTACTCTACAAGGAACCTTTTGGCCAAACAACAACCATAGATGTATTAATTACCACAAAACACAAATACAAAATAAAAAAACAAACAAACACCAAAACAATAGAATTTAAAACCACAAAATAAAATAATAACAGGATTTAAATCTGTTGGATTTTGGTGTTTTTTCACAGACTTTCAAACAAAAAAGATCACCTCTGATTCATATCAACAGAATCCCCCGGCCGCGGCTGCTACAATCCGGGCGGAGCTAATGGACCCTCAATAATGACTCTGAAAAAAAATCTACTGAATAGCCTGGCTCAACTGCGCCAGACTACGCCGCTTGTTCATAACATCACCAACTCGGTTGTTATGAACAATACTGCCAACGCCCTGCTGGCTCTTGGGGCTTCACCGATTATGTCGGATGCCTCTGAAGAGACCTCTGCCATGGTTGATATCACCAATAGTCTGGTTATCAATATTGGCACCCTGACCGGGCGCACAACCATGACCATGAAATGTGCCGCCAGTCATGCCAAAGCGATCGGTAAACCCTGGATTCTTGATCCTGTTGGTGCCGGAGCAACTCAATTCCGTTTGGATACAGCCAAACTTCTTCTTGAATACAGCCCTTCAGTTGTCAGGGGGAATGCTTCTGAAATTCTCGCCCTGTTTGCTGGAGAATCTGGCGGACGTGGAGTGGATAGCCTGACAGAAAGTCACACTATCATTGAACAAGCCGTTAGTGCCGCCCGCTGCCACAACACCGTTATAGCCATTACAGGGGCCACAGATATCATTACTGATGGCCATCAGGTTATCAGCTTGAGTAACGGCCACCCGATGATGGCACGAGTCACCGGAACGGGCTGCACATCATCCGCACTTGTAGGTGCTTTTCTTGGCGTGGAAAAACCTTTGCTTGCTGCATCAGCAGCTTTGGCTTGCTTAGGTGTTGCCGGAGAGCTGGCCAGTAAAGTCAGCCGCGGCCCGGGAAGCCTGCAACTGAATATCCTAGATGAACTGTATAACCTCACCCCTGAATCTCTGGATCAACACCTGCGCATGGAAGTTAAACAATGGGATTAACCAACTCTTTGAGCCGTCTGCCCCACCCTCCTGCAGCCTGGTTATTTCACCCGATTCGTATTCTGCCCTGGGAACTGCGCAATAAGCCTCTTGAACTGGCGTTAAATCATGCCTTTCAACAGCCTTTGCAAGACGATGAATTTGATGTGCTGGAAGATCGCTGGCTGAAAGTTTCGGTTACCGATTTAAAGCTGGACTTCTTCGTTACCGTTTCCGATCAGAAAATGGAAATGTCTGGTCCTCGCCCCTGTGATGTGACCTTTCGGGGAGATAGCAGCAGCTTTCTGGCACTGGCGACTCGCCAGGAAGACCCAGACACTCTGTTCTTCAATAGAAAGCTTGCCATTGAAGGGGACACTGAACTCGGGCTTGGAGTCAAAAACATGCTGGACAGCCTGGAGCTGGATCAACTGCCCAAAGCATTGCAATGGGCTGTTAGCCGCACAGAAGAATTTCAACAGCTTTGGAAAACCCACTCACCACTGTCCAAACCATCCAACTGAAACACTTTGAATAAAGCCTTAAAAAACCCATTCGCTGATCAGTAGATTCACAGCGAATGGGGTTATTTTTCATATTCCGTTATTGTGATTGACGTTGGGCACGTTGATAGTGGCTTACCAAAGCCATTAGCTCTTTATGCAGCGCCACTTCTGATATTTTCACGTCAAGCTTGTCACGAAGGTTTTGGTTCACTGTGGCAAGCCTTTCAGCGTCAAAATAACTTTCTAACAAACGCTTCGGTTCACCAACTTCCCGATCGAAAATAGCATCCTTTCTATCCAACGACTCCCGAACAACCTGTATACGCTGCTCAAGATGTAGAATTGTTCCCTGTGTCTGTTCCCGCTCGTAGAAAGAATTCTGGTTTTCCCGCACCAGACGATCTCTTTCAGAAACGACCTCCTGGCGCTCGCCCTTCAAACGCTTCAATTTTGTTGATGCATGACGGGCTTCAGGTCTGGTTGTTGTCGAAGTCACCTTGGACTTGGAAACCGGAGGGTTCACTTGGTTCGCTGGTTGGGGTGGCGCATAAGGATAGGGATCGCCCGGTAGAGGCATCTGATCAACTTCCGGATAAGGCAGAGGAGCCTGGCCATTCAACTCAGACAGTGGCGGCGCAGAAGGCACAGGGTCTGCTGGGTATGGTGTATCTGGATAAGGGAGCCCTTCTGAAGGGGGCGGAGCATCTACAAAACCAATGTCTCGGGGAAGATCCCGCTCTACACGGGCAATTTTGTTGTCGATATCCTGCAGACGGGTATTCAGCTCAGCAACTTGTTTGTCTTTCCTGTTAATCTCTTTGAGCTTTCTTTCTGCATCCCTGAGTTTTCCTCTGAACCTCTCTAGATCGGATCGTTCTGTCAGAGTGTTCAAACGATGACGATCAGCTCGCTGACCATAATCCGTTAGATAAGCACGCAACTGCTCAGGGCTTCCCTGAATACCATAACGGTCAAAAAGCATTCTCTGTGAGGTTTCTGTGCGCGCACGGGCCGCATTCATATCCCGCACGGCTGCCGCTCGTTCGGAAGATAAGGTTTTACTTCGAGTCTGGGCTTTTTGTAATGGGCTGTCGTAGTAATCACTAAGCCAGTAAGCACTGGCCAGCATTCCTGCCAAACCAATTCCCGCCATCGGCAGCGCCAGAGGAGCCGAAAAAAGAGCAACAGGAACAGCGGCAACTGTCAGTAATGCAGATCCACCAGCAACAGCCATGGATGCCTCAGCTCCCGCATTGTTGTAGTGGTTGAAATCACTAATTCCAAATAATGTATGCCGGTAAAGCCGGTGCAGAGGATCATAAACATGGCGATAGTGTTTGGCTGCATCATGAGCAACCAGAACCAGTGGAGCTGTTTCTGAAGGCACATCGACAAACTGGCCGCACTGACCACTTTGCCCGGGACCTTTCACATCCCCAATAGCATCAACGACCACACCGTTAATTGAGAAACTTGTACAGCTTTCATGCTGGCTGAGATCGCCGAGCTTTTCATCAACAAACTGGCACAATCCAACCTTGCCAAGCCCCCGCATGTTTCCACTCTGGCTGAACGAGCCACTGATCAAGCGGCCATTCAGAATATGGTACTGGTTATCCAGATGATAGCGCTCATAGTAGAAAGGAATCTGGCCTTGCTGCTGCACACCTTTTCGGTGAAGTTCCGTAGCCGCACTCTCTTCTGTTCCCAGAAACGACTGCGGCCCTCCCTTTCCCCCACCGGGAGGAACCAACAGGTAACGATCCAAATAATAGCTGCCATCCACCTCTGCACTCAGGCTATAGCAGGACACAACGCCACCATGCTGGCTGGCGTACCATTCATCCTGCTTTATTTCCTCAGCTTGTACCGAAATGGAGGACACGGAAGATAACACGGTGAAAGACAAGGCCGGAGCCAATGCCGTCTTGGGAAACGATCTGACAAATACCATAGGAAACCTGTAACAGATAGAAACAACGCGCCGTTAGACGGCGCACTCCACAAACAGTTCCCTATTTATTAGTTTTACTCCGAAAAAAGCTCAATAAAATTCTTCTCAAGCCACTCAAACATGGGGGAGTAACGGTTTTTGCCACTGTAAATCATGCAGATATCCGCCAGTGAGGCTTCTGGCTCATTACGGAACCTGGCAAAACTAAACCGGTCTCCCATCTTTTCTGCCAGTTTTTCCGGCGCCAGCATCAAAACATCTTCTTCTTCAATCACTTCAAGCAGGGGGCGCAGATGCTGACTCCGCATAGCCACATTCATATGTATGCCACGTTTGGCCAGGGTTTTCTTTAACGGCATGGTACGGGAATTGACAGGAGGATTAATCAAGCCAGCTACGGGGTAGCGGCTCAGGTCCTGGTCTTCCACTTCCCTTTGTAGAACACTTAGCTCTTTTCGCCCCATCAATCCGAATAAGTCCCTCCCGACCCGGCGTTGGACAAAAGTCTGTGGAAGGTTCATAGCGGTGTAACTGAGCGCAGCGTGAATCTGCCCTGACTCAATCAAACCACAGGTGCCATCTCCCCAGCTAAACAATTCAAGTTCAGCACCGGGAGCCTGCCTCTTAAGCTTTTGATACAGGCTGCGGCCATAGGTTTCTGCCAGAAATGTGTTAACCACAATTCTGAGACTCCCCTGATAGGTGCCGGGATCAAAATGCTCCGGTTCAAGGGTTTGTAACAGTGCATCAAAGGCCTCTGGCAACCTGTGAGCAAGACTTTCAGCCCTGGCGGACAGTCGCAGCCCTCTCTTTTCCCGAAAGAACAGAGGGTCTTTCAGCTGCTCACGCAACTTAGCCAGAGCACGACTTACGCTCGGCTGACTTATGCCTAAGCGTTCTGCTGCCCGATGGGTATTTTTTTCTTCTAAAAGCACAATGAGAATGCGCAGAAGATTCAAGTCAAGTTGATCGGTGGAGAATGTAGCCAAGAAATGCACCAGCTGAATTTCTGAAATACAACAATGCTATTGTAATGAATTTCTCTGAAGATAGGATAAGCAACCAAGGAGACTGTCTTACGACAGATAGAAAGAGCGGGGGTCGTAGCCCGTAATTTCTTTGCAGTGCTTTGTATTTCTCCGTACTCGAATGCGATTGAGTATGAAGCCCCAACGAAAGTTGGGGCTTTTTAACGCCCGGAGAAAATAATTGAACTGTTACGGTGTGATATCGACCATCGGCACCATACCCGCCTTCCCATGCCAGTACCCTTGGCAACAGCCAGCAGGATGAACCAGCTCATGCTCCCCAGCACCAGACATCTGGCCAGCAAGAGATTGTACAACCTCTCTGGTTCCATCTGGTTGAGGAGAAACACGTACTGCATGAACGCCATTAGCGGCCATAGCCGGTACATCTGCCAGTAGATTCAGGCAGCGACCTGACTGAGTCTGGATACCATTCAAAGTAAATACCCTGTCACCTTCCTGGCTGTAGACAGGCAATCCTTCCGGATACTGCATACAAACAAACTGGCAGTCGTCTTTTGGCAGATCATGGGCACGGGCTGTGAAACAGCGAGCCGAAACCGCCAGAGGCATCATGCCCCAGACAAAAACTTCTGTAGAGAACTTACCGGTTAACCCCAGCTCATCGGCCTGCCCAAGAATGCAATACAAATCAGTCGCTGAGAGTTCAAGTGGCAGCGTCCATCGCTCAAGCCCACAATCAACTAGTTCTTTCAGGGAATAAGCATTGTAAATGTTGAACAGTGGTCCGGTAGTAAAGGGGATACCGGCCTTTGAGAGCTGATGAACGGCCGCCATATCGTTGGCTTCCACATGGAAGCGCCCGTTATCACAGACCTTCTTCAAGGAAGCCAGATCCGAGCCAGCTTCAAGCAAAGCCAAAGTGGAGAGCACAACCGTTTTACCAGAATTCTGCAATTGCTCACCAATGGCCAGCCAGTCATCCAACTTCATCTGACGACGTTTATTACAGACAGTTTCGCCAAGATAAACCCGGTCCACCGGCCAGTCACACACATCCTGGTAAAATGAAACAACACGATCTTTTGGCCAGAAATACAGCAGTGGCCCAAGAGTAATTTCCATAGATATCATCCTCTGAGCTACTGCCAGGCCCGGTGATAGGCACCCAACGTTGTTTGACAACCTTCTGACAACCCGGCCAGAGATTTCTGCCACCCCTCTTTAGGAGAGAACGACTCAGGATTGGCTTTATATTCGTCCAATGCTTCGCGCCACACCTGTGTGACTTCAGCCGTATAGGCAGGGCTGCGCTGACGACCTTCAATTTTAACGGCTGTTACACCGGCACGTTCCAGTTCCGGTATCAACCTCAAGGTGTTCAGGCTAGTAGGTTCTTCCAGTGCATGGAGAGTCTCTCCTTTCACCTGGTAGCGACCTTTGCACAAAGTGGGATAACCGGCGCGCTCTTCAGGATTGAAGCGATCAATCAAAACACCGTTCAAACGGGTGTCCATTGAGGCGCCCTGCTCTTCCCAGCGCACATAACGGGCAGGCGAACAGGCGCCGACAGTGTTGGGAGATTCTGAAGTAAGATAAGAAGATAACCAGCAGCGGCCTTCAGCCATAATGCATAAACTGCCAAAGGCAAAAACCTCAAGCTCTATAGGGCTTTTTTCCGCAAGAGCCTTCACTTGAGACAGAGATAATACCCTCGGTAATACGGCACGGGTGACACCAAATCTCTCATGATAAAACTCAAGCGCTCCAAGGTTTGTGGCAGAAGCCTGAACCGAGAGATGCCTGCGCATATTTGGATGCTTATCCCTTGCGTAACCCAGTACTCCGGGATCCGCTGCAATAATTGCGTGGGCACCTAAATCTGCAGCAGCATCGACAGAAGACGTCCAGCGAGACCAGCCAGCCGGACGGGGAAAGGTATTAATCGCCACCAGCACTTTTACGCCCTTATCTCGGGCATATTGCAGCGCTTTGCGGGCTTTGGTTTCATTAAAATTCAAGCCCGCAAAATGACGGGCATTGGTATCATCGCGAAAGCCGATATAAACGGCATCAGCCCCATGATCCACAGCAGCCTTCAATGCCGGCAGGCTACCCGCGGGACAAACCAACTCCATGAGCAACCCCAGGTTTCAGTGCATAGATAAATGCACTTTACCTGTTATCAATGCCTACAGTATTGATAACAATCAACACTTGTAAAAACCGAAACCAGCACGCAGATCACGACACAACCCGGCGCCACAGATTAGGCTAAAGGGAAAGACTCTAGTATTTTGTAGCGACTTCCATCTTTACTCAGTTCACTGGCTACCAATGCAACCTCACCGACCTGAAGCCGGTACCCCGGCAGTCGCCATGGAATACTGAAAGCAGACGCTGCAAGATTGCTTCGATCAATGCCGCCGGTCCGTGCCAAAGTGACGTGGGGGCGAAACAAACGTTTATCCGGACCAAAGCCTGCTTTCAGAGCGACATCTTCACAGAGAGAGTGCAAATCCTCCATGCGCCGCCCCGAGTGGATTTTCAGGGTCATAACTCTTGGATGATTATGGCTGGGCAGATAATCAACACCACCACTCATACACACGAATGGCTGAAAATCTGTCAGGCGCTGTCGCAGTTGCTCGGCAACAGAGCTCAGCTGTTCAGGAGAGCTGTTCCCCAGAAAACGTAGTGTCAGGTGATAGTTCTGTGGCGGCGTCCAGCGTACACGACGGTTGTCACCGGCAGGACCAAAACGTCTTACTTTTTTATTGACCGCAGCCGCAAGGTCCAGCGGCAACATATAGGCTATAAACGCACGGGTAATGGATACATTTTCTGTCGGCAACTCAGCACAAGCAGATACAAGGTTATTCGAATTCTCAGTCATGGCTTGCTCCGGCACAGGTCATCATGCGACTTGTGTTGCTTATCCTTACTCGACAATGTTACTGCCAATTTTTCCAGTTCTCGTCTGTTACTTTTCAATTGGGAAGAACTATTCCCATCATTCAGGGAATCCGGCCAGGGTAAAAACTGATCTGGCACCATAAAACCTGGTAACCGGTTCCGAAGATATGAACACCATACCTCTTCTTCTGGCTGGCTTTGGCTGAGCACATAGGCGACCGGGCGATGACCATACTCCAGATTAGGAACGGGAACCACTAAGACCTGCTCAATACCGGAAACTTCCAGTAAAACGCGCTCTATAGTTTCCGGCTGAATATTTTCTCCACCGGAAATAAACTGGCTATCAATACGCCCATTGATCTGGATTTGATCGCCTTTCCAGATACCGGTATCCCCGGTGCCAAACCAGCCATCTTTTGTTAATGGACGACGTAAGCCACCTTTTTCCCAGTATCCAAGGAATAATGATGCTCCACGAACATAAACTTCTTCTTGTTCAGATATTTTCACTTCACAATGAGGAAGAGGTGAACCAGATGTTAAAGCGCCACAGGCAAGAAATGAAGGCTGCCCTGTACAGATCTGGGAACCCATCTCTGTCATTCCGTAAGTGGTTAACACAGTGATTCCATGAGCCCGAGCCTGCTCTGCCAGCGCACCAGAAACGTACCCTCCGCCCATAAGCAGAATGCGAACAGCACTTTTTTCAAGATCAAAGTCCTTGTCATTCAAAAGTCGATAGAGCTGGGTATTGACCATGGAAACATGGGTGACCTGTCGCCTGATAAGAGTCTGGGCAAGATCTGAACGGTGATCAGGAAAAACAATAGAAGCGCCAGACAACAAGCAGCGAAATAATAGTGCCAAACCGCCAATATGATACAAAGGCAACGACAATAACCAGCTATCCCCCTCAGATAACGGGATAACTGTTTGCGACGCTTCTGCACTGGCCCTGTGACAGGAAAAGCTATGGGCAACAGCTTTTGGGCAGCCACTGCTGCCTGATGTCATCACCAGTGTGCATACACGCTCATCGTTCCATTGGAACGTGCGATGGCCGCCCTTCAAGTGGTGCAGGCTGTCCGGCAAGGTTATTCCTGACCAACCCTCTTCCATTACGCCATCATCACTCCAGTATGCAGACACGCCCACTTGTTGAGTGATTTTTTCGATCTTTTTTTCAGGGAAACGTGGATTCAGGGGCAGAATAATGATCCCGGCGCGCAAACAGGCCAGAGCCAAAACTACCAACATCGGGCTATTGGCAGAGGATACTGCCAATACCTGCCCCTCAGTAAGACCTGCTTCAATAAGCCCACAGGCCATATCCTGAACACGGCGGTCCAGCTCTTGCCATGTCCAGTACAACTCCCCGGCCATAATTGCGACAGCATCAGGATTGTGGGACACCTGCCACGCAAGCGGTTCCCCTTCAGGGTTGATAGCTGGACCAGATAAGTTGCAGTTGTTCACGAAGTACTACGTTCTCACGATGTTTTTGTTGCTCACAGGATGTGAAAAATTTCGTTTCTAAACTGGGATCTTGAAAACCACATATAAGCCATTTTTGAAAAATGCTCAGAGTATCCAAACCAGGGGCCGTGTTTGAGGCTACCTTTCCAGCCAGGCGGGCAAGAGTACCTATTCCAATATTACTTTCATAGGATGAGCTGATAACCAGTTCTAGTTTATGCACTCTGGCACACTCGGCAAGTTGGCGGCAACGATATAAACCACCAGCTAGTGTTGGCTTTACGACAAGTGCCGCCAGCCCAGCAAAAACCGCTGGGAAACCTTTTTCCCAGATATTTCCCATTTGAAGGCTTTCATCTAAGGCAACTGGCAGCCCGCCCTTTGCCATATACTCCGGCAACTGTGCACTCTGAAGTAGCGGCTCTTCGATAAAATTGATTCTTTTACGAGGTATGACTCTGGAAAATTCCAGTGCCTGCTCCAGATTCCAGTGACGATTTCCATCAAGACGGATGTTCACATCATCAGGTAAACAGGCATCCAATCGTTTAACCAGTGCAATATCGTCAGCAACAGACTGCCGGGACACTTTCACTTTAACCAGTTTGCTTTCCGATCCTATAGACTTTGCAGCAGCCAAAACTCTTTGGTTATCACCCGCCAGAAACCGACAAGTCGGTTGCGTTAAGCGAGGTAAACCATTGGACTTAGTAGCACTCAGTCCATCTATCGCAGACTCAACCGCAAAAATAACTGATGACGGTAACTTTAAGGATGCTGCGACTGTATTTTGTAATCCATGCTCGTTTATTTCCTCAAGCATTGTGGGATTACCAGCAAGCATTCGAGCACAAGTTACCAAGGCATCCTTTGCTTCTGTCAGAGTTTCCTGGCTGAAACCTGGCAATGGCGCGCAATCGCCAAGGCCAATCGAACCATCTTTATCCAGCCACAAAAGCAGCCCCTGCCGCTCGCCGTCTGGACACCCAGGAAGGGAGCCAGACAACGGTAGGGACCATTGGTATACCGAAGCTTTTAGGTCACCAAAAGCCATTAAGGGTTGCGCTGGAAGCGGCTGAAGTCAGGATCACGCTTTTCAACAAAAGCATTCCGACCTTCCTGACCTTCTTCAGTCATGTAGAACATCATGGTCGCATTACCAGCCAACTCCTGAAGGCCTGCCTGACCATCGCAATCAGCATTCAGGGCAGATTTCAGGCAACGCAGTGCCAGTGGAGAGTTGCGCAGCATCTCACGACACCACTCCACGGTCACTTCTTCCAGTTCTTCCAGAGGCACGACTGTGTTTACCAGCCCCATATCCAGCGCTTCTTTTGCAGAGTATTGACGACACAAGAACCAAATTTCACGAGCCTTCTTCTGACCAACCAAGCGGGCCATATAGCTTGCGCCATAGCCACCATCAAAAGAACCAACCTTTGGACCGGTTTGACCAAAAACAGCATTTTCAGCAGCAATAGTTAAATCACAGATCATATGCAGAACATGGCCGCCACCAATAGAATAACCGGCAACCATCGCTACAACAGGTTTAGGGCAGGTACGGATCTGACGCTGGAAATCCAAAACGTTCAGATGATGAACACCTTTATCATCTTTATAGCCGGAATCACCACGAATCTTTTGATCGCCACCGGAACAGAATGCTTTACCACCAGCGCCACAGAGAATAATAACGCCGACTTCACTATCACGACGAGCGTCGTCCAGTGCCTTCTGCATTTCCATAACAGTCAGAGGTCGAAAAGCATTATGAACCCGTGGACGGTTAATGGTGATTCGGGCAATACCTTCTGCCTTGTGATAAAGAATATCTTCGTAACCTTCAGAACAGCAGTTCCAGGCAAGAGCATCACGAACAGGGGATGTGGTCATAAATTTATCTTCAGCTTTACTTCAGGTGGGAAAATAACAATTTCCTAAAAAGCCCATTCACAGGCTTTTTAGGAAATGGCTTATCTGCGCTTTTCCTTGTTTAGCCCTATGAGCGCGGCAGCAAACTCCTTAGGGTTATCACGGTGAGTATTATGGCCTGCCCCCTGCACTGTTGCCGTACGAATATCAGCAAGGTCACTTAACCGTTCTTTCAGAGCAGTAAACTTGTGATCATTTTCACCGGCCAAATAGCCAACCAAGCAGGTAGCTTTTTCAAAAAACGGCCATAAGTTTTCCTGCTCTGCCAAACTGCACCCCATCAATATATCCGCCAACTCTGTACCGTTATTTTGAGTACAGCGTTCCTGAACCAGAATCGCTCGCTCTTCACTCGATAAAGAACTAAATACAGGCTGGCAATACCAGTCATCCAATACCGAGTTTAAATCTTCGGTTTTGAACCTTTCAGCCCAACGCCGATCATTCGCTAACCTCTGCTCTTTCTCTTCAGGAGATGTTAAGCCTGGATGAGCACCTTCCAAAATCAGGCCTGATAGTTCTTCGCCCCAACGATTTGCTGAAGCCATAGCAACCCGGCCCCCAAGGGAGTAGCCGACGAGTATTGCTGGAAGAAGATTGTGACTCTTTAGCGTACAGTAAACAGTTTCTGCAAAAGTATTCACTGTTGGGTTCTCAACCCTCTCACTCCCTCCATGTCCCGGCAGGTCAATGGTGTAGCAGTGGTAGTGTTCTCTCAAAAAAGGCACTACCGGTAACCAATCTTCTCCCGAGCCCAGAAAACCGTGAAGCATCACCAGAGCACGACCGTGCCCTCCGCGACCAATAAGATTCAGCTCCATAACATATCCTGAGAACGGGCTTTCAAACCGGCAAACATATCTGTTGCTTCAGAAGGTGGAGTACATACTTCAATCAATGTGCCCTGCGAGCAGTTCAATGACTCATAGAGCTGTTTCTGAAAGTTCTCTCTTGTCTCTGGTTGACAATAACGAAGGCCAAACATATTCGCAGCACCAAAAAACTGCAGATCATGCTCAACCTGAAAATACTGTGACTGAGCATTAGCGCTGGATACAGGGAAAATATTAAAAATACTGCCACCACTGTTGTTCAGAACAACCACCAGCAAGCCATGTTTAGCGGCCAGATGTAGAGAGTTCAGATCATGAAGTAGTGACAGGTCACCTATCACCAAAACAGTTTTCTGGCCTGAGCCAACGGCGTGACCCGCTGCGGAGGCCACCAGTCCATCAATTCCACTGACACCTCTATTGGCAACAGCATTGCTATACAGTGGTTGCGTAGTCAGGCTGTCAAACAGGCGAATTGGCATGCTATTTCCGAGAAACAGTTGCTGATGATCCAACGCTGTTTTTATTTCCCGAACCGCCCAGGGTTCTGTTAGTCCAGAGCCAGCGTTTATTTCTGCATCAACATCATTGCCAAGCTTTTGAGCACATTGAACCAGAGAACCTGACCACTCCTTATCCTGAGCTGAAAGCTTCAAGTTATGGCAAAAACCCTCAATCGATACACTCACTCTGCGGGTTACTGAACCAAAAGGATCATGGCGATCCTGCCGGGGATCAATAAACCAATGCTCACCCTGCCATCTCGTCAGCCACTGGCCGAGACGCTTGCTGACAAAACGCCGCCCAAACTGAAGAACGAGTGAAGCCTGATGCAGCTTCTCTTCGATTGTCTCATTAGCCAGCAGTAGATCCGAACAGGTTAAAACTTGAGGATGCCCATGCAGCCCTGACTGAATATCCGCAATCAGAAGTGGGCCTGTTTTTTCAATTAAGTACTTTACCGATTGGCTTTCAGCCGGAGACAGAGCGCCAGCAATAACCACAACCCTGTTATGCCCTTCCAGGCTTTCAGCTGTCTGAGATGAAATCTGAGGCCACTCACAAACAGGCGAAGATCCTTCAACCCAGCCTTTTACAGGAGACAACCAAGAAGATTGATCAAACTTCTCCCCATGGCCGTAAAGAGGTTCCCTTAGCTGCTGATTAATATGCACGACTCCACTATCCGGGCGTTTCAACACAGCAACAGCTTCATCGATTGTGGCGAGCAACCAGCGGGCAGGCAAAGAAGGCTCCGGACTGGGCAGATACACACTATTTACCGGGCAGGAACCAAAAATCCCCTGTTGATTCAGGGTCTGGTTAGCACCGCAGCCAAGTAACTCCGGTGGCCGATCCGCAGTTAATGCCAGTAATGGAATGCCTGTTTCCCGCGCTTCATGGAGAGCCGGAGAAAGGTTTGCTACTGCGGTGCCTGAGGTGGTGATAATAACAACAGGCTCTCCAAGAGCTCTGGCCATACCCAGAGCAAAAAAGCCCAGCCCTCTTTCATCATAGTGACAATGACAGGTCAGGCCGGTATGGCGATCTGCAGCCAGAGTCAGTGGTGCACTGCGGGATCCTGGAGCAAGACAAATCTGCCGAATGCCATTACGATACAGCTCTTCAAACAGCAGGTCGCACCACAGACTGGTAAAATCTTTGTCTTCTTGCATCAGGTGCTCACAACTCAATATTCAGCAGGGATTGTACGGTTTTCAACTTACTATCAAGCTCTGCCCATTCCTCATCAGCGCGAGACCCTGGAACCAGACCAACGCCGGAATATAAGCGCAAAGTTTTCTCCTGAAGCAGAGCACAACGGATGGCAACGGCAATATCTGCCCCATCTCGCTCAATCATTCCAAAAGGCCCGGAATACCAGCCCCGCTGGTGTGTCTCCAGCTGCCGAATCAGAGAGAGAGCTTCTGCTTTGGGTGCTCCGCCCATTGCAGGGGTTGGGTGTAAACGTTCAATCAACTCGGCATCAGAAATATCTGGTTTCAGATAAGCCCGCACTTTTTGCCGCAGATGCTGAACACTGCGCAGTTTGACCAGATTAGTATCAGCAGTGCACTCCACACTTTCACTGCATTCAGACAAAGCACTGGTAATCGCCCGCATAACCAGCGAATTCTCCCGGCGATTTTTATCATCTGCTAACAGACTGGCGGCCAGTTTACGATCCAGCACCGATGTCTCACCTCTTGGCGCTGTTCCTGCCAGGGCTTCACTATCCAGCCTCTGCTTTTGGCGATGATAAAGGCTCTCCGGAGAGGCGCCGAAAAAGCATTCGTTCCGCTCATTCCAAAGAGCAAAGCGGTAGGTTTCCGGAGTCATAGCCTGCCAGTACATCAACATTGACCAGGGGCACAACCCACTATTGAGGGAAAGAGTCTGCTCCCGCGACAAAACCACCTTGGCCAGGTGCTCTTGTTTCAGCTCATCAAGAGCTATATCTACTTGGGCTTCCCAGTCACCCCGTGCGGGAATATTGCCTGTTACAGTGGCAACCGGTAGAGCTTTAGGAAACTGCTCCAAGTCTTCCACTGTAGCCAAAGACCGAGCCTCAGCCAGTATCTGCTCTTTAAGAACCACGCCTTGAGAACCGGGGGGAAGCTGGAGATTACAGGCCAGGGCCAGTTGCCCCTGATGACTCAGTAATTCAAAGCGGGGAAGCAGAATTTCACCACCTCCAAATCCAGGCCAGTGATCTTCACCCTGATCAGAAAATGCCATGCCACCGTAAAAGCGGGTTCCGGGGCAAGCTGCAAGAACCTCCTGAACCAGAGAACCGCTCTCACGCAAAACCTGCCAGGGGGAAATGGTATCACCAATACTGATTGAAAGAGCCACACCCTGCCCGGCTGAAACCAGAGAACTCTCTCTGTTTGCCCAGAAAATACGCACACCACTTCCCGCTGCAAGCCAGACCAGCTGTTCGATGCAGTTGTCACTAACCGGACAATCAATTTGTTGTTCCAGCCTGTGCCAGCCGGTACCCGGCTCAACACCGATAATTTTTTCGACCAATAGGTCCCTTGCCACCGTTAAAAGCGATGGAAACTGATGCGCGTTTACGTTCATGATCCGTCATGACTAGGATGAGCCACTATTTTAGGATGCCAGAGGCCAGATCACAGGCTGGTATATACCGAAACAGCGATAAACGGTAGTTACAGGTTATGAAAACAGCAGGCACCATTCAGGAGCTGTGGTAGAATTCCCCGCCTGAAAAGACCAAGGATTTGTAGATACATGGCCACCAATGGTGAATCTGCCCGTCAGTGGCTTGCTGACAATGGCAGCACTGCCTCTCAGGAAGAACTTCTTCGCATTCGCACAGCTATTGCAACCAAGTTGGATGCCATGCCGGAAGAGCATCCCGATGAAGCCGGACTTCTGGAAGCTCTGGATGTGATGGATGAGTGGATGGAAAAAGGAAAAACCAATGAACCTGAAAGCACCGCCCCTTCCACTCTTGATACCAGCCCGCTGGTTCCTGACCTGCCTCCCGCAGAAGCATTGAGTGAAGAAGAAAAGCAGGCCCGCTTTAAGAATCTGCTGAAAAAGAAACACACCTTCGCCTGATAAGCAAAAGACATATAGAAAGAGCAAATCCGTTTATTGCTTCTATGAGCGCTTCATATACTGAATGCACTGCCCGTTCGAGGGGCAGACTATTTCGGGAGTCAAAATATGAAGCGGCTCTACTATCTTACCCACTCTGTTGACGAAGCAGACTGCCTGATCAGTGATCTGCGGCGGGCAGGTGTTGGGGAGTGGCGAATTCATGGGCTCAGCACCGATGATGCCGGGCTCTACCACCATCATATTCACCCTGCCCACTTCTTCCAGCGTTATGACCTTATCCACCTTGGCGAACGCGGTGCCATTATTGGTTTCTGTATCAGTTTGGTGTGGTCATACGCGGTGCATGTTCTTCAGCTAATTCCAAATAGCTTTGGCATTGCGGAAGTGGTTTTTACAACCCTCGTCTTCACACTGTTTGGTGCCTGGTCCGGAGGGCTGATGGGCATATCTCGCTTGAACTATCGTATTGCAAGATTCCAGAAAGATATTGATTCCGGGGCCTGTCTTGTTCTGGTCGACCTGCCCCGGCGTAGGGTTTCACAGATTCGCAGGAAAATTCAATTTCGGCACCCAGGGGTGATTCTGGCTGGCTACTCATCAACCATGACCAACCCGTTTGCACGTACTCCAGCCCAAACCAGCTAGTCCGAATCCCCCCTGTATTTAGGGTATTTTCAAAGGAAAGTAATAATCACCCCCAGAACCATAAGAAATGATTATGAATTTCTGGTCGCAATTCCTGAAGGGTCGTCTTAACTGAAGTTTGTGGCGGCCCGACAGGTGTTCTGAAGCGGCTTCCCATCAACCCTAAATTTTTACTTATTCAGCAAGGAAGCCGTTGTGAATCGGAAGCAATCCCGTCGACTCTTGAAAATGGAGAAAGTTATTGGTGATGTCGCCCTGTGGGTATTAGTTGCAGGTGCTTTGTATTGGCCTTTCTACATGCTTCTTGAGTAACGGAGAATCAGCCAGAAAAACAAAGGCCTCGATTAAAACAATCGAGGCCTTTTTTATTACCTTTTCACAAGGCGACTTTTACAGCTCTGCGAAAGTCTTCTTCAAAATAGCAATACACTCCTGAATCTCTTCACTGGTAATGACCAGAGGTGGAGAGAAACGGATGGTGTGATCATGGGTCGGCTTTGCCAGCAAACCATTTTCCGCCAGCTTGAGGCAAACCTTCCAAGCATCAATGCCATCAGCAGGTTCAATATCAATGGCATTCAGTAGCCCGCGACCACGAACAGTTTTTAACAGTGGATGAGAAATCTCCCGCAACCCTGCACGTAAGGCTTCGCCCTGAATATCAGCATTCTCGGCCAGCTTCTCATCACGAACCACATCCAGTGCTGACATAGCTACCTGACAGGCCATTGGGTTGCCACCATAGGTCGAGCCATGCTGACCAGGCTTGATGCAGAGCATAATGTCATCATCTGCCAGAACAGCAGAAACAGGGTACACACCACCTGACACGGCTTTACCCAGAATCAAAACGTCCGGCCGAACATCTTCGTAGTTAACAGCCAGCAATTTACCGGTTCTAGCAATACCTGTCTGGACTTCATCCGCCAGCATCAGCGCATTATGTTTGGTACATAACTCCCTTACCCCTTTCAGGAAGCCTTCTTCCGGGATAATAACCCCCGCTTCTCCCTGAATCGGCTCAATCAACACACCGGCAACATCGGGTGCCTGCATGGCTTCTTCCATAGCCGCCAGGTCATTGTATGGGACACGGGTAAACCCGGGAGTGTAAGGGCCATAATCAGCCCTGGCCTCTTCATCATTGGAGAAGGAAATTATGGTTGTGGTACGGCCGTGGAAGTTTCCATCACAAACCAGAATTCTGGCTTTATGGGATTCAATGCCTTTTTTCTGGTACGCCCACTTCCGACACAGCTTGATAGCTGTTTCAACAGCTTCAGCCCCGGTATTCATGGCCAGAACCTTATCAAAGCCAAAATACTCAGCCATGTATTTTTCAAACACACCAAGGGCACTGCTATGGAAAGCCCGGGAGGTCAGAGTCAGACGTTCAGCCTGCTCGGTCATGGCTTGAATGATTTTGGGGTGACAATGCCCCTGGTTTACCGCTGAATATGCAGAAAGAAAATCGAAATATTCTCGTCCTTCAACATCCCAGACTTTAGCTCCCTTCCCTTTATCCAGTACAACGGGCAAAGGGTGATAATTATGAGCCCCATACTTATGCTCAAGTTCCATCAGTTCAGATGAAGAATACTCAGTCATAACTCCTCCGTCTGGCTGCCTGTGACGCAGCGACACTTGTGGTGCCTGCCATCATCAATGGGCGCCGGTATTATCATTCTCTTATGAAGAAGCCCGAACAGACGCCCGGGCAAGGTGCTGCTTATTAAGTATCAAGACTACTAATAATGGTCAACACTTTTAAGCATCAACAATTTCCAAATGACGCTTTATTCTTGAAAAAATGCTCTGTACCTCAGCCGATGGTGTTTGGTCTGCCAGGCTGACCACAGCTATTGAGAGACAAGACACCACAAAACCCGGAATCAGCTCATACAGCTCAAAAATGCCGCCACTGAATTGGTTCCAGATAACGACTGTCAGTCCTCCGGTCAGAATACCTGCAAGAGCACCATTGCGGGTCATTTTGTCCCAGAACAAACTAATAATAAGTGCCGGCCCAAAAGCTGCCCCAAACCCGGCCCATGCATAGGCAACCATTCCTAAAACACTACTTTCAGGGTCCAGTGCCAACATTGTTGCAATGGCAGCAATTCCCACGACAGCTAGTCGTCCGACCCAAAGCACCCGTTGCTGATCGGCCTCTGGATGAAAAACATCTTTATAAAAGTCTTCTGCAAAAGCCGTGGAACAAACCAGCAACTGGGAATCAGCCGTACTCATGACCGCTGCTAATATAGCCGCTAGCAGAATACCGGCCACTACAGGATTAAAGAGTGTCCCCACGAGAACCATAAAAATCTGCTCAGGGTCGGTAACAATCACCCCGGTATTCAGGTGGTACACCAGCCCGGCCAGGCCAACCATCAAAGCCGCTACCAGACATATTCCACTCCAGCCAACCGCTACTGCACGAGCAACAGGAAGATCTTTCTGACTACGAATCCCCTTAAAGCGAGCAAGAATATGGGGCTGACCAAAATAACCCAGCCCCCAGCCAAGAAGGGATAAAACCAGAATCATATCCAGTGGTTCACCGGTTTTGTCAGTGAAAGGATTAAGCAGTGCCGGATTATGATGATCCAGGGTCTGCACCACCTGCTGAAAACCACCAACCTGATCAATAACAACCAAAGGAACAGCCACCAGAGCTGCAGCCATCATCAAACCCTGAACAAAATCTGTCCAGCAAACCGCTAGGTATCCACCAAATAATGTGTAAGAGATGACACTGACCGCCCCCACTATCACAGCAATGCGATAGTCCAGCCCAAATGCGGTTTCAAACAGTTTGCCGCCAGCAACCAGCCCCGCACTGGTGTAAAACAGGAAGAAAAGAATAATAAAACCCGCAGAAATCATCTGCAGGGCACGGCCTTTATCATGAAAGCGATTGGAGAAATATTCTGGCAGGGTCAGGGCATTGCCCGCGGCTTCACTGAAAACACGTAACCGGCGAGCAACAAGCAACCAGTTAGCCCAGGTTCCCAGCAGGATGCCTCCAGCCAGCCAGAATGCTTCCATTCCTGCAGCAAAGGCGTACCCCGGCAATCCTAGTAACAACCAGCCACTCATATCCGAAGCACTGGCACTCAGCGCAGTTGTCCAGGGACCAAGGGAGCGTCCTCCGAGGAAATAGTCCTCACTGGTGTTAGTCCTGTGCCAGGCCAACAGCCCCAAACCGAGCATACCGAGAAAGTACACCAGAAATGTGATGAGAACAGCGGGTTCCACCTGCATATTGTCTCCCCGGAAGCACTGAAAAAGAGTCTCAGTGAAAGTTGAATATCGTGTGGTATTGAGGGCTATCGCAGTGAAATCGACGATTCGTTACGGATTTAACGAGATGCACCCTACTTTCAGAAAGTCTAGATGAATCTTACGGTTTGGATTAAACAGTTAGAGCTATATAGCTCAATGTACTAATCTGAACAGGAACATCTCAAAGGGAAACAGGTATGGATATCGGTTCATCACGGGGAGCATCGGGTATAAATCCCAGCCTCTCGGCCCGAGTCCTGAACACTGAGTCTCCTGAGGGTACAACATCCACACTAAAAGCCACATTCAGAGCTTTTCTTACCCCTTTCAGCCAAATTCGCTCATTCAACTACCAACCTGTTCTTAAAGATATTAAAGAGGCTCAGGCTCAGTTCGCGGCAAGAGCAGAGGCTAAAGCCACAGCTTCAGTGCCAGCAGAGAACAAAACTCAGGAAACGACCCCAGCGCAAGAGGCCGCACCAAAGAATGTTGAGATCACACCGCAAACGGTGGTTCGCCAGATGGAAGGGGGGTTCCATAAAGCTGGCGATAAAATGGAAAAAGCCGCCGAGCGTGCCGCTGATCTTATGAGCACGGCTATTAGCCAAGCCTCAGATGAGATTGGGAAAGGAAAACTTGGGGCTGTAGCAACAACTCTGGCCGATGGCTTTGAAAACTCCAGCCGGGTTATGAATGCTGGTCTTAAGGTTGCGGGCAACGATGTACGTAAAGGTATAGAGCAAGCCGCACGTACACTGGGTCAGGAAAACCCTGAAATAGGGAAGACGGTCTCACAGGTCGCAGTTCAGGTTGAAAATGGCTTTCGCCAGAGCGGTCTAGACATTGAAAAACAAATGTCCTCCCTGGCAGACTCAACTCGCGAAACCGGAGAGAAAATCACCCAGGCTTTGCAGCAACCCCAAACTCTGGTTAACGAAGACGCCTGGAATGATTTTGAATCCTGGATCAACGATCTTGGAAGCAGTGTAGAGTCTTCAGCTCAGGTGATTAGCGACGGCTACGCTCAGACAGGCAACACCCTTTCCCAAACGTTTACCTCAGCAAGCGAGCAACTGGGATCACAGTCACCACCACCTTCCAGCCCATCTGGCAGTATCAATGAAGAAATGCACATGGAAGAACCAGGTCTTGGGGAAACAGCATTATTTCTAGCCGCCCAAGGTTTCTCCAAAATAGGGCTGGAAACCAAACAAGTCTTCAACGATGCAGCCCAATCTTCCCTGAATGGCTTTAAGGCTGTTGGCAATCATTATAAACAAGGGTTTGAAAATATCGGCCATAGTCTTAAAGACAACTTCACCCTCTTTGGTAATCACATTGGAGGTGGTGTGACTCAGTCAGTAAACACTGTAGGAAATGCATTTTCAGAGGCGGGACAAAAGGTCGGTGAATCTTTTGAAGATGCGGGGCAGGACATTACTGATGCCTTTTCCAGGGCTGGTAAAAACATTGAAAGTAACGCCCAAAAGGTTGGCAACTCCTTTAGCGAAGCCGGACAGCAAATCTCTAGTGCTTTTTCGAAAGCAGGTAATGGCATTAAAAACAGTGCGACCAGCATTGGCTATGGCATAAAAGATGGTGCGGGGAAAGTAGAAGACTTCTTCAAAGAAGATATTTTTTCATCCCTTAAATCATTGAATAAGCAGTTTAAAAATGTAAAGAACCAGTTTGATTCTGGAGTGGATAAGATAGAACAAGCTGCCAAAAAGGCAGAGAACAAAGTTAAAGATGTTGCCAACGATGTCGCGAGAGAAACCAAGAAAACTGCAAACAAAGTTGCAAATGAAGTTGTTCATAAGCCAGTCAAAAAAGTTAAAAAATTCTTCAAGAGTATATTTTAAATTTTACTATGCCCTCAAAAAGCCCCCTTCGCCAACAACTGAATAGCCACCTCAAGCAAGCAAGTGCACTTGCATCGTTTCTTGATATGGAAGAACTGTTACAAAAGGATGTCGTATCCAACGTTGAGCCAGAAAAACGCTTAGAAGATGCAGGTTATCTAGCTTTAAAAGCAGAAGTAGCCCAGAAAAAAATCAACGCCCTCATTACAGACGACCTCAGCTTTGAACAAATTGTAGAAAGTGCCATTGATAAAAGTGAAGGTAATACTGAAAACCTTGTAGCCGTCCTGGATACAGCCATACCCGGCTTGCCCAAAGCTATTGAGAACTACCTTCAAGCCGTATACGAGTTAAATACTACTCTTTTCCCTAAATCGACAAAACAAGCAGCAACTAAAACCTCCCGAAGAAAGCGTCCACCTAAAACAAAACAGAACTACCTCTGAGTGAATTTATAACGGCATTTTGAACAACTGTTTCCAGCCATTGGTATGAATAGGGCCATTCTGTTTTAGCGACTCATTTCTACTTTTCTCTTCGGCAGAAGATAGATCTTTGAGTTGAGTGTTAGAGTAATTCCCTACCCAATTAACCCGAGCACTTCTTCGACGAGCAAAGCTATGCAAAGCCTGATTTAAATCGTCGGTGGTATTGAGTTCTTCTGTCAGGAGAGTTGCATCTTCTAACCCTTGAGCCACTCCCTGTTGCAGAATTGGCCCACACCCATGGGCCGCATCTCCCAGAATAAGAATCCTCCCATCACCCCATATGGGGATAGGCATCACCGGCATACGACCGCAAATCAAGCGAGTATCTGGAGGTAAACTTGTTAACACCGACTGAACAGGGGAGCAGTAGTCTTTGAAGTGTGAAGTTAATTCTTCTCTTGCTTTATCAGCAGGTAAGGGTTTTCTACATCTGTCGGCTATATGCCCATAGCAATAGACACGGTTATTAATAAGCGGATAAATCAAAAAGGCTGTGCTTCTCCCCAAAAACAACTGCGGGTCAGTTTGAACACCGTCAGGTTTTTCTGTCATAAATCGCCAGCAAAATAGTCCCAGGTCAGACAGTTCAATACTTGGGTAAATCGTTTGCCTGATTTGTGAATGAATACCATCACAAGCCAGCAACAAATCTCCGTGAAACTTTTTCCCATTATCCAGTTCTACGTCGACACCATTAGCGTGCTGCTTAAACTGCTTTACCGTACACCCTCTATGAACTGGTACCTCACTAATGCTTCTCTCCAACACCTGATGCAAGTCATTGTGGGGTAAAGCGAGAAAAGGGGTTCCTGCCGGGTGCAGATTATCAAAAGTCTCTTTGCAAAGTATGGCACCACAACTCTTGCGGTAAACCATTTCTCTACCCTGCTGGCTTATCTTCTGAACATCTTCCAAAACACCCAACCTATCAAGCTGTAATGTTGCATTAGCTGGTAAAGCGATTCCGGCTCCACCTTTCCCTCGCCTTTGAGTTCTTTCAAATATTTGAACTTTATGCCCCGCGGATACCAAAGAACGGGCAGTAGCAAGGCCTGTGATACCAGCTCCGGAAATCAAGATTGAAAGTGGTTTCATAAACACTCCAAAAACACGTCTGTTATCTGATTAGATTTATAACTGCCTGCGTTTGTTCCCTCGCTATTCCCTTTGGTAAAGCTCTGCGTGTATGATTTTCTTAAAGCAGTCACTTTCATATCAATAATTAGAAGAAAAGCCGTGAAAAACTCGTTACGCAAACTACCTGTCCCGTTTTTATTCCTGACACTTATTTTTTTGCTGGGGGCGCGGCTTTCCAGTGCAGAAGAACCCTGGTCCCTGGAAAAAAGCAAAAACGGTATAGATGTCTATGTCCGAAGTATTGAGGGGTCTCCGATCAAAGAATTTAAAGGCGTAATGACCCTGCCAAGCAGTCTTTCTGCTGTTGTTGCCCTATTAGATGACCCTGAAGCAGGACCGGAATGGATATACAACTGCCAGTCTCTTACCCGAATAAAGTCTGAGGGGAAAAGCACTTGGAACTATGTTGTTAATAAACTGCCATGGCCCGCTACAGACAGGGACGCAGTTATTCTCAGCATTATGGAACAAGATCCGGAAAGCCTGACTGTAACTATTAAACTGTCAGCCAAGCCTGACCTGAAACCCGTTCAAGATGGTCTTGTGCGAATTCCGGAAATGAATGCCTCTTGGGTTTTAACGCCAAAGTCTGACAAACAGGTAGAAATAGCTTACCAAGCACATGTAAACCCTGGTGGAGAACTGCCTACCTGGCTGATTAATGCTTTGATTGTAGACACTCCCTTCGCCAGTCTACAGGGTATGAAGAAAATGCTCGATGGTGATTTTTACCAGCAGCAAACACGCCTGGATGTAACCGAACCAGGTTAATTCAAACTCATCGTAAAGCCTCTCATACTGCTGAGGCTTTACGATAAAGATTCCATATCAACCTTCTTCTGGTTCAATTTGTGCTTCAACTCTACGATTCAGTTGTCGCCCTTCTTTTGTTTTATTGTCGCCAACAGGGTTATCTCCACCATAGCCATGTACAGAGATGCGAGTTGGCTGCACACCTAAATCGATCAGGTACGATCGCGCTGAGAATGCCCGATCTTCTGATAGCTTCTGATTCAGTGATTTAGGACCAGTAGCATCGGTGTAACCTTTCAGGTGAATCGTGGCATGTGGGAACTGTCTGAGAAAATCAGCTTCTTTGCGCAATATTGATTTAGCATGTTCTGACAGTTGTGCAGAAGCCGACTGAAAATGTATAGGTTCAAGCACAACCTTCCGAACAATAGGGCAACCACTAGCGTCGACCCGGGCTCCCGGTGGAGTATTCATGCACTTATCAAGACTGTCTGGTACTCCATCGCCATCAGAATCTTTCGGGCAACCATATTTCTTAACATCCCAGCCCTGAACCATAATCGGGCAGGTGATTTCTGATTCAGCCCGATCCCCAGTTACGGCACAGACAACTCCACCAATAACTGCACCACCTAATGCTCCCCACCCAGCAGCCTCACTGCTTTCCATTGCACCGCCAGCTCCACCTACAGCACCACCGGCCAGCGCACACTTCCACCATTCATCAAACTTAACGTTATGGTTCGCACACCCGGATAAAAGAGTGCTGACCGCAACGGCGGTTAAGAGCTGGGCTTTTTTCACGACGAACTCCCGGAACGACTCTGCAAACAACCCGGGAAGTGTAGGAGGAAACTGTGATTTAGAAAGTGGAGGAGAGGATAAACGACAGGTATGTTTTGAATGTTTTTGACACAAACAAAAAAGGGTCAATCCGAAGATTGACCCTTTCAGTTCTCTACCATAAGAGAATTGGTCGGGGTAGAGAGATTCGAACTCCCGACATCCTGCTCCCAAAGCAGGCGCGCTACCAGACTGCGCTATACCCCGTAGTTCAGCTTTTATACTAAAGCTGGAAAAGTGGTCGGGGTAGAGAGATTCGAACTCCCGACATCCTGCTCCCAAAGCAGGCGCGCTACCAGACTGCGCTATACCCCG
>NZ_JBYVJV010000004.1:0-387218 GCF_058148445.1 Parendozoicomonas sp. 2304DJ65-17
AGCGTTAATCAGAAAGCTTTATCTCACCAGGCAAGCACCCACACGAATTGCCTGAATTCTTTGTTAAAGATCGCTCATCAACGCATTTCGTGATGAGGATTGCTGAAGCTCTTTATCAAAACCGCCAAAGGCTTACTTGATAAGAGAAGGAAGCTAAGAAGCTGTCCGATCAGCGAGGCCGCCATTTTACCGTGGAAGCTGTCGGTGTCAACCAGTCATTTCATTCAAGATTTTAAAATCGATTTAAAAATTCGAAATCGGACGCAACAACCTGCGACCAATGACCATCAACAGGCGGCGCATTATATATTCAGTCTTAGTGATTACAAGAGCCAAACAGAAGATAATTACACGACAGCGGGAGAGGCTTTATTAAACAGCCGATAAAAGTTATCTGTTGTTATCTGCGCCAATTCTTCAACACTTACACCTTTTAATTCCGCAAGGTAGCGAGCAACGTCGGCAACATATTTAGGCTCATTGGATTTTCCGCGATGAGGAACAGGAGCCAGATAAGGGGAATCCGTTTCAATCAAAAGACGATCAAGCGGCATTTTCTTGGCCACCTCTCGCAAAGCATCAGCATTTCGAAAGGTCACTATTCCTGAGAGAGAAATATAAAAATTCATATCCATGGCAGCTTTAGCCATTTCCCAACTCTCAGTAAAACAGTGAAGAACACCTGCCGACTCCTGACACACATGAGCTTTCATCAAGTTCAACGTATCTTCACGGGCGTCCCGAGTATGGATAATAACCGGCAGGCGCGCCTGAGCGGCCACCTCCAAATGTGTCACAAACCGCGACTGCATCTTTTCTTTACGATCACCGGCATAGAAATAGTCCAGCCCAGTTTCACCAATCGCCACCACTTTCTCATTCTGAGCCAGCTTGAACAACTCATCAGCCGTTGCCTCTCTGCACTTATCTTCTAGTGGATGTACGCCAACAGAAGCCCAGACATTATCCAACTCAGAAAGCTTAAGTACGGAAGGGAAATTTTCGAGGTCGATGCAGACACAGAGAATAGTATCAACACCAGCCTGACGGGCAGCTTGAACCGCTGCTTTTACATCGCCACCATAGGGCTCGAGATCCAGACGGTCCAGGTGGCAGTGGGAGTCAACAAACATAGAATCACATAGTATTGGTAGGACGCTCAGACTTAAGCGCACCTGCCAGATGAGTTTCGATTTTCCCGCGAACAAGATCATCCTGATCAGTGAACTGCAGCCCAATACCAGGCTGGCGATTACCTTGAGCCCCACCTGGGGTTACCCAGGCAACCCGGCCAGCAACAGGTAACTTGCCCGGCTCATCCATCAAGGTCAGTCGCAGAAAAACCTCGTCACCAACGTTGTAGCTTTTACTGGTTGGTATAAACAACCCTCCCCCCTGCAGGAAAGGCATATAAGCCGCGTAAAGCATCGCCTTATCTTTAATAGCTACAGAGATAATACTTCCCTTACCGCCCAAACCTGCCATGTAAAGCGCCCCTCACATATCTCTTCTATTTATATTCTATACGGTCAGCGCCAACCAGCGCCCTAAAACAGACTCTATTAATAGCTGCTTATTCAGAGTTACCTGAGACTGGACTATTGATCTCTGCTCCAGCAACCATTGCAACATGTCTAGCAATTTACGTGAACCTGCCCGATCAGCGATATAGCGAAGCATTTTCGCCATATCTGCTGTCTGCAGATAGCCGTCATTACCCGTTGTGCTATAGCGTATCATTTCCTGCAGCCACAACCCGAGCCACTCAAGCACAACGACCTGGTCATAGGTCTGCCACACTAAAGCCATTTCGGCAGGGGTCACCTTACCCCGAGTCAAACCTGTCAGCCCGGTTCTCATGGTCTCGCGCTGCTCAAGCAATCCTTCCTGTTCATAACGCAAAGCGGTAGACGGCTCACCAGCTGCAAGTTGCAAAAGAGTGAGAGCCTTTTCCTGCTCAGGGACAGATTCTTTCAACCATTCAAGAGCAACTTCTGTGGTCGGCCGGGTAAACAGTACCTGCTGGCAACGACTGCGAATAGTTGGCAGCAGACTACTGACCTGCTGACTCACCAGCAGCATCAACGTATCCCGCCCCGGCTCTTCCAAACATTTCAGCAGCGCGTTGGCAGAACTGATATTCATCGCCTCCGCCGGACAAAGCACAACCACCCGAAAACCACCCTGCTGAGGGGTTTTCTCGGTGAACTCGATCATACTGCGAACCTGAGCAACCTTTATTTGCTTGCCCCGCTCTTCCGGCTCGATCAATAACAGATCCGGGTGGGTGCCGGCCTGATTCAGCTGACAATTCCGGCAACGCCCGCAGGCCGAACCGGCAGTTTTGTCATGACACAACACATACTGAGCAAAGGCCAGGGCAAACTCACGCTTCCCAACACCGGTTTGCCCCCGCAGCAAAAGCGCATGGGGCAACTGTTCATTAGCCAGACGCTGACTCAACTGCTGCCAGTTTTCACTGTGCCATGCCATCGGCTTGTAGAGCCGAGATTCACCCATGATTCACCCGACTTTCCAGAACCTCTTTAAGAGCAGCCTGGACTTGTTCAATAGAGTGCGCAGCATCAACAATTTCAAACCGATCAGGCTCATCTGCCGCACGAGCAAGATAACCCTGACGCACCCGAACAAAGAAATCCATCTTTTCCAGCTCAATACGATCAAGCTCACCACGCCCAGAAGCCCGGGCCATTCCCACCTCAACAGGAAGATCCAGGAGGATTGTCATATCTGGACGCAACTCTCCCTGAACCAGAGATTCGAGAGCAGACAACGATTTCATGCTCAACCCGCGCCCTGCTCCCTGATAAGCAAAACTGGCATCAGTAAACCGATCACACAGCACCAGCTTACCGGCAGCCAAAGCTGGCTTAATAACCGATTCAATATGCTGAGCACGAGCTGCAAACATCATCAGCAGCTCAGTCATATCCGCAACCTTTTCATCGCCCGGCGTCAGCAACAATTCGCGTATACGCTCTGCGAGAGGTGTGCCACCAGGCTCACGGGTTTGAACAAATTCAATATTCTGACTTTTCAGCCAGGCAGAAATAAACTCGATACTGGTTGTCTTTCCGGCACCCTCTCCACCTTCAATGGTTAGAAAGAAACCGGGATAACCGGTTTTACCCTGTACAGACATAACACTTCCTGCGCCCTAATTCGTTTCCGGCGGCTGATCAGCTACCGGTGTACTGCGATAATCTTCGCGTCGGTTTAACTGATACTTTCGCACAGCACGGTTGTGTTCTGCGAGAGAATTGGAAAATTTGTGGGAACCATCACCACGAGCAACAAAATAAAGCGCCACCCCATCAGCCGGATTCAGAACAGCCCGAATAGCCTCACGCCCCACTGAAGCAATAGGTGTAGGCGGCAAACCGTTGATCCGGTAAGTATTATAGGGCGTGCGGGTATTCAAATCCCTGCGGCGTATCTTTCCCTGATAATTCTCCCCCATTCCGTAAATGACGGTGGGGTCACTTTGCAAACGCATCCCTTTTTTCAGGCGACGTACAAAGACTCCCGCAATAACAGGACGCTCTTCAGAAACTGCCGTTTCACGTTCAACAATGGAAGCCAGAACCAGCGCCTCATAAGGAGTCTTGTAGGGGAGCCCTTGCTGACGACCTTTCCACTCTTCCTGTAAAACATTCATTAGCCGCTGGTGAGCCCTGCGCAGAATAGAGAGATCAGTATCTCCCGCCTCATAAAAATAAGTATCCGAGAAGAACAACCCTTCCGTTGAAGGCGAATTGATCTGAAGAATTGATGTCAGTTTCGCATCATCCGCAGAATCCAAAACCAGATCCAGACGGGATTCCTGCCAGCCAGCCAGATTTTCCGACAGAGTCTGCCCTTCAACGAGAGTCACGGAATACTGAATAACATCTCCAGAGGAAAGGTGTTCTACCAAACTGGCAACAGTCGTACCGGGAGAAACAGAGTATTCACCGGCAACCAGCCCGGTATCCTGCCCAGTCAGCCGACCATAAGCCTTAAACAGAAGCGGCTGATGAATTAGTCCCTGAGAAACAAGGCGAGAAGTGACCGCCGAGAAGGTGTCACCCTTTTCTACCACAAACACAACATCCCGATCAGAAACAGATTGCTGCAACCAGGAAGAGAGATAGAAGAAGCAACCCCCTATAAAAACGACACCCAACGTTAGCAGTAAAGAAAAAACTCTGAGATAACCCTTTAACATTACTGCCAACCATTAACCTTCAGCATTCAAAATAATCCTTAAGCAAAAAGCGCCGCAAACTCTTTCTGAATTCCACGGGAAACAGTCCCCGGCGCCCAGCGCTGTTTGCCACACTCCCTGACAGGCAAAATACCCATTACGCTATTTGCGAAAAAGACTTCATCCGCCGCCAACAAATCATCCAGGGTAAGGCGACAAACCTTCACAGAAGAACTTTTCCGAGAAGCTTCCAGCAACCATTGGCGACACACCCCCTCAACCCCACACCGGGAAAGATCCGGCGTCAGGATTTCACCCGATACTACCAGAAAAACATTCGACATAGTGCCTTCAACCAGGTTGCCGGCAATATCGCTCACAACCCCCTCTTGAAACTCCGAACCCTGCCACTCACCTCTGGCAAGCACCTGCTCAAGGCGATTCATATGCTTCAAGCCAGCAAGCACTGGAGTGTGACCAAGACGGGCTTCACAAACCTTTACCCTGATTCCATCTTCAAACCAGGATTCAGGAACACCCTTTGAAGGAAACCAGCCAAGTGCAGTGCGGCCTGTAGTATTAGCAGGATTGTAACCACGCCCACCACTGCCGCGGGTTACCATCACCTTTAGGGTCCCGTCACCGCACTCACAGATAACGTTCGAAACCTGTTGAACCACACCCTCCAAATCCAAAGGCAAGCGCAGCCGATCACAGGAACGCTGAAGGCGGCGATAGTGCCACCTCTCAAGAGGAAGCCTTCTGCCAGCAATACGAATGGTTTCAAAAACGCCATCACCGTACTGAAAGCCCCGATCAGTGATCGGAACAGTGTCAGCCTGCTCACCATCCACCCAGAACCGGGGACAAACCTCTTCAGACACCTTCAATTTAAAACCTTACTGAAAACGGGAAAAAGCCAGGGTTGCATTGGTACCACCAAAGCCAAAGGAGTTAGAGAGTGCATGATCTATTTTCATGTCACGGGCATTGCCGGAAACATAATCCAGAACACACCCCTCATCAGGGTTATCCAGATTAATGGTTGGCGCGGCAACCTGCTGATAAATAGATTGAGCTACCACTGCAGCCTCAAGGGCGCCAGCAGCACCAAGCATATGACCGGTCATGGATTTGGTAGAACTCATAGCCAGTGTTTTTGCATAATGGCCAAACACCTGTTCAACTGCACGAGATTCCACCACATCACCTGCCGGCGTTGAAGTACCATGGGCGTTTATATAGTCAATCTGCTCAGCATTTAATTCAGCATCTTTCAACGCACCAGCCATAGCCTGAACTGCTCCATGACCATCTTCAGGCGGTGACGTCATATGATAGGCATCACCACTCATAGCGAAGCCGCTGACTTCAGCAAGAATTGTGGCACCACGAGATTGCGCATGTTCCAGAGACTCCAACACCAACGCAGCCGCACCATCAGATAGAACAAAACCATCCCTGTCACGATCCCATGGGCGACTGGCCGCTTGCGGATCATCATTGCGAGTGGACAGCGCCCGAGCTGCTGCAAAACCGGCAATCCCGATTTCGGCAGAGCCTTTTTCAGAACCGCCAGCCACCATAACATCAGCATCACCCCAGGCAATAGTGCGCGCAGCCATTCCTATACAGTGGGTTCCTGTCGTACAGGCTGTTGTCATAGCAAAGTTAGGGCCACGAAGATTGAACTGCATGGAAAGCCATCCAGCAATCATATTGGTTATGGCAGAAGGGACAAAAAACGGGGATACACGACGAGGCCCTTTTTCACCGATAAGAGCAGCCGTTTCTTCAATGGTGGTAATACCGCCAATGCCTGAACCGAAAGCAACACCTGTCCGAGGGCTCAGCTGATCATCGATTTCAAGACCGGAATTACGAATCGCCTCAATGGATGCTGCCAGACCATACTGAAGAAACAAATCCATCTTTCGGGCATCTTTTGGTGAGAACCAATCTCCCACCTGAAAATCATTCACTGCACCACAGATTTTTACCGGGTAAGAAGCCGTATCGAAATGCTCTATAAGGCCGATACCGCTTTGCCCTTCCAGCAGCTTCTGCCAGGTCGCCTCAAAACCTGAAGCCAAAGGAGTTATTGCACCAACTCCAGTAATCACGACACGTCTGCGGTTCATTTTATTCTCCTGCAATATCCTGTTGCAGCGGGCTTCTTACGCCCCGACACTAAACACCATAAAGCAGAAAGGCCGCACATTCTCCAGTTCTTATGAACGGGTCAGGTGCGGCCTCTCGGGAATTCGCGTCAATTACTGACGTGCAAATCTATTACTGATGAGCAACAACGTAATCGATAGCTTCCTGCACAGTAGTAATCTTTTCAGCTTCCTCATCGGGAATCTCGGTTTCAAACTCTTCTTCAAGAGCCATCACGAGTTCTACCGTGTCGAGAGAGTCAGCACCAAGATCTTCTACAAAGGAAGACTCATTGCTTACTTCCTCTTCCTTAACGCCAAGCTGTTCGCAAACAATCTTCTTGACGCGTTCTTCAATAGTACTCATGCCTTACTTTGCTCCTGTCTATTCCATGCAGACTGAACTGCGAAAGAGTAGTGTATATAAACGCCTGAAAGAATTTCAAGCGGTTAACTAAATCAAAATTCATACATTAGGTGATACATTAGCTATGCAGTCATGCATTTGCCAGATATCACCCCATATACATACCGCCATTTACGTGCAGGGTTTCGCCTGTCACGTATGCACCTTCATCACCGGCCAGAAAAGCTACAACACCGGCAATTTCTTCAGGCTGCCCGAGTCGCCCCAGTGGAACCTGGTTCAACAGGTTTTCACGATGCTCTTCCGGCAACCCTTTTGTCATATCTGTATCAATAAAACCCGGAGCTACGGCATTTACAGTAATCTGCCGACTGCCCAGTTCACGGGCAAGAGAGCGAGTATAACCCTCAAGACCAGCCTTGGCTGCCGCATAATTCGACTGCCCGGCATTACCCATAGAACCTACTACAGAGCTGATATTGATAATCCGACCCCAGCGAGCTTTAGTCATAGCACGCACACAGGCCTTACTCATGCGATAGATAGAGCTGAGGTTAGTGTTAATAACACTATCCCATTCATCATCTTTCATACGCATCAGAATATTATCACGGGTAATACCCGCATTATTCACCAGAATTGTCGGCGCGCCAAATTTTTCAGCAATCTCTTTAACAACACTGGCAACAGATTCCTGATCAGCCACGTTCAGGCACATACCCATGCCCGCAACATTATTTTGCTTCAGGAACTCTGAAATCGCTTCAGCACCACGTTCGCTGGTAGCCGTACCCACAACAGTGGCTCCAGCAGCACCAAGGCGCAAGGCAATAGCCTGACCAATGCCACGACTCGCACCAGTTACCAGAGCTACCTTACCAGACAGACCAGCACTATCCTGCTGCATGCCTTTGAATCCTCTTATCAATCAAACTCAGCTTTTACTTTATTCAGGAAAAGCTGAAAGACTTTCCATCCCGGCAACCGGTACAGAACGCTCAATTCGCTTACCAAGTCCAGCCAGAACTTTACCAGGGCCACACTCACTGAATCCGGTCATACCTTTGGCAACCATATACTGCACAGACTCCACCCAGCGCACCGGCTGACTCAACTGGCTGACCAGATTCGCACGGATAGCGTCAACATTTTCCGTCACCTGTGCTGTCACATTCTGGACTACCGGAATAACCGGTGCAGATAAAGTGATACCAGCCAGGTCCTGACCCAGCTTAACGGCCGCTGGCTCCATCAGAGCACAATGGGATGGAACGCTCACAGGAAGAGGCATAACCTTACGGGCACCCGCCTCAGAAAATACAGAACCTGCACGCTCTACCGCAGCTGCTGAACCAGCAATAACAACCTGTCCGGGTGCATTAAAGTTTACGGCAGACAACACCTCACCAGCCTGTGCTGTTTCTTTGCATAACTCGATAACCTTTTCATCATCAAGTCCCAGCACAGCTGCCATAGCACCCTCACCTTGAGGCACCGCATCCTGCATGTACAAACCACGGTTACGCACCAGCCGCACAGCATCATCAAATGCCAGAACGCCAGCCGCAACAAGGGCAGAATATTCACCAAGACTATGACCGGCAACGAAAGCTGGCTGTTCACCACCACGAGCCTGCCACAAACGCCATAAGGCGACACTGGACGCCAAAAGAGCAGGCTGGGTATTTTCTGTCGCATTCAGCGCTTCAGCCGGACCATTAAGAATCATGTCACGGAGATCAAAACCCAAAACCTCTCCGGCCTCAACCAGAGTGTCATTAACCACTGCTTCCTGAGAAGCCAGCTCGGCCAGCATACCCACCTTCTGGGAACCCTGCCCTGGAAAAATAAATGCAGTACTGGAACTCATTGACTCGGTAAATCCTGTTACTGAATGACCCTATTATAGGGAAATGAAATTACGCAGTCGGTAAAAATATGTTTCTCAGACATTGCTACAAGGTAACAGAAATGTGACATTCCTGAGACAAACAGAAGAAACTCAGGAAAACCTGCAAGCAAAAAACCGAAACCGCACTTAAAACTGCGCAGCTTAAAGCATCAACTCCAGACGCTCATTAATGCGTTGAACAGCAGACTGTTCAACAGCTTTAACCGCCTGATCAATAGCATACCCAAACTGTCGTTCATCAGAGGCTCCATGACTCTTTACAACAACGCCCTGCAAACCAAGCAGAGTAGCACCATTAAATCTTGCCGGGTCAATATTTGCGGACAACATTTTGATCAATGGCCGCGCTAGCCACAACAAAGCCTTACGCCACCACGAGAGACCATCACCACTTATAAAGCGGCTGACAGCAAACCGGACCACACCTTCACTTGCCTTAAGAGCGACATTGCCCGGATAACCATCACAGACGACAACATCAACACGCCCGGAAAACAGGTCGTCACCCTCAACATAGCCGCAATAGTTCAAGTGTTCGTGTTGTACCAACAACTGCTGGGCCAGACGCACCCGCTCACAACCTTTTACATCTTCTTCGCCAACATTCAGCAAACCTACGCGAGGTTCTGCAACATCGTAGACTTCGCTCATCATCAGCGAGCCCAGTACGGCAAACTGCATAAGAAGATCGGAGGAACAATCTACATTCGCCCCAAGATCCAGCAGCAATGTATGACCAGAGGCAGACGGCACCTGACCAACAAGCGCAGGGCGATCAATTCCAGGGAGAGTTTTCAGAAGGTGGCGCCCCATAACCATCAGCGCTCCGGTATTACCGGCACTGACACAGGCCTGAGACATGCCCATTGCAACCTGCTCTAGGGCAAGCCACATGGAGGAATCCTGTTTACGACGCAAAGCCTGGGTTGGCTTGTCATCCATTGTGACAGTCTGTCCGGCATGAACAACCGTCACTCTGTCGCTTTCACTATCGGGAAACCCGTTATCTTTTAAACACTGGCGAATTAAAGATGAATCCCCCACAAGCACCAGATGAAGATCTGCATGCCTGTCCAACGCATCCTGCGCAGCCCGGATACGAGAATGGGGACCGCAGTCCCCACTCATCACATCCAGCGCTATGGTCGTCATTTGACCCAAGCGTGAATTACTCAGCTTTGTCAGCGATAACTTTCTTACCACGGTAGAAGCCATCTGCAGTCACGTGGTGACGCAGGTGAGTTTCACCGGAAGCTGCATCTACAGACAGGGAAGGAGCAGTCAGCGCATCGTGAGAACGACGCATGTCACGCTTGCTGCGAGTCTTACGATTTTTTTGAACGGCCATGGATAAATCTCCTGAAAAAATTACTCACCGGTTTTCAATCCGGCCAGCACACTGAACGGGTTGGGGCGCTGGACATCCTCGACATCCAACTCTTCAGCACCGCCTTCCGGCAGAGTGCTGTATGCCTCCTGACCACTATGACATGTTTCATTTTCGTGATAGGCGAAAGCAGGTAAACCAAGCAACACTTCCTGTTCCAGGAGTGGTACCAGCTCCACATTTTCATCTTCCACAACAAATAACGGATCAAGATCTGCCGGCAGGTTCCGGGCTTGCTCTTCATTCCGAACAACAGCCATGTTGACACAGGCAGCAAATTGAATCTCAGCCACATCAAGACAACGCTGACAAATCATAGACAGAGTTCCTTGCATCTCACACTGAACAACGGCTCGACGCTGGTGATCAACATCAAACTTCAGTGCTACCTGCAAACTCGCCCGATCGTCAGCAAGAATATCTTGTAGCCTGGGGCATGAGGCTACAGCTAATTCACCTTCCAGCGTGGCATTCTGATATGCCAGCTTACGGGGTGAAATATGCTTGGGTAACTGTCCGATAAACATAAGCGCGCAATAATAGGGACATCAAAACCGGGTGTAAAGATGCAATACATGATTTCCACACACCGGATTGACCCTATAGACTAGCGCACAACCGCCACTTTCTAACGCCACTCTCTTATCTTAACGACCAAAAGCCCCGTTAACGCCCATGAACATTATACTCGCATCTGGTTCACCTTATCGCAAACAGCTACTCAGCAGGCTCAATATTCCTTTCTCCTGCATCAGCCCGGATGTGGATGAAACCCCCGAACCCGGAGAAGATCCAATTCTACTGGCAGCCCGCCTGAGCAGAAAAAAGGCAGCTACTATTTACACCTCTCATCCAGCCAGCCTTATTATTGCCTCCGATCAGGTGGCCGTTCGTGGAGACACAATTCTTGGAAAACCTGGCACGGAAGAAAACGCTATTCACCAGCTCCAGCAATCCAGCGGGCAGATCGTTAAGTTTCTCACCAGCCTTTGCCTTCAAATACCCGGCAACAACGAACCAGTCGTTCGCGTCACTCCCTATCAGGTAAAATTCCGCGAGCTATCCGAGGAAGAGATTGTCCGCTATGTAAAAGCAGACAACCCTCTGGATTGCGCCGGCAGCTTTAAATGGGAAAAGTTGGGTATCAGTCTTTTTGAGAAAATGGAAGGCAGCGACCCCACCGCACTGGAAGGGTTGCCATTAATAACCCTTTGCGAACTCCTGAGAGAACAAGGGCTGCAGATACCCTGAGCAGGTCACGCCATCCACACACCCCTCCCGTACTATCACGCATATACAAGAACTATACAGCATCTCTACCCTGCCAATCCTGGAGGTTAAAGGCTTTAACCTCCAGCCGCGCCCAAAACACAACGACCAATTCATAGCCGTTATAGGTGAAATTTATGACCAAGCAGAGATATAGGACATATGCTCTGTTACTAACCTCACTATTTGCCGGACAAACCCTAGCAGCAGATCTTACGGCAGGTATTGAGCCTACATCTTCCGATGCATTCGAATCCAAAACAGGGCAATGGTCACTGGGGCTTGCAGCAGGAAATATCGACAGCCCTTATAAAGATATCGATAACTCCTTCTCACCTGCACCAATCGTACATTACGAAGGAGAGAGAACCTTTATTCGAGGGCTCCGCCTTGGTTACAAGCTGTTCAGCAAAGATAACTTCTATGTCAACGTTATCAGTGAACGGGGCATCGACTCCTTTGATGACAAAGACTCTGATGACCTGAAAGGTCTTGAGGACCGCCGCCACAGTTACAACGCTGGCTTCCATGGCGGCTGGAAATCCAAGAGTGGCAACCATATTCGAGCAGCCATTCTTACCGATATCAGCAACACCCATAATGGCTCTTACGCCAACCTGAGCTATGGACGCATATTTGGCTCACTCCAGGACGGCTGGACCATAACTCCTGAAGTTGGCGTTAACTGGATGAACAGCAACTATGCCAATTATTATTTTGGCGTAACTGAGAAAGAGCAGGCGAAAACAGGCATCAAAGCCTACAACGCAGGCGCCGAGCAAAATTACTATTTCAAAGTCAGCGGTACTTACCGCTTAACTCGCAGAACATCCCTTGTGGGCAACATTTCCTATAGAAAGCTAGGGGATGAAGTTAAAAACAGCCCCATGGTGTCTGACGATAAAACAACGTCAGCCTTTATTGGCGCCGTTTACCACTTCTAACCCAAAAAAATGGGAGCCAAAACAAAGGCTCCCATTTTTTGCAACAGACAATTTAACAATTATCGCACTACAGGCCCTTCCAACCCTAAACTAGCGCTGATGGTTTCTGCGGCACTGGCACCAATTTGACTGGCAAACCGCTCAAGAGCACTGGGCTTAACGGTGAAATCGACTATATCCTCCACACCAACCACCTCACGTGCGACATAACCAGAACTACCCAAACCATCTACAAGCCCCAAACCAAGCGCCTGCTGCCCTGTCCAGATAAGGCCTGAGAAAATCTCCGGCGAATCACTTAAACGATCACCCCTGCCTTCTTTCACACTGGCAATAAACTGCTCATGAATACTGCGCACGGTGCCACGCAGATGCTCAGCAACCTCAGGATCTTCAGGTTGAAATGGATCGGTTAGCGCTTTGTGCTCACCGGAGCCATAAAAACGACGGGTTACACCAACCTTCTTCATGGCTTCCTCCAACCCGAAGGTAGCCATATAAGCGCCAATAGAACCTACCACTGAACCCTGATCAGCATAAATTTCATCAGTAGCCGCAGCCATATAATAAGCAGCTGAAGCACCTACATCAGAAATCACACCGTAGATTTTAATATCACTGCGCGTCTCGCGAAGGCGGTTGATTTCGTCATAAACATAACTGGCCTGCACAGGGCTGCCACCAGGACTATTTATACGAAGGATAACACCACGAACCTTTTCATCTTCATAAGCATTGCGCAACCCGGTCACAATAATATCTGCGTTTGCTCTCTTGTCGGCAGCAATAGCCCCCTGAATATCAATCAGAGCCACATACTCTTTTGGAGCAGCAACCCTGCTCCCTTTCAGGGAGAATGCGATGGAACCGATAGCCGCAAACAACCAGATAAAAAACAGAAACCGGAAAAAAATACTCCAGCGCCTTGCCCGCCGCTGCTCATTAGCGGCATTGAACAGCAATTTTTCTATTAACTGACGATCTTCTGAAGCCATGGATTCTCCACCACCCTGGTTATCTGACATTTATTATTCTCCAGATTTCTTTTTCTGGTACAGGTTGAATATATCAGACCTGCGACAAACCGTTCAGCACCGCAACCAACTCCTGCGGTAAAGGCGCATTAAATTCACGATAGCTGCCATCGGGGAGATTTACCCCTACTTTTGCCGCATGAAGAAACAATCGCTTTAACCCCGCCTGCTGGGCAAGCTGAGCTGTACGTTCAAAGCCGTATTTGGTATCACCAAGAATCGGGTGACCAGTATGAAGAGTATGAACACGAATCTGGTGGGTACGCCCGGTTTCAAGGCTGGCCTCAACCAAGGTAGATTCACCATAACGCTGCAACACCTTAAACCGGGTGCGGGATGGCTTACCATCTGGAGCGACACTTACCATTCGCTCACCGGACTGCAAAACATTTTTTCGCAGTGGCGCGGAAACAGCCGCTTTCCGGGCAGGCCAGCGACCATCTACCAGTGCGTTGTAAACCTTCAACATATGGTGTTCGCGAATTTGGGCATGGAGATGGCGCAGCATACTGCGCTTCTTCGCCACCAGAAGGCACCCGGACGTATCACGGTCAATTCTGTGCACCAACTCAAGAAAGCGACAATCAGGGCGCAACTGACGCAACGCCTCAATCACCCCAAGACTCACCCCACTACCGCCATGAACAGCCAAACCACTCGGTTTATTCAGCACCAGTAGGGAATCGTCTTCATAGATAATGGCTGCCTCAAGCTTTTTGGAGACTTCCATACCAGGAGCAACAGGCATCTTGGCCTCACTCACCCGTATGGGGGGAATCCGGACAACATCTCCCCCTTGAAGCTTGGTCTCAGCCTTGGCACGACCTTTATTAACCCGCACCTCACCCTTGCGGATAATCCTGTAGATCCGAGTTTTGGGTACCCCCTTCAGGACTACACGCAAGAAATTATCCAGCCTCTGGCCGGCCTGATCTTCATCAACCGTGACAAAACGAACGGCAGCACCTTTTTTCTGGCTGTCGCTCACCCCATCTCCAACGTTTTTGTCTACCGGAGCACCGGTTTTCAGAACTTCATTCATCATCAGCATATGGTAACAGTTTTCCTGCTGTTTGAAGCACTTAGGAATAGCTGATATATTTCCAGTACTGTTGCGGATTACATACAATCGCATCAGAGAATGTAACAAAGTGATAAAAAGTCCGTATACCCGCACTCGTGTCATGGAGAAAATGCCCCTTCTGGCTGTCCAACTGACCAGTGCCCTCTACGGCACAGCCTGAATGGCGTTCTGAAGACTGGAACCCCTCTAAGGCATATTTACAGAATGGCGCAAAGCGAAAGAACATACTTTGCGCTGCGAGTTAACCAGCGTCATCCAGATTGACTGGACGCTCCTATTACAAATTCAATAGTCAAGGCTTCAGGCACTCGTTCACTGCTGAGAAACACTCCCACATTAAGGAGTTACAAGACTCGGCAACAGATAAGACCTGAACCCTGGTTCGCCAAAGGCGAGATTAGCCCCTGAGAGAGAACAGCTCAGGGCATTCCCTGTTATGCAGAATGCTGCAGTTTCAGGATGATAAGAAGAATGAATAATAGGACGTACCAGGCATGAAGAGGATGGCCTAACAGATAGAACCGGATTTGCATGAAAAGAATGCTAATCAATGCGACACAACAGGAAGAGCTGCGTGTTGCACTGGTCGATGGCCAAAAACTTTATGATCTCGATATTGAATCGGGCGCCCGCGAACAAAAGAAAGCCAACATCTACAAAGGTAAGATCACCCGCGTAGAACCAAGCCTCGAAGCGGCTTTTGTTGATTTCGGTTCGGAGCGTCACGGCTTCCTCCCTCTCAAAGAGATTTCCCGCGAATACTTTACTGGCAACCCCGGCTCCGGACGCCCCAGCATCCGTGATGTGATCAAGGAAGGTCAGGAAGTTATTGTTCAGGTAGATAAAGAAGAGCGCGGTAATAAAGGCGCAGCTCTTACTACCCTGATCAGCCTGGCAGGTCGCTATCTGGTACTGATGCCCAATAACCCTCGTGCTGGCGGTATTTCCCGTCGTATTGAAGGTGAAGAGCGCACCCAGCTCCGTGAAGCCCTGGCCCAGCTCGACATTCCACAAGAAATGGGCGTAATCGTTCGTACTGCAGGTCTTGGCCGTGATGCCGCCGACCTCCAGTGGGATCTGGACTACCTCCTGAAAGTCTGGAGTTCCATTAAGGAAGCGACCGCCGACCGCCCTGCTCCATTCCTGGTTTACCAGGAAAGCAACGTAACCATTCGCGCTATTCGCGATTACCTGCGCCAGGACATTGGTGAAGTTCTGGTCGACAACCCAGTCGTACACAAGGAAGCCCTGGAGTTCATCTCTCAGGTTATGCCTCAGTACCAGAACCGGGTGAAGCTGTACCAAGACGAGGTCCCCCTATTCAATCGCTTCCAGATCGAAAGCCAGATCGAAACAGCCTTCCAGCGAGAAGTGAAGCTTCCTTCCGGCGGTTCCATCGTTATTGACCCAACTGAAGCACTGGTTTCCATCGATATCAACTCTGCCCGCGCAACCCGTGGCGGCGATATCGAAGAAACCGCACGCAACACAAACCTTGAAGCGGCAGAAGAGATTGCCCGCCAGCTTCGTCTGCGTGATATCGGCGGCCTGATTGTTATCGACTTCATCGATATGAGTTCTAACAAGAACCAACGCGATGTTGAAAATAAGATGCGCGAAGCCCTGCAAATGGACCGCGCCCGCGTACAGCTGGGTCGCATTTCTCGCTTCGGCCTGCTGGAAATGTCCCGTCAGCGCCTACGCCCTTCTCTGGAAGAAACAAGCGGTATTGTCTGCCCACGGTGTAACGGTCAGGGCACCATCCGTGATATCCATTCTCTGGCTCTGTCCATTCTGCGCCTGGTAGAAGAAGAAGCTCTGAAAGAGCGTACTTCTGAAATCCGCGCCACAGTACCTGTTGCAGTTGGTACATTCATGCTGAACGAAAAGCGTGATGTTATCAGCCGCATTGAAAAGCGCAGCAAAACCCGTGTTCTGGTTATCCCTAACCCACACATGGAAACACCTCACTTTGAGGTTCAACGACTGCGTGACGACCATATTGGTGAAATTCCGGCCAGCAGCCTGGAAATCAGCAAAGAGATTCAGCCTGAAGCTCAGGAATACCTGCAGGACAAAGAACTGCAGAAAGCCCCTGAAGCTGCGGTTCGCAATATCACCCCTAATAAGCCAGCCCCAGCCCGCACTCCGGCGACACAGAAGGCAGCCGATTCTGAGTCTGGCGGCCTGTTGAAAGCTATTGCCAAAACCTTTGGCAGCCTGTTCTCTGCTCCAGAAGAAGAGAAGCCTGCACCCAAGACACAACAGCGTCAGGAAAAATCCAGCAACAATCGCCCAGGCGGCAACCGTCGTAACGACCGTAATCGCAGTAACGACCGCCGTCGAGATGATCGCAACGCCCGCAACGAACAACGTCGTGAGCGCAATAAAGATGCACAGGAAGAGCGCCAAACTCGCGAACGTCGCCAACCACAGCGTCGCGATCAGCGCAATGAACGCAGTCAGGAAAAGCGTGACGATTCCCGTCGTCAGCAACAGGACAATCGCCAGAACGAAGCAAGTTCCAGCGAAGCCCTGAAGCGTCCACAGCAAACTTCCAGCTCCGGTGAGCAGCAGGAAGAGAAGCGCCGCCGCCCACGCAACTTGCAGAACCGTCGACGTAACAACCGTCAATCCCAACGGGATCGTGTTCAGCCAGATGCGCAGCAGCAGACTACTGAAGCGCCAGCTCAGCAACCCCAGGCACAGCAAACCGCCAAACCTGAAGCTGCTCCACAGCAACCAGCTAAACAGGAGCAAAAGCCTGCACCACGCAAGCCTAAGCAGGAGCAACAACAGCCTGCAGCCGCTAAGCCGGAAGCACCAAAAGAGACTGTAAAAGTTGAAGCTGTTGAAAGAAAGATTGAGGAGAAGCCTGCTCAACAGAAGCCACAGCAAGAAGCCGTTAAAGCTGTAGCGCCTGAAGCAGCTCCTGCAGTTCAGCCTGAAAAAAACCCTCAACCTGCACCTGTTCAAAAGCCGGCCGCCGAAACTCCAGTCGCTGCACCAGCACAGGAAAAGCCAGCTATTTCTGAAAAACCAGCTCAGGAAAAGCCTGCTGAGAAACCTGTACAACCTCAGCAAGCCGAACAACCAAAAGCTGAAGAGAGCAAGCCCGCAGAAACAAAACAGGCTCCTGCGCCTGCGGCGGTAGAACCTGCTCCAAAACCAGAAGTAGCAGAAAAAACTGCAACTCCAGCTCCGACAGCAGAAACAGAAGAGGCTCCGGCTGCTTCTGAGCGCCCTCGCCGTCGCCGTCGCGCCACCCGTGCCGCTAACGATCCACGGGAGATTCGCCGCCGCAAGCTTGAAGCTGAAAAGGCCACCGCTGAAACCGCAAAACCAGCTGAGCCGGGTCCTGTAGAAGCACCAGCACCTGAGCAGAAACCAGCTCCAACACCGGCATCTGAGCAACCTGCTCAGCAGCCAGTAAAAGAGCAACCTCAGCCAGAGCAAAAGATTGCCCAGGAACCACAGGCAACTGCAGCTCCAGAGCAAACCAAGCCAGCAACACAAACACCTGTTGTTGACCAAAGCTCTGATCAGTAACGACTACTGAAATACGCTGATAAAAAATCCCCGATCATTTCTGATCGGGGATTTTTTTATGCTTTTAAAACAATATAAGCAAAACGAAAAAAGATTTAATAAACCCTTGGCTCTATCTCGAGATCAACACCAAACCGCTCACTGACCGCTTCACGTATATCACCAGCAAGTGCAAGGATTGCGGAACCATCAGCTTGCCCATGGTTAACCAGCACAAGAGCCTGATACTGATAAACACCAGCACCACTGCTGTAGGTAACACCTTTGAAGCCGCACTGATCAATCAGCCAGCCTGCGGCTAATTTCCAATAATCATCACCAGCAGGAAAGGCAACGATACCAGGCTCCCGCTCTAACAATTGCTGGTAATGATCGTGGCCAACCACTGGATTTTTAAAAAAACTTCCAGCGTTACCCAATTGCTCTGGTGAAGGCAATTTCGAATTACGTATTCGGCAAACAACGTCACTGACCAGCTGGCCAGTCACAGGACTACCACCTGCAGCCTGCTGCACTTCTTTTTGAAGCTGGCCATAACCCAATTGAGATTCAAAGGTTTTCGATAAAATAAAAGTTACCGAGACAATTACAAACCGGTCCCGATACCTTCCTTTGAAGACAGAATTGCGATAGCCAAACTGGCACTCTTCAGCCGTCAGAGTAACAACCTCACCGGTCACCATATCCATAGCCTGCAGGCTATGAAAAACATCTTTTATCTCAACACCGTACGCCCCGATATTCTGAATGGGTGCAGCACCCACACAGCCAGGGATGAGTGACAAGTTTTCCAGTCCATAATAATTCTGACTCAGGGTCCACTGCACAAACTCATGCCAGTTTTCACCAGCGCCAGTCTTTATCAGAACCTGACCATCAGTTTCACCGGGAATGACTTCACAACCTTTAATGGCAAGAGCAATGACCAACCCTTCAAAGTCACCACTAAAAATAACATTACTACCTTCACCTAGCGGGCAGATAGGCAGCTTCTTCTTACCTGCCCACTCCAGAGCTTCACGAAGCTCACCTTCTGATGAAACCCGGGTCAGATAATCAGCAAAACAGGAGATACCCATCGTATTGTAGGGTTTAAGGTCTACGTTATGATTTAACTCCAACATCACAACGCATCATCCCTGAGTCCGGCAACAAGGTTATCCGCAGCCTGCTCAACCAGATCAAGAACATTGCTGAAATCTTTTGCGCCACCATAATAAGGATCAGGCACCTCATCCGTGCCAATAACACCGGAGTAAGGTAAAAACAGGCCGACCTTCTCTTTGCATTCTTCCGGGCAACAACTCATTAGCTCATCATAATTGCTGTAATCCATAGCCAGAATCAGATCAAACCGGGAAAAGTCATTAGCCTGCACCTGCTGTGCCCGCAATCCGGAAAGGTCATAACCCCGGGCTTTTGCCGCTTCAATTGCCCTGGCGTCCGGAGCCTCACCAACATGCCACGCTCCAGTACCAGCGGATTGCACTTCTACAAAATCAGAAAGACCGGCCTCTTCAACTTTCCCTTGCAGAATACCATGGGCTGTTGGGGAACGGCAGATATTCCCCAAGCAGACCAGTAAAATCCTTTTCACACGGTTTCCTCTATCTCTTGTTGCTCAGCATAAACAGAACGAACTCGCTCCAGATCGGCTTCGGTATCCACACCAGCTGGAGGAACTTCACAGGCTTCAGCAACATGAATGCGATCGCCATTCCACAGAATGCGCAACTGTTCGAGTCGCTCGGTAATTTCCAAGGGAGACTCGCCCCAGGTGACAAAGCGATTTAACAAGCCAACCCGGTAGGCATAAATCCCCAGATGCCTCTGATGCAAGGCACTGCTACCAACGGTTTCACGGGTAGCGGCAAAATGATCACGATCCCAAGGCATAGGGGCACGGCTAAAATAAAGTGCCAGCCCATTCAGATCCGAAACAACCTTCACCGCATTGGGGTCAAACAGCTCATCCGCCTCAGTGACAGGATGAGACAGGGTGGCGACTGAAGCCTGCACACAAACTTTCAGGTTTTCAGCTACCTGATCAATAACAGCTGGCGGAACCAAAGGTTCATCACCCTGAACATTGACAACAATCGCATCCTCAGAAAACCCGTATTTACTCACGACTTCCTGAAGACGATCCGTGCCGGTCGGGTGATCAGCACGGGTCATACACACCTCAGCACCAAACCGGACAGCAACGCCCTGCACCTGCTCATCATCCGTAGCGATGATAATACGTGAAGCCTGGCTGCGGGATGCCTGCTCCCAGACATGCTGAATCATTGGCTTACCACCAATATCAGCCAGAGGCTTACCCGGAAGGCGAGTGGAAGCAAACCGGGCCGGAATAATTACGGTATAGGACATGTCGGTAATAATCTTGTGCTGATCAGAGTCGTTCGTCGGTCGTTAAAGTGCGGGCTTCTGATTCCAGCATGACCGGAATATCATCCCGCACCGGAAACGCCAGCCCACAAGGGCGGCAAATCAACTCATGTGTCTCACGCTCATGCTTCAGATCCCCTTTGCAAAGAGGACAGGCAAGAATTTCAAACAGTTTCTTGTCCATGAAATATCACCACATTGAAAGCCGGCTTCAGCCAGCATCAGAGATTACCCAGGCGATCCAGTACTTTAGCCCAGAATGGCTCGGGAAGTTGGGCTTCAACAGCCAGATACCACCAGTTTTTCCTGGCGAAAGGCCGGCACTTGATAGCATCTTTGCCGGTCATTATAACGATTCCATCCCCCAGGGACGATAAGTCATCGCTTTGAAACCCGTGATGGTCAGCAAACGGGTGCCGTTTAACGGTAAAGCCCTGCTGCTCAAGGGTTAAGAAAAACCGTTCCGGGTTTCCGATACCCGCCACACCATGCACCGGATAGGAAGGATTAACGGGAAAATCCCGAGAACTGCCATCCACAGCAATCATCCCTGCGGGCTTCAACTCCATAAGAACAGACTCAACAGGAAGCTCTCGCTGTAACGCACCGTTACTGACAACAAGATCAACACTGTGTAACCGCTCACCGGATTCCCTGAGCGGCCCGGCCGGCAAACAATAGCCATTGCCCAACCCTCTTGCGCCATCAACCAAAGCGATTTCCAGATCCCGGTGCAAACGATAGTGCTGAAGCCCGTCATCACTGATAACCAGGTTACAGTCCGTATTCTCCAGCAAATATCTCACCGCTCTCTGACGATCGGTATCAACAATCACAGGAGCCTGAGTCAGCTCAGCGAGCATCACCGGTTCATCACCACAGATAGAGGGGTTACTTCCCTGCCCCACCAATTGAGGCTGACTGTTTTTGCCGGATCCATAACCGCGACTGATCACTCCGGGGCGATAGCCTTCCTCCCGCAAACGCTTAACCAGTGCTGCCACCATGGGGGTTTTCCCTGTGCCTCCAGCAGTCACATTACCAACAACAATAACCGGAACTGGTGGTTTCCACGGAGGATTCGATCGGAAAGCCTGAAGGCGCTTATCAGCTTCACGCTTAACAAGAGCTGACAATGGTACAAGAGGGTAAAGGGAGAGACTGAGTTCAGACCTGTACCAGGCCCGAACTAGTTTTTCAGATAAAGAGTTTTTCACGCGCGACAAAAAGGAAGATCCCATTATTTGGTTTCAGCTTCCTGAGTGGCAATACTGAGTTTAGAAAAGCCCAGCTCTCCCGCAGCTTCCATGGCAATTACCACAGATTCATGGGGTGTTTTTGCGTCGGCTATGAGTACAACTGGTCGGGTAATATCGCCGCCAGATGCCCTTTCCAGAGCTGCCTTTACAATTTCAAGACTATTGCCGGGCAACACTTGTCCGGAAATCGCATAAACACCGGTCTGACTAATCTCAATCTTTATTTCCCGCTGCTCTATAGGAGCCTGAGCAGACAGGGAGGCTTCCGGTAGGTCAACCTCCAGACGAGTTTCCCGGGTAAAGGTAGTGGACACCATAAAGAAGATCAGCAGCAGAAAAACAACATCGATCAGGGGCGTCAGGTTAACTGATACTTCCTGAACAGGCTGGCGCCGGAACTTCATGCTTTACCACCTTCGCTGAAGTCCACCTTCCGCTCACCCTGAACAACTTCAACCAGGCGAGTAGCATCCTGCTCCATTGTTACCACCAGCTCATCAACACGGCGAACAAGGAATCGATGGAAGATAACCGCAGGAATCGCGACACTCAAACCAGCAGCGGTTGTCACCAGCGCCTTGGAAATACCACCAGCAAGGATAGCGGCGTTACCGCTGCCTTCCAGCATAATGACCGTGAACACATCGATCATACCGATAACGGTACCCAACAGACCCAGCAGTGGAGCAACTGCGGCCACAGTACCCAGAGCGTTCAGGTAACGCTCCAGCTCGTGAACAACTTTGCTCGCAGCCTCATCGATACTTTCTTTCATGATTTCGCGGCCATGACGGGCATTGGCCAGCCCAGCCGCCATGATTTCGCCCAGAGGGGAGTTACGGCGCAGCTCTTTCAGCTTGTCATTAGTAAGCTCGCCATCCTTAAACCACTTCCACACCTGTGGCAGGAGGTTTTTGGGAGCCACTTTTTCCCGTCTCAGTGACCACAGACGTTCGATTACAATAGCCGTTGCCAGCACAGAACAAAGAACAATCGGCAGCATCAACCAGCCACCAGCTTTTATCAGCTCGAACACCTGCGGAAACACCTTTAAAAATGAAAATTCGGCTGCCCACTTTACCATAACCCCTGCGCCAGTCTACCGACCATCGACCGAACTGGCTCACAGTTTTCAAGCTGCCGACCATCATGAAGAAGTCGACTCCACCAGTATCCAGCCTCTTTTCTGTAACAACTCAGCTGCAACCCTCCCTGCTTGCCAAGTACATAGGTCTGGGTGCCGGTTTCTGCAGTATTCAGCACTGTGATCCGTCGATCATGATAACGGTGAATAACAGCACTGGCCGGGTGATGAAATCTGTTTTTGTATCCGGCTGATACGGAGGCGTATTCAGGTTTGACCACATTCAAAAACATTGCTGAAGAAGAGGTGTCACTCCCATGATGGGGAGCAAGCAAAAGCTGGCTCTGGAGTTGATTGCCATACTGTTTTACCAGCAACCGCTCCCTTCGCCGCGTAATATCACCTGCCAGCAAAGCGCACCCATTATTGGTACAAATTCTCATAACACAAGAACGGTCATTAACGGGTAAGTTACCTGCTTCCTCCCCTGCGCCAAGATACTCAAAATAAATGCCATCCCATTCCCAGCCAGCTCCAGCCTGACAGTACTCACCAGATTGCTCATCTGGAGCAATGACTTCAGTCTTAGGGAAATAAGAACGCAGAACATCCAGACCACCAATATGATCACGGTCAGTATGGGAGATAATGATTTTATCCGGATACAGGTGTCCCATCTGTTGCAGATAAGGAAGGATCACAGCTTCTGCCGCTGAAAAATGGGGAGAAAAACGATCTCCGGTATCGTAAATCAAGCTGTGATTCCGGGTACGAACAGCAACCGCCAGCCCCTGCCCTACATCAAGAACAGAAACCTCAACAATTCCGTCGCCCGGCTTCTTAATAGCTGGCCATAGCCATGGGATAAAACAGAACAGTCCTAACCATCGCCAACCCAAAACCCGTGGCGCAAAAACAATAGCAACACCAACAGCAGCCATAAGCAGGGTTGGTAAACCAGGAACAGGCGCTAAAAAGCCGTCAGGGGTAAATTCAACTATCCACTCAAGCCCTGCCTGCCAGATTTCAAGAACCCAGCACACCCACTGAAGAACTATTAAACCTGCAGTTTTCCATAATACGGAAAGAGCAAGTCCGATAGACATCAGGGGAATGAGGACCATCCCTACAAGCGGTATAGAAACGAGATTTATAAAAGGAGAGAACAGGTTCACCGGCTGATGCATAGAGGCCAGTACCGGAGCCAGTGCAAAGGCAACTACAAGCTGCGACCAGAATATTGAACCAAGCTGTGATTCATTTCTTCGATAACTGAAGGCATACAAGAGTGCAGCCACCGCAAGAAAGGAAAGCCAGAAACCGTTGGCAGTAACGGCCATAGGTTCGATGAGTAGAACAGCGCAAAGCGCAAGAAGGTAGATAGTTAGCCTGGGCAGACGAAATCCCAAACTCAGCACACCAACTCCCACTCCAAGCATGATCAGCGCCCGCTGAACCGGAAGACCAAAACCAGCCATCAGGCTATAGAGAATTGCCATACCCAGCCCGGTTACTCGCCCAATCACCGGGACTGGCCAGCGATGCAGTGGAAGCAAACCCAAAAGAGCCAGGCATCGAACAAGCCCCCAGCCAAATAAAACAATAAGACTGATATGCAACCCGGAAATCACCAGCAAATGCACAGTCCCAGTTTTACGGAAAAGCTGCCAACTATCCTGTGACACACCACGGGTATCTCCTAAAAGAAGAGCCCGAACAACACCACTCCCCGGCTCAGCAAGATTATTCTTGAGCCACTGGCTAAGACTATTTCGCCAAACAAAAAGTCCTGTTGAGGGAGCATCCATTAGGCGCACATTCTCCACAGCATCACAGGTTCTCACATAACCCGTAGCCGTAATGCCCTGCCTCAATAAAACAGTCTGATAATCTCCAGCTCCATCACTGGCAAATCCATGGGGGCGTTTTAAGCGCACACACAGTTGCCATGTTTCTTTGGGGGACAGGTGCGGAGCATCAAACCAGCTGAGAGATACTTTGTTGCAGGTGGCGGGTAACCCCGGTGGAGGAACAATCTCGCCAGAAAAAGTAAATCGTGTACGCTCCCCCCTAATATCTGGCAAGCTGACAATCTTCCCGGACATTTTCAGATCACGGCCGGTTAATTCATCTGGAAGCCAGCCGTTAATACGCTGGATTTGATTCCAACCGCCATAAACAAACCCACCTAACAGAGCGACTAAAAGCAAGGAGGGGAACGTTTTCCGCAAAACCACTGTCAAAATAAGAAGACTGGCTGAAGAGACAATCAGCAGGACAGAATAGGTATCAGCCCGCAGGTACGGAGACAAGATTATTCCACTGGCAAAACCGGTCAGTACCTGCCACATAAGCATCTGTCACGTATGGAGAATAGTCAGTTTTCAGGGCATACTGCATCGCTGCCTGAAAACCCTGAAACATAGACTATTGTGTGTTGCAGGCAGGCTTTGACTTTTAAGTCGCCACAACGTTGTGAATTATCAAGGAACAGGCCTAATCTATCGGCATGGCGAGGAAATTGATTCAACGGTATTTACCGGATCCGGCTCAATTAAGAGAAAACAAATCTCTTAAATTTCTGGGCGATCATTTGCTGGACCCAAATATCTGGCATCTGAATCGGCGCTCAGTTGCTTTGGCATTTTTTGTCGGGATTTTAGTTGCCTTTATCCCCATCCCCTTTCAAATGGTTGTGGCAGCCTGTCTGGCACTTCTTATCCGTTGTAACCTGCCAGTCTCTGTCGCGCTGGTCTGGATTACCAATCCAATCACCATGCCGATTATGTGGTACACAACCTACAAAATTGGCTGCTTTATTCTGCAAACACCGGTGGCACCTCACCATGGTTTTGAAATCAGCCTGGAATGGCTGACCGCAGAATTCGCCAGAATCTGGCTACCACTCTATCTTGGATCCTTTCTTACCGGGCTGTTTTTTGCCATTATCAGTTACGTAGGCATACGACTGTTCTGGCGTTGGCATATTGTCAGGACATGGAAACAGAGGCAGAAAAATCGTTCCTGCGATTCTGGAAACGAATAAACATCAGTCTGCTTTGCCGTATTATTTTTACCTGAAACAACACCGTTAACGAGTGCATCATGAACAGAAGCAACCGCGGTTTTAGCCGTCGCAAGCCAAAGCTGCAGGGTCGGGGAAAACTCGAAAATATTGCCACCGATGGTCCCCACAGTGACTGGCTGGGCATGCCAGATTACTACATCCACACCTTGACTGTGGAAGGTGAGGAATACAAATACCTCAGCGCCGACAAAAATCTTGATGTCAGCATTGGTGACCTGGTCTGCTTCCGTTATCAGGAAGCTGGTAAAGAGAAGCGTATCGATAAACGTTCTCTCGGCATTGCCATTGACCCGGCAAGCCTGAACCTCTAACAAAAAGGCCGAACTCACAGGAGTTCGGCCTTTTTGTATTCAAACAGCGTTAAAGAGTTAATCTTCCAACAACTGCCCATCCACCAGTTTCAGAACCCGACTCATTTTTCCTGCCAGATCAGGATCATGGGTAACCACAACAAAAGCCGTATCAACCTGTTCTGCCAGTTCCAGCATTAGCTGATGAATACGGTCTGCCGTATGAATATCGAGGTTGCCAGTTGGCTCATCCATCAACACCAGCGCTGGCTGGGTCACAAGCGCCCGGGCAATTGCCACCCTTTGCCGCTCGCCACCAGATAGTTCAGCAGGTTTATGATGAAGACGCTGTTCAAGCCCTACTCTTACCAGCAGCTCTTCTGCCTTCTTTCTGGCTTCAGCAACGCTGGTACCTTTTCTTATCAGCAAGGGCATCGCGGCATTTTCCAGAGCGGTAAACTCCGGCAGCAAATGATGGAACTGATAAACAAAGCCAAGATAACGATTCCGAAGCTCACCCCGTTCGTTATCACTCATCGACGCCATATCATTACCGCAAATGGCAACAGAGCCAGACGAAGCCTTATCCAAACCCGCCAACATATTCAGCAAAGTGGTTTTACCGGAACCGGAACTGCCAACAATAGCAACCCGCTCACCACGGAAAATCTCAACATTAATACCGCTTAAAACCGTGAGTTTTTCCGGCCCTTCATCATAAGCTTTGACCAGCGCTTGACATGACAGCACAACATCCCTGGAATCATTCATAGCGCAAAGCCTCTGCTGGCTGAATTCTGGCAGCACGCCAGGAAGGATAAAGAGTCGCCAGAAAGCTCAAACCAAGACTGGCAGTACAGACAGTAACAACATCCGACCACAACAATTGAGAAGGCAGGTCACTGATAAAGTAAACGTCAGCACTTAGGAAAGAGATCCCCATAACTCTTTCAATAAAGCCAACGACAGAGGCCACATTAAGAGCAGCAATAACACCAAGCACTGTACCCAGACAGGTGCCGACAACGCCAATCACAGAACCCTGAACCATAAAAATACTCATAATGGTTCCTGGGCGAGCACCAAAGGTACGCAGAATGGCAATATCGGCCTGTTTATCGGTCACTACCATCACCAATGTGGCAACAATATTAAAGGCGGCCACCGCCACAATCAGGGATAACAACAACCCGACCATGGTTTTTTCCATTTGAATAGCCTGGAACAACCGCCCCTGGGTTCGAGTCCAGTCATTCACGTAATAACGACCCGGCAACTGCATAGCGGCTTCCCAGGCAAGACGAGGCGCATCAAACAGATCAGTCATTCGTAACCGCAGCCCTTCAACCCCACTCTGGTAGCGCATAAAGCGGGCGGCATCGGCAATATTAATATAAGCCAGGGAAGCATCTAAATCCGCCCCCACTGCAAACAATCCAGAAACCCGAAAACGCTTCATTCGAGGAAATACACCGGCAGGATTCACGGAGGCATCCGGCAACACAACAGTAACCATATCCCCAACAGAAATCCCAAGAGAACGAGCCAGCAACTCCCCCAAAACAATGCGAAACTCACCAGCCTCAAGATCATTCAGGCTGCCAGCCACCATATGCTGTGGGAGAATGGAAACCGTATCTTCCAGCCCAGGATCAATGCCATAAATCATGGCACCTTTGACCTGTCCCCGGGCGGTCATCATGCCCTGTCCTTCAATATAAGGAGCGGAGGCTTCAATACCGGGGATAGCCTGAACCGTTTTCTTTAAATCCTGCCAACCTGTCAGTTCCCCCTGTGCGGCAGAAATAGTGGCATGGGGTACCATACCCAAAATACGTTGACGCAGTTCACGGTCAAAGCCGTTCATAACCGACAACACAACAATCAGCACCATCACACCCAGCACAAGGCCAGCCATGGACATGGCAGAAATAAACGAAATAAAGTGATTCCGACGTTTAGCCCGCGTATAGCGCAAGCCAATAAAAAACGGCAGGGGTTTGAACATTCGATCTCCTGTTGAATGTCCCCGGGACGAAAAAAGAAAACATTATGCCAGAGAAGGGGGAAACTGGCAGAAAGAAATCACAGCCGCTTCTAATTAGTTTAGAGAGTGATTTAAAGCACAAATAAAAACGGCCTTAGCCAGAATGACCAAGGCCGTTTTTACAGATGAAGGGATTAGTCTTCGTTAACAGCACCGATCTTATGAATGGAAAGATCAGCTCCCTCAAACTCTTCCTCTTCAGAAAGACGCAGACCAAATACAACCTTAATAATGCCATAGGTCACAAAACCACCAATACCAGCGATAGCCACACCAGCAACAGTTCCTACCAACTGGGACATAAAGGATACTTCGCCCATACCGCCCAGCGCTTGCAGACCGAAGATACCAGCTGCAATACCACCCCAGGCACCACAAAGACCATGAAGTGGCCATACACCCAAAACATCATCAATCTTCCATTTGTTCTGAGTAGTGGTAAATGCCCAGACAAACAAGGCACCAGCCACCAGACCAATCACCAGCGCACCAATCGGGTGCACAATATCGGAGCCAGCACAGATAGCTACCAGACCAGCCAACGGTCCGTTATGAATAAAGCCGGGGTCGTTACGACCAACCACCAGTGCAGCGAGAGTTCCGCCAACCATTGCCATCAGAGAGTTCACAGCGACCAGACCACTGATACTGTCAACGGTCTGGGCAGACATCACGTTAAAGCCAAACCAGCCTACGGTCAGAATCCAAGAGCCCAAAGCGAGGAAAGGAATATTGGAAGGCGCGAAAGCCACCAGCTTGCCATTACGGTAGCGACCCTGACGCTTACCCAGCAGCAATACCGCACCCAATGCTATCCAGCCACCAACAGCGTGAACAACAATAGAACCGGCAAAATCACGGAATGGCAGGCCAAACTGTTCTTCCAGGAAAGCCTGGAAGCCAAAGTTGCCATTCCACACCATGCCTTCAAACAATGGGTAAAGGAAAGCAACGATCAGGAACGTTGCCAGCAGCTGAGGGTAAAATTTCGCCCGTTCGGCAATACCACCAGAAACAATGGCAGGAATCGCCGCAGCAAAGGTCAGCAGGAAGAAGAACTTCACCAGCTCATAACCTTGCCCGGTAACCAGCTCCTCGGCACCGGAATAAAAGCTCACGCCGTAGGAAATCTGATAACCAATAAAGAAGTAAGCCAGTGTAGACACACCGAAGTCACTGATAATTTTGGATAGTGCGTTCACCTGGTTTTTCAGGCGCACCGTACCCACTTCAAGAAATGCGAAACCCGCATGCATTGCCAGAACCATAATGGCTCCGAGCAATATGAAAAGTGTATTCGTCCCCTGTAAAAGGGATTCTACAGCGCTGTTCATGTGTTCCATAAATCTGCCTACTGGTTGTTATTACTGCTTTATTGCACCAAAGGAGTGCTTTATTGTTCTTGTCCGCACCCCTAAGGGTCACCGCGACATGGAATTCAGGAACTGCTATCACTTACAGGAAAACAGTGTCCACTCCAAAACCTGCCTTAAACTCTCTCAAACCTCTCTGGCTCAGGCACTCTGTCCGTACATCAAGGTGAATTGCTATCACTCCATTCGCACCACAAAGGAACCATTTAAGAAAAAGGCACTAATCAAAGGCAATTTTCATACCTGAATATGCCCACTAATTGTGCGGGTATAACTTTACTCTGGCGGTCTTGCTTTGCCCACTCCATAATCCTGCAGCTAAATTCGTTACCAGTAAGTTCACTAATTATGCGTTTGGATCGTTATATCAGCGAATGCACCGAGCTCAGCCGCGCCAATGCCAAGAAGGCTTTGCACCGGGGAGATATCACCTGCGATGGTGTTGTGGTTAAAAACTCTGGCTTTAAAGTGAACGAAGACTGTGAAGTTCACCTGCTGGGGGAGCGGCTGTATCATGTCAGCGACCGCTACATCATGCTGAATAAACCTGCCGACACAGTCTGTTCCAATGTTGGCGAAGCAGACTACCCATCTGTTCTCACCCTGATTGACCTGCCGAAAGCAGAAACCCTGCAAATAGCCGGTAGACTGGATGCGGACACAACTGGCTTAACCCTGATCACCAGTGACGGGCAATGGGGACACCGCATTACTTCCCCCCGTAAAGCCTGTGGTAAACGCTACCGTGTCTGGCTGGCAGAATCCCTAGTAGAAACAGCGGAAGCAAAACTCGCGGAAGGTATTCAACTGAAAAGCGAAGCCAAGCCAGTTCTGCCCGCCAAACTGGAACGTATTTCTGATACAGAGATTCTGCTGACTATTACCGAGGGCAAATATCATCAGGTGAAAAGAATGTTTGCCGCGCTGGGTAACCGGGTCATTGCCCTGCACAGGGAGCAGGTTGGGCATATCGAACTGGATGAAGCACTGGAACCTGGAGAGTGGCGTGAACTCACTCCAGAGGAGATAGCCAGCGTTTAATCTCTACAGAGCTGTCTCTGCCACTTTCAGCAAACCCAGTGTTCGGTGAATACCTGCGGGCGTAAGCTCTTGTTCACCACCCTCCCCTTTGCTGGTCATATCGGCTATTTGGGTGACTTCATCCTGAAAGGCTTTCGCTCTTTCCGGTACAAGAGATGTAACAAATTCACTGATCATCGGCGGTCCGGCCAGTGCCGCCTGTTGAGCCATGGGATTGGATTCTCCGAGTTCTACTGGATACCACTCCATAGCGAGGCTGACAGAGGCCAGGGCTTTGGCAAGCTGTGAACCTGGTGCTTGCAATCCTTGTTGCAGCTGCTGCCTTTTATCTTCGGGCAATCTCTCTACTGCCCGAACAATAAAAGGAGTTACCAACTCTGAAATCTCCCCAGTCCCCAACCGATCATCTGGTTTAAGAACTGCGGCTAAAGCGTAGGCATCCCGAACAAGGCAATAACAGCCCAGAACCAGAGCATCACTGTTATTCTCTGCCATGGCATTCAGGTAAGACTGAGCACTTTTATAAAATTGCGCTTCTGCTGGCTTCTCTGGAGCTACCGGGTACTGGCTCAAAGCCGGGCGTGCAAGCTCAGCCCATGGCATTGGCCTGGAATGAGATTCTGGCAACGGAAGCTTGTCCAATCCTGATGGAGGTATTGTTGATAGCGTGCGCTTATACATTGCGCGAAACGACTGAGCGCTAACAACACTTTGTCGCCCCTCCACCAAATCATTGGCTATAGATTGAACCCGCAAATCAAAAATAGGGCCAGCAGAATGTTTACGGGCTGTTTTCACCAGCCCGGCACACAACATGTTTCCCACCTGAAAAACACTGTGGATATGACGATTTCCAGAATTAAACATGCAGTGAGCCTTTAATATCCCCATCAGATAGGACATTTCCGTGCCCGGCTTACCCAGGGCTTTGAGCATAACTTTCCTTTCACTTTTTGAAGCCTTTGTGTAGACATCATCAATAATCTTGCTGAGTAAATCCTTTAGCTGCTCTTGTGATACTTCTGCGTCTTCACAGCATGCGTTTAAAGAGTGGAGCACCTGATTCAGCGCATCAATAATCAGAAATGCGTTATCACCGGATATAGCAGCGGCAAATTGTTCTACATCGGCTGTGAGCCTTTGAAGTTGCTCCGGGGTTGGCGAAAGGACATCCAGCTCAACAGGCTGGTTGCTCATAAAAGTTTTCAGTTCATGCTCTTCAACAACAGCCACTGAGCGCTGCCCCAACAATTTATCCGCCCAGGCCTTGGGGAGAAGTTTTTCAGCAAGTCTCGAAAGAATATTCGCCTTATCCGTTCGCCCATTTGGTTTACGGTGTTCAACCGCACTTAGGAAGCTGTTTTTAAGTCGAACTAAGGGTTGGGGCATTCTCATGATTAATATTCCTGAAACTTATCAGGAATATCGGCGGCCAGCCCTTGAAAACCAGCATCAAAAAAGGAGGCACAAGGCCTCCTTAGTCATCACACAGACAAAACTCAATGCCGGTGCGTCAGCTTCCAGCAACGGTGAATCTTCTGATTGCGCTTAAAGTCCTGATCAATGGTTTGAGCAGAGATCTCCTCAACCTTAAACAACTCAGTCAGCTCTTCATCCATACGGAATTTGCGGAAGTTATTGGAGAAGTACAGCACGCCATCACGGGCCAAAAGTCCCATAGCCCGCTTCAACATATCTTTGTGTTCTTCTTGAATATCAAAGACATCCCGCATTTTCTTCGAGTTGGAGAATGTTGGCGGATCAATAAAGACCAAGTCATAAGTGTCCTTACAACCTTTCAGCCATTTGATGCAGTCAGCGTTTTCCAGCTTATGGCGATCACTAAAACCATTCAGGGAGAGATTCTGCCGCGCCCATTCCAGATAAGTCTTAGAGAGATCAACACTGGTGGTCTGGCTGGCTCCACCAGCCGCCGCATGCACAGTTGCCGCACCGGTATAGCAAAACAGGTTAAGGAAACGTTTGCCTTTAGCTTCCTTTTGAATACGCAGACGCATTGGACGATGATCAAGGAACAGTCCGGTATCCAGGTAATCCTTTAAATTCACCAGGAAACGGCAGCCACCTTCGGTTACCTCAAAACGTTGCTGCTGATCTCCCATCTTCCGGTACTGGTTTTTGCCAGCCTGTCGGCGACGCTGTTTCAGGGCAATCTGTTCGGTCTTGACCGGAAGCACTGTAGGAATAGCCTGTAACACATCATGGAGACGCTCTTCCGCTTTCTGCTCATCGACGGACGCCGGTGCACGGTATTCCTGCACCAACACCTGATCTTTGTAGATATCAATAGCAACCGCGTACTCAGGCATATCGGCATCGTAAACCCGATAGCACTCCACTTCGTTTTTACGGGCCCATTTCTGCAATGTTTTCAGGTTCTTACGCAGACGATTTGCGAACATCTCCGCGCCTTTACCCAGGCTGATTTCAGCCGCTGGCTTTACCGCAATCTGGGAAGCTTTCTGCTCTCCTGATGCAGGTTCACTATTTTGAGCTTTGCTCTCTTCATTGCGCTTATGGAAGCCGTAATACCACTCAGGCTGAATATCAAAGGTAAACAGCTTGGCTTCCAGAGCACCATTGAAGAAGCTGTAATTTTTGCGGGCACGCAATCCCATACGGCGAGCCAGGGTTGGATTGCTGGTAATGATTGCTCCCTGCCAGCCCTCAAAGCAGTTGCGGAAGGTTTCACCCAGACGCTGGTACATCCACACAAGACTGGACTCATCCCCCAAACGCTCACCGTAAGGTGGGTTACAGATCACCAGACCAGACGTGTTTTTAATAGCCTCAACATTGGCCAGTTCGCGGGTTTCGATATGAATGCGCTTTTCAAGCCCGGCACGACGCAGGTTATCGTGAGCCTGACGCACAACCCGAACATCACCTTCATAACCAATAAAACTGTTGTTCAGTTTTTCCAGCCCCGCTGTGCGGCGCTCACGGGCTTCTTCCAGCAATTCTCGCCAGATCTTGGGAATATGGCCGGACCAGTTATGGAATCCGTAGTTAAGGCGCAGCAGTCCCGGTGCAATATCTGCAGCAATCAGCGCACCTTCCAGCAGCAAGGTGCCGGAACCGCACAGAGGATCAACCAGCGCAGCGCCTTCTTTGGCCATTTGCGGCCAGCCAGATCGAATCAACAGTGCAGCGGCAAGGTTCTCCTTCAAAGGCGCTTTACCGGTATCCAGACGATAGCCACGGCGGTGCAAACTCTCGCCAGACAAATCCAAGGAGATATCTGCCCGGTTACGGCTCATGCGCACATGAACACGAATATCCGGGGAAGTTTTATTTACCGCCGGACGGAAACCGGCTTTGTCACGCAGGCGATCACAGATAGCATCTTTAACAACAAGCGCGCCGAAGTGACTGTTATTTATAGCTTTACTGGTGCCATTGAAGGTAATGGCCAAAGTGGTATCAGGTTCGAAATGATCTTCCCAGGGAATGGCCTTAACCCCGTCATAGAGAAGCTCGCGGGCTTCCGCATCTATCTGGCGAAGATGCAGCAAAATACGGTTAGCCAGCCGTGACCAGAGACAGCTGCGGTAGGCGGCCTGTAAACCACCCTTGAAATGGCAGCCGGCCACAGTCAGGCGAATATCCTCACCACCAAGGGCGGCCAGTTCTTCGGCCAGCAGACCTTCCACGCCCTTCGGGCAGGAGGCAAAGAATTCGTAGTTATCGGACATTGTCACCTTCAAACAGAGTGATCATGAAGCAGATCGAAAAATCTGGCCGATTGTACAGTCTATATCGGGGATTACGAGCCGTACCGCTCGCACAGGTACAGATAAAGACCGAAAAGCTGAGATGTAGTGCAAAAGCAGTGTTTTACCATGCTTATCAGACAAACGGTCAATATCTTTTGATTTCAGTTATTTATTGGCAAAGTTTCCCCTGCATAGTGAGTTTTAAACTAAGTAGTTATAGCGCTATGTCCATTCGTTCCTCGACAGATTGGCAGGAATCCGATAGAACTTACTGTCGTAGTGATGTGAAAACATCCCCTCCCAACCCGGAAAGGTTCTCCAGACTAGAGGACTGGACTGATGTTCCTTTCCGTGACATATAAATTCCGGTCAGCTGGCGAGCTTTCTGGAATGCTGTATCCGAATAAGGAGGCTACTTCGCAATGAAGAGACAAAAAAGAGACATGACAGATCGGGCTTATGCCAAAGGCTACCAGATGGGAGCACAAGGGCGGCCAAATGAAAACTGCCCACATGCCAACGAAAATGATCAACGTCAAGCCTGGCTGAATGGCTGGCGCGAAGGTTGGTCAGACCACGTGGAAGGCTTCACCGGCGTTTCCGGTATCCACAAGCTTAATGAGCATCAGCTTTAACTGCTAACTCTCCTTTTCTCTTCTTGAAGACACTTGGCTCTTGAAGAAAAAATCCTCAGCCACTCGCTGAGTTCAGTATTTAAAAGGCCCCGATACTTTATCAGGGCCTTTTGTTTATCTGGATTTTAGTCAGCCTTCTTGGCCAGCTCAGCCGCTACCGCTTCAGACGCTTCCGCCACCAGATCCGGGCCACGGAAAATAAAGCCACTGTAAATCTGTACCAAACTCGCGCCAGCTCTTACTTTTTCTACAGCGTCCGCCGCGCTCATAATGCCACCAACGCCGATAACCGGAATCTTTCCGTCCACGGCTTCAGCCAGAACTTTGATTTTATCGGTAGCCAGCCCGGTGAGGGGTTTACCACTCAAACCGCCCTGTTCCTGGGCAAACTCATGGCCGGCGACGGCATCACGCTCAAGAGTGGTATTGGTGGCAATAACGCCGTCCATGCCACAGGCCACCAGCTGGCCGGCAATTTCCCGCAATTCATCATCCGTCATATCTGGTGCCAGTTTGATAGCGATAGGCACATAGCGATGGTGCTCTTCAGCCAGACGTGTCTGTTCTTCTTTCAGTGCTTTGAGAAGAGATGTGAGATGTTCACCAAACTGGAGTTCACGCAATCCCGGAGTATTGGGAGAAGAAAGGTTAACGGCGACATAACCGGCCCAAGGGTAAACCTTCTGCAGGCAGGCAATGTAATCATCATTGGCCTTTTCAACCGGAGTAATCTTGTTCTTACCAATGTTGACGCCAATTACAGCTTTAGTCTTAGCCTTGCGGATATTGGCGACCAGATGATCGACACCCTTATTGTTGAAGCCCATACGATTGATAATGGCTTCATTTTCTACCAGCCGGAACAGGCGGGGCTTGGGGTTTCCGGGTTGAGCCAGAGGGGTCACGGTACCAACTTCCACAAACCCAAAACCAAGATCACCGAAAGCACCGATACATTCACCATCTTTATCCAGACCGGCAGCCAAACCAACAGGATTGGGGAAATCGATACCCATCACCTTAACTGGAGCATCTGGGACTGGGCGGATAACCTTCTTAATCAATCCCAGGCGCTGGCCTGCTCCCAGAAAATCCATAGTGACATCGTGAGCTGTTTCAGGGGTGAGGCGAAACAATAGCGAGCGAGCCAGCTTATACATGGTGATTCCTTGCAGTCGAGGTGGGAATTCTGCGCCGGATTATATGGACTCCCATAGAGGCAATCCACTGTTATTGGTACGGTTTTTTCTTAAAATGTAGCCCCAACCAGGCCACATTTTTGAATACATCCATAGTCTTATCCTCCAGTTTTTTCGAAACTTCCCCCGGAAACGCCGGTCATATGTGGTAACCGGACGTTTTTTCAGGGTTAAACCCTGTGCATGGAGGCACGAAAATGGACTTACTTTCATCACTCGCCAGCTATACCACCCCTCAGGGAAGCCTGTCATCACAGAGCAGCCTGTATGAAAGCGTTAGCAGTAGCGTTACCAAAGCCACAGGGCTGCGGTTAACCTGCCTGGCTGATGATCCTTATCTGTCTGCCAAAAGCACCCAAGAAAGATCTCTGGATCAGTACAGTATCACCAGTACTGATGATGAAGAGGAGTTTCACTCCCTGACTTCAACTCAAACGCCTCCAACGGAAGTTGAAGATGAATTTCGCTCTATCCCAGCAAGCCAGCAATCTCTCCTCGGTAAGTCCTGGGAACCTGTATCTATGCCAGCTGGCGCTGAAGAAACCGACGAAGAAGATGAAATTGGTGAGGATGAATACGATGTCACCGCCCTCACAGAACAGGCTCTGGATACACAGGAAAGCCTCAAGAAAGATCTGAACGGCATGTCTCCAGCCCTGTTCATTAGCGACCTGCCCGGCCAGAACATTCTTACCGCGCAGTTCCGCAGAGATCAGCAAGGCACTATTGATTTGATTGGCTGCCGTCTGAGTGTGCTTGAAGACGATATGAACTCGTTTACCTTCAAAGGCGATGCTCCCCAGAAAATTGAAGACCTGCTCGATAATTTCAGTGAACTGGAAAAAAATCCTTCTGAAGACAACCTGCTGAAAGTTATTGAAGGTATTCGGGACTACGAAGTGTCCCGTAAAAAGGACTCCTGGCTGGAAAAACTGAACATTTGCTTTATCGGCATTACAGAGCTTCTGGCTACGCCTTTAGCCAAAGCTTTTGAGGGACTTCTTCCAGCTGAAGTTATGGAAACTGACGGTGAGAACCTGCTGGCTGACCCTAGCCAGATCACTCACAAAAACCACGGAAAAATCAAATCTGATCCGAGCGGTCTTGCCCGTAATCTGGTGAATTTCGCTCAACAGGAAGCCTCCCGTTACCACGATAGCAATGCCAAGGCTCTGCTGAATACCCTGGAGCAAAATGACTACCCCCATCCTGACGATGCCGTAAACCCAATGCTGTTGATTGATACACTGGCACGCAGGCGCCCGGATGTTGTATTTAAACTGTTCCATCAATTCCTGGTAAATGAAATTTTCCTGGTTCCCGCAGACAAGCAGGACAAACTCCGTCAGGAACTGCAGCTGGTTAACGAGGCAGGTAAAAACTCCGACGAGCTGCTGAAAGTTATGGAAGAACTTCCTGAGCTGGCAGAGATTATCGCTGTACGCGCTCAACACCAGTACCTTTCTGATATTACCGAATATCTGGTGCAAACCATTGAACAACAAATCCAGACTCATGAGCCACTTGCGTCAGATACCATTGACGGTCATAAAAATGACCTGAAAAATGCGAAAACCATCGCTAAAAATCTGGGAATGTCCGAAGCCGTTCAGACTCTGGCCAAACTGGACTCCAGAATTGAACATCTGGAAGCTCTTCCCTGTCACCACGCTATTCAAACCGGTCATCTGCACGGTGAGCAGGTGTGGTACCTGAACTCTGATATCGAACTGACTCAGACCGCGGAAGCCATCAGCGGCAAGAGCGCGGGCACCAAGGTCGACCTGGCTATCACAGAGCTGGAAAAATACCGTCAGGTTCAGCCAGGATGTGGCGCTGTTGAACTGACCCAGCATATGAAGAGTCGCGACCAGCTGGTCAAAACCCAGATCGACGCTTTACTGGCTCAGGCTCGCACGGTTCAACATAACAAAGGCTCTGATGAGTTTGAAAAGCTGTGTGCCCGCATCCGCTATCTGGAATCAGAGCGCCCTGACGCGCCGTATCTTGACGATGAAATGGACTATTGGGCAAAGGCTGCCAATCTTGGCAGCAAAATGCTCAAGGGTAATGAAATCCCTACAGAACACGTTCTGCAAGAGCTGGAGCTGGAAAGAACCTTAATTGTTAAGGGAGGTTATGCCTTCGGAAATGAAGCCATGGACCTTCTGGGTAGCCTGCCAAGCGTCGGCCTGGACCTCATTGGTAACACAGTCACCGCTGGCACTAACGTTGTCTATGGACTGAAAGATCTCATTCAGGGCAAAGTCAGTCCTTCACAGGCTGCTGTTGCCGCAAGCCACATGGGCAAGGACGGACTGACCGTTCTGGCCAAAACATTCCAGAAAGAGCTAACAGCCGCAGCCGCCATTGGCGCGAAAAACCCAAGAATTATCCGTGGATTAGCCGGCAACCTGCTTCAAGCTAAGTCTGTAGCCCTGAACACCCTATCAGGTACGTCCCCTGTTATCGCCATGTTTGACGAATTGCATAACCGGGTATGGGCTGAAGCAGCGACAACTCATTTCCTGGAAAATGTGAACCATGAAGCAGTAAGCCTGGACAACCTGACCGACGAAGAGCTGGCTGCGGTGAAAAAGATCCTGACCATCTGCAAGCTGATGGAAGCCGCGCCTTATTTCCCAACACTGCTGGATGCTGCCTTCAAGACTTACCAGAATGGCACAAATTTCCTGGCTCAGTTCTGGACCTGGTCCTCTGCCGGAGCAAAGTTGGTTTACAGCCGCATTGTGAAGAATGTGAACACCATGGATGAGAAAACCGTCCGTGACTGCAACTACGCCATGGATATTATGACCAGCGGCCTGGCGGTGGCTAATACCCGTCAGCGCATGATGCAGCGCTGCGGCAGTGCACTGGCAGATATTGCCAGCAAACACTCTATCCCTGCAGTGATATCCCGCGCGGTTATTCTGGAGCCGTTCAAGTCTCTGTTTAACGGTTTTAAAGATGCTCTGGGCAAATTTTTGCGCAGAGAGCGAAACAGCGTCACGCCCCTGCTTATGCAGTCCTGGAAGGTAGCGTCGGTATTTGGCCCGACCCTTGTTTCCGCTGGTTTTTCAGCCGCTACTATATTGTCGGGTGGAATCTTTGGCATCTTATCCTCCTTTGGTTTTATGAGTGGCTGTCTCTTTTGGGCCTGGTACCGTGCCGACAGTCTGAACCATCAAAATGGATTATTGAGTCTTGCCGAACGCGTGACTGGCTTGGTTGAGGGCATTGCTACTCGAAGCACACCGGATATTGATAAAGAAGTTGATAAGGTCATGAGCGAATCTGGCTACAACAACAGCATTGAGAAAATGTCCAAAGCCCACGGGTACCGCAACCTGTATAAGAGCCACTGGAATAAGTGGATTGAAGAGCAGGAGCAGAAATTCCGTGACTCAGAGAAGAAGATTCTCGAACAGGAACAAAAAGAGCTGCAGAGCCTTGAGGCTGAGCTGGAGCAGATCAAACGTGAAAACTGGGAACTGACAGAAACAGATCAGGAGTGGATCGAAAGGCAAACCAAGGAAATAAAAGACTCTACTGAGCTGAAACTGGCCAGAGCCAAACGTGTCATGCTGTGGATGCAAGACACTCATGACCAGAAGCGTCAGGAGCTGCAAAGCAGTCTGGCAAACAATGAGACAGCCCAAAAGGATTTAAAGAACCTGGATCAGCAACGCGAGATGCTGCAGTGGCTTGAGAATAAAGATTTTGGCGCACTCACCGTTGAACAGATCCTTTCCAAGCTTCCTGAGGCTGAGACCTTACTTATTCCTCAGGATCAAGAGCGCCGTATCTTCTGGCTGATGGCGCTGGAAGAGCGTTACAGCGAGAATCTGTATCACAGACTGGGCACAGAGAAGCTTCCTCGCAACAAAGTCGAACTACAAGATGCACTGGTAGACTTTATGACTCAGAGCATGATGGGTTCCATGGTGAAGCAGTATTACAAGCCCGCTCACACAGCATGGATGGATACCTGGGGCGAGACCCGCGTCGACATGGTGAAATGGGCCAGAAAGCGTATGAACAATGCCATGAGCATTGCGATGAGAAAGGTACTAACCAGTGTATACAGCTCCTATGGTAAGGGCTGGTGCAGCGAAGAAGGCATGCTGACTGAGCGTGAATTTGAAAAAGGTCGCAAAAACAATAAAGACCTGGATGCCGCGATCACCAGCAAGTTCAACAATATTGTCGCTGCAATCTGGATGAACATGTTTTCTTCTGATCGAAAGATGGCCCGTAAGCAGCTTAAGGAAAGAGGATTCAAGTTCGACGAGCGTGACAACCTTCCTGAGTATATGAGGTGGGCAGTTTAATGACAACGGGCAGCCATCTGGCTGCCCTTTTTTTTATCCATGCAATCAACTCTCTCAGGCTATGCCAAAGCCTGTAAGCCACTCATAACGGCAAGAAACTCTTCCATATAAGCTTCATAGGCAACCTGAATAGCTTCTACAGCTTTCATAAATTCGTCAGGAGAACCTGGCGTGCCGTCATAAACTGTTCCAAATATAACTTCACCGCCACTGGCTTCAACTCGCTCCAATGCAACATTATTTGCACCAGCCCAGTACTCAATCAAACCCTTGATTGCCTCAAAATCGTATAGCTCTTTTGTTACCAGGGGTGTTTTCAATCGAATTCTCACAGCCCCCTGCTCGTCCTGATGAAAAGTCACATTTGCCAGCATCGGATTGATATTCGATTGATAAGGGTTTGGAACTGGAATCAAGAGTGAGCGCTCATCTGGAAATACATTTCTGGGAAATTTTGTTCTAAATGCCCCTAGAAACGCATCTCTCTTGTCCTTAAGGCTTTGTCCCGCAAAGCGTTGAACCACGCTATGAATGCTTTTCACACGCAGAAGCTGCCCCAGAAACTCTGGATTACTGGGGGCAACATGAAATGCCACAGCCGGATATGGCACATCGCTGAAAGAGACAAATGAAGGTTTAACAAAGCATTCGCGTTCACAGCTTGAAGAGAAATCCACCTTACTGTAATGAGCAAAGGCAGCCGGCATGATAAATACTGTCCTGTGCTCCAGAGGCTTGCCTTCTTCCGGACAACTTACCTGCAGCCCCAGATAAAAGCGTCCTGAAGAACAATCAACCTCATATAGGTGATCAGCAACTTTTCCAACTAAGCAAAACGTTTCATTACCGGCCCGCGCACCTTCCTTCAAGCTGTTTATTCCATAACAAAACTTGTCCCGGGTGACACATCCACCTTCCAGATGACTGAAGACCTTCTCAAGGACTTTGACCTGTTCGAGTGATTGACACTGACGTTTTAGCTCCTCAGAACGAGACCGTAAATGCTCGCGACAAGTCGCTTCCTGCACACTCCTGTCAGTAATGGGTTTTCCACTTGAATCGGAAAGGTAATACTCCTTAATAGTTTTCTGGCCGGGCCAAACATCAACAATCACCGAAACACTTTTATTGGGCTCATGGTCTGGCATACCAACAGGGGACAGCAAACCTGATGTTCTCAAGTAACTGGGGGGAAGTGGAAAACTCATTTTAGTCTTAACAACCTTTGTTTCTGTCTATTGGACGTTCGACCACTTCGAGAGAAAAAAGGCGAGCACTTCTAACTCAATAGTTAGAGATGAAGGGTAACGAAAACGGGCAGCCTTTGGGCTGCCCGCATACTTTACAACAGAGATAGAACTTAGCTGTTCTGTGCCAAATCCAAAAGTTCCCGGGTAGCTACGGTGTACATGGCCAGCTCACTGCCAGCAGCACCCCGCAACTCTTCCAGAATTGCATTCCAACGGGACAAGGCAATAGAATTTGCCTCACTCCAGCGCTTCAGCAATTCACAGACATCTTCTGCAGAAGGATCAAGTTTCAACAGATTTACAGTCAGTGCCCGTTGCTGCAGTGCCAGTTCATCCCTGACACCTTCACGAGCCAGCCCCTGCCAGTGATTCTGAACCTCCAGCCGGCTGAGTTCCTGATAGAACCAGTGCAGATCAAGATGCTCGCCAATGGCAAAGAATGCAGAAGCAACCTTCTCAAGTTTCTCACCGGTCTGATCAACCGCCTGAATCACTGACAGCATGCTGAACAAGTGACGAACGCCGGCAATACGCTGAGCCAGCTGTTCAGGCACATTTCTGGCCACCAGCTGATCAACCTGCTCCTGCCACTCTTTGCGTTGACGCTCTGGCAACAGGTCTGAAAGGTTTTCCATCAGCTGACACAAGCGACTCTGATAATGTTCAACACAATCAGCAGTGTTTCGATCAACCTGCTTCATGCGAACCAGCCAACGGGTAGCTCTGCGCAGCAGGCGCATCACCTCGCCCATTAACTCATGCTGCAGCTCACTTTCAACAATATGATCCAGGCTTTCAATATCAGACCACAACCGCTCTGCGCCAAAGATATCTCTGGCCACGACAAATCCGGTCACAATATCAGCAGCATCGGCACCAGTGGATTGCTGCTGCCGGCTGACAAATGTCAGCCCCATCATATTGATCAAATAGTTGGAAATCTGAGTCGCTACAATTTCCCGATTCAGACGGTGCTGAGCCAGCGGCTCACCATACTTTTCAACAAGAGCTTTCGGGAAAGCTGTGACCAGCTCCCGAGCCAGATACTCGTCATCCGGTACTTTGGATTCCAGAAGCTTCTCTTTCAAATCAGCTTTGCTATAGGAAATCAGTACAGACAATTCTGGTCTGCTTAAACCTTGGCCAGCAGCCTGACGCTCACGAATAATTTCATCATCTGGGAGGAATTCAATAGCCCTATCCAAACGCCCTTCTGCTTCAAGGGCATGAATAAAGCGCTTGTACTCTTCCATCTGGCTCAGACATTCACTCTCCGCAAGAGTAATTGCTTGGGTCTGGCGGTAGTTATTGCCCAGTACTAGAGTGGAAACCTCTTCGGTCATATCCTCCAGCATCCGGTTCCGCTGTTTGCGGGTCATATCTCCTGCCGCAACGATCTGGTTGAGCAGAATCTTGATATTTACTTCGTGGTCAGAACAATCCACGCCACCGGCATTATCAATAAAGTCCGTATTCAGCGCGCCACCATTCAAAGCATATTCAATACGGCCGAGCTGGGAGAAACCAAGGTTGCCGCCTTCACCCAGTACTTTCGCCTGAACCTGGGCACCATCAATACGCAGATTATCGTTGGCCTTATCCCCCACATCGGCATGACTTTCATGGGAGGACTTCACATAAGTGCCGATGCCACCATTCCAGATCAGATCCACTTGAGCCTTCAGAATGGCTGTGATCAATTCACTGGGAGTAAGACGATTAGCTCGAATACCAAACGCTTTTTTCATTTGAGAAGAGATGCTGATGGATTTGGCATTACGGGAGAAAATGCCGCCACCTTCAGAAATCAGCTTGCTGTCATAGTCTTCCCAACTGGAGCGAGGCAACTTAAACAGCCGTTCACGCTCGACATAGCTTGCGGCAGGATCGGGATCAGGGTCCACAAAAATATGCATATGGTTAAAGGCCGACACCAGCTTCAAAGCTTTGGAACTGAGCAAACCATTACCAAATACATCCCCGGCCATATCACCGATACCGACAACAGTGACCGGATCTTTCTGGACATCAACGCCCCGTTCACGGAAGTGGCGTTGCACGGAAACCCAGGCACCTTTAGCGGTAATGCCCATCTTCTTATGGTCATAACCGGCACTGCCACCTGACGCAAACGCGTCACCCAGCCAGAAGCCATAACCTTCAGCAATACCGTTGGCTATATCTGAGAAGGTTGCCGTGCCTTTATCTGCAGCGACAACCAGATAGGTATCATCTTCGTCGTAACGAATAACATTGCTGGGGTGAACAACTTCGTTATCCACCAGGTTGTCTGTCACATCCAGCAAACCACGGATAAAGCGTTTGTAGCAGGCGATACCTTCTGCCTGAATTTCTTCGCGGGAGCCATTGGCTGGCAAGCGTTTAGGAACAAAACCACCTTTGGCGCCAACCGGTACAATCACCGCATTCTTAACCTGCTGGGCTTTTACCAGCCCCAATACTTCCGTGCGGTAATCTTCCACCCGGTCCGACCAGCGCAAGCCACCCCGAGCAACCTTGCCGCCACGGAGGTGAACACCTTCCACAGCCGGCGAATAAACAAAGATCTCAAACATAGGCGCAGGCTTGGGAATATCAGGAATATCCCCCGGCGCAAACTTAAAGGACATGTAATCATGATTCTGGCCGCTTTCGTCTAACTGGTAAAAGTTGGTACGCAGTGTGGCAATTATGGTTTCCATGTAACGGCGCAGAACCCGGTCCTCAGACAGAACACTCACGCCATCCAGCGCTTCCAGAATATTCTGTTGATATTGTTGTCTACGGGCTTTTCGCTGCTCCTGGGTCAGATCAATACTTGGATCAAAGGACACTTCAAACAGTTTCAGCAGCTGCAGAGCTATCTCATTGTTATTGCACAAAGTGTCTGCAATATATCCTTGGCTGAAACCAAAGCGAATTTGTTTGATATAGCGAGCATAGGCTCTCAACATACTGACCTGGCGCCAGTCCATACCAGCCACCAACACCAGACGGTTAAAGCGATCATTTTCCGCTTCACCATCCCAGGTACGCTGGAAGGCTTTCTGGAACTTACCCGCAACTTTCCGCAAAGGCAGTTGCTGGCCGTGAGTCAGGGACAGAGTGAAGTCATGAAGGCTGACCCGAACCTTCTTACCATTCACCTTCCGGTAGATATAGTAAGGGTGTTCGCCAATAACCTTCAGACCAAGATTTTCCATAATCGGAATAAGGTCCGACAATGGCAAAGATTTTCCTTGATGGAAAACCTTGAAGTGCAGATAGCCATCATCATCGATGGGCTGGTAAAAGCTCATCGCCATAGGTGAATCAGCGTTGAGGTGTTGAATATGCTCAACATCGGCAACAGCTGTCAGGGCGGTAAACGCATCCCTGTAGCTGACCGGGAAACCGCCTTCAAAACTCTTTAGCAGGGCATGTCCATCGACTTCCCCACGAGCTTCCATAAGAGCATCACGGAACTCTTCATCCCAGGAGTAAGCCGCTTGGTTAATCTCTGCGGTAATAGCCTTGGGATTAAAGTCATCACAGCCTTTCTCAGACAGACGCAGAACGTAATGAACCCGGGCCAGAATGGATTCTGAAAAGTGCGTGGTAAATTCCGCATCCACAGCATTCAGCCGCTCACAGAGAATATCCTGAATCTGGGTACGCAGGGTGGTGTCGTAGACCTCCCGCGGAACATAAACCAGTACAGAGCAGAACAGTCCGTTAGGATCACGGCGCATAAACACCCGAATCTGATTGCGCTCCTGAATACGTAGGATTCCCATAATGGTTTCAAACAACTGATCTACAGGTGTCAGGAACAGCTCTTCTCTTGGGAAAACCTCAATCGTCTGGGTGAGCTCCTTGCCATGATGGCTACCCATATCCAGACCCGCCAGCCGAACAATATTACTGACTTTATTCCTCAACCAGGGAATCGCACGAGGGCTCTGGGTATATACCGGAGAGGTATAAAGCCCCATCAACCGGTATTCACCAATCACCGTGCCAGACTTATCAAAACGTTTAACCAGGATAAAACTGGGGTATGCCGGACGATGAACACTGGAACGTACCGCCGCAGTGGCAAAAGACAACAGGGAATGATCCGCAAAGATATTGCGATCCAGTTCTGGTTCCAGTGAGACACGATCCAGTTGTCCGCTGTGCCTTGGGCGCAGAAGACCAAGCCTCTGTCCTTCTACGGGAACCACTTCTGTCTGCTCTTTACCGCGATCTACCGACAGCTCTTCAAAGGCCAGGAAGGTAAAGTTATTGTCCAGCAGCCAGCGCAGGTATTCGACCACCTCTTTGACTTCACTGTCTTTTGAAGAGGAACCAGCTTCCAGGCTGCCAATCATCTCTTCGACCTTGCGGCAGATTGGCCGGTAGTCGGCTACAACCCGACGCACATCAGCCAGTACATCTGAGAGGTCTTTCTGTAGGGCTTCCAGCTCACTTTCCTGGGCAAGGCGGTTTACTTCGATATAAAGCAGGGCTTCTTTGTTTGAGCTCCCGTTTCCGGCAGTGACCAGCTTATTGTTATCATCGCGGTCAACACTGAGCACACAGTTACGAAGATGATGAATTGTGGCTCCGCGCTCGTTCAGCTTCATGCGTACAGAATCCACAATAAAGGGCATATCCGGATGCACAATCTGAATAATGGTATGGGTTGAGTGCCAGCCGTTATTCTCGTAATCCGGGTTCAGCACTTCAATTTTGGGGGCACTGTGGTCATGGGTCTGGAAAAAGCGCCAGAACGCCAAAGTACTGCCCAGAAGGTCACGACGCCTGTAAGAAGTCAGTTCTTCCGGCGTTGTGATCGAAAAAAAAGGTTTCAGAAAAGTTTTGAGCCCTTCCAGCTGCTCTTCGGGAAGATGACCGGACAACTCCAGTTCCAGCTTCCCAATAAACTCATCCCTGCTATCTGCGTAAACATGCCCCATTAACCGGTTCCCCTGGCATTGATCAGGTACTGCCTGGCAAAAATCATCTTCCTAAAAATCCGGGCCTTCGCCCTGAGAAGACGATTCCCTCCTCCTGTTTGTATCTGCGGATTTCTCCAGCCCACAAGCTAAAGGTTCCACACAGCGACAATTACCCACAATACTACGGCATGTCCATAGCGTAGCGAGTACTAAACGACATTTTCTTGTAGATTTTCGTAAAACAAAGGAATCAACCAGACGACGAGGATCTGGCAGAGATTTCCGAAAGAACATCCAATTTTCGATAACGAAGCATCACCAGATAGGCCGTGGGAACAATCAGCAGGGAAAACAAAGTCCCCATAATCATGCCTCCCACCAGCACCAGACCGATATCAGAACGACCTTCAGAACCTGGCCCGGTAGCCAGCGCCAGCGGCAGTGCCCCAAAAATCATTGCCAGACTGGTCATCAGAATGGGGCGCAAACGTGTTGAAGCCGCTGAAACAACTGCCTCCACGGCACTAAAACCTTCTGCCATTTTGCGATTGGCAAAACTGACAATCAGTATGCCGTGTTTGCTGACCAAGCCCACCAACGTCAGTAAACCAATATTTGTATAAATATTGAGCGTGCGACTGCATATCCAGAGCATCAAAAGCGCTCCAACAATGGAAAGCGGCACCGTGAGCAAAACCACAAACGGATCGATAAAACTCTCAAACTGCGCTGCAAGTATCAGATAAATAAACACTATCGCCATAAGGAACAACCAGCGAATGCTGTTTTCAGAATCAGTCAGTTGCTGAATAGAACCTGCAAAAGTCATGGACTGATCATTACCCAGCAAACCTCCAACCCGCTTGGTAATTTCATCTTTCAGTGTGACAAGAGAAGTGCCCGGTACAATATCCGCGTGAACCGTTGCTGCACGGGAGCGGTGCCAGGTTTCAATAGAAGGAGCAGCCGTTTTATTTTTCACGGTAATCAAGCTGGATAACGGCAAAACCTTACCGCTGGAAGAGCCAACATTAATGGAATCCATAATACTGAAATCCCCCAACCATGCCCTGTCCAGCTGCGCTCTGACACTGAAAGTCTGCCCATCAGTGGTACGAATCTGGGTCGCACGTTTGGCTCCCCCCATCATCACCTGCAGGCTGTCCCTAATATCAGTCAGGCTAACACCATACTGGCTGGCCTTTTCCCGATTCAGGGTAAATTCCAACTCAGGAGTGTTATAGACCAATGAACTTTCAACATTTACCAGCCCATCAATATCAGACAGAGCCTTAACCACCTTTTCGCTGAGGTTACTCAGAGCTGATGCCACCGGATCACGGTTAAGGGTTTGCAGTTTTAACTCAAGCCCCCCAGCTCCAGTGCCATAATCCACTGGATCAGGTAGCTGAAAAGAAATATTCATCGCAGTCACAGCATTTCCAACACTGTGATTTAGCTGCTTTACCAAGGTAGCGGCATCTTCGGAACGCTTCTTCCAGTTATCCAGTGTGACAAAGCTTGTTGGAGAACCGAGATAGTAAGAGACAACGGTCTGGATATTCTCCTGACTAGCCAGAAATCCATCCAGAAGAATCATATTGCGGTTAATAAATTCCTGACTGCTGGCCGGAGGCAGAATAATACCGGTTTCGATATAGCCAATATCTTCTTTGGGAATCAGCTGTCGTCCCAACTGGGCATACACAAGAAACCCTGTTAAAAAACACAAAGCTGCAACAGCCATAACTGATTTAGGGTGCTGCAGCAGTTGCCCCAACCGCTGACTGTAAGCCCGATCCAATTGATCCAATTTTGAGGATAAAACCCTGACAACTGCAGAAGCTTGCCCGGCTGGCTTCAGGGTATAAGCACACATCATTGGAGAAAGAGTCAGGGCCACAAACCCGGAGATCAAAACAGCAGCGGCAAGAGTAAAAGCAAACTCCCGAAGAATCGTAGCGGTAAAGCCATTGGCAAAACCGACTGGCAAATACACCGCCGCAAGGGTTAAAGACATGGCAATCACAGCGAAGGTTAATTCCCTGGAACCTTTGATTGCTGCCAGAACCGGTGATACCCCCTGACTGATATGACGATGACTGTTCTCAACCACAACAATGGCATCATCCACCACCAGCCCTATAGCCAGAACTATGGCCAACAGAGTGACAATATTTAAAGTGAACCCCAGCACTGCCATCACTGAGAATGTCGCCACAATACATACGGGAATGGTGACCACTGGAATAATGGCGAGCCTTAGCGAGCCCAGAAACAACATCATAACCAGAACAACACAGGCAATAGCCTCAAAAACCGCTTTACGGCATTCATCCAGTGCCTTTTTCAGGAAGTGTGATTGATCATAGGTCGTAATAACCGTCAGCCCTTCCGGCAGGTGTTGCTCAATATCTTTCATTTCTTTTTGAACAAGATGAGCCACAGTCACAGGGTTGGCTCCAGCGAAGGGGCGCACCTGCATCACTATGCCTTCCTTCCTATCAATCAGAACGGGTTGATGATCAAGTCTGGCCTCCCCCCATTCCACTGAAGCAACATCACCAATAGTGACAGCCTGCCCATGATCATTGCGAAGAACTATCTTTGAAAAGTCATCTGCCGTGTGAAGTTGGGTATCAGAAACCAGCACGTACTGCCGGTCGTGGCTGATAATCGATCCGGAACTGATACTGATATTGTTATTGCCAAGAGCATCGTAAATATCTGAGGCTGTGATATTGAGATAGGCCATTTTTGCAGGATCAAGAAACACCCACAGAACTTTCCCGCCGTAACCAAACAACGGCACAGCACCCACACCATCAATCGCCAATAATCTTGGGGTAACCTGAATCCGAAGATACTCATAAATATCATCAAGACTCATGTTTGATGAGCGAAAGCCAAAAGACAGCGTAGGAATTGTTTGCCAATCGGCACCAGAATCATCAGACACCACGGGAGGATGAGGCATACCTTCCGGTAAGAGATCCAGAGTTTTGGCAACCTTGCCCCTGAGAATATTCAGCACCGCATAATAATCCACATCCTCCCGGACTTTGGCAGAGATATGACTACGCCCTGTCCGGCTACTGGTGCTGATATCTTCCAGCCCATCAACATTCCCAATAGCATCCAGAAGATGGCTGGTAACTTCCTCCGCCATAAACTGGGCGCTGGCACCAGGTAAAACGCTATCAATTGTTGTCCGATGCTGGCGAAACTCAGGAAAGTAACGAACCGAAAGCATCTGCAAAGAGGCCAACCCAGCAGCCACAAGCAAAAGACTGAGAACCACAGCAAACACAGGGTGGCGAATACAGACTTCCGGTAACTGCATTATTAACCAGCCTTTTGTTTTGCAGCTGAAGAAGTGGTGACAAGCTGACCATCGGTAATTTTCTGAACGCCACCAGAGATCACGGTTTCGCCAACCTTGACACCACCTTTGACAATCACCATGCCGTTATCCAGATGATTACCAAGATCGATGGCGGCTTTCACCGCTTTCCCGTTCACAACCCGGAATACATAATTGGTATCAAGCTGAACGGTAACAGACTGCTGAGGCACCACAATTTTCTTAACGCCGGTATCAAGAACATGGGTAATACGCACCAGCTCACCCGGCGATAATGCTCCGTCGGAATTTGGGAGTTCAGCCTGCAGTGCAAAGTGCCCGGTGGCATCATCCACGGTTGCGCCGACAAACTTTAACTTTGCCTCAAATATTTGATCGGGCGCGGCATCAACTTTTAGCTTTACCGTTTGCCCTGCCTTTACCTTGTGCTTTTGGGACTGGTCGAGAAAATATTCAACCTTTAACGGATCAAGCTGAACCAGTTGCACCAGAGCTGTTCCTGCATCGACATAAGCTCCCAGCCCCAGTTGGAATCGCTCAAGATGGCCAGCAAAGGGAGCAATCAAAAGCAGATCATGCATTTTTGCCTTTACTCCATTGAACTTGGCCTGAGCCACTTTCAGGGCAGAATCAACGCTGATGTAATCCTGTTTGGAAAACACTCCACTGCCTTTTAACAGCTGATAACGCTGATGTTTAGAACTGGCTTCTTCAAGGTTGGCCTGAGCCTGAGCCAGTTCAGCAGAAACAATACTTTCGTCCAGAGCAGCGACCGTATCGCCACGGCTGACTACAGCTCCGTCTGAGACATGAATAGATTTGATATGACCGGCCACCTGAAAACTTAGCTGAGTAGCCGCCATCGCCTTTAAGGTTCCAATAGCTTCCAAAGTGTCAGGTATGGTTTGTTGAGAAACTTTTACCACTGTGACTGCAACCGGAGCAGGAGCAGTTGACGACTTTGGTTTGCTATCGGCCCACCCGACCCAAGCAAAACCAAACAAGTAAAAACCTGTAAGAATACGAACGTACAGATTCACTGACACGCCAAAGCCCTGTGTGAAGACCTACTTAAGGCTGTCTAGCTTAGAAGGGATTTCTGTTTTTGGATGAGAGTTCACCCCTGTCAATTATGCAAGCGAAACACAAAAGTACTTTTAGCAGGGAACTTTTTGGACGCTTGCCTGTCGAAGCACTGTCATTTCTGTGCATTCCCAAAGCCAACAATGGGTAAAGCGCATAACTTGACACCGAAAAAACATTCGCTGATAAATAGTCAGCACCTTTGTATTTAACGGTTTTACCTGTTCTAAGAAGAAGTGAGTGTATTTATGGAATCAGCGACAAATGTATCCCCTTCCCGTCAATCCATTCTGTCGCTAAGAGACTACCTCCGCAAAATGATTATTGGTCAGGAACGGTTGCTCGATCGTTTGCTGATCGCTCTGCTGGCTGACGGCCATATGCTGGTTGAAGGGGCGCCAGGCCTGGCCAAAACCAAAGCCATTAAAGATCTTGCCAATGGTCTTGCTGCAGGTTTTCAGCGTATTCAGTTTACTCCCGACCTCCTGCCTGCTGATATTACCGGCACCGAGGTGTATCGCCCGGAAGATGGCAGTTTCCGTTTTCAGCAAGGTCCGATTTTCCAGAACCTTGTTCTGGCTGATGAAATCAACCGTGCACCGGCCAAGGTTCAGGCAGCTCTGTTGGAAGCTATGGCGGAACGTCAGGTCAGCGTGGCCGGCACTACTCATAAGTTGCCGGAACTATTTCTGGTTATGGCGACCCAGAACCCTATTGAACAGGAAGGCACCTACCCTCTGCCAGAAGCCCAGCTTGACCGTTTCCTGATGCATGTGAGTATTGATTATCCATCCATCGAAGCAGAACGGGATATTCTTCGCCTGGCTCGTGGTGAAGCCCTGCATATTGAGCAGGCCGTACCTTCCATGATTCCTCAGGAAACGATCTTTGCCGCGCGTGAAGAAGTGCTGAAGCTGCATATGGATAGCGCTGTTGAAAATTATATTGTTCACCTGATTGATGCCACCCGTGACCCAGCCAAGTATCAACAGAACCTTGGCCAGTTACTGGAATACGGTGCCAGCCCTCGGGGAACCATTGCCCTTGATCGCTGCGCCCGCGCCCATGCCTGGCTGAATGGCCGTGACTTTGTCACCCCAGATGATGTTCAGGCGATTGCCCATGATGTGCTGCGTCATCGTGTTATCCCAAGCTACGAAGCCGAAGCTCGGGGCATGAATGCAGACCGGATTCTTGCTCAGCTGATGCAACAGGTTGCAGTTGCCTAACCTCTCCAAGAAAAAGAATTAAGGAGAGCATTGTATGAGTGGCGCTTATACCAGCCTTGAAGAACTGACCCGTCTGGCAGCTCCGGCCAGACGTATGTCACTGTTTCGCCCTGGCCCCGCTAAAGCCTTGATGGCGGGTGGTCACCAGTCCCGTATTCGTGGCCGGGGCATGGATTTCGAAGAGTTTCGTGGTTACCAGCCGGGCGACGATATTCGTACCATCGATTGGCGGGCCAGTGCCCGCACCAATAAAACTCAAACCAGAGTTTATCGGGAAGAAAGAGAACGTCCGGTGCTTCTGGTTCTGGATCAGGGACCGGGATTATTCTTTGGTTCAAAACTGAATTTCAAATCTGTTGCTGCTGCAGAAGCAATGGCCATGCTGGCCTGGAAAACCCTTCATCATGGCGACAGGGTTGGAGCACTGTTAGCTGGCACAGATTCTCACAAAGAATTTCGTCCACGACGTTCCCGTCAACACCTTCTGCAGCTATTGCAACAGACTGCGGGAATGAATCAGCAGTTAAAAGCCGGGCAGGCCCGTAATGACAAAGCGCTTGATACCATGCTGGCCAGCGCTTCACGATTGGCACATCCTGGCTCACTTGTGGTGGTTATCAGTGATTTCCATGGCATCAGCAGCAATGGCCTGAAAAATCTGGCATTGATTGCCCGTCACAATGATGTGATGGCTGTTCAGGTGTTTGATCCCTTTGATCAACAATTACCAGATGCCGGATTGTACAGTGTCAGCGATGGGCGTCGACGCGGCATTCTCGATACCCGAGTCAAACGCAATAGAGAGCTGTACAGTTCACAGGCCGCACGCAAGCAGAAGACTCTGACTGAACATCTGAATAAATACCGTATTCCTTTAATGCGTATTAACAGCAGTCTGCCAACCGATGAACAGATGCTTGGGCATATTCATTCACCGGCCAGTCATTCTGAAGGAGGTTCCCAGTGACACCTCCACAACAAATGCCACAAGCAGCAAATCCTTTAGACGCACTTGAGCCTAATATTCTTCCGGATCCTATAAGTTTCTGGCCACCAGCAGTCGGTTGGTGGATTCTGGCAATTCTGATTGTCTTGGTTGTTGCTGGAGCAGGAATCGCTTTTTGGCGTTGGTACAAACGCAATGCCTATCGGCGAGAAGCCTTGAAAAAGCTGGACGCCATTCAGCAGAGTTACGAGCACCATCAAGATCAGTTGAAACTGATGAAACAGTACAACCATCTTTTAAAATCTGTTGCGTTAAGCGCATTTCCCCGAGAGCAGGTTGCTGCACTTAATGGCGATAACTGGCTGAAGTTTTTGGATAAGGGCTTGAAACAGAGTACCGAATTCAGCAAAGGTGAAGGTAAAGCACTTGGGCAGGTTTACAGCACCACTGTTAATGCAAATTCAGAAAAACTCCATAGCACAATAAAACTCTGGATTCGCAAACACAAGGCTCCGCAATCCAAGAAAATAAGAAGCACTAAAAAGGAAGGTTTCTCTCATGCCTGATGTATTAAAAGGGCTTGAATTCACCCTTCCCTGGATTCTGATTCTGCTGCCACTGCCATGGCTGGTTTATCGTTTTTCCAAGCCTGCCAATAAACAGCAAAGCGCATTGCTGGTACCGTTTTATAACGATCTTCCGCTGGAAGATTCTCTTTCTTCCCCTGCAGGCAACCGCAAGGCTCCTCTGCTCTTGTCTGGCCTCGCCTGGTTATTGCTGTTATTGGCAGCCGCAGGTCCACGCTGGGTAGGAGAGCCCGTTGAGCTTCCGGTAACTGGCCGGGATACCTTACTGGCGGTGGATCTTTCTAACAGTATGTCCCAAAAGGACATTTCCTTGAGAGGGCGGGAAGCCGATCGTCTGGAAGTCGTGAAAGATGTGGTCTCACGGTTTATTGATGGCCGCAAAGGCGACCGGGTTGGGCTGGTACTGTTTGGTACCCAGGCATACCTGCAGGCACCATTGACGTTTGATATTGAAACACTTCGCACCCTGCTGAATGAAGCCACTATTGGTATCGCAGGCCCACTTACGGCTATAGGCGACGCTATTGGTATGTCGGTCAGACAACTGCGCAAACGGCCACAGGATCAGCGAGTCATGATTCTGCTGACCGATGGAGACAACACCGCAGGTAACCTCAGCCCAATCAAAGCCGCAGAGATTGCGGCACAGGAAAAAGTCACCATTTATACCGTGGGCGTTGGTGCAGAAGAAATGATTGTACCCGGTATTTTTGGCTCCAGCTTTGGTGCACAGCGGGTTAATCCTTCTGCTGACCTTGATGAAGAAACTCTCACCAAAATCGCCGAGTTAACCGGTGGCCGTTATTTCCGGGCCCGCTCTGCGGATGAGCTAAAGCAGATCTACACCATTATTGATCAGCTGGAACCTGTTGAGCTGAGCAAGGAAACCTTCCGCCCAGTGAAAGAGCTGTTCTATTGGCCACTAAGCGCAGCCTTTATTCTGGCTCTTATGCTGGCTGCCATAAAAACCCTGCCTTCCCTTCGCAGAACGGGAGGTGAAGTATGAGCATGATTGAACAATTCCATTTTCTACGGCCACTATGGTTGCTGGGTGTCATTCCAGTCCTGTTTCTTGGCTGGACACTCTGGAAGCAAAACCTGCAGGCTGGTCAGTGGCAAAAACTTATCCCAAATCATCTGCTGGAACATCTTCTGGAAGGTGAACAACAAACCCGCAGCCGTGCACCTGCCATATTGGCAACACTTGCCGGAATTATTGCCGTGATTGCTCTGGCTGGCCCAACCTGGCGCCAACTGACTACCCCAGTAGAAAAGAGCCGCGCACCTCTGGTGCTGGTTGTTGATCTTTCCCGCTCTATGCTGGCCGCAGACCCAAGCCCAAATCGGCTGGTACGGGCCAAGCAGAAACTGACCGATATCGTACGTCTGCGTAAAGATGGTTTAACCGGATTGGTGGCTTATGCCGGAAACAGCCATGTGGTTACGCCCCTTACAGACGACAGCGCCACTCTGATCAATATGATTCGGGCACTCGACCCAAGCATTATGCCGGTGCCCGGCAGCCGTCCGGAAAAGGCGGTAGTTCAGGCTGTTGAACTGATGAAACAAGGTGCCGGGCAGGCCGGAACTATTCTTCTGCTCACCGATGGTATGGAAGAAAGTCAAAGCCAGACCCTTACCAATATTTTAAAACAGTCCGGCGATAAACTTTCCATTCTGGGCTTTGGTACAGAAGCCGGAGCACCGGTTCCCGGTGATAATGGTGGTTTTCAGCGCGACAGAAACGGCGCCATTGTTATGGCTCAACTAGACAGAGATATTCTTGCCAGTACTGCCAAAATCAACGGTGGCCGTTACAGCGACCTGACTCTGAACGACAATGATATTCTTTCATTGATACCCGGCTCTTCAGTTACAGACGAAACCATTCGGGTCGATCGCAGCTTTGACAGCTGGTATGACGAAGGCCGCTGGCTGGTTTTACTGCTGCTGCCTTTTGCCGCCCTCGCCTTCCGTCGAGGCTGGGTACTCCCAGTTCTGTTATTGGGTTTAAGTTTTCAACCCCAACAAAGTTATGCCATGGAATGGAAAGACTTATGGGAAACACCAGATCAACAAGCACAAGCATTACTTGAGAACGGTGATGCGAAAGCTGCTTCTGAAACCTTTGAAACCCCTGAATGGAAAGCTGAAGCACTGGATAAAAGCGGTAACTATGAAGAAGCCGCCAAGTTGTTCAGTCAGCAAAATTCAGCGGAGGGTTTTTACAATCAGGGCAATGCTCTGGCTCGAGCGGGCAAACTTGATGAATCGCTCAAGGCTTATGACAAAGCCCTTGAGAAAAACCCAAATCTGGAAGTTGCACAGAAAAACAAACAAATTGTTGAGGACCTGAAAAAGCAACAGCAGCAACAAAACAACCAGCAACAGAGTGATCAGAACCAGAACTCAGACAATAATGAGCAAAACTCTGATCAAAACCAGAGCTCTGAAAGCAATTCCGAAAACTCGGAAAATAAAGATTCCCAGAATGACAATTCTGAATCAGATAACCAAGGCTCAGACTCTCAGAACCAGCAAAAAAACCAACAGCAATCTGAAGATCAAAAGTCTGGTGATTCAGAGAGCGAGCAAAATCAAGGCAGTTCAAACGAATCTTCAGAATCAGAAGAACAACAATCCCAACAATCTAAAGATGCACAAGAAGATGCTGGTGAGCAGCCTCAACCATCACAGCCGGAGCAATCCGAGAGTTCATCTCAGGAACAAAGCCAACAGTTTCAAGATGACGAACCAGATCAGGATGCCAAGCAGATAGAAGCCTGGCTGCGTCGCATTCCGGATGACCCTGGCGGCTTACTGCGCCGTAAGTTTGAGCAGCAACAGCAGAGACAGCCTGTCCAGCAGGGAGAGAAGACATGGTAAAACCAAGCGTATTATTTCTGGCGCTGGCCACTGCCAGCGCCCCTGTACTGGCCGCATTGACCGCTACCGTAGACAAACTGGTATTGAATGAAGGCGAAGCCATTCGCTACTCACTGGAGAGTGATAACTTTTCCGTAATGGGAAGCCCCAACTTCTCACCTTTGGAAAAAGATTTCATCATCCTGAGTCGAGGACAAAGCCAGAGCCGGGTTATTAATTTCTCTGGTGGGCAGAATAATTCCACAACTACCTGGAAACTGATCCTTCAGCCAAAAACTCCAGGAACCTTTTCTATTCCACCGGTCAGTTTCAATGGTGATCAGTCACAACCCATCACTGTTGAAGTCAAGAAAGGAAGTTCGGATGGTCAGGGTACTGCTGCAACCTCGAATGTTTATATCCGCTCCAGTATCAGTACAGAGGAACTCTGGCAAAACCAGGAAGCCATTCTGACCCTGAAGATTTACTCCCGCGTGGATTACGCTGAGTCTCCAAACCTGACACCTCCGGAAGCCGACAATGTTAGCTTTAAAGTGTTGGGCAAAGATGAAGACGAGGAGCAGATCATTAATGGCGTGCGCCACAGAGTGATTACCCGCCGCTATATGGTTTCTCCTACACAGGCGGGCACTGTAACCATACCCGGCCAGATTCTTACCGGATACATAGAAGGTGAAGATCCTTACGGCCGCAGTCGTTTGATGCGCATGGTACGCCCGGAACCTTTCCGAGCGGTATCACCTGATATGACTTTAAAGGTCAATCCTATCCCGGCTAACTGGCCAGCCAATAAACCATGGCTACCAGCAGAAAGCATGGATATCATGGAATCCTGGAGCAGTGACACGACAAAGATTGCCGCAGGTGATTCAGTTACTCGCACCGTAAAGATTCGTGCCCAAGGCAGTAACAGTGCCCAGATTCCACCTCTGCCGCCATTACAGCTATTCAATGTGAAAACCTACCCTGATCAGCCTAAAACGGAAGACAGTGTTGGCAGTCGTGGCCCTATAGGAACCCGCAGTGAATCTGTCGCGTTGGTACCCACACAAGCCGGACAGCTGGAAATCCCTGCGGTAACCATCACTTGGTTTAATACCAAAACTCAGCAGATTGAAACCGCCAAGCTGGAAGGACAAACGATTACCGTACTCCCCGGTACAACGTCATTGAGTGGAACACCGCCAGTTATCAATCAACCGGGGCTTGCTCAATCTGCTGCACCAGCAATAGAGCAAACGCAGCCAACAACTACTGAAACTAAAGACAGTGACTCGCTGATTTACTGGCAGATTGCGACCGGGACATTTGGTTTGTTATGGCTGGGAACGCTGGCGGCTCTTGTTCGCAGAAAAAAACATCCTGTTACTGCAAAGACCCCCACTAAAAAGAAAGCAAAGTCTGGAAGCGATGAACAAAAAGCTTTTCAGAATCTCCAAGCAACCTGCTCAAATAATAATCTAAACAATGTTGAGAGTGCACTGAAACAGTGGGGAATGCTTCTTCTAAAGCGCCCAATCTATTCTTCAGGGGAAGTTATCAAAACTCTGGAACACACCAAACTTTCTAACCTATGGGTGAGCATTCAGCAATCACAATACAGCCAAAGCAAAGCTCAGAACACAAATACTGCAGAACTCGCGGAAGCTTTGAAGGTTGCAAGAAAGCTTTATTTAAGCCGAACTAAAAAATCCACAATAGAACTGGAATCCATTAACCCTTAAACACAACTCTTCTGCTTGAGGCGGGGAAGTAGATTTCTGTTTTCAAAGGCTATGGATGGCCTGAGAGCACCTCCAGACCAGGGAATGGTCTGCGGTGCGGAAAACAGAATATCACTTCCCGGTTAACGCCAATAAATATCACAACAGACACAAAAAAAGAGCCATCCGCATATCACGGATGGCTCTTTTTATATCAGCTTGCTAAGAGTTTAGAGACTTACCGCTGGGCGGACCTCCTCATCCTTCTCAACAACCTTCTCAGTACGAATAAAGAACCGAGCCAGAGCAGGCAGCAGCCAGATAGCACCAAACATATTCCACAGGAACATAAAGGTCAGCAGCATACCCATATCCGCCTGGAACTTGATTGGGGAGAAGATCCAGGTGCACACGCCAATCGCCAGAGTAACACCGGTAAAGACAACCGCCTTACCTGTAGTTCGCAGAGTTTCATAGTAAGCCTTCTGCAAACTCATGCCCTGCTTCAGGAAGCTCTCCAGACGAGTAAAGATATAGATACCGTAATCCACACCAATACCAACACCCAGGGCAATTACTGGCAATGTTGCTACCTTAACGCCAATACCCAGATGCACCATCAACGCCTGACACAACAGTGAAGTCAGAGCCAGAGGTACGATAATACAGATAACAGCGCGCACTGAGCGGAAGGTCAGCAGCAACAGAACACTCACTACTGAGTAAACCCAAACCAGCATCAGGTTCTGGGCGGAAGAGATAACCTCGTTAGTCGCTGCTTCAACACCCGCGTTACCAGTCGCCATCAGGAACTGGATATCATCGGTATTGTTGGACGCTGCAAAGACCTTAGTAGCCTCAACCACACGCTCAAGAGTTTCGGCTTTGTGATCCTCCAGGAACAGCAGCACAGGGGCCAAGCTGCAGTCATCGTTATACAACTGCTTGGCAGTACCATTACTGATCGCATTATTCAGCACGTACTGGTTACGGGACAGAGTCTGCCATTGAGGGTTACCCTCGTTCAGGCCACGAATAACCTGCTTGGCAACTGTCACCATGGATACCGCATCCTGAACGCCCTGCACCTGCGACATGTGCCACATGTACTTATCAATAGCGTTCATCACTTCATAGCTGGAACACATCTCTGTACCAGTCTGAACCATAGTGACAAACGTATCTGCACTGGTGGAGTAGTTTCCGGTGATGAAAGCATTGTCCAAGTTGTAACGGGAATCTGCGCGAAGTTCTGGTGCGCCGGGATCAAGGTCACCAATCTTCAGCTCTGACTTCATCATCATGCCATAGCCAAAACCAGCCAGTGCCAGAACAATGGAAACTGGAGCTACGTAAGGATGAGAAAACTTGGAAATCAAAGACCAGAACGGAGAGTGTTTTTCGCTCTCATCACCACGCTCACGAACACTCTTGCTCACACCAACCCAAGACATAAGCACTGGCAGTAGAACAAGGTTAGTCAGGATAATAACCGCAACACCCAAGCTAGCAGCGATAGCCAAATCCTGAATTACATCAATCTCAATAACCAACAGAGTTAGGAAGCCGATAGCATCGGAAACCAGAGCCAGCATACCGGGGATATAAAGAGCACGGAATGTCAGACGGGCAGCTTTTAGTGAGCTTGCACCCTTGGACGATTCGATACCAATATTATTGATAATCTGAACACCGTGGCTCACACCAATGGCGAAAACCAGGAACGGCACGAGGACGGAATAAAGATCCAGTGCAAAGCCCAACGCTGAGAGCAAGCCAAGCTGCCATACCACTGCAATCAAAGAACAGATAATGGGAACAATCGTAGACTTGAGACAGCGGGAATACATAAACAGCAGAACCGCAGTAATACCAAGGGCCATCAGGAAGAAAATACCGATCGCCTGAACACCCTCAAACAGGTCACCAACAATCTTGGCAAAACCAATAATATGAAGATTAACGTCCTGATCAGCGTAGCGGTCACGCATATCTTCCAGAGCGGTTGATAGTGCTGCGTAGTCCAGCTTTTCCCCAGTTTCCGGATTCAGTTCAAACAGAGGAAATTCAACAATACTGGACTGGAAGTCGTTGGCTACCAAGCGGCCAACTGTACCAGAGCGAAGAATATTGGTTCTCAGTTCTTCAAGGCTGTAGTCACTGCCATCATAGGTTTGAGGAATAACAGGACCACCCTCGAAACCTTCCTCTGTCACCATCAACCAGCGAACATTTGGTGTCCAGAGAGACTTCAGTGAAGCACGGTCAACACCCGGCAGATAGAAAACTTCATCAGTAATACTCTGCAGGGTTTTCATATACTCTGCGTTGAAGATATCGCCGTCTTTTGGAGCAACAGCAATACGCAGAGAGTTGGCACTACCCATATCATCACGGCGTTCAAGCCAGTTCATAATGAACGGGTGCTTGAGAGGGATCATTTTTTCAAAACTGGCATCAACGCGCAGGCCAGTAAGTTTCCAGCTCAGGAAAACAGACGCAAGAATAAAAAAGGCCAGTACTGGCAAGCGGTTATTAAAAAACACTCGCTCCAGCAGCGGCTCTGATGAATGATTATTACTCATAAATTAAATCCGCTAGTTCTTATTGGCCCAGAATTCCAGGGCTTACTCGCTTAATACCGTTATCGCCAGTAACCACAAACATATTGTCACGGGACTGCACTATGCCCGTTAACGCGGCACGGTCAGACTGGTTAGCCACCAGACTGTCATCACCATCGTTCAAAGCAAAGGTGCCACTGCTGCCCACAAGAAGTGGTTGGTTGCCAGTCAGTACAACAGCACTGTAGAGAGACTGATCAGTACCTGTATCCAGCTCTGCCCAGGTTTTCCCGCTATCTGTGGTGATAAATGCATTACCCCGCAGGCCATACGCGACAGCGGCATTTAACTGCTCTAAAGGCTGAACGCCAAAGAAAGAACCTTCATAAGGGCTCTCCAGGGTTTCCCAGTTTTTACCACCGTCTATTGAGCGATAAAGAGTGCCCGCCTCGCCTGCAATAACCAGAGTTCCATCCTTCAAGCGAGTCATGGCATTGAAGTGGAATTCATCTTCGTTATCGATAGAGTCACGACGGTCATGCCAGGTTTTACCACCATCTGTCGTCTGAATCAGATACCCATACGCGCCTATGGCAAAGCCGTTGTTATTGTCTGTGAAGAAAACGTCCAGCAAAGGTATTTCTGCTTCTTGATCCTGGTAAACACGCTTCCAGCTTTGGCCGCCATCCTGAGATTTAAAGACTTCGGCATCATGACCAACAGCATAACCAGTGTCGTCGGACGGAAAATCAACGGCTGTGAGGAGAACATCAGAAGGAGTTTGAGTCTGCTTCCACTCCTTACCCATATTGTCTGACCAGAGCACATAACCACGGTCGCCAACTGCAACCAGTCGCTGACTAGAACCAACGCGGTCAATATCATTAAATAAAGAGGAAAGAACTTTTTCAGACGCTGGTTCTGCGGCTGCTACTCCCCCCGACAAAGCCACTCCCAATGCCAGTAGGCCTGAACACGCTGAAAGCACAAATGAGGGAAACTTCATAGCCAACCCTGTGTGATTATTATTGTTTATTCTCAAACTGGCGCCCTGAAAAGGACGCCAGTGAAGGACAGATCAAGCGATTGTGATCAGATTATCGGCGACCGCGACGACGCAGTGCAGATGGCTTGAAGTATTTTTCGGAAGGAATGGCCTTGCTGTAATCCAGGAAGGTTTCTTCTTCGTTCGCCAGGCCCTGCACATGGTAACGACGGGACTGCAGATCGTGGAACACATCCAAAGTCGTCCAGGTCGTTGGCAGATCGTAGATATTGGTCAGGTAAGCCATGCTTACACGCCACAGGTCACCACGTCCATCATACTGGTCTACAACCGCTGCACCCCAGCTATCTTCATCAAGGTGGATGACACGCTTAGAGTAGATATGGCGCTTGCCCTTCTTCAGAGTACCTTCGATAACCCATACACGATGCTTCTCGTAGCGGGTGTACTTAGGATTAACGTGGCCAGGATCAAGAATATCGTCGTACTTCACCTTATCGCTGATCAGCTCGTAGTTGTTGTACGGGATATAAATTTCTTTCTTGCCAACCAGTTTCCAGTCGTAACGATCTGGAGCACCGTTGTACATATCAGTATCGTCAGCAGTACGCAGGCCATCGGCAGCAGCGATTGGGGTATCGTAAGCCAGGTTTGGTGCACGACGTACACGACGCTGACCGGCGTTATAACCCCAGGCTTTACGTGGCTGCTTGATCTGGTTCAGGGTTTCGTGAACCAGAATTGCGCCACCAGCCAGACGGGCTGGAGCCTTAGTGAATGAAAGATAGTAGAAGATAATGTTCTTCAGGTCTTTTGCTGCCAGTTCAGGGTTGTTGTACTTGAAGTACACTTCCTGCTGGGAGGTTACCAGTGAGTAGCTACCGTTACGCTGTACAGCCACTTCGGATGCACGACGAACCAGGTATTCACCACGATAGCGAACAATATGGTTCCAGAGGGCTTCCAGACCTGTTTTTGGAATTGGGAATGGATAAGCATCCATAGCACCTTCAAAACCATTACCACCTTTCAGCAGAGTGGCAGAAGTCGCAGCCTTTTTAGTATTGGCATAGATACGATCAGGATACTTGGCATTACGACGGGTCTGATAAACAGGCATCTTGAAGGTGTCAGGATAGGCCTTGAATAGGGCAATCTGACCGTCAGTCAGCTGACCTTTGTATTTATCGAGATTAGCGGCCGTAATAGTAAACAGTGGTTTGTCATTGGGGTAAGGGTTCGCCAGATGCTTGCCAGGGCCTTTGTAGCCGGCAGGAATATCGGCATCAGTGAATGGCTTCCACTCAGGGATACTACCATCGGCATTACCCTTACGCTCAGCACCAATTGGTGTTAGTTCTTTACCCAGTTTACCGGCTTCGGCGGAGGACACTTTCGCCGCCACCGGACCGGCACACATCATAAGTGCAGCCAGACTGGCAATCAGTGTTCTTGTTGTTCTCATATTATTTATTCTCACTTAGCCCTGCTATCGCGAAACCTTGCTGTCACCAATAGCGATGACAAATCATTGTAGCGGTAAAAATCTGAGCAAAAAGTAAATGTGTCAAAGGTTGATAGTAAAGAGGCTGGCTGATGCCAGCCTCCTGTCTTGGACAATAACCAACGATTAGAAGGAGTACTTCACACCGATGGAGATATTGTCACGGTCACGCTGGCTGTTGGTGCTTGGACCAGTAAATTCTGTGTACTGAACCTCAGCTTCCACATCCAGGTACTGTGCGGACATACCCACAGTCATGCTGTTTCTTCCTTCGAGGAAGTTACCAGTACGGTGAGAGTTGCCCTTCACATCCTGGCTCCAGCGGAGGTATGGATTCAGGGTCACACCGGCGTATACGTCGTTCCAGGAACCAGCCAGTACTGCACTGTAACCATAGGCGTTTGCAGAAATCTGATCGTCTGCATCACACTCACCAGAAGAGAAATCAACATAGGCACAGTCACCGCGGCCTGCAAACTTGCGCTCGCCATTAAAGGCATTGTAACTCAGGTCAGAACCACGCAGATGCTCAGAAGCAAACTCAACAATACCAAACAGGGAGTCGAAGCTCAGAGTTGGACCGAAGTTATGGATAGCGGACAGAGAAACATTGAACGATTCAACACGCTCGTAGTTATTGATTTCTCCGCCTTTGGCTACAATTTCCCCACCAATGTTTGCTGTTCCGCTCAACGCCCCACTATTGTCAGCAAGTTGCGCCCCCTGTTGAATGATATCGCCAAGGAGGTCGTCAGTTGTTGAAATACCTATTGGAAGGTTTGGACGGTAAGCAACTTCACCGGCAAAGGATGTATTTCCATAAGTGGTGCTAAAACTGAATCCATAAACACGAATATCTTCTACGTACTTACGATTAGCTTCAACATTGTCTAGAAGTTCAACAGTAGCCAGACCACCTGCCGCAGTACTATTACCGCCCAAAGCGCCTGTTAAACCTGCAAGATTGACCCCTTCAAAATCTTTATCAAGTGCTGCATAAATAAGAGGTTCTTTATTGTGATAATTCACAAAATAGAAGCCAAACTCAGTATCATTTAATTGCTCGGCAACATAACGGAAAGAAACACCAAACTGACCGCCATCTTTAGCATTTATATCCTCACCGATACGAGCAACTTTTGTTACGCCATTTGCAGCAAAGTCAGTATTAGCATCACCGCTGATACCAAGAGCACTGAAAGCACCAGTCTTAGCAGATGGAACGCCTAATGCTTGATTACCAAAGCCATACAACCCAACGGCTGGCGCCAATTCGGAAGATTCGGTATAGGCCGTATTACCACCTTCAGCAAACAAGTCAGTCTCAGCGAAGAAAGTACCTACCGGGTCAATCTGAGTCTTACGGAAGTTATACTGGTAGAACGCATCCATAGACAGGTTATCAGTCAGACCAACACTCAGAGAGAAGGTCTCTACTGGAATCAGTGCTTCCTTCAGCTCTGAACCTGGAAGGCGGAACTTGGCAGCATCAAGCGGGTTGGTAGAGTTGATACCGTTGCGGTAGAAAATACCTTCACCCCAGCTCAATACCTGCTTACCAAAACGCGCATCTACCGGGCGATCTGCGATATCCCAGCTGCCATATACGTAGGCATCGAGAAGCTGTGCATCATGGCCAGAGATATCTTTCGCATCACTGGTGAAACGGTTAGCTGGATTACTGGCATTACCTTTCTGAGCCTGACTAGGCTGGTTTGCATGCCAGGATTCCTGGCCAAAGTTGGTCTTACCATCCAACTCAGAGTCATAGAAAGCAGTACCACGGGCAAACAGACCGTAGTTTTCGTAGTTCAGTTCCAGATCAGAAGTGATCTTGTAAACCTGGGATACGATGCCAGTGTCGTAGTTACGGTTACCATCGTTGCCGTTGATACCGTCGTTATTTTTGTCCTGTCCCTGCACACGCCACATAGCGCCGTAGGAAAGAGTGGTATCAAGGGAACCAGAAACATCGCCATCCATCAGGTCGAATTCTACGGCCTGAACCGGAGCCACAGCCAGTATACTGGCTAAGGCAAAACCGGCGCGAGCCGGTGCGATATGCATGGGAGTAGAAACAGAGATCCTGCGCAGTTTCATTCTTATTATCACCTTGTGGCGTTGTTATTTTTAGTGCCCGTGAGGCTTAAAGTAAGCAACAGTTTTCCCCCCTGCTGCTTCCCCGCGATTGACTTCTTTGACCATCAAGTTTCGGGCTGGGGTCAATTTATCCTGATTTTTCGAATTTGTATAGCCTTTCTAGGTATTTAGACGTACAAATCGGCGATGTTTGCTACACGACACAACCCATAAAAAAACCGGCCTGTTAAGCCGGTTTTTTTCGTCAATGTAATTGGCAGTTTATGCCAGAGACTTACTCACCACTTCAAAGATGTCGGTAGAAAGATCATGACTCTGAATACGCTTCAGAGCTTTCTGCATTAACTCCTTACGTTTTTCATCATAACGCTTCCAGCGAGTCATCGGGTTAATCAGCCTTGCTGCCAACTGAGGATTCAGTGCATCTACACGAATCACCTCGTCAGCCAGAAACTCATAACCTGAACCTGATAAGTCGTGGAAGTTCACCAGATTGCGGGAGCAGAACACAGAAACCACAGAGCGCATTTTGTTAGGGTTCTTTTTATCGAACGCCTTGTGCTCCATCAGCTCTTTGATCTTCTCCAACTTACCGGTACGTGGGCTACCAGCCTGAGCGGTAAACCACATATCCATGACGTTGTTGTCGTCGATCCATTTCTCAGCAAACTCAGAGAGTGCTTTTTCTGCAACAGGTGCAGCACTTTCGTGAGCCGCATGAATCAAACAGTTCAGGGCAGCCATGGTGTCTGTCATATTGGTGGCGGAAGCGTACTGGCTTTTAGCCAGCTCAACACCAACAACATCATCCAGCTCTATCAGATAAGCCATACAGGTATTTTTGAGGACACGCTCGGCAATATCTTCAGCTTCGGGACTGTATGGTTTTTCGACATTCAAACGCTGATAGGTTGCCAGCAGCTGATCTCTCAAACCTGCAGCCACCTGCTGCTTCACAGACTCACGAGCCTGATGGATAGCACCAACATCAATCACATCCATCTGTTCAGCCAGGTAAGTTTCTGATGGCAGGTTCAACATTTCTGCAACCATAGCTTTATCCAAAGAGGTGTCAGATAGAACCTGCTGATAAGCATTAATCAGGCTTTGATCTACAACCAGCTCTTTACCCTGCTGAACAGCAGTAACCAGTTCCAGCAAAACATCAATAGCCAGACGTTGGCAGCTATCCCAACGATTGAAGCCATCTTCATCATTGCTCATCAGGAAGATCAGATCTTCACGACTGTAGTCGTAATTCAAACGCACAGGTGCAGAGAAGCCTCGCAGCAAAGACGGCAACGGACGCTCATCCATTCCGGTAAAGACAAAGACCTGCTCTTCTTCTTTAAGGTCAAGAACCAAAGTTGTTTTCCCTTCCGGGGTAACCGGCATAGGTTCGCCTTCACCATCCAGCAAACCAACTTCCACTGGAATATGGAAAGGCAGCTTGATCTTCTGCCCTGGAGTCGCCGGGCAGCTCTGACGAATTGTCAGGCGATATTCCTGCTTGTCTTCATCGTATTCGTCGGTCACATCCAGAACCGGTGTACCGGCCTGTGAGTACCAACGCTTGAACTGGGTCAGGTCAACGCCATTGGCATCTTCCATAGCGGCGACAAAGTCTTCGGTTGTCACCGCCCGACCATCGTGGCGATCAAAGTACAGATCAGTTCCTTTGCGGAAACCTTCCTTACCGACAATGTTATGAATCATGCGCACAACCTCTGCGCCTTTTTCATAAACCGTCAGAGTGTAGAAGTTATTAATTTCAATAAAGGAGTCAGGGCGAATGGGGTGAGCCATTGGGCCAGCATCTTCTACAAACTGATGACTGCGCAGCAGGTTCACATCTTCCACACGCTTCACTGTGCGGGAATTCATATCTGCAGAGAACTCTGCATCACGGAAAACAGTAAAACCTTCTTTCAGGCTCAACTGGAACCAGTCACGGCAGGTCACTCGGTTACCGGACCAGTTATGGAAATACTCGTGGGCAACAATTGCTTCAATGCGTTGGAAAGCCGCATCAGTCGCAGTATCAGGGCGGGCCAGCACAGCAGCGGAGTTAAAGATATTAAGACCTTTGTTCTCCATCGCGCCCATATTAAAGTCGTCTACCGCTACAATCATAAAGATATCGAGGTCGTATTCCCGGCCATATACCCCTTCATCCCATTTCATGGACTTCTTGAGGGAACGCATGGCGTGATCACACTTGGTGATATTGTGGGCTTCGGTAAAGATCTGCAGAGTAACTTCGCGGCCGCTCATGGTGGTGAATTTATCTTCGATAAATTCCAGGTTGCCTGCCACCAGCGCAAACAGGTACGCCGGCTTTTTAAATGGATCGTTCCAAGTCATCAGATGACGCCCATCATCCAGTTCCTGACGATCAACAGCATTGCCGTTAGACAGCAAAACAGGATACTTTTCCTTGTCAGCAATCACCGTAGTGGTGAACACAGACATCACATCCGGGCGATCCAGATAGTAAGTAATCTTGCGAAAACCTTCGGCTTCACACTGGGTGCAGTACATGCTGCTGGAGCGATATAAACCTTCAAGAGATGTATTTTCCTGAGGCTTAATGCGGGTCACGATGGTGGTTTCAAAGCTTTCAGACTTTGGCTGCAGAACCAGCTGCTCTTTATCAACCTGATACTGATCCGCAGGAATCACTTCACCATCAATAGCAACACTGACCAGTTCCATCTCCTGCCCGTGCAAAGGCAGAGGTGGCAGAGTGTCATGCTGTTTGGAATCGTTCAGATGAAAATTCAGGGTCGACGTTACCAGCGTCGACTCTTCACCGAGTTCAAAAGTCAGCGCGGTGGTATCTATCCAATAGTCAGGCTGCTGATAATCTTTCAGATAGATAGCCCGGGGTTGCGCGTCTTTCATGCTCTCTCCTTAACGCCGAATGAAAAGCTTGTGGCTTTACACTCAACTCATGTCACTTTTAGTGAATCGCTACCGCCAGTTCATAAGCGGTGTATTTACGGATATTGATTACGCCAGTATCGAAAATCAGATACTGACCCTTGATACCCATCAGAACACCTTCCGCAACAGGGTTCTTATCAAGGTTGAACGAGGTTACTTTGGTTGGGTATTCGGTAACAGGATAGTGAATATCAACAGGCGCGGCATCACTTACCGGTTGCACCGCCTGCAAGCCATGTTCCTGTAATAGAGCATCGATACCATCCGCATATTTGTCCAACAGCAGCTCACGCTCCTGTTCGAGATCAATTTCAGCAGCCTGCCCTTTGAGCATGGCTCGCCAATTGGTTCTGTCATTCACATCCTGACGCAACATATCTTCAACAAAACCAGACAGTTGCCGGGTAGCGACTCGCAGAATAGGTAAAGCCTGAACCGCACCTTGGTCAATCCAGCGGGTAGGAACCTGACTGGCACGGGTAATGCCGACCTTTAAGCCGGATGAGTTGGCCAGATACACAACATGGCCGGTCATACAGAACTTTTCGCCCCACTCCGGCTCACGACAGGTGCCATTGTGGTAGTGGCATTTCTCCGGACTCATAATGCAGCTGTCGCAACAGGCCAGCTTTTGAAAACAGGGCCAGCAAAAACCCTGACTAAAGCTCTTTTTAGTTTTTCGGTTGCAGTGGGTGCAGAAAATATTGCCGGTATGCTCCAAACGTACTTTTTTACCCAGTGCATCATTGAGGGAAACAAATTCTTCCCCCACGGGTAACCGGTAAGAAACCGGCTGACCATTTTCGCCCAGCTCGGTATGCATTTTGGAGACCGTTCCGGTCAATTGAATAGCGTTATTCACGGCGGTGGACATCAGGCATCCTGAAAACGAAGAATGGTTTGCTCAGCCTCAGTTTCCTGTTTTTTTTCTGAGCTTTTACAGGCCTGAGGCATATAGCCAGTGCGCTGTTCTTCCGGAAGATTACGGGCTTCCCAGGCCAACACAGCCTGCAGGCTCTGTTCTCTCTGCTCTTGGGTTAACACACGGCCATCAGGCCATTTCCCCAGCTCAACAGCGCGCTTCATGCTGGTAACAATTTCTGGTGTCAGGGTGGACAACAGCTGTTCAAAATCCATGATTACCCCCTTTTCGAGTTATCCTGCCTTTCTACCAGCAAATCGATTGAACAGCCAGCCTGCAGCAACACCGGATAACAATCCGCCGGTATGGGCAGCATTAGCAATCTTTCCAAACCCAAAGATATCGAGCATGCCAGTGGCACCAATTACCAGCCATAGCAACATAAACAGATAAATACCGGAGGGAACTCCATACAAACCCGGCTCCTGCTTTTCACGAATCCAACAGAAACCCAACAACCCATAGATAACACCGGACATTCCACCAAACAACGGATAACCATCCATAGCCACAAACTGAACAAGGTTGGAGATCAGCCCCGTACCCAGAACCAGTAATATTAAAAATGGTGTTTTATGGCGACTTTCGATTCTGTAGCCAAAGTCCATTAGCCAGAGCATATTGAACAGGAAGTGGAAAATACCGAAATGCAAGAATATGGGTGAAACAAGGCGCCAGAATTGCCCCTGTTCTAACATGGCAGTCAGGCTTGAATAGTGAATGTAGCCACCAGCAATGCGATAGTCCGCCATGGTAAACAGGGCAACCAGTGATTCGTTACCACCAAGACGGGTAATCGCAGCAACAACCAAACAGCCCAGCATAAACAACAGCGTGGCTGGCATTTTCTTCCAGTTCGCCAGCGGGCCAGTTACCAAACCGGCAGATGACTTCCAGGATACTTTCACCTTACCCAGCTGCAGCATCCCTGCTTTCCATTCCTGGTAGAAAGACAATACCTGCGACATATGCTCAGGGTGCTGAACCCACAATACCTGCCGCCCCCCTTCCTCAGTAATACGATGGGGAATGCTCTGCTTCCAGAGAAAAGCGGAGAATGGCAGAAGATCATCTTCAGAAGGAAGGTCAAAAACCCGGATCATATCCATAAGTCCTGGATCAAAACTCTGTGAATACTGCGTCTTCAGATAAGGTTGACGCAAAACAGAGCCAAAAGTAGTTCAATTCAGAAAAGCTCTGCCACCGCAGAAACGGCAGCAGAGAAGAAATCAGGTATCGAGACGATTACCCCAGCCCAGTTTGGACCGGCAGACTTCGTAGTAATTGTGATTGAGCGGGTGAATCAATCTCAATTTAAATGGTTTTTTGTGAATGGAGAGAGTATCTCCCGGCGCCGCGGTAATATGCACCTGACCATCACAGGAAAGCTGCGGATAAGTGGGATTCTTACGACCAATAACAATTTTGATTTCGCTATTGCCATCAATCACCAGCGGACGACTGCTCAGAGTGTGAGGGAACATCGGTACTAGCACCAGCGCATCCAAGCGAGGATGCATAATTGGCCCGCCGCCGGATAATGCATAGGCTGTAGAACCTGTCGGAGTGGAAATAATCAAACCATCGGAACGTTGGCTATAAACAAACTGCCCTTCAATAAACAGTTCAAACTCAATCATTCGAGTCGCTTTACCAGGGTGCAGTACCACTTCATTGAGCGCGTCCGCATGACCTATAGGCTCACCATTACGTTTCACTGTGGCTTCCAGAAGGAATCGGCTCTCGACTATATATTTGCCGTCAAGAACATCGCCCACCTGCTCTTCCAGATGATCTGGTTGAATATCGGTCAGAAAGCCCAGACTGCCACGGTTAACCCCAAGTACGGGAACATTGTGGCGCGCCAGTGCCCGGGCTGCCCCCAACAGGCTGCCATCACCACCAATAACAATCACCAGATCACAGATTTCCCCCATCATCTTGCGACTGCTGACCTGAAGGCCGTGCCCAGGCAACAGTTGAGCCATTGGCTCTTCAAGGATGACATGGAGATCCCGGGAAAGCAGAAAGCTTTTCAGGCGTTTCAGCGTGTCTACAACCTCAACACTGCCCTGACGCCCTATTACCCCTATATGTTTGAATTGTTCCATAAATGCCGGAAGTTTCTACGAGATTCCTGTTTGCCCCAGCCAAAGGGCGGCTGGAGACTATTACCCTTTATTATCGGCGAAGGTCAGGAAACAAGTCCATTTGTCTTTTCACTCTCGCCTGAAATCAAGCCCCCCCAAAAAAGTTCCCTTTCCCTCCTAATACCTAAGTCGTAATTGCGACCAAAGGCTCATGGCAGCTCTTCCAGCCCCTGACAATACTTCAGGCATAACGATACAAAATCATATTTATTGACAGAGGGAGAGGTCGCCATGCTAACACGTTCAGAATCTATCAAATCGCCATTTGCTGATCCGTTAAATGTAAATCAGGTAAGTCCATCGGAAACAGCAGTAACAATTGAAAGCTCTTCACCGGTACAGAGCTTGTCTGATGTAGAGCCTATGACGCCAAAGTCTGATAACTCTGATGTACTGGCTTTTAGAAAGCACAAACTTCTGAGTGACTACAAAATCACATGGAAAAAGAAAGTTAAACTATTTTTCAAGCATGTATACCGTGGCGCAGTGAAAGGTGCAAAGATTGGTGGTGCAGCAGGCTTTATCGCCGGAGTAGGAACTGCTTTCTTCACCATGCATATCACCGCTGTACCAGCAGGCGTAGGTATTGGTCTTGCCGCAGGGGCAGGTATTGGTGGAGCCGCTGGCGCAGTGAAAGGTGCCAGAGCTGTCCGCAACCTGACTCCACAAACGCTTTTGCAGGATAAAATTGATGATGCAGCTGCTGATGTGAAAAAGGCTCAGGAAGTTTATACAAAGGCAGCAAACCGTGCTGATGGTCTATTCCTGAAAGCTCAAAGGAAAATGGGTTTTGGTTTCGACTATCCTCAGCCAACGTTGTTGACTCATACCCGTGGGCTTGAAACACACCTTGGTGAAAACATTAACACTCTTACTGCTCTGAAAGATCCAAGCAGTAAGGATAAAAGCAACTTGAAAGCTTTGCAGAACCTGAAGAAGCAGCTCAATAAGTTGAACCCGCTTAAAGAAAAGCTGGATAACCTAAAAACTATTGAGCAAGGTCTGAAAGATGATCTGGAGCTTATCTCTGAAAAAATTGATGCAGACTCTCTGACATCAGACAGTGATAGCCCCGCTTAAACCTGATTTATCACTGACACAACCGCCTCTGCTTCCAGAGGCGGTTTTTATTATGAAAACAACAGATATGGCAGTTAAACTCTCCTGAGAATTAACAGGGGATATAACATGCCAAAAACCATTGTCATTACTGGGGCTAACCGCGGTATTGGATTGGAATTCTGTCAGCAGTACCTCACCGCTGGCGAGACTATTTTTGCTGTTATAAGAAACAGCAAGCCTTCTGAACAGCTGAGCGCACTTGCTGAAGAGTTTCCCAACACTCTGACATTGATCACGGCAGATGTAACCAAACAGGAAGACCTGCAGCACGTTCGCTCAGAACTTCAGGGGCAATCTATAGATCTTCTGATTAATAATGCAGGCATCTACGGTGAGCGGCTGCTTTTTGGTGAAGTCACTCAAGCGGAATGGCTGCGGGTTTTAGAAGTGAATAGCGTTGCGCCTCTTATGGTGACTCAAGCTCTTGTGGACTTGTTACCTGCAGGGGCTAAGATCGCCCTGATCAGCAGCAAGATGGGTAGTATTGGGGATAACACCAGTGGTCGCAGCTATATCTACCGCTCCTCCAAAGCAGCTGTTAACGCCGTTGGCAAAAGCTTGTCTCATGATCTTGCAGACAAGAGTATCTCTGTTGCCATCTGCCACCCCGGCTGGGTAAAAACAGATATGGGTGGCCCCAATGCTTTAATCGATACCCCAACATCGGTGGCTGGTTTACGGAAAGTTATTGAAAATTTAAGCACTGAGAATTCAGGTGAGTTCTTCAATTACGATGGCACTAACATCGATTGGTAACTGGAAAAAAGGAGCAGGCAGAGGTATCACTGCCTGCTCCTTATTTGTTAACTCGCCAGATCTCGATAAATCGGGTAAAGAACATTCTCTTCCAGCTCAATTCGCTCCCTTAAAGTCTGCCCTATTGATGAGAAGCGCCCGGCAAAGTGATTATCCTTACGGTCGTAACCCTTGTTTTTTGCCGTCTGGACAAATGAAGAAATCCTGGAGCTGGTTTCGCGCATACGCACACTGATGCCTGATATTATTGACTGAGAGAATGGACACTCTGTCAGCCCCTTAATCAACTGCGGGTACAGTTTCGAATCCTCAAGCACAAAGTGGTTTTCCAGTTCAGTCAAAAACTGAGCAAGCTGAACCTGCACATCAACCGTTTTTCGCTGAATACCCAAAGAAAGTTCAATATAACTTGCTAATAATTTTGTATGTTCCTTGGTAAGAACATCAGTCAATCGTTCATCGTAGCCAGAAAAACCGGGATACACAGAAACGAACCCCATTGGCTCAATTGAAACACCATCAAAATAATTATTATTGGCACACTTCATTATCAACACCTCGGGTTTAGCCCACTATTATCTATAGCTCTGAACAGAAGGCATTCCACGAAACCCAATAAGTAGTTAACGACAAATTTCAGGCACTCCCGAAGTCACGACTCACGCCAGGCCTTATTAAAAGAGTCCCTTAGAGGCTGGGTAAGATATTCCAGTGCTGTGCGGGTTCCCGTAGTAATCATAATGTCCGCTGGCATGCCTGGCTGAAGGCTTTTCCCCTGCAATCGCTGAATTTCCTCTGCAGTGACTTCTATCTGAACCAGGTAATAAGGCTCCTGCGTAGCATCATCGATCAAGCTATCTGCAGAGGCATAAATGACACGTCCATTTAACTGTGGTGTGGTTCGTTGAGGAAAAGCCGTTAACTGCACCCGGGCAGGCTGACCTACATGCACCTCATCCACATCCATAGGGTTCATACGAGCTTCGATAATCAGTGCGTCATGACCCGGCACTAACTCCATCAAAGTTTCACCGGCTTTCACTACCCCACCCACGGTATGAATCTGCCTGTCAACAATGACACCATCCGCAGGCGCCAGCACATCGAGGTGTTCCAGCATATAACGAGAAGCTCGTACCCGCTCAGTGAGGTCATTAATCTGGGCAATCGTACTATTTAAATCATTGACCAGTGCTTCCCGGCGATCCTGTTTCATTTGCAGGATTTCCAGCTGGGCTTCAGTAACACTGGTTTCTGCTTCTGCAATATCTGCCAGATACTCGCTGACCTTCCCTTCCAGATCAGCCTCCTCCTTAAGAGAAGCATTCACTGTCATTTTCTGGATGTAGCCCTGATCAAGAAGTTTATTCAGCCCCACCAGCTCTTCCTGAACCACATCCAGGCGTTTCCCACTGGCTTTGCGCAAACCTTGTAAGCCAACGATCTGTTCACCAATCTTTTCTATGCGTTGTTGAACGATAGATATCTTACCTTTATGAGACTGCTGCCGTTCATGGAACAATCGCGTCTGCAGCAATAATGCATCCGACAGACGTAAATTGTCGCCGGCCTGTTTCTGCAAAAATGCAGGAAAGCTTACCGTTGAACTGTTTTCAATCTCAGCTTGCACCCGAACCTTTGTCGCTTCGGCATAAAACAAACTGTCTTCCAGAATGGCCAGCCCGGCTTTGGCACGGGTATCGTCCAGACGGACAAGTACATCCCCTTTTTTAACAACATCACCATTAGCAACCTGAATATCCCCCACCCTTCCAGGTTGCAGGCTTTGTATCGCCTTACGCTGGCTATGCACCGTAACCTTCCCACTGCTTAATACCGCGCTATCTAAATTTGCCAATGCTGACCAACCAAAAAAGCCAGCAAACGTAGCCAACACAACAGCCACACCAACCCAGACATAAAGTGACGGCGCACTATAAAAATTGTTCGAAGTCATGCGATAGCTTCCCTGCTTTTCGAAGATTCTCTGGTAGATTCTCGATTTCCGTCGCCAAAATGCTCAATACAGCCATTTTTCAGAACCATTACTTTATCGACACAGTCGAGTAACGAAGGTCGATGAGTCACGATAACGACTGTTGTTTCCTGTCGTCGTAATTGTTCCAATCCATTGATCAGTGCAACCAGCCCCTGCTGGTCCAGATTGGCATCAGGTTCATCCAGCACTACCAGACAAGGTTGCCCATATACTGCTCGAGCCAATGCCACACGCTGCCTTTGCCCCCCGGAGAGGTGATAACCACCAGTTCCGATCACGGTTTCATAACCATCAGGAAGCGACAGAATTAATTCATGAATATCTGCCTGCCGAGCAGCTTCAACCACAGTTTCAGCATCGACATCGCTAAATCGTGCAATATTGTCGCTGATGGTTCCGGGAAACAGTTCCACATTCTGGGGCAGGTAGCCGATCCAGGGGCCAAGTTCGCTTCTATCCCAGCGGCTGACATCACCTCCATCAAGTCTCACTGCGCCGGAAGATGGTTCCCAAACGCCAGTCAACAGCCTTGCCAGAGTGCTTTTCCCCGAAGCACTTTGACCAATAATTGCCAGACTCTCACCAGCATCAAGCTGGAAGCCAATCCCTTTAATCACTGGTTGCTTTCCGCCAGGAACAGGAGCAACCAGTTTTTCAACACTGAGAAAGCCTGTAGGACGGGGGAGAGACATAGTTTGAGGTTGCCTATTGGCAGGCTGAAAACAAGGCTTAAGAGAGCGCCATGCAACCCTGGCCAGCAATATGTTTTTCCATTGGCCAATCACCATTTCCAGCGGAGCCAGTGCCCGACCAAGCAATATTGAGCTAGCTACCATCGCCCCGGCAGTCATCTGCTGGTTCAGCACCAGCATTGCCCCGGCACATAACATAGCCACCTGCAAAGCGGGTCTGAGGAACTTCCCCAAAGCCTGAAAGTTCCCACCCAGATCACTGGCATGATGGTGACTTAAGCCCGCCTGATAACGTTTATCCTGCCAATGCCTGACCAGACCATCGGCCATCCCCATAGCACGGGCAACTTCAACATTGGTTAAAGCCTGATCAGCAAAAGAACTGGCATGACCTCGTAATCGGGTGGCTGTCGTCAAAGGCTCATGGGTCACACGCTCCGACAGTAGAGCGACAGCTGCCAGAATAATGGCGCCACAAGTCGCAATAAGGCCCAGCACGGGATGAAGGAAACCAATAACGAGAAGATAAACCGGCAGCCACGGCGCATCACACAGAGCGAGAAAGCCACTCCCACCAAGAAAGCCTGATACCCGATCCATATCAGACAGCTTTTGCTTGCCTTCCTGGCTACCCTTCCCCTGAAGAAGTTGGTACAGAAGGGGCTTTTCCAAAAAGCCTTCCAGAAATCCTGCAAGCCTTACCAGCAGGCGACTTCGAACCCATTCCAGCAGGCTTGCCATAGCTACAAGCCCTACAGCGACAACAGTGAGAGCCATCAGCGTTGGTACGCTGCCAGCTGTTAAAACCCGATCATAAACCTGTAGCATATAGAGCGGCACCGTGAGCATCAGCAGGTTCAGGAAAAAGCTGAAGCCAAGCACTGTGCCAACCCTTTGCCTGAGCGTTCTTAGAGTCGATGAAGTGTCATCATTCTGGTCAGTGAACACACGCAATATCCTTTTTCGCGATCCACAGCCATTCTGGCAGGCAAATATTTCAGAGATGTGGCGAAAGTCTGTTTTTTGAAAGAGTTACGGAAGCAGATTAGATACTTCCCTGTCGCTCAGGTATGCCTCACTCCATCTCTGTATACACTTTCTGGTTAAGGATGAATAATTACTACTGGGAATGTAGCCATGTTAGGAACAGACGGTGCCGGCCATTATGATTTGGTGGCAAAGAACCTAGAAGCCCTTTCCAAAGCGGGACGATCCAAAGGTCGCCTGAAGGTTAAAAACCAACGGGGCCAAACAGTTGTCACTGTGGCTCCACGCTGGAGCCTGAAGCTCTGGTTAAAAAACACACTGTTTAACCGGTCAGCCCATAAAGCCCTTCATGAACAGGCCCGGGAAACACTCACCAGCGATACGGCTTCTCTGGATTTGAAACAACGTCTGGTTTCTGTAATTCAGGATGGAAGATTCCCGTTTCTCTCCAAACGGGAAAGACGTTCACTTTACAACCTGGCCTCGAGACAAACTCCTCCACCAACGCAACACTGGCCATCACCCCATAGTGAACCTCACCCTTATAGACCGGAAGAGCCTGACAACAGACCACCATTCTCAGATATCCATCGTCCTGAACCTCATTACATCCCACCTTTTGAGGATGACATCCCTCCCCCTCTACCGGATGATCACAATATCGATCCTGTTACAGACGTAGAACCACCTGTGCCAGACTCCGTTGATGTAACGCCCGCAGCCCCCTCTCTTGTTCCGCTGAAACTGAACCATACACAGTCACTGAAAACAGCAAGAGAGGAAATGAATCGTCTAAAGGCCAAGTTTCCATCAGTGAGTGTGGCTGATACCAAACAATATATGAGGGCGGTACAGAGCTTCGCCCTGCAAAAGCCGGACTCCGATGCAGAATTCTTCGAATTTAACGAAACCCTAAAGCAACACTTTACGGACACTCTGCAGAAACGCCTGTATGACCAGACAGGCATTGATATAACAGCAAAACTTCTTGAGGATTTTGAAACACACCTGCCTGATGAATTTCATCAGATACACGCTGGCTTTTTGGCGACCCCAGAAGAATATCCATCAATAGTGAATTATGTTGCGGATATGAAGAGAAGGGTCCGTCAGGAGCACTCTGCAACGGGCGACAAGCCAGACTATTTTACCGCCCAGGATATGCACGCATTAAAAACTTTTGGCTCCAAAGTCATCCACGAAGAAGCAATAGATGAGCTGGAATGGTCAGTTCTCGCAAGAAAGCCCGGTCGCGCCTTTACCGCAGCAACTGAACAGCTAGCCCATTTAGATATCCCTGCCCTGAAGAAAGATGTCGCAACGATTCAGCAATATTGGCAGGACATGACCAAGCCTGATTTACCAGCTGTGGAAAGGACATATTTAAAAGAACAGAGAGAAAGAATTCTCCTGAAGATTCAACCCAGCCTGAAAATAGCGGCGCAAGCACGATCCCATTTCCATACAATAAATTCCACTGCTGGCCGCAAATGGGCTCCTGATGTCTTGAGAAACCCATCTTTATCCGGTGCAAACGCCAGTCAAACCTACAGGGAACTTGAGGAGCTTGAACAACTTGCCGGGCCGGTAATGTACGATGCCCAGCTCGAGTTTATGCACGATTCCCATAACCTGAAACCCAACCACCCCAAAGTCGTTATTGAGGGTGGTGGCCCTGTGGGATTGATTTCAGCTATGCGCCAATATGAAAAAGGTGCAGATGTTGTTGTTCTGGAACAGAGAGACACTCTCTATAACCGGCCACAAATCGTACGACTGGATAATCAATGGATCAAAGACCTTCGTTATTACCTTGGTGAACAGTTTGACGAACTCTTTGCCGAAGGCAGCGGAAAAACCAAACTTCAGCCCGACGGCTCCACCCATATCGTTACCAAGGCTCTTGAAGAAGCCCTGCACAAGCGCTTGTCAGAGCTTGTGTCTTCCGATCCTCACAATCCACCCAGAATACAGAGATTTGCTGCTCATGAGCTGACAAAGGTTGAGGCACCGGACCATGCTGGCGGAAAGTATCGGGTCAAAGCACAGTACAAGCCAAAATATGATCTCGGCGCTAAAAAGAACCCCAAGCTACGAGAAGAGGAATTTTTTGAAGCCGATCTTTTAATTTGTGCCGGAGGTAAGGAAAGCCCAACCCGGAACAAGTTCCTGAATCATTGCCCGGTGACTCACCCGAAACAATATGGGGTAGCGTCGTGGGAAGGAACCGCCATAAGAAACGAAGGTTTAAGCACCTTCCCGGCTTTCCAGGATGTGCTCGCCACAGATGCAGAATTCCAACAAAGTTATAAAAGCCAGCTTCATGAAGCCTTGCACCCGTTCACCGGCAACCTTGGCGTAATACTTACTCCGGCAGGCAGGAAGGAGATGACCCGAGCCCTGGGGTTAACAGAGGATGAATTGATTCCTTTGCGCTCAAAGGTTCCAGAAGAGGACAAGGCATTCCTTGAAGAAGTTATCGAGGACTTAAGAGCAGGCCGCATCAACAGAGCTGTCCCCGTTCTGGATGATATGCTCACAGCCATCGACAAAGAGGTTTGTCAGTTACGTACCTTTGAGAATCGCAACCTCATCTACCTCGGAATGGAAATTCCTGGACCTGTTCACCAGTGGATGGAAACCGTTGGTACCAAACTGCCTGAAGATGAAAAGAAAAACGTTCAAAAGTTACTGCGGCAACTGTGGTTCCAGGCTGCTGGTGAAAAGCAGGGTTTTGCCAAAACCCTCGGCGCAAACCTGGGCCTTATGAACAAACAGTTCGCTACCACATTCCCAGTTGCACAGGAAAAGCCTTTGGACCATTTCACAGTTATTGCCGGTAAGAATGGTGGACCGTCACTGACAGTCGCCGCCTCTGGGGATGCGGCTACCAGCCCACACTTTATGACTTACAGTGGCTTAACTGGGGGCAGGGAAACAATCGACGCACTGTGCTCTTTCACGGATAAGGTTGCCAGCGGAAAAAGAACACGCAAAGACGTGGAACAAAAGCTGCTCAAAGACTACGACAGAACTGCCGAGTTTATTCTCTACAAGGGCAGCAACTTCCTCACGGCAAGGGGTCAGGATCAAATCAGCGAATCTCTGAAAGCCAATGCCAGAAAGGAGATGGAGAGCTTAGGGGATACTACCCAAACAGGCTACACCGTCACCAAAACCGATGGGGACTCTTATCTCCTGGATAACGGTTCCAAGACCTTTTCTATGATTATTGATGAAAAAGGCAGATTTCAAGCTGAAGGCTACAACAATGGTCTCACGGCGCCTGAAGATTTAGGGGAATTTTCGACATTCGGGCACTTTGAACTGGAATGCCTGAGTCGATAATGGGTTATCTATAAAAACGCTTCTGCACCACAGTGGCGTTTTTATTTAAAAGCTATTTAACTCTATATATTGCAATCAAGGATTTCAGGAATGGAGTGGCTCAGCGATCCTCAGGCGTGGGTATCCCTTCTTACCTTGACAGCTCTGGAAATTGTGCTGGGTATCGACAATATTATTTTTGTCAGCATTCTTGCTGGCCGCCTCCCCCCACAGCAAAGAAGCAAAGCCCGCACCCTTGGCCTTATTTTGGCTATGGGCACCCGCATACTATTACTTGTTTCGATTGCATGGGTTATAGGACTGACTGAGCCTTTATTCAGCCTGTTCGAACACTCTATTTCCGGCAGGGATATTATTTTGTTTGGTGGCGGTTTGTTCCTTTTAGCCAAAAGCACCCACGAAATTCACGCTTCCCTCGAAGGTACAGAAGAAGATTCCCCCACAAAGGCCATCGCATCAGGCTTTGCCATGACCCTTGTCCAAATTGCCGTACTGGATATTGTCTTCTCCCTGGATTCGGTTATCACCGCAGTAGGCATGGCGGAACATCTGCCCGTTATGATTATTGCCATTGTTATTGCCGTAGGCATTATGCTGTTTGCAGCCAAACCGATCGGGGACTTTGTTGATAAACACCCCACCCTGAAAATGCTGGCTCTCAGTTTCCTGATTCTGGTGGGAGTTTCCCTGATCGCTGAAGGCCTCTCCTTCCATATTCCAAAGGGCTATATTTACTTTGCCATGGCGTTCTCGTTGGGCGTGGAGATTCTCAATATTCGCCAGGCCAACCTCCGCAAACAGAAAAACAGCTCCTAAGCACCGCCACAAAAGAGCTTTCACCCTAGTAGCCCGGCATCTGCCAGGGCTTTGCCCCCCAGATACCCCTCTCATCTACAATAAACAGGAACCCGTTACAGCTTTACCTGAGACGTACCAGCTGGATACATTCTTCGAAGAAGTTAGCGGTTGGGCTGCTTTCGAATGGACTCACCCAATAAAGGGTACAACCTACCGTGTCAGATTCGATAAACCATACACTGCAAAGTTCTCTGGTGCTGAAGAGATTCGTGACCGAGCCAGAGAGTATGCCCCTGTCGATGAAGGTGATCTTGAGGAGGCTATCGAAATCACTGAGTCCAGAGGTGACAAGCGTCGTCTCGAACAGGCAATCGACGTGAACCCAAGCAAGCTCGGTGACGGTTATACATCAACCGGAGTTAGGTACGATATTCTTCAGCATGAGGGTATCGACCCCAGAACAGGCAACAGATACCAGCCTGGTCCACGTACAAGAGCGAAAGGCAGTTCTGCCGGTGCCAAGTTTCTGGAACGTGCGGCTTTAGAGCTGGAACCTGAGATCGTGAAGGATATGGAGAAGATTGCGGACGAAGAGGCGAGAAAAGTGTAATGCCCAATGAGACCTTTGCGCTCGATTAAAAAATACCGTACTTGGGACGCCTTCAACGTCCCAAGAGTAAAACAGCGAATAGGATAAGCGTCGTTATGCCTGTGTTTTGGCAATATAACGTGTATCAACAATAATGTGCTTTGGTATTTCGCCACCGTCAGCTGCACGTATAGATACTTCTTGTTCTTCTGGGTATTTGGCGTCTTCGAACCTTCTACCTATAACTTGATGCTCATCAAATAAGTCAGGATCAATCACATAGATATATCCGTCACGAGTGCCACTTTCTGTCGCAAAATATTTTGCACATTCAACGGATGTAGTGGTTGAAAGAAAACAGCCATCATGCATACCTGTTTTCATTTGGTGTGCCCTTACGGTATTAATTTCCGAACGATTGCGTACGAATGTTCCATCACGCAACAACTCTACACCAAGCGAAGAATTATGATCATCTCTTCTCATTGTTGCTTCAATGTTATTGCCAGCCGGGATAAGCCTGCCTTCCAAACGGCTGTGCATTTCTACAGACACACCTCTGTAAAGGTACTTCTTCATGTTTACTCCGTAGGGTCTAACGTGAAGCTGTGAGACCCAAGCAGCTTGCTACCGTTCACGACACCTGTTTATGCCTTTACACCTAAGTCTCTGATTCCAATGGCTTTGACCTGCTCAAGGCATTTATCAATTGCAGCCCCTTGTTCGTCAAGATGTTCAAACCAAGACTCTGCAGATCGAGCTGAAGATAAGCCGCGCTCCATTTCTTGGACTATGGGAAACACCTTTGGAGATATTAAAAAAGAACTGCTTTCAGTCACTTTCCAAACTTGTTTTCGAGCAACGTTGAACTGCTGCCATAATTCTTCGCTATATTCCTCGGAAAGCTCTCTGCGCTCGATGCCCGCTTCGAAATGCTCACTCGATGGCCAACGCATGTTATGTAGAGCCTCGACTAGCTCCGTATAAGCTGATGCCTTCCTTTCCCACCACTTCTCACTCTTGAAGCGTTTAAGAGCAAGCTGTGCCCCCAGAAAGGCTGCAGATATTGTGACAACTAACTGTATGAGGACTTTTACTATCTCACTTTCCATAAGTTATATTTTCTACTTGAAGAACTTTATAGCCTTTATAATTTGCTTTTCTTTCTCAATATTTCCATCACAAACCACCTGATGCAGTAGCCCGGATAACATTGCATTTCGAGTTTTTTCAGGTATCACACAAGGGCTTAGTATTCCTCGAGATTGTGGATAGTCTCCCCAATGAACTCCAAGGGCTTTTTCCCCTCCGTTGTATTGATTTTTGTGATCATACCAACCAATTATCAACGTTAACCCATCATCAATGTAAATCTCTTCTACATCTTTCCAGTAAGAGATCATTTTCACTTCACTACTCCGGTATTGAATTTGAGCCTAATCTTGACCCAGGTGCACTGTCGGCGTCATCTAGATTTACTAACTAGCCGTACTCTCAGGAAACACTGAACCGACTCTAGCCGGGATAATATATGTACCTTCCAGCATGTGCTCAATAATTTGAAGAGCCAGTTCTAGTTGTCGGGAATTATGAGCTTTTACTTCATGTGCGGAGTCATTTCCCAGCACTCTAAGCTTGTGTAGAGTTTGGGAGCCTTCTGCCGTAACTATCGAGCGATCCCTTAACGCATCAATCTTCTGGTATAGGTTTCCACCTTCGGCTTCCAGGTCTTTGCAAATTGTCTCTACGATTGCCCTGATTCCGATACCAGTCAGAATAAGCTGCTCATTTTCCAGAGATAGCACTGTTTCTCTGTAAATTTGTTGAACTTTGTGTGGAAGTAAATGTGAGTCTAAGGATTTCACACCTTCAACACGCCCCGGATAATACTTGATCGTTTCAGGGTGATACGGACCATCGTAATCGTGCTCAACGTCTTCCGAACATGTTGAAACGGTTCTAAATGATACTGTTTCACACCCCAAGCACTGAATTATCTGGTTTTTACAGTCCCAATCCACATAGTTGCCCTGACCACAATCTTCACATCCACTTTCGTTGAATGAAGCAACTATGGAGTGCAAAGTGATACCACTACACTCCTTACAGTAAATACGATGCTTGTCTTCACCATTCTTCGCCAAGCTAAATTTTCTGGAAAAATCTCCCATGTTTACTCCATAGCGGCTAGCGCCTCAATCAGCCGCCGCATCAGCAGTCGACGGAATTGACTTGCTAGCTGTATCTTTACTTGTGGACTTGAATACGTCTTTGCTGATGGCCTGCATAGAAACAAATAGAACGGCAATGCCACCAATAATAATGTAGATATCAATACCACCAAGTAGCTCTTTCACAGAAGGGAAAAATGGACTAATTGCTAAAGCAATACCACAGATAATACCACTAGCATTCAAAACGGAACTGATAACTATCGCGTTATTTGGCTCTATCCCATGTTTGTAGCAGCGGTATAGATACACTGCGATCATGAGGGTCGCTAGTATCGTAGAGGGTATCAAAATGGATTTATCCATTCTTTTTCCCCCCACCCTTCTTGGAGTCATTTGCAACTTCACCAAGGATGGCACCAAAAATGCCACCTATGATTGCTCCAGCTGGCCCACCAATAGATGCCCCAAATATTGCTCCTCCCATTGCAGCGCCAGTTGTTCTTGTAGTTTCCTCTTCTGAACGTCCTTTTGAAGGGAAATCATCTTTTTCTTCTTTATCCAATTTCATCTCCATTGTTGGATGATTTAGCTAAATCCTGCGTGTTGGGCACCGAAGGCGCCCATAGAGAAAAGCAACTATCACTACTCGCTTATATGGTGTTTCAGCTGCCAGACCATGATTCTTGTACGACAATGTTTCCAGAGCTGTCTGTTTGCGTAACCGATTGGGTACGCTTGAATCCGTTAAGTGCCGTTGTATCAGTGTGCGTTACTTTACCTACAACTTCGCCGTTTTCATTTATTATTGAATAAGTTTCAATATCCGTTTGGCCCATTGTCCCCTTGCTTCGGGATTTTTCCAATTTAAGCCTTTCACCTGAGTTCAATTTAAGTCTTTCTTTCATGAAGTTCTTGCTCCTTCTGTATATCCCTGACGCCTACGTGTGGGCGCCCCAGACAGCTTTCTGTCGTACACGATGCACTTGTTTACATTTCTATTTCATGAACCCTTTTAGCTCTTCTATCGACAGTGCTGGCCTTGTTCTATGAATCATTGCGTGACAGTTGGGACAGACTGGCCGGAGGTCTTTGATTGGATCAAGCTCATATTCTTCACCTATTTCTGAAATAGGTTTCAGGTGGTGTACATGTATAAATCCTGCACCAATGTGACCATATTGCTCTTCAAAATCAAAGTCACATACAAAGCACTTTATTCCCCACTTCTCAATGCACTTTGTCCTTGAAGCACGATCCCGTTCATAGATATTTACAGAAATCTGCTTTTTAGCACCTTCGAAGACTGTCTCGGAGCTTTCAATTTCATCGGGATAATTTGAACCACCGCTATCTGAGGTGCCCTCAGACCAGTACCGAATGACAGGGTTTCCCCATTCTTTTGGGGCTTCACGATAATCTAGTTTTTCAAGCTTCTCAGCATTGAAGTATTTGTTTAGATAGTGAGCAATGCGGCTATAGGCACTGTAGTGAGTTCCCGCACCTTTACCACCCTCACCATATTCTTCTAAGATTTTCTCCCAGCTGCTTGGGAAAAATGACTTGTACCTTGTCGAGAACTCAAGAGTCGAAAATGATTTACCACTAAATGATTCTAAAACAGATGAGAATTCTGTGTCATTCATACTCGTAACTCGATTAAAAATGTAACGCCTGCGTGTGGATCGCCGAACACAAACGCCTTGTTAGCCGCCTCAGATTAAGATTGGTTTCACATGAAAGACGGTTCCGTGACGAACTTTGAACTCGTAGGGGAATGCAAATTTGTAGAAAACTCTTTTGCAAAAACATGGCAATCTGCTTGCTCATAACTAGGGCTCTGATTATGAACATCGGTAAAGGTATTAAAAGCATCTTCACATGTAATTGTATTACCTTCAGTTAGATCTACTGGAAATGCAAATAGTGTAGGCATAATATTGCTTCCACCATTCTCAGTAGCTCCAATCTGAAAAGTATCATCATTATTGTTTCTTGATATCCGAATTAGTGTACCATCCATTAGCGTTAGCATTACTTCCTGATGTTGACCATCAGTCCAAGACCCTCTTAGACGAATCAATCGTATTTTTGTATCACCAAGCCTGCGCCGAAATTCTTCAAAATTTGAATTTATAGTATTATTTCTCATTTTTATCCTTCCAAGTTGGATTTTTGAGGATATCTGCGGCTAACGTCCAGACCATCGGCGAGAGAAGCGAGTCCGGTGGAGGCCGCAGATCGGAACGAAATGCAGCTGCTTGTTATACGCTTGCCTCGATTGTAATAGCCTCTGTTTCAAGCTGTAAGTTTTGACAGACGACTTTTACACTATCTATTGCTTTTTCTTCATCCAAAGATTCAGTGGATAAGAAAATAACCATATTATCTTCATCATCGTAATCGAAGCCATTATCTTTCATTTTGCTGTTAGAAAGCTTCTCGACCATTTTGGGAATGGTATACCTCAAGTCTGCATCTGGGTTGGTTAGTTTACCCGGATTAAGGGTTAACGTGATTTCCATATTCGATATCTCAATTCTCACTGCGTACAACGCCTAAATCAGGTGCGCCTCAGGCATCACCAGGATTTTCATTGATACAACCTTTTATATTCGTTCTCATATTCGCTCAACTCATGCCATTTTCCAGAGAACTCATACTCAATATTGCTGCCGTTATAGTCAACTCTATCGACTGCTATGCAACTCATTGATGGAAGCTCAGAGTCGATATCTCCAGTGTGTATTGTCACTTTGTAGTATGTGTCTTTTGACACTGAGCGGTATAACTTTTCATAACTTGGAAGCTTGTTTGTCCCGTGTGTACTATAGCCAGAGTGAGTCATTGGTCTGAATTTCAGTTCATTGGACATTTTCTTCAGTATATTACTGCATGCCTGTGCAATATTTTTCTGGGTATTCTTCAGTACACCATTATTTTCGTTTTCAGGAATGACGTATAAACTCCAATCGACATGAAGTGAGAAATAGAAACTACCTTTTTCATAATCGAAGTCTGCTGATATAAATCTTGGTTCTATTGGAAAATCAACCTGTGCATTTTTTGAACTTTTTCCCCAATCATATTTTGATCTGTATCTAATAAAATCTGACTTAAAGCTTTGCTTGAAGTAACGCCTTTCAATAAATCTATCTGCCTGAGTATCAGCTTTAAACACCATCAAGTCTAATAGTGAAACAGGCTCATTCAGAAGAATGTTCTGATAATCCTTGGGTGCTGCACTCAGAACCGTAGGAAAAAGTAAGAAAACAACTATGAATATACTTCTCATAATGATTACTCAAATATTGGTTGAAAATCAAACGCGAAGTTGTGGGTCGCCGTAAGCGTCACACACAGCTTGCTACCGTACACGACGCACTTTTTATGTGTTGTTTAACTCGGTATTTACTGTTCCATCAGTGTGCAGGTAGTGGACATTGTTATTTACTATGTCTTCGAGGACTGCGGTGGCAGAGTTTGGAGACTCAATCACGCTTTCGATTGTTTTTGAGCGGGTGTAGCTAATATCGACCTCAAGGGATTCGAGCAAAACTGTACCGATGTTCTCAATATCAACGTAGAGTCCATCTATAAGAATGATATTCTTCCCTTCTATCTTGTTATGCTTTCTAATGAGACTGTTGAATGTCTCAACAGTTTCACCTTTATCGTTCAATAGCCCGTGTTCACCATCGAAGCTGAATGTACGATCATACTTTTCAAGGTTATGCCTCTTTAGTGCTTCAACTACACTTTCCCGGTTAAAGTTCAGCTTAAAGTTATCATAGTTTGTCATTATCGGTTGCATGCGAAAGTGTACAGTCTTAAGCAAATAGTTGACTTGAACTAACCGTATATTATTTTGTTCAGCGAGCAACTTTGCACCCTTTTGGTAAGTTGAAGTTGTAGCGAAAATACCGTTCGCATTACCAATATCCCTAAGAATTTCTGCAAAAGCAGCCACGTGCACTTTCTTTACGGGCGATGAATAGTTTTTACACTCAACACAGGTTTTGTAGGTTTGACCTGCTGCTTCAAACTCCCAATAGACATCGATCTGGTGAGTAGCCCCACTCTTTCCTGTAATGGTCACATCATGCTCAACACGTATGTTGTTAAACCCATCATAGTCAAGCATTCCTTGATGAATTTCCTTTACCAGTCTTTCATATTCTGTGTTTGGGTCTTGCATAGAATTTCCTTAAACGCGCAATGCCTGCGTGTGCGACTCCTCAGGTAGCTTACTTCTGAACAGCACGCACTTGTCAGCCCTCAAATGTAACCATACCCTTGTCTCGTTTTTCATACGCGAGAGAGAATATCTTTGTAATCTCTGGTATGTCGTAAATAGTGATATTTGGGCATAACAAAATGTTTTGATTAGACTTAATAACACCTTTTAAACTCCGTTCTTTGAACTTCAGACCGGGCACTATTGCCTCGAAGAAAAAACCTTCAAAAATAAAACAAAAAGAGTAGCTTCTCGCTGTGTTTTTTCTGAAGAAAGGAGACATTAATAGATTTCTTAAATCAGAATTACTAAACCCTTTGCCGCTCATGTCATCGAATAGCTTTCTTGCTCGTATAGATATGAATTTAACTGGAATTGCTCTTTCATTTTTAATGAATAATTCTTAATTTATCTTTCCACTCATCAGGAAGGTAAACTTTCTGATACTCCGGGTTACTAGAAATAGCTGCACGCCACAAGATTGAAGCAATGAATCCAGAGAGTTTTTTAAGTCGATACCGGAAAGAGTTACTCCATCTGGGTGTTTTATAACACCTATATGCTTTCCTCTGAGAGCCTCTAAGGAATACTTTTCATATTTCTCACTCAACTCAATTTCACAATCCTTGCACAGAAGGTAATCCCACCAACTATCAGAGGAATATTGAATGAGCGAGTCTGGAGAGGAATCCATTGTTATCGCTTTGCCGTTCATGCCCCGTGTAATTCTGCGAAAAATTGAGTTCGGAATCACATGAGACTTGCGTAATTCTCTCTTGTTAAGGCAGAAAGCACACTTTGAAGTTGGCACAATATCTCCTTTGAGAACTAACGAGAAGTTATGGCTCGCCGCAAGCCCCAAGGGCGAGGCGACGAACACCAGTTACTTGTTAGCAGCTATTCAATGATTGGGGTTGATTTACCATTCCAGCTATCATCTCGCAGGCAATGAGCGCCTTCTACCCTGACATGAAAGGACAGTAAAGATTTCAGTTCACTCGCGGTTTCATATGCTTTTTTTGCATGTGGAAGGGTTATTTTATTTTCGAGTTTTGAGTTCGGTGGGAATGTTCTTTTTCTATCATACTCATCTCGAGTCCAAATGTGTGTTTCCTCTATACGCTCTGGTTTTGCATGCACTATCGCGTTTCTCAAGCGAATTAGCCAAACTATGTTATTCCAAGTATTTTTGTTTTTTTCAAAATTAATATTATGGTTGTAAAAGATAACTCGTAGCTTAGCTATAGGGTTAGAACTCTCAAAGTCTTTCCATGACTTGATGCTTATCTTACCAAATGAGTTGCACAGCGCTTCAATTGCCAACGCACTAAATGTTATTGCTATAAGTCGTTGATAGAAACATCCAGGATGTGTCATCCGCAGACTCTTCCAAGGCTAGCCTTGCTGCGCCAAGAAGCATGTGATGAGCGGCAAATTCTCTATATTTCTCTACTTTTACTTTACTCACCTGAATACACTCCATGTGCAGGTTTGGGGGTGACTATCAGTCTACGTATACTAACTGAGGTGTCAGATAAGAAGAGTTAAGGCTAGTCAAGTGTAAAAGGATACCTTAACTCCTTGGTGCATATCTAACTCTGACAAGGGTTGTTCACGTATGTGTTCCGTTCCTCTACTTAACTTCGATCTGGTTGTTTCAGCACCCACTTGTCGAAATATTGTAACCCTGCCCTATCTTACGCACATTTTTTGGGGACATAATAGCCGGGAGCAACAACGGAGCTAATTTATCTATTACAAAAGGGAAACGAGTATGTTTGATAAGGTGGTTGGTAGAGATGGCAGTGGAATAGTCTACGTTGGCTGTAGCGGATGTAGTGATAACGATGATGTTGTGGATGTAAGCGATCTCGTTGAGCTTCAGATTAAAGGCGAACCACTTTTTGTAGAAGTAACGAAAGTAACCGAAGGCGGATTCAAGGGGGAAGTATCATCTATACCATTTGATTCCGAGGTTTCTGATGTGGAAATTGGTGAAAAAGTTAAGTTTAAACTCAAACATATATTGCAATGCATCCACCAAGATTAGTCTCATAATGCCCACAAACTAGTGGGCATTCATACATGCAAGGTAGGAGTTTCTATCTCTTCGACAAACAGGTTCACGTAAGCAACGAGCGGTCAAGAAAGTCATAAGGCAGCATTTCAGTACGCCCACCAACCGGAAAATCTTCGACTGATACGCCAGTGTTGTATCTTTCGATGATTGCCTGCTCAAGCCCGAAACACTCCTCAAGCGTTCCCTTTTTGATGAGAAGATACTCAGCGGTGACTGTTTTACCGTTCTTTGCCCAGCGAGTTCTAGCAGTCTTCTCAAGGCCAATCTTGAAGAAAGTATTTCCAGTATTCTTATTTACTAGCTTTACGTAGTAGATGTGATACGGAGATTCAGCCAGCTCCGGGTCACGCTTGATGATGGTTCTGTTGAGGCAACCAGGGTTTTCTTCGAAACCACACTGAATGCAACCATTACCCATAAGATGGGAGTTCGGTTTTTGCTCGAAAACACCATGTTCAGGACAAGTGATCTTTACCTTAGTCTTGTTCCCATCGTACTTAACTAGGCTGTAGTCGTATTTGTCACCATGCTCCTTTCTAGCCTTTGCGATGAAGGTTTTATTTGTCAGCCTTTTGGTACCTCCGCACTCACCACACCCAAAACCATTCAGATGGCTATTGATCTTCTGAATGAACAAACCGTGCTCCGGACAAATAATGGCCACTTTGGACTTGTTGTTACCAGCAACCTCAGTCTCACTGTAGTCATACTTTTCGCCGTGCTTCTGAATGGCTCGCTTTATGAACTCTTCAGTAGTCAGTGGTTTGCGATCAGCACACTCAGGGCACTTCTGAGCATGGTGAATATGATTAGCTGGGGTCTGCCAGAATGAGCCATGCCCCCGGCATACGATCTCTACTTTGGTGTGCAGGTTTTTGTACTCTGCACGGCTGTAATCGAACTCCTCACCATGGACAGCTCTGGCCTCTTCAATGAACTCCCCTTTGCTCTTTGAGGCTGATTCAATCTGCCTGTCTCTGCCGCAAGTGGGACAGCCCTGCTTGGAGTCAGCATGCTCAGTTGGCGTCTGTTCGAAGTCACCATGTTTATGGCAGGTGATAGTGACCTTTGTTCTGTTGTTCACATAAACAATCTTGTCATAGCTGTACCTGTTGCCGTGAACCTTACGAGCCTTCACCAGGAACTCTTCTTGTGTCAGAGTCGAAGTACCACCGCACTTATCACACCCCCGACCACGAATATGATCATTGGGAATCTGCGTAAACTCATCGTGTTCCGGGCAGGTTATGCGAATCTTTACCTTGCTGCCTTTGTACTGTTCTGGGTACTCATATTTATCACCGTGAGCTTTTCTGGCATCACGGACAAATTCTTCGTGGGTCTTCTTTCGTGGCAAAACTAATACTTCTCGAATGAATAGCGGCAGTGTGAATTATCTGGCACGACAAGCGTGGTTGTCGCAGTAGTCGTAGGAACCGCGAGGGGTTGGACGATCGCCGGGGTTGCGAAATTCATCGACAGCCAAAATCAAAAGCAACACTGCCAACAGTGCAGACCTCACACGCTCGTCGGTGAATTTGTCTTTCTTAAAGGCAGAAACTGTGAAAACGATTGTGAAGAATGCAAGGATGAAAAAGGCCACGAATGATTCTCTGTAAAGATTGAACTTAAAACGTCTTGCGACTTGATGAAGTGAATTATGTATTTGGCTATACGGGTGATCTATAGATGGCAAGCGGCACAATACGAACAGCCATTACCACTCTTCATTTATGCCATTTGATTTGTAGGTAGGGCCTTTCGCCTTCTCTGGAAAGGTCAGCTTTTCATGTGAAAGGTGCCACCGATAGACAGTCAACTCCTTCCCATATTTTGCATCCCTGAAATAAGGCATGAACTTGAATATATAGCTATTCATCTTTTTCACACCCTCCCTATTCTCGGCGTTGTATTGATACCTCCACCTCGTCTCTGGCGTTACAGATACCCAGTTTGCACCTGCTTCTGAAACTCTCACTTTTGGCAAGAGCATACCGGTCAGTAGCTTCCCATCTTTTCCCTTTGGGAATTTCTCAACATAGCGACTGGTGCAGTACTCAATATTCTTTGGCACCTCTGACTGGCAGTAGAACTCAACCGCTTCCATAGCCGGTACGAACTTGTATTGAAACTTTATGCCTGAAACCTTCCTTGCGTCGTGGTAACTCCATCCGTATGGCCCATGCCATGATCTACTCGCAGGCTCGGTGAACGCCTTGTCTTCTATTACACCGCTTTCCTTAAGAACCAGCTGTCTGCACTTACCAGTACCGGAAACCACCTCTTGAATGCTTTTGTGGCAATAACTATCCGGCTTGTAAAAATGAGCCATGTTATAAATTTCATGAGAGGTGCCATCAGCCCCAATGAACGTCCGCGAAGATCCACCCTTTTCGTATGTATGTTCAGCTGAATACACATAAACGGGCTTTGCCATTGCTGGCATTGCTGCGGCTGCAATAGCGGCTGCAATAACTGCTTTCTTCATGATCTGGAATCTCTGTTCACATTTAAGATATGAGAATTATTAAGTTGAGCCTGCGGGTGATCTACAGAAGGCGATAGGCCGGAATAAACCAGCCTAGAAGACTTGGGATAGAACTTTCATCGCGCCGTCTGACTGATGCGTTCTTAGACACTTGGCAACGAGCTTCATTATTTGGACAGTTTTGAGACACTTCTCAACAACGGCGTTCTGGTATTCATCGACGATTCCAGCAATGTGCCTTTTCGTCTCTTCTAACTCACGACCAGTGACAGGCTGTCCCATTGCGTTGAAGGTTCTTAGGGCACTGAATATGTGATTGAGGTTTATCGTGTAGCGACAGCGCGATCGGTAGAGAATGAAACCGATCTCTTCAAATGCCTCACCCACACTGAGCTTGAAGAATTCCCTTTTCTGATTAAGGCGTTTGCTATCAAGAAGCCTATGGATTCTCAGTTCTGTCGCCTTGCAATCTCTAACCAAGAATTCCTGTTCAGCCATAAATGGCAGCGGAACTCCGGTTGCGTGACTCAACTCAACTGCCCTTTCATCAGTACAGCCATAGGTGCGACCGATCTTTACGATTCCAGGCATGGCCGGGTTGGACATGATGTATATGTTGCCTACATCTAGCTCTTTAGCCTTACTCACCCCCAAGTATCAAAACTGCAAACATCTTCACCGTCACATCGAGCAACGCACCTTCGGCAAACGCTTCAAGCTCTTTCTTTTCTTTGGAAGTCTGACGGAGCTGCCCAACCATCTCTGTGATAACCATTCTTGGTATTAGTGAGGCGCGCATTTTGAAGAAATCGCCGGAGGTTTTGCATTGTGACTTTTCATTACCGCTAGCGGTAAAAAGTGCAAGGAAGTAGCCAGTTACCCAAATTGACCAGGCATATCGAGTCGTCACTGAGCCAGGCCCTGCCCTCCTCTCAGCCAGATTTATTACCAATATGGGTGATCATGTACAGCTGGCACGGTGGTCTACATTTAGAGTGTTACGTCTGGAACTTTGGTTCAAAAAGTGCCGTTTTTATGACTAAACGTCATCACAAACGTCGCGCGGTGTTTTCAGAAATGACCAATTCCCGCTGATACCAACGGTTCCCAGTGTTTTTCCGATGTACCAGAGAGGTGTAAGATGTTCTGGAATGGATTCCGCCCGCTTATAGCCGGTGTTGGGTTACTCACCCTCACTGCATGTTCCCACTACCCCTTCAAATACGACCCTTACTCCAAGCCCCAGTCCTTTTCCAGCTGGAGCGAAATGGAGGCCACGGTTAAACGACTCGAAAGCTACGCAGAAAACTGCCGACCAGAACAAGTAACAGTCGGAAGTTGTACTGTGTTTAACGAAGAGTACGAGCATACCTTGCTCAGAATTGAGAAAACCGAATTCAGGCTGGCACCGGCACACGTGACCAGACTGAATGAGATGCACGCGCTCTACAGGAGCACTGAATGAACTCGCCCCAGTTCGATGGATTTACCTTCGATGGCACCTATTTTGAGGCGGCCTGCGATGGTAATTCCGTAAGCTGGCGCTGCCATGATGGCTGTGATGGCAAACTGGAAATCCCAATGGCAAAGCTTTGGAGCCAGAAGATGGGAACACTAAAGCTTGAATGCCCGCTCTGCCACAGTCAGTGGCAAATGGAAATTTCCAGCCTCTCACGACCCATCCGGGCAGATATTATTGAGCTGGGCAGTCACACTGCCAGCTCCAACTTGTTTTTACACTCGAGAAGATAGCGTTTTAATTCAGGGATGCAGGAACCACAATTGGTTCCTGCATTCAGTTTCTGACCAATAGTTTCAACACTATCCAGCCCCTGCTCAATTCCCTTGCAGATCGGACCTTCAGAAACACCGAAACAGGCACAGACTACAGGCCCCTGACTTTTTCCAGAACCCGCGCTTCCGGCGAGAACCTTCCAATCAACCGTTTCTCCCTGGAGCTGCTGCTCAAGCCACTGCCGATCAACTTCCAAAGGTTTCTCAGAAAACAGCAACAAGGCCTCTATACATCCATCAACAATAACAGCCTGACGCTGAACACCTGCACGGGACATCAGAGAGATAACATCGCCTTCGGGCAACAGCTGATGAACAATATCCTGCTCATCACTATGACTTAACTCATAGCGCCAACAGCCTTCACCTCTTACCGCGGCACAGTAATCAATCTCCGGCAGCTCCAGTTGCTGACGACTGATAAGAACCCCATACCAAGAAGCTTTATAAGGCGAGGCGCTTACCGGAGTAGCTTTACTGTCTGGCTGACGGGAAACAGGATCAATACGACTGTGCACCAGAGGCCCCATCAATCCTCCGCGACTGAATTCCCGAGTCCAGTGCATAGGCATAAACAGTTGTCCGGCATTTATTGCACTATCAACTTGAACTCTGGCAATAGCACATCCATTACCGGATTGAATCTCGGCAAGCTGCCCATCTAACAGTTTGAAATCTTCGGCATCTACAGGATTTACTTGCACAGATGGTTCATCGATATGGCGATTCAACCTGACCGCTCTGGCTGTGCGAGTCATTGTGTGCCATTGATCCCGAATACGACCGGTATTTAAAAGCAGTGGAAACTCGGAAGCTTTGGAAATTCCTTCCACTGCTTCAGGAACAATAAACCGAGCTTTACCGGATGGTGTAGAGAAACCACCCTGTGCAAAGAAACGCTGATCAACGGACTCAGAAGAATTCAGAATTGGCCAGGTTTTCGGCTCAAAACTTTCGTATTGCTCATGGGTTATTTGAGCCAGTCCGGACAAATTGAAAGCCCGATAGCTTTTATCCCGAGAGTTCTCAAAAGCTGACAAACAGGCATGCTCCCTGAACACATCCGCATTACAGCCATAATCGAAAGCCTGATCAAAACCCAGACGCTTGCCAACCTGCGAAAGAATCCACCAGTCAGGTTTTGCCTCACCAACAAGAGGAAACAGTGCCCGCTGGCGAGATATACGGCGTTCGGAATTGGTCACCGTTCCATCCTTTTCACTCCAGGGAGCGGAAGGAAGCAGAATATCGGCATAAGCGCCGGTATCCGTGTTTTGCAGACAGTCCGACACCACAACATGCTCGCATTTCTCAAGTGCTGCCCGGACTTTATCTGCATCAGGCATACTGACAGCCGGATTGGTACCCATAATCCAGACAAACCGAATCTCACCGCGCCCTATAGCCTCAAACATATCGACAGCCGTCAAACCCGGCTGATCGACCATATTAGGGGCATCCCAGAAACGCTGAACCCGGTCAATATCATCGGGATTACTGAAATCCATATGAGCGGCAAGCTGATTTGCTAAACCACCAACTTCCCTGCCCCCCATAGCATTGGGTTGACCAGTAAGAGAGAAAGGCCCGCACCCAGATTTACCAATACGACCCGTTGCCAGATGGACATTGATCATGGCATTGACCCGATCAGTGCCATCAAATCCTTGATTGGACCCTTGAGACCAGGCTGTCACGGTTTTCTCGGTTTTTAAAAAACAGGAGTAAAAAGTTTTTAAATCCTCGATTTCCAAGCCACAGGTTTCAGCAACATCATCCAGACTGGGGGCAAGCCCACGGGCATTCTCCAGCGACTGCCCAAAGTTTTCAGTGTGCGCCTGCACCCAGTGATTATCGATTCCTTCATTGTCAGCAAGCCACACCAGAAGACCGGCAAAAAGTGTGGTGTCGGTACCCGGTTTAAGGGGCAGGTGAAGATCTGCCCCTTCACAGGTTGCTGTTTTACGTGGATCAATAACAATCAGTTTTTTCGCAGGATTTTCTTCACGAGCGGCCTGAAGTCGCTGATAAATCACCGGATGACACCAGGCCGTATTTGAACCAACCAAAACAATAAGTTCAGCCTGCTCCAGATCTTCATAACAGCCGGGAACAATATCTTCACCGAATGCCCGTTTATGACCAGCCACTGTAGAAGCCATGCAAAGTCGGGAATTGGTATCAATATTGGAACTGCCAACAAACCCCTTCATGAGCTTGTTGGCAACGTAATAATCTTCTGTCAGTAGTTGGCCAGAACCATACAGGGCAACACTTTTGGGGCCATGCTGATCAATAACAGCCTTTAACCTTGATACAACACTATCAAGAGCAGTATCCCAATCCGCTTCTTTACCATCGATACGGGGAGCTAAAAGTCTATCACCCAAATCAACCGTGTCGCCCAGAGCTGAACCTTTGGAACATAAACGGCCGAAATTGGCGGGGTGGGAAGTGTCACCAACTATTTTTACAACATGATTATCAGAATCTTCAACCTGGGCCTGAATGCCACAGCCCACACCACAATAAGCACAGGTTGTTTTAATACAGGATTTCTCAACAGAAATAGTGTTCACACTTACACCACAAAGGAACTTTTGTTGGAGTTATATTTGGTTTTATTATCAGGCCGCTTCAGCAGCATCTTGTGATATATAAGCCTGACCAAAAATCATCAAATCCCGAATACCAGATATATCCTGACCAGCTTCAAACAACTGCTGATACCAAGCTGCATCGGACACATCACCGTAGAGCAACACACCTTTCAACTTGTTATTGCGCACCACCAGTTTTCGATAAATTCCCTGAGAAGGCATACTGAGAACCAGCTCATCATTAACCCCTTCTACCGATGGAGAACCTCCGGAATAATCCCCCAGGGAGAACAGATCAATACCTGTCACTTTTAATCGGGTGGCCGTTTCTGCGGGAACAAACTTCGAAATCTCTTTTTCAAGAAGAACATCAGCCAACACTTTCGCTTGTTTATAAACCGGCTCGACTAAACCAAAGGTTTGCCCTTCAACCTGAACACATTCACCAAGGCCATAAATAGCAGGGTCTTCCGTTTGCAAACAACCATCAACCAGCAGTGCTTTTTCACAAGGCAATTCAGCAGGCAGCATTAATTCAATATTGGCTTGAATACCTGCGGTAAAAACAACAAGGTCAGCAGGCAGCACTTTGCCGCTACTTAATTCGACTCCTGCAACGGCCCCCTGATCACCTTTTAGCGCGACCGTTCGGGAAGCTAATTCAAACTGCAAACCTTTTGCTGACAGACTCTTTAACAGCAGATCACCGGAATCCGAGTCAAGTTGACGATTCATCAAAACCGAACGACTGTGAACCACTGTCGCCTGCATTCCCTGAGCCTGTAGTGCACATGCGGCTTCAAGTCCGAGCAAGCCACCACCAACAACAACGACACGACCACCAGCTTTTGCTACGGAAAGCATGAGTTCCACGTCATCCAATGTGCGGAAACCCATAACACCATTTAACTCAGAACCGGGAATTTCTGGAATAAAGGGTCGCGACCCGGTTGCCAGAATAAGCTTGTCGTAAGAAAACCATTCATCGTTTGCAGCTCTAACCTGCTGCTGCACCCGATCAATCTCAACCGCTTTATAATCCGCACCACAATACAGCTGTATGCCACGCTCGCGGTACCAGGAGGCCGGGCGCAACAGCACACCATCAGCCTCAAGGTCACCCGCCAGAAGCGGGGAGAGCATAATGCGGTTATAACCGGGCACAGATTCCGCAGAAAGAACGGTTATGTGATAGCCGTGATCTGGATTCTCTGTCAGCAATTCCAGAAATCGAACGCTGGCCATACCGTTTCCTACAACAAGCAACTTTTTCATTAAGCAGCCTGCTGACTGGCAGGAGAACCCAATGCCACCTGCACCATACCATCCTGCACACGCACCGGATGAACAACAATGGAAACCGTTCCATCTTCAAGGCAAGTACCGGTTTTCAGGGAGAAGTGCTGTTTATAGATTGGAGAAGCAACAACCAGCTCTCCTTTTAAATCACCAACAATCCCCCGGGACAAAACATTGGCCTGACTGAATGGGTCATAGTTGTCGATCGCATACAGTTCACCATCCACCTTAAATACGGCAACCTGATGATCAAAAACCAGCGCACCCACACCCAAAAGCTCTGTCACTTCACCGGCACTGCAAACCGTTGTCCATTCCATAATTGCTTACCTTTATCGTTTTATTAATAAATTCTTCAGGCGCTTTTCGCGATTATTTTCTCTTCCTGACTGGCAGGACGAATCTGGCTACGCTCTTTAACAAACACAACGTTGCTATCGACGGCATCGGCATTAATAAAGTGACGGAAGCGCTTGAGTTTTTCAGGGTCTTCGAGGGTTGTTTTCCACTCACACTGATAGGCATCAACATTCGCAGCCATCTCTGCATCCAGCTGATCACAGATACCCAAACTATCTTCCAGGATGACTTGCTGCAGGTATTCCAGCCCACCCTCCATATTCTCCATCCAGACAGATGTCCGTTGCAGCCTCTCACCAGTACGCAGATAGAACATCAGGAATCGATCAATTGCCTGAATCAACTGCTCATCATTAAGTTCTGTGGCAAACAGATCTGCATGACGTGGCTTCATACCACCATTGCCGCAAACATAGAGGTTCCAGCCTTTCTCTGTGGCAATGATGCCAACATCCTTACTCTGAGCTTCGGCACATTCACGAGTACAGCCTGACACGGCCATTTTGAATTTGTGCGGGCCACGCAAACCGCGATAACGCTCTTCAATATGAATAGCCATCCCAACACTATCGAGCACACCATAACGGCACCAGGTCTGACCAACACAAGACTTCACTGTTCGCAGAGCTTTGGCGTAGGCATGACCCGTTTCAAAACCAGCATCAACCAACCGCTTCCAGATACCTGGCAACTGATCCACACGAGCACCAAACAAATCGATACGCTGACCACCTGTCACCTTGGTATAGAGGGAATAATCCCGGGCAACCTCACCAATAACAATCAGCTTCTCAGGGGTAATTTCGCCACCCGGTACACGAGGCACAACGGAATACGTGCCATCCTTTTGCATATTGCCAAGGAAGTAATCATTGGTGTCCTGTAAAGGAGCATGCTCGTTTTTCAAAACATACTCGTTCCAGCAGGAGGCGAGAATGGAACCAATAGTCGGCTTACAGATATCACACCCTTTACCCTTGCCGTGCTTTTCAAGCATTTCATTAAACGACTTGATTTCACCAACACGCACCAGGTGATAAAGCTCCTGACGGGAGTATGGGAAGTGTTCACAGATATCTTTCTTAACTTCAACGCCCAGCTGCTCAAGTTCATGATCAAGCACCTGTTTAACCAGAGCCGTACAACCGCCACAACCAGTACTGGCAGATGTTGCATCCTTCAGGCTGGCCATATCCTGGCAACCGCCAGCAACAGCACCAGTCAAATCACCCTTGGTGACGTTAAAGCAAGAACAGATCTGGGCAGTATCTGGCAGAGCTGACACTCCCATACCTTTTGGCGCTTCACCTGAGCCTTGAGGAAGAATCAATTCAGCGGGATTTTGTGGAGGCTTGATATCATTCAAAGCCATCTGCAGCAGGGAGCCATATTCTTCAGCATCACCTACCAACACAGCACCCAGAACTTTCTTTTTATCGCCGGAAACAACCAGTGACTTATAAACTTCTTTTTCTTCATCAACAAAGCGGTAGCTGAGTGCGCCCGGTGTACGTGCCTGAGCATCACCCACACTGGCAACATCCACACCCATCAATTTCAGCTTGGTGCTCATATCAGCACCGGTGAAGCCTGCATTTTCAACACCAAGAAGATGATCAACAGCAGCCTGCCCCATTTGATAACCAGGAGCCACCAGTCCAAATATACGGCCACTCCACAAAGCACATTCACCGATGGAATAAACATTGGCATCGGATGTCTGGCAGTGGTCATTGATAACTATACCGCCGCGTTCGCCAAGCTCTAACCCGCATTCACGAGCCAACTCATCCCGAGGGCGAATACCTGCAGAGAACAAAATCAAATCCGTATTCAGTACTTCACCATCGGCAAACTGCATCTGGTGGGCAGCACCTTCACCATCGGCAATATTTTTGGTGTTTTTTGAGGTGTGAATTTTCACACCCAGATCTTCGATCTTACGGCGCAGCATCTGGCCGCCACCTTCATCTACCTGAACAGCCATCAGTCGTGGGGCAAATTCCACGACATGGGTTTCCAGACCAAGATCTTTCAGGGCTTTAGCAGCTTCCAAACCAAGCAAACCGCCACCAACAACTGCGCCAACCTTTGAGTTCCGTGCCGTTTCAGCAATGGCTTCCAAATCATCAATGGTGCGATAGACCAAACATCCGTCGCGATCATGACCAGGAACCGGTGGAACAAAAGGATAAGAACCTGTAGCCAGCACAAGCTTGTCATAACTGATTTTGCGGCCAGACTCGGACACAACTTCACAAAGTTCACGATCAACAGTGCAAACCTTGTCAGACAGAATTAATTCAACACCGTCCTGATCATAGAAGCCGTCTGAAACCATAGACAGCTCTTCTGCAGATGTTCCGCTAAACCAGGATGACAGTTGAACCCTGTCGTAGGCAGGCCGGGATTCCTCACCAAATACTGTTACTTGATAACGATCAAGGCCACCCGCCTGCACAAGCTGCTCAATAAAACGGTGGCCGACCATGCCATTACCGACAACAACAAGTGACTCTTTATTACTCATACACGGCTCCAGCGCTTCAGGGCTTAATTATTTCTGGCGTCTTGCCAAATTTTATTTACCCCTCTCCTAGCACTCACCGTGCCCAATCAATTATTTTTCTTATTTTTCATTGAGTTAAAAAGAAAAATCCTAACATCAAGGCAATCAACCAAATACATAACGCTCCCTTCTGGATCACAGGTACTCAAACCAAATTCCAAACAGGTGCATCCACATCCTTTCCAATCAAGCAGCACGCACCAAAACAAAGCAACGCAGCAAAATCGACCCAAATCGTAGACCGCACCACAAAAGCACATGCACCTTATTGAGAAAGAAGGCGTGCACCATTTGCTAACCAAACCAGATTCAAAACAGCCCTCAAAAAGCGCATACACAATGCCAAACTCTTATCAAAAGCCCCATAACCAAAGGACCTAACAAGTGTTGGCCTCATATTTGCTCAGACTTGCGCCAAACAATTCCAATTAAGAATAACAACCCACAGGGTCAGACAATGAGCAACCCCGATAGAATTAACCTGCTGTCATTCAGTGGAAATATGCGCATCCTGCATATGACCTGGATCGCCTTCTTTATTACTTTTTTCGTCTGGTTCAACCATGCACCTCTGGCGCTTGCCATTGCAGAGTCGTTAGACCTGACCAGAGCTCAATTAAAAACCCTGTTGATTCTCAACGTTGCCCTGACCATTCCAGCTCGGGTGATTATCGGCATGCTGACCGACAAGTTCGGCCCACGCCGCACCTATTCCGCCCTTATGATTATCTGCAGCATTCCGGCCTTTATGTATGCGACAGCGGATACCTTCGAACAGGCTGCCATAGCTCGCTTCCTGCTCGGAACAATTGGCGCTGGCTTTGTGATTGGTATCCGTATGGTTTCTGAATGGTTTCCGGCTCGCCAACTGGGCACAGCGGAAGGTATTTATGGGGGCTGGGGTAATTTTGGTTCAGCGGCAGCGGCTATGACTCTTCCCGCACTGGCACTCTGGTTTGGCGGTGAAGATGGCTGGCGTTATGCCATCGGTGTAACCGGTGCCCTCTCCCTTATTTATGGTGTTATTTATTTCTTCTCTGTCACCGATACACCGAAAGGCTCTACCTACTTTCGCCCTAAGAATATCGGCGCCATGGAAGTCACATCTAAAGGCGACTTCTATCTGTTGCTGATCATGAAAATCCCCATGTATACGGCGCTGGCACTGCTGACATGGAAGCTTTCTCCAAAAGGCGTAAATATGCTGGCGGCGACTACAGCCACAGGTATTTATTTCGGCCTTGCGGCTTTGTACCTGCTGGAAAGCTGGAAAGCCTGGCAGGTAAACAAAGAGATCTTTGTAAAACCTGTTCCTGCTATCCACCAGTACAAATTCAAGCAGGTTGCGGTACTGAATGTTCTCTATTTTACCACTTTCGGTTCTGAGCTGGCCGTGGTTTCCATGCTGCCTCTGTTCTTCGCCGACACATTTGGCCTTGACCCGGTTATGGCAGGCTTGGTTGCATCAGCCTATGCCTTTATGAACCTGATGTCCCGCCCTGGCGGCGGTCTGATCAGTGATCGCTTTGGTCGTAAAACCACGTTGCTGGTACTGACTGCCGGACTCGCCGTTGGTTATGCCGTTATGTCAGTGATTGATTCCACCTGGCCACTAGCCCTTGCTGTTGTGGCAGCCATGACCTGCTCTTTCTTCGTACAAGCCGGCGAAGGTGCTGTTTTTGCTGTTGTTCCCCTGATCAAGCGACGCCTGACAGGTCAGATTGCAGGTATGACCGGTGCCTATGGTAACGTTGGGGCAGTTTTCTATCTGACTGTACTATCACTGGTGAGCTATGAGACTTTCTTTCTGGTTATTGCCGCAACAGCACTGCTTGGTTTTACCGCTCTGCTGTTTCTGGAAGAACCCAAAGGGCAGATTGCTGAAACCATGCCTGATGGCTCCGTCACCATGATAGATGTGAAATAATCGATTCATGTCTACGCTCGTGCAAAGCTCCCTGACTCTGAACACGGCTGCCTGCAGCCGTGCCGGAGTGAAACCTGAGAATCAGGATGCCTGGTCTATTGAAGTACCTGGTAGTCCTGGCACACTGCTCCATAAAGGCGCAGTCTTTGCGGTTGCCGATGGGGTCAGTGCCTGCACCCATGCCAGACAAGCCAGCCATACCAGCACCAGCAGTTTCACCAGCGATTATTACAGCACTCCGGATTCCTGGACGGTACGAAACGGGTCAGCCAAAGTTTTAAGCGCCCTGAACCGTTGGTTGTTTCAGCAAGGCAATCACAGCCCAATGGATGAAGGCAGCTGGTGCACAACATTCTCTGCCATCATCATTAAATCAACCACTGCTCATATTCTACACGTGGGTGATTCGCGGGTATGGCGTTATCGTCGTGGAGAACTGGAATGCCTGACCAGAGATCACACATCGTCCATGGCTGGTCGTCACTTTTTAGGGCGGGCTCTGGGTATGGCTCCCAGTGTTGAGGTGGATTACCAGACAGAAGCCGTAGAAGAAAATGATTTATTTCTGCTCACGACCGATGGTATTCACGATGTTTTGTCAGTATCACAGCTTCAGGAAGCACTTCGGGAACAGAACAGTGATCTGCCAAAGCTTTGCCAGACTGTTGTTGAAACAGCCCTTAACCAGGGCAGTACAGATAACCTGACCTGTATTACCGGTCGGGTATTAACCCTTCCCGCAGAACAACCTGAAGAAAAACTGGCTCAACTGGCACAGTTAAGAATCCCTCCCGATCTTTATCCCGGACAACATTTCGAAGGCTATCGCATTCTGGAACAGATACATGCCAGCAGCCGCAGCCAACTGTATCTTGCCGAGGATATTGACAAGAATCGCCAGCAAGTGATTCTGAAAACACCTTCGGTTAATTTTGAGGATGACCCTGAACATCTGGAGCGATTTATCAGAGAAGAATGGATTGGCCGACGCATAAGCCATCCAGCCATAATGGAAGTTTATTCGCCCAAACCTGAACGGCGTCACTTGTATCACGCCTGCGAATATATACAGGGCCAGACTCTCAGGGAGTGGATAGTAGACAATCCTCATCCTGCTCCAGTGGTTGTTAGAGAAATTGTTCGCCAGATTGTCAGTGCCGTGCGCAGCCTGCACCGTTTACAGATTCTGCACCAGGACCTTAAGCCAGAAAACATTATGATGGATAAGGATGGCCGCATTCGTCTGATCGATTTTGGTGCTGCCCATATCACCGGAGAACAGGAAGCGTACTCCACACTGGAAACCGATACGCCACCCGGCACAAAAAACTATATTGCACCGGAATATTTTCTCGACGGAATTGTCGATGAACGTGCTGACCAGTTTTCCATCGCCGTTATTGCCTATGAGCTGTTAACTTGCCAGCTACCTTATAAAGAGCAGGCAGGCTATAGCATTCGGGTCAGGCACTACAAACATCTTCAGTACAACAGCGCACGGGAAATACGGGAAGACCTACCAGCCTGGATTGACCTTGCACTCGCCAAGGCTCTTAAGCCAAACCCTGCCGAACGATATGCGGCGATGTCTGAATTTATTCAGGATCTCAGTAAACCCAACCCCGACTTTGCAAAAAAACAACGTAAGCCGCTTATAGAGCGCAACCCCGTGCTCACCTGGCAAATACTCACAACCTTATTGTTACTGCTCAATGCGTGGCAATTCCTGAAGTAATCCCCTGCTATAAGAAAACGCACTAATAGACAAAAAAAGAATTACCTGTAAAATCCGGCGCCTTCGAGTTCCCTCACCTCGCGCTAACGAAAAAGGTAAACAATGCCAAGGATTGATCTCTCTGCGATCTCCACAGAATCAAGCGCTAACCAGTACAAACGACTGATTCTGACTATGACACTGCTCCATATCGCTATTATCACAGCCAGTAATTATCTGGTTCAGATTCCATTTCAGATGTTTGGTCTCCACACAACCTGGGGCGCCTTTACATTTCCATTTGTATTTCTGGCCACAGACCTGACTGTACGCATCTTTGGCAGACAGCCCGCCCGACAGATTATCCTGCGCGCCATGCTGCCAGCCCTGACTGTATCCTATCTGGTTTCGGTGATGTTTTATGAAGGAAGATATCAGCCAGACGGCCTGAACGGCTTTAATCTGTTTGTGGCTCGTATCGCCTTTGCCAGCTTCTCGGCTTATTTGATCGGGCAGATGCTGGATATCACTATTTTCAATCGTCTTCGCCAACTAAAAGCCTGGTGGATTGCTCCGGCAGCGTCCACGATTCTGGGCAATATGATTGATACCATCAGCTTCTTCAGTATCGCTTTTTACAGATCCACCGATGCCTTTATGGCAACAAACTGGATGGAGATTGCCCTGGTAGATTACGGTTGGAAACTGGCTATATCCCTTGCCCTGTTCCTTCCTCTGTACGGCGTACTCTTGAATCGCCTGCAAGCACTATTGATGAAAAAGACTGCTCAGAAGCAGACTTCAGAAGAAAGCGCGAGCTTCTCTCAGGCGGCCTGAGACCTACTCATGGGTAGAGGGCTTTTGGGAACCCTCTATCCATGCCACCAAGGCCGGTTCCGGCGAACGGCTTATACCATTCAAACCCTGCTGAAGAGCATCTTCCAGCCCGGTCATAATTCGGGTCATCAGGCTGAAATAGCTGACCGGGTCAAGCACCGACTCGCTTTTGCCATTCTGCAAAGACTGAATCCTCACAATAACGGCCTCAAGCCGGGGAATAATATTTTCTCTTGCCAGCACCGTGATGGCCGGATCAAACAGTTTCTTCTGGGTGTCAGACAAAGCCACAAACTTAGTCATGGTGGCTCTAACATTGGCAATATACCGTTGCGCTTCACTCAGACTGTAGGCAATACGAGCATTCAGTCGGCGGGACGGTTCGGTAAGATAAAGTCGGTGACAAACCAGTCCCCGCATCTGGCCGGCCAGCTCTTTTAACCGTGCAAGATCATTCAGAACAAAGCGCATCAGGGGAATGCCTTCAACAAAGCAGCCACTCTCTGATTTTCTCGCCGTTTGCCAGAGAAGACGTAACAGCTGCTCAATAAGATGACTGTGAAGCTCATAATTTGTCAGAGGCTGATCTTGCCGCCACTGACGACTGAGGGTTAACCACTCCTGATACAATCCCAGTACCAGCTGCAGATTCAGCTGTTCTTTTTCCAGAAGCAGTTGATCGAGCTGACTGCGTATCTGATGCTGAAGCCTCATTAAGCGCTGTTCAAAGAACACATCTCCAGCCAAAACTGCCAGGCTGGCTCCCCGATGGTGCTGAATATGGCCCACCAGGCTCAACATCTGTGCACACAGTGCCAGGCCATGCTGCCTGTTACGGTGCCTGCGGATCAAATCCTGGGGAGCATCATCAAGCGTCGACGCCTCCGCGAACTGAGCAAATTCCTCATCTATTTTTCTCAGGGCCTGATAAGCCATAGCAACTTATCCCTATGCTTTTTCTTGCTTTATCCCTGACTATGCATGTCCTGTGCCGTTTTCCGACAGGCTGTTGGAAAACCTATTGTCTACCCTGTCTGAAGACCGATTAAAAAATGGTACACCTGAATGCTCGATTCACTGGTTCAGCTTGATGACTCAATGCCCGGAATAACACTGGATATTCGCCTGGCCGCAGATAATAACTTTACCGGCAAGCAGATTTACGCCGAAGCCAAAGCTTATGTTCACAGGGATACCGCCAAAAAGCTTGAAACAGCCAGAAGAATCGCGGCCACATTGGGGCTTCAACTCCATATCTGGGATACCTTCCGGCCCTTGGAAGCCCAGCAGAAACTCTGGGATTACCACCCCGATTCCCGCTATATATCTCCACCGGATAACGGCCCGCGCACCCACTGCCGCGGAATTGCTGTTGACCTGACTCTGGAATCGGCCAAAACCGGTGAACTGCTCGACATGGGGACTGGGTTTGATGATTTCAGGGATTTAGCGCACCACAATAATACGTCGATCAGTGATGAGGCATTAAGAAACCGGCTGACACTTGCAGGATTAATGCATACGGCGGGATTTCGGTGCCATCCGTATGAGTGGTGGCATTATGAGTTGCCAACCCTTGATCGCTACCCGGTTCTGACAGACCGGCTGGCGGGCACACACCTTATGGGGGAAGAGGAAAAAGAATAAGGCACTATTGCAATAGCAATAATGCCTGACAGCTTATCAGTGATGGCTGCACATTTTAGAGGCATCAGCAACGATGCCTTCAGCACTTTCTACCAGTTTGCCTTTACCCAGGAACAGTTCCAGCAAAGCTTCTGCGCTCAGTCCCTTAACGGAGCAGGTGTGGAATTCAGCTTCTGCGCCAAACTGATCCGCGATTACCTGCAGCAGTTGTGCGCGAGGTTGTGCCTGCTCAGACTCCAGAACTAGCTTCAAAACGTTACGACCATGTACAGACTGAGCCATATTTACCTCTTAACTATTTTACTTTGGCTATTATCTAGCCACATATTCATAGTCACGATACTGCACTGACGCATTCGCAGGCATGCGTACTTATGCCTAGGAGCCTTGGTAAATAAGCATTAAAAGGCCAATTCCTTATGAACAGACGCTTCTTTCTTTATGCTGGTACAATAACAACAGGGGCACTGATCGCTTTTCCATCGGCGGGCAAAACCCTCAGCAGTAACAATGTTTTTGGTAATCTGATCTTTACCGCCGAACAACCGGGCCGTTTTGCCCACAAAGCAAAAACTCATCTTCCCATTATCACTCCGGTAGATACCCCTCAGGGTAAAACCATCCGTGTGGAAACCAACCATGAAATGAGAGGTTATGAACACTACATCGTTAAGCACCAGTTGTTTGACCGGGGTTACAACCTTATTGATGAAAAATTATTCAACCCAGAAGTAGAAAGACAGCCGGTTTCTCTGTTCAAACTGGAGGAATATACAGGGCCACTGTATGCAACAAGCCTGTGCAACAAACATGATCTGTGGCTGGCTCAGACGACAGTGTAATTCTGCATAAAAATCATTGCCGGCTCTGCACTTGAACAGGACAATAGCGCCCAACAAAAAGCCGTTAATAAGAAGTACACAAATGAATCTGGTTTTTCGTCTAGCAATCCTTTTAATTCGCTGTTATCTGTCGCCTAAAAGCTCCGTTTATAAAACATCGAAAACCAGTTTTCGGGCATGGCCCCATGATTTCAGACTACGGGACCATCTGCCAAACCAGCGCTTTTTTAACCTTATGGAGCTGGGGCGTTTTCCTCTCTGGCATGGTGCAAGGCTGGCGTTAGCCGGGCATTTTTCTGCTCGCATGATTGCGGCCCAACAGCTTGTCTATATCAAACCTATTGGTCGACAAAAACGCTTTGATGTTTACTCCAGAATCGCAGGCTGGGATGGGAAATATGTGTATTACCACCATGAATTCCGTTCAGGCGATAAATTATTTGCGACAGGGTTGGTCAAAGAAGCCTGCCTGAAAAAAGGCAGGCTTGTGTCTCCTGAAGATGTTCTCGGAGAAGCTCAGCCCCTGCCAGATATAATTACAACCTGGCTCCACAACCAACAGGCTCTAAAAACTGCAAGTATTAAACACCCTCAAGAGCAGTAGCCTGGGGCCGGCCGCGGCGTATCCAAAACATCAGCAGCCCCAACATAGCAACCAGAATCGGCAATGTCAGGACAAGAAGCCCTTCCCAGCCAATCTGATACAGCACGAAACTGGACGTTAAAGCTCCCAGAGACTGGGAGCAGAAAACCAGCAGATCATTTATACCCTGAGCCTGATGACTCTGCTCCGCCCGGTACATTTTCGGCAACAGCGATGTACCGGCCACAAACAGGAAATTCCAGCCAATACCCAACAACAAAAGCGCCCACCAATAGTGGAGCCACTGGTTATCAATGATCCCAATCACTACACAAAGAACATACGCAAGCAGTCCCATGGTGATCATCTTCACATGACCAAGTTGAAGTATCAGACGCCCGGCAAATAAAGAAGGAATAAACATCGCCAGAATATGGCTTTGAATCACCAGTTTGGTATCTACCAGTGAGAAAGAATCCATTTCATGCATACTGATAGGCGTTGCGGTCATAATGAAGCTCATTACTCCATAACCAACACCTGCGCTCAGTGCCGCCACCAGAAAACCACTGTGGGTTAACAAATCAGTCTTACTTCCTGCAGAAACCTTATTGCTATCAACCTGACTCATCACCGGGTTACGAAAGCCCACCAGCAAAACAACCAGTGCCAGAACAAATAAACCGGTCAGCAGAAGAAAGGCTCCAACAAATTTGTCATCCATCACCGATTGTCCAAAAACAACCAGCTCAGGCCCCAGAACCGCAGAAATAAGGCCTGCACTCAACAGCCGGGACGCAGCCACCGGCATCAGTTCAGGTCTCACACTTTCCATAGCGGCAAAACGGAACTGCTGTACTGCGGCTACCATCACACCAATCAGCAGACTGGACACCACAAAGCCAGCAAAGAATTGAATTTTCAAGGAATAACTAGCCAGCAGAGCGGCAACAATGCCAACAACCATTGCTCCCATAAATACGGCTTTGCGGCCAAAACCCTTTGCTAACAGCGCTGCCGGGTATACGGATAAAGCTGTCCCAGTGAAAACCGCGGCAACGGGCAGAGTTGATAAGGCTGGCGAGGGAGCGAAATCACGGCTGGCCAACGCCCCAGCAAATACCATAAGCGGGGTCGCGCAAAAAGCCATCGCCTGAGCGAGAAAAAGAACCCAGACATTTCTTGTCATAGGAACACTCCCTGATTTTCTTGTTGTTAGATCCATAATTTTTATCGTGGCTGGAGTATGACACCCAAAGTGACTGGTTACACGCAATTTCAGCTGGCATGAAAATGCATCACCGCCGGAATAGCCGATAGCCACGGTTCCCCGTATAATGCGGGTTTTCCCTCTTTCCGGTAATTGCATGTCTCAACCCCGTATCCACTGGCTGACTGAGAACAAACAGCTCAATCAGGCTGTCGCCCTCTGGCAGGAGCAACCTTGGTTAACGCTGGATACCGAGTTCATGCGAACCAAAACTTTCTGGCCGATCCCTGGCCTGATTCAGGTCGGGGTGGATGATGATGTCTGGCTGATTGATCCTCTGGCCATTTCTGACTGGTCAGCTTTTACCGAGTTTCTGGTAAATCCAGACGTCACCAAAGTCATGCATGCCATGAGCGAAGATCTGGAACTGTTCCGGCACCTCACCGGCCAACTGCCGGTGAATGTCTTTGATACCCAGATTGCCGCCGCCTATGCCGGGCTGGATTTTTCCATGGGTTATCAGCGCCTGATTGCCGAACTGCTGGATATCAGTGTGTCCAAGGGAGAAACCCGGTCGGACTGGCTGGCCCGCCCTCTGACTGAGTCGCAAATCAATTACGCGGCTTTGGATGTGTTCTACCTCGGCAAAGCTTATCCAAAGCTGGCTCAAGCTCTCGAAGACAAGGGGTTCTCCGATTGGCACCGGGAAGACTGCGAACGCCAGATTCAATCTGTTGGTACAGATACCGATCCCAAACAGGCCTGGCGGGATGTCAAACTGGCCTGGAAGCTCGGCCCACAACAGTTGGCTGTTCTGCAACAGCTTTGTTACTGGCGAGAAACTCAAGCCCGGGAACGAAATCTGTCTCGAAACAGACTGGCACCGGCGGGAGCCTTATGGGATCTGGCACGAGTTCAACCAAAAACTCTTCATGATCTTCGACAGATCAAAACCCTGAAGCCACAAACTATTCGCCAATCTGGCAATGAAATTCTGATGCAGGTGAAGAAAGGTCAGCAGGTCCCGAAGCCCGAGTGGCCGGAACAACCTGCAGGGCCATTGCCTAAGAAAGTGCAACCCTGCGTGGATGCCATTAAGAAATTCTGCAAACACCAGGCTGCGGAGCTCGGATTACTACCTGAGCTTATCCCATCGAAAGCCTGGACTGGCAGCCTGCTGAGAGGCTGGCTGAAAACATCGGAGTTCACCCCCCCCTCCAATGTAACCGGATGGCGGGTAGAAGAGGTGCTCAAACCGATGATTAAACATTTAAATTCTCAGAATTTTCAGAAACAGCAATAACAATTTATAACGGGGAGTACAGTTATGAAGATGGTGGTATCTGTCTACAAGACAGAGCGTCGGGAAGGGCTATACCTTTACATTAACAAGCTGAAAGGGCTCGAAAGCATCCCTTCAGAGTTAAATGACCTGATGGGCGACCCGATTCTTGTGGCCGACTTTGTACTCACTCCAGAACGCAAACTGGCCCAGGCCGATGCTGAAGAAGTTCTCAGCAAAATCAACAGCCAGGGCTATTATCTGCAGATCACTCAGAATCAGGAGAAGGATGACTATGCCATCACCCTGCCTGATGAACTGCTTTGTTTTAACGATCCACAATAACGGTCTTCCGTTGTAGAGTTGAATGACCCAGATTACCGATAGCCAGAAGCCCTTCTGGAAAACCAAAACCCTTGAACAGATGAGCCGTGACGAATGGGAATCCCTGTGTGACGGCTGTGCCCGCTGCTGTCTGCAGAAGCTGGAAGATGAAGACACTGGCGATGTGTATTACACAGAACTGGTATGCCACTACCTTCAGGAAGACAACTGTCGCTGCACCATCTACGAAGATCGTAACAACAAGGTACCTAACTGCATCTGGCTGAAACCAGAACATGTACCAGAGTTTCACTGGCTGCCAAGCACCTGTGCTTACCGGATCATCTCAGAAGGTAAAGATCTGCCAGAGTGGCACCCTCTGGTATCCGGCACCACGGAAACTGTTCATCTAGCAGGGATTTCGGTGAAAGACCGGGTTATTCCTGATACCCGGGTTCCTGAGGAAGACTGGGAAGAGCACGTTATCAACTGGGTTGAGTAAACCGAAAAGAAAAAGTCAGGCCTAGAGCCTGACTTTTGGTTTTGGGGGGTGATTTAACTGTTACACAGTCGGGTTAATCTGCCCTTTGGTATGCAGCATATTTTTTGCACCTTCCAGAGTTACCGTCTGGCCATTTTGCAGATTCTCGATAACTTCACTGAGTCCTTTCTGCTCTTCTTCCATCATCATGGCCAGTTGAGCAAGGAACTGCTGGAAATCATCGTCATTGGCCTGCATTTCCCGAGCCTGGGCAAGATCACTTTCAACCGAGCGGATACCATCATCAATATCTCCACCGCTCAGTTCTCTGCTGGCAATACGCTCACCTAAACGCTCAATTTGCTCGTTCTTAGGTGAAGTTCCATCCACATAGCCTTGAATAGCATCATTGAGAATACGGTCATCGATGGCATCCGGGCTGGCACCTTCTGCGACCATCTGACTTAAGTCCTGATGAAGATCTTCATCAATAACACCCTTGGCTTTCAATTCATTCAGCTGCGTAAGGTGTTTTGGGGTATCGATAGGTTTACCGGTAAACTCATGTTCAATAGAATCTTTGGCATACTCCTTGGAAAAAGACTCCACCTGCCCTGCCCCTTCGCCGAAATGTGCGCCCAGCATCTGCTTGTGGGCACTATCAGTCGCCTTAACAGCTTTCTTATCCTGAATACCATCAGCCAACAACGCAGCACCTGCCGGTAGCAAAAGTGCACCAAGAACAATTTTGGCCGTGGCACATTTATCTTTTTTATCATTCTTTGAAGGGTCAAGCTGGGATTCCAGATCCTGAATACGTTTCTCACGAGCGCTTTTTGTTTTTTCTCGGTTGGCAAGAGTGGCTTGCTCATTGGTCTGGTTAATGGTTTCTTCGGACTCAGTTTGTAACCCCTGCAATAAAGCCTCCAGCTCACTCATATTGACTGGGAAGTTTGCAGAGCCAGCAACCGGGGCAGGAATAGGCACAACACGCCCATCATTTCCTATAGGCTGAACACCACTCTGGTAATAACCAACACTGTTTCCTGCTCCCAGAGATCCTGCGGCCACCTGTTCTTTAGCTTTCGCCTCATGCAGCTGCTGATTGTAATTTGCCTGCCTTGCGTGCTGAAGGCCGCCAACGCCATCTGTAGCCATGGTTATTCTCCTGGAGTTGGTGCCATACGCTCCATCATGGAGTCGGCAATCTTTTTAATGGGCTGGAACTGGGTATCTTTACCCGCTCTTGCGGAAGCAACTAGCAGCGCATCTCTGGCTTTTTCCTTGTCGCCCATGGATTCCCAGGTATGCGCAAGATTCAATGCTGGGCCGGGATCGCTGGGATCCATCTCTGCCGCCAGCTCCAGAATCTGGGCAGCCTGCTCATGTTTGCCAAGCTTCAGGCAGGTCGCCCCAAAGCCAGCCAGAAAACGTGCCTTGGTGTGATCATGAAAACAGAGGTAAAGGAACAGGTCGTGAGCTTCCTGATTACTGCCGCTCTGGTAGTGGCTGTAAGCCAAGGCATATATCGATTCAAGAACGTCATCGGGGATATTCTTAAACTGGGCAATGGTCACGCCATCCTGCAGTTTCCCGAGAAGATGATGATCTCCTCCAAGAGCCCCCAGCACATTTCTGAGCACACTCATAATCCTTTACTCCCATACATCCGGTATCGCGGACTTCCCGCCACATATCAATAAAAGGATACAAGTCGAGAACAGAAAGCCCCCCATCAATTGGGAATCGCACTGAAGAACTGATATTCGCTGAAGCTATATAAACCCAGGAACAGAGAAGAAAAGTGATGATGAAGCCGTTACCTTGACGGCTTCAAAGGGTGAGAGAAAGGTTATACGGACCGACCTATGATTATCTGTCTTACCAGTCCGACAGGAAATCTTCCGGCTTGATAGCCTCTACGGTTTTTCTATTCCCGGCAGGAGTACCAAGGTAAATAAAGCCATAAAGCTTTTCATGGTCAGCCAACCCTAAATCACGGGCAATTGAGGGTTCGTAGCAGATCAGCCCTGTTCGCCACATAGCTCCTATTCCCATCGCATGGGCTGCATTGAGGATATTATTGACAGCGCCTCCCAGCGAGAGAACCTGCTCCACCTCTGGCACTTTCGGATGTTCTTTCGGGGTCAGTACGGGCAATAACAACTCAGGTGCCCGGAGAGGATTCTTCAATAACCTTGCCTGCTGCCCTTCACTAAGCTCAGAATCCCGTTCAAGAACCGCTTTCAGCATAATTTCGCCGAGGGCATGACGGCGATCACCCGCAATCCGTATAAAGCGATAAGGCTGAAGATGAGCATGATCCGGTGCTCGAAAGGCAGCCTGAATCATGGTTTGATACTGTTCTCGGGTTGGTCCCGGCTCTGTTAATGCTGGCACAGAAATCCGTGACAACAAAAGTTCCAGCGCGTCCATACAGCCCCCCAGCGCATATAGAAAATCGCATGATAGCTCTATTAAAGGGCCAGTGGCCAGCCGACCATCGACAGAGACAGAGTAAACCTATAGTCTGTGCGGGTATAAAAAGGTAAGTGGAGCATCGCCATCTATGGCGAACGATACAAATAATAATTCTTCCGATAATTTTCTTAGCCTGCTGTCAGAAGAACCTGGTCCAACAAGAGATCGTATTATCCTGTGGGTTATGACGGTAGCACTTCTGGCTACGTCTTTGTTTCTGGGTATTACCAGCCCAGTCTGTCTGTGGATTTTACCCGCGGCAGTGCTTTACCCTCTGCTCAGCACAAAATTCTTAAAACTGATCAAAAACCCCGCAAGGCAGCATACTGTTACGCTTGCTATAGATACTTTTTTGATCAGTGCTTTTGCTTATTACCTACAGCCTGGCCTGGAAATTTTTGCAGCCTATCTGCTTATGCTGCTGTACCAGGGCATATCTCACTTTGGTTATAAGTTCTCCCTGTTTCAAATAGTCATGATGTTTGCTGGGGGCGGTTCAGCCTGGCTGGTTTATTCTGTGCCCTTGACCCTGGAAGCAAACCCCATTTTAAAAGCCATAGCCTTCTTCTCAACTCTCGCCTTTTTCCTGTATCACGGTTATTTCTTTAGAAGCCGGCAATATCAATACATAGAAAAAGTGGCGGCAGAACGCAAAGAAATGCAGAAGCAGACCTGGCTGACAACAACCATGGCTAATTACCTGTCGCCACAGGTTCGGGAACTGATTTATCGCGGTAAAGACAAGATGCAGCGCGTTGAAACCAGACGACGTCGCCTGACTGTGTTCTTCTCAGATATTGAAGGGTTCACCCAGTTAAGTGATGAACTTGAGCCTGAAGCGCTCTCTACCCTGCTCAATGATTATCTTGATGAAATGTCTCGCATCGCTCTTCGTCATGGCGGCACCATCGACAAATACATAGGCGACAGCATTATGGTGTTCTTTGGCGATCCCACTTCACGAGGGGACCGGCAGAATGCCAGAGCGGCATTGGCCATGGCCATAGAGATGCGCCGCCATATGAAAGTTATGCGCAAGAAATGGCGCAATCAGGGCATCGTTCAAAGCCTGAATATTCGGATGGGTATCAGTACCGGCTACTGCAATGTAGGCAACTTCGGTACCCGAGACCGTATGGATTACACACTGGTTGGTCGCACCGTAAACCTTGCCAGCCGCCTTGAAGCACTTGCCGGTTCTAACGAAATCCTTATATCAGAAGAAACCTATGCACTGATAGAAAACCAAATCATGTGCCGGCGCTCGAAGCCCATTATGATTAAAGGTGTTCAGCAGCCCATGTCGGTTTATCAGGTCATTGATTTCAGGAAAGACCTAGGCGCTAACCCAAGCTGGATTGATGAAGAGCTGCAGGGATTCTCACTTTATATGGATTCAGCAAGACTGGATCCGATTGAACGTAATAAAGCCATTCGCGCACTAAACAAAGCAGCACGACAGCTCAAAGACAGAACCCTAAGCAACGAAGCTTAATCCTATAAATGAGACAGGTAACTTGATTACCTGTCTCATTCATTATTACTGACGAGCCAAGCGCTGGTTCTTATCTTCCAGACCACAGTCACTGCGCCATGGATTAATATCCAGGCCACCCCGTCTTACATAGCGCGCGTAAACTGTTAATTTCTGGGCACCACAGAGTCGTTTAATATCCATAAAAATGCGCTCAACACACTGTTCATGGAAATCCTGGTGCTGGCGGAAAGAACAGATGTATTTCAGTAGTCCTTCCCTGTTTAGCTTTGGCCCGGTGTAATCAATAACCAGCGTACCCCAGTCAGGTTGACCGGTGACCGGACAGTTAGATTTCAAAAGATTGGTATGCAGAGTTTCACTGACAATCTGCTCCTTATCTGACTCCAGAAAGCCTGTTTCCAGCGTATAAGTATCAATAGCCACATCCAGACCATCAATACACTCTCCCGCTACAGGCTCAATGCCCTGCTGCTGAATATCACTGAGACTCTGCAGTCTCACTTCAACAGGCTTTCCAGCTGCAGCCGAAAGATCTCTGGCCATGGTATCCCGTACCACAGAGGACGAAGAGAAGTGGGTCTGGTTAAAAGAGTTCAAATATAGCTTGAAGGATTTGGACTCAATAATATTGGGAGAATTGGCGGGAAGAACAAATATACCGGCCATTACCACAGGTTTGCCTTTACTATCCAGCCAGGACAGTTCGGGACCATTCCAGGTGTCTGTACCGGTAAATGGCAGGCACTGACCATCCAGCTCAAGAGCTTCCCACTTGGGCGCTCGAGGAATGGGGAACAGCAGGTCAGCATCATACTCGCTGATGTACTCGCTGTGCTGGCCAAGGGGGGAATCGTTAACGCTATTACTCATAGATCACACACTCACGGATCAACTTCTCAGTCCTTTACCTTTGTTCAGCAGATGCAGGGATACTGCAAACAGCACGGCCACAGTCACAACCATAATGGCAAACGCCATACCCAAGTCGACTACACCACTGTAGCCCAGCATGCCATAACGGAAAGCATTCACCTGATAAAGTATGGGGTTAATCTGTGACAGGCCACGCCAGAACTCAGGCAGAACAGACACCGAATAAAACACACCGCCCAGATAGGTCAGGGGTGTCAGAACAAAGGTTGGGATAATAGAAACATCATCAAAGCTGTTGGCAAACAGCGCATTAATAAAGCCGCCCAGAGCAAACATCAGTGCTGTGAGCAGCACCGCCAGCAAAGTAATGCCAATGTTGAAGACCTGAAAATCCACGAAAAACAGCGACAGAATTATAACAATAGTCGCGGTCATCAAACCTCTGGAAACACCACCAGCCACATAACCGGCCAGGATAATCCAGTTTGGCACCGGAGAAACCAACAGCTCTTCAACACTCTTCTGGAATTTATTACTGTAAAAACTCGAAGATACATTGGAATAGCTGTTGGTGATCACAGACATCATCACCAGTCCGGGCACCACAAAGGTCATATAATCAAAGCCGCCCATGGTGCCAATACGGGAGCCAATCACATTCCCGAAAATAACGAAGTACAATCCCATGGTAATGGCGGGGGGTAACAACGTCTGAGGCCAGATACGCAAAAAGCGCCGTACCTCTTTAATAAAAATGGTGCAGAAAGCAATCCAGTTCTGATGTATTCCCATCTTTTCTTTGAATTCTCAATACAGGTCTTAAAAGAGCTTTATCAAAGCCTTAACTCGTTATTTATTTGTTGTTCAGCGTGATTAACGCTTGGTCATATCAACAAACAGTTCTTCCAGGCGGTTGGATTTGTTGCGCATACTGACCACATCCACCTGATATTCACTCAGCTGCCGGAACAATCCATTCAACCCCTGGGTTTTATTCACTTCCACTTCCAGAGTGTGATCATCAACACGGCGTACGTCGTATCCGGCAAACCTGGCCTGCTCAGGAACACCCTGCTTCACATCCAGATAGAAACTTTCCCGATCCAACTTCAACAGCAACTCTTTCATGCTGGTGTTTTCGACAATATCCCCTTCGTTAATGATGGCGATATTGCGGCACATCTGTTCAGCTTCTTCGAGATAGTGGGTTGTCAAAATAACGGTTGTACCAGCCTCGTTAATTTCCTGAACAAACTCCCACAGGCTACGGCGTAATTCAATATCAACACCGGCGGTTGGCTCATCAAGAATCAAAAGACGGGGATCATGAATCAAAGCCCGGGCAATCATCAAACGGCGCTTCATACCGCCAGATAACATACGGGATTGGGTATCACGCTTATCCCATAGACCCAGTTGTTTCAAATATTTCTCAGAACGTTTGCGGGCTTCTTTCCCAGCAATGCCGTAATAACCCGCCTGAGTAATCACAACATCCTGGACTTTCTCAAACTGATTGAAATTAAACTCCTGAGGTACAACACCCAGCTGGCACTTGGCTTTCACCAGCTCGCGGTCAATGTCGTAACCAAAAATATCGACAAAGCCGGATGTTTTATTCACCAGCGAGGAAATAATGCCAATGGTTGTCGACTTACCAGCACCGTTTGGCCCCAGCAAGGCAAAGAAATCCCCTGGGCCGACAGTCAAGTCAATGCCCTTCAGGGCTTCGTGACCATTGTCGTAAGTTTTTCGCAAATCGCGAATCGTAAGAGCGTCTGCCATGTCACTCCGATATGACTAAAAACTAATGCAAACCGCGATCTTATAATATTTAGCTTTAAATGATGACTGACTTTTACAGGTTATCCTGTTTGCCCCTATTGACCGAGTACAACAGCTTGTCTAACGTGTGCCGATTTCCGGGTAGATACCATGACCACCGAACATACAGATTCCTTCTCTTTTCATCGGGCACTGCTGGCAGAGTTTGTAGAAAAACTGCCAAAAGCTTTGGCAGAAGTGGTGCAGGAAGAGCAGCAGAAAGAGCTGATAGAGAATTTACATCAGGCCTGCAATGAATTAGATACTGATCAGGCTAATGGTTGGCATTTGGGGCAGAACTGGTTGTTCAGTTTTATTGGCAACCATCCTCAACTAACACCGGTCGTTCCCCGCGATCTGTTATGGTTCTTTGGTGGCGATTGCCTTCACTTCCTCTCAGATGAGGAAATCAGTCGTTTCCAGCAGATTGAAGATCGCGTGGCTGAGGAAGGAGCAAACTGGGCGGATGTTCGCAGACAGGTTATGAATCACTGATTCAATTTTTCTGGCACTAAAACTATTTAACAATGTAGGTCGGGTTAGACGCGCAGCAACGTAACCCGACATTTCAATGTAGAGTACTTTGAGTGTGTTGGGTTACGCTTCGCTAACCACAACCTACGCAACATACAGGTCAGGGCTCGAGAATTAATTCAAGACTATGTATTAAGAAATCTCCGGCACCACTGCATCGGTTTCAGCATCCCAGCAAACTCTAATATTAGAAATATCCTCTCGATCACCCAGCCGGGTAATACAGGCTGTTGCCAGCTGAGGCATCAATTTTCGATTAATGGTATGCTCAATAGCCCGGGCACCAATATTTGGGTCGTCACATAAACTCACCAACCGCTCCAGAACCTCATCTTCCCAGGAAAAGCTGGCTCCATAATGACCTTCAACCCGGCGTGACAGTTTTTTCATGGCCATCCCACCAATGGTTTTTAACTGCTCTTTGGTCAGCGGATAGAATGGAATGGTTTCAATCCTTCCGAGAAAGGCCGGTTTAAAATATTGTTCCAGAGTCGGGCGAATAGTTTTCAGCAAGTCACGTGTAGCAGGCCAGCCTTCATCATCTTCGTCGTCGAGTGGGCAGGCTTCAGCAATATCTCTGGCAGCAGCGTTTGAAGTAAGAATAATCAGTGTGTTGCGAAAGTCGACTTCACGCCCTTCGCTGTCGCTCACACGCCCCTTATCAAAAATACGGTAAAAAATATCATGAACACCCGGATGAGCCTTTTCGAACTCATCCAGCATCAGAATACAGTAAGGGTTTCGGCGAACAGCTTCTGTCAGCACACCACCTTCACCATAACCCACATAACCGGCAGGCGCGCCAAGCAGCATGGAAACTTTATGCTCTTCCTTAAACTCTGACATATTGATGGTGACCATATCCTGCTCACCGGTAAACAATATATCTGCCAGTGCTAAACCCGTTTCTGTTTTGCCGGTTCCGCTGGGGCCACAGAAAAACAACACCCCAATAGGCTTGCTGGGATCAATCAAACCCGCCCTTGCTACCCGCAAACTTTCTGCCACTGCAGAGAGCGCATGCTTCTGGCCAATCACCCGGTTGGATAAACGTTCTTCCAATGTCCGCAGGCGATTCATTTCATCGGAAACAATATTGCCCAGTGGAATGCCCGTCCAAGACGACAGCACATCAGCAATCACCGGTTCTTCCACTACTGCTGGCATTAACCCCCGCTCTCCCTGACAGGCCACCAGTTTTTCCCGGCATTCTCGGTACTGGCCACGCAAAGCCTGATCAACCTTTTCCACACCTTCCGAATATTGCTGATCAATGGATTGCTGTAGCTCGGTCATTTCCGCAACCAGTGTTTTCTCGGTTTCCCACTGGCTTTGCAGCTGCTCCAGCTGAGCACTGATCTCATCCAGCCTTTGCTTCAGTTCAGGCAGTTTTTCATCAGCACCATCAACCACCAGCGCTTCTCTTTCTCTGGAGGCATATTCTTGTTTTAAACGTCGCTGCTCCTGCTCCAAAGATTCAATGTGCTCTGGCCGGGCGTGTCTCCCCAAAGCCACACGGGAACAGGCAGTATCCAATACACTGATGGCTTTGTCGGGCAAGCGTCGTGCAGGCAGATAACGAACTGTAAGATTCACCGCAGCGAGCATAGCTTCTTCCATAACCCGAACACCGTGGTGTTTTTCCAGTGATGCGGCAAGCCCGCGCAATATCTGTACGCAGTCTTCAGAAGTCGGCTCCCCAACCCTGACAACCTGAAAGCGTCGAGCCAGCGCCTGATCCTTTTCCATATACTGGTGATATTCAGTCCAGGTGGTCGCAGCAACTGTTTTAAACTCTCCCCGAGCCAGTGCTGGTTTCAACAAATTGGCCGCATCATGCTGACCACTGGCGCCACCGGCACCAATTAGAGTGTGGGCTTCATCGATAAAGACAATGACAGGTTCAGCAGACTGCTGAACTTCGCGGATGACATCTTTCAGACGGTTCTCAAATTCCCCCTTAATACTGGCCCCGGCCTGCAACAGCGCCAGATCCAGCGTATGAAGATGAACACCTTTCAGCCGATCAGGCACTTCTTCTGCCACTATTGCTTGAGCCAGACCTTCCACAATAGCCGTTTTGCCGGTTCCGGGATCGCCCAACAGCAGAGGGTTGTTTTGCCGTCTGCGGCAGAGAATATCGATGGCTTTGCGAATCTCACTGTGGCGACCAATCACTGGATCAAGTTTGCCAGCTTTGGCCTGAGCGGTCAGATTGATGGTAAAACGTTCCAACGCCCCGCCATCTTCCGCGCCTCTAGGCTCTCCTGCACTCTCACCACCTTGTGCTTTTGTGTCGCTGCTACGAGAAATTCCTGCTGCTGTTTTCTTTAAACCTTCAATAGAGATTTTTTCAAACTCTTCGGTGAGTTTTTCTCCACCCAGCTTTTTGTTTTCCCTATCCAGTTCCGCCAGCAACAAATCAACCGCAGTTATGGACTGCCGGTTATAGTTCACCGAGGCAATGAGCCAGGCATTTTCTGCCAACTCCACCACCGATGATGACAATCCCGGCTGGCGGTCATTCCCAGTACGAAAACGATTGAGTCGGGTAATGAGATCATCATCAAAACGACTTCGATCCAGCTGCATGCCATCAATAATCTGGGCCAGCTCCGAATTACGCTCAGTCAGCAATGCCTTAAACCAGTGTTCAATCTCTATATCATGGTGCCCTCGCCCCATTGCGTCTCCAGCTGCGACTTCCAGTGCCCGGCGCATACTGGTATCCAGTCTGGCAACGAGTTTGGTGAGATTAACCATGAACATAACGACTATTCCTATTCAGAAAGGCAAGTCCCGGTCAGGGAAGAAACTTAGACTCGTAAGCGAATTCGAACGACACCTTCAGGATATCGTTCTGGAGCCAGACATACGCTCTGGCCAAGCTGACACTGTGGTTTCTGGCTACTGATCACCGGACGTTTAAGGAATCGTCGGCGCGCCATCACAAAAACGGCTGAAGGTGTTCTATCGCCAAGATAAAGATTGGTTACTTTTTTTATTGCCCGAGGTAGTTCATCAGAGTCAAGAGTGGAACGTAGCTGCCCTTTATCTCGAGGCATCAGTAACACATCGACACGCCAGCTATCCAAATAACCACTCAAGCCTAATGGTGCCCCACGCCCCAGGCTACAGTTCTTACCCGAGTTCCCAATAACTGCTAAAGCATCCGGATCGATACGATGACGACGCACAGACGCCGCACGGACAATAACCCGCTGGTTAAAGTAGTCACAGAGAATCAGTCGTAACCCTTCGAGGTTACGGCGGCCAAAGCTAAACATACCGGCAAAGCGAAACAGATCACGCTCTTTATTCGAAGACTTCTGACCACCCGGCAGCAAATGCAAAAGCAAATCATCAAGAGGAGGGATGCCACTTAACTGCCCGGATTGTATTTCTGCCTGCGCACAAAGGTCATACTTCACCCTGCTGCGGGCAACACGCTCCAGCCAGGGAGCTTCGAACAGTGCCAGAAACTCCCGCATAGACCGGTCGCCACCTTCCACTTCGGTTGCTAAAGAAGCATCCCGCAGGTAATGAGGCAATACTCCTCTGGGGCCAGTTAAAGCTTCTGCGGCACACTCCACCGTCCAGCCAGAACGAACAGATTCCGCACTCAAAACCTCTTCCCGTGAATACCTTGGTACAGCGCGAACTACAGCTTTTACTGGCTGTTTCTGGCCACTTTTCCGTGCCAACTGACGGAAGATCCGGTAGACCTGTTCCAGCTCAAAACAGGAAGCATCTTCCTGCAGTCGCCGGATTACAGTCCTGCCTGGCGAGCTTGGTGACGACGACACTGGGTATGGACTCCATGCTGTCCCTGGAGAGAAAACTCCAGCTGTAGAAAACTGTCAAAGCCGGCATAGTTAGCCGCAAGACGATCCAGAGTATGGATCAACAAGTACAAAGACGATTCCCGTAAAGGGTCAGGATCTATATATATCCTGATTTTCATACCCCGAGCCAGGCAGTGATAACCCCCGATATGAACAGGCGCAGTTACGGGCTCGATTTTTACTCTTTGTAAAGCCTCAATCCAGGCGTCACCTTCAGCATTCTGGCCGCGCATGTACATACGCAGCAGCAGCCTCAGGCTCTGCTCCGGGTGGCGATCGGCAAAAATATCTTCATAGTTCAGCTGTAAATGTGCCAACAAAGCCCAGGCAGCTTCGTAGCCTGTCGGAGGGAGTTTTTGAGATGTAGGGCTGTTCAGCAAATAAACTTTGCCACTCACCTCAATATTGTCCAGACAGGTTAACTGGGTACCACTTCCCAGCGAGCGGGGAAAGTTGCCATTACTGCACCATGTTTCAATGGCAAATACGCGTCGATCATCCACTACTGGATTGTAATCAATATCAGAAATGGTCAGATAGCTATGCTGTCGCCCCTGAGCATCTCTCCCTCCCACTTCCAACCAGTAAAGCCCAGTATCACTGTCGCCAAACTTTTTCCCGTAAAGTGGGGGAATCGGTTGAGGGATATGACGGGTGATCTCAGTGACCTGATTAATAGACCACACTTCCAGATGCTCACCGGCCATGGCATCAGGGATCACCTTCTCCCGCATACGACCATAATCTATGACCAATGGCTCTGCCTGACAGGGGAAAAGATTCACAACCGGGACACAACCCGTTTTAAAACGATCCCCCCTAACCGCCCGGGATAACTCCGGCGGAGCTTCCCTGAGTAAAAAATAAAGATTCAGTTCACGGCAACCCAGCTGTGCAAGAAGCGGCCTTAGTCCTGAGAGGGTAAAACCCATAAAAGCATCAGAAAATGCCAGCACTTCCATAAGCTGCTGAAAGCCAAAAAAACTAACCGCTGGTTCCGGAAGCAGGGACAGGTTTTCACCAACAGGCTGCAGACAACTGGTATCAAGATACAGCCCTTCACCTGCACTGCCGCCACTGACAATAATGCCGTTCAAAGCGCCACTAATCAGGTCAAACAAGCTGCGCCTGAGAGTTGGCTCACAGTCAAAATGGAAGGTTAACCGATCAAGATTCAGACTGGCGACCTGCAAATCTGAATCAGCACCCGCCAAGCGCAGATGCAGCATGGCAGAGGCTGATGTTCGTGGAGAAAAGTTAAATGGTGCCTGTTCCAGCTCGGCAAACTGTACTTCCAGTGGAGTAAGCTGGATATCCCAAGCGGTGGTAAACGTCAAAGACTGACCATCACTTTTGGCTTCAAAGCGAGTACCTTCCGGGATTCTGGTAACCTGTTTCAGGGTTGGATCGGGTTTGATCACAGCCATTGCCAGGCAAGGCATAGCGCGCAGGTAATGGGGGAAAAGCCGTTTTAACAGTGCTTCAGCTAACTGGGGATAGCTGTCATCAAGGCGTTTCTCCAGTTTCGCATTAAGAAACGCAATACTTTCCAGCAAGCGTTCCATGTGGGGGTCGGCAATATGTTCTCCTGCCATACCCAGCCGGGTTGCCGTGCCTGGATGAGACTCAGCAAACTGCCTTGCCCTTATGCGCAGGTGCTCCAGTTCACGACTGTAATACTGCAGCAGGGAATCACTCACTACCCGTCTCCCTAATATCACAGTTTCCGTCTGTCAGCCGAATATCCGTGGCAAAACCAACAGGTTCATCCTGACCAATCAAGCGAACAGTAATTAATAACTTCAGGGTATCACCCGCTACCTCTTCATCACGGGCTGTACGCACTGATGCTGCAGTAATTCTCTTATCAAAGGTCAGAATGCGCCGGGCCAAATCATCACAGTAACTGTCTATCTGACGGGAATTACGCAGGCGATGAAGATCACCGACCCCAAAATTAAGAATGGAGGATTCCAGGGCTTTAATATTTTCGGAGGGATAAACATCAGTCTGCCGTGCCCCCAGCAGCATAAGGATGGCGATAACCACCGAGTTGCGTTCAGGATCCCCGGAAACCTGCAGAAACTCACCGGTAAAGGCTTCAAGAAATGCCGTCACTTCTGGCCTCCAACCGTTTCGGAAGCCATATCGGTATGAACAACAATTTCAGAGTCCATCTGGTCGTACTGATATTGTGGCTGGAGATAAACGACACAGCGATAACGGCCAACACCTCTTGGATCAAGTTCAAGCCTTACCCGTGCCTGTTTGAGGGGGAAACGAGCCATGATACTGTCTTCACCGTAATCCACATCGCTAACATAGCGTTGCAGCCAGCGGCTCAGGTAACGTTCGCAGTCGCCAACGCTGTCGAACGAACCTATTCGATCCCGCACCAGCACTTTCAGATAGTGAGCAAACCGGCAACCTATCAATGTACTTTGTAAAAGACCATGTATCTGCTCATCGGTACTGTTGCCACAGGCCATTACTGAATTGTTATTGTGAAATGCCAGAGTATCTGACAGATAACGTGTACCAGCCACAAGAAACCCCAACTGATGAAAGGAGTTTTCAAGGTACTCACTTAACCGGATACTGGCGACAGCACGCATAAACAGGTTTGTTGATGATGCCCGGGCACCTGGAGCCACACGACCGCCACCATCAACACCGGCATCACAATTGCGCAGAAAACCAAACCAGTGACATCGGTCGAACTCCCGCATAACAATACAGGCGAATGCCCACCCTGCACCCACCTGTAGTGTATGACTGGAGGATGCATGGCTGCGGTAACAGAACCTCATACTGTCATCCCACTCACAGTGGTACAGCAACATTGGCCAGGCAACACCAAGAAAGGCCGCTTCCCGGGTTTTTCTCAAAAGTTGCCAGCTATGGAAGTCCTCACTGTTAATAACACGTTCCAGTCGCCCGGTAGAAACAAGAAGGCGATCATCGCGGCTGCCAAAAAACTGATCCTGTATAGATACAACAACCGGGCACAAAGCCAGTGCGCCAACGGAGGCCAATATCTGCAATGTGAATAAATCATCTCCAGAAGAAAGAATTCCTCCGGGGTCAGAAGAGGGAAAGTAATCAGCGAGTAAAAGCCCGAATGGCAACCCGCCCGGAGTATTCAATTCTTTTCGTCCAAGACGGTCATAAAGCCACGACCGTTCAATATCAACAGACCGGTTCAGGTTGTCAGACAGCTCATCCCAAGTGCAATGCATGATTTTGAGCAACACCTGCCGGTGATCAATACTCAAATCAATCAGCGACCAAAGCGCCAACCAGCGGCCATGAAGCTCCTTCAGCTGTTTATCCCCGAGAATAACATCCAGCTGCAGGCTAATTTTGTCATCAATATCCGCCACCATTCCCAGAACAATAACGGTAAACCGGTCATAGTCGACCACCCTCCGACTCCTGCTTATCCTGGAATTTCAGCAACCATGCGCAGAGATGTGGTCAACTCCTCCATTTGCAGCCAGGGGCGTAAAAAAGCCACTGCAGAATAACAACCTGGACGCCCTGGTTGCTCAATAACATCGATCCTGGCTTCACGCAGAGGGTGTGTTGCTCTTGCCTCATCACCTATGGCATTGGCATTCACATACTGGCCAATCCAGGCTGTCAGGTATTTCTGTACATCTTCCGGGGTTTTATTAGAACCAATCTGATCCCGGCCGATGACTTTGAGATAATGGGCTATACGACTACTGGCCATAATATAGGGAAGCCGTGCAGAGATAGCGGCATTAGCTGTGGCTGAAGGCTCGGTATAGGTTTTGGGTTTCTGAATTGTCTGCGCCCCCATAAACACACCGAAGTTACTGTTCTTGTAATGAACCAGGGGAAGAAAGCCAAGATCACTTAATTCCTTTTCCCGCTCATCGGTAAGGTTGATTTCAGTTGGGCACTGCTGAACCTTATCGCCAGCATCCGAGGTATAAAGGAAGTTGGGAAGGTTTTCGACCATACCACCATTTTCCTTACCCCGAATAGCAGTACACCACCCAAAGCGGGTAAATGCCTGAGTGGCATTCAGTCCCATCTCCCAGGCAGCATTACTCCAGACAAAATCATCCTGGCCACCAGGTTTAGGATCACCATGGGCATCCAGTTCGAACTCTTCGAAGTCAAAACTTTTGACTGAAGTTGTGCTCTTGCCGTAAGGAAGCCTCGCCATCACTTTCGGCATGGTCATGCATATATAACGGGCGTCATCACTGTTGCGAAGCGCATTCCAGCTGGCATAGGAAGGAGCATCAAAACCAGCAGCGACCGGGCGTCCCTCATTAAACATCTGAAAACTGCTGTATTCAAAAACCTCTGAGCCAGCCCCGGTAATAAACGGCGAGTGACTAGCAGCACATACTTCTCCCATATATCGCAGCAAGGCAACATCTTCTTCAGCGTGACTGAAATAGAAATCGCCAATCATGATGCCATAGGGTTCACCACCAGCCGTTCCAAATTCATGCTGATAGACCTTGTTAAAGAAAAGGCTGCGATCTATGGATGGAGCATCTTCAAACTGGTCAAGCAGTTCATCGCGTTTGGTATCAAATACCCTGACTTTCAAATCCGGGCCAACTTCCGATTCCCGGATGAGCTTGTTTAAACCCCGCCAGCTTCCTTCCAGCTGCCGGAATTCATCGGCATGCATAATAGAAGACAACTGTTTAGAAATAGTTTTATCAATGGCAGCGACGGCCTGCTCAATGGTCTTGGTCAGGTTTTTATCCCAAACTACAGCTCCAGCCATTGCCTGCTCTGTCAGAGCTGACAGCAATTCTTTGGTGGTATCTGCCGGAGTATAACTGGTGGCTGAAATAGCCTGGTCAAGAAAACTGAGTTCTTCTTTGGCTGTCTCTTCACCGGCAGCTACAGCAGCTTTTTCTTCAGCCATTACTCGTCACCTCCCTCTGGGGCGCCTTCACCAATACCGAGTTCTTTCGACAAGTTCCCCAAAGCCTCAGTATCTTTCAGAACATCCTGCAGCAGTTTTTCCAGATCCTTGGAACGATCAGCCTTGCTCAACAGAACCTTGAGATTATTGCGAGTTTCAAGAAGTTTTCGCAGAGGATCTACCTGATTCACAATCTGCTCAGGTTCAAAGTCCTTCATGGTGCGGAACTTCAGATCAACTTGAAGCTCGCTATTACTTTCTTCCTGACTCAGGGTGTTATCAACTTTAAGCGACAACTCAGGCCCAATCCGCCCCATCACATTATTGAAGTTATCCTTATCAATCTGGGTAAATTCCCGTTCATCCATAGGCTGGCGTTTGTCTTCAGGCTTATTGCCGGCAAAATCCCCAATAACCCCAACAACAAAAGGCAGCTCCCGAGTTTCCACGGCACCGTTGGTTTCCACATCGTAAGTAATGCTGACCCGGTTCTTGCGAACACGTTTATGCTGTGAACTGACAGGCATAACTGCCTCCTTGTGTAGACAACAAAAATTTAGGGCTAATTACCGGTTACTTCTTGCCGGAGATCACTTTGCCTGTTGGCAGGTCATAAGCCACAAGACCACCAGCCTCAAGCTTGCCGCCTTCGGCTTCATGCCAGTGCTTCACTTTGATGGTGTTGTAGGCGATGGCCAGACTTTCAAAGGGTGCGGCACCATCACTGCCACTGACGTTGTAAGACACCAGCCGTGCCTTTTCCATTTTGATTTGCAGATACACCTGGGAGCCCTGTCCGGACCGGTCTGGCTTGGTGGAGATCAGATCGATCGTTTTACCCTCATCACCGGGCATGTAGAGGCCAGAAAGTAATTGTTCCGAAGCACCGCAAACCTCTTTGGTCACGGTCATTTCGTTCATGGCCACCATCCCGGAATCCTGGTTCATACCATTACCGATATCCATTCCCACAGAGCGCACTGCCCCCCAGGAAAAACTCTTGATTGCGAACCAGCCCTGTTTGGACATATCGTCGCCACCGGTATATTCCGCAGTCGCACCGCCTTTCACGTCATCAGTACCAATGCGCATATAGAGACTGGCCATGACTACAGGCCTCCTAGATCAGTTGCTGGTTAATATCTCCGGCTAGGCCGGTTGTTGATTCCGGAGGCTGATGATCAGATATGTCATCAGTCATGGAGTCGGAATTTTCGAAAGAGGCGGTATTCTGAGAGCTGGCTGTACTGGGTGGCTCCTCAATATGAGGAGCATTTTCCATCATGCTATCCCATCCTCCAGGCGATGGGCTTGAAGGCGCCGCTCCTGACAAAACTGTTTTTTCCTCTGAGGCTCCAGCCCCTGAAGAGCCTGTAGAAAAATGATAATCAGCTCTTACTGGTACTGGACTGGCACGCATTGCTAACAGCCCCGTCAGGTCATCAACTCTTTCGAGGGCATGCTGATGACCTTTGAGAAGTTCCTGCATAAGCTCGGTAACAGACATCTGCCCCCAGGCCAGTGCCCGGTCTAATAAACAGACGACTGGACTATGAGGTTCAGCCCAGCGAAAATAATCCGCCAGTTTCTGCAATTGCTGGTACGCATCTGCACGACCGCTGACAGCTCCGGTGTGATGCTCAACAACCTGACCATAACCATCTGTCCATGATGACTGGGATTGACTGGTTTCCGGTGCTGCGCTTTCAACAACCCCATTTTCCGAAGCTGTATGGTTTGATCCCGCGTCCACCTGAGTCTGAGCCGACTGCGGTTGCACATTCTCTTCTGGCAGTCCATCAGGCCAATCGGAAACCTGGTCTGCACAGATAAAATCCAGCCAGCGAATCAGGGTTTTAATAAGGTCAGTGAAAGGTTGCATACCACCGGCAGGCCACGCACTGCCACACAGCGTCATCAGCTTCTTATCTATCTCTTGAATCTGCTGCTCTATCCCATAGAACAACTTGACCCGTTCACGTAAACCTTCCGCTTCAGCTTTAAGAGAGGAACTCAGGCTTGCTTTTATGGTGTCAGATTCGCTTTTATGCTCAGCTGCGAGAAAATCTGCCAGTGTCGTTAAACCAACAAGCGGTGCCATACGCACTGGCAAGACCAAAACACCACTGTCATTGCCTTCACCAAACAGCATCCGTAAAAGGGCAACTCTTTTGGTAACGTCAGGAGTTGAATCCTGATCTGATGCTTCGCTGCTTATTGCTCCGGGGTGGCAGTCAAACCAGTACAGTTCAATAAGTTGCAGTAAAACATCCATTGCCACTTTCAGACTCACCCATGGAGTTGAACCAAACAGCTGGCTTTCACATAACCATGAAACTAACTCCAGATCCTTGGTTTTGCCGGTCAACATTTCAATCAACTTGCCAGATAACCCCTCCCAGCTACGGCGGGTTGTCTTGCGCAGCTCATCACGGGCTTCGGCGTCGGGTTCCTGAAGCAGCTGACGAAAACTGGTTTTGGCAGCATTGTATTGATTACGCAGTGGTCGAAACGTACTGCGATCCGCACGAATATCGCACCCGGCAGGCCTTTCGTCTGAGCAAGCCTGCAATAGACTTTCAAGGTCTGTGGGTTCCAGGAACATAGGCGACAGTCGCACTCTCTACAAAACATCAACAAGGCAGAGAGAGCATAGATCAGGCTTTAGGCTTTGCCAGAGAAACCGCTACAGGAGGAGGTTGTCGTGTTATTTCTTCAACAACATTCAGCTGTCTGTAGTTGTCGAAAAGCGTCTGGGCTCTGCTGCGACCGGCTTCACGTTGAGCCTCTGTCATATGGCTGGCAACCAGATCTCTTAAGGTAGCCGCTTCATGAATACCCCAAGCTGCGACAACGGAAAAATTAGACCAGGCAACAATGAGATCCCGGGGCACCCCCTGCCCTACACCATAAATAAGTCCCAGCGCATACAAGCTGTAAAGATCGCCATCCTCTGCTGCACTAAAGAAAAACTGACGTGCCTTTTTAAAATCAACCGGTCCGCCTTCCGGCCCCTGCCAGAAAAGAAATCCGACCAACCTGTTAGCATCAGTACGACCTTTACCTGCAGCATGGTAGAGATTAATCAAAGCCTTATGGGCATTGGGGGAACGCCCAAGCCCCTCGAAATAACAGAGCCCAAGGTTGTAGGTCGCTTTGGCATCCCCAGCTTTGTCACCATATTCAAACCAGCTGGCTGCTGACGTATATTCCTTTTGATTCCAGCGACTGAGACCTAACTGGTTATAGGCTTGGTAAATCCCTTCTCTGGCTGCAAATTTAAGGTAACTTTCGCGGGTATCCAGATCAGTTCCTGTTTTAGACAAAGCTGCCAGATATGCGGCCTGAGAATTATTGGATTCGATCGCGCGTTTCCAGTTGGAAACTGCCGAAGTTTCATCAACTTTTTTGCCAATGCCAAACCAGTCCATCAGGGCAAGGTTTTGCCAGGCATCAACCCTGATATCACGGCTTATATTCGATGCCGTAAGCTTGCTATACCAGTGCCTCGATTTATCAATGTTTTGAACCAGCGCAAACCCATCGCGGTAAAGCCTGGCCAGAGCCACTGGTGCCTGAGGTATATTTTTCTTTGCTGCCAGCAATAACCATTTTTCCAGTGCAACTGGATCAACCTTGCGGGCAGGCCCATCGACAGAGCTGTCTTGCAATAAAGCGCTAGACAATTGCCACGCTGCAAAACCGTCTCCTTTTGATGCCGCCTTGTTAAGCCAAAGTTGCCCACGATCATTTGTTTCAGAATGCAAAACTCCTGTCTGCTGCAGCATACCAACAGAGATCTGAGCAACAATATCGTCGCTAGCCGCCTGCTTATTCAACCATTGCAGCCAATCTTCAGAGGCCGCTCTTATCTGTTCAATATCTTCACGGCTGATATTCAAAGGAAGTAATGGCTTTACCAGTGTCGGTTCCCTCAGCCACACCAACCAGTGACTCCAGGCCACCAGATTACTCTCGCCCTTGTTAACACGCTCTCCACCCAGCGAGTGTTCGGCCAGCGGCGCTCCCGGATACAACAGCGGAACTGTTGCTATCTGCTCTTCGAGCAGAGGTTTTGGCATCACCACCGTTTTGTCGCCTGCGCAGCCGTACAACAGTGCCCCTATGACAAAAACCAACAACAGCTTTTGCCACCATGTTGAAATCACTGCTCCTGTGACTGAAGAAACTGACATCAACACCGGCATGCTCATCTATCCTCTTGCCTGTTAGCAACTTGATCATTCCGCAATGGCTAAAACTGCAGGACAACTGACACAAGATATTCGCCCACTCACAGCCTCTTCAGAAGATGGCCAAGAGTGGATACTGAATCGGCTGATTGTGGATGAATACGTCTGCCAAACCTTTGTGATGGAAGCGGACCTTCTCTACGACCAGCCGGAAGCTCCCGATCTGCTGGGTCAGTCGATGGCCATCAACTATAGACCGGGTCTACAGGGCAGTCGGCAGCAAGCCCGGAATTTTCATGGCATCGTCACAGACATTGCCCTGTTACACAGCCGTGAAGCGGATAATCTGCAGACCTGTCGATTAACCCTGAGGCCATGGCTGCAGCTGCTTGACTTAAGAGACAACTGCCGCATTTTTCAAAGTCAGGACAGTAAGAAAATTATTACCAGCCTTCTCAGCGAACACGACCTGGGTGGAGACTGCTCTTTTAAAAACAGTGGCTCCCCTAAAGAGCGAAACTACTGTGCCCAGTACAACGAGACAGATCTGGTTTTTATCGACCGCCTGCTCCGTGAAGATGGCATGCACTGGTTTTTCCAGCATGAAAGCAATAAACATCAGCTGGTTATTGGTGACAGTAACCAGTCTTTTCAGAAATGTTGTGATGACCTTGAGTATTACCGAGATGCCACAGATCTGGAAAACGCCCTCACCCACTGGCAACCTCATCTACAGTTGCAGATGAATACACAGACCTCTGGCAGTTATATTGACGAGCAAGCCAAAGTTATCAATAGCAGCCCCGCCAATAGTCGTCACAGCTGGAACAGTAATCTCAAGCTTGCAGCTTATCGCTATTCAGGTCATGGCAGAGACCGGGATCAGGCAGCAGAACTGGCTCGTTTTCACATGGAGTCCAAGGACTGTCGCTATCTTCAAATTCACGGTCGTTCGGCAGAACCATCTTTACAGGCAGGCGGTCGTTTTAAACTCGCCCGCCATCCGGATAAAAGCCAGCTTCGGGATTACCTGTTATTATCTGTCAGGCATTGCATTGAAAATACTGAAAAACGACAGGGGGTTGAATACAGCAACCACTTTACCTGTCAGCCTGCAGACTGGCCGTTTCGACCTTCGCCAGCACACCCGGTGCGTATTCCCGGCCTGCAAAGCGCAACGGTTACCGGGCCTGATAACAGTGAAACTCATACCGATGATCAGGGACGGATCATGGTTCGCTTTCACTGGGATCGGGAAGACAACCCTGATGATCATTCCAGTTGCTGGCTAAGAGTGCTTCAGCCAATGGCCGGGGACAGTTTTGGCTGTCATACCCTGCCCCGAGTTGGCCAGGAAGTTCTTGTTGGTTTTTTGAATGGAGAGGCTGACCAGCCAGTTGTTGTCGGATGCCTGTATAACGGTCGCCTGAATACCCCCAACCCTTCTGCTGAAGTCAGTGGTTTTCTTAGTCGCAGCACGCCTGATGCAGGCAGTGACCATGCCAGCGAGTTACGCATTGACGATACCAAAGACAGCGAACTGTTTTATCTGCAGGCGCAAAAAGATATGACCACTCTTGTTCGCAATGACCGGACTATAACTGTAGAAGGGAAAGACACTCTCGAAATAACCAAGGAAACCAGCTGGCAATGCAAAGACCAGTTTCAGCACACCATTGATAAAACCGCAGAAGTAAAATCTACCGATGCCATGACACTGGAAACCAGCGCAACGATGACCTGTAAGGCCAGTCAGGCACTTGAGTGTAAAGCAGGTACCGATGGCAAGTTTGATGCGGGTACCAGCCTGACTCTTTCTGCTCCCTCAATCAGTATTAAAGGGCAAACCAGTATCGAACTCAGTGTCGGTGGGAGCAAAATCAGTATCGGCCCAGCCAGCGTAGAAATCAGTGCGCCACAGGTAACAGTAAAAGGTCAGGCTACAGCTGAAATCAACTCGGTTATGACCACAATTAAAGGGACGGCCAAGGTGGAAGTTTCTGGCACCCTGGCAACCCTGAGCGGCAATGCTATGGCTGAAGTAAAAGCACCGGCTATGGTTCAGATTCAGGGAGGGTTGGCCAAGATAAACTAGGCCTCACATTTATGCTGATTAAAATGCCCTACCCCAAAGCGATACAGATTACTGAGCGCTACAAACCATCGGAAGAACTGTTGAATAACTTAACATCGGAGCAGTCACCCGAGCAGTTGATAAAGTTACTGGAGCAAGAAAAACTTTATCAGGATCTTGTCGTTTTTCTGGCTCACGGCCTACCGCCCAGGGAATGCATTGCCTGGGGCTTAGCTTGCTGCAATGGTGTGGAAGCGCAATACAACCAAGCTGAAAAAGAAGCGTTAGTTGCTGCCAAGATCTGGTATAAACAACCTGACGAACCAAACCGACGATTTGCGGAACAGGCAGCCCAGAAAGCAGAGCTGCAAACAGCTCCCGGATGGGTCGCTCAGGCGGTATTCTGGAGCAGTGGTAGTATTACTGCACCAGACACACCTGTCGTTGCTCCACCAGCCTGGCTTTACTGCCATGCTATTTCTGGCGCAGTTAATCTGGCAGCCGTTCTTCCCGATGGCAGTGAAGCTGACAAACGTTACCCGTCATTTATCAAATACGGGTTAAGTTTGGCTGCTGGCGAAGCTCTCCCCCTATAACAAATCACGTTCCGTAGCGACGATCCTGGGTAGCAAACTTGGCAAACATCCAATCGTAATTAATATCTGTATTTACAGTTTTAGCTAACAGGTTAATATCTACCGGCTTGCGCATATTTGCCTCGCTTGCGCCCTTGTACCAAGTATCTGAAGCAACCTGCAGTTTGGAGAAAGCATCGGTCAACGCATTTTCATCCACACCGGTCTTACGTCCTGAACCTGTGTCATAGGTGTAGAAGGAAGATTGGGTATGACCAGTGAACCCTGCTACAGACTGCTCATCTGGCATCGCACCATAGCTGGCGCCGGGCTTACGGGGTTGTTGCTTATAAAGGTGCTCTGCATCTTGGTCTAAGGACGCAATGCAGGAGCTGATAATGGCAATACATTCTCTGGACAATGCCCGTACTTCCGAAACATCAGCCATGCTGTCAACCGCTTCCACAACCCGATTCATATGCTTGGCAAAGGAACTGTTTCGGGTGTGAGTAGAGCTGTTGAGTTTTTTCCTGATCATCCACAACGATGGCACGATTGCCATATCGTAGGCTGCAAGTCCCAGAGCTAATGGAGATATGCCAAAGTCTGTGGTAATTTTGCTGCCAATGCCCAATGTGGTCTGGGATTCGGCTTTCAGGCTGAAACGTTCGATCCCAGCGGCAAATTCAGCGCTTGCACCGGCCCCAATCCCTGCGGTAAAGGCCTGTCGTCCTTTCACTGAGAAAATCGTCAGTTTTCGTTTCGGATGTTTGATCGCCACCCGTTCTTCCACTGCCGCTTCAAAACCGGCAAAGACTTCCGCGCTGGCACCGAACCGCACGCCACCACTCTCTACAAAAAATCCGCCTTCAGCACTAGCTTTGGCTCCGGCAAACATCTCACCGGAAATTCCCAGTTCCAAGGCCTGGGCAACAGTTAATTCAGCATTACCGGTGACCGTAAAACCAATCCAGATATTGGCTTCTCCTCCTGCCCGAACACCAATATTTCCTGACTCTTCCCAGGAACCGGCTTTGTTTTCCGTATCCATAGGATCATAGGAGTGTTGGGCACCCGCCATTCCACCCAGCCCGGCACGGGCAGATACCCCGGCAGAACCTCCCGCTCCCAGCTTGGAATGGGCTTCTGCTTTGGCGTGAATCACCTGAAATTTATTGCCGAACATACGGCGAAATGCGTCATTGGTTACCGCGAAGGCGTATTCCGTTTCAACCTCAACATCACCGCGCATACCGGCTTCGGCTTCTATCCCGGCCGCGGCCGCCGCATTCAGTTGTTCTCTGTTATAAGTGGCCGTTGCTTCACCACTGCCTTCAACATAAAGCGCGCCACCAGCCTTCACCTGATGACGCCAGGGGCTGTTACCGTGGGTATCTCTGCTGTCATACTCAAAATCACGGCCAATCATGGCTCTGGCCTCACCACGAACAACCGCTTTACCAACAGCCAGCGTACTTTCTTCAACTTCCATCTGGGTATCTGTTTCGCGGCCCCTATCCCGGCGATTCGCCCAGCGATACCAGGTTTCCCAGCCATCATAAATACTGCCCTGATAACGTCCCAGAACAGCTCTGGAAGAGGCCGCGAGAATTTGCAGTTTTATCCGGGAATGAGCCAAATCGCTAAGAGTCTTCACCTTATATTCATGGTGGGTCATGAATTCATGCAGAAGACGCTGTTTATCTTTGATAATACCAGTAGCAATACTGTTCCGAATCAGCATCAGCTTACGCTGCTGCTCAACAGGTGTCGGATAGTAAACCTCTACCTCATTGGGAAAATGCTTGGCAATCAGCTCAACCATGGCCTTCCATAACGGATCGGTCATAATTTGCTGGCTGCTGGTTGTTTTCAGTTTACGTTCAAGAGATGTATACACTTGGTCCAGTGCCTGCTGAACATGTTCGGTTCTGGTATCACGGGTATATCGCCAGCTCGCCATTCTGGCCAGCCAGGTACCAACCAGCCCCGTCAGCTGGCCTAATGGCACATCCGCAGGGTTTGCGTTATTTATCAGCTCAGAGAAACGCATAAAACATCCTCGGCTTTACCAGCCCAGTGCCTGTACAGCCAGATCCTGCGCAGTAAGGTCATTTGGGTATTCCAGGGAGTATTGAAGAAAGTGCCACTGTCGGCGGCTTAACCGGCTGGGTCGATCAAGTCTCCGGGACCAGCGACTGAAATCAGTTCGAGCCGGACCGGGAACAGGTGGCTGCCCGGTTAAAAGAAGACATGACAACAATAATAAACTGTAAACATCATCCGTGGGCGACACCCGCCCTTTACCTTCCAGCAAAGCAGGACTGCTCCAGGCTGGTCGCACCTGACGACGCCAGGGGTACCTTTTGCCAAGAGCCAGGGAGGCACCAAAATCCAGCAGCCAGACTTTACTGCCATGAAGCTGAACATTCGCCGGGCAGATATCACAATGGGCCCAGCCTCTCTGGTGACACATAGTTAAAATGCGGGAGAGTCTTGCAATTAACCAACCTGCCCGTTCTGGGAATAGGTTTCTCGCTCTCGAATCGGCAATTGTGTTTCCCGGAATACGATCAAGCACCAGCCAGCACCGTCGGCGTTCCCGAAAACATTGTCGTAAGCCCACCACGCCCTGAAAGGAGAGCTGCTGCAAAATATCGGCTTCCTTTTGAAAGCGGCCTTCATCAGCGCAAGGCAGGAAAGGCCCTTTAACAATAAAAAGCTTGCCGGTCACTGTATCCCGGGTTTCACGGGCAAAACGCCCATAAACCTGGCCGGTAAACTCCATTCCAGGAATTATTGGCAGATTCACAGAAGGTGCTCCGGCATTTGCAGACGTCCAAAAATCTCCGATGGCATAAGCTGTCCAGGTGGGCGAATCACAAACTCACTGCGATATTGCCGCTGGCTGATATCAATACGGAATTCACCAAAACCTGCTGGAGATACGCGCCCGGATTCCAGCCAGCGCAGCCAGCGCCATGGCCCCCGCCAGGTTTGTTCAGCAAGTAACAGGTCATCACTGAATAAGCTCTGTACCAGAGGAACATCCGGGCTGCTTCCCATCCATTTGAATAACTGCCACTGGGAAGGCCCGTGCCTGCCTGTTAAAACACCACTGTCACTATCCAGTCTTAACAAGGTCACTTTCGGGCTCATGGCTTCAACCCGCACTTCAAGGTCCAGTTCCATCCGACTACTGGTTGAAAACAGTAACCGACGGAGGTCTGATGCAATCGAAGCCTGTTCCCAGATCGCTGGCACCAGTGGTACAGATATCCCCAGAAAAGATTTGGGAGTGAACCCTGTACGACCAGTACCGTCTACATAAGTTACGGTAAATGGGCTCAGGCAATTGGAGCTAAACTCATCAAATACTCCACCTTTGCCGAAGAAGGCCTCTACAACGGCAGGAGAGGCATCTTTTCCACTACTGTTGAACGGATAATTATTTTCCAGATCACCTTCCCATATCGGCCTCACATGACTCTGCCATGCAGTATTAATCTGTTCTGCAGTTCCCTGAAACAACCTTTTTAACACTGTCAGGTAAACATTATTCATCAAACGGCTGGGGGAATCCGGCAGTCCCTCTATTAGTCCGCTCCCCCAAGGAACAGCATCGGCATTGCCTTCCAACTGGGCCTTCATCAATTTAAAAGAGTGTGCTGTTCCGCCTACACCGGTAAGCGCCGGATGAACAGCACTGTATAGCTGGTTCAACAGCTGAGTAACGGCATCCATTGCTCCAGTATTTTCGCCTGACACTTCTTTATAACGGGTGTAGTCTGAAAACCGTCGTGCCATGCCAGCCATAATGATGGCCTGTGCATTACTGGTTTCGGGTAGAGCTTTCTTTCTCAGGAAACTGGCAACACCGCCAGAAGGCTTTTCGGAAAGTTTATTGGGTATGCCACTTTTCTTAGCTGGACTGTCCTTTGCAAGCGCATCACCTGAAGTAGTTTGCGTATCTTTTATCAGCTGGGTATTTGTAACAACCGTTTCAATTAACTCCTCCAAGGGTGACTGCCCCGGTGTCCCCAACTTCAAAAGCAAAGATGACAATTGTGTTCCACTGCTCACAGCGCGGAGAGAGAGGGTTGATAAAAACTGTTGCCAAAACTCCGCATAACGCTGAAAGTAGATTTCCTCCATCTCCTGGATCACCAGCAGTTTTTCCTTTCTGGAAACAACTGGATTCAGTGGATGAAAAATAGCTTGTCGAACGCCAATATAAACATTTAACAAGGGGCTATCAGGATTAAAATCCAGCTGTGAAGCTGCTTTAGCGGTATACAGTGTCGGAAATCCTGCCCCTGTCAGTTCTTGAGAAGGTTCGAAAACTTCCAAAAAGCTGCGACTGAATACTTGTTCCAGAGAAACTTTGTTAAAGCCTTTTAAACCAGCAACATTCAGCAGGAAAACGGACCCTGACCCTATTTGCTGCCAGCGCTTTCGCATGGCCTCCATAAATTCACTGTTGCGCTCAGCGGGTGTACCCGGATGATCCAGCATGGTGACTAGCTGAGCGGTAAAAACATCTTCAAGACGTGGATGAGTTTCGCCCAAAACGTTTCTAACCAGTTGCTGAATAGCAGCACTTGTCGGTCGAATACCAGGTTGTCCGGTCAGGGACAGATAAAACTGAACATTGGTCACCAGTCGGTCCGGACGCCCCTGACCAATATCACTGATAACAGCTGATGCCAGCCACTTTAAAAGCAAAGGTCGCAGCCAGGTTGCCAGCTGCTCCTGCCATAGTTGATTGAGCACCTTCCCCTGTCCATAATGAATAAACCAAGTAGATATGTACCAGGGAACTGGTGCCTGGAATTCCTGCACAATCCCCTGCAGGCTACCTAACCAGCGAATCTGATCCAGCAGATCATCGCCTGGTGGCGCGGAGCTGAGATTGTCCCAGGAATCCTGTAATTCCATGCCCCGGTGTTGCACATACTTCAGGTTTTCATAGGTCCACATCCCTGTTGCCAGAATCAGTAGCAGACAAAAAGACAACCAGCTCGAGCAAAACATACGCCAGCGCCATTCCCGAGACATATTCCGCCCAGCCAGCCCGCTTTCCGGTAACAGAACTCCCGGCACAATTCCCCGGGTAAACAACGCTGGTACACCAGAAGCTAAAGGATGCTCAACTGGGCCGGTAAATCCATACCGCCCCTGAAGATAATTCGCCAGAAGATCCTCTGTCGGGGTTTCACCACCACGCCCCGTAAGAAAATAGCCCCGCAGATGCAGAGGGACACCCAGCGGGTGATTACTGAAAACACCTTCCATCATTTCTGCCAGCCTTGGTGCCAGCAACTGCAGCTGCCAGGACAGTGTCACCACATCAGTGCGATGGCTTTTCTCATTCTCCTCGTTCAGGGCAAGGGTCAACCGTCCTTCAATCCGGCTACGCAACTCTCCCCAGCTTTTCTCAAACCAGCCACGGTCGTATGTTTTCTGCAGCCGGGCATCTTCAACCAAGGCTCCCAGGCTCTGTTCAACTTCACCTGCCAGAGCCATTCGAAAAGCTCCGGAAAAACCTGCCAACCGATCACACTGGGTTACGACAAGATAAACGGGTAACTTCTGGCCAAAGATATGCCCGGTCTCCCGCAGACGCCGCCGGAGGAATATCGCCTGCTGCTCACGTTGCTCCATATCACCTGAAGTCAGCAGTGTCACAGGCAACGTGGCGATCACACCATTCAGGCAACGCCGCGGACGTTCATTCAATAGCTGCCGCATGCTCCGTTCCCAGAGCCGGATATCGCTTTCACCCTCCATCTGCTCATACAACCGGCCCCAGATTTTCACCACAAGCAGGTGTTCACTACACCACACTTCCATATATTCCGAAGCTAGCTCCAGCTGGGGAGTGCGCATACGTACCAGGCCAAATGACTTTAACAACAGGGTTTTACCCGCCCCCTGAGGACCAATCATCAGGTACATTGGCAACTGATAGGGGTTGCTGTCAGTCCTTTCTTTCAGCAGCCGAAACACAGAGCGAATAGCTTCCTGAACCTCCCGCTCCCGATGAACATTCTCACGGGCGAGGTCTTCTTTGTTCTGACGAGCTTCCCGCTGTTCCGGAGACAGGTTTTTATTTTTACGTTTGCGTCGCCAGCGAACAACGATAGAAATCAGCGCAACCACAATCATGACGCTGAGAAAGAGGGAAACGGACCACCAGCCAAATTGTTTCAGCAACAGCCAGCCAATACTGGCCAGGCCAACACCACCACTGAGAATAATCAGTACAAGCTGCAGAGGATTCATAATTGTTTACCTGCAGCACTCTGGGATTCCATGATATTTTTTTGCAGGGAAACTTCCCGGCCATAGCGGCCACCTGCCACCAGCAGGATGATCCCCATCAGAACCAGTGCGATCGTGGTAATACGCCCAAACCGGAAACGCAACAGGCCAGATCGTTCCCTGACTGAAGGCATCTGTCTGCATTCCAGTGCCCGGGCTGGAGCAATTCTCTGCAGCACACGATAGAGTTCATACCCGGTGGACTGCCATTGCTCGGGTTTATTATGATACTGTCCGGTGAAACCGAGGCGTAACAACACATACTGCAACTCAAGAAGATCAACCATTATCTCAGGCTGAAGACGAGCTTGTTCCAGTAACTGGTAAAACAGTTCACCGCCATTTCTTCGTCCGTAGATACGGCTAAGCAACGTATCATTAGCCCAACCGGATAAACGCCCCCACTCTGTTCGAAGAACCGCCTCATCCATAGCGGCACAGAACACCAGCCCACACTTTTCCAGCGCCCATGGATGACAGGCCATAAAGGCCCCTTCTGTACGAATCCGGATAAGCTGTTCCTGAATCTGTTCACGCATTCGGTTCACATCCGTGGGGCGCCCCATTCTTGGTATAAGGGCAATCAACGCCAGCAGATCAGAACCAAGACGCATTAGGATATTGCAACGAACAGAGCTATCTGGATTATCCAGCGCAAAGGTGCGATCCGCTGGCGGGGCATCCTCAACAATGCGGGCTTGCTCTCCGTGCCCCTCAACAACCAGAGTGTCATCATCCCCGGTCATCAGAGACTGTCTCCGGTGCGAATCACATAAAGAGTTAACTCTACATCTGGCAGTCGTTCATCAATATGAATAACCAAACGATCAGCAGCCGCAATCAACTCCCGCCACAGTGAATCACTTCTATCAACTTCAAAGTAAGCGATATCCGGCTGACTCTGGAGTTCCGCTGGAGCTACCGGCATCTGTTCAAGACGTATCCCCGGTAAGGCACTGCACACCAGTTCATCTATACGTCGGGAGCCGACTAACTTGCTGGCATTCACAAATCGTTGTCCAGTCATAACTACACCAAGACTGGACTTCACCGCTAAAATCACACGCCCTCCCTGTAAGCGTTCCGAGCCTTCTTCTTCCAGAACAAGAAGTCGTTTTTCCGCAAACTGATCCTGGTTCCATTCAATAACCAGAACCCGCTCATCAGCCATGCTACTGAGCACTCTTCTCAAACTACGGAACAGCACCATCATGGCTGGCCCTGGATCACTGTGATTAAACGGCGGGATATCAGGTAACGGTTCAGGCATCAGCGCCAGAATATCTCCAAGGCACATAGCCAGCTCCCGATGCATATCGGCACAGGACATATTTGAGCTGGCAGCAAACCAGGGTTGCCAGCGGTTAAGAGTTTGCAACCAGAGCAGATCCAGCACTCGCATCTGGCGACTTTTGGCTTGGGCTCCAGCCTGCAGACGTTGACAGGCCTGACGCGACCGCTGAATCATCAGGGCCAGTAATTCATTGAGTTGCTCCAGTATTACCGGAGAAGCAGAAACATCCAGACATGGCGGAACAAAACTGCCGTTAACAATCAATGAGCCATCGCTGTGCATCTCCCCGATTTCCAGAATCGGGATCAGGGAGTAACAACTCATATCCCAGCCCTCAAGCTGCAACGACATGTTTAAACAACACTGCTCGATAGCAATCACATCGTTGTCGGAAGAACAGTCATCCACCACATCTGCTGAAAAACTGGTGTAACGAATTGTTGGCGAAGCATCCCTGACCGTATTGACCTGACCGGGACGATACAGAGGCACAGCCAGATAAATCTTTTTGTTCACCGTACCTGGAGGAACCTGCAGAACAAGCTCTTCCGAGGAAACAAAAGGAGTTCCATCAGGGAAAACCCCCTGAACAGACATAATCCTGACCCTACCCACCTGAAACTGTGACTTATCAATTTCAAGGCTGCGAATCCCCCAGCTTTCCCCAAACCGGCTGTTCATCCAGTCACGAACGAAATTGTGCATATACCGGTCGTGCTGCTGAAAATGCTGAGGGGTGATAAACATCCCTTCCAGCCAGACAGTATTATTCGCAGAGTTCATTGGTATCCCTCTGTCAAGACAACACGCAAACCTTCTACGGTGAGCTGAACATTGCCAGACTGCATAATGGGTAAAGTCGCTGAAGGGCTGCCCTCTCGGTATTGGCTATAGCCCGCCAATGCGGCCAGACAACCAGCCCCTTTAACCAGAGGAATATCCAAGGTTAGCGTCTGTCCGGGATGAAGGGGAGCCAACTCCCGGGTGTAAAGAAGTTGGGATCCCAGAAAATGATCTGCCTGATTGTAGAGATCAAGAAACCGGAACTGGCCAAAAGCATCGCAATCGGGAAGTTCATAAATCCTGAGTACAACTGGACATGGACGCCCATAAGTGTCTGGATTTACATAATCCGCCCCCCTGACTGACAACTTGATGATGCCTGCCAGTACCGGCTGGGAATCTTTGGGCGTTGAATCACCACCAAACCAGCTGCAGCCTGCCAAAGACACCACACAGATACACAACCATCGCCGTATAGAAAACATATATTGCAGACTCATGCGCCCCCACTACCCAGACCACCAGAACGGAGCACCCATTCCCGAAGACGTACATGCAGCTCGCCGGTTCGCTCCAGCTGTTGATGGTAGCTACGGTAAAGTGACCACCAGGATTGTCGCCGCCAGCCCTTTCCCCGCCAGGGAGCCAGTTTGTGCTCCAGTCGTTCAGGGCTGAATTCACGCAGCATTTCATCCGCCAGAGCATCAATACTCGCAAGACCATGGGCGAAAGGAGCACCGTGCCCACCTTCCCAGGAAGAGAGCACCATATTTTCACTAGCCTCTATGCTGGATCGATCCGGAATATCAAAAGCATCGCCAGATACAGAAGGTGAAATAGCTGCTATGGATGTATCAGGCACAACTCGCTCCGTCAGCATTGGGGGGCTCTTGGTATTCGGTAACAGATCATCTGAAGCCACTTCACCTGATGTTGCTTCCTCGGCCACCACAGGTTCGGGAATCGCATCATTGGAGCGCGATTTCTCCGCAGAAGGATTGCTGACCAGCAAGCGATACTCCCCTAACGTCAACAGGTCTCCGTCATGCAGTTTTCTTTGCCCTGCGGTGCCAGCCACAATAGATTCACCATTCACCTGCAACCCATTCCGGCTCAGGTTGCACACTGTGTAGTCATTCCCATGACGACTGATTTCACAATGCTGGCGGGACAAAACACGACTGCTGTCTGACAAGCGAACAGCACAACCTTCACTGCGGCCAATAAGGCCACCATTTTCTGGCAGAGTCAGAACCTGCCCGGTGGGGCGTTCCTGTTCAGGCCAGGCGATCATTGTCAGGGTCAGCACGTAAAGTTATCCGTTACCACTATCGGAAAGGCGCTCTAAATATTGTTCACTGGCGCGGTTTTGCAAGCCCGGCAGCTAACTGGAAAAACTACGCCTATCCTGTAAGCGGATTTTTAACTGGTAACCGGTCGAGTCTGAGATATGGCTGAACCTGAAGTTCCTTCGAAGCAAGCAGCTTCCACCCGGCTATCGGAAGGATGTTTTTCTGATGTTTCCTCTGACAATCTGTCTTCACTACTAAACGCTCTTCCCGGGGTACATTTTCGTTATCAACATATCCCGGACAAAAAAGGATGTTTTCTGAAAATTACCGGAGAGCCTGAAAAGCTTTTTGGCCTATCAGCGGCTGCCTTAATCACAGACTCCCGACTCCTGTGGCGCAGATGCATCCGCACTGATCTGCAAAAGCTGGAAAGTACGATTGTTCAGTGTGTGCAGAATGGTACGACCTTAAATATAAACTGGAAGATTCGTTTTCAGCATGGCTTACGAGAGCTGAGTGCCCGGGCAGTTTGCAGTCAGGTCAATCCAGACAAAAGCCAGATATGGGCAGGTGTTATCCAACCCGCTGAGGAGATCAGCATGGATTGTCGGAACAGCCGCCTATCCCAGAGAGTTGTCGACCGTATTCCCTGCTTTATTCACCGTTTTCGATATTTCCCTGACGACACTTCAAAGTTTGAATATGTCAGTCAAGGAGTGGAAGAAGTTCTCGGATACACAACCGATGAACTTTACAAAAATGGAAACATTATCTGGGAATCGATGCATCCCGATGACCAGGACAGAGTTCACAAACGAATGATGAGAAACATTCAGGACAGAACCCTCTGGGACTGTGAGTGGAGAACAATAACCAAAACCGGTGAAGTGCGCTGGATTCGGGAAAAAGGCAACCCACCTGAACTGATGGAAGATGGGAGTAAAGTCTGGGAGTGCATGATTGAAGATGTCTCCCGGAAATACAATGTACTCACAGAGTCTGATGATGACTCCAAATTTGTTGAGCAGTCCCTTTATAAAATGCTCAATATTATTCCCGGCATCGTTTTCCAGAGCCGTCACTACCAGGATGGCCATATTGCGTTTGAATATATTTCCGAAGCCGCTGTTGATCTTCTGGGTATAGGTCAGGAAGCGTTAATGGAAGACGCTGACCAGATGTGGACACGTTTTCATCCTGATGATTTACCCGGTTTAATGGAATCTATTCACCAGACTGTGTCCAGCCACAGCGACTGGGATTACACATGGCGGGTATTACACGACGGCGTTAATGAAGTGTGGCTGAGAGGTCTGGGCAGACACTTCGCCACACTGCCGGATGGCAGTATTTTACGGGCTGGAGTGTGCACAGATATCAGCCATGAAAAGGAGCTGAAAGATCAGCTGGATAGCCAGGCTCAGGTTCTGCAAAGCAATCAGCAAACGCTCCAGAAAATTACTGATGTGATTGCCGGTGTGATTGTTCAGGCCCGTTATAACGCTGACGGGCCCATTGAGTATCAGTATGTATCCAAGGGTGTTAAGGAACTGTTCGGAATCACCCGTGAAAGCCTGATGGCCGACAGCCAGTTATTCTGGAAACTGTGCCATCCTGACGATCGTCAGAAGGTAAAAGCCAGCATTCACCGTGCAATTATCTCTCGTGATGACTGGGAAGACAGCTGGCGTATAAAACGCCCCGATAATGAATTGCGCTGGATCAGGGTTTCCAGTCGTCATTATCGAACTCTTACCGATGGAACATCTGTAAGGGTCAGCTGTTTTGTTGATGTTTCCCATGAACACTCCCTGCAAACCCAACTGGACAGCAAAGACCAGAAACTGCGCCACAGTGAACGAGCCCTGACCGATATAACTGACCTGATGCCCGGCGTGATCATGCAGGTTAACAGGCTGCCACAAACCCACAGTGTGTCCTTTTCTTATATTTCAAAGGGCATACAGGAAGTTTTCGGACTCAAACGTGAACAGCTGGTTAAAAACAGCCAACTGTTCTGGGATATCTGCCACCCTGATGATCTGGATACCGTTAAAAACACAGCACTCAAAGCTACGGATGAACGTAAAGACTGGAATCACAGTTGGCGTATTATCCGACCAGACAATAGTGAGACCCACTGGATAAGGGTTGCCAGCCGGCACTTTCAAACCTTGCCGGACGGGCAGGTTGTCAGGGTAGGATATTTCTTCGATATCACCCATGAAAAACAACTGGAAGCTGATGTGCTGGAAGCCCGCCAGCTGCTTGTTGATGTGAACAATGTGATTCCCGGCTGTGTTTATATGGTTCGCCAAAGCAAGGGAGGCAGCTGGGACTATCCCTTTATGAGCGCTGGCGGGGAAGGTCTGTTTGAGCGGCCACTGGAGAAACTCCGTCAAAACAGCCGGCTTATCCTTGAGTATTGTCACCCCGATGATCGGGAAATGTTGAGTAATAAGCTCAACAATGCCTTCCGCTACAACGGCTTGCTGCATGTAGTCTGGCGTATTATTACACCGTCAGGAAAAGTGAAATGGATCAGGGGGGACTCCCGGCCTTTCCGCACCAACGACGATGGTTCCGTACTCAGAGCAGGTTTTTTTATTGACGTAACCCGTGAGCGCGAACTGGAAGAAAATCTGCAGAAAACAACTCATCGCCTGGAAATGATTCTGCAGGCTATACCCGGCGGGCTCTATCAGTCGGAAGTCACTCCGGACGGTAAACAAACCTTCCTGTTTGCCAACCAGACTGTATGGACTCAGGTCGGGCTACCAGCAGATACTCCTCTAAGTGACAGCTATAAGCTCATTGAAGGTATACTTCCCGAAGACAGGCAGAAGCACAAAGAAAGTTCTGTTATCTCCCATAGTAATCTCAGCTCCCGCCACCTTCGCTTCCGCTTCAAACGTTTTGACAATGGCAAGATTATCCATATCTCAGTTCATACCCAGCCTTCAAGGATAGAAGACTCAGAGAACGTCTTATTTACCGGTGTAGCTCTTGATGTCAGCCACCAGGCTGAGTTGGAAGAGAACCTTCTTGAAGAAAAAATTCGCGCCGAGGAAGCCAGTGTTGCCAAGAGTACTTTCCTGGCCAACGTCAGCCATGAAATGCGTACTCCTCTGAATGGTATTCTCGGCTACGGCCAGTTACTGGCCCATGAGCTGCGCCTGACCGGGCAAGCTGCTCGTAATCTGGTGTCTCTGCGCCAGTGCAGCGATCATCTTCTCGCAGTAATCAATGAAGTGCTCGATATGGCCAAGATTGAGAGTGGACGCCTTGAGCTCGACCTCAAATCCATGGCTCTGTACCGTTTACTTGATGAAGTCGAGTCGGTGATTTCACCTCTGGCAGATAATAAAGGTCTTGAGTTCCAACTCAATACCAGCCAGGACCTTCCAGGTTATATCAAAGGTGATGCCACACGACTTCGCCAGATACTGATCAATATTCTTAACAATGCTGTGAAATTTACTCCCAAGGGAGAAGTTTCATTGCAGGTTTCTATTGAAAGCGAGCAGATCAAGTTCAGTATTAAGGATACCGGCTGTGGTATTCCCCAATCCCGTATCGATAAGATTTTCCAGCCTTTTGAACGCATGGATGTTCACCATGCCGTTGAAGGAACCGGCCTTGGACTTGCAATTACCCGCCGTATTGTCGAAGCACTTCACGGCACAATAACACTGGAGAGCGAAGAAGGTTCTGGTAGCTGTTTCACTGTACTGCTGCCCTGTGAAGAGGCAGAGGCTATCGAAGAGTCTGCCGAAGCATCTGATTTTGAGCTGCAAAAGCTCAAGCTTGATAATCCTCCAAAACTGCTAGTTGTTGATGATCGAGAGTCCAATCGTGATGTTATGAAGCAGTGGCTGGAACTAGGGGGATTCGACATATCTATGGCAGCTAACGGTCAGGAGGCTCTCGATCATCTGCGCAGCAAGCCCTGCGATCTTGTATTGGCGGATTTGCGCATGCCGGTTATGAGTGGGCTGGAAATGATGGAAATTATCAAGAACGATGAACAGTTACAGGGTATTCCCTGTATTGCTGTATCTGCCAGTGTGTTCCCGGAACAGGTGCGAAAAGTTCTTGTGGCAGGGTTCCGCACATTTCTGCCAAAACCCTGCAATCTGGGCACCCTGTTTTCAACCATTTATGAAGTTCTGGATCTTAAACCAGAGCCCAGCGGGAAGAAGGAAGCAACACCTGAGAGCGATCAACAGGAGAAACCGATACCCTTCCCGGAAGCCGAGCGGGCAACCATTATGGATATGCTGGATATGGGGGATATCGAAGGGCTTCAGGAACACATTCACACCCTTCGTGAGACACCTGGATTAAGAACTGTCGCAGAGAAGCTCAGCCATTGTCTGGATGAACTGGATATGGAGGGGTTCCGGCAGATATTGCGGGATAGCTAATATAACAGCCTGGTTATGGATTATCAGAAAGAAATACTAGAGGGTTTAGCGGTTTAAAATGTGTGGACTCTCCGATGCAGCCATCAACACCCTCGGCAGGAAATTTAACGAGTACTAGTATTTCCAAACATGCCTCCACCAGAAGACAAAGTTACAGGCATCTGGGTAAAGCCACCCCTTACTATGGTCATTCGGTCACTCGGAAAAAGCCTCGGCAGGACCGGTATATTCAGACTCGCCAGGACATCGAAGCTTCCACGCCTGTTTCATCATCAAGCTCCCCCGTAGCAACCACTACAGATATCCCAGACATCCCCCCTTCCGTATGCCCTCCTTATATTGCCAGAGAGTGGTGGAAAAGATATATGATGCTGAAAAGTGATCATGATGCAGGAATAGCTTTTGATGATGTCAAGAATCGAAAAACGGCTAGAGATTTGAAGGAATGGTTTATAAACCAACGTAAGGAGGTGGGACGCTCAGCTTTAAGTCAACACGGTCTAAAGTTGAACGCTGTTGAAAGGAGAACCATTTATAAACGTATACAAACGTGGGTTTTGGACAATTTTGAAAACTGGTATTTCCAATCCTGGATTCACCCTGAAGTTAAAGCTTCGCTTATTTTGCTCGATCATCTTGCTGATACTGCCAAAGAAGAAGGCCGCCCATGTACTCCCGCAACCTTATTCACCCTGAATCAGGTTATGTACGAGAATATATGGAACTTAACCATGCGGCCTGGTGCTCCATGTCATATTGCAACTTATACCATGCAGCAGAGCGACTGGATGCGGGATGAGTTAATGGGAAGTTTAATCAAAACCGGGCTGGACCCCCTAAACTTGCCACACCCTTATAGCTTTTATCGGATCTCAACAAATCCCCCTACCCCCGAAGAAGTCAAACGCTGGCAGTATCGCCTCAAAACCCTGAACCACATTTGCGCCCAAAATCCTGCCGAACTAAAACCATGGCATTTAACTGAAATCCAGCATGCTGCAAGTCACATTAGTAATGACAAAGATGAGTCTGACTACATCTCATTACTTTTGCACTGCAAAGCTTTTGCACCAAACTTAGCCAAGAAAATGCCTTGGATAATCAAGATGAAGCCTTTCGCCGTGGAAACAACTTTGGAAGGTCCTGTCCCAGAGCTTTTCTCAATGTTATCACTGAAGCTGACTCACTCTATTCGTACACCATCTTCCTGGTCATCCCGCCATCAATCACAAAGTTCTGCCCTGTAATAAAACCGGCCTTGGATGACAACAGATACCCAACCATCCCAGCAATGTCCTCGGCCTTGCCAACCCGCCCTGCCGGATGTTGGTTATGGCAGGTTTCTGTTAAGTGCACTGGCTTGTCATATTCACTGAAACTTCCGGGGCCAACATCAATCCAGCCGGGGCTGATGCAGTTCACCCGCACCTGACCAGACAAGCTAATCGCTAAAGCGTGGGTCAGAGAAACAACTCCACCTTTAGTGGCTGCATAGGCTTCACTTTGAGGCTCTGACTGCAGCCACCGGGTTGAAGCAATATTGATTATCGCTCCCTGACTCTGCCGCAACATAGGCAGTGCGGCCCTGGTTACAAGAAAGGTCCCGGTCAGGTTAACGTCTATATATTGCTGCCAGTCTTCGAGGGCGAGAAATTCGAAAGGGCCGGTATAGGGTTCAGCAATTGCCGCATTATTAATCACCCCATAAAGGCTGCCAAACCAGTTCTGGACACGGGTCAGAGCTTTATTGATCTGTTCTTCATCGCTGACATCAGCACGAATAAAACGAATATCTCCATAGCTGGCCAACTGTCTTACCAGTTCTTCACCGTCGTCACGCAAACAGTCGAGAACAACAACGCGATAACCATGCCCAAGCAGGTATTTAGCAATACCCTTCCCTATGCCACGAGCACCGCCAGTTACCAGCACTACCGGCTTTTGTTTATCGTGGCCACCATTATGGGAATGTGGAGAATGCTTTTCTGCTGCCATCAAGAAACCCCGCATAGATACAACTGCTAGAGTTGCAACCTTAGCGGAAATTTCCCAGAGCAAAAGTTTGGCGGCAAGAAAGTGCCATGAAAAAAGCCAGCGCCCCCCTCAAAACACTGGCCATAGAGATTTGGTATTCTGAATCATCCCGGTTGTTAACTTAACTCCCTGATGAGGTATATCAGAAAGGTACGCCGGTCTATGAACGGTGCCACTGGCTGATATTGTTATCCGTCCCCCCCCGTCGCATGATTCACACTCTACTAATATCGTGACGAGATGCATTGATACAAATCAACGAAAAATAAGTATTTACACCTACTTACATTATTCACACAATTTATTCATAAGTGCACAGATAGGCTGTATCTGCTTCCACCTGCACTTTGAATACAACATTAGCTGCAACGGTAAACGATTCACTGCTGTGAAAAACTTTCCAGTTATCAGCTTCTGGCAGCAGAACATTCAAAGCACCACTGACAACCGTCATCACTTCTTTTTGGCTGGTGCCAAATTCGTAGTCGCCGGGAGCCATAACACCAACAGTTGAAGGTAACTCCTGCCCCTGAAAAGCGATGGACTTTACCTTACCTTCAAAGTACTCATTGACTGTAAACATTACTTTTTACTCCCGACTTTTCATTATTGTATGCCTGCCATGAGGTTATGGCAGGGGTGGGGAGCTTATCAGGGTAACCTGGCAGACTCTATAGCTTCAGGTGTTTGCTCACTATCACCATCGGCATCCAACTCCGTCGCAGCCCGGTCAAGAAGTTCGGCAGACATCTGCTTTTTCACCTTCACACCCAGCTCAACAAACTGTTGCGCCTGCCGTACAGCATTACCACGACCACTGGAGAATTTATTCATGGCACCGTCATAAGTTTTTCTGGCGGTATCCAGCTGGTTGCCGAGCTTCTGCATATCCTCAGTAAATCCACGAAGTTTGTCGTACAAAGCAGCGGCTTTATCAGCAATCACTTGGGCATTACGGTTCTGGTGCTCGTAGCGCCAGATATTTTCAATAGTTCGCAAAGCCACCAGAAGGTTGGTGGGGCTAACCAGCATAATATTGTTATCCAGCGCTTCCTGAAACAGCTTGGGACTATGCTCAATGGCACTGTAGAACGCAGCCTCAACCGGAATAAACATCAACACATAATCAAGGGTCCGAACCGCTTCAAGATCTTGATAATTTTTCTTTCCCAATCCACGAATATGATTGCGCAGACACTGAACATGAGCCACCAGCGCTTTGCTGCGTTCCTCTTCCGTTTCAGCTTCAACAGAACGGCTGTAATCATTCAGGGAAACTTTGGAATCAACAATCACATCCTTGCCATCGGGCAGATGGACGATCACATCCGGTTGCTGTCGTTCACCTTCATCATTCCGTAAGGACACCTGCCGGATATACTCATGCCCTTCCCGAAGGCCGGATTCTTCCAGCACCCGGTCCAGCACCAGCTCTCCCCAGTTACCCTGCAGTTTTTTATCACCTTTTAAGGCACGGGTAAGGTTCAGCGCCTCTTCACTCATACGCTGATTCAGTTCTTTCAAGCCACTGATTTCATCTTTCAAAGAGCGGCGTTGCTGGGCTTCGCTGTCATAGGCTTGGGACACCTGCTGGCGGAAGTCAGTGATCTGCTGACGGAAAGGCCCCAGCAGGCTTTCCATGGCAACTTTATTCTGCTCAGTAAAGCGGTTGGTTTTATTTTCAAAAATTTTGTTAGCAAGGTTTTCAAACTGCTGCCCCAGTCTTTGCTCAGACTGTTCCAGAACGGTTAATTTTTCTGTGGCGTTTTCCAGGTCTTTGCGGGCAGCCACCAGAGCAAGACCGCGCTTTTCCAGTTCTCGCTCACAAAGAACAAGTTTCTCTTCTTTAACAGACAGTTGCTTCTTCAGTTCCTGATTATTTTCAGACAGGAAAGAGGCCTGTTGTTGGGCTTCCAGAAGCTGGTGAGATTTCTCCTGCCCCTGGTCCCGGTTCTCATTCAATATGCGGTTACGGGTATGGATGGCAGAAAAACGCCATGACAGCAGTGCGGCGATAAAAATAAAAACAAAGGAGAGTGCAAAATAAACGAGTGTTTCAGTTGTCATCAGGTGACGATCCATGCCAAAGGGTCTTTATTCAATAATACCCTAATCGCGACCCATCACTGAACGCCGCTACCCAAATTCCAGCGACAGAAGATTTTGCCGTTGGCAAAGTAACTTTCAACATCGGGCTTGCTGAGAGACAGCCCTCTTATTCCCTGAGCTTCGAGCCATTCCTGCCATTCGTTTGAACGGGTTTGTGTCGATTTATCTGCATCCGCTGCCACAGTTTTATATTTGGGTTCCGGTGGTTTGGGAACAAAGGGATCAACGGCATAACGAATACCAATGGAAATACCCTCTTCGATTCCCCTCAGAAGCAAAGTCGTTGCCCAATATGGCACTACCTGTACATGGTTAGAGGCAATTAATGTGTTTTCAAAATCGTACTGGCTGTAATTATTTAACAGAGGCTCAACCTGATCACAGCTTTTCAAACTGTTCAGGTGCATATAACCAGCAAAGCCGCCATATCGGGTACTGTAATCAGAAATGCCGAGATAAGCGCAACCGCTGGCCTCAGTTGAATCATCTACGGGCCGGTAAAGGCCAACCACCGAGGCCTGTTCAGACTCAGCAACCTTCTCATCCGGCATCAACAACGGATAAAGCTCACCCTCCTGGCAATCCAGAGATTTATCCCAAAACTCTGTACTGCTCTCCGAAAGAAGAGAAAACGCGCTGTTTAACATTTCTCGGCCTTCCCAGGGGACAATGCTCTCGGCCAGAAGCGGCTGACTATCTGGTCTGGGGAGGGTGCGATGCCACCAGTGTCCAGAATTTTTCTGCACAGAAAGAACCAGTTGATCGCTCTTCAGGCTGATAATCATTCTGGCAACCTGCTTTCTGTGCAAAGTCTCAGACAGTTGCAACCAGCTTTGTTCATGATCAGCCAGAGGTTCGGGATTTTTAATGATTCGTGAATAGGGAAGAGTCACAATATCAAGCTGGATAGTGCGCTCATCAGCAAGAGGAAAACGCCAGTTCACCACCAGCTGCTGTTGAAGTTCAGGAGACGCGAAATAAACGGGCATACTGCCAACCCGGGAATGTCGGTAGTTCCAAAGACCATGAATTGCAGTTTTATAGGAATACCACCAGGTCAAAGGAAGACGGTACTTCCACAGCACCGTTAACATACCTGCCAAAACAGCTCCTGGGCCGGTAGCAGGAAGCATGGCCAGCGCGGTCATCAAATAGTAGGTCATCAACATACTCTGTGCAGCGCCAAACACTCCGCCCTGCAGGGCATTGCCCATACCAGTAAAAACATCCACACCCTCGAAGTAGAGCAACCTGCCATTATCTCGTGGAAAAAATGTCCCTGCGGGAGTTACAGTATGGGATTTGGGAGTTTCATCATTGCCCTGGGAGCAGGCACAACCAACCATCAGCCCGATGCTGATACATACCCCTTTTAACAAATGTTGTGCTCTTGCCCAGTTCCCTCTGTTTTGTTTTGCTCTGGCAGAGGCTGTCTTTGTCATATTCCTGTGACAGCCTAGCTGACATTCAGTTCCGGCAGCAGTGCCATTTTCACAGGAATCCGTCATCCTTAGGCTTACCACCTTTCAACCCACTGATGGCGAACCAAAAATGACAATAAACAGCCGTATTCGGGCTTTACTCGTTACTTTTACTCTTCTGTTCATAACAGGCTGCGCGACACAGATTCCTGTTAATGAACTTACAGATCGTTACGCACAGCCACCTTCCCAGTTCCTTCAGGTAGCTGGCATGGATGTCCATGTCCGTGACCAAGGTGCAGCTGACAAGCCTGCAATTGTTATGTTTCACGGTATTTTTTCTTCCCTGCACACGTGGGAGAAATGGCGCCCTCTGCTGGAAAAGGATTACCGCCTGATCTCTCTGGATCTGCCTAACTTCGGCCTGACCGGCCCCATGCCTGACGAAGCCACCAGTGATGAAGCCTACATGGCCGCGCTGGATCAGGTGATGGAGAAGCTGAATGTTTCTGAGTTTTATCTGGTTGGTAACTCTCTGGGAGGTTATTTCGCTTACCAGTATGCATCCCGTAACCCGGAAAAAGTTAAGAAACTGGTGATGCTGGATCCAGCCGGATACTTGTTTGTACCACCAACCGCCATGCTGATGTGGGGGACCCCAATTGTTGGCCGCGCAGGTGATTACATTGAGCCACCCCGTTTCCTGTTCCGTGACCTACTCCACCGTGCTTACGGCAACCCTGAGGTTTCTACAGAAGAAGAACTGGAGCGTTACGCCACCCTGCTGAATCGTGAAGGTAACCGCAAAGCCGGTGGACGCATGATTCGCCGTATCCGAAATAACTTGGGTTTTGACCTCAGTCGCCTGGACCAACTGACCATGCCTGTGCTCATTATGTGGGGTGAAGAAGATGGCTGGATTCCGGTCCGTCACGCCTACAAATTCAATGAAGCGATCGAAGGCAGTGAATTGATTGTTTATCCGGGCGTTGGACACATGCCAATGGAAGAAATCCCTGAGCAGAGCGCTCAAGATCTGGTGATATTTTTAAATAAATAAGAACTTTTCTGGAAAGAGAAACTCCGCCAGCTGGCGGAGTTTCTCAGTACTGATCAGACAGTTTCTTCAGTCAAGAGCTCAGTTCCCAACTTGCTATTAACCGCATTTTTATCCAATCTCCCATAACCAAAACGAATCAGGTCGGCTGCACGTTCAGCAATCATAATAGTCGGGGCATTGGTATTGCCGCTCACAAGTGTTGGCATCACTGAAGCATCCACCACTCGCAGGCCATTCAAGCCATGAACCTTCAGCTGGTCATCAACAACCGCCATTGCGTCATGCCCCATCTTGCAGGTACCAACAGGGTGATAAACCAGTCCGAGGCGCTCTTTACAGGCCTGCAAAATCTGCTCATCGGTTTGAGCCTCTGCACCAGGAGCCAGCTCCCCACCACGCCAGTCATCAAACACTGGAGCCGCCAGGATTTTACGTGCCAGGCGAATACCATCCACCAGTGACTGACAATCTTTCGGATCATCGAGGAAGTTGTAATCAATAACTGGTGGATCGAAAGGGTCAGCAGAGTTCAGAGTGATTTCGCCTTTACTTTCCGGGCGCAACACACAGACATGCAATGAGTAACCATGTTTACTCATCAACTTGAGATCACGACCAGAATCATCAAACAACAGCGGCACAAAGTGCATCTGCACATCTGGTACTTCAATATCGTCACGGGTGCGGAAAAAGCCGCCGGTTTCGGTAATAGAATTAGCCAGCTTGCCGGTTTTGCTACGCATATACTTGAAGGCTTCCGGCACCATTTTCATTAATCCACCCGGGCTAGTTGTGAAACCATCCGTTTTTTTGCTGATCTGCAGCACAGAAGCATCCACATGTTCCTGCAAGTTCTTACCTACGCCGGGAAGGTTATGAACCACGGTAATGCCATGCTTATTCAACTCTTTCTGGTCACCAATACCAGAGCACATCAGCAGCTGAGGTGAATTAATTGCGCCACTGGACACAATAACTTCCTTACGAGCGCGGGCAACTTTCGCCTCTCCACCACAGAGATATTCAACCCCTGTCGCTCTTTTCAACTCCACCAGAACACGGCTGGCATGGGCATCGGTTTCCACTGTCAGCCCTGGGCGCCCCTCTGCCGGGTGCAGATAGCCACGGGCAACACTACAACGCTGGCCATCTTTAATGGTGAACTGGTAAGTTCCGGCACCCTCAAAATTCGGGCCACTAAAGTCATCAGTCAGTGGTAAGCCTGCTTGTTCAGCAGCTGTGACAAACATATCACTTAACGGATATTGCGCTGTGACAGTGGAGACATATAGTGGGCCGGTATCACCGTGCCAGTCACAGGCACCACGATCATTGGTTTCCGATTTACGGAAATAAGGAAGGGCATTTTCCCAGCCCCAGCCTGCATTACCCTGCTGCGCCCAGTTGTCGTAGTCACTCTTATGACCACGGATATACACCATGCCATTTACAGCGCTGGAGCCACCCAGGGTTTTGCCCCGAGGGGTAAACAATGGGCTGCCATGACGAAAGCGGGTATCCGGCTTACTGTCATAGGCCCAGTTATATTTCTTGCTGAACATAAAGTAGGCGAAAGCACCAGGCGTGCTGATCATCGGTGTTTTGTCTTTAGGTCCAGCTTCCAGCAGCAGTACCGAAACGCCTTTATCTTCAGTCAAGCGATTCGCCAGTACACAACCCGCCGAGCCAGCACCAACAATAATGTAATCAAACTCGCCCATGCATCCCCCTTCATGTAACTTGGGCGGAATTCCTCCGCCCAATTGTTTTGTTGTTATTAAACTGTTTCTTTTAACTGTTCCCGCAGTTCCCTCTTAAGAATTTTGCCGGTTGCGGTCATTGGCAGTTCATCAAACAGCTGAACAACTCGGGGGTATTTATGGGCAGCAATACGTTCCTTAGCCCATTCGGTAATTTCACCAGTACAGGCTTCCATACCATGATGAGGAACAATACAGGCCATAACCTCTTCGCCATGAACATCATGGGGAACACCCACTACGGCTACGTTGGCAACATGAGGGTGGGTCATCAGCACTTCTTCCAGTTCACGGGGATAAACGTTGTAGCCACCGCGAATAATCATGTCTTTTACCCGATCCACGATATAGAGGTTGCCGCCTTCATCCATACGACCGATGTCGCCGGAGTAGAACCAGCCATCACGAATGGTTTCCGCCGTCTTTTCCGGATTATTGAAATAACCGGCCATAATGTTATGACCACGAATAATGACCTCGCCCTCTTCACCAGTCGGGACGGCCTTCCCATTCTCATCCACAATGCGAATATCAATACCCGCCACAGGTTGACCGACAGAGCCGGGGATACGCTCGCGCTCAAGAGTATTGAAACAGGCAATAGGTGAGGTTTCGGAAAGGCCGTAACCTTCGAGAATTGGTGACTGGTACTTCTCTTCAAAACGGTGAATCACTTCAACAGGAATAGCAGCACCACCACTAATATTGATACGCAACTTGCTGGCGATGGCTTTAAGATCAAACTTTTTCTCTGCGTCCTGAACACCCAGCAAACCAATGTACATGGTGGGTACACCGGCAAAGCTGGTCACCTCTTCTTTTTCCATCAGTGCCAGAACCTGTTCCGGTTCGAAACGCGGCACAAGAACCATAGTGGCTGCAGCTGCCACACCAACGACCATTTGGGCAATCTGCCCAAAGCAATGGAACAACGGCAATGTGATCAAAAGAACATCTTCACTGTTCATTCCCAATAGCGCCTGCCCCATCATCGCATTCATGGCGATATTGGTTTGAGTCAACATGGCACCTTTGGGGTAACCGGTAGTACCCGAGGTGTAGATCAACAGTGCAACATCGTCATCTTTACGCTGGACATAATCAAAACTCGGGCTCTGCCCAGCCATGAGAGAAGTCAGAGTTGGCAACCCATCCAGCTCCATCGCAGCCTGATCGGCTGCTGCCATAACAAACATTTGTTCACAGCTTTTAGCCTGGAAAAATGCCTCTTTGGCCAGCCGTGCCAGAGGCAGGTCGGGCGTACCTTCAAAGCACAAAAGGAACTTGGCACCGCTATCTTGCAAGTGGTACTCAATTTCCCGTGGGCGCAACAACACATTAAGGGGAACCACCACGCCGCCTGCTTTCAAAATACCGAAGTAGGCAATAGGAAAGTAAGGAAGATTTGGTGAACTTAAAGCAACACGATCGCCTGGCTGCAAACCTTTAGCAACCAGGCCAGAAGCAACCTGACTGGCAGCAGCATCAAGCTGTGCATAAGTTAAGCGGGTGTCACCACAAACGACAGCAGTCTTATCTGCATAGAGAAAGGCACTGCGCTGGAGTAGAGCGGCAATATTCTGCATGTTGAAACCTGACTTTTATTATTCTGGTTTTTTGTTGTTATTTGTTATCAGGGAATCACAACACTCAGGAGCCTGATTGGCTGCTGGACAACAGTCTCTGCCCTTAATCAACGAGTATACGGAAACAGTCGTTTGCCATCACACATTTGTGCTGGCTTTCCGTTTCGCTCTCTCGTGATTCACTCAGCAGTAATGATTCCTTCAGTATTTTTTATTTTAAATGTTGAATTTGTACTGAACGGTCAGTACAAATTAAAGGGGAGCGGAAAAAGAGTCAAGCAACACAAACAGAAAGTCACAAAACTTGACACAACGACCTTGTCGCCGGGACAACACAGCCACCCCTACAGGGGTTTAAAGACGATAACATCAAGCTATCCGGTATCACCTTCACTCTCCAATGACGGTAACTGCCAACAGCATTAACAAAATAAGGCAAAGATTTATGCAGGTGTCAGCCCCCACAAATGTTCGCAAATACCGCCGCGGAGAAGAGAGCAAACAAAAAATCCTGGAAGCCACTATCAGCCTTCTGGAGCGGTATGATTTAAAATCTCTGTCACTGGATCGAGTTGCAAAAGAAGCAGGCATCGCCAAAAGCAGTGTGCTTTGGCATTTTGGCAATAAGGAAATGCTGGTCGCCGACGCAATCAATCAGGTGTTCCAGGAAATTGAAAGCTCTGTTCATGATATGGAACTCAGTCACCTGTCAGTCCTGAAGCGACTGGAAGCCATGCTGGATCATATTATTACTCTGATGGAGAACCGCCCTAAGCTGAAAGGTATTATCCTGAGCCTGGTATTCAGTTCTGACTTGAGTGAACCAGTACGGGAAAAGATTCTTGTTACCTGGCAAAGCCACCGACAGGAAATTATCCACACATTGTCCGATGAAACATTCACTGTAACCGATGAGATGGCTTCCGCCCTGCTGGGTATGATTCACGGTTGCTATATCCAGTGGGCGATCAGTGAGTTCAAACAACCTTTAAGACCAATTATGCAATCAGTACCCCGCCTGCTGCGCACCCTTATCCTCGCGCAGGAACAATCTTCAACAACATACCTTTGAGGTTAAAAAATGTGTAGATTCGATCAAATCTGCACACCACTTCTTACTGCGCTGACTTGCATCAATGCACGTTCTTTGCGCCCTCTATAGATTGCTGACGTTCGCTTGAAAGCACAGCTCCTTTCATGGGGCTGTTTACCAAACAACATATAACATCCGTCATGGAGTCGATGTTTATGACACGTCGCTTTGGTTCTCTCCTCGCCGCCCTGCCCCTGATGGTGGCTGCAGCTAACGTCTCCGCTAACACAATTGAAGATGTGCAATCCCGCGGATACATGAAGTGCGGCACCCATATTGAAAACCCCGGTTTCTCAGCCCTCGACAGTTCCGGTAAGCGCCTCGGTTTTGATGTTGACTTCTGTCGCGCTGTTGCTGCTGGTGTGAATGTTGATACCAAGTACACCCCATTAACATCAAAAGAGCGCTTGCCTGCTCTGCAGTCCGGTGAGATCGATATGCTCTCCCGTACGACCACCTGGACTATGAGCCGTGATACCAAACTGGGTCTGGATTTCACCGTAACCACCCTGTACGACGGCCAGGGCATGATGGTGCGTAAAGATTTGGGCATTACTACTGCCAAAGAGCTGGATGGCGCCACTATCTGCTTGCAGACCGGCTCCACCACTGAGCTGAATATCTCCGACTACTTCCGCAAGAACGGCATGACCTTTACTCCCGTTGTGTTCGACAAGCAGCAGGACGTGCGTAAAGCCTACGACTCCGGTCGTTGCGATGTTCACACTACCGACGTATCCGGCCTGGCAGCGCAACGCAGTCTGATGAAGAACCCAGCAGAACACCTGATTCTGCCTGAGCTGATCTCCAAAGAGCCTCTGGCTCCTCTGGTACGCCAGGGCGACGACCAGTGGGCCAACATTGTTCGCTGGACTATTTACCTGACTCAGGCGGCTGAAGAGCACGGCGTCACCGCCGCTAACGTTGAGCAGACTGCCAAGAACACCACTGACCCGGAAGTTCGCCGTATGCTTGGTCAAACCGGCACTCTGTGGCAAGACCTTGGTCTCGATAAAGACGCGCCAGTTCGCATCCTGAAAACTGTAGGTAACTACGGCGAAATCTTTGCTCGTCACTTGGGAACAGAAACTCCTCTCGGTCTTGAGCGTGGCTATAACGCCCAATGGACTGACGGTGGCCTGATTTACGCTCGTCCCTTCCGTTAATCGTCTGCTATTTGCCTGATTAGCCTCTGCGACAGAGCTGGCCACAGCTCTGTCGTCATATAATCCTACTCTTCGTGTCGTTTATGATAGAAAAGCCCAAGGTGCCCCTCTGGCGAAACCCGACGGTTCGCGCCCGGTTTTACCAGTTTGCCATGCTCGCCGGACTCATAGTTCTGGCTATTAATGTTTATCAAAATACTCTTACCAATCTGGCTCAGCGAGGCATAGGTTCCGGTTTTGGATTCCTTACTAATGAAGCCGGTTTCCGAATTGGTGAGATATCTACCCTGCCAGTATTCCAGGGTGGTTTTCTATTCTTCTTAGGATCAGTTGTCGTTGGCCTGTTCGCATCTCGCGCTCTGGCTGGATGGCTGAAAACACAAGGGCGCACCATTGGCGACAGTGACCGCTGGGTTCTGGCGGTGATTGTGCTGACTATTGCCATTCCTCTCCTGATACTTTATCTCGGCCGGGATACGGTTGAGACAGTTCGCTATTCCGAATCCAGCAGCTATACCCTCGCTCTGTTCACCGGTTTCGCCAACACCATTAAAGTCACCATTATCGGCTGTGTGTTATCAACCATTCTTGGCTTGTTTGTTGCCCTTGGACGTTTATCTCCCAACTGGCTGATCAGCAAACTGTGCAAATGGTATGTAGAAGTTAACCGTAACCTGCCGGTACTAATGCAACTGTTCTTCTGGTATTTCATCGTTATCCAGCGCCTGCCCAATGTTCGCCAATCTATCAATATTGGTGACTGGCTGTTCCTGAACAAACGTGGCCTCTATATCCCGTCTCTGGTTCCACAGGACAGCGCACTGGTGTTCTGCGGCGCTATCGCTGTAGCCCTGTTCAGCATAATTTTTATCTGGCGCCGTTCTAAGCGAGTGCTGGAAAGTACCGGCGAACCGGGCAAAGTTTTTCTGCCTTCTCTAGCAGTACTGGTGATTCTGCCAGCACTAGTCTGGCTGATTGGCGGCACACCTTTCGCTATGGAAATGCCAGTTTTGAAAGGTTTCAACTTCAAGGGTGGAACCGGCCTGACTCCGGAGTTTACGGCTCTGGTTACTGGCCTGACTGTTTATGTTTCCGCATTTAACGCAGAAATTATCCGTTCCGGCATTCAGTCCGTCTCCAAAGGCCAGCGGGAAGCTGCTCGCGCGCTCGGTTTGAAAGAACGTCATGTTATGCGCCTAGTAATCCTGCCACAGGCCATGCGGGTGATTATGCCTCCTATGACCAGTGAATATCTGGCGATTGCTAAAAGCAGTTCATTGGCGGTTGCCGTGGGTTATCCGGAACTGGTTTCTGTGGGCGGCACCATTCTTAACCAATCCGGCCAGTCTGTGGAAATTGTTGGTATCTGGATGTCGGTTTACCTGAGTATCTCCCTGCTGATTTCCGCCGGTATGAACTGGTACAACGCACGTATTAAACTGGTGGAGCGGTAATTATGAGTCACACACATATTGAAGACCGCCATCCACCGGTAACCTCTACCGGTGCTGTTGGCTGGGTTTACAACAACCTGTTATTCCCCTGGTACAACGCGCTGCTTACCCTCGTGTCGGCGTGGATTATCTGGTCAATCGGTAAACCATTTTTGAAGTGGGCGGTTGTTGACGCCTACTTTGGTACCGATCCCAATGTCTGCTCAACCACAAACGGTGCCTGCTGGGCATTTATCCGGGATATGTGGCCAGTATTTATGGTGGGTGTTTATCCGGAAGATATGCGCTGGCGCCCCTTGGTTGCACTGATCTTTGTACTGGCTCTGGTTGCCCTCACCTGCATTAAGCAGTTACGCAACAAGCGTTGGCTACAGGGTTTGTGGCTGTTGTCGCCTATCGCTGTTTTCCTGACCATTGGTGGCAGTGAAACTCTGGGCATCCCTGTTGTGACCACAGATTTCTGGGGCGGTTTGATGCTGACCCTGATTCTCTCAGCAGTTGCAATGGTTGTGGCCTTTCCTCTCAGTGTTTTGTTGGCGCTTGGTCGTACATCCAACCTGCCGGTTATTCGTGCAGTCTGTGTCGCCTGGATTGAATTAATCCGTGGTGTGCCGCTGATCACCATTCTGTTTATGGCTTCTGTAGTTCTGCCACTGTTCCTGCCTTCCGATATGGAACTGGATAAAGTATTGCGAGCCATGGTGGGTATCACTATGTTCTTCTCCGCCTACCTTGCCGAAAACATTCGTGGTGGTTTGCAAGGGTTGGGAGCCGGACAATATGAAGCCGCCGATGCTCTGGGCATGAGTTACTGGCAGAAAACCCTGCTGATTATCCTGCCACAGGCTCTGCGCATTGTTATTCCACCGATGGTGAACAACTTCATCGGTATTCTGAAAGACACGTCTCTGGTGGGCATTGTTGGTCTGGTTGACCTGCTGCAAATCGCCTTTGCTACCACTTCCAGCCCGGAATGGTTTGGCCGACTGGAAGAAGCTTACGTATTTATCGCCTTCTGGTACTGGATCCTGTGTTACAGCCTGTCCCGTTACAGCCAGCATCTCGAAAGTAAGCAGCCATGAGCTGGAAATGCAACACCCGCGAGTACAGAAACAGCATTTCCTCCTTAAGCAAATCAAGGACACTGATTATGACTTCTCCTGAACAGCAAGACACACATAAGCCATTATCAGAGCGCCCTGTCGTGATTGAAATGAAAGGGCTGAACAAGTGGTACGACAAGTTCCATGTACTGAAAGATATTAATATTCAGGTACGCCAGGGCGAAAAGGTGGTTATCTGCGGGCCATCCGGTTCCGGAAAATCCACCATGATCCGTACCATCAATCGACTGGAAGAACATCAGTCAGGCCAATTGATTGTTGATAGCACCGAGATGACTAACGATGTGAAAAACATCGAGCTGATTCGCCGTGAAGTGGGCATGGTGTTCCAGCAGTTTAACCTGTTCCCTCATCTGTCTATTCTCGATAACGTGACCATCGCTCCGATATGGGTACGTAAAATGCCCCGTAAGCAGGCAGAAGAAATTGCCATGACTTATCTGGAGCGTGTTGGTATCAGCGAGCAGGCAAAGAAATTCCCGGGGCAGCTTTCCGGTGGCCAGCAGCAACGTGTAGCTATTGCCCGGGCACTGACCATGCAACCCAAGATCATGCTGTTTGATGAACCAACATCTGCTCTTGATCCGGAAATGATCAAGGAAGTACTGGACGTTATGCGTGAACTGGCGGATCAGGGCATGACCATGATGTGCGTAACCCACGAAATGGGTTTTGCCCGGGAAGTAGCAGACACCATGGTATTTATGGATCAGGGCCAGATTGTGGAATATGCAGGCTGCCAGGACTTCTTTAACCATCCGCGGGAAGAACGTTGTAAGGCCTTCTTGGATCAAATTCTGAATCACTAATTATAAAAAGGTGAGTCAATCAGATTGACTGGCTCACCACCCCTCCCACCTTAACTGTCTTGTTAGTAACAATGCCCCCTAGCACTGTCTGACTTCAACAGCTGATTCAGTAGACTGGGGAGGGATACATGTACGGCACACAACGGTTAACAACAGGAGCTCACGCCAGTCTGGTTAAGAGGCTTGCAAACACGCCCTCTAAGAAAAAACGCAAGAAAGTCTGGTTTCCTGAAAACAGGTTAACCGCAAATGCTGATCGCTGGTGGTTTGAGGTAAAGCAGTTGCGCTCAAGGAAGTGCTATGCGTCTATTCCTCAAAGTACGGAAGGTGCCCATCGAGACAAGCATGTCCTTGCCTACCAGATAAAAACTCAAACATCAGTTAGAACCTTATCTGACAATGCTCATTTAAGTGAAATTGGATCTTTGTCTCAGGAAAGAATCAAGCGATCCCCTCCTCAACTAAAAGAGTGTACAGATGAAAGCAATGATGAGTGGATCACTGGACTGAAAGTCATTAATCGAAATACCTATTTCAAAAAAGGCATACATGAAATTACCGATGTAGAAAACTTTGATTTAAATAGCCGGTCATGGAAATCAGAGCATCCTAATACAGTAATCGTTGATGCAACGGCAATCAGTCAAACTAATGTTATTGCACTGACTGAGACAGGGGAATTTATAGGATGGCAATACAACACCGAAAGCGAAATACCAAAGTGGGAATTAAAGCGAGAAAGCCAAAACCTTGATACTGGAACAAGGTGTAAAGAGATTGCACACATAAGTGATACAAAGTTGATAGTTATGACAAACAGGGGGGATTATCTTTTATGGACACAAAACAATGGCATATGGGAACTTACTAAAACTATCCATCGACCAGAACCAAATCTCCCTCCCACGACATTAATGGTGACAAAAGACGGTGAAGTCTTTTCCCATGGTTTATTAAAACCTACTCTTTGGCGATTAAATCCCAACGCAAATGAAAACCATTGGAAAAACGTATTTCCAGATAGGCGGGTCGAATCTGTTTCCTACCAAGGCCAGCACATATTAGTAAACCTATTAGTACAACTTCACTCTGACCCATCCCTAAGGGGTATTGAGGCAATGTATTACAACAGTCTGAGCAGCTGCTGGTCATCAATAGCCTATCACTCAGACAGTACTGGTAACATGCTCACATGGGTGCCTTTATCAGATAATCATTGCCTGCTCCAAATAAGCAATAAAAGTGTTGGGCATGAAGAATGTGAATCCGACATAATTCTATGTACATTGTCCCCAACAGAGCAGTCCTATGAAAGACTGCAAAAAGAGCCTGATGATAAACATACATTTTTCGGCAAAGCTGTAATGCTATCAGATAGACGAATAGTCACCATCGAACACGTTATTGGGAGCATTTCACGCATCAGAAATACGTCACAGGCGCGCATCAATGTCTGGAAGAAAATGGATTCAGGACAATGGAATTTTGTGACAATTGCAAAACTGCCGGTCGAACACAAAGCGCGCGCCATGCATATTGCCGAACTTCACCCTGGAACACTGCTTGTTCACGATGGAGACAGGGATTTCACATTTGATTTGTATAACTCACACCCAGGTGGCTCAACACTGTCATAAACAAACCACTAACCATTTTGTTTACAACACCGTTTTCATAACACTGTCTTACTATCATCGTTGTTAATAATATGTAGGTGATGTCATGCACGGTGCAAAAAAATCAGCCAAATTTAACAGTCTCTGGGGCAAGGCCAGAGCAGACAGGCCAAAAAGACTTGGGGAAACAAAAAAACAGAATCACAAAAGTAAAATCTGTTGCCCTGAATACATATTAACAGCTAACGCTGATCACTGGTGGATTGAGGTCAAACACCTAGATTCAAGAAGGTGCCATAAAGCAGCCCCTTCGCCGCTTTTTTCATCCTTCGATAAACATACTGGCTTTTTAAAATTCACAACAAGAATGTCAAAAGAAATAAGAAAAAGCACAGATTCCGAACAGTTAATGATGATGGGTTCTTTATCTCAAGAGCGATTACGACGAACATTATCACTACAGGGGGAATGCATAAACAAAGGCACCTTGGAAAACAATTCGTCCTCTTGGGAACGCGCCCCACTCTCTTGGGAAAGACCTTCGTACTTAAAAGTAATCAATCAACATACTTATTATAAAAAGAGCGAACTAAAAATAACTGATGTGAACGTTTTTGATTCATGCAGCAGACTTTGGAACTCCAACATTATTGGTTCTCTTGTTGACATTACAGTGATAAACCCTGCTCGTTTTATAGGATTGAATACCAGTAATGTACTTGTAGAGTTTTCTTTCAAGACAACTGACGGTGTACAAAAATGGGAGACTAAAACAATGGGTTCATTTAGCGAGGTAGGCGAATGCGCAAGAATTGCCTATTTGGATGAATCATCAATACTAGTTATGACACGCGAGGGATACCACTATTTATTGGCACAAAAAGAAGACACATGGCGCTATACAAGGATACATTCAACGTGCATACCACACTCTGAAATGAGCCACCTTTACGTGACCAAAGATAGATCCATGTTTTTACATAACCCTCACGCTTCACGTATTTGGAAGTTGCGTACAAACGATAACAAATACCACTGGGAGATTGTATTTCCAGAACGAGAAGTCGTGTCAGTCTCTTATCAAGATCAACAACTACTAGTAGAGCTTCAAACAGTTATAGGAATGGAAGCTATGCTCTACAATAATAAAGAAGGTAGCTGGTCGAATATAGCATTCCTTACAGACTCCTCTAATTATAATTACGAGTTCACATGGGCTTCTTTATCAGATGATCAAGCTCTACTTCAAAAGTCGGTTTCTTACTATGAAGAAGATATAGGATATGAATCCAGCATAGTTCTATGTACGCGATCTTCTAATGGTTGGTTTTATGAAAGGCTTCAAAAAGAACCAGACCATTCACACGCCTTTTTCGGCAAAGCACTACTTTTGTCCGATGGACGAATTGTTACAGTCGAATACATCAACGATCGTAACTCTCTGAAAAACATCACATCAGAAGCCCATATCAGAGCCTGGGAGCGAGGGGATTCTGCCCAATGGGAAGCTGTAACAATTACCAAGTTACCTGACGTAAACAGAGTAAAAACCATGATGCTTGCCGAGCTTTATCCCGGAATATTGTTAGTCCATGATGGAAACCGGGACCTCACTTTTGACCTGTACAATCCACAACCAGCAGTTAGTAACCAATAAAAAACCCTTGTCTATACTCCACTGGCCTGATGAGCAATAAAAACCGTGGAGACTGCAGTATGTCCAATCACAAAGCCGCTATTGTGGCCAAGCTAAATAATATTCTCGAGCATGAACTGGCCGGTGTTGTGCGTTACACCCACTACAGTTTTATGGTCTTTGGTTACAGTCGTATTCCTATCGTTGGGTGGTTACGCGGTGCCGCAACGGAAACGCTGACCCATGCCCATGAAGCTGGAGAGATGATCACCCATTTTGGAGAACACCCTTCCATAGGCATTGGAGAACTTCTGGAAACCTCCCAGCACGATATTCACAGTATTCTCACCGAGTCTCTCCAGTTTGAGAAAGATGGCGTTGCCCTCTATTACCAGCTTCTTGATCTGGCCGAAAAGAAAAAGTCGGTGCTAATTGAGGAGTATGCCCGCCGACTGATTGCCGAAGAAGAAGGTCATATTGGCGATATTGATAAAATGCTGAGACAGCCCGGAGATATTGCCAGCGTTATTTAACATCTTAAGCAGTACAGGCTGTTTGTCGTGAGCAGTCTGTACTGTGGTGAATACCCACATAACCAGCCCATTCCAGAGAGTAAGCTGTCATATTTGAATCTATGGAACTGAGGCTGGTTATAGATGGATACACAATCAGAACGGAAAGGATGCAGTAGACAAGAAACATCTGACTTCTTTCTTGAATCTGAACGGTTGGGCTTTCGCTGCTGGGCTGAACAGGACATTGATCTGGCAACAAAGCTATGGGGAGATTTTGAAGTTACCAAACTCTTCGATGGGCGCGGCTCTCTTTCCAGTCAGCAGGTATCTGAACGCCTTCATAATGAAATCCAGAATCAGCGGACCTATGGCGTTCAATACTGGCCGGTTTTCCACTTAGAAACCGGAGAACATATTGGTTGCGCAGGTTTACGGCCTTACGATCTGTCTAACGCTATTTATGAGATAGGGTTTCACATCTGCTCAAATCAATGGCGCAAAGGATACGCTGAAGAAACTGCCCGCACCGTTATTCAATACGCCTTTAATACCAAAGATGCCAAAGTCCTGTTTGCCGGTCACAACCCAAAGAACAAAGGCTCACGCCATCTGCTGCTTAAACTGGGGTTTACCTATACCCATGATGAATTCTATGGCCCCACCGGGCTGGAACACCCGTCTTATCTTTTAAAGAAAGATGAATGGTTTTCAGAATAAGCAGCAGTGTTTATCTACGCCTTATTCATAGAAACCCAACCTCTGTCATCAAGCACAGCGTAGGCCGCTGGTACCACAAACAGAACCAGCAGTGTTGAGGCAAAAATACCAAATACAATCGATACCACAAGCGGTTGAACAACCTGAGCTTGGATGCTGGTTTCCAACATCAGAGGCAATAATCCGACAGCAGTGGTTATAGACGTTAGAAAAACAGCACGGAACCTGTCCCGACTGGCGCTAACCACGGCCTGCTCAACAAGTTCGCCGGCATCAACGTGGTGACGTATATATTGCACCAGCAAAATAGAATCGTTAACCACAATACCGGCCAGGGAAATAAATCCCATTATGCTGGGCATACTTAACGAGAATCCCAACAATAAATGCCCCCAGAACACACCGATTAAGGCCAGAGGAATCGCCAGCATAACTACGAAAGGTTCCCGATAGCTGCGGAACTGAAAACTGAGAATGGCAAATACTCCAAACAGCCCCATCAGAAAACCCCGAGCCATAGAAGCAGCCGTTTTCGCTCTATCTTTCACTTCACCTTCGAAACCTATACGAAGTTCTGGAAATTGTTCCCGGAGTTCAGGAAACAGCTCCTGCTGCATTTTCTGATTGATTTCAGTGGCATCAGCCTGCTTCTGGTCGATATCTCCAAACACGGTCAGGGTTCGTAACCCTTCTATCCGCTGAATGCGTACAAAGTTTCTCTGGTAATCCAGGGTTGCCAGAGTCGCCAGAGGAACCTTGTTTCCATCATTCAGAACAATGGGAAAACTTGGAAGAGCCTGCAAATTACCTGCTTCTTTACGATCAAGGCGAACCTGTACTTCAATATTTTCAGGGCCAATCTGGATTTCATCCGCCGTTGTTCCGTAATAAGCAGACCGCAACTGGCTGGCAATGGTCTGTCCATCAACCCCAAAGCTCTCAACGCCCGGGCGAAGTTGTACCAGTACTTCCTCTTTACCCCGACGCATGTCGTCCAGAAGATTACTGACACCCAGAAACTGAGCCAAATATTGTTGAATGCGTAAAGACACATCTTTCAAGACATCCAGATCATCATGCTGAAGCCTCACCTCAATATCCCGGCCTCCTGGCCCCATGCTTTTCTGGCTGAAGACCATAGATACAGGTTCCGGCAAAACGCCCACACGTTCCCGCCAACTATCGATAAAGTCATCGATACGGGTGTTGCGGATTTCTGCAGAAAGAAGATCAACCCGCACTGTGGCAATATGAGGCCCACTTTCACCGGCATCCTGGTTGAAGTTGTATTGCTCAGTGGTGCTTTGCAGTAAACGGCGCCCGCCTTCTTCCCGTTCACTGTATTCCATTCCCAGTTGCTCGGCAGCACTGACCAGCTTGGCAACTATCGACTCTGTTTGCGCAAGAGTTGCTCCGGGAGGAAGAATGATCCGCGCTTCGGCAACATCACCGTCAAGATCCGGGAACCCGATAAACCGAATTACGCCTCCAGCCACTAAAGAAAAAGAGATCAACAGTAAACTGAACACTCCACCGAGAAAGAGGTAACGCCATTTCACGGCAAGTGTAACCAGTTCTACCAACCCCTCAGTTCTGAAACGTTCAAAACCATCAAGAAACCTTTGTTTAAACGCAGGGACAGGTTTTTTCTGCTTATGGGAATGAAGCGAATGAGACAGGTGATGAGGAAGTATCAAAAATGCTTCTATAAGACTGAGAGTCAGTACAATAATCAAAACCTGGGGAATCAGCCTGAGCACCGTGCCCATTTCCCCATCAAGAAACATCAAACCACCGAAAATGCAGGCCGTGGTCAGGAATGATGAAAACACACCTGGCAGAACTTTTTTCACACCTTCAATAACGGCATCATCCAGTTGCAGCCCTCTCTCTACATGGGCAGCAATGGATTCAGAAATCACAATGGCATCGTCCATCATAATGCCGATGGCCATTAACAAAGCCACCAGCGACATGATGTTGACCGAGAGCCCAAGCAGGGACATCACCACCAGTCCACCAAGAAAAGCTACAGGCAAACCAGCTGCAACCCAGAAGGAATAGCGCAGACTGAAGAACAACCACATCACCACAAACACCAGAACAACACCCTGCAGGCCGTTATCCAGCATCATGGTCAGGCGATCCCAAAGCAGGGATGAGAAATCATTGGTCAGGGTGAGAGTAATACCAGCCGGAGCAACAAGCTGTTCATTCTCAACAAATTGTATGACCCGATCTTTGATACGCAAAGCATCATCAGCTTTGTTTTTACTGATAGTCAGAATGGCTGCGGGCTTGCCATTAAAACTGATACGTTCTTCATCCAGTTCAAAACGATCGGTCAGGGTAGCAATATCTTTTAACCGAACCACACCACCCTCAGGGGATGAAACAACAATCGTTTCACCAAGGGTATCCGGAGCAATTTTTTGCTCATCAAAGCGAATCAGCAGATTTTTGCTGGCTGTCTCAAGATTGCCACTCGGCAGCTTTATATTCTGGCGGGATAAAGCCGATGCCACTTGATCAACACTCATCCCCAACCGACGCAGATCCACCTGCCTGAGAGACACTTCGATCTGGTGATCAGAGAATCCCTTAATAGTGACAAGGTTGACTCCGGCATCAATTTTCAGGCGGCGCTTGAGTTTTTCTGCATAGGCCTTCAATTCAGGTTTGGAAGTCTCCGCAGTAATGGCCAGATCAATAACCGGTTCATTCCAGTCCATCTCTTCCACAACAGGCCGTTCAATCTCCGCCGGGAAATCATTAACGGCATTAATACGGGTCTGCACATCAATCAGCATGCGGCCGATATCCGCACTTTCTTCCAGTTCGAGAATCAACTGCCCCAGGCCTTCAGCGGCCTGGCATTTGGTTTCTTTTATATTGCTTAAACCATCAACCGCATCTTCCATGCGCATGCACAGACTTTCTTCGACTTCTTTCGGAGTCGCTCCGGGATAAACAACTCTGGCAGAAATATACCGGGCACTGAACTCGGGGAAGGTTTCTCTTTTAATCTGGGGCAGAGTCAGAATGCCAGCCAGCAACATAGCCATCATCAGCAAGTTTGCCGCTGTTGGATGACGGGTAAAAAAGCGGATCATTGCCCAGCCTCCGCCACGACCTTAAGGCGAGCACCGGCAATAGCGGGCATCAGATCATTTGTAACAATCTGCATGCCTTGTTTAACGGTTTCACTATCCGGAAGGCTGGCTATAGCGGCCAAATTATTTCTGCGGAACAGCAATTTTACTGAAGCTGGCTGCATACGCTGATTTTCGTCAACCAGATATAACGTACTTCCATGCAATGCCCCCTCTGGTACTACTAAATGAGGCTGTGGCTGCCCGGTTAATTCCGCTTCTACAAACAAACCATTCACCAGTGGCGGTTCTTTTTGAGCAGCCAGAGCCGCAACATCTTGGTCAACTTCCAGTATCACGCCCACAGTGGCCTGGTTGGGATCAACGGTTTCGCTGATTCGGGCAACCCGGGCCTGTTTTTCCAAACGGAAGTCTGCACTGGTCAGAATAACCTTGGCTTTTAACCCAAGGTTTTCAACCCGCGGGCGCTCACTTTCACCATCAAGAGCGACGCTGTTAATCAGAGTTTTCATATCATGCAAAGCAACCTGAGCTTCAATTTCCACCGTTTCCACTCCATGGGCTTCCACCAGTTGCTGTTGCAGAGAAACAGCCTCCCCCATCTCCACATTCACGCTGGCAATGCGAGCCGTTACTGGTAAAACAATGCGGGTATTGTCCAATGAATGAAGGGCTTCCCTCATTCGGGCCTGATTCACATTCAGCTGGGCCTGGGTTACCTTCTGGTCTGCTGGAATCAGCGCCAGCTGGTTCTCTAAATCCTGTATCCGGGTTTGCAGACTCAGGTAAGTCTGCTGCTGGCGGTCATAATCTGAGCGGGAAACAGAGCCCTGCTTAAACAGTCGGGCCATACGTTCCAGCTCGGTTTTACCCAGTTTCCGGTTAGCCTGTTCCAGCTCAAGGGAGAACTGCAGATTGGTTTTCTGCTGCTGCAAGCGGATTAATTGCGCCTGTGACGCAGCCACATCCGCTTCAGCCTGAGCCAGCTTGAGTTCATAATCCAAAGGATCAATAGTGAGAATTTCCGTGCCAGCTGGCAGGATTCGGCCTTTTTCCAAATCCGGGTGTAAAGCGGTAATTTTGCCACTGACTTCCGCTACAGCTTTCCAGTCCACTTTTGGAGAAACCCTGCCAAAACCGGAAACAACCGGTGCGATATATATTTCTTGAATATCTGTTACCCGCGCTGGTGTAGCCCGCTCCGTTGCTGGTTTCAGCGCAGGGGCCTGTCTCAGGCTGGTGACAATAACCAGTACCACAATACCCACGGCAACAGCAGGGAGAAAAAGCAGCCTGGGATGCTGGTCGGCCCAGGCTTTCAGATCAGTTATTGTCATCACTCTCTTTCCTTAAAATTCCCTGCTTTAACAACCGCACATTGTGTTCAGCCAGTTGTTCTAAAAACTCATCATTCAAATCGAACGCTTCCCTCTCTCTGGCTACCGGCTCTATGAGAAAAGGAAAAACCGTCAGGCTCATTAGAGATAACCAAGCCATTCGGGGATCAACACCATCATCCAGAGACTCAGACAAACTGATGGAATGGCGCACCCGTCTGGAAAACTCTTCAGAAAAAGGCATAAGCCTGGTAAGGATTTGCTTTTGTGGCGCACTGGCTGGCATGGAAAGCACCCGAAAGATCAACCGGGGAATTTCCGGATTAGGAGCCATAACACGATAGTAAGTCCGCAATACCTGGATCATGCTGCCAGTTTCAGAACCCGAAGCTACCTTTCGGAACTGCTCCCTCACTGGCTGGGTGACTTCTGCCATCATGGCTTCAAACAAGCCATCTTTATTGCCAAAGTAGTAACGTATCAAGGCAGCATTCACATCTGCCTGTTTTGCCAGTAACCGGGTAGTCACCTTTTCATAAGGCATAGAGGCAAAAAGTTGCCGGGCACTGTTAATAAGACGGATACGGGCATCAGAACCACCTTTTGGACGTCCTGCAACAGCCATGATATCTCCGCTAATTCATCATCCGGTGAATATTCTACGAAAGACCGGAAATAACTGGCAGAGCATTAATTCCGCCAATTTCATCATTTGATGAATTACTGAACAGGCAGGCTGACAATAACCTCCCGGGCCAGCCCAACAGCAATCAGTGTGATGACCATAATGGTTGTTGAAACCCAGCCAGCCCACCTCGATCGAAGCCACCCGGTTATACCGATGGCAAGCAGAAAAACCAGAAGCCCGGTAGTCGCTCCAGCCGTACTGAAATTCCTGACATAAGCGACCTGTGCAACCAAACCCTCAGTAAACAACTGGACACCTGCAAGCCGTAGTATCAGGGATACATCCACATAGAGCGCAACCAGAAAAAGTAACGCGCTGATGGTAAACAGCAGAAAGCAAAAAGTGGCGAGAGGCCGGGGATCCCTGCCCCGAATGATCTGCACGGCGATCGAAAGAGCAAAGCCACACATCAGGCTGCTGATATAAGCAACCTGCCCTGTTCTCAACTCCAGAATTTCACTCATAAAGGCCAACTCCAGACAGGCTCAAACGAGGCCTTAATTATGGGTGAAGATTTGGCCTCCCCGGTCGATAGGCAAGGTAGTTGAACGACGGATAATGTTATGAAAAATGACAGGAAATCACCCCTAAACCGGCGAGGGTTTACCTTGATTGAGCTGATGGTCGTCGTTGCGATCATCTCGATTCTGGCAGCCTATGCCATGACAGAATTCGAGAAAAACGCTGGCCGAGCCAAAATTCAGGAAGTAATAAGCCTTGCGGAAGGGGTGAAGGTTGAAATTTTGGAGTATTACAGCGTTAACGGGGAACTTCCACCCACCAGCGACTGGAGAGAAGTCACCGACTCAGAGACTATCGGGTCCTGGCGTGTAGCCCGCTCTTCCGACACCCCTACCCGTGGCACTATTGCCGTAACCCTGACTGACAAAACCTATCCAGGCTCCAACGGCAACAAAAGAATACAGCTGGAAGCCAATGTTCAGCCGGACGGAACGCTGGAGTGGACATGTGGTACCCGCAACTACTCTTTACGCAGGGTTGATTTTGATTACATGCCACGAAACTGCCATAACCTGCTTATGTCTCCCTACGACGACAATCTCTAGCTAACATTAATATTTTTAGCCATTCTCAACTAGACTCTATTCCCGCAGGATCATGAGGCGGGAATAACAACCACGCCACCCTTTTGCGTTTTTGCAAAAATCATATTTTCTCTTCCCACTTTCGCTATCGACTCTTTGGCCTGCCTGCACATATCGTTTTGTCCAAATTCAGTGAATCTTCTTCTCTGCTCTCTGCGTAACCCCACTGACCAGAGATGACAAGCGGTAGTAGTTTCTCCATGCACAATGTTATTGCAGCCCTGTCCGACAACCACCACAGACTTAAGCAGCATCTCTCTATTGCTGTTATTCACGGTGGAAATAAAGACGACGAAGGCAGCTGTTTTTATAAAACACACAATCCCAGAGCCACCAAAAGCTATGAGCCTGTCGCCAGGCAGATTGCAGAAGCCCTGCGTAATGCTGGCTATCGCCATGTAATCACCCTGCCAGAAAATGCTCAGCTTCTTGAGCAGCTCCATAGCCATGGCATTGATATTGTGTTCTGCAACAGTGGCGGCCTGCAGGGTTATAACCCCATGTCACACCTTCCAGCTATGCTGGAAATGGTTGGTCTTCCTTACGTCGGGCACAACCCACTTAATGCCACCCAGCTTGATAATAAACATCTGTTTAAACAGGCACTGACAGACCTTGGCATTCCCACGCCAACATTTCTTGTTTGCCATAGCTGCAATCAAAGTTTTGAGGAATTAAAGGCCAGAATCGAGAAGCGTTTTGGTCAGACTGATGGGCCTTTTATTGTTAAGCCAACCTCTGGAAGAGCGTCCATTTATGTTAACTACGCAAAAGATATTAACGACGCCTGGCTATTAACCCAGGAAACCCTTAAAAAAACCTCAAACACAGTTTTGGTAGAAGAGTACCTGCCAGGACGTGAATTTGTTGTTGCGGTCAGTGGACCTGTTGTTAAGAACAATAACCGGCTGAATGTTCTTGAAACGCCCTTTGCCTTTTCAGTGATCGAAAGAAAACTTGAAGACAATGAATATGTTTTTACTTCAATGGATAAAAAGGCAATTTCATCAAACAGGCTGATGTCCGTTGATGATGAAGAGCTGATCCAGAAAATAAATCTCTTGGGCCAGCAGGTGCATGCAGGGCTTTGCCTGCAGGGGCTGGTTCGCGTTGATATTCGTATGGATGTCAACGGCCAGCTCTCAGTTATGGAAGCAAACCCTAAGCCTGACCTGACAAAGCCAGAACCCCACAAAACCAGCCTGGTTTGCCATGGGCTTCCCAGAGAACAAATGAGCTATGAAGAGCTAATCGAATCACAGCTTCTTAATGCTATCAGTCTGCGTATGAAAACATTGCCAGACTCCATCCCTCATATCTGCAGGTTGCTTCACTGATGGTTCAACACCTGCTAACCAACCTGTTTCACTGCATCCGATTGTTCAGCATATGCGTACCAATAAGCATGGCAGGGGCTGGCTACAGCCAGTCTTCGGAGTTTCCTCAATGGTTTGGAGTGAAAGATGATATTACCTCGTGGTCGCTTAATTTTGCCGAGCAGGGCCCGGCGTCGCCAGCTACTGAAAAGCAGATACTCTTTATCTATTCCAAAGCCTCGCAGGCTTATGACCAGGCCTTTTTAACCATCGGCAGATCGTTCCAGAAGCACCGGATAGATGCCAATTACACACTGGTCAATAATCGTACCGCACCGGAACTAACCGAGCAGCTGATAACAGGCAACCAATTTGACCTGATATTTATTGCCGGGTCCTCTGCAACAGCAAAACTCTATAAAAAGCACCCTCAACTGCAAACGCCTGTGGTGACAGTGACGGCAAAAGATCCGGTTATTCTTGGCTTAATTGACAGCTACCAACCTGCCTCTGGCAGTTATGCGTTTACTTCACTGGATATTCAGGCCAGCAGCCTGATGAGCTATTTGCAGACTATGAACCCCCAGCTGACAGCTATTGGAGTTTTGTACGGAGAAAATAACAACAGTGCCCTGAAAACCCAGGTACAACCACTTGTAGCTGCCGCAGAGTCTGCAGGTATAGATGTTGAAATGCTGGCTATTTCATCAGTCAAAACAGCAGATAGCATTCAACAGCAACTACCTGGTGTCGTTCAACGATTCCAGAACAGCTCAGAGTACAAAGGAAACTCTCTGCTCTGGATAACAGGAAGCACCGTTCTTTTTAAACACCTGGATCTCATAGATGAACTGGCAGGCAATACACCGGTACTCACAGCTGTTCCTGATTTAGTCAGCTCCAGTCCATTCAGCCCAATGCTGGCGATAGGAACAAGTTTTACTAGTAATGCAGCTCTTGCTGCACTGTATGGGCGCCAAATTTTGAACGGTTCTGTTTCACCAGACCAGTTACCGGTGGGAGAACTGTCACCACCAGATATCGCTATTAACTTTCAAAAGGTTCAGGAGTCCGGCTGGAAAGTGCCGGTCCGCATGTTTGAACTGGCCACCATTCTATTCAACAACAATGGCCAGTTAGTACAACAAGGGGGAATGCAGGTTGAACAGACAAGGTAATAAGCTGACCGCTTTGAGAGTCAGCTTGCTGTTGCCGCTTATGCTGTTCACAACAGTAGTCGCTGCGGCAGAAAGAATAAAGCTGGCGACCCAGGAATGGTCGCCTTACCAAACTTCAACACCTTCAGGGCAGGTTAGCGGTATTGCTATTGATCGGGTGCGCTGTGCACTGGCGACTATGCAGCAGCCCTATCAAATTGCCTTTATGGAATGGAGCAACGCCCAACTGAATGTGCGCCGAGGTGAGTTTGATGGTTTCTTTCTGGCTTCCAGAAACGAGGCTCGGGATAAATATGCAACATTGTCGGCCCCAGTGGCCCAGCAAAGCTGGGTTCTCTATAGCTTTCAGGACACCGCAGGTGACCTGTTTGCCACAATGGATTACAAGGAAAATGTCAGCATTGCCGCTACCTTTGGATCAGGTAAATGGTTCTGGCTGATGAAAAACGGTTATCGGGTCGACAAATATCCAAAAGATACCCGTCGCCTTGTCGATCTGCTGCTTGACAGAAAGGTCAGTGCAGTTCTTGAAACCCGCCTGGTTATGGAAGAAGAGCTGGCACGCAGGGGAATTAAGGCCGATATTCTCAACCAACTGGAAATACGCAGCAGTGATCTGGGCGTTTATTTCAGCAATACCTTTTTGCAAAACAATCCCGGCTTTCTGGAAAGCTTCAATCGTGCACTATCACACTGCCGCACGCAGAAGGAGCAGCCATGAGCTTACAACTCCAGGTTATTCATATTCCTGAAGGGGAGTTACTGGCGGATACTCTGTTTAAAGTTGCCAGCTCCGGTGGCCTGATCGGACGTGCGCCAGATTGTGTGGTTTCTCTGCCAGACAATAGCCGTATGATTTCCAGCCGTCACGCCCGGTTGTTTCAGGAAGACGACAAGTGGCTTATTGAAGACACAAGCATCAATGGACTTTTTATTAACCAGTCAGACCGGCCTCTTGGGCGTAACAGGCGGCACACGCTGGTTGATGGTGACATTCTTACCTGTGGCGAATACCGCATACAGGTGAACCTGTTCTCTCCGGAAGTCAGCCTGACTCCAGGATCGTCCTCCCTCTCTTTTGAAAATACTGAGCCAGATACAGGTGAGGATGATCCATTTTCCGAGCCAACAGAGTTTCAGAAACTACCTGGTGCAAAACACTCCGCTGCTTTGGATGACCCATTTGCAAGCCCGGCAGCCAGCGATTTCCAAAGTTCATCGTTGCCGGTATCGGAAGATATAAGTCTTTCCGCTGATGAATCATTTCTGTCTCAGGCTTTGCCTACTGAAGAGAAAAATACACAGCCAGTAAAGGTTACCTCTGACAACCTGATTAATGTGTTGGATCAGGAAAGTGATGATGTTCAGGGCATCCAGGCCGTGGACATTATTTCTCCATCACATCAGCCTGTTACACATTCAGAGTCTTCTGTTACGGCACAGACTCAGGACAATACGACTGTGCAAAATCCACCAGCAGCATCTGTACTCTCTCAAACCTCCAGATCTTTACCAGCTTTTACAGCCCAGGCTGAAAGCGAACTTTATCGCCTTCAGGAAGAGAACCGACACCTGCGGGAAATGTTGAAAAAAAAGAGCCGACTGCAGAAGAAAATGATCTATCACTGCATGGGTGAAGCTCTTGAGCAGACACTGATGGACTTTTCACCGCCTTACCTGGAAAACCTGTTCGATGACTACTCTGCGAAAAAAACGGGATGGCTGAAGAAGCGCGATAACTGGCAGCTGTACAGCCGCCACTTCAAGCGGGTTATGAAAGAACAGACATTGCGTCTGAAATTTACCGCCCGGTTTCAGGATGCTATGCGCAAGCTTCAGGAGAAAGATACATGAAACTCTTGAACGCCATTGTCATCACAGTGCTGACACCGTTACTGCTGAGTGGTTGTAGTATTTTTTCGGGGTCTGCAGAGCAGGTCAGCCAGATTCAAAACAGCAACACCACCCTGGAACTGTCTTTGGAGGCTGGTTATGACCTGAACCCCAATGACCGTGGACAGGCGTCGCCCTTGATCATACGGCTCTATGAACTCCAGGCTGCTGACTTGTTCTCCCAGGCAGATTTTCTGGATCTGTTCGAGCAGGATTCTGCTGCGCTTCAGGACAGTCTGATCAAAATCCACCGCATTCCGGCCCAGCGCCCGGGTCAGAGAACTCAACTCTCAATCAACCTTGATGCGGCCACCCGTTATATCGCCGTGCTGGCAGAGTTCTCTCAGTATCTGGATGCGGATGCCCGGGTTATTGCCCCGGTAGTTCAGGACACTCGCAATATTGGCCGTCTGACTATGGACGGCAACAGTCTCTTTCTGCAGATTTCACCCGAGCGTAATGCCATCGAACAAGCCCAAGATTGGTGGAGTCAGAAGCTGAACAGTATTCCCGGTATCGCCCCTGGCACAGAAAATCCGGAACCGACTCACTCGTCTGGTCAGCAGTAACCGGATAACAAAGCATGGAATTCGCCAATGGATAATAATCGTACCGTATGGCATGAGGGCATGTTTCTCAGCCCACAGCATTTCCAGCAGCAGGAACGCTATCTGGAATATTACAGCCGTCAGCTGATTGCTTTATCTGCGGGAAAGCCAGCAGGCTTCTCTGAACTGACTATCGATCAGGAGCAGCTGTCCATTGGGCGTTTTATGTTGCGCCGGTGCAGTGGCATTCTTCCGGACGGAACACCGTTCCGTTGCCAGAGTGCAATTGTTCGAGAAATAACAACACCAGAACCCGGCTCACTGATTTATCTGGCATTGCCAGCCGTGCGCCCTGGTACTGTCGATACCAGTGCGGAAGGCGAACAAAATTCAGGTGCATCCCGTCATCTCAGTTTTGATCATGACGTTTATGACAGTGCAGACAAAGACAATGACCCGGTTTCCCTGACACTGTCACGTCTGAACCTGAAAATTCTTCTGGCCGATGAAGAGCCAGATACTCATATACGCCTGCCTGTTGCCCGCATCCAGGAAAAACAGAATGATGGCCGCCTGCTGCTGGACTCAACTTTTATTCCCCGCTGTCTCGACTACCGCAGCAGCCAGTACCTGAAAGAACAAGTGCAGAACCTGCAGGCCCGTATGAGAAATCGTGCGGCCATCATGGCAAACCAGATAGGCCCTCACGCAGAACAGAAAAGTGTTCACACCATGCAGCTGGAATACCTGTGGCTGCAGGCTCTGAACCGTTACTCTGCACGTCTGACCAGCATTGCAGGCGGAGAATGCCTGCGCCCGGGAGAGCTTCACCGGGAGCTGGTCACCATGGCAGCGGACCTATCAACCTTCACCACAACACTGGCGCCTGAGTTTCAGAACTATAACCCAGAGGAGCCCTACCAATCCTTTGCTCCGGTTCTGACTGCACTTCAGCAAAACCTGAGACAGGCACGCAACGAGAAGATTCTCTCTCTACCATGGGATGACAGTCTATTCGAACGCCGTCGCTTATTACGCACGATGGTGGAAGACCGTTCACTGTTTAATGATGGCCGCTTTATCCTGGCTGTCACCAGCTCCCTTGGGCCTGGTCGCTGCCGTGAACTGTTTCCGGCATCGGCCAAACTCGCAGGCCATCAGCGCATTGCCGAGCGGGTTCGAGGAGCTTTATCGGCAGTCCCATTAACTGCGATGCAGATTCCTCCTCTGGAGCTGAAAGCCCGGGCCGATACGGTTTACTTTGAAGTGGATACCAGCCATGAACTCTGGCAGGAGATTATCTCCAGTCAGGATGCCATTGCTCTCCACATAGATGAACAGATATCGGCCGACAGCAAAGTCGCCCTGTATGTTGTGAGGTAACATTTATGGGACAGGTATTCAGTTTTCAACGCAGCGATACAGTCCCCCGGCATCATGGTGATGTACAGGGTCAGTCGTCTGCCACAAACGCTAACAAAGATTTTGCTGACGAACCCACTTCGTCGACAACAACACAAACCGGTCAGAACTGGGGAGTCCATGGTCATGCCCGGGAGCAGTTGAATGATTTTCAGGCCAGCAATAACAGTTTGATTAACCTGTCAGCTGAGCTGCTTGCTTTACTGGTAACACTGCCACAACTTCACCAGCCTTTAAATCTGGCCGAGTTTCGTGAAAATCTTGTCAGCCAGGTGTCGGCCCTGAATAACCGCGGACGACTGTGTGGTCATCCACAAAGTTTGATGGACCGCTGCTGTTATGCACTGTGCGCATCGCTGGACGAAGGCATTAACCAGACCCCATGGGGCAGAAAATCAGCATGGGAAAACCACAGCTTAGTCAGCCGTCTTTTTCAGCAGCGAAATGGTGGCGAAGTTTTTTTTGTGCTGCTGGAACAGGCTCGCCAGCAACCAGAACAGCAATCTGAGCTTCTGGAGCTGATGTATGTTCTGCTGCGCATGGGGTTCAAAGGACGTTATCAACATCAACCAGATCCTGCCCTGACGTCTTACCAAAACAACAGTCACGACTTAACCCGGCTGTGTGCAGAACTTTACAGCGAATTAAGCAGAGTGCGCCCAGCGGCTAAAGAACGCCAGCATCTGCCAGTCGGTCGAAGCTGGAAGCCTTTACGGCTGTTCCGAAAAACGCCCTGGCTGATTTTGATTCCGGTTCTTTTACTGGCTGGATACGGCGTCACCGCATTCTGGATCAATGACTACAACAACAGTCAGCCGCAGAAGTTAGATTCATTGCAGAACTGGGTAAGGCCCGGACCAAGCATGGGTACCATCTATAACAGCACAGCGGACGATATGGAGCAGTTTCAACCATGAGTTCCCTGAAAAAAGCCCTGACTATAATTTTTATCATTTTCCTCAGCTTTTCCCTGTTTCTCATCTGGACTGGCTATTACATATGGCCTGAAGCCCTGTCTGGATTAGAACAGTTAAGCACCCGGGTTGAACTTTCCCTACTGGTTATTGGTACCCCTGCTCTGCTGTGGGCTCTGTTTTATGGCATCAGCAAATGGCGCCAGCACCAGCATCGCCTGCAGCAGAATCAGGAACTTCAGTATCTGCGCAGAGAAAAACAGCGCCTGAACCAGAACTGGAAAAAGCTGCTCAAGCAACTCAAGACACAGCCCGGTGGATACAACCCCTATTCACTTCCCTGGTTGACCATGCTTGGTGATGACACATCCGGAAAAAGCAGCTGGCTGCAGCAGGCTGGTTTTGAGCGTGTCACGTCACTGGCTGAAAACGACGATGAACGTGAAACAGACGATATTGTTTTCTGGATCAGTGAACACGCCGTTGTTCTGGAGCTTGCCGGACACTATCTGGAAGAAAGCACCAGTGAACTGGATACACCGATTCTTCAGCACCTCTTCTCTTTACTGAAAAATTATCGCCCCCGCCAACCTTTAACAGGGGTACTTGTGGCCCGGTCAGCAAACCAGCTGATTGTCCATCAACCTTCGTGGCTACAGGAACAGGCAAGGCACCTGCGTCGTCGACTGCGGGAACTGGATACCATGACAGGGATAAAGCTACCCGTCTGGTTACAAGTTACTCAATGCGATCATCTGGAAGGGTTTCAGGCCTGCTTTAACCAGAGCTGCAGTACCGAACGCAGCCTGCCTCTCGGTATTAACCTGCCAGATGGTTATCAGCCTGACATCTGGCAGCTGGCGTTTAAAGAATTACAACAATCACTGACAACCCGCCTGACTGAACTACTGCACAGTGAGAAAGAAGTGACCGAACGTCAGGCAATCACCCGTTTTCTTCTACAGCTCACTCTGCTGCAGGAACGCATCAAGATCAGTTTTGAGGAACTCTACGGTAATCGTCACCACGCCCCCGTTGCCTGGATTGCCGGTGTGTGGCTAAGCTCTGCAGCACAGGCTGGTAACAGTTATAACCTGCTGGCCAGTGAAATCAGCCGCAGCTGGGGTTTTCAAAACCAGCGCCAGCAATCTCAGCGACTGGGTAACAACAGTTATTTTATACGCAGCTTCTTTTCACGGATCGCGCTGCCGACACTGGCCAGTGTCGAAGAAAACAATCTGGCCCGGCATTTCTGGCAAGGCAAGGTACTAGCTGCTGTCGCATTGACAAGTCTGCTACTAGCAGGAGGCGCTCTGGTTCTGTGGGAAAATGTTGTTTTCAACCAAAGCTTGCAGACTCTGACAACAGAAGAGTTCAATAACTACACCACAGAAATCAATGCTCTGGGAACAGATGCTGATATTGCAGACCTTATCCCACCATTGTTACGACTGCGCGAATTAGTACAGGCATTCGAACAGCCCCGCCCCCTGATGCTGGATATCGGGTTGTTTGATTACCAAGCGGCCGACAAAGTTCGTCAGGTCTATATTAACCAACTGCAACAAAGACTGTTTCTGCCACTTGCTGAACGCAGTCACGATACGCTGTCAGCTTTTGTGCACTTAGGTAATAACGAGGAAGTATTCCGAAACCTTCTGCATTACCTGATGCTATTCGATGGTGATGTTCGCCAGAACCAAGAGCTGAACAACTATCTTGCAGGTATGCTGGCCGACCGAGAGGAACTGTCCGAAGGTACTGAGGACTACCTGTTTGCCCTGCTTGATGACCTTTGGTCAACACAGCTAGATACCTTCACTCCTGACAGTAACCTTATTGCTCAGGCTCGTAGTGATCTCAGCCAGAGAATTGATAACCAGCTGGTGTATGACTTTATCCGTGCACAACCAGAGCATGCTGGCAAAATCGATATTCGTAACCGTCTGGGTGAGAACTTTACCAGCCACTTCCAATTCAATGAGGGCTTTGATGGCTATTATCTGCCGGTAATTTTCACCCGTGAGGGATACAGCAAGCTGGATCTCACCTCAGATTCCGAGCTGATAAAAAAGGCCATCGCTAACCTTGCCCGGGTAAAAGGTGACAACCAGTCTCTATCGCTGGCCGAGAGAAACCGCATAAGTGGCAAGGTACGGGAGCTGTACTTCCTGGATTATATCCGGACCTGGAAAACGCTGATCAGCAATATTTCCCTAGTACCTGGCCGTGGTGTAGATCTGCAGTTAGAGCTTCTGGAGTCTCTTTATCAGGGGGAAAACCCCGCCCTGTTTGACCTGATCGCAGCCATCGCCGATCAAACCCAACTGGAACCTGAAACCGAAGAAGAGTCTTCCGACCCTACCAAGAAGCTGTTGGCTAAACAGGCGGAAAAGAAAGCAGCCAAAGCCTTGGGATTGAAAGGTGCCAACAAAAAGATTGCGAAAAGTGCCAGCCGCAGCGCACTGGCAAAGCTGCAGAAACAGCGCACCGCCGCAATTGTTGATGAAACATTCCGCGCTTATGCCACATTTTATGCCGATCGAGGCGATGCCTATACCGCACAACTTGATCTTCTCTACAATGAAATGCAGGCCATAAGTGCACACCCTGACAGCAACCAAGCCTATTTTGACAGTGCCGTGAAACTGGCCAAAGGTGAAGGCAGCAGCCTTCCTGAACTGCAGCGTCTGGCGAAACAGGAAAGAACTGCCGCAGGCATCTGGCTCAAACAACTGACTCATGCTTACTGGCAGGAGTGGCTGGCGGGTGCTGGCAACTATGTTCAGGAGAGTTGGCATTCAGGCCCCTGGAATACCTGGGAAAGTCGCTTCTACAACCGTTTCCCCTTTACCCGAGATGCACGCAGAGAAACCAGGCTGGGTGATTTTGTCGAGTTCCTGCGCCCTGATGGAGAACTGGATCAGTTTATCAACCATTATCTTGCTCCCTTTGTTATCAGCAGTCAGGAAAGAGGCAATCGACACTGGCAACTTCGCACTGTGAATGGCGCAACGCTGGCTCTTGACCATGGATTCCTGAAACAGCTGGCACAGGCCGATCAAATCAGCGATGCCTACTTCAGCGCTAATGGTGACCTGGACATCAGCTATCGTATGCGGGCACGACGCCTGAGTAGTGATATCACCACCTTTAATCTTCGGGATGGTAACGGCAACTTCAGCTACAGCCACGGACCGCTGCGCTGGCAAGAGAGACACTGGCCTCAGGATTCAACCGAAATTCTATCTCTGAACTTTTCTAACAGTGGCCTGCAACTTGCCCGTAACAGCTACTCAGGCCCCTGGGCATGGCAGCGTTTTGTTGCCGACAGCAGCTTATGGGAAGGTAACGGTCAGATGCGGCTGACCTACGGGTTGAAAAAGTTTGATATCACCCTGGAGCTTGAACTGGATCGCCGCAGTAATCCTTTTGATCCGGCATTGCTATCAGGCCTGAGTCTTTCATCCAGAATCATTACCCCTGCCAACAACATTTCCAAGGACAGCTATGCCTATGCAAGATAAGGACATCACTGCCCAGAAGGATTTGGCTGAAGCAGGACTTATTGCTGGTCGCTTTATGTGTGGTTCCCCTCTGGCCAAAACCCGACACGCTCAGGTTTACCAGGGATGGGATCGCCATTCCGGCAAAAGTCTTATTCTCAAAAAACTGATTGAGCCCACTCCGCGCAAAGTTGCTGCTTTGCGGCGGGAAGGCTCTCTCCTTAAATTGCAGTCTCATCCCGGTCTGATTAGCGGCAAAGGCTACCTTAACTGGCAAGATCAACACTGGCTGGTTATGAACCCTGCCCAGGGAAACCTTTTACTCGACCTTTTAAAGTCTGGTCAGGTTTATTCCTGGTCGGAATCCCTTCGTAGGCGAGTGGTGACCAGTCTGGCTGAAGCTTTGAATAATCTCCACGACAATGGCTGGATACACGGAGACCTGAAACCCGATAATATTTTTGTCGATGCCGATAAAGGGAGTATCCAACTTATCGATTTCTCTGCCACACGCCTGTTTGGTGAGGAATATGTAAATCCTTATTACACTCCCGAGTGGCAGCACCCAGAAATAGGCAAAGATGAAGCGGATGAACAGATTGACAACTACGCCTTAGGCCTTCTTATCTGGTGCCTTTGGACAGGAGATCATCCTTTTGCTCGTTATGAGGCGGTTAACTTTAACAAACCGCCTATGCCATGGCCTCTGAAAGAAGGCAACTGGTTAAATGGTTTCTGGCTTCGGCATAAGTTGAAAACCAGAAAGCCTCTCACTCTGGTTGATCTGGAGCAGCGATTTGGCATTGGCAGAATGCCCAAAAGCCATTGACAGCTACTCTCACCGTTCCACAGGGTGCTAGCAAGCCGTTTTTCCAGATGCATCTGCTGGTGCACATAAGGGAATAGACCACATAAAGTCTGCTTGAAAATATTTTTGAAACAGCTCATCCGAGCTCATCAGTTTAAAGAACCATTCCCATTGGGGGGCTCCATTAAAGCTTTGCTGCTTCTTGTTAAACACATCAGGGTGATATTTTCCCGATACATCCAGGGCAGCTCTTGCATGGCAGGTTAAACAGCTGGATGTTGTCTGAAAACCAGCCTCAGTGACAGAGTTACCTAAAATCACAGGCCTGCCGTAGGAGTCTGTGTAATCAGTCATAGCTCCCACAAGCCGGTAATTGGTAATGACTTCTACAAGAGAACGAAACTTGTCATCATCACCAGCGTTCTGACGAGCCATAAGCAACAGCTCTTCACTGAAATCAGCGTCCGATCCAGATGGGTATCCAAAATCATCCTGAGCCTTGAGGTGTCTATTAAAACAGGGGTTATTTCTGTGTTCAAACGTTGCCCAAGTCCAGCCAGGCAACTGCTTGGTAGCAACATGCATGGACACCATTTTCCAAAGCTGGTATCTACTGTCACGGGCAGTAATAAAATTGCCGATATCTTCTTTGCTGTCTGTTTTTACCCAGCTGGTTTTCAGCTTGATACTCCCCTTGGGCATGATCAGGCTCTTGCCCCGCTTCAGGAATCTAACGACTCCCGCCTTGTGCCATAAATCATTGTCTCTTAGATACCCCGAAAGAGTTTCATTAAAGAAAACCATATCTTTAGATTTCATTCGGCACAGAGAATCTGCTTCTTCACTCTTTAACTTCGCACGCTCTGCTCTGCCCGACATTCTGATCTGCTGCTGTCTGGACTCCTGAGGTGCAAATGTCTGCCGGGAAACTGTTATCCAATGGTTCTGAAAGGAGAACACCGCTTTACGTTCTTTCCAGGGCAAATTAAGAAATGAAAAGCTTCCAGCCTCGCGACCAACTGGTTTTACCACCTGAAGAAAAGTCATCCATGACTGCATAGCAGGAAAACGTACGGCTTCATTTTCAAAACCATGTGCAGGAGAAGATCTCAACGTTGTTGGCTTTTCAAGAATTGCGGCCGGGCGTGCACAGCTATCTGATGGTTTTAGTCCCGGCTCCGCCCCTCTTTTATCTGTCGAAGTACTAGAAGTCACACCACATTGTTTATCTGGATAATGGCTTTTTATAGCTGAACTGATATTTGGAAAAATTGAACAAAAAACAATCAGGAAGACAGATACTGAAGAAGACAGCTTGGTTTTTATCATTGATTAAAATCCGTTTTAATTAATGACTTTTAGAACTAACAAATTTAGCAGATTTGAACAACAAGCGACCTAACAGAATTATTAAAAAAATACCGATAGTTCAAAGAACTACCGGTACAGAAGCATCAAAACAAAGATTAACTATACGTAATCTATTTGAGTACCTTCAAACATATCCTTGCGGAGCACTTTATAAGCTATACATTCACCGCTGCCATGGGTTTTGGCCTGCTCATAGGCAGAAACTACCTGATGCAAGGCCTGCTTGTCTCCTGAAATTGCAGATCCGAGCTTCCCTCCCTGAACCTGCCGCTGGCTGATAATAAACTCCTGGGTGATCGTCTTCCCGGTATCGGGTGGTAGCATAGGCCCTGTTGTTATTGGCCCAGAGATATTGGCATGCCCTCCTCCAGCTTCAGAGCCAAATACTCTGTCCAGGGGTTTTGTTTTTATAGTCTCTGTTGTGTACTCATAATACTTGGACTGTGAGCTGCCCTTCACTCCTGCGGCCATCTCTTGCTCGGACATTTCACTGTAACCAGCAAAACCAGGGGTGCGGAATTCAGTTATCTTATAAAGACGGTCAGCATCAGCATTCATCGCTGCAAGACAAGCAGCGATACGGGACTGATTATCCAGATAAACCTGGTTGATCTCCCCTTTGGACGCCTGCTTGTTCAGGTAGTCACAAAGCTTCTGCATACGCTGGGTATGGGGGCCACTATTGTATTTTGCCATAACTTCCCCCAAAGCCAGCACGGTAGGAACTGCCAGGAAGTCATAGCCCAACAGCAAAACACCGCGTGGATTCACAACGGACGTGCAGCCCAGACTCGAGCCAATACCTACAGTTGCCCCGGCGGATGTATCAAAATAACACTGATCCAGAGAAGCTCGGGCAGACACTTTACCCTCAACACCCACTCCAGCGGTAAAGCTTTCCCTGAACTTCACGGAAAAAATACTGACATTACGGGATGGGTGCTTCAGCGTAACTTTTTGATCTGAACCTACCTCAAAGCCGGCCATGGCTTTACCGCCAATGTCCATGCCCACTTCCTGTTCATTAATCAGGAATTTGACATTGCCACTGGCGGCGGCACCAGCAAAAATATCACCGGTCACATCTATATCCAGAGATTGGCCAACGGTAATCCCAGCATTGCCCTGAATACGAAGAGCTATTTCTACCTGTGCACTGCCATTCACGTCCAGGATAGACAGCTGCTCAGATCCTTTAGCCGTCTGGATTGCCTTATCATCATCGCTCAGGGTGCTGTCCTTATAAGACGTTGCTTTAGCCTTGAACGGGGTGTCGCTATAGTGACCGAAAGATGTACTGCCAAAACCCGCTACAGAGGCCGACCCTGAAGCTTTAGCGCCCAGACTGCCAGTGACACTGCCATTTAAACGCCCTTCAATTGTTTTAAACTGAGGCCCCAGCAGGCGCCTTAAATAACCAACCTTAACCTTACATTTGTGCTCAATCTGATAATCGATATTGGCTGAAGCTTTCAGCTCTGCCCCTAAACCGGCATTGGCAGATAACCTGAGGTCATCCAGACGGGCACTGGCATTGGCGTAACCAGCGGCACTGGCCGATGCCAGTACAGATGTTTTCACCTGATGACTGATACCATGGCCAAGGTTTACCGAACCGGAATCATAACCAGCAGTGGCCGTAGCGCCGGCCTTGACAACAACAGATGCTTTGGCCTCTGTTTTATCACGGGAGGCTTCCGGCGTTACCCCATGACTGGTACTGGCAGAGCCAGTTGCAGTAGGTTTATTGAGTGCACCTCCCTTATACCGGTTCACCAGTATTTCTGCGGACGTCGCCAGGACTTCACACTGCAGTCGAGAGACAGCCAGATCCTGGATCGTTTTCACGCCCAGATCTTTGTCCTCTTTCAGGAACTTCAGCAGCTGTGCCTTATTACGCAAATGGCGGGTCACTTTACTGTTTTCCACCAGCTGCCGGGTACGCTGCTGTTCGACCAGAGTTGGATGGTAAACCTTGATATGCTCAGGAAAGTGATAAAAAGCCGCCAGCATCAGCACTTCCCATTTGCGCTGTTTCTGGATCACGGAGGGATCAGTTGTCTGAAGCTTTTCTTCCAAAGCTGTATAAACCGTATCAATGGCTTCCTGCCAATGCTCCATACGGGTTTTCTTCTTGTACCCCACTCGCTTGCCCATTTCATGGGCCCAGTCGTTGATCAGTACTTTGAAAGTTTCGTCAGGTATTTCAGTGACGCCTTTTGGATATTTATCCAGACTGACAACTTCAGAAAATCTCATGAACAGTCCCTCATGAATTAGATCTCACCTGCCTTGATAAATACACGACAGGCTTTTGAGTTATTACATCCACAAATGCCTTTCGGATGTGACAATATGTAAAAATGTTGTACAAAACGCTGAACGCAATATTCACCCCCCGATCAAAACCGTTGGCCACCCCAGAACCACAGTGCCCCCATGAGCAGTTGGATCCCCCATACGCACTGCCGGTTTGTTATTCACCAGCACAGTCAGGCTTCCCATAATGACGCTGTCTGGCGGGCCGACACAGACACAGGGCTGCCCCACAGTTGCCGCCGGTAAATTGCCAATCAGTACTGTGCTGGGCAGAGGCAACAACGGCCCACCAACATGGGGAATGGGGACAACAGCCGGTGTCTGCATAGGACAGACATGCATATCAGTCGCTCGTGACGCAGGCCTCATCAGCACCTCCTGGTGTTATTGTGAATCCGTTAACGGCCATTGCCGCCATTGGCTATATCAAGCCCAATTGCAATCATTTTGCGGTAATTCGTTTTTGCACGACTGCCATCTGGTAATACTGCAGTCAGGCAGATAGCCCCGGAGACAGCGTGGGAATAAAGATACGGAGGTGCAGGACTCGCCGGCCCATCCACCGGAGTAATACTTCCACCACTCCAGAATGCAGACTGCGCCAGCCAGCCAGCTGCGTTATCAAGCTCCGCTCGTTTGGCTCTGGATTCTGCTATACGACGGTTGGCCTCTGTTGGCTCCTTTACCCAGAGTTCAGCCGCGTGCAATGCCTGGCGCTGATCCTCAGAAAGATCGGGATTTACAGATTGCAGACATAAACATCCCCACCAGACAGCTTCGCGGGCCGGCAGTCCGTGACAAAGGAAAGTCACCACTTCATTAAATTTATCTTCATCAAGCCAGCGCTGAATAAGCTGCATGGGAGAAAGACCGGGCTCAACACTGTCACGTAGAGTTTTTTCAACCTGATAGCGCTCAATAATTTCCAGAGCCGCTTTCTGGGGAATTTTCAAAAGGGTTGTCGGTAAGTTGTTCATCATCAGTTGATCTTGGCGATCGCCCCCTGTACTTCAACCATGGCCCCGGCTTTTATCTGAGTCATAGCATTACCCTGCACGGCTACCATCGTGCCCTTGATATCGGTTTTGACTGTTCCCTCCACCGTACAGGCCACGCCACTCTTTAATTCCGCCTGTACCTGACCTTCAGCCTTAAACTGCATGCCGGAGATTTCCACACCACTGGCTGACAACTTGATTGTGCTGGGACCACAACTGATCTCTACAGAAGAGGGAGAGAGGGATACTTTGCTGGCACCGACCTCCAGATCAATAGCCTGTTTGCCTGTGCCACTGATACTGGCGCCATCAAGGGAAATCGCATTGGTCGCCTTGCCATCAATATTGCCTTTGCTTTCCATGGCAATATCACCGGTATTATCAACGGCTGTTTTTCCCTTTACCGTGAATGAGGCATCACCATCAGTGGTCTGCTCAAAGTTGCCCTTGGTAGTCAGCTGATAATCTGCATCAGTGGTAATAGCTATGTTTTTAGTCACTGCTATCTTTTGTTCACCTTCCACTGTCAGGCTGTCGTCTTCTTTCACCGTTCTGGTGACCACCTTCTGAATTTCTTCAGTCAGGTTACCGACAATAGTTTCGTTACGGTCATTCTTAACCTCAATCACCAGGTCTTTCTCAGCCTGCATAAAGATCTGCTCTTCATCTTTTTTGCAGTCGAAACGCAATTCATTGAAGGTGTCGGCACCACCATCAGGAGATGACTGAAGTTTTATGCCATAACTGGTGGGGGTTTCGTATGGAGCTTTGTGGCTGTTGTTATACACAGAACCAATAACCAGCGGCCGGTCAGGGTCTCCATCAAGAAAACTAACCAGCACTTCATCGCCAACCCTGGGAACAAACTGGCTACCAAAACCATTCCCCGCCATATGTTGGGCTACTCGCACCCAGCAGGACGAGCTGTCGTCTCCCTTACCCTCGGTATCCCAGTGAAACTGCACCTTGACCCGGTTGAAATCATCCATATGGATCTCTTCCGAAGAAGGGCCGGTTACCAGAGCACTCTGGAGTCCGAGAATCCTTGGTTTTTCAAAAGCTGGCAGAGGTCGATAATCAACATCTGCAGGTATACATTGAAAGCGATTACTGTATTGAGGCTCCCTGAGGCTTTCTTCTGCGGAAAATTGGTGAGTGACTGACAGGATCATGTATTCCCCCTGCTCTTCTCCATCAGGGTGGTGATCCAGAGAAAAGCGCTTACCCGCTGCAAAACCACTTAAACTGCTGCTGCCTTCCACCTGACTGAAACGGCTGTCGAAACCTTCAATCGCCTGGCTGGCAATATCGGAGCCAGCACTTTTCTCGGAATAGCGACCGGGATAATAGTAATGCTGAAGGGCTTTTTGGGCTTTCAGTCCTGATGCACTGTTCACCTTATTACCCGGCATGGCTTCAGCCAGTTCATAACTGTAATCAGACGTCTGCACACTGCCTGCTGTTAAAGAAAAGCTGTGCTGCCAGTCTGTTATAGCCCACTCACGCTTCTTGCTCTCTGCAAAGTATTCGATGTCTGTGTGCTGAACCTTGGCGAAGCAGCTGTTATCACTGCCAATCACCAGCGTGTGATCACCTTTTTGTTGCTGAACGTGATAATGCCAGCCTTCTTCTTTCAGAATCCGGGTAATAAAAGCCAGATCTGTCTCATTAAACTGCACGCAGTATTCACGGGCTTTATCGCCACTGACGGCCAGATCCAGCTGGCTGCTGAAACCATGCTCTCCGGCAAGGGTTTTAATAATGTCGCTGGCTTTTTGCTGCTGGAAAACACGGCAATGCGTTCGGTGCTGCAACAAACTGAACCAAGGCACAAGTACTGCCGAATACTGCTCATAGCCGCGGCTTTGCAAAACACCGGTCTTGAGGATGTTGACACAGATTCCATGAAAGCTGGCTTCGTGGCTCTTACTGCTGCCCTGCTGGGGACGATAGTTGATGCTAACCCCCGCACCCAGCAAGCTTTTAGGGTCAACTTTCCGGGCAATAAACGACACACGATGCTCATAGAGTCCATCGACAATGTCGTGGCTATCCAGTCGGGTCACAATCCATTCATCCCCGGCTTCAGTCTGGAGAGTGAGTGGACGTTTTTTCGGATCATAATCCTGTGCCGTCATAAAGCCTCTCCTGCCCGCTCAGAGTGAGGAACTGCACTTACCGCACGTTTACGGGATACAACAGTAAACACGAGGGCCAAAACAATAAGGCCACTGGCCATCCAGATTAGAGCCTGCTGGCCAGACGTTGCCAGAATCAGAATTTGCCCAGCCAGCAATGGACCAAGAACATGTCCAAAGCGTTCCAGAAAACGGTAGAAGGTGACTGTGGATTGAAGGCTGATCTGCTGTTCATCAACCACTGTGGTGACATGACTGACTACAGGGGCATTGATACCACCATGGGATAATCCCAGCAGAAAAACACCACCTATGATGACACCGACTGCTGTGAGTACCTGCTCACTGCCTATCAGCCAGAAACCAGTGGCAATTATCAGTGTCGCCAGCCCGGACAGCGTCATCGCCCATGACAGGATCAGCCCGGTATTACCCTTCTGATCAACCCAGCCAGACAACAGTCGCGTACCAAGAAGAACGGCTACCGCATAAGCAATTATGATCTGGCCAATATCTTCACTAGCAAATCCTTGCCGGGACAGAAGCAGAGGTAAGGTGAAAGTGACAATACCGGTCAGTGTTGCCTTTGCTGGCAGGCCGATACAGGACATGGTTCCCAGAAACCCGCGATGTTTCAGCAGATAACCATACTCGGCCAGATTACCTGAGGAAGTATCGCGACTGTGAGAGCCCACACTTCCAAATGCACCTTTGAGGTTTGAACGTTCCAGCATAGAGGCAGCAATAACAACACCGAGACCTCCAGACAACGCACTGATTATAAATACCCCCTGGCTGCCCAGATAACTTGCCAGAAGTGCTCCCAATGCCGTGCCGCAGATAAAACCACCGTTAAAGCTGATAACAATAATGGATGCACCCGATGTCCGATTGCTGGCAGATGTATTGGCAAGAATTTCATTCTGCACCGCCACCATCAGTAATCCCTGGCCTGCTCCAGCCAGAACACGGGCAAGCACAATCAGCTCAACACCACTGCCATTTGATAGTCCGGTGAACAGCAGCAGGGCTCCAGAAACTGCCATGAGGAAACCTGCCAGCAGCATCGTGCGGTTCCCCCACCGGCTGCACAACCGGTTACCCGGCAATAGCATCAGCGCAAAGCTCAGGAAATAGAGCATAAACAACACAGAGGTCAGCCCTGTACCCAACCCAGCCTCTTTAGCCACGCTATTAAGGAGTTCTGGAAGAATCGCGGTGTAGAGTGACTCCATAAACACCGCAATAAAAAACAGTGGCCGTAGAATTTCCAGCGTCCGGTCAGAAGACTTCTCAAGTTGTTTTGCCCGATGCCGTGAAGGCTGACGTACTAGCCGGTTAAAAAGAAGGGACAATAACAATGTCGTCAGATACAGGGCGGTAAAATTTTTGCCTGCTCTTAACACCTGCAGAACAACTTCAGAAAAGGGCATAGTTGTCGTCAGTCGCATACCACTGCTGGCAAGCAAAGATTCATCAGACAACTGGTAGAAGTCACCGGCAAGTGGGCGGCCTACCATGTCATGGTCAGAACTGTGGGTGACCACGCTACTCTGGCTGAGGGTAATAGCCTGCAGCTCAGGGTTCAGCATGTGATATTCATTAAGCAGCCCATCAATACCGCTGAGCATATCCAGCGGTATACCATGACTGTCTGCGGCAGAGAGGCGGGCGAGAAGGGAGTCATTCACCTGCCGAACCTGATTACCGGCACTCTGGATGTAGAGCCCGGTCAGAACCAGAACCAGAACCAGAGACATCAGTGAAAATGAGAATGTAAACCAGCCCTGCTCCCGCCAGAATCGGGGCAACGGACTCCTGGCCAGTAACCAGCTGGCAGGCAAAGCCAGCACGATTAGGGCCAAGGCAATCAAAAACAGAGGGGAGAAAATCTGATCAACCATGGTATCAATGGCTGACTTTGAAAGGTCAACCTGCAAATACCCTTCAGCTTCAAGTCGTCCGTCCAGAGGTAAGCGGAAAGAGATAACATTATCCCCCTCAGCCATGCCCATAGTTTCGGACATAACATTTATATCCAGCAAAAGTTCGCTGCTATTACGTGGATATATCTGCCTGCCAGAACTATCGACAATTGTGACACTGTTGACTCCACTGTCTGTCAGTAGTGTTGACTGAGCCAACCTGTCCAGGCCAGCAATATCATCAAGTGGAATACCAGAATGAAGGGCACTCTCTATAGAAGAGCGAACCAGGCCGGCCTGAGCGCCAGCCTGCTCCTGACGAAGCTTCTTCACTGTGAGCAGGGTTTCACCGTAACCGGCGTAGACCAGCAACAACAGGGCAAGTATCGAAATCAGGGCGTTGGATAAGATCCGCCACAAGGACAAACCAGATTCCAACACCTCAGCTTCGGGTTTAACTGACTGCAATACTTAACTCCCGGTTTTCCACACCAATATCGATACGCTTAATATCAAGGCCATCACTGGACTTGATCAGACACTCACGGGCCAGATTAGGCATCAGCTTGCGATTGATAATCTGCTCAATAGCACGAGCACCGGTATGAGGACTGTTATTCCACATCACCAGGCGTTCTATTGCATCGTCATCAACCACAAATTCTGCCTGATACTTTTCGGTAATGTTGTTCTCTATACGCTTAAGAGCTATACGACAGATTCGATTCAACTCATCATCGGTTAAAGGTAAGTAAGGAACGACATGAGCCCGACCAATAAATGCAGGCTTGAAGTGGTTGAGAAGATCATCCTCAATATCTTCCATAATGTCGTTGTAATCGGGGTTCAATGGATAGACATCTTTGTGAGCCGTAACAAAGTCACAGATAGCAAAGTCAGCCGCATTTGATGTCATAATTATCAGGGTGTTTCGGAAATCGATCTCACGCCCCTCACTGTCGGCAATACGCCCCTTATCAAAAATTTGATAGAAAATATCATGCACCCCAGAGTGGGCTTTCTCCATCTCATCCAGCAACAGCACAGAGTGAGGGTTCCGGCGCACAGCTTCTGTCAGCACACCACCTTCGCCATAACCCACATAGCCAGCTGGAGCTCCCAACAGCATGGACACTTTGTGCTCTTCTTTGAATTCCGTCATGTTGATGGTGATCAGGTTCTGCTCTCCACCGAACAATTGATCAGCCAGAGCCAGTGCAGTTTCTGTTTTACCAACACCGGAAGGACCACACATCAGGAATACACCCATCGGGCGACGACTGTCGCCAAGGCCTGTGCGATTGATACGAATGGCTTCACTGATAGCGTTAATCGCCATGTTCTGGCCAATAACACGCTGCTTCAGAGATTCTTCCAGATTCAGTAGTCGACGGGTTTCATCCGATACCATCCGGGAGGCAGGAATACCGGTCCAGCTCTCAATCACCTGAGCAACAGCCTGATCATCCACCAGAGGCTTAACCATAGGATGATCACCCTGCAGTTCTGTCAGTTTGGCTTGCAACTGATGCAAGTCAGCCAGCTGAACTTCATCTTCGGACTGCTCAAACTCTTTTGACAGTGAAGTGATTTGCTCAGCAAGGTACTTTTCCTGTAGCCAGCGAGCATTAAGGGTGGCCACTTCGACACTGATATCGGTCAGCGACTGGTCAAGCTGCTTTAGTCGTTCACTGTGATCCTGGCCACTGAACTTTTCACTGGATAGTGCCTGAAGCTCCTGCTCAAGATACATTTGCTGTTGTTCAAGCCGGCTGATCTGGGCAGGTGTCGCCTGCATAGACAATCCGATACGAGAGCATGCCGTATCCAGAAGACTGATTGCTTTATCTGGTAACTGTCGCTCAGGAAGGTAACGGACTGAAAGACGTACAGCAGCCTCAACCGCACTGTCCAGAACACGAACATCGTGATGCTCGGCCAGAGATGACACCATGCCCCTGACCATGGCAGTGGCATCCTCTTCTCCAGGCTCATCAATCTTAACCACCTGAAAACGACGGGTCAGTGCGGCATCACTCTCAAAGTATTTTTTGTACTCAACCCAGGTAGTTGCAGCAATGGTTCGAAGCTCTCCCCGTGCCAGAGCGGGTTTGAGCAGGTTAGCCGCATCGTTCTGGCCGGCACTGCCTCCGGCCCCTATCAAAGTATGGGCTTCATCGATAAACAGAATAATTGGCGTCGCAGAACTCTGAACTTCGTTGATAACATCCTGCAGGCGTTTTTCAAACTCGCCTTTAATACTGGCGCCAGCCTGTAACAGAGCCAGATCAAGGGTTCGCAATTCAACACTCTGCAGGTTGTCGGGAACTTCTCTGGCGACCAGAGCACGGGCCAGCCCTTCGACTACAGCTGTTTTACCAACACCAGGATCCCCGACAAGGATTGGATTGTTCTGACGACGACGTGACAACACATCAATCATCTGCCGAATTTCGTCCTGACGGCCACTGATAACATCAATTTCACCAGCTTCGGCCTGTGCGCTCAGATTGTGGGTGTACTTATCCAGAGCTGCTGTTACCGATGGCAGACTTTGATCAGCAGTACTGGCTTCTGGTTGCTTACCCAGGTTTTGCAGGCTTTCCCTGGATAACTTACGAAGCTCCTCTGTCAGAGGAGATGAAAGCAGCATAAAGCTTTCCCGGTTCACCAATGCCAGCAACAGGTGAGAGAGCTGGATCTGAGTTTGGCCGGCATTAAGGGAGGCCACTACCCAGGCATCCTGCATAACACCAACCAGAGATGATGACAGCGCTGGAGCTCCCTGATGTCCACGTTCAAACGCATCTACCCTCTGTTCAAGATTCTGCAGCATGGTTTCATGATGCAAACCAGACTGTTTGGCAATACCGGCAAAACCTGCGCCTCCTGTCGTGACCAACTGCCAGAGCCAGTGTTCAATCTCAACGGTTCGGTTTCCCCGACCGGCACAGTCTGCGGCGGCGGCTTCCAGAGTGGTGAGAAGTTCCGGTGCCAGCCTGTCAATCAACTGCTTGAGTTCCTGCTGCATATCAGAGGCCTGCCTTCCTGTTTTGTTTTTTATTGTTCATATAACCGGTGCGATGGTTTTCGAGAGTCATCAGTACATTTTTTGAAGCATCTGCGGTGCCAGTTGTGCGGGGTTTGTGCAGTCCGGTACCCAGCCCAAGAGCTGCTGATTTTGTGGTGGGGCAGGTATGCCCGGACATCAGCTGTGCCTGAGGTAAAAGTTCTGACGGACAATGCAGACAGATATCAAAGTCCACGCGATGTCCGAGAAACAAGCGACACATCTCAGACATAACCGGCATCAGCTGCCGATCACGCTCCAGCTGACGCCGTTCACGGGCAGATGAGACCTGAATCCTTATCTCCAGCCTGTCTCCTGCCATCCAGGTACTACGCCCAACCAAAGCACCCTGCCCAAGCCGATTGGTATCTGTCGGCCATGCCGACAAACCTGTACGACATTCATCGGCTAAATAGTGTTTTTTCAGGGGAATTGCTGACACAGAAATATCCATGGCGAAGTAGTCCACCAGGATCTGCTGCAGAAGAGCTGGCGACGTTGACTTCTGCCCTAACAGTCCGGCGTAGCGGCTTAAATGATCGACAGGTATGTGTTGTGGTTTTGGCAAACCAGCCAGTGAACAGAGCTGGTCACCAAGACGAAGATGTGATGAGGATTTCTTATCATTCTCAAAACGGCAGATAAGACGGTTGCGGGTAATAACCCGATAACTGTTCCACAGGTTTCTCTGACTGAAAATATCGTAAAAATCCTGCAAACCTGCATTATCACTGCCAACACGCAGTCGGTGAGCGGTGTCCTGGTAACCGTAAGGCAAAACACCATGAATACCGGTTAAAGCTGGCAAGGTGACCGACAACGTCCAGTGGCTTCCCATTCGCCCTGCACCGGTAACTTCAGCATCGGTGGCCCGATAACCTGGGTCACTGAGCAAATCCAGAGTGACAGGTGCCTGTTGTTTCGCAGCAAGCAGGGTTCTTACAGCCTGGGCGAATTGCCATCGCTCAGGTTTCGTCTGAAGTTCGGTGGCCAGACTGGCTGGCTGCTGGCTCAGCCCTGTCGTTTTGGACACTGGTAAAACACTCCTGGCTCACCTTTCAGGCAAACCTGCAGACGAGTAAAACTATTGTGCCCCGCATAACCGGACAGCAAACGATCAAGGACCTGGATAAACACCATCATGGACACACCACTGATCCGGGAATCATCCAGAGTCAGGGTGATATCAGTGCCCTGCATATAACACTGGCGCCCTTCTACTTTTACCGGAGCAACCAGAACATCAGCCTTAAACTCGGTAATTGCCTCAATACAACGACGATGGCCGGCGTGACCGGTCAGGTTATACAGTGATAACAGCTCCCGAAGTTGTGAGGCTGGATCCTCAGCTCCCAGCAAAGCTTCGAAATTCAATTGCAGATGTGCCAGGAATGCCCAGCGATGAGCATGCCCGGGGTCAGGTTTCCATGGTGCAGACACCTTACCCAGCAGCTTTGGTACCATCGGCAGAGAAACACTTTCCAGGCAGGACAAAGAGTGAAGCAGACCAAGCTCCAGTGGCTGCTCACCATTGCTGCAGGTCAGCTTTGGCGAAAGCTGCCGAATCCAGCTTCCTCCAGCCGCAGGTTTCACGGGATCCATATTTAAATCTGTCAGGGACAGTTCACCATGAGCTTCCCCTCCAGTACCAGGAACTCCCTGAGGTTGATAGTGCCAGTAGCAGCCTTTATCACTGTTTGTTGCGGAGTACTTCTGCCCATAAACCGATGGCAAAGGTTCTGGTTTTAATCCGGAGATATCCAGAACCGAGTCAACGGAAAACACCTGCTCATGATTGGCAGAACGGGCATCAATCACCAACGGATAACCCAGACGCGTATGATCAACCTTGAGTGGTTCACCTTTACGCTGATACAGATTCACCACGGGTACACAGCCCAACTGAAAGTTTTCGGTCGTAAGAGAGCGTGAAAGCTCAACCGGGCAGTCTTCCAGATAGATACCCAGTGAGATTCGATTACTGGTAAAGCGGGTCAGTCTGTTATTAAGCCCCGCAATACGAACAGACAGAAAAACATTCTGATAGGCAAGATATTCCAGCAGCAGCTGATAACCCGGAAAGGTATTGCCAGCCAGTGGCAGGATACGTTCATCCGCCCCCATCAACACCGGCTGCAAACTTTCTGCGGGTAAACGAACACTGTGACCAGATTCATCAAACAGAACCAGCCCACGAACTTTGCTGAACAGCTGGTCGTACAGCTTCTGGGTCAGATTCAATTCACCTTTCAGGTAGATATCAAGACAGCTCAGGTCACCAATACTGTGGAAGCCCAGACTGGCATCAAGCAGTTGCATATCCAGTCGTAACATGGAGGCTGGGCTGCCCGCAGGCTTTGGTGCCGGAATAGAAAACGGGGTCTGTTCAACATCAACATCAGCGACCTGAAATGGCAAAAGCTGTAAAGCACTGCAGGTTCTGAATTCGCAATGCCGGTCTTCGTCCAGGACTGCGCGGAAACGACTGCCGGAACTGACAGTCTGAACAGAAGCAACATCCTTGGAAGGCGCAACCTGCATTATCCCGACGCTTGGCAAAGGCCGTAGAAAATGAGGAAACAACAGACGGAACAGAGGTTCAGTCAGTTGTGGTAATTCTTCTTCCAGCTGCTGGCTCAAACGGGCATTCAGTAAAGCCACCGATTCAACCAGACGGGAAACATCCGGATCTTCAACCGCCTCACCACTGATACCAAGACTGCGGGCAAGCCCGGGATGTTCGCTGGCAAACTGCCCGGCCTGCTTGCGGAACCAGGACAGTTCCCGCTCATACCAGAGCGAGAGATCAGACATAACAGCCTCCATTAACAGCCTGACTGCATTTACACATCCATTGGGTCATGGCTGATATCCCTCAATCATCAAAGTGCTGTTGGTCAGATTAATAGTGGTATCAAAAACTTCCCGTTCACCGTTCTGCCCATTAACCGCTGCTTCAATATGAAAACAGAGGGCGTTGTGCTGCTCGTCAACCTGCTCCAGCTCAACAACGATCTGATGGAGGCGTGGTTCAAAAGTCTGGATAAGACCTTCAAGATCACGGCAGATTTCACCGATTTCCACAGAATTACGGCAACGGTGCAGATTACCCATGCCATAGTTGTAAAGAGATCGTTTTAGCTCAACGGCAGATACATCGGCTTCAGCCACTGAGCGACGGGATTCCAGTACCATTTCCAGATTACGGCAGATGGATTCACGCAAGTCAGAACTATAAGAGCTTCCAGTACTCCCGCGCTCACCAGGCTGATGATTCAGGAAACTATCCAGTAGGCTCATCCAGCCCTCCCTACAGTTCTTTCTCCATCCCGGCTACTGCCCAGCTCTGTACGTAGCACGATACTCGAGCTGAGAAAATCAAACTGATACTGAGGTTGCAGGGATATCTGGCAGTGGTAACGCCCGGTTCGTGCATCACCGGACACCTTGACCAAGGAGCGCTTAAGCGGGTAACGGGAGAGAATATGTTCTTCTGCATGCTCAATATTTGACGTGTAAGTCTGAAGCCAGCCATTCAGTTCCCGTTCACATTCCGAAGCTGATTTATAGCTGCCGATCTTGTCGCGAATCTGGATTTTCAGATAATGACCAATACGGCAGGCTAACAATGTCGTCTGCAGCATACTGATCACCGTTTCATCACTTCTTTTCGAGAGTGGAACGTCTGGCTGGTAAACCGAACGGTTACTGTAAATACCAACGTTTCCTGTCAGGTAACCACTGGCCAGTGGTATGAAACCACTGTCGCTGTAAAAGTTTTCCAGAGATGGTGTCACCCGTAAGGACACAGCCGGATCATCGTACAGGTCAACAACGGCTCCACCACTCACAACATCATTGCCACTGCGCAGGAATCCAAACCAGCTGATCCGGCAGAACTCCCGCAAAATATTATCGGCCAGAGCAAAAGCACTGTTTCCCCATAATGTGCTGCTGCCTGACCTTGTTGCAGACTGCTCTTCAAAGACAAAACCGCTCTGGTAGCTTGTCCAGGGTTTACGAACCCGTAATGCTGGCCATGTCAGCCCCAGAAACTGACTGACCTTTTCTTTTCTGAGTTGCCGCCATCCAACAAAATCGTCACTGGCCAGAATCCGCCCAACCCTGTCGGGATCACACCAGACATCGGCATCATCAGTGCCAATAAAGTTGTTTGCCACTGGCATAAGCACCGGGCATAAGGCTTCATGCCCCAGCTGCCCCAGCAGTTGCAGGGTATAGAGATCATCATGCTCGCTGATGACGTTAATCTCTGTTGAGACTTGATGATCAACCAGCAATAGCCCAAATGGCTGGCCACCAGAAGTATTGAACTCCTGCTGATAAATTCGCCGGTATAGAGAAGAATCTTTTAAGGAGAAACTCAGATTCAAGTCATCTGACACCTGCTCCCAGTTCATATCCAGAATACGAATCCGCACCTGATGACGTGGGTATTGCTTCTCCGTCAATGCCCGGGTATTTCTCCAGAGCGACTCCAACGCTTTGAACGACGAATGCTGAATAACAAGCTCGAGCTGTCGGCTGATCCTGTCGTCAATTTCAAGAATCAGTCTCTGTATAACCGTCTCGCACCAGGCATCCCGCTCTTTACTGGAAAGCGTTTTCAACTCTGAGGCAGTTTGCAAAGCCTGAGCGAAAAGTTGAGACAGCACGTTCATAAGCAACTGGCGATTGACTGAGTTAATGCAGAAGAAAGGGCTGTAACCGAAGGCAGTCCAGTACTGACAAGGGGAATGAGCACAGTCGCTCCGATTACAGCCACGAAACCGCCTGCGTTATCCTGGAATATTGGCAACCATCCGCAAGGATGTGGTCAGCTCTTCCAACTGCAGCCATGGGCGCAGATAAGCAATAGCAGAGTAGCAACCAGGGCGACCTGTCTGCTCTTCAACTTTGATAACCGCTTCCCGCAAAGGCTTTTCAGCTTTTGCATCATTACCCACAGCATTAGCGTTAACGTACTGACCGATCCAGGCTTTCATATCGTTCTGAACATCAACCGGGTCCATGGCAGAGCCAATCTTGTCCCGACCCATCACTTTCAGATAGTGGGCAACGCGGGAGCTGGCCATGATGTAGGGAAGACGCGCAGAAATCGCAGCATTGGCCGTCGCATCAGGATCAATGAACTCTTTAGGACGCTGAACTGTCTGAGCTCCCATGAAGACGCCATAGTCACTGCCTTTGTAATGAACCAGAGGTAGCAAACCGAGATCAGACAGCTCCTTTTCACGCTCATCAGTCAGGTTGATCTGAGTCGGACATTGCTGAATCTGGTCGCCAGCTTCTGACTTGTAAACGAAGTTAGGCAGTGCTTCGACCTTTCCGCCATTCTCGGCACCACGAATAGCGGTACACCATCCGTATTTGGTAAAGGCATTATTGATCAAGAGGCCAAGATCAAAGGCGGCATTGGTCCAGGTAAAGTCCTGCTCACCTTTTGGACGGCGCTGACCGTCTGCATCTGCACGAAACTCTTCAAAGTTAAACTCTTTGACACCTGTTCCATTCTGCCCATAAGGCATGCGAGACAGAGTCTTCGGCAAAGTCAGGGTTACGTAGCGTGAATCATCGCTGTCACGGAAGGAGTTCCAGCTGGCATAAGCTGGCGTATCAAATCCAGCAGCAACAGGTTTGCCTTCGTTAAAGGTGTCAAAACTTTTGAAATCAAACAGCGCTGGACCGGCAGCAGCAATAAAAGGAGCATGAGAAGCTGCAGCAACTTCACCCACATACCGGAGCAGTGCGACATCTTCATCTTTGTGGGTAAATTCAAAGTCACCTATCAGCAGGCCGAAGGGTTCACCACCCGCAGTACCATACTCATGCTGGTACACCAGGTCGAAAAAGCGGCTGCGGTCAACAGCTGGAGCATCTTCAAACTGCTCCAATAGCTCATCGCGGGTAAAATCAATGATACGAACTTTTTGTTGGCGCCCCAGTTCACTCTGCTTGACCAGTTTATTCAAACCACGCCAGGAACCTTCCAGTTTCTGGAATGCTTCATGGTGCATGGCATCCGCCAGCTGTACAGAAATTTTTTCATCGAGAGCCAGAATGGCATCTTCAATGGTTTTGGTCAGGTTTTTGTCCCAAGTGACTGTACCTTCCATCACCTGCCCCATCAGCACAGACAGCAGTTCTTTGGTGGTGTCCTGTGGGGTTTGTGCCGTTACAGCAATCGCCTGATCCAGAAAACTCAGTGTTTCCGTTGCATCACCCGCCTGGGCTTCCAGTTGCTCGGTGCTCATTACGCGTCTTCCTTATTCAGGCCCAGTTCATCAATCAGTGAGGAGGTAGCATCCTGACTTTGCAGAACCTGCTTCAGCAGTTTCTCAAGATCACGGGAACGATCTGCTTTCGACAGCAGCTCCTTCAACTGGTTTCGGGTATCCATAAGCTGCTTGAGCGGTTCAATCTGACGGGCAACATTAGCGGGTTCAAAATCTTTCATGGATTTGAAAGACAGATTCACTTCAAACTGATCATCGGCGTCTGTCAGCTTGTTATCGATTTTATAACTCAGCTGCGGATCAACCTTACTCATGACAGAATCAAAGTTGTCTTTATCCACATCAATAAAGCTACGGTAATCTACCTCGTCTTTTTCATGCTCTGGCTTATGGCCGGCAAAATCACCGACAACACCAACGACAAAAGGCAGTTCCTTTTTTTCTACCGAACCATTGGTTTCCACGTCGTACGTCAAACTGACGCGGTTTTTACTGATACGTTTCTGCTGTGAATTAAGAGCCACTTCTTTTCCCCTTACCATGAAGCTCGATGAATCGTTTGAAGTACTCCGCTACTCAACATAAGAGCAACGGAGATTATTCAGGCGAATTAGCCAGCCATTGCGTGAGATTCAGCCACGCCTGTTGGCAGGTCGTAGGTCACATCACCACCAGCAACCAGGTTGCCACCTTCTTCTTCATGCCAGTGCTTGAAGGTCACCTTGCTGTAAGACAAAGCGATATTTTCAAAAGGAGTCGCACCATCAGAACCGCTCAGGGAATAGTTCACAATCCGGGCCTGCTCGAGAGTAATCATCAAGTACACTTCGGCACCCTGACCAGTACGCGCAGGCTTTGTTACGATAATTTCAACGGTATCACCGGCTTCACCGGGCACGTACATATGGGAGAGGATATTCTCGGATGCACCGTCCAGCTCTTTGCTGACGGAGATTTCACTCATCGCCACCATACCGGCATCACGGTTCATGCCGTTACCGATATCCATGGAAACATTTCGGGCTGCGCCCCAGTTAAAAGAACGAATGGCAAACCAACCACCTTCGGATACCCCGGCATCCCCAGTGTAGGATGCAGTTGCATCGCCATTACTTTCGAGGTCACCGATTTTCATATAGATGTTAGCCATAACTACAACCTTTCTGTTTCACTTGCTATAAAATCCGGGCGCAAAAACCCTGCGCCATTAATCAACAAGGACATGGCTTGAGGAAAAAACCCGGACGGTTTTTGTTAAAAATCAAATCAATCTGTTTGCGTTTTGCTTACTGATATTTACGCCGCACATAATTGAAAAGATTCAAAAAATTTCACTTTATTTGTAAGACAATGTAATTCTTTTTAACGAAATCTAACGTCTCTTCAGCTGAGACAAATCAATACCTCCAGGCCCTGTTGGTTTACGTACAGCAGGTTTCTTTTCCTCTTTGGAAGAAATATTCACAAAACTGGGAACGCCATTCTGCGGTGCAGCTTTTTTCACATCTGCCTGACTATTCTCTGTCACCGTAGAAGAGGGCTGAACCGGTGCAGACTGAGTCTCAGTTTCTTTATGCTGTTTCGGCGCACTACTATCTATAACAGTTGCAGTGTTTACCGGTTGCAACTGTGAAGGCGCTCTCGGGCTTTCCGTTGGTGGTGCAACCAACCCTTGGGCCGAAGCACCCGGAATATGAACCTTCTCAGCATTCATTCCCGTTAACTCGCCAATACGCCCCATTAAACCGTCATGCCCCTGCACCAGTTCGTTAATCAGATCTGGTAATGGGGTGTACCCCCAGCGAATCGCTTTCTCAATCAATCCGGATACAGGGCTCTGGGGTTCAGTACGGGAGAAATAATCAGCAATCAATCGCAGCTGTTGAAATGCCTGATCCCGGTTGTAAATAGCTTCAGCCTGAACGGTTACCGGTCGTTTATCATCTTCTGGCAAAACAGAGGTATCATTAGTGTCTATATTTTCCTCTACAGTTACTTCTTCCGCTTCAACTATTTGCGGCTGCACATCGAGAGGCCATGGAACAATGGCACCATCAGTCAGCGCCTTTATAGCATTCAGATTCGCACTCAATTGTGCACGCAGAAAACGACTGCTGACTGGTGTTGTGCCACTGTCTTTAGCGTACGCAGACAGTGTCACATCAAGAGAATCCAGAGTCTTTAGTGCAGCCCCAATTTCCAGAATGCGCTCAATCACCTGGGCCTGCTCATCAGCCAGAGCCTGGCGGGCACGCTGTTGCAAATCACTGCGATTACCCTGCCGGTCAGCATTTCGCCAGTCGGCAAAGTCAATATCAGCAATAAGTGGCAGCATTCTCAGAGGCAAGCCAAGCAGACCGCTCTCCTCAGATTCACCAAATACCTGCAGCAATGGTCGCAGTTGAAGCTCTGCCCGCTCTGCTTTCCTGCCCGCATCATCTTGTGCGCGGAGCTTTGTATCTGGCACACGAGGCTGAACCTGCTCACCAAAACGACGGACACTGGTTTCTATCAACTGCAGACACCCAGTCAGATTTTCATAGGGTTGTCGAGAGAACAACTGAGACAGAGTCAGCCAGCTCATGCATTCAAGATCTTTGGAACGACTGGCAATAACATCTTTCAGTTGATCAGAAAGCACCTGCCAGTTGTTCAGGTTTTCCTGCTGAAGATCATCCAGTTCATCTTCAGGGGGGTTATTGGTTAGCTTTCGAAACGACGTCTGAGCAACGTTATAAGCATTCCGCAAGGGACGATAACCAGCGCGATCATCCTTGAGGTACATACCTGCCGGGTTATCACCTCCAATTGGCGAAAGAAGCTGATCCAGCTGCTGAGCAATAGTCATGAGTGCGCTCCCTTAGCTGATGCAGCCAGATCCGATAAAGTTTTCAAAGGTTTTTCTTCGGTCTTTTGAATTCCGTCAAACAGGGATTGCGACAGCGCCTGAGCCTGCTCAAGCTGAGGGCGGGACATCTGAACTGCAGCAGCATCACGCAGAGGTGCAGCTGGACGGTAACCCAGAGCCACAGCAACATTTAACCAGGCATAGCCCTTCTGAAGATTTGCAGAACCGCCCTGTCCTCTCAAAGACAGCAAGCCCAGCGCATAACTGCTCCAGCCATCACCAAGCTGAGCAACTTGCTTCAACTCTTGTCTGGCCTGATATATATCATCGTCTGTCAGACCGGTACCAAAGTCATACCACTTCTGGTCATCCAGCTGCAGATAAGCCTGGGCTCTTCGCGCTTCCAGGTGTCCAGCCTCAGCACTGCGCTGCAACCAGCGTCCTGCGCGAAGAATACTGGCTGGCTCAGAGTTACCCTGCAGGCTATCTAGCCCCAGGTTATATTCCGCCGCGGTAGAACCCAGTTCTGCAGCCCATTCAAAATATTCACGGGCAGACATTGGATCACGCTCTCGCCCTTTACCCAGCAAGGTTCTCCAGCCCAACTCGTTCGCAGCAGAGCTGCTGCCTGAAGCAATAGCTTTTTCCAGGGTGGCGGCACCTTTGGAGACATTCACTTTTTCTCCAAGCCCTTCAACTTCCATCAACCCTTTCAGGTACAGAAGCTCGGAGGACGGCTGTGCAGATTGAAGATAATTGACAGCAAGCCTGTCACTGGCCACAGAGCCGACACCATAAAAACTCATAACAGCCAGATAGGAGCGCGCCAGTGCTCTCAGTTTCTGGTCTGCACTTTTATTGTCTGCCAGCTGTTTTAGATAAATTCTGGCCTGCTGGTCATCCCGGGGAATATTGTCTTTACCCAGATATAATCTGCTCACAACCGCCTGTGCCGGGCCATAACCCGCTCTGGCTGACGCCCGCAATGATTTAAGAGCCTGGGATGGCTGTTCAGGGAGCTGAATAATACCGGCAAGATAGTTGGCAAACGGATCACGATGATTGAGTTGATCCAGCGCATTCAAAGCACTTTGACGGCGCAGTGAGGGGTTTACCTGGGAACCAAATCCATATCCCTGCCAGATAAGCAGCGCCTGATGAACCCGGGCATTATCATTACCCTGGTCAGCCAGTTTTCCAATCCATTTCACCTCCAGTGCGGCAACGCGCTGGAATGCACTGTTTTCATCAAGACTGGAAAAATCTCCAGCCTGAACAGGCAAAGGTAGTAATTGCAAAGAGCCAAGCAAACGCTGGTAAGACGACTCTGCTCGTTCAAGGGGCCAGCTGTCCCGGTCATACTCCATCACGGGTGCTTTCAGCTCATAATTGCTGATAAAGCCCAGATAGGAAATTCGTGAGTCGGTTTTTGGTTCAACAACCGAACAACCCGCTATACTCAACGCCAGAACAGGAAGGGCTATGCGCTTCATTACGCTCGGCCACTTGCTGCTGTTTCCTGTTGTGAAAAACGCTCGGGTCAAAAGACTTACCTCAAAACTACTCGTCACTGACTCGTTATGTACTCTTGCCAGGCTCGGCTGGATTCAACGTCAGTAGCGGCAGAATAACGACGGGGCAATCTTTTTTAACTCCAATCTTTGCAAATCAGCTTTGCATAAATGCAACAATAACCAACACAGCAGTGTGCCCGTATCGGGTATCGTGCCCACCATGGACCTAAATGCAGTAAAACTCTTTATAAGCGTGGCTGAAGCCGGCAGCCTTTCTGCCGCATCACGCAATCTGGACCTTCCGGTATCAACAATAAGTCGTCGTATACAGGCGTTGGAAAAACAACTGGATACCCGTCTGCTGGAACGAAGTACCCGTAAAATGCAGCTGACACTCAGCGGGGAGGATCTTTATGATAGCTGTGTCTGTGCTATCACAACCCTTAAAGACGCAGAACACACTCTTACAGACCGGCGAGACCTACCATCCGGAGTGGTAAGAATTACAATCCCTCCTGGCTACAGTGAACATCTGTTTCTGCCACTTCTGCAAAGATTCAGGCGACACTATCCAGATATAAGCATCCGAACATCCTGCCATGGAACGGGCACAGAACTTAGCTCTGGGCTGTCCGACATTATGTTCTGCACAGAGCCTGTTGAAGATCACCGGGCTTCAGCACGATCATTGGTAGAATTTCGGCATCAACTGGTCACTTCACCAGCCTACCAGAGCCAGATTGCGGCCCTTAATCATCCAGAGGATCTGCTTCAGTATGACTGCGTTCTGTTTGGCCATGCCTGTAAACCTGGTGTATGGCAATTCGAACGCCGGGATCAGTCGGCATCCTCCAGAGTACTGCCACCAGATGAGATGATCTTTGATTGCTACTCCCTGGTACAGGAAGCTCTGGCTGGAGGGCTTGGTGTCGGTGAGTTGCCAGCTCTAATGGCTGGCCCGCTTTGCGAAAAAGGAGTGCTGGTTCCGGTGCTGCCAGATTGGGCGATGACCAAAGGCAGCCTGGATGCTGTGATACCGGCCCATCGTCAGCTGACAAGAGCTGCGAAGGTTTTTATGGATTTTGTTGAAGAATATCTGCCCTCAGCGATCAACTGGCCTCTGCTGTAATATCCTCTGACACCCGCTTCTTTAAGTGGCGGAGTAACCGGTTGGCGTTGCTTCCCTGTTCCGGATACCGGGCTGTTTCCATGACAAATTCTGGAAGCACCCGATCTCCAGTAGCCATGACTACTGGAGTGGATAAGGCCTGTTTAACAATCTCAGCAATATCCTCTTTCTGATCCCCCTCTCGAAGAACAGCAAATTCATCCAGACCGCAACGAGACAAAGTGACATCCAGAGGCAGTCGATCCTGAAGCTGAAACGCGGTTCTTTTCAAAACCTGATCCCCCACGGCATGACCATGACTGCTATTGAGAGCGACCAGGTTAGTAACTCTGATCAGGGTAATTTCAACTGAATAATGCCTTACCCTCGCTCTCTGGCAAGCCATATGCAGCCGATCCTGAAACAGATGACGATTCGGCAAACCAGTCAGTGGATCATTCTGTTTGGCAAACATCTCAGCATCCCGTTGGGTGTTCGCCTGAAAACCAGACGAGTAAATGCCAAGGTAATGTTGCGTCTGCCCATCAATCACAATGGCTTGAATCGACACATGTTGCCGCAAAACAGCGCCATTGCGGCAACGGTTCCAGATCTCACCCTGCCACTTTCCCAGCTGATGAACTTCGTTCCACATTTCCTGATAAAAACTGCGATCGTGGCGACCTGAGCTGAGAACCGCAGGTGTATTACCGACTAGCTCCTCAGAGCTGAATCCTGTCGCCTCCTGAATAGAGCGGTTAGCACTGACAATGCGATGATTGGCATCGGTGATGAGAATACCTTCACCGATATTGTTCAGGACCATCTCGATTTTCTTCTGCTCAACTTCCTGCTGTCGGGTATAAGTTATATCCATCACCATGGTAACCATTACCCGGGTTGTGGAATCTGCACGGTACAAACGATACTTCAGTACAGAATAAAACCTCGGCCCATCCAGAGTCTCCATCACCATTTCATAGGACTTACTCTGGTCACTTTTGAAAAGTTCTTTATCCGGCCGACTGAGCTGACGCTCCTGCTTATACTTTTCCGGCAAATGTTCCAGATCGGTACGCAGGAGTTTCAGAAAGGATTCATTGGCATAGAAAAACTGCCCGGTATCTTCCATAAGAGAAATGGCAACCGGAGCACGATCCATCATGATTTCTGCGTTCTGCTGATAAGCTTTAACCATCCGCTCCAGCATCACCTGATCATGAATATTGATCCCAACACCACGATAACCGGCAAAAATACCCTGCTCATTCCTAACCGGCCTGCCACTCAGTGCAACCCAGTATTCTTTCTCACCCACAGGAACTCTTATATTGCGAATGGGGAGATGGTCAGCCGTTGCTCTGGCGGCTTCAGAGAGACCTTTCCCCTGAAGCAGGCCAGCCAGGTTTTGCCCCCTGATCTGGGATGCACTTACTCCAGTCTGCAGAGAAAACTGACTCGATATATTGGTAACATTTAAATCTGCATCGGTTTCCCAAAACCAGTCTGAACCACTGCGGGCAAAATCCTCAAACCTATCCCGAGTCAGTTTCAGTTCGGTTTCCATCTCCCGAAAGGCCGTGATATCAGACAGCATTCCCACTGCCCTGACCGGCGAACCATCGCGTGCCCGCTCACATACCTGCCCTCGGTCCCGAACCTGTTTTATCTGCCCCTGCTTGGTGTGAATACGATATTCCACATCATAGAAATCTGACTCTCCGGTCAAATGTTTCTTTAAGGCTGCCAGAACTCTGTCAGCATCATCTTTATGAACCAGGTCATACCAATTTGAAAACTGAGGCTTGCGCTCCCCAGGCTCGAAACCCAGCATCCGATCCAGCTTGGGGCTGAAATAGACTTCATTGGTTTTCGCATTCCAGTCCCACAGCCCATCACAGGATTCATTGAGCGCGAAAGACAGCTGCGTTTCTCTCACCCGGGAGATATCTTCACGAGCAGAGACCAGGTAAAAAGTTGCGTCATCCAGAACAGCTGTCGAAATAATCAGCTCAACCGTGACTTGAGAGGGATCCAGCAAGTTATAAGCAGAGATATTAGTTTTGTTTTCACAGAGAAGACCCAGATCCTCGCAGGTAAACTTCTGGCGTGACAAAGAGGAAAAAACATCTGAGAAACCTCGCCCACTGACCTCCTCTCGTGAAGCTCCAAGAAAAGCAGACATTACGGGGTTCAGATAACAGATCTGCAGCTCTTCTGCTGAAACCAGCATAAGAGGTGTCGGCAACTGTCCGTAAACAGACTCAAAACACATGATGTACAACTGACAAGATAGAAGATCAGAAAGTTCGGTTTATTGTTTGTAGACCCGAACAGCAGGCTGGGCAATGTGCCACAATCCCAGACCAATAGCCATCTCAACTACCAATTGTGTGACTTGACAGGAAAATCATCACCAATAAAAAAAGCCGCTTGTCTTACAACAAGCGGCTTTTTTACAAACTTTTATGGTTACATCAAATGCTATGCATTGGTCGCCACAAAGTACTTAGGATCTTCGATCACGTTTACTTCAACCAAGCTACCAGCCTTGTTCAAAAGCTTACGGCAGTCAGGGCTCAAATGACGCAGGTGCAGAATTTTCCCGGAATTCAGATAACGCTCTGCCAGTGTATCAATCGCTTCCAGACCGGAATGGTCACTCACTCGGGAGTCAGCAAAATCAACAATCACATCGGTATTATCTTCTTTAGGGTTGAACTGCTGCATAAATTCGGTGGTAGAACCAAAGAACAGCGGGCCGTGAACCTTGTACACGGTTGAGCCATTATCATCGTCCTGCTTCTCCACACGGATATGCTTGGCATGTTCCCAGGCAAAAACCAGCGCAGAAACAATCACACCAATCACAACTGCCATAGCTAGGTCGGTCAGAACAGTTACAACAGATACCAGAACAATAACGAAAGCGTCGCCCTTTGGAATCTTGTTCATAATGCGCAGGCTACTCCATTCGAAAGTACCCAGCACGACGATGAACATTACGCCAACCAGAGCCGCAACAGGAATCATCTCAATCAGGGAAGAGGCAAACAGGATAAAGCACAACAGGGATAATGCTGCGGTAATCCCAGACAAACGACCACGACCACCAGAGTTCACATTAATCATGCTCTGGCCAATCATGGCGCAGCCACCCATACCGCCGAAGAAACCAGTCACAACGTTGGCAACACCCTGACCAACACATTCACGGTTACTGCTGCCGTGGGTTTCGGTGATTTCATCCACCATGCGCAGGGTCAACAGGGATTCAATAATACCGATAGCGGCAAGGATCAGAGAGTAAGGGAAGATAATAGTAAGGGTTTCCCAAGTGAAGGGAACGCTTGGAATACTGAACTCTGGGAAGCCACCAGCAATACCAGCAACATCCCCCACGCTCTTGGTTTCCAGCCCAAAGCCAAGCACCAGACCGGTCACAACCAGAATTGCCACCAGAGAAGAAGGCACAGCTGTAGTGAGCTTTGGCAGGAAATGAATAATTGCCATAGTCAGCGCCACCAGTCCCAGCATAATGTGCAAAGATTGGCCTTCCATCCAGGAAACGTCAGCTACGCTGCCTTCCAGGAAAGTGCCTTCCAGCCAGCCCGCACCAACACCCGTACCAAACTGCCCCAGCTGAGCGAGGAAAATCACAATCGCCAGACCATTTACAAAACCCAGCATAACCGGGTGTGGCACCATGCGGATAAACTTGCCCAGTTTGAACACACCCGCCAGCACCTGCAGGATACCCATCAGCACCACAGTCGCAAACAGATACTGCACGCCATGGTCAGCGACTAGTGCCACCATAACCACAGCCAGTGCGCCGGTCGCACCGGAAATCATGCCAGGGCGACCACCAATAGCAGCAGTAATCAGGCCCACCATAAAGGCAGCGTACAAACCAACCAGTGGTTCAACACCTGCTACAAAAGCAAAAGCTACGGCCTCTGGCACCAGCGCCAGAGCCACTGTCAGCCCAGACAGCAGATCATTTTTTACAGAGGCGACTTTACTCGCATGAAGATCAAACAACAGGAAAGCTCCTTGGAGACCGGTAGAAACCACTCGTTATCTCGGTATCCGGTCAAATTTCGGGTAAACAATAATATTTATGTTAGGTCTGTGCGCACATTCTTACTGTTATTTTTTTAATGAGTCTGCAAAGCCGCGCGGAGTATAAAGGCATAGCTTTTTGTCTTCAATAAACGACTACGCCTGTTTTTCTGTCATTTTCGACAGAAATCACCACAGACTGAAAGATTTTCCCAACAGACAGCAGGCTTGACAATCCTGCTATTTGAGGAGCACGCATGTGCTGTTGTTTCCCCTTCACCCAGTAATGAGAAAACCACCCGCATACCCTGATAAAGCGTCTTATCAGCACAGTTCCCTGTTTACCGTTTTCGTATACTTTTCTCGAGTTTAAGAGTCATTTTCGCAGGCAGAGTTATCAAAGCAAATATTTAACTGATGAAAAAACCGGAGAACCTCGAGAACTTTCTGTTAAGCACTTTGATGATCACTAATTCGCAACAACTTAATGGCGGAGTTAATCTAGAAGTTAGCTTCGCTTTTTGTTTTGAGACTCATAATGGAAGATTCTCTCTCTATACGCTCTTACACTAATCAGCCCATGAGCCACGCCCACGAATGGCATCAACTGGTGCTACCACTAAAGGGCATTATCAATATTGAGATACCTGACTACTCCGGCAAAGTGATTCCGGGTGAATGTATTTTTATTCACTCTGGGCAATTACACTATTTTTGCGCCAATTCCGAAGCACGATTCGTAGTTGTGGATGTGAATCAATACCCTTGGGAAGACGATGAAATTCAATGGACAGTGTTTTCATTATCTGCACCCATGATCAGTTTTCTGGACTTTATTGAAAAGCAGTTGGAGCATCAGGTCAGCCCACCTATCGAGCAGACTATGATGGCCACTTTCATCCTATTACTGAAAGAACAAAGCCCTCACCGCCACCTTTGCCCTCGCATGCGCAAGGTACAGGAGTTTATTGCGCAAAACCTCGAATCAGACCTGTCAATTGCCACCCTATCGGAAGTCGCTTGTTTAAGCCCTACCCAGTTCAAGAAAATATTTCGGGAGCAAACCGGTACCAGTGTATTGAAGTACATCACCCAAATCAGAATGGATAAAGCCAAAGCTCTTCTTATGCATACCGATTATTCCGTGCTGAGGGTGGCGGAAATGGTTGGCTACCATGACCAATCCGCCTTTAGTCGGCGTTTCTCCAATTATTTTGGACTGTCCCCAAAAACCTTTTTTTCATAATCAGGAAAAGCACCTTATCGTCCCACACATGCGTCCTTTTGGCACAGTTATCTAACTCCTACTTTTATAAGCTCTTCCTATCTAAAAACATTCAGGAAGGGAGTGGCAATATGCAGGCAACCAGTATACAGAATGTCCGAAATGGATATGGAACAGCAGCCATTCTCACAGCCTGCCTGTTTTGGGGCACCACAGGTACAGCGGCCAGCTTTGCCAGCCAGGTCAGCCCTTTAGCCACTGGCGCATTTGCTATGGGTATGGGAGGACTACTGCTGGTTCTGTTCTCTTACAAACACCTTTACAGCTATAAATCTCAATTAAAAAAACAGCCTGTCACTATATTGTTGGGAGGGCTGGCGATCGCCGTCTACCCACTGACCTTTTATTCATCCATGCACTACGCAGGTATTGCCGTCGGCTCAGTGATGTCCCTGGCCAGCGCCCCATTCTGGAGTGCACTGCTGGAGTGGCTATTCAACAACACAAAAGTATCCAAGCGCTGGATGCTCAGTTTCCTCATCGGCATAACCGGAATTACCTGCCTGACCCTTGGCAATAATCACGGAACGTCTAATACCACTCTTGCACAAGATTATTACTTAGGGGTTGCACTTGGTTTACTCACTGGTCTCACCTATGCCTTTTACTCATGGACGACCAAACGCTTAATCAATCACGGCATTCATTCAAGAGTGGCAATGGCAAGTCAGTTTGGCATCGCTGCCGCAATCCTTCTACCATCGCTCTTGCTAACAGGCGACAACCTTTTTGCATCTTCTGTCAATACAATCGTTGCCCTGTATATGGCTGTTGTACCTATGTTTGCCGGTTACCTTGCTTTCGGTTATGGCCTGCAATTCGTAAACGCCAGCAAAGCCACACTGTTAACCCTCTCGGAGCCAGTCATTGCCAGCTTACTCGCTGTAGTTGTTGTCGGAGAACAGGTGAGTCTACTGGGATGGACTGGCATTGGGCTAATAATGCTCTGCCTGTTTTTTCAGTCTGACAGGAGTGTCCCACCAAGTAGAAACTACTCAAGCAGCCCGGGTCTCTTTCTGTACAGTTTGCATAAGCACTCTCGTCTCTTCAGTGGCTTGGGCTTTAAACAAAGCAATTCCCAAATAAGCGAAAACAATAGAAACAAAAGGATTAATCCAGTTCAGAAAGGCCCAAGGTGCGTATTCCAGAACAGAAACTCCAAGGGTTGAGGCAAAAAAAGCGCCACCAGTCGTCCAGGGAATCAGCGCCATGGTCAGAGTGGCGCCCTCTTCCAGAGAGCGACTCATAACCGAACGATCCAGTCCCTGACGATCATAAGCATCCCCAAATAACTGGCCACCGAGAATAATCGACATATAGGCTTCACCCATACTGAGATTGCCTATAAAGCAGGTCAGAATGGTGGTTCCCACCAGAGAGGCACCTTTCTTTATCCGGCTGACAATACCGGCAACCAGCACCCGCAAAAAACCAAAACTGCTGAGAATTCCACCAAGAGCCAGCGCCATAAGAGCCAGGGATAAAGTCCACATCATGGAAGCAATACCACCGCGCTCCAGCAATTTATCCAGTGTCTCTACACCTGAGCGAATATCACTGCCACTGAACAAACTGTTAAGAACAACACCCAGATCCCGTTGCTGAATCGTTATGGCAAGAATCACCGCCGATAACGCAGAAGCCATCATGGCAACTTCTGCTGGCACCCGAAAGCCACTCAACAGCAACATCACTACCAGAGGCAAAGCCGCAATCCAGCTGATTTCAAAGGTTCGTTCCAGGCCGCTGGTCAAAATATTTAATTCACCAACAGGCAACTGGTGATTGGCATATTCCATTCCTATCCAGCCAAAAATCACCAGCACCAGACAATACACAGGAACGGTTGTGTAACACATACTGCGGATATGGCTGTAAAGAGTCGTTTTGGCCGACATGGCCGCTAGGTTAGTGGTATCAGAAACAGGAGACATTTTGTCGCCAAAGCAGGCACCGGACACCACCATGCCCGCTACGATGGGCAGAGGGAAACCCATTGCCACTCCGATCCCCATAAGCACAATACCCGCCGTACCAACAGTTCCCCAACTGGTACCTGTGGCAACAGACATAAGACTGCAGAACACTAATCCGGCTGGAAGAAAAATAGCGGGTTCAATAAACTGCACACCAAAATAAATCAGTGAAGCCAGCGTGCCGCCTTCGATCAGGGCCGCGATCAGAACCCCGATCATGATAAAGATATAAATGGCGGTCAGTGCCCCCTTTATACCTTCATTCATGGCATCACGAATTGCTTCGTAGTTATGTCCAAGCATCATGGCACTAACGGCCGCAATGATAATGCAGCCCAGCATCAGGCTGTGGAGACTGGTTGAGAGATAAAACAGCCCAACGGCAATAACAGATAAAATCAGCAGAAAAGTAACAAGAGACTGACGAAAACCAGGCTGTTTAGCCGGCTCTGTAGTTTGACTCATCAGAAGTGCCCTCCGGGCAGGCAGCGATCAAAAGCGCTACCTGAACCAGAGGAAAGCTCATGGCAGCTCGCGATAAGACTACCATTTCATCCACAAAAAATCAGGGCATCCAGCGCTGTTCCAGATCAGTAAAAAAACCCTGAGCCTTACGGAAGGTGATCCAGTGATTGACATAGTTGATCCACACCTGATCACCCTGAGGCAGCAGAATAGCTAATGGCTTAGCCTTTCTGGGGGCAACCGGAAGAACGGCAAGATTCGGGTATTTCGCCACCAGCTTGGAAGCTTCCAGGTTGGACGTCAGAGCAACCTGCGCACGACCAGAGAGCAATTCCTGAAACCCACGGGCCGGAGCTTCAACAGATTTCAAAGTGGCATTAGGGAAATAACCTTTGGCTTCCTGCTCAAAGACAGTACCCAGTGTCACCGCAACTTTTACAGAAGATTTATTAATAGAATCCCAGCCGGTGAACTTCTCCAGATCAGAGCGCTTTACCAGAGGAACAGTCCCTACAGAAAAGTAAGGCTGGGAGTAACCTGCCACTTTGGCACGGCTCATATTTATGGAAGCACTGGTGGACATATCATACTTATCCGCCACCACACCGTTAACCAGTGTCTTCCAATCTGCGGGAACCAACTCCAGCTTCACACCCATATCTTCAGCCAGCGCTTTAGCCAGGTCGATATCAAAACCCTGGTAATCATTGGTGGCTGGGTTACGGAGTGACATAGGATCCCAGTCCCCGGTTGTACCGACCCGCAACACACCTTCTTCGAGAATGCGTTGCAAACGGGACTCATCAGCCCACGCTTGCGTTAATGTTGCCAATGCCAGCAAAACCAGCAGGGTCACTCGTTGAAATATCATCATTATTTTTGTCTTTTGGTTTTGTATAGGTTCTGGTTACTACGCACGGGAAACCATAACGGATTTTTGTCTGCCATCACAACGGGGTATGATGAACGGATAACAAAACAAAGACCTTGTCATGCAGTTTCTATCCCGTCTTTTTCTTATCTTTACATTGTCGTTCGTGCTGACCGGTTGTTCCGATAATTACCAATGGGGTTGGTATATTCTCTCCCCCGCCACAGAAGCCGGTCGCACAAATCTCAGTTTTCTAATACAGGGAATGACCTACACCCTTGGCATCAGTGTGCTGGCATTTTCCATAGCCATGATTGTTGGTTTACTGGTTGCCCTGCCCGGGCTGTCCTCCCGCAAACCTCTGCATTATGGCAACCGTATTTATGTAGAAACATTCCGCTCTATTCCCGTATTGGTAATGATTCTGTGGATTTACTACGGCCTGCCATTGGTTTCCGGACTTGAGTTCTCTGCCTTTACTGCTGCAGTCATTGCCCTGGCTTTATGCGAAAGCGCATTCCATGCCGAAATATTTCGAGGGGGGATTAATGGTATTGATAAGGGTCAGTTTGAAGCGTCTGACGCACTTGGCCTGACTTATTTCCAGAAAATGCGCCTGATTATTTTGCCCCAGGCTATTCGTAAAATGCTGCCACCGCTGGCAAACCAGTTTGTTTATATGTTGAAGATGTCGTCGCTGGCTTCCGTGATTGGCGTTCAGGAACTGACCCGACGGGCTAATGAATTACAGATCAGCGAATACCGGGCCATGGAGATTTATTCCATTCTTGTTCTGGAATATCTGGTACTGGTGCTGCTGTTCTCCTGGTTTGCCCGCAAGCTGGAGAAAAAACAGATTAATCAGTAAGTCTTTAGCAGATTGGCTTAAAACTCCCGATTCATTGCAACATTGCTTATGCATGCAGTTTTAAGCCTTATCCTGACAAGGCCTGAGTTACAATGAACCATTCTGTAGTTTTGTATATCGACTACCCTTGCCCATGATTTTCTAGTCATATTCCGGGGGTATTGATGAAACTAGGCAAAGTCTGGCTATACGGCCTGTCACAAGCTTTCTCGACTGTTCTCTTTGTAACAACAGTTCTGGCATCCATTAATGCATCAGCGGAAGATAACGATAAAGCCAAAGCCGAACAGCTGATGCATGACTATGTTCACGCTTATATGAAACAGGATATTGATGCTCTCAGTCGCCAGCTAGTATCGGACGGCAATATTGACCTCTGGGGTACAGGGCTTGATGAGCATCTGACCAACGTGACACAGTTCCGAAAACAGCTCCAGCGGGATTTTGATGAGGCTCAGTCTGAACTGGAAATTACAGAACTGCGATCTTTTCTGAAAGGTGATGCTGGTGTTGTTCTGGCTGAACCACGGGTACGCTTTAAACTCAAAAAAGGCCAGAGTAACTGGCAGAATTACCCACCTCTACGCACCACCCTGTTCGTTGAAAAAGAGAAAAACAATCAATGGAAGATTCGTCATTGCCACTGGTCCGTTCCTTTTACTGAACAGCCAGAAGGCCGGTCTTTCCCCGATGTAGACTGACACTTTCAATCAATAGATGCCGGAGCATAACAACTCATCAACGACTTTGGCGTCACAAAGGGTAAATCTTGTAGTGCCTTTGTTTTTCCATAACAACAATGGCATTATCCGGCACACTCTTATCTTGAATGCTGGTCACAGGATCAACCATGCACCTGCAGAAAACCCTAAAACAATTAATAACCTGCACCTGCCTTACGGCCTTATCCACTTTGAGTTTTGCCTCCAGCTGGCAGGACACTCTGGAAGAAGCGAAAGGTCAGTCTGTATACATGAATGCCTGGGGAGGCAGCGAGTCGGTTAACGATTATCTGGACTGGGCATCAAAGGAAGTTAAGAGTAAGTACGGTATCGCCCTTCACCATGTAAAGGTTGATGATATCTCCAGTGTTATCAGCCGGGTTCTGGCTGAGAAAAGTGCTGGCCGAACCAATAAAGGTTCCGTCGATATCGTCTGGATCAATGGCGAAAACTTTCGGGCAATGAAGGACAATGGCCTTCTGCATGGGCCTTTTGTGAACGACCTGCCCAACTGGCGCTATATCGATACCAAGGATAAACCAACCACAGTAGTTGATTTCGGTGAACCAACCGACGGGCTGGAAGCTCCCTGGGGGATGGCACAACTGGTATTTATGAACGACACCGAAGTTGTTCCTCAACCACCCAAAAGTATGCAGGAGCTGCTGAGTTTCAGCCAAAAGAATCCCGGCCTGTTTACTTACCCGGCACCACCGGATTTTATCGGCACAACGTTCCTGAAGCAGGCACTGCTGGAACTTGCAACCGACCCGTCACGACTGCAAAAGCCGGTTAATGATAAAGATTTTGAGAAGGTTACCCAGCCTTTGTGGAGTTTCCTTGACCAACTGCATCCTCAGCTCTGGCGCAGTGGACGCACCTTTCCAACTAGCTCAACAGCTATGATTCCTTTGCTGGATGATGGTGAACTGGCTATGTCTCTAACCTTTAACCCCAGTGAAGCATCTACCGCCATTAATAATGGTCGCCTGCCAGATTCGGTTCGCACCTATGTTCATCGCAACGGCACTATTGGCAATACCCATTTTCTGGCAATACCGTTTAACAGTTCTGCCAGTGCAGCTGCAGAAGTCGTGATTAACTTTTTGATGTCACCGGAAGCCCAGTTGAGAAAGTCTGATCCACAAAAGTGGGGGGATCCAACGGTCTTAAGCATCGACAGCCTGGATGCACAGGACAAAAGTGCATTCAAAGCCCAGAAACTGGGTATTGCTACACTGCGCCCTGAGCAGTTAGGCAGCCCGTTACCTGAACCTCATCCTTCCTGGGTGAATGCTCTGGAGCAAGCTTGGCAGCAGCGTTATCGTTAATGCTCCGCAGCTTGGCAGTAGTATGAACGCTCACCACAACGGACGTGCAAAAGCACTTGTTTATCTGATCCCTCTCTTGTTCCCAGCCATTATTCTGGCCGGGCTTGCAGGAGTGGTTTTACCGGCATTTGGCTGGTTTCCCGCTCTGGGGTTTCACTCATTCTCCCTTGCTCCCTGGCATGTCTTATTTAATACACCAGCACTTACAGAAATGGTGCTGGTTACAGTTTTTGTCGGGGTCAGTACCACAGCAATCTCGCTACTGTTGACACTGGTTTTTGCAGTCACCTCTTGGCAAACCCGATTGTGGAAGATCACTGCACGATCACTGTCACCATTACTGGCCATTCCTCATTCGGCACTGGCTATTGGAGTTCTTTTTCTTCTGGCGCCCAGTGGTTTTTTCAGCCGCCTGGCAGCAACACCAATGGATTGGTCACGGCCTCCCGATATTCTGTCGGTCAATGACCCTCTTGGGCTCAGCCTGATTTTTACCCTGATTCTGAAAGAAGCCCCCTTTCTTTGCCTGATGCTGATTGCAGCAGTCAGTCAGACACCAGTGAAACGTATACTGACAGCAGGCTGCGCATTGGGTTACAGCCCACTGCAGTGCTGGCTGAAACTTGTGTGGCCACAGGTGTATCCGAAGATGCGTTTATCAGTACTGATTGTGATGGCCTTTTCATTGTCAGTGGTTGATGTTTCTTTGATTATTGGTCCAAACCTGCCGCCACTTTTGCCAGTGCAAATTCTTTTCTGGCAGCAGGACCCGGATATTACTCAACACCTGCCTGCCGCCGCAGGAGCTTTGTTGTTGCTGGTTATGGTACTCGCTATGATGGGGTTCTGGCTGGCCGGGGAAAAGCTTCTTAAATACAGTTTGAGATACTGGCTGACAGCAGGTTATCGGGGTGGCCAAAAACCTTTGCTAGTGAAGTTCGGCAGAGTCACCTGGTCAGGAACACTGTTGATGGCCCTGACTGCACTGGTTGTTGTGGCTATCTGGACCTTTGCCTGGCGCTGGCGTTTCCCTGATATTTTGCCGTCTGTATGGTCGTTGAAATCCTGGATTCGCTACTTTCCAAGGTTGCTTGATCCTTTGATGACAACCCTGACCATCGCAGTTGCCAGTTCAGTCATTGGTATTGCTCTGAGTATTCTCTGTCTGGAGTTTCGTTCGCCAGAAAAATCCTGGCAGAACCGGACAGTGACAGCCTTTTTCTATCTACCTTTACTGCTGCCGCAAATGACATTTCTGCTGGGCATTCAAACACTGCTGGTATCACTGCATCTTGATGGTTATCTGATCACAGTGATTGGCTGCCACCTGTTGTTTGTTTTTCCCTATTGCTACCTCAGCCTTGCGGGCTCTTGGCAACAATATGACCAGCGTTACACACAGGCAGGGAGGTTGCTTTGTGGTTCGGCGTGGAAAACCTTCTGGCAGGTGAAAATCCCTATGCTGATGACGCCACTGTTAACCACATTGGCTCTTGGTATTGCCGTCAGCACAGCTCTCTACCTACCAACGTTGATGACCGGTGCTGGCCGTTTTGAAACCTTGACCACAGAAGCTGTGGCCCTGGCATCAGGTGGCAACCGACGCCTTCTTGCACTCTATGCCCTTATGCAGATGCTGGTCCCCATGTTGTTTTTTGCAGCAGCATTAGTAATGCCACGATGGCTGCACCTCACCCGTAAAGGTTTTTCTCTTACAGCCAGCCAAAGGACACCTCGCTATGAGTCTTGAACTGGACAATATTTCTCTGGCTGTTGCAGAGCGTGCTCTGCTGGAAGGGTTTTCTCTGACTATCAATGCTGGTGAAATCGTTTCCATTATGGGGCCAAGTGGCTGTGGTAAATCCACTCTGCTCTCGGTGATCTGCGGTGCCCAAAGCCCCGCGATTACAGCGTCTGGCAATATTATTGTGAATGGCCAGAATGTCACTGATGTACCAATGGAGAAGCGACGAATCGGTCTGCTATTTCAGGATGACCTGCTGTTCCCTCACATGACCGTCAATGGCAATCTAGCTTTTGCACTTCCTGCCGGATTATCAGCCAAAGAGCGTAGCTTCCGTGTCGACGAAGCTCTGGCCGCTGCAGACCTTCCGGGTTATGGAAATATGCATCCGGATAACTTGTCCGGCGGTCAACGGGCCCGCATCAGTCTTATGCGTACCCTGTTAGCAGAACCTGAAGCCCTGCTTCTGGATGAACCATTTTCCCGGCTGGATGCTCATTTGCGACAACAGATGCGTAGTTTTGTTTTTCATACAGTCAAGGATAAACAGATTCCAGCTTTACTGGTGACCCACGACCGCCAGGACTGCAGCGAACGCATTATTGAGCTGGATACTGCCAGAACCACCTCCGGAGAGGTTCATGATTGATCGTTGGACCCACGCCTGGGTACAAAAGCCCCTGAATATTTTTGCCAAAACACTGGTTGGTCGAATCACTCCTGACCAGTTAACGCTTGGTGGCTTTATTGTTGGGATGCTGGCCGTCCCGTTACTGGCAATGGAATGGTATATCCCGGCTCTCGTTGCCATTGTTATCAACCGAATTATGGATGGTCTGGACGGCACCCTTGCCCGCTATACTCAGACATCGGATGCCGGTGGGTTTCTGGATATCTGTCTGGATTTTCTATTCTACTCTGCCGTGATATTTGGTTTTGCTCTGGCAAATCCGGAGCAAAACGCTCTGGCCGCAGCCTTTCTGATTTTTTGTTTTATTGGCACCGGCAGCAGCTTTCTTGCCTTTGCGATAATGGCAGAAAAGCACCAGCTCGATCGCATCCAGTTTGAAAACAAATCCCTGCATTATCTGGGCGGTTTAACCGAAGGGACTGAAACTTTATTGTTCTATCTTGCTATTTGCCTTTGGCCTCAGCAGTTCCCTGTACTCGCTGCAATCTTTGGAGGCCTATGCCTGATCACTGTTTTCACTCGTATTTATGGTGGTTACCAGACACTGTCACGTATCCAACCATAGTCTCACGGGCTGAGGATAAATGGGGAAATGGCATTTGCATAAGCTGTGATAAGCCCCATCACACTCAAGCTTAAAAAGGCCGAGGTTGATCCTGATCGTTCATACAGCGGTTGTGCTACAAAATAAGTGTAAAGTACCTGAATTGCTGCCTCTACCCCTGTTAAATAAATATTTGACCCACAGTATGCTCTACCTACAAAGGCCATAAAAGCCCAGTGAACCATGACATGAGCCTTCATCCACCTGTATAAATAATATCGACGATACTCTTCTGGATAGCTTTCCTTACCGTAGGGCTGGTTTCGCGCATATATCAAACCATTGGCTCTCTCAGGCAGAGATATCGCTGTTCCGCCCGTGGCTAGAATAGGGAAAATGAAACTGTATAAAAATGCGTTCAGGGCAAATCCCTGACTCTTCATTTCCAAATCGCGCCGTAAAGAAGCGATAGAAATACTTCTAATCCCTAACACACCCGGGCTGCTGATATAATTTCTCCAGAAACTCCCACCGATAATACCTGTTCCCACCAAAGTCAATCCGGAGATAGCTCCAGTACCAGCTCCCAGCAACCCAGCCTGTAAAAGACTTTGTTCTGGTAATTGAGCAGCCCAGAAAGCCGCTTTATTTACCAATTCAAAGCCACCAAACTGATGCAGCATATGAATCAATTCCGCAGAGTTGAGATTATCCGCTCGATTCAGTGGTAAAGGCATATGCGACAAACCTTCATCCCCCCAGACAGTCTTCCAGCGCTCCAGCTGCCAAAGTGGTTGGGCATCGTTATAAAGCAGTAAAACCCGCCCCTCAGCTTCTGGTTCTCTGAATGACCCACCCAAATCAAACGAACCTATTTCAGCCCAGTGGTTAATTTGCGGGTCACAGCTCTTTAGCAAATTAACTCTCCCTTCAAGGGCCACTTCAGCAAAATAAGTACAACCTTGATCATCAAACTGGGCAAAGTGAGCAATAGCTTTCTGGTGATAGCTCACCCCTAGGGCAATACGATCTTGAGCCAACCCATTTAAACAATGAATCAGCAAAGAGAAAGCAGTGCCGACAAGTACCATTTGATACGACCGGTAGTTTTGAACCCGAAACACGCTCACCTCACCACAAACCAGACTCTTTCTACTAGCAGGCCGTAAAAAATTGAATGAACTTAATAATGTAGCTGCTCCCAATATAGGCAATAGTTGTATTCTGTAAACGCTCTAGAGAGTTGGTTATATAGGGTAACAATTGCCCTCCTCCTGATGAGCCGCCATAATCTGCCTCGCTGCTATCTATTCACTTTCAGGCAGATTCCAAGCCCCATGAGAAATGTTTCGCCAGTGACCACACAAGCCCTGACCCAGCTCCATGAAAACTTCCGTGAGAAAAGCCTGAGCAGCTCGGGACAACTGCCGGAATGTGACAAAGATCCTGAGTGGCCATCCCCCTGTGAACAGGCCCACCCCGATCCGGAGCTGAGTCACTGGCAAGCAGTGAGCTGCCAGGACTCACTGGATTTCTCAGGCCTTGAAACCGCTCTGGAACTAAACCTGCACCCGGATATTGTCAGCTACTACACCAGTTTCTACAGCAACAATATTCCCGCCTGCTGTGCTGACGGTGACCTAGAACTTTTGCAGGTATGGAATCGTGATGATTTTGACCGGCTTCAGGAAAATCTGATTGGCCATCTGATGATGAAGAAAAAGCGCAAGCAGAAACCCACAGTCTTTTTTGCGGTAACCGATGACGACGAGATTATTCTTTCTGTGTTAAATGAAACTGGGGAGGTTTGGGCAGAAAGGGTGGGACAAAATCCACACAGAAAAATGGCAAATAATCTAGCCGAGTTTTTAAGTACACTGAAGTTGTAGATGGTTTTCTGCACGGGTATTACAGTGATCCCCGTGCAGCAACCCGTGATCAATTATTTCACAATCATTAAGGTGTCATCCGCAGCCCAATTCCACATTGAGCCATCGTAGTTCCTCACCCTTTCATAGCCGGCCATCTTCAGGGCAACAGTCACCAATCCAGCACGAATACCTCCGGTACAGTATGCGATAATTTCATCGTTCTTACTGATACCCGCATCTGCCATCATAGATTCAATCTCAGGTTGGGTTTTCAAGAAACCATTTTCGTCAAGGAAGTCCTTATAAAAGATATGAACAGCTCCCGGGATTCGGCCATCACGCACCTCACCATAATTCTTTTCACCCTCATACTCTCTTCTCTCCCGGGTATCCAGCAGCTTCAGCTGATCAAGATTGTCTGCGATATATTGGGTAGTGGCGTAAATCGCTTTGTCTTTATTGATGATGAAAGAGCCATAATCATTTCGTTCAGACTTTGAGCTCAACTGATAACCAGCATCTTCATAAGCCCTGATACCACCATTCAGAATGGCGGCTTCACGGATACCCGCATATTTCAGCATCCACACCAATCGCCCATCTTCACCAAACCCATCAAGCGGATCGATATACACAACAACCCTGCTGTTCTGAGAAATGCCTAGTTTGCCAATTTCCCATGCCAGCTGGTCATCAGGTAGTAACAAACCATGATTTTTATCAGAGGGGTCACCCATAAAACTGAACTGAGACCAGACAGCATGTACAGCACCTGGAATATGTGCATCGTCATAATCGTCTTCACTGCGGGCATCAATGATCACCAAATTGGCATCATTAAGGTGATCATTCAGCCATTGAGCTGAAACCAGATATTCGGGGTGAGTATAAGCACTTGGTTGAGAAACGTTCTGATTGACGAGCGTTGTCGCTTGTACTTTTTCACATCCAGCAAGCCCAGTAACAACTGCCATAAAAAGTAACCAGTGTAGTTTCACGAAATCCCCCAAAACTCTACTCCAAAAACGCTGCAAACTGTGTACTGCAGAGTTTATGAATAAAGTGCTCCAGGACAGTGATGTTAATCACGACTATGCAAGCATGGTGTTAAATTTGATCCAGATATGCTTTCCGGAACATCACCAGCCTTGGGCGAGTTGAGCGGCGAGCATCAAACAAAAAAACATAGTCTTCGCCATCGTCTGCTGTCGGGATAGTTCTCTGGTACTTTCTTCCAGCAATTTTAAAGACCTGCTCCCCAGCAGAAACTTTTACATCAACCCGGTATTGGTCTTTGCCAAGAAATTCAAATGACTGGCCATCAATCTGGGAACCAGACAGTTTCAACCGTTTATAGGAAGGTTTCCCTGGCCGTCCGGCTTTAAGGATTTTCTCAAGGCGGCTCATTTCTTTCTGAACATAAGCAAGCAGTTCCTGATTCAATGCTTGATGGTCTTCTTCAGGAACAGCCACACTTTCCGGTGCAGGAATAACAACGTTAGACTTTTTAACGGGAGGTGTGGATTTCACCACTGGCTTGGGCTTTTTCTGTTCTTTCGGTTTGACGTTCTTCTTGGCAACAACCTTCTTAACAGGTGCTTTCTTTTTAGAAACTTTTTTCGCTTTGGCTTTCTCTTCTGCAACAGTTATTCGCTGCTTTTGTTGTTCAATACGCTGATCACCCTGATCAATCCGGCTGGTTAACTCCGCCTTTTCAGTCTCAAATTCAACAAGGCTTTGCTGAATTCTGTTGACGGACTTTTCACGGGTACGAAAGCTGCGCTTGGCCATTTCCAGAGAGTGCTCTGCCAGCTTCACTGCTCGCTGGTTGGCTTTACTATCCTGCTGTTCCAGCTTCTGTTTGCTTTGCTCCAGGTGGATCTGGGCTTCAGTAAGGCGTTGCATATCGGTATTAAGCTTTTCCAGAGCAATACCATGCTTATAAAGGTAAGCCTCCTCGTCCTGACTCAGCCCAAGTAACTCAGCCTGACGGTTTTCCTGAGCCTGTACCAGAATACCAAGAGTCTCTTTCTCTCGAGATACCGAACCAGAAGCCAGTTGTGCCAATAAAAGAAGGGAAATGACTGCAATACAATTTCGGACGAGCATTCAACAGCCCTGTTATGGTTATTATGCTGTTTATGACAGGCAGGTTTCGCTTACCTGTCGTTTATCAACAGACTCTAACCAGCACCGCTCCTAACTTCAATAGCACCTTAGCAACACTGTGACTATCTTCCGGTCAGGAGTTGTTCTGCTGCCCTTTCAGCATAAACGCTCCCAACAAACCGGCTAAACCGACAGCTGTCAGATAGTAACCCGGCACAGCCAGGTTTCCAGTTCTTTCCACCAGCAACATAATCAATGGTGGTGCCAGCCCACCGAACAACGTCATGCCGAGGTTATAAGTCATGCCGACACCACTGTAACGAATATGGGTCGGAAACAATGTACCCAGATAAACAGAGATACCACCTGTCATAAGCGCTGCCAGAATACTGGCAGGCAATCCGATAGCCCAAACACTGCCCCCACCTTGCCAGAGCAGGAAGGCCGGTAAAGAAAACAGACATAAAACTACTCCTGCCAACACAGGCAATTGCCTGCCCGACAACCGGTCACATAACAACCCTCCAACCAGACACAGTGGGCTGACCACAACAGAACTGACAGCCAGGGCAAAACTGATTTCACCGGCAGGATACCCCATAACCCGGGCATAATAACTGGGTCCGAATATCACTAATACGGTTACGACTGCACCATTCATTCCCATCACCAGCACGCCACCCAGCAGGTTGCGACCGTGGGAACGAATAAGCTCCAGGAATGGAACTCGGGTTTGCCGCTGGTGTGACAACATCTGAAGGAATACAGGCGACTCCTGAAAGCGCTTGCGAATATAAAAACTGATAAAACCAAGGCTGCCTCCTGCTGCAAAAGCCAGCCTCCAGCCCCAGCTGGACACTTCGTCCTGCCCCAACCAGCGAATCAAAAGAAAATGTACAAATGATGCGCCAGCAACCCCCAGCATCAACGCGAGGAACAGTGCTCCCCCGGCCAACCCTGGTCGTGACTGGGTTTCCCTCAAGTAGGTAATGGCCCCTGGAAGTTCCCCTCCGAGTGAAAACCCTTGGACTAATCGTAAAAAGGTTAGAAGCAACGGCGCAGCAATCCCTAAAACCTCATATCCCGGCAGTAACGCAATTCCCAGAGTACTGCATGCCATTAACAGAACACTCCAGGAAAATGTGCTTTTGCGTCCGTAACGATCACCAATATGACCAAAAATAATGCCGCCTATGGGACGAGCCAGATAACCAACTGAAAAGGTGCTGAACACTAAAAGGAGGGAAACAAAACCATCACTGGAAGGAAAAAAATGATCGGCAATATAACCGGCCATCATGGCATAAATAATGAAGTCATAGAGCTCGAGAAAGCCACCAAGTGACACAACCCCAACAACTTTTAGAGAAGAAATCCGCCCTGACACTGCCAATCCCAAAATTTATCTATTCATGAATTGTTACATAAAATAGCAGCCCTCTCCGTTTGCTGTAAGTATTACTACCTGCATTGCACATTTTTCATTCAGGGTCAGGTTATAATGTGCGTTTACCCATCTATTCGGTCATTTCACACAATGAAAGTCTGTAGTGTTGATATTCAGGGCAGCGAAGCTCTGTTCTGCATTTTGTCCCTCGATGAAGGCCTGATGAGCACCCACGACTGTCGCCAGACTCGTATTCCCCTGAAAAAAGCTGACGAACAAATCAGCGATACCGAGCAGGTGCGTCGCTTCCAGAAGATCTTTGCCAAGCTCTGTGAAGATTACAAAATTGAAAATGTGGTGATCCGTGAACGCCCAAAGAAAGGCAAGTTTGCCGGTGGCGCTGAGGGTTTCAAAATTGAAACTGCCATTCAGTTGATCTCCGGCGTTCGGGTAGAACTGATGTCTAACCACGCCATTAAGGAACAGCTGAAGCACACTCCCCTTCTGGTCGACAGCCGTGAAGTTGGCCTTAAAAAATTTCAGGAGTCCGCTTTCCAGACAGGTTTTGCCTGGTTGAATAAAGTCCGGGCCTGATTACTTTCGCCTTATGCCTTCTGCTGCATCAAGCGACAGAAGGCATATATTCTTTTTGGTTATATTTAAATAGTTATTTATCATTTCTGGTAGCTACAAAAATCACGTAACTTCGCCTCCAAACTATCGGAATGTCTGTTTGTCAGTTTTACCTGCCTTAACACCCTTCCTCCGATATATCTAATAAGCTGAACTCAATTCAGCAACAACTTTGTATTACAAAAACTGAAGTGAGGCGTAGAGTCCATGTTTCGTCGTTTATCTGCGATGGTGCTGACTGTTGTCATGTCCGTCTTCCTTGTTGCTTGTGGCAATCAGGACAATTCATCAGCAAACAATGAGTCTGCTGAAACTGCAGCTGTCAAAGTTGGTATGTCTGGCAGTTACTACCCGTTCACCTTCGTAGAAGATGGTGAACTGCAGGGTTTTGAAGTTGATGTATGGAATGAGCTGGGTAAGCGCCTGAACCGCCCGGTGGAATTCACAACAGCACCTTTCTCCGGCTTGTTTGGCATGCTGGAAAGCCAACGCATCGATACCATTTCCAACCAGATAACTGTGACCGATGCCCGTCTTGAGAAATACAACTTTGCTGATACCTATGTATACGACGGCGCTCAAATCACCGTGAATGCAGACAATACCGATATCAGCTCTCTGGAAGACCTGAAAGGCAAGAAAGTTGCAGTAAACCTTGGCACCAACTTCGAACAACTACTGAGAGATTTTGACCCTGACGGTAACATCGAAGTACGTACCTACGACACCGGTATAGAGCAGGAAGTCGCCCTTGGTCGTGCAGATGCCTTTATTATGGATCGCCTTTCCGCAGCTGAACTGGTGAAAAAGTCCGGCCTGCCACTGAAACCTGCTGGTAAACCTTTTGAAGTGATCCAGAACTCCATGCCATTCCTGAAGAACGAAAACTCCGAACAGTTGCGCACCCAGGTAAACCGTGCTCTGACTGAGATGCGTGCGGATGGCACCCTGAAAACCATTTCTGAAAAATGGTTTGGCACCGATGTGACCCAGGAAGGCTGATTGAGAGGAACCATGACCGAGTTTGATTTTCCCTATGCTGCCGACCTGCTACCCCAGCTGATCAGCGCATTACCCGCCACTTTAGGCATGACAGTTCTAGGTACCGTGTTGGCACTGGGGCTTGGTCTGGTTATGGCACTGGTTCAGGTTTTTCAGGTCAAAGGCCTGAACCGGTTAACCGATATCTATATTTCTTTTTTCCGTGGCACGCCGTTGCTGGTTCAACTATTCCTGCTTTATTACGGCCTGCCACAGATATTCCCGTCCATGACCTCTGTCACTGCCTTCCAGGCCGTGACATTGGGACTGGGTTTGCACTTTGCTTCTTATATGGCAGAGATCATTCGCGGAGCTATTCTCGGCATCGATAAAAGCCAGATGGAAGCGTCTCTCAGTGTCGGCATGGATCGTTTAACCGCCATGCGTCGTATTGTTTTGCCGCAGGCTTCCCGTATTGCCTTGCCAGGTTTGATGAACAGTTTTATCGACCTGCTCAAAAGCACATCCCTGGCCTTTACCCTGGGTGTAGCAGAAATTATGTCCAGAGCTCAATTGGAAGCGGCTTCAAGCTTTAACTTCCTGGAAAGCTATCTGGTCCTTGCTCTGGTTTACTGGCTGCTTGTAATTGTTATGACCTGGGCGCAGAAACTCACGGAACAACGCCTTGGAGAGGCTTACTGATGGCATTGGCTGAAGTCACCAATTTGCATAAAACCTTTGGCAGCAATGTTGTGCTAAATGGCATTGACCTGCAGATTGAGCAAGGTGAGATCGTAGTTATTCTTGGCCCATCCGGCAGTGGTAAGTCCACCCTGCTCCGTTGCCTGAATTATCTGGAAACTCCGGAGCAAGGCACAGTCACAATTGCTGGCCATTCCGTTGACGCCAAAGCGGCCAGCAAGAAAGATATTATTGCTTTGCGCAGACAGACATCCTTTGTCTTCCAGAATTACGCGCTGTTTAAAAACAAAACCGCTCTGGGAAATATCACCGAAGCCCTGACCACAGTGAAAGGTTTGCCAGCTGCTCAAGCTGAAGCTATCGGCATGGATATTCTCAAAAGTGTAGGTTTGGAAGATCGCCGAGATGCTTGGCCATCAGAATTGTCTGGCGGCCAGCAACAACGTATTGGTATTGGCCGGGCTATGGCGCTTGATGCGGAACTGATGCTGTTCGATGAGCCAACATCTGCTCTTGATCCAGAAAAAGTCCATGAAGTTCTGGACCTGATGAAACAACTGGCGCTGCAGAAGCGAACCATGATTGTCGTTACCCACGAGATTCCTTTTGCCCGGGAAGTGGCCGACCGGATTATTTTTATGGATGGCGGCAAAATTATTGAGCAGGGAACACCAAAACAATTATTGGATACTCCTCAGGATAAACGTACCCAGGTATTTCTCAGGCAGGTTCTCTAAGTCACTTTATCTCTTGCTGTCGAATCTCAGAAGGCAGCAGGGCTGAGAGTTTATCCCAAGGCAGTTTTACGCTGTTGTCTTTTGCTGCGGTCAGGATATCGAGAACAATCTGGGCATTGCTTTTGGAACGATCACCGCCAAAATTTTCCAGCCTATCATCGCTGTAACCCACCAGTTTACCAATCTCCCGCCACTGGTCGGCAGCATGCTTCACTAATGGGATCATCAGTTGCCGGTCATCATTTTCATCATCATCAACAAGTGGTGGCATTGATGCAGTAGCTGGAGGTTGCTGCAGATGTTCGGGCAAATAGCGGAGCATGCCCTGGCAACCAACAAGATGACAGCAGTGCACAAACTCTCCCAATGTTGGCGCATGGTGCTCAGATAATTTTATTAGCAGTCGATGTGCTGCAGTCCCTTGCCGGTCATAGGCTTGGTGCAGATTCTGTAACTGGTGGATATTTCGCCCTAATGCATACCCCAGTAACATCCAATCAGGGTGATTGGGTAATACCTGTAAAATAGCTGTTTTTGTTAGTTTTGAATCGTGGGTAAGAGATACCAGTTTGACTTGATCAGCCTGCCATTCAGGCAGAGGCTGTGGTGGCTGAGATACCAACTCCTGCCCGCCATAGAGTTTTTTCAGGTTCGATATAACTTCATTATTTCCTGTCTGCTCAAACCCGTAGAGCAAAACACTCGGTTTTAAATAACCTAAACGCCCCAGTTGCTCATAAAGCGCCACATGAGGGTTTACCAATTCCAACCTCGTCTGTTCGTCTACCTGCTTTTCTACCCCCATAACTTTACTGAGAGTGTTAACTTCCTGTGGGTTGAGACCTTTGTACAAAGCATAAAAATCCTTTGCGGAAACCTGAGGCTCAGCACGCTCGCCACGAAGGTTACACTCAAGCACTTCCAGCGCTCGGCCCTTACTCCTGACAATATCCGGATGACTGAGAACCTGCCTGAGCTTACCGATTGTTAGCAGATTTTCATCATCAAGCAGGCATTGAATCTGTAACGGGTTATCAGAGCGAAAAAAATCCTCAGCATTCGCAGCAACATAACTTTTTACACCCAGCGCTTTGCCCAACAGAACAACCGGACAATATCCAATCAGAGAGAGTGCAACACCGAGAGGGACTGAATCATCATCTTTCAGCCCGGCCAGCTCTGGATAAATGTTGCTCAGGGTTTCATTGTCATAAGCCCGCCCATGCTGCACCGCAAACTTCTCAGCCTCACCCGGTTGAGAAATTCTGTGCAGAGCCAAAACCACATCCTGAGGTGAGATTTCACGGTCTCTAATAGCTTTGGCCAGAACCTTCATCAACAACGCTTGCCCATGATTCTGGTCACGTAACTCATTAAGTGCTGAAAAAGACAACCCCAACATACCTCCAAGCCTGAGGGTTCTATGGTCACCCAGATAGATTCCGGAGGTTTTTATCCAACCCAAGGCTTGCTTCAAGCTTTCATCTACTCGGGATTTTCTTAACCGGTCCGGTAGTTTTTCCTGCCAGCTTTTGACTCTTGCGCGAATCTTGATAGTTACATTCCAGTGAATAGTTCCTCCAGCTTCCAGACGATCCAGATAATTAAACAGCTTTCGCGGGTCGATATTGGCCAGCGGCGAACTAAAAATATTGGCCAGCTCCTCGTCGATTTTTCGACATAAACCTTGATGACTCGCCAGAGTCTCATCCCCAAGATCTTCAGCCAGCCGGGCATAATCAACTGATAGTCTGGAGTCATGCAGCTCGCAGCTTAATTGCATAATCAGCAGATTGTGATCAAGGGCATCCCGATTCAACCCATGACGATTAACGACATGACGTGGCAGATGACTCAGCTCACCCCTTAACTCTTTTATGGTATGGCTGTCTGTTGAACCTTGGCTATCCATCTGGCGACAAACTGCTTCCAGAGAACGCTGAAATTGCTGAAAAGTCTGGTGATGGCGCAACCTGTTGGGGATTTCCTGAATCGCATCGAGAAATTTGTTCAGATAGTAACGAAAAGAGCCCGCACTCTTCTTTTCACTGCCAGCCGAGGCACAATGGGCTATTGTACGCTGACACAAAGCACGGCCGGCGCGCTTCTTCATCGCTGAAAACAGAGGTTCGCGCAGCCCCTTGGTCAGCTCTGGCTCGATCTGCCGGTACTTTGCCGGTGGCTTTTGGGTAGACTCATAACGCTCAAGGGTTACCGGACTCTGCCCTGGAACCTTTCCAGCCTGATTCATGCCCCATTCCCTTTAAGCTTCACATAGAAATCATCGACCAGAACAGCCAATCTATGATTTCCAGCAGGTATGAATTTAACTCTCTTCTGATACTGAAAGTGGCTTATATCAAGCCCTATCCACCAACGTCTTACAGCCCAAAGCCCAATATCCGAGCCTGACTATATCCCGTATGTTTTCCTGCAATAACCAATACATTTATGGGGCCGGATATGGAACTCTTATCAGCATCACTGACAACATCAAGCACGCTATCGGGCTCTACGTCCAACAGCCTGCCGGCCAGTGGGTGCGCCTTTGGTCGTAAATGCTCTCTGCACAACCTTTTTGAGAGCATTCGCAAAGCCTTGGTTGAGTTCCTCCATAAGGTTCTCCCCACCAGTATTTTTCAGCGTCAGTGCTCCGTTGTTGAAGATCAGGCACAAAAGATCAAAGGACTCGAGCTGGAACTTGCGGAAAAAGACTTCCAGATTAAAGATCTGACCAGCCGGCTTGAGATGGAACAGCAGCTTCATTCCTCCCAAAGAGCAGAAGACAAAGAAACCATCAATGATCAAAGATCACGTCTTGATACGGCCAATAAAGCCATTCAAGAACTGGAAATGAAGCTTTCTTCCAGTATTTCAGAATTGACCATGATGCAGAAACAGCTGGGTGACGAAAATCAAGCTCTCAAAAAGCAAAGAAGCATTGATGCAAAGTCCATCAGTAGCCTGCAAACCAAACTGGAAGAGATTTCCGAAGAGCTGGAACAAGTTCGACAGGATCTGAATACTTCTCAGGACAACTTCGAAAAAGTTGTTGATCATGCAGCAATGATGATTGATGAACTTAACCAGAAACTTGACCAGGCCAATGAAGAACACCTGGCCACCTGGGAAGAATGGAATCGCCTCCGGGAAGATAATGAAAGACTGTTAACTATTCTGGATGATCACCAGTTATACCTAAAGGATCTCAATGTCATCACTCCTCCCTCAAAATGGGGTAAGACCAGCGAAGGCAGCGACGAACTTGCCTGGGACTATTCAGGCATCCTCGAATGCCTGAACCCTACAGCAAAAGAAGCGTCGCCGGATTCAGATACGGGATCCATGGAGTCGATACCTCTGCGCCAAATCACGGATATGGAAAACCATACAGAATAAAAACCGACTTTCAGTTAGAACAATTGATTCTTTTTCTTTGGCTATTATGCCAGCACGCCAATTCGCTCCTGCCAGTATCAGCAGGCCACGAATGTGGTTCTATGGCCGGCAGTTTTTCTAGTCAATGAGGCAACAACTTTATGTGGACTCTGCTGTTAATCGCAGCCCTGATTGGCCTGGCTTATAAACGCGCCAGCCTGACCACGGCAACAATCACCTTTGCCATTTACACCCTGGCCGCCTGGCTATTCAGCGCATCCGGCACTTTAACCGTTCTTGGTATCGTTCTGACCGCTGTTTTCGGTGTGCTCTCTCAGGCAGGGTTCCGTGCTGGCACCATCACCAAGCCCATCTTCAATCTCTATAAAAAACTGTTGCCAGAAATGTCTGACACCGAAAAGACCGCTCTTGAAGCCGGTACTGTATGGTGGGATGGCGAAATGTTCTCTGGTAAACCGAACTGGAACAAGCTGAAGAAACATCCTAATCCAGAAATGAGTCAGGAAGAGCAGGATTTCCTCGCCAACCAGGCAGAAACTCTCGCGTCCATGATCGATGAGTGGAAGATCAACAACGAAGGCGATATGGCCCCTGAAGTATGGGACTACATGAAGAAGGAACGCTTCTTCGCCATGATCATTCCCAAGCAGTATGGCGGCCTTGGTTTCTCCGCCCAGGCACAGTCTGCGGTTCTGCAGAAGCTGTCTGGCCTGTCTGGCGCAGCTTTCTCTACCGTTGGTGTGCCTAACTCTCTTGGCCCCGGTGAACTGCTGCTCAAGTACGGTACCGAAGACCAGAAGAATCATTACCTGCCCCGTCTGGCCGATGGTCGTGAAATCCCATGTTTCGCCCTGACTGGCCCACGTGCCGGTTCCGATGCCACCTCTCTGCCAGATACCGGCACCGTGTGCAAAAGTGAGTACGAAGGTAAAGAAGTTCTGGGTATTCGCATGAACTTCTCCAAGCGCTATATCACCCTGGCCCCAGTAGCCACTGTGGTGGGTATGGCGTTCCGTATGTTTGACCCTGAAGGTCTGCTGGGTGACCAGAGCGATATCGGTATTACCGTAGCGCTTCTGCCTCGTGGCCTGAAAGGTATGGAGATTGGCAACCGTCACAAGCCGCTCGGCTCTCCATTTATGAATGGTCCAATTAAAGGCGAAGACGTCTTTATCCCGCTGGACTTCATTATTGGTGGTCCTGAGATGCGTGGCCAAGGCTGGAAGATGCTGGTTGAGTGTCTGTCTGTAGGTCGCTGCATTACCCTGCCTTCTTCCGGTGCCGGTGGTGGTAAGTATGGTATTGCTGCTGTTGGTGCTTACAGCCGTATCCGTCGTCAGTTTGGTGTACCCATCTCTAAGCTGGAAGGTGTGCAGGATGCGATTGCCCGTATCGCTGGTAACGCTTATACCGCTGCTGCCGGTGCACGTATCACGGCTATCGCTGTAGACCAGGGTGAGAAGCCCTCTGTTCCTTCTGCCATCCTCAAGTACAACCTGACCGAGATGGCCCGCCAGACTGCCTTGGACAGCATGGATATTCACGGTGGTAAAGCAATTATCACTGGCCCCAACAACTATGTAGCCACCGGTTATGCCTCGGTACCGGTTGCTATCACTGTTGAGGGTGCGAATATCCTGACCCGCTCTATGATCACCTTTGGCCAGGGAGCAATCCGCTGCCATCCTTATGTGCTGCCAGAGATGAACGCCGCTAAGGACAACAACCTCAAGGCATTTGATAAAGCACTGTTTGGCCACTTTGGCTTTATCTTCTCCAACGCAGCACGTTCGACTGTGCTTGGTCTGACTAATTCTGCCTTTACTTCCGTGCCATACAGCGGCCCAACCAAGAAGTACTATCAAGAGATCAACCGTTATGCGTCCTCTTTCGCCCTGACTGTTGATATGTGCATGTTCTCACTGGGTGGTGAGCTGAAGTTCCGCGAGCTGATCTCTGCCCGTCTGGCGGATATGGTGTCCAAGATTTACCTGGCTTCCTGCGTACTTAAGCACTGGGAAGACCAGGGCAAGCACAGCGCCGATCTGCCCCTGGTGGAATACGCCTGCCAGAAGCTGTTCTTCGAGTTTGAAGAAGCATTGGATGGTGTATTGAACAACCTGCCCGCCCGTCCGGTAGCCTGGTTGCTCCGTGGTCTTACCCTGCCGATTGGCCGTCGTGCCCAGAAGCCTGGCGACAAACTGATCAACCGTGTAGTTGAGCTGACCTCTTCCAAGAGCGAAACCCGTGAGCGTTTGATCAGCGGCATCTACCGCAGCGATACCCGCACCAACGGTGAACGTAATCCTCTGGCGGTTTACGACTCTCTGTTGGAGCGTGTGGATCGTGCTGACCCAATCTATAAGAAGATTGGTCAGGCTCTGAAAGCCGGTAAGTACAACGAAGCTGAGCTCACCATTGAAGGCCGCATTACTGAAGGTGTTGCCATGGGCGTGCTGACTCAGGAAGAAGGCGACTTTATGTTGGCGTTTGAGAAAGACGTACTGGATATGGTCAATGTTGATGACTTCCCGCTGGAGCACTTTGGTCCGGTAGCGGAAAACCATGACAAGGTCGCCAAAGCGCCAAAAACAAATCGCAGAAAGAAAGCAAAACAACAGGAAAATGAAGCTGCTTAATAGCTGAATCCCTGTAAAAAGCCTCGGAACCCCGGGGCTTTTTTTATTTTCAGCAATAACTTCTCTATTATCTCCCTGAAGTTCTCAGCGGATACATTCAAATGGACAAACCTTTTTCTCAGGCCTGTGAAAACAATAAAGACCCCATTCTGAGTGTTTTAAAACGCCACTTTGAAAACACCAGTTTTGTGCTGGAGATTGGCTCAGGAACTGGCCAGCATGCCATTCATTTTTCCCATAACCTTCCTCATTTGATATGGCAGACTTCTGACCTCTTAGAAAATCACCCGGGCATACACTGCCAACTGGTTGATTGTGAGCAGGGTAACCTGCGCCTTCCCCTTGAATTAAATGTTGGCCACACTCCCTGGCCATTAACAGAGTTCGATGGGGTATTTTCTGCCAATACTGCGCACATTATGTCCTGGCAGAGCGTTGAATCCATGTTTCAGGGAGTTGGCCAACACCTTAAGTCGAGTGGTATTTTTTGCCTTTATGGGCCTTTTAATTATCAGGGTGAATTTACATCAGAAAGCAATGCCCGTTTTAATCACTCATTGCAACAACGTGCCAGGCATATGGGAATCAGGGATTTTGAAGCCATTAATCAACTGGCAAGCCGAAACTCTATGGCGCTGATTGAAGATAATCCCATGCCAGCCAATAATCGTTTATTGGTCTGGGAAAAACAGGGCTCCCGGTAACAATTTCGTTTATGGGATTAAATAGGTAAAACTTTCCCTTTCCCTGATTCGGTCTACCCTGTACTCGCGTTTTATTCGGGGCAGATGACAAATGAAATCAACGAGATCTGTAGTTCTTGTGTTGCTGTGCTTTTTCCTGCTCAGCAACTATTCCTTCGCAAATACACAAAACCAGCTTCAGCTTCCCGAAGGCTTTGAAAAACGTTTGCGTGCCAATAACCAGTCACTCGCTTATTGGCATGCCAAAGGTGAAGCCATAAACCTGTTATCGATGGGTTTAAGTACAGCGATTCTCTACAGGCTCCTCCCCGCCCACATTAAAGATTTTGAAACCTATGCCATCCGCATTGGTGTGCTGACCGATATCGCCACCTCACAGAACTGGAGCGACCTCCCATTTCGCCTTTCAACCCGTCTCGCACTGTATCACTGGCGGGATAAATTTCCTGGGGATATTTTTTCATTTCATTTCATAGCTCTTGAAAACCTTCTTATTGAGGCGCCGAATCTATCTCTGGGAGTCATCGAGTTACTTAAGCAGAGAAAACTGACCTATCAGGATGTTAACTACATCATCCCTGGCTCTGGTTTTGATAAACTACATCTGCGCATGTCTTTCCACCCTGAAGACAATGAAACCCTTCAAATCCACCTCCCTAAAGGGCATGCCGGCATCTGTAGTGAAAACGGTATTCCTTCAGAGTCATTCTCAGAAAATCCATTGGCAAGGCTTATCTGCCAATCCCAAAAACTCAACATAAAACAACTTAATTTCACACCGGTAGAAGGTAAAAAGCCTCACCTGCAAGTTACAGCTATCGATAAGGCAAACGAGTTGCGGTCTGTACTTGTAAGGTTTCCGGAGGTTCATAACTCTGGCTGGATAACAGAGGAATTATCATCCAACGGCAGCTTTAAAGGTTCCAGGCAGAGACTATCGCCCTTCTCACCATGTACTTTAAACACGATTAGTAACGCACTGAGTGATCGCTCTCCTCACTCAGAAGATGAACTCGTTGTAGTTTCCGCCTGTGATGACCTGCAAGTTAATGTTCTGGGTTCAAGAAATCTCATCACAATTCCTCTTAGTCATAACACCGGATATTTCCTTGTTGATCACGGTGTCAGCCAAGGAACAGAAAAACCCAATATCTGGATACACAGTGCGGCAGATAATGAACACCTGACTCCAGATTGGCTGGCTCGTATTGAAAGGCTATTGGTACCAGGACCTGAACTGGGAGCCTGGCGATTACTGTCTTCCGCCCGATCCACTGGATATCGCATGCTGACCAGAGCCTGGATAAACTCTCTGACTGAAAGAAAAGGAAATTCATTTACTCATCGTAAGGGCGGGCCAAAAGTTGCACCTAAGCCTACGCTGCAAAGCATACGAGATTATCAAAACAAGATTGAGCTTAAAAACATGCCCAACTTCGAAGGCAAGCCGAAAGTTCAGTTTGACCTGACACACCATGCACATGCTGGTTCAGAACATGTAACACCCAAACCAGTTGTTCCTAATCCATCTGCACCCAAAACAATCTTAAAGAAAATGAAACTCTTTGACGGTTCGTTAGCCCGCGAACCATTGAGCTCATATAAAAAGGAATAACTGTAAATATTGAGCCGGAGAGTCCAAACCCTCCGGCTCGATATTGTTACTAGCACGTTTTCCAGGTAGTGCCTATAGCATTAACCAGCAACCGACCAGCTGTTATGCAGGTTATGGCATTGGGCTGGTCAAACTCCGGTGCAACTTCTACCAGATCCATACCCACCAGCTTATTTTCACTGGCTACAGCCTGAATAATTCTTGCGGCTTGCTCCTTATAAAGTCCACCGGGCTGAGGAGCCAGAACCCCTGGCATATGGGAAGCATCCAGCCCGTCTGCATCAATGGTCATATACACAAGTTTGTCCTTTGGCAGGCGGGAAAGGGTGTTTTCTACGCCCCGAGTATGAACATCCATAGCGGTAATAATGTCAGAGCCCCATGTGCAGGCATCCTCCATCTCCTGCCTGCGGGCACTGCCAGTTCCCCGCATACCGATCTGGGTCATACCAGAAATCCATGGCATTTCACTGGCTCTGCGAAGAGGGCTGCTGTAACCACCCTTAATACCCTCTTTCTCATCTCGCCAATCGATATGTGCATCGATATGAACAATATGTACGGGTTCATCAAAGACATTGAGGGCTTGAAGCGCAGGAGTAGTTATCCCGTGATCGCCACCCAACAAAAATACCTGGGTGTCTGCCCGCCACAGTTTTTCCAACAGCGCTGTTTGATAAGCAGCAAAAGCCGGATAATCCTTGCCATCATAATTAATATTGCCGCAATCCATGGGCTTCATGGCAGTAAGGGATGACAAGGTAGTTCCGATATCAAAATCCCACTGATCAGGGCCATCACAGAATTGATAAGACTGCAAACGAATTGCATCAGGAGCTGTAGCAGTGGGCAATGGCGCAGGGTCTGCAGGATAACGCTCACTCTGCTGCACACCTAACAGCGCAACATTGCCTTTCCATTCCTGTGGGTCTGTGATCACTGGCCAATCAAGGAACTGTCGAACAGGTGATGATGTCGCTGCAAGATGGTCTTTAGTGGTCATTATCTGCTCCTGATGATTATCGGATGGAGCCATCGTAAGCAGTTGTCTTTATTGAATAAAACTAAAAAAACTATTACATCTTTAGCAACTCTAAAGATCAGGCCAGCAGTAAACCGCCATGATAGATTACAAAGAATTGGAAACCCTGGTAGCTATTGCCGATAATCACAGCTTTGATGCTGCCGCCCGATTCCTTCACATCTCGCCGGGGGCGGTATCCCAAAGAATAAAATCCTTGGAAAACCAATTAGGGCAATCGGTACTGATTCGCAGCAATCCCCCCCATACGACAAAAGCTGGTGAACACATTCTCTCCTATGCCCGCCGCCTTCTGCTTATTCAGGGAGAGATGAATCAAACTCTGTTAAATGAGCAATACACCCAATCTCAGACTGTGGCACTTGCAGTAAACGATGATTCCTTAACATGCTGGTTTATGGATGTGCTGGCCTTGTTTGATAAGCATTCACAGGTCAGCTTTGATATTCGTACATCTGATGCTCTGACCACCCAGAAACTTTTAAAGAATGGCGAAGTTATTGCTGCGATTACGTCCCTTTCCGATCAGGTGCCCGGTTGCAAGACCCGCTATCTGGGAAAGCTGGAATATATGCCAGTTTGCTCCCATGACTTTTTCAAAACGCATTTTTGTTCAGGTTTAACTACCGAAGCCCTTTTGTCAGCCCCGGTTATATCTTTTGATCGCAATGACAGCCTGGCTTCAAAACTTCTATCCGAATACGATATTTCGATCAGCAATGTTGATTCTCATTACATTCCTAACACCCATACATTGATAGACGCGGTACAGCAGAATATGGGCTGGGCCATGCTCCCCAAGACACTGATCAGCAATCTTCTTCCAAGTTCAAGCATCAGCTGCTTGAACCAGAATATTTATCATGTAGAGCTTTACTGGAAAACTTGGGAGCAGGTATCCCAGGTAATCAGCGAAATTGAACGACACGTGATGGCTGTTGCCAAAAAGAGACTGGTTTGAAGAGACGCAACAGGTTACGACATCCTCCTGATGCCATATTTATACCTCTGTTTTATGTAGAACCGCTGCTACCAGCTCTGGAAATCTGCACTGATCTCTGTGTCCGATAAAATGGCCTCTATCCTCGAATTCGTAATACTCAGATTGAAGCTGGCCTTGCACATGCCTCGCTTCACTTATAGGTATCCACGGATCATCAGTCGACGAATACTGAATAATCCATTTCTGATTATTACGAATAGCCTGCCAGTTCCACGGCCTGTCAAACCACCCACCATTACGTTCATTCTCATCGTTTAAATGGGTATGGTATGCACTCACCAGAACGGTACCTGTTACAGCATACTGTTCAGCAAAACGCATAGCGGCAATGGCACCCGATGAATGACCAATCAAGATGGTATTCTGATCCGCATTTAGCTCATCTCTAATAAACGGAATCCAGATATTTTCATGGGCAACCTCATTATCCGGCAGGGTCTGTAATACAGCCTCAAGATCTCGCTCCCGGAAATCCTGTGCGGATGATGGATACCAGTGCATATCGGCTGTACAACCACCGTTGCCATGAAGATACACAATTTTCACGACCCACCCTCCACAGATTTAGCTGATAATTAGCACATTGTAGTTCTATCCAAGGCGTGAGTGGGCCGTGTAAGACATGTACTATGCAGCCTGCTCAAGCCAACGCAAAAATGTTTCAGGCTCGGGTCGCAAACGATAATTATCCGTCTGGTCTGCGGCAATAACCTTACCGTCAGCATCCGCCAGTATCACCGTAGGGTAAACAGTATCAGAATCATAACCCGCAGCCTGTAAACCACTGGGCAGTCCTGCTTTGTGAGCAATTCCCAGAGCGTCGGCAACCTGATTATTCTTATCAACCAGAAATTCCAGAGGCGCATCAAACTTTTCAGCCAGTTTGCGAGTCTGGTTGTGAGATTGAGAAGAGATCATCAGAAGGTTCACACCTCTCTCCTTTAAAACCTGATACCCTTTTGCCACCTCCCGAATCTGAGCCATACATAAGGGGCACCAGTTACCTCGGTAAAACATCATCAGAACGGGTTGACCTCGGTAGTGAGACAAAGGCAGAGGTTGTCCATCCGCTGTTTCAAAAGATACCTCAGGCAATGTTTTGCCCTTTTCCAATACAGCAGAACGTTCTCGCCCCAGGCGAGAATACCAGTACACATAAGCCAGTAATCCTGCTGTAACAATCACGGCAGCAACCTTCACCAGCCAGTCACCGGCCCAGAGTGAAGCGGCTAGACCCAGGAAAGTTGGAATCTGGATATGAACAAGAGAATTACTGGTTCGGGCGGTCGAGGTAAGAAACAGGTGGGCAAAAAAGAACAATCCCGGGACTGTTGCCACCAGCAAAGCGACGTAACCAATATCATTGGTATTCCAGAGCTGGTGACCACTCCAGCCGCAGACAATAACCAGAAGGGTGATGTAAGAACTGACAAACAGGGATTTTATGCGGTTCATAACGACTCTTTATTATTCTATTTGGCAAAACTGTTATGTTTACGCTGCTCTCGTGAAAGTGGATTCACCACTAACGGTTATTCTTTGCAAAAGCCTGCCACACTTTCATGAAAATATTTCAGCCCCTGCTCAAAACGCCCATGGAGAAACTGCTGATTAGCTCCTGAACGTAACCCTTTCTGAACATCTGTTGCCATAGAAAAGTCTTCTTCCAGCGCAGCATACAGAATGTCATTGTTTTTTCGGAAGTACTTAATAGCTTTCTCTGAAGGTGCTTCCGACAGCAAGGTAAAATTGATTAATTTGGTATGTTCAATGCCATCGGGAAAAACAATGGACACATTAATATGATCAGGCTCTATCAAAATTAAGGTGTTCGGGAAAAATGTGTAGAGCATATTACCGTGCTCGCAGAGTTCCCACTCACTTCTTGGTTTATCCCGCAGGGAAACAATACTCTTCTTGGGATATAGGTTTCTCTGCTGGCAACCAAAGCGTTCATAAACCCCTACAGTATCCAGAAACATCACATCAATGGTGTTTCTGTGGGTTTTCCTGACATGGTAATTTTCCAGAAAAGTATCAATTGCTAGCTTCCAGTTGATGGGACGATGGAAATCAACGGGATCAAAAACAATATGAGAACTTGTCCCATAACTGGAAAAGTCGGCATTGAGTTGCGGCCCCAGAAATTCTTTAACTGAGCGGTCGAACTGCTCAGCAGTTTCATAACGGCGATAAGGTGTAAGCCGGACCCAGAGAAATCCAAGGTGATCACTGACAGGTAGCTCAGTCAAGTTGTTACAGCCATCCGGCATACCTCGAAAGCCTTCTTTATGGGGAACACCTCGCAAGCTGCCATCAGTATCATAAGTCCAGGCATGGTAATGACATACCAGAACCCGAAGATCACTGCCCTTCTCATCCCGAACAAGGCGTCCGCCCCGATGCTTGCAAACATTAATAAAAGCTTTCAACTCCCCGGTTTGCCTGCGCAACACCACAACTGGCACACCGCAGATATCGTGGGTAATAAAGTCTCCGGGAGCGGCCAGCTGACTGACATGCCCTACAATCACTGGCAGCTGCCGAAAGAGGTTCTCTTCTTCAGAGCGAAACTGTTTCTCATCCCGGTACAGGGCAACATCAATCGCTGAACATTGCTCAGCCATATCAGTGGTTTTATCGGCTTCCAGCTGCAGAACCCTGTCGATCAGCCGGTGTTGCTCTTCACGCTGCATAGGGCATCCCTGTTATAGATAGACTCACAAGCTATTCAATATAAGCTATGAGCTAGCATCGAGGCAGTGATCGGAAAGTTATTATTTGTAGGCCGTTTTGATAAGAGGCGAGCTGAAGAAGGGGGAAGAAAGATTAAGGGTAGCCTGGTTTCAGGCCACCCTTGGATGCAGCTTAGGATTCAATATTGTTGAGTCCGTTGTACGCACTCAAAACAAAGGCCAGAGAACCAAAAGCCAGCAGAACAGCCATGATCGGGAACAGAACCTCACCATCAACGAGACCCAGATAAGCGGCCATCTGGAAAGCGGAATAACAGAACACAGACATAAAAATACCGAAGGTGATTCCTCTCACCATCTGTCCAACAGCCCCACCCAGCTTACTTGCCACATTCAGCAGAATCACCATCGCTACCGATGAGAAAAGCATCACTGCGATATTTGCAAACTGTTCAACGTCCATAATCTCTCCCTGATTATCAGATATCTAACTTACTTCCAGTAACTTTAAGCTGCAGACTCCAAACCGCAGCAATCAAAAGTCTTATAACAAAGGTAGTGCAGATTTCTGCATGTTTAAAATGGAATGCAATATTCATTATGCATTCAAAGGAACAGCCTGCTGATTCCTTAAACCTGAGCCCGAGAAAAAGGCGTTATCAGGGTTTCCGTCTTCATACTGTATGGTTTTTACCAGAACCGGCTGGCCTTTCTGTTCAATTTCATTGCAGGCTTCAAGCAAACCTCTGTGGATGGCTGCTGCTACCTTTTTTCCATCGAGCGGGTTGCCATCATCACCCGTTCTTGCGTATCCGCCACTACTGAACCGGCACATTCTTAAAACATCCAGTTCTGGCAAATCATCTGCAGCCTGGGCTCTAAGGTTATACTCTTGAGTCAGTAGCAGTGTCTTTTTGGCGGTATCTCTAACTGCAAGAAGAAAGTCTTCATCGGACCCAAATTTAGGGTCATTACCCAGCGGTGGAACGATATAAACCATAGCCCGATTTTCCGTATTACCATGGGGGCAATAAGAATCATCAAACACATGGACAAAGGCACTACCATTAACGCTGCCATCTTCACCTGGCAGGCCGATGGAATACTTCACTCCGGGGATGGCCTGTTTATTGGACAGTTCTGGAACACAAAACCCCTGACCATCTCCCAGCTTAAGAATTTTTCTGTGGTAATCGGCGTAGGCGTTTTTGGTGTAATCATCAGACTTTTCCAGAATCTTGCCAAATGCACCATTAATCGTGCCGCCTCCAAGATATAACCTTTGGTCTCCAGCATTGACCGAAGCAATATTTCCCTGCCCTGAGGGCGTTTTATCGTAAGGAGGCGTATATTTCGATTTCCCCGTCGCCCCTAGCACCTGAAACTCAGGAACCTTTACCCCACCCTGCGGGTTTGCAACCACCGCAGTGGCTTTAGCAGCTTTCAGTGCAGGCACAGTTTTGCCTGGCAATGGCGGGGGTGGTGGCACAAACTGCCCAGGAACCTGTTGGCGTGGAGCAGGAGGGGGCGTGGTACTTTTTTCTTCATCAGAAACAGGCTTTTCCTCAGGTTTTGGCTTAGCTTTAGAGATCGAAGTTAGTTCCTGATTTCCATCTTCGTCTTTAACATTGAATGAGAAATCTCTGCTTGCCAGAGCATTAAATTGCTTCTCCCAATCAGCATCATCACCATGCCCCTGCTCGGCTAAAGCATCCTTGATCTGGGCAAGCTCAACTTTTACGCCATCAACCTCTGTCTTAAGTTTTTCCCGGTTATATTCCGCATTCTTTGGATTCGCCTTAAAGTCACTCAGAGCTTTTAATGCTTTCGCCTGTAGATCTTTCATCTTCTCTGGATCAACAGACTTATCTGGAGGAAAAACATTTACCGGTTCGGTACTGGGGGGCACTGTGACAGAAATAATAATTTGCCCCGTTTCTCTGGCTTCGGCGCCGTCCTCATGTTTAAGAACACCGAGAGCACGCTCCATAAGGTCCAGCTGCCCTAACTTCTCAAGAGCTGCATCTGCTTTCTTTAAAGCAGCTTCTTTCTTAGTTCGCAATGTTTCGGGGGACTCCCCCCTCAGGCTTGGCAACCCCTCACTGGATACCTCTTCAACATCTCTGTCACCAACCTTAGTATCGGGGACAGAAGGCACCAGCTGCCCCGGAGCAAGCAGAGAATCAACATCGGGCCTAGGTGTAACACTGTCATGCCCAGCAAAGCCTGTCCCTGACGTACCGCCAACAGGAAGTCCCTTATCCGTAACGGGTGGAGGAGTGATAGGAGGAGTTTGATCTGGCGGCCGAACGCTGCTCATAGCTTGTCATATTTATAGCTGATCCTATTTCAACTCTAGTACCAGATTTCAGGATCAGCCGCACAGCCTTTTTATTTTAAGAGCGAACCTAGAACCACCAGAAAAATTCAACACCGTGATGAATAGCGCGGGCACCGGCAGGCTTTACTGAAGCAATTCTTCCATCCTTTAAATGCCCTTTTGGGAGCTGACCTGATCGTTGATAAGACTTCCAGTCCGCCACTGCGCCTTTGGGAAGACTCCATATCTCAGCTTCTACAACCAAACCTGTGACAGCAAAAAACTCCCAGGCATCAGATTCTTTACCATGACCACCAGCAATAATCAGTCCGCCAATAAGTCCGGTCAGCCACCCTTCGAGATGCCCCCCCAGAGACGATCTTGCTTCAACCCGTTCAGCCAGAGTTTTTAACCGGAAAGCATCATCAGAAAGGCCGGGAATCTGAGATTTTTCAGGAAGCGGGTAAAGAGGCCGGAACAAAACATCCCCTACACCAAGAGCCGCAGAAACCGCACCAACAGTATTAGCTCGTTCGCTGGACTGACTATGGGTTCTGTTCGCTTCATATCCCTGCGCGATTGTGGAAACCCCATGAACGCCAAGCCAGCCATATTGCCACCACTGTGCCTGTTGCTCATATTCCTTAACTCGCTCAGACAACCACTGCTCCGGAGTATCTTCCAGTGTTGAAGCAAAGCTAAAGGAGAGAAAGAATGAACTCATTAAGCATAAGATCAGCAAACCTGTCCTGCGCACCATAAGCAATGCTCTCGCGTCACCATTTTTCTTGGAGTGCGCAGTGTAGACCGGTTTTTATCAGGCAGAATCTTTTCTGAACTTCTTACCAGGGCGAGGCGGTAAAGGCCGGCGCTCATCCCAAAGATGGCGAATGGCGAGGATAGGATGATGGAGCAACATTCGCGGGCCAGCCCAACGCATTACTTGGCGAATCTGCTCACGCTTGGCGGGTTTATAACAATGAATAGGACACTTTGAACAGACAGGTTTATTCGCCCCGTAAACACAGCGATCAACCCGACGCTCACAGAAGGCTTTTAACTCTACACACTCTGAACAGAGGTAACCATCTTCCGGCTTATGGTGATGCTGGCAATAAAGAGCAATCATTTTGCCAACGGTTTTATTTTCTCGTTGAAGCCTTGCAGATTCTGCACTCATAAACTCTTCCGTTCTGAACGATCCAAGACTACCAAATTCTTACGCCCAAACGAAAAAAAGCGCACATCAAGAGATGTACGCTTTTTCTAAATTTGGTCGGAGCGAGAGGATTCGAACCTCCGACCCCCACAACCCCATTGTGGTGCGCTACCAGGCTGCGCTACGCTCCGATTGATAGCTATGTTAATGATTTCATTATAAAAATCAACAACACAAGCCAATACGAAAGCCTCTCTTTAAAAGAGATGGGATAAGCTTTCTGAAAATGGTCGGAGCGAGAGGATTCGAACCTCCGACCCCCACAACCCCATTGTGGTGCGCTACCAGGCTGCGCTACGCTCCGACTAGATGCCGCATGCGGCAAGAACGGGGCGTATCCTATCCAAAACAACGAAGCGCCACAAGAGGATTCACAGTGGTAGTTTTACCAAGAATAAGGAAAAGCAGTGAAAGCCGCTGACTCCAGCAAACCCTTGGGGTAGAATCCGCCGCCTTTCTCAAAATGCTATTCGGGTTATCTTTCGATTATGTCTACTTTTTCTGCCCTTGGGCTATCTGCGCCTCTGCTCACAGCTGTAGAAGATGCAGGCTATCAAAACCCGACCGCGATTCAGGCCAAAGCGATTCCCATGGTATTAACTGGCCGGGATATTATGGCCTCGGCACAAACCGGAACCGGAAAAACCGCCAGCTTTACCCTACCAGTCTTGCATCGCCTGTCTGAAATGCGGACCAGCAAAGATATTCGCGCATTGGTTCTGGCACCTACCAGAGAGCTGACCGTACAGGTTGGAGAGAGCTTTTCTACCTACGGAAAGCATCTCCCCCTGAAAGCAGTTACCGTTTACGGCGGCGTTGATATGGCCCCACAAATCGAAGCGATTGAAGCTGGCGCGGATATTCTGATCGCTACTCCTGGTCGTCTGCTTGATCTTATAAGCAAAGAACATGTGTCTCTGACCAAGCTGCGTATTCTGGTTCTGGATGAAGCCGATCGCATGCTCGATCTGGGTTTTAAGGATGATATTGAACGTATTTTGAAAAATGCTCCGGAGAAGCGTCAGAACCTGCTGTTCTCAGCAACCTTTTCCCGAGAGATCAAACAGCTTGCTCATGAATTTCAGCGTCATCCAGTAAAGATCGAAATTGAAGACCCCAACTCTGCGGCAAAAACAGTCAAGCAGGTTGTTTATCCTGTAGACCAGCAGACCAAGCCTGAAATTCTCAGCTACATAATCAATGGCGGCGGTTGGGAAAAAGTACTTGTTTTTGTGCGCACCAAGAAAGCGGCCAACAAAATTGCCGAACTGCTTGAAGAAGATGGCGTCAGCGCTCAGGCTATCCACAGCGACAAAAGCCAACACTTACGTACACGTACACTGGAAGCCTTCAAAAGCAATCAGTTTACCGCTCTGGTCGCCACAGATGTCGCCGCCCGCGGACTGGATATCGAGCAACTCCCCTTAGTGATCAACTACAACTTGCCAAAAGTGGCCAAGGATTATGTTCACCGCATAGGCCGTGCTGGCCGTGCCGGCATGCAAGGGCAGGCTATATCCCTGCTCAGCCCTGAAGAAAAGCCACAACTGGAGAGCATCCGCAAGCTGGTCAAACAACCTCTAAAGGTAGAGCCTCTACCCTATTTCGAAGGTGGAGAAACGCGCCCGGTAGAAATCACAGAACAACTTGAGAAGAAACAACCAAGAAAAGTGCGATCACAAGAGTCCCGTGACAAAAGAGCCGCAGCGAAAAGAAAGTACGGGCCAAAACCGAAAGCTGCTCCCAAACAGCGCATAAGAAGCAACGCGTAAACTATTTATTTCCGTTTCAAAAGGGCTCGGACTTCTTCGAGCTCTCGAATGGTTTGGCGAACCAGCTGTCGAAACTGGCTACTGTCGTGATGTTCGTCTTCACCCGCAAGGCGAGCCCTGGCACCAGGAATGGTATAACCCTGCTCGTAGAGAAGACTACGAATCTGGCGAATGGTGAGAACATCCTGCCGCATATAATAACGGCGGTTTCCCCGGCGCTTAACCGGTTTCAGGTGGGCAAACTCCTGCTCCCAGTACCTGAGCACATGGGGCTTCACCTGACAAAGATCAGCAACTTCACCAATGGTGAAGTACCTTTTCCCCGGAATAGCTGGAAGCTCAGCCTGAACACCTGCCTGCTCCTCGCATCCGTCAGTCGTCGACAAGATTTCCTGCATAGTCCTCAACTCTCGCCCTGAGTTTTTGGCCTGGTTTAAACGTCACTACACGTCTTGGTGAAACGGGAATCTCTTCACCGGTTTTAGGGTTTCGGCCAGGGCGCTCTCCTTTGTCCCGCAGATCAAAATTCCCAAAACCTGACAGTTTTACCTGTTCATTATTCTCGAGTGAGGAACGAATCTCTTCAAAGAAAAGATCAACAATCTCCCGGGCTTCTCTTTTATTAAATCCCAGATCCTCATGTAACCTATCAGCAATTTCTGCCTTGGTCAGTGCCCCCATGGCCATACATCCTCGATGTAATATTTTAACATCTATCTATAACAGCATGACTCTTATGACAATTCGGCAAGATGCCGTCACACCTTAGAATGCTGTGATAAAAAGGAAATATCAACCCTTTCAGTCAGTTAGATACCTATATGACCGATACTGACCACAAACTGTGCAACAGAAACAAAAAGCCCCTGAAACTTTCGCATCAGGGGCTTATAAGAAAAAACGACAGTTCAGCGTCAATTCTTATTGACGCAAGGTACCACCCAACTCTGCTTCCAGAGCCGCAGTAATACCAGCAAACAGGTCGTTAATCTCTTCGTCGTTCAGGGTGCGCTCGGCATGACGCCAGGTAACTCCCAGAGCCAGACTCTTCTTGCCGTCTTCAACGCCTTTACCGCTGTAAACGTCGAACAGGCGAATATCACGCAACCATTCACCGGCCTTGGAACGGATAACCGCTTCAACATCGGCCGCCGCAGTGCTCTGATCCAGAACCAGTGCCATATCGCGACGCACTTCTGGGAACTTGGACAGTTCACGGAACGCAGTCACGTCGCCAGCCATCAGCACATCAGCAGAGATTTCAAACAGGTAAACCGGTGTATCAACACTTACGGTTTTGGCAACGCTTGGGTGCAGACGACCAATCACACCAACAACCTTTCCATCACGCAGAATCTCTGCGCACTGACCGGGATGCAGCGCAGGACGCTTGGCAGCACGGAAGCTGTACTCAGCTTCATTACCAACGCGCTTGAACAGAGCAACCAGATCACCTTTCAGATCAAAGAAATCGACAGGTTCATCATTGCCGTGCCAGCTTTCAGGGTTGCGGCTGCCACAAACAGCTCCACCCAGCCACAGATCCTGAGTGAGTTGGTCGCCTTCACGGATAAAGATCTGACCAGTTTCAAACAGGCGCACACGGCTCTGCTGACGGTTCAGGTTATGACGCATAGCAGTGACCAGACCTGGCAGCAGACTGGTACGCATAACAGACATCTCGCTGGAAATCGGGTTTGCCAGAGGCTCAGCGACACGCTCAGGGTCAAACACCTGATGTAGAGATGGGTCGATAAAGCTGAAGTTGATCGCTTCACGGTAACCGCGAGCCACCAGCACACGGCGCAGTTCACTCATGCGCACAGTAGACTCATCAATAGTCTTCAGGCGCAGCTCTGCCAGAGGAATAGTGTCTGGCAGGTTATTGTAACCATAGATACGGCCAACTTCTTCCACCAGATCTTCTTCAATGCTGATATCAAAACGCCAGCTGGGCACAGCCACAGACCACTGATCTTCAGCAGTTTCGGTCAGTTCCAGCCCCAGGCAGGTCAACAGAGGAGCGATATGATCAGCAGGCAGATCCACACCCAGCAGATCAGTCACTTTCTGGCGATGCAGAATTACAGTACGAGCTTCAGGCAGAGACTCTTCGCAAGCCACCTCCACAACAGGGCCAGCCTGGCCACCGCAGATATCCAGAATCAAACGGGTAGCACGCTCAATAGCCTTGCTCTGCAGCTGGTAATCCACACCACGCTCAAAACGGTGAGAAGCATCAGTGTGCAGGCCATACTGACGGGCCTTACCGGCAATACCAATCTTGTCGAAGAATGCGGACTCGAGGAAGATACTGGTGGCATCTTCGTTCACACCGGAGTATTCACCACCCATCACACCGGCAATACCCAGAGCTTTCTCCTCGTCGGCAATCACCAGCGTACCGGCATTCAGTTCCTGCTCAGTGCCATCCAGCATCAGCAGCTTCTCGCCAGCTTCCGCCATACGCACACGGATAGAACCGTTCAGGCGATCCAGATCATAGCCGTGCATTGGCTGACCCAGTTCCAGCATCACATAGTTGGTTACGTCAACTACAGGGTCAATGGAACGTACGCCAGAACGACGCAGACGCTCAACCATCCAGATAGGAGTAGCAGCTTTCACGTTCACATTACGCAGCACACGGCCAACAAAGCGCGGGCAGGCTTCAGTCGCTTCCAGGTTTACTTCAAAGGTGTCGTCGATCTCAGCAACAACATCTTCAATCTCAGCAACGGTGACATCAGCCAGGAAGTTTGCAGACACTTCACGAGCCAGACCGGCGATGCTCAGGCAGTCACCACGGTTTGGAGTCAGGTCAACATCAACAATGGTGTCGTCCAGCTGCAGGTATTCACGGATATCCGCGCCCACAGGTGCATCCAAAGGCAATTCCATAATACCGTCTGCGCGCTCAGAGGCCAGACCGATTTCGTCATCGCCACACAGCATACCGAAGGACTCAACGCCACGAAGCTTGGCCTTCTTGATCTTGAAATTGCCTGGCAGCACCGCGCCAACCATGGCAAAAGGAATTTTAATACCAACGCGAGCGTTAGGGGCACCACACACCACCTGAAACTCTTCACTGCCGTTGGTGACTTTGGTCACACGCAGCTTGTCTGCATCAGGGTGCTGTTCACAGGCAACAATCTCACCCACCACTACGCCGGAAAACTCTGGCGCAACGGCTTCATATTCATCCACTTCCAGGCCAGCCATAGTGATTTTGCTGACCAGCTCTTCCGTGCTTGCGTCCGGGTTAACCCAGCTGCGTAGCCACTGTTCGCTGAATTTCATTCTGTTCTCATCCTAAACCCCTCCACAAAAGAAGGATCAAATAAATCGATATGGCTCCGATGCTGCCAAGGCGGGAATTATGGTGTTGTTTTCAAAGGCCATGGATGGCCTGAGAGCAGCCTCTGGGCAGGAAGCCCAGCGGCGCGGAAAACAACTCCATGATTCCGGCCGGAACATCGATCAAAATCCACTAATTATTTGAACTGCTCAAGAAAACGCAGGTCATTCTCGAAGAACTGACGCAGGTCCTTCACGCCATAACGCAGCATGGCAAAACGCTCAACACCCATACCGAAGGCAAAACCACAGTACTTCTCAGGGTCCAGACCAGCGTGACGGAATACATCAGGGTGCACCATGCCGCAGCCCAGTACTTCCAGCCACTTGATAGAGCCGTCTGCATTACGACCCCACTCAATATCCACTTCCGCAGAAGGCTCAGTGAATGGGAAGTAGGAAGGACGGAAGCGCACTTCCAGATCGTCACGTTCGAAGAACACCCGCAGGAAGTCAGACAGCAGGCTCTTCAGATCGGCAAAGCTGGTTTTCTCAGCAACATACAGACCTTCCACCTGATGGAACATCGGGCTGTGAGTCTGGTCGGAATCGCAGCGATAAACCTTACCGGGGCAAACAATAGCGATTGGCGGCTTACGGTTTTCAGCGACAAAACGCTTCATGGTACGCACTTGCACAGGAGACGTGTGAGTACGCAGCACGGAACCATCCTTCATGTAGAAAGTATCGTGCATGGCACGGGCCGGATGGTGATCGGGGATATTCAGCGCTTCAAAGTTATGGAAATCGTCTTCAATTTCTGGGCCGGCCTCTTCGGTAAAGCCGATAGTCTGGAAGTATTCGCTGATCCGCTCCATAGTGCGGGTCACAGGGTGGATACTGCCCACACCTTCACCACGACCTGGCAGGGTCACATCAATAGATTCAGCAGCCAGCTGGACATCCAGTGCAGCCTGCTCCATAAACGAGCGACGCTCGTTCATAGCCTTCTGCACAACCTGCTTGGCTTCGTTAATTTTGGCGCCCGCCTTGGGCTTTTCTTCTGGAGACAGGTGACGCAAACCCTGCATCAGCAGGCTGATTTCACCTTTTTTGCCCAGATACTGCACACGCACCTGATCCAGGCTGGCCGCATCACCGGCAGCCGCGACAGCAGCCAGTGCTGCGTCGGTTAATGCTTGGAGGTTTTCCATGGACTCTGTATAAACCAGTTAACAACCCAATAATTCATTTACCCGTTTTGTGACCAAAACGGAAGGTGCCTACGGAGCCAAGGCTGCCGCCTTGAGTTATCGCACTCACCACGAAAATGTCAAAGCGGTCAAGTTTACATGAGAGCCGGGGTTAAGACTATGTATCCAGCGTTCTTTCCGGGGATAAACGGCCATCCAGTCGAGATTTATGGTATTCAGCGAACTTAGAAACAAACACCCTTTGCCCGTCCTTCTTTGGGCAGATTCCATCATTTCGAGCTTTTGTTAACATTTCAGTCGCCTGCTCAGGCGTATACCCCAAAGTAACCAGAGTACAGGCCGCAATAGTTGCTGAACGCCCATAGCCATTACGACAATGTACCACCACACCTTTTCCCTTTTGGATATATGCAGCAAGATCCAGGACAAACAAATAAAAGTCGTCCATACACTTAGGGACACTGTCATCCATTTCATAAATTGGGTATCTCCGCAACTGCAACCCTTGCATGACTACCGCATTTTCATAATTTTCAACATGCAGCTCGTCATGTAACTCCCTTTCTGGCAAAGCACTAACAACAACATCAATACCACTTTGTTTAATTGCAGCGAGATCCATATCCAGATTACGGCTATACATCTCTTTACGCTTAGGACTATTGTCAAAACGCCCTGGGCACATATTTATTGCCAGCTTCCCTGCAATCAATCCTTTCACAAAGCAGGGTTTATAAGGGTGAGTACAAGAGGTTTGAAAAATCATCCCCATCCCTTCAAAACGCCTGGTTTGCTCGATACGAAAATCTTCCCCAACAATACCTTGCGGAATCATATAAAGGTCATTTTCCTCATCCGAAAGCTTCTTTACTCCACGTCGACCAGACTTAGCTTCAATGACCTCATGTCCTTCCGGCAGAACCCTGTAACAACTGCTACACCTGCTACCTACACCTTTCAACATACACACCCCAACCATTGAAATTCGCTACCCGTAATCGAACAATTTCAACAGTTACGGCATTTGATACCTATAACAAAGCAGTCAGTACGGCAGACACATACCCAAAGCCTGCAGTGTGATATTCTGTGCCTAGTTTCTAGAATTTTGACAGACCAAGACCATGCAACAGGGTGACAACGATCTTTTCTCAAAAGAGATGTCTGATGTGCAGCCTCTCACCAGAGAAACCGTTTACGCCAACACCGGCTCTCGCAAAACAACCACTCCCGGTCAGGAAGAACGCCGCCGCGCCGCCGCAGAAGAGCTGATAGACCCCAACCCATTATCCATGGAGCTGCGTAAGCGGGTTCAGCCCCATGACTTCCTGTTCTGGAAAGAGTCAGGGGTTCAGGAAGGGGTTTGGAAAAAACTGCGCCTGGGCAAATATAAGATGGACGCCCGACTCGACCTTCACCTGATGACCGTGAAAGAAGCTCGCAAAGAACTTCATCGTTTTCTGCAAGACTGCAGAGAAAATGATGTTCGCACCGCTCTTATCTGCCACGGACGGGGAGAACAGGGTGAGCAAAAAGCAACCATGAAAAGCTACACTCGTCAGTGGCTTGAAGAACACGACGCCGTTCTGGCATTTCATACGACACAACGCCACCATGGTGGAACCAGTGCCGTCTATACCATGATTCGAAAAAGTGAAGAAAGACGCGTCGAAAACCGGGAGCAATACGCCAAAAGAAACAACAAGGCCTGTTGAATTTCTCAACAACGCACATACGTACAAAAACCAACAAAAGCACTCAAAATACCGTGTTTTTTATAGGACTTATGTACAAACCACTGGATATTTCTTGCATCTTCTTCTAATTCATGGGATACAGCGCGCAGTTTTTCACAACAGTTGAATAAATTGCTATGACACACTCAGGCCCGCAACGGAATTCTGCCGGCAATATGCTGCGCTGGTTAACCGTCGTTCTGATGGTCTACCTATTACTTGTCGCTGTCGGAATGATAGGCAGCGGCTTTAAATGGGCATCAGGTGGCGCCGATGGCGCAAGAGAACTTTTCGCTTTTGCCAGTAACCCGGTTATGGGGCTCGTTATCGGTGCCTTTGCCACCGCACTGGTACAATCTTCAAGCACTGTGACCTCGGTAATCGTCGGCCTTGTTGCTGGCGGTCTTCCAGTTCATACAGCCATCCCCATGATTATGGGTGCCAACATGGGCACCACCGTCACCAATACCTTGGTGAGTATGGGACACATCGGGAAAAAGAAAGAGTTCCGGCGCGCATTTTCTGCCGCCACGGTACACGACTTCTTCAACCTGCTGGCTATTGCCATTTTCCTGCCCCTGGAAATATTTACCGGTTACCTGAGCAAAGTTTCGGAATACCTCACCACCTTTGTTGTTGGTGGAGAATCCCTGAGCATTAAAGGCCTGAACTTTATTAAGCCTCTGACCAAACCTGTTATTGGCGTAGTCAAAGACATGTACGGCTCACTGCCAGAACCTTGGGGTGGTGTGGCCCTGGCTCTTACCGGCCTCGCCCTGATCTTTCTGTCCATTGTGGTACTAGGCAAACTACTGAAAGTTCTGATGGTTGGCCGCGCCAAGGCCATTCTGCATCGCGCTATCGGTCACGGCCCTGTCACCGGCATTACCTCTGGTACATTGATGACCATCGCCGTACAGTCCTCTTCAACCAGCACCAGCCTTATCGTCCCTCTTGCGGGTAATGGCTTATTCAAGCTGAAGGAAATCTACCCGTTCACCTTGGGCGCGAATATTGGCACCTGCATTACAGCTCTATTGGCTGCCACAGCCGTTGAAGGAGATATGGCACAGTTTGCACTGCAGATTGCCTTGGTTCACCTGACGTTCAACCTGTCAGCCGTTATTCTGATTTATGGCATTCCATTCCTGCGTCGCATCCCACTGGTTACGGCCAGACGCTTTGCCCAGATGGCAAGTCGACGTAAATGGATAGTTTTTGCTTATGTAATCGGGCTATTCTTTGTTGTACCAGGTTTACTGATTGCACTGACCGCCTGAAAGGAGTCTCTTCCATGACAATGCAGGAATACAAAGCTCATCGCAAAGCTCTCAAGGCTCAGATAAAGGAAACCAAGGCCCTGCTTCACCAGCTGGAAAAAGAGCTCGAGGATGAGCGTATGGAGATGCAGCATGAAGAAGTGGATCACCTTGAAGAGTACATGGACAAGAGCGATGTCCACCTCAAGGATCTAAAGACTCTCAGCACCAGCGCAATGGCCGATCTGAGAAAATCTTTGAGCGATATAGCTAACTGGTTTAAGGGCTCGAAGTGAGCCCCGACTTTGAAAGCATGACAAAAACGGAAGTTTCTTAAGAAACTTCCGTTTTCACCATATCGTGAAAGCGGGTAGCGATAGTATTAACAATATCAAGCCGCTGGAACGTAGAGAGCTCTTCAAGCTTATCCAGATCCAGCCAGTGCAGATGGACGTACGGCGACTTAGACTGAAACTCCCTGAGATCACCCTTCTTAATCAAAGGCAAAAAGTTGTCTTGTTTTGACAAAACCTGGTCAAAAGCCTCATTCAGCGGCATTGTCTTCCCCTTCCCACCCTTAAGTGGAAGGCGAACATAAAAACCACTCTTACCGAACATCTCACCGGGAAACATAAATATCCCACTGGGGCGCACAGCCTTGGCAGACACAAAACTGAAGGTATCGTGCCAGGCATTCTGATCCGGCATTACCTCGATAGAAGCATCATCGTCTTCGCCGTGAAACTCTAACTGGTAGTTACTGTACAGCTTGCAAACACTGGAAGAATACACGCAAAAAATATTCTTCATAGAGCGAAGGTATTCGAAGGCTTTGCGGCGGTGAGCGAAATCATTAAGCTCCCATTTCAACTCTGCATCTTGCGCCATGACTCTTATCTCTTGTCTCTTACGGTTACCCCTGATGAATATTCAAAACTGAAAAGGGCAACTCTTTGATTTATTCACTCGAGAATATCAACACAGAAAACAAAAAGCTCCCCATATTTTGTAAGTATGTGACGCAGATTGTCACTTATTTGCTTTACAATTCAAATTTCAGGCACAAAAAAAAAGGACCCCCGAGGGGATCCTTTTTCTTCAGACTGATTACCTGAAAAGGTAAAAAGACTGATTAAGCCAGGGCAGCTTTAGCCTGATCAACGATAGCAGCGAAAGCAGCTTTCTCGTGAACAGCCAGGTCAGCCATAACCTTACGGTCGATCTCGATGTTGGCCTTCTTCAGACCAGCGATCAGACGGCTGTAAGACATACCGTTCATGCGGGCACCAGCATTGATACGGGCGATCCACAGGGCACGGAACTGACGCTTGCGCTGACGACGGTCACGGTAAGCGTATTGACCCGCTTTGGTAACCGCCTGCTTGGCTACGCGGAATACGCGGGAACGCGCACCGTAGTAACCTTTAGCCTGCTTCAGAATTTTCTTGTGACGACGACGGGCAACAACACCACGCTTTACTCGAGCCATTCTCTATTTCCTCTAATAACCAGTCTGAATTAACGTACGCGCAGCATGCGTTCTACCAATGGCTTGTCAGCAGCACTTACCTGCTGAGTGCCGCGCAGCTGACGCTTACGCTTGGTAGTCATCTTGGTCAGGATGTGGCTCTTAAAAGCGTGCTTGCGCTTGAAACCGCTAGCGGTTTTTTTGAAACGCTTGGCAGCACCAGAGTTGGTCTTCATCTTTGGCATGATTTGACTCCGCATTCAAAGGCCCGGCCTGAGTTCATGACCGACTCAGGTTAGGCAGCATAAATAATGAAAATTCCAAATGTAGACGGAAACCCGGAAAACCGGACTTCCACAGAACAGATGTTACTTTCGCTTCTTAGGGGCAATAACCATGATCAGTTGACGGCCTTCCATTTTTGGACGCTGTTCAACAGTACCCAGCTCCTCCAGGTCTTTTTCAACCCGGTTAAGCAACTGCATTCCCAGTTCCTGGTGAGCCATCTCACGACCGCGGTATCGCAGAGATACCTTGGCTTTATTGCCTTCTTCAAGGAAACGTATCAGGTTGCGTAGTTTTACCTGATAATCTCCATCTTCAGTCCCAGGACGGAATTTAACTTCCTTAACCTGAGTCTGAACCTGCTTCTTCTTCGCAGCCGCTTTCTGTTTCTTGTCCTCGTAGAGGTGCTTGCCGTAATCCATAATCTTGCAGACTGGAGGCACAGCTGTCGCGTTAATCTCTACCAGGTCGAGCTCGGCTTCGAGAGCCAGATCAAGAGCTTGTCTCAGCGGAACGACACCGACCATTTCGCCATCGGCAGCAATCAGTCGCACTTCCTGAGCGCGAATATTCTGATTAATCGGGGCACGAGGTGCCTGTTGCCGACGGTCCCGCGGATTCGAACGTTTGATTGGTAATTCTCCTGTTTCGCCTAAATTTTCAAGAACAGTTTTTAAGAACGGCTACGCTGTTCAACATCTGTCGCTAGCAGCTTCTCAAATGCATCTATGGTCATACTTCCAAGATCTTCACCGGAGCGCGTGCGTACTGCAACAGAATCTGATTCTACTTCCTTATCGCCAACTACAAGCAGATAAGGCACCCGTTCAAGGGTGTGCTGGCGGATTTTAAAGCCGATCTTCTCGTTTCTCAAGTCTGCTTTCACTCGGAAACCACTGTTTTTTAGCCTGCGTTCTACATTTTCTACGTAGGAGGCCTGATTATCAGTGATGTTGAGGATAGCAGCCTGCGTAGGTGCCAGCCATGCAGGGAAGCGACCTTCGAAATGCTCGATCAGAATACCGATAAAGCGTTCGAAAGAACCCAGTATTGCCCGATGCAGCATAACAGGCGTCTTACGTTCACCATGCTCATCAACGTATTCCGCACCCAAACGACCCGGCATGGAGAAGTCTACCTGAATTGTGCCACACTGCCACACACGACCGATACAGTCTTTCAGAGAGAACTCAACCTTAGGCCCGTAGAAAGCGCCTTCACCAGGCAGCTCTTCCCAGGGCAGGCCAGCTGCATCCAGCGCTTCGGCCAGGGCCTTCTCAGCTTTATCCCAGATTTCATCAGAACCAACCCGCTGCTCTGGGCGGGTTGAGAGTTTGTAAATCAGGCTGTCTTTTTCAAAGCCGAAATCCGCATACACATCATGCAGGAAGTCGATAAATTCAGACACTTCAGACTGAATCTGATCTTCTGTTGAGAAGATATGGGCATCGTCCTGAACGAAGCCACGCACACGCATAATTCCGTGCAGAGCACCAGACGCTTCGTTACGGTGGCAGGAACCAAACTCTGCCAAACGCAGAGGTAGGTCACGGTAGCTGCGCAACCCCTGATTGAATACCTGAACGTGACAAGGGCAGTTCATTGGCTTCACAGCCACAACACGCTCATCACTCTTCAGAGTAAACATGTCGTCGCCAAACTTGGATGCGTGACCGGACTTCTCCCACAGGGAAATATCCACTAGAGAAGGAGTCTTGATTTCCTGGTAGCCGCGCTCAATCTGCTTGCGGCGCATGTACTGTTCCAGAGACTGGTAAATGCTCCAGCCATTTGGATGCCAGAACACCATACCTGGCGCTTCTTCCTGCAGATGGAACAGATCCAGTTTCTTGGCCAGTTTGCGGTGATCACGCTTTTCCGCTTCTTCCATACGATGCAGGTAAGCTTTCAGCGCTTTTTTGTCTTCCCAGGCTGTGCCGTAAATCCGGGTCAGCATCTGGTTACTGCTGTCACCCCGCCAATAGGCACCAGCCAGCTTGGTGAGGGTAAAAGATTTCAGGAAACGAGTGTTAGGAACGTGAGGCCCGCGACACATATCGATGTATTCTTCGTGATAATAGAGGCCAACCTCTTTTACACTATCATCGAAAGCATCAATAATTTCTACTTTGTAGGTTTCTCCGCGCTCAGCAAAAATACGACGCGCCTCAGCAACTGGCGTCCACTTTTTGATGACGTCGTAACCTTTGCCAATCAGGTCTTTCATGCGCTTTTCCAGCGCAGTCATATCTTCAGGCGTAAACGAGTCTTCCAGTTCTACATCGTAGTAGAAACCATTTTCAATCACTGGTCCGATAGCCATTTTCACATTGTCACGCATCTGCTTAATGGCGTGACCAATGAGGTGGGCGCAGGAGTGACGAATAATTTCCACCCCCTCTTCATCACGAGCCGTGATAATGCTCAAGTCGGCATCGCTGGAAATAACCTCACAGGCATCCTGCAAGTCACCATTTACACGTCCAGCAATCGTTGCTTTGGCCAGGCCTGGGCCAATATCCTGGGCAACTTCCATAATAGAAACTGGTTGAGCAAACTCGCGCTTGCTGCCATCAGGAAGAGTAATAACCGGCATAAAATTCACCTTAAATTCAATTCAGTGGCAATCCAAACCAGGGACTGCATGTTCACGGGCAGTGGCAGCCCTTACCAGGGACTGCATGCAACATAAAATCAACAATAGAAAATATTGATCTGAACCGCATATCATACCGGTGATAACACATCACTACCACCGACATCAGTCAATCAAATCGTTCTGAACCAACAACCGCCACGGTGTTTTCCGATCACTGGGCGTGCCATCAAAAATCTTCTCAATGGCATAAATACCCTGCTGCCCGGGATACCAGTCCACCGTTGCCAGAATGCGCCCCGTACGAACGTAGTTCAGCAGCTGGGGCTCTCCATCAAAGCCTGTAATTTTCAAGCGAATATTTTTCAGATCCGCCGCTCGCATTGCACCAAGAGCCATTGCATCATTCGCGGCAAACACCCCATCCAAATCCCGGTATTTATCTAGCAATGCCATGGTGACATCCTGCGCTTTCAGGGCGTCCCACTCGGCTGACTTCACAGCAATAACCTTAACGCCAGCCCCATGAAGAACACTTTTGGCTGCAGCCACCCGCTCAAACGATGCCAGCTCTCCCGGAGCGCCGGACAAAATGGCAACCTTGCCGCCTTTACCAATCTGCTGAGCCAGATAACTTGCCAGAGTCCGGGCTGCACTGGTGTTATCCGGCCCCACCCTGGGAATAATAAGCCGATTACGACTCAACAGTTCCGGATCAAACCGACTGCCAATATTTACAACAGGAATCCCCTTCTTTTTCGCCTCAATTAATTGGGGAATAAGCGCTCTGGTTCCCACAGGAGCAACAATCAGCCCATCAACCTTCTGAGCCATCAACTGCTTGAACCATTGTTTCTGAGCTGCAATATCCCGATCATCCAGAGAGCCACCAGAAATCAGCCGACAACGTGAGAGTCCAGCCTCAACAGACTCTTCACAATAAAGCTTTGCCTCCCTCTCCAGCTGCTGATAGATAGCTCCGTCCAGACCATGCAATACCATACCAATAGCAGGCACCTGACGGGATTTACCACCCTGCCCTACCCCACCATCAGCCTGGACATTTCCTTCTACAACAGAAAATACCACCAGTAGAAAAATATCCCGACACAGATGCCGATAATGACATATCCGGGGGAGCCACAGAGGGGGACAAGGAACCACAAATCACCTCAACCAGAACAAGAGCCAAAACCGGAAAATTCAACACAGTGTAGACATCAGGCTCAACTGTTAAAGGTTTGACTTTCAACAACTTACGGTACGATCGCTCCGTTTTTCCCAATTCACACCAGCCTTAACAGATAAAGATATTCCTGCAAGTTGGTGGAAGTTATCTAAGCTTGCCCCCCTGTAAAGGTCTGGGTCAGGAAGAATCAGCCCAACAATACTCTGGGTAATCCCATAACCATTTTGTGTATCCGTTCGTAAAGTTTTTACCGGTTCTGTCTGGTGAAAGCACTTGAAATGAGACCAATAAGAGGAAACAGGGCAACTTATTATGAGCATGTTAAACAGAACCAGGCATCTGCTGGCTCCGCTCTCAGCACTTCTCCTTGCCAGCCCGGCCATAACCATGGCTGAACAGGAACCACCTGAGCCCACTCCGGTTATCCTCCCTGAAGCTACACAGATCACCTCCAACGGAGCACAACTTTCAGCCGATGACGATGGCAGGCTTCATCTGCGAATCAGCCATGAGCTGATGGTGAGCAAACCCGATCAATTGAAAGACGCACTGCTGGAAGTCATTCTTAACAGTCAGACACATCGCAGCACACCAACAGAAGTGGATGGCGAAGGTAAAATTCATTACCTGGTTGAACTCGGCAAAGATGAAGCAGGGACAGAGCTATTCCTCAAACCTGTCCCCCTAGACTCGCCGGCCATAAAAGCTGTCAGCAATATTGCCACCGGAGCACTTTTCCTTCTGTCTATGAAGGGCGTTGATAAAGCAAACCAGCGCAGAGATAACGGAAATTCTTTTCAATTTGGCTCGGTAAATAGGGAAGTACTCCAAAAAGGCATTCCTCGTAATTATCTCCGTCAGGGGATGCTGCTATCCGCATTTGGCACTGGTGAAGCCATCAGCACTCTCGGCTCGGCAGCTCTTGGACGCACCCAAAGAGAACAAAGAACCAGCTTTGCAGATACCCTTCCAGATCTTGCCAGTACTGCATTGATGGGACTTGCGTCACGAGGCATGTACTCAGGCAATGTGGATATTGTCAGTGCTACAGAGTGGGGCGATATCGTCAGCCTGTACACATTAAGCAGCACAACCAACACTCTGAGCACAACCCTCCAGAAAACGATTGCATCCATTGGCCACGACCTTACTGACTGGAGTGACGAGACCATAGCCTGGTCTGCACAGGCCAGCCAGATTGTGCTCAGCTCAACCATAATGGCACTTCTTTCCAAGTACTCAGACTACAAGCCCGGATCCAGCGACAAAAAAGCTTGGGGACATAACTTTCTGACCAACTCCATGGCTGTCACTGTCACATACAATGTGCGCGAACTAACCTCGGACTTTATAGCCGATATGACTGGCAGCAAAACCTGGGGTGAACTTCTGTCAGCAGGTGTTATGGCTGCCGGGTCCGGCTTAGTCCAGTTCAGAAACAAGGGTTCCCTGAATGTTAACAACATGACCTATAAGGCAACATCAACCTTTATGGCCGCAGAAGCAGCTGGTGCCAGTCTTGGCTTCGGTCTTCAGAAAGCCGTCAACGGCCTGGTAGGTGATGAAAACTCTTCCGTGGCTCGTATAGCCCGAATCGGTACAGCTTTTGCTGTAGCCGTGACTCTGAAGGGAGCTGCCGAAGCCGCATCGCTTTACATGCCTGGCGGCCGCGTTTGGAAGCGCTCTTTCAACAAGGTTCTAGACCCAATGGGAGATGGTGTGATAATCGCCAACATGTTTGACATTATGAGCCTTACGAGTGACACCGTTATCGAACCCTGGGTCATCAAACCCATTGCGCGAACTCTTGGGCTAGCCACCCCACAAAAACAACTCCCAAGCCTGCGCCTGAAGGCCGATGTTCTTCGCCGCCCGCTCTTACAAGGCTAAGTTCAGGTAAATATTCCGGAGTAGGGATACTCCGGGTTTTCTGCTCTGCCCCACACTCTGTTAGACTTCACAACTTTGCGCCAGCTGAGCACTAAGTAAACGGAATGACAGATACGCGCCCCAACACTAGCGACTACCGCCGCCTGTTTCTGGAAGACATCCCCCTGCTGGATGTACGCGCCCCCATTGAATACAACAAAGGGGCTTTTCCCCAAAGTACCAATTCACCTTTGTTGAACGATCAGGAAAGGGCTCAGGTAGGCACCTGCTACAAACGCAACGGACACGATGCCGCAGTTGAACTCGGCCACCAGCTGGTTGCCGGAGATACCCGCGATGAAAGAACCCAAAGCTGGATTGAGTTCGCTCAGCAGCATTCTGAGGGATACATCTATTGCTTCCGGGGCGGAGAGCGCTCCCACATGGTTCAGTCCTGGCTGAAAGAAGAAGGCGTGAGCTACCCCCTTGTAACCGGAGGCTACAAAGCCCTGCGAAACTGGCTGCTAGATTACCTTGAAGAATCTATTGACCAATGTCGTTTTATTATTCTTGGCGGCAAAACCGGCACAGGAAAAACCCGCCTACTGACACGTTTCCCTGACCATATTGACCTGGAAGGGCTGGCTAACCACAGGGGGTCAAGCTTTGGTCGCCGGGTTGGCGGTCAGCCAACACAAATCGACTTTGAAAACAATCTTGCCATCAACCTGCTGAAGCTTCGGGATAAGGGTATCAATACCTTTCTTTTAGAGGATGAAAGCAAGTTGATCGGCCGCTGCTGTTTGCCGCCAACGCTGAAAGCCAAGATGGAGACCGCCCCCATTCTGTTGCTGGTGGAAGATCTGGAAACACGGGTTCAGATTACCTTTGAAGAATATATTGGCCAGAACCTGAAGGAAAACATGGCTCTTCACGGAGAAGAAAAAGGCTTCAGTATTTTCTCTGAAGAGCTGCTCGCCAGCATTGATCGTATTCGCAAACGTCTTGGTGGCGCCCGCCATCAGGAGTATCGATCCATGATGGAAGAAGCTCTGGAACAGCAAAAACGAGGGGAAGAACCATCCCGCCACCGGGACTGGATCGCAGCCCTGCTCAGGGATTATTACGACCCTATGTACGAGTACCAGCTGGAACAGAAACAAGGCCGTATTATTGCCCGAGGAAACCAGCAACAGCTCGCTGATGAGTTTCTTTTAACTGGAGCCTTATCCAGCCTGACTCCTGCATAATGAATAATATCTGGCGGCCTGTGACAAACAATGCGGGCCGTACCAGATACAACCTCACGCCAACAGCATCTAAAACTCTGGCCTCTCCCAGCCTGCCTCTCTACAATCCGGTCATAGGCTGATAACACGAATAGCACTGGATACGCCATGACCAGCACCCTTTTCAACGAAAACATTGATCGTAGAGGCACTTCGAGCCTGAAGTGGGACAAGTATAAGGAACAGGATATCCTGCCAATGTGGGTCGCCGATATGGACTTCCAGTCTCCTCCGGAAGTGATTGCCGCCCTGCACGACAGAGTAAACCATGGCGTATTTGGCTATACCCGCCCTCCGGAAAGCCTTGAACAGGTTGTGGTTGAACGCCTCAACAATCTTTACGACTGGCCTATTGAACAGGAATGGCTGGACTGGCTGCCCGGCCTGGTATGCGCACTCAATATTTCTGTGCGGACCTGCGCCAAAGAAGGTGAATTCGTTGCTGTGCCCTGCCCGGTTTACTACCCGTTTTTAACGGCTCCCGCTCTTGGCAACCGACAGATGCTGCAGATTTTCTGGCACAAAAAAGAAGACGGTTACTGGGAGCTGGATTGGGACTGGCTGGAACAGAATGTTAATAAAGACACCAAAATCTTTATGCTGTGCAACCCGCAAAACCCAAATGGCCGCGTTCTTACCCGGGAAGAACTGGAACGACTGGAACGGTTCTGCAAAAAGCACCAGCTCGTTGTCTGCTCCGATGAAGTGCATTGCGACCTGATACTGGATCGCGACAGTCGCCATATCCCTTATGCGACAATCAGCGACTATGCACGAGACAACTCAATTACCCTTATGTCTCCGTCCAAAACATTTAATCTCGCTGGGCTTGGATGTGCTTATGCTGTTATCCCGAATCCAGAGCTGCGCGAACGTTTCCGCAGAACCCGCAAAGGCATCGTTCCCGATCCGGATAATATGATCTTTGGCTTCGCAGCTGCCGAAGCTGCTTACCGCAGCGGAGAACCCTGGCGTCAGTCCTTACTGGAACATCTGCGTAGCAATCACGACTATCTGATGGAGCAGATCAATAGCATTCCCGGATTAACCATGACAGTCCACCAGGCAACTTACCTTGCCTGGATCGAGTGCAAACTTCCGGGAGTTAAGAAGCCACAGTCGTTTTTTGAAGAACATGGTGTTGGCTTATCTGCCGGTGCGCCGTTTGGTGATCCAAATTATGTGCGACTTAACTTTGGCTGCCCTCGCCAACAACTGGAAGAAGCTGTTAACCGTATAAAGAAAGCAGTGAATACGCTTTCATCTTAATTATTAAAAAGGGGCCAGATGGCCCCCTCAATAACACTTACTTAAACATCATCATTGAAGAACTTGGCGTAAGCCCCTTCTTTCGGGCTTGTTCTTCTTTTAGGTCGTCCACTACTGTAGAAGCCTGATGAGGTACTTTCGTTCGAGTGATTGCTAGCAACACTACTACGGCGACTGCCCTTGTTGCTTCCGCCTTTACGTCCGCGTCTAGCACCTATCGGATGGTCCACTGTCACATCATCAGAACTTGATGATGATTCGCTTCCACGCCTTTCAGGATTGAGAGGCGAACGAGAACGGAAACGTTCACGATCATCTACAGGAGTGCGCTCACGACTTCTGGATTTGCGTCCAAAATCTTCACCACGGAAGTTCAAACCAGACACATCAGATTGCAGTGTCGTAAGGTTTGGAGTCTCTCCATTCAGAGTCAGAGGCATAGAGCCTTCACGATCACTTCTTGAAACCCGCACAGGGTCAATATCCATATGCTGAGTATTCGTGAAAGTCTGCCTTGGGTAACTCTGATCAAACTGACGCTTATTCGCCTCTGTCTTACGTTGTGTAAGTGCTTCAGTAAACTTCTCAGAATCACTCTTAAAGTTCGTTGTGTCTACAGACCCTTTCAGCTCCAACGGCACAGAGGTTTCACGAGTACTTCTTGTAACCGGCTCAACATCGTCACCCATTCTCTGAGTAACAGTGAAAGTTTGTCTGGGGTTGTCCAGGTCAAACTGACGCCTGTTTTCCTCAGTTCTACGCTTTGTAAGTACAGCTTCGAACTGAGCCGAGTCCTCATTAAATGTTGAAGTGTTCACAGTACCACCGAACGCCAAAGGCACAGATCCTTCACGATAAGTTCTAGGCTCACGTGTTACAAAATCCAAGGTCTGTGTATCAGTGAACACCTGTCGAGGGTGCGCCTCATCAAACTCACTTAGATTAGGGTTGGATACAGTAGGTACTTCCACCTCACTCGAAATTTCACCCATGACAACCTCACTGCTTCCAGAACTACCTTCCGGAATTACAGTGACACTATCTGGTGTTGTGAGATCAACAGTCAGTGGCACAGAGTCTGGGTGCGAAGTTGATGTAACCACATCCCCAACTTCCATCTCACTACCATTTACTGGCAGAGGAGTCAGTATGGATGGAGAAGGAGGAGGTGAATCTTCCATTTCGCCAGTGGTAATAAGCTCTTCCCCACTCACACCATTATGAGTTGTTTCTTCTGTAACAACCATTACGGGGTCATGAGCCGGATCTTCGTCCTGCTCAGAGGTCAGGGTTTCCAGGGTAACGAGTGGTCGACCAGTGGTAGTGTCTTCAACAGCTGCGCGCCTAAGTGCAGGTTCAAACCCTTCATCTTCCGACTCAATAACACGAGAACGCTTTCTGCTAGCTCTTGCCGCTTCAAGCTCTTCCTGCATCTTCTGAAGTCTAAGCTCATACTCTTCCTTCTCTCGGGTGCGCTCACTCTTAACATGCTCAAGTTCCTTTGCACGCTCGTCAAGCAGGCTCTGAAGATCCGTACGCACCTTTTCAATTTCAGCGTTAGCACGAGCTTCAAATTCAGCTTTCTTATCTTCAAGAGCTTTCTTCTGAGCTTCCAGGCTCTCATTAGAAGTTTGCAGTTGAGCCTGCAACTGCGAAACCTCTCCCTGTGCCTTCTCTCTTGCTGAAGTAACCGCTCTCTCGTTTGCTGCCTGACTCCTCATCAAACGTTCAAGCTCTTTCTCTTTAGCTTCAAGTTTGGAAGAGAGCTCATTGTGAGCTGTCTCTTTACTCTTGAATTTCTCTTCGTAGTCAGAAACCTGCTGTTCCAGAGTCTGAACTTTTGTGGTCGCCTGCTCAGATGCTAACTGATTAGCCTTTAGCTGACCTTCAGCCTCTTCCAGCTTTTGAGCAACTTCTTCTACAGCCGCCTGCAGCTTTTTCTGCTCCTCGGAAGGCTCTTGCCCAGATGCTGTGCCCGACCGGCGAAGCGAATGCAGCCTTCTAGCTTCTGCTTCAGAACTTTCCTGCTTTGCTTTCGCCTCTTTAAGCTCACGCTGCAGCCTTTCTATTTCAGCCTGTTTCTCAGCAGTTCGCTTATCAATAATTTTCTGCAGCCTTTCAGCTGGGTTAGCATTAGCTGTGCCAGAATCAACCTCTTCCATTTCTTCGTCATCAGCTTCACCAATCATCAACTCTTCTTCCATTGGAGTATCTGAAGTGCCAGCGCTTGAAGTAGGTTTCTCCTGAGATGTCACCTTCAGCCCATCGTGCTCCATATCCTCAGAACCAGTCTTCGCCTCAGTAACCTTGCGATCTGTCACAGGTACTTTTGGTGTTGCCGTGCTGCTATCAGAACCACTGGCAACAAGCTTTCTTCTTCTGGCCTTCAGCATTGGACGCACCTGGCGCTCACTCAGGCTAACCTTGAAGAATTCCTTATGACATTCAGGGCTCACGCAGCACTGCATAACCCCCAGCATATGTCTTGCATTCACAATGCTGGCGTTAGTCTGCTTGGCGGGCTCAGTAAGTTCAGTAGCGCCTTCTTCTGGCTTAACCAGCTCTTGTTTAGCCATTGCCAAAAGAGCTCGATAAAGAACCACAAGATTGTCTGTGTTTTGCAGTGACCCACATAAATGGCTGATAACATCCTTTTCAGTGCGTTCACGCTCCTGGAGTACACCATTAGGAACCAATTGACCACCTGGCTCTTTAACCAGAACGTTCACATTAGGCTTGGCCAGATGGCTCACCATCTTCTTAGCAGCAGAACTCATAGCAGAACCTTGAGGTGCATCTTGCGCTACCTTAACGATCTCAGTCATCAAACGACCAAGATCTACCCGATCTCCTGTCAGATACATAAGAGCTCGGGTTCGGGCAATATCAAAGCAATTACCAAAGCCAGCATCACCCGTTTCATGAAGAGCAGAAAGGTGACACTTACGGCTAGGCGCAAAATCCATACAGTCATCTTCTTCTGCAGGAGGGCTGGTCAGATCACCAAGCAGGGAGTTTTTATCCCGTAGTTGCTTGTACAGCTTATTGGGTGGAGTTTCAGCTTCATAGGGGTTCTCACCATCCTGCCTTGCTACACTCACAAAGTCTTTATGATCCACACAGAGGTGTGCTGTCATCATAACCTGGGAAGGTACATCCATACCCATGGTGCAGAGACCATCACGCACCTCTGCCAGATCCATATTTTCTTTTTTTGTTGGATCTTTCAGCTCTGCCAGCATACCTTTGATAGTGGCTTCATCCTCGCGACCTACCTTCTTCAGATCCCGCTCTTGTTTTTTGGCGGCCAGCTGCATTTGTATATAACTGTGGGTATACAAATCTCTCAGGGTCGCGTCCATAGTTTCAGTCACAGCAGGCGCTGCGGTTTGCATTGCCTCCACACCACGCTTACCAATTTCCAGACGAATAGCATCAGAGAGTTTGCCACGATAGTGCTTGTCACCAAGCAGCTCTGCAAAGAATTTTTGTGTCAACTCCTCATCTGCCAGAACCTCTTGCAGGCTATCCATATCATTTGCTTTAACCGAGGTCAGCGCAGTGTGAACAGCCTTTGCCAGTGAGATCACACCAATGACTTCTTTTTTCTCATTTCTAGCCGCAAGAGTTCTCAGGGCATTGGTTTCCATTGCCAGTACAATCACAGCTTTCAGGTATTGTTCACGCTCCGGGCTTCTCAGTTGAGTCATATCACCTTGATTACGTCTCAAAAAGTCTAACGTCTTCTCATCAACACCCAGCGCTATGAGTAACGAACGGTAGGGTCCGTTTTTACTAACCAGCTGCCTGCTAACACCACCTACATTGAACTGACGGCTAAGCTTGGCCTCTGTAAGAGTTTTATAAACTTCTTCCAGCATCGCATCATGGTTGCTCCGTACTTTAACAAAGGTACCCATTGCATTAGCAACCGTAGCTTCACGGCCTTCAAGCTTCTTTTCTTCAGGCTTGGAAAAAAGTGATGGGCATATGCCACCAAACCACTTCACAACATCACCCACAATAGAGCTTTTGACTTCTGGCTCACAGACTACCGCAGTATAAGGGCGGTGGTGGCCGAACAGCTTGTGTCTATTCCCCTGAAACTTTTCCCACTCCGGGCCGCTCTCTCCCGCGTACCCAAGGAAACTCATCTTTTCTACTTTTTGCATTTTGCTTTCTCCAGCAGTCTGTGAGCGGCACGCGCCTGCTCCATTCAAGCATCCTATTAAGACCAGCGTGCCGCCTGGCATCCCATGTCTAAACAGGTTCCCATCCACGTAATTGACTGATAATGGAGATGACTGGTTCATAACAGCCTGAGCAGTGTCGCTAACTTGTGCTCCTCCTGTTTGGGAAAGTGTTGTGAAAACCGACAATTGCAGCCACTCACAGTGTTCGTTACGCTGCCTTCATAACCATATTGTGAGCCTGTTGTGTCTGAACATTCCTGCACTATTAACCCTGTTGGTATTATTCGTTCCTGCTATCGGGAAAAATTCGGCATCCCCCGGCAGCCGGGGCTGGCCGCCAGCGCCCGTGCAAGGCTGGAACTGACTGGAGAAAGCAACTGCCCAGAAGCAGTGGCAGGCCTGGAAGCTTTCAGTCACTTATGGATACAGTTCCTCTTTCACCAGACCCAGAATGACGGCTGGCGCCCAACGGTTCGCCCACCAAGACTGGGCGGTGCCAAAAGAGTTGGCGTGTTTGCCACACGCTCTACCCACCGGCCAAACCCGTTAGGCCTTTCGCTGGTCAAACTGGAAGGCATTCACCAGAAGAATGGTCAGGTGTGGCTGGAACTTTCAGGAATAGACCTGCTTGATAAAACGCCCGTGGTAGATATCAAACCCTACCTGCCCTGGGCAGACAGCGTTGATAATGCCGAGGCGGGTTTTGCTCCTACGGAGCCTGACAACCACCCTGTCAGGTTTACTGACCAGGCTTTAGAACTTTGCCGTCATTTTGAAGAAAAGAATGGTCAGCCTTTGCAGCAATTGATTGTTGAGGTTTTAAGTCAGGATCCACGCCCGGCTTATTTGAAGAAACGCCCACGAGAGGATTACGGAGTATTGCTCTGGGAATACAATATTCGCTGGCGGGTGACCGAAACAGGCTTTGAAGTATTTGCCATAGAGGCAGATCACTGATTGCGCTGCAGTCAGGGTTCTCTGGCTGCAACTTGTGTAAGATAAGCGAATCAGTCACAGTAGGTGACGAGCGACTACAGCCAATAATCAATCATAAGAATAAAAAAGAATGATGAAATCACTGACTGCAGTGGTTGTCACTGCTTCCTTACTGATAGCCTCTGGCTGCTCATCAACCCCTGAAAAAGGGAGTGAAGCAGCAGGCCTTTCCTCAATTACCAAACCAGTGCTGGATGTGGCCAAAGCCGCTGGCCGTGGCGTGTACTGGACTTTTGATGAAAGCTCCAAGCTGGTGATCAAAGGTTTGAAAGCTACCCGCGATGCCATTCCGGAAAATGTGCGCAACACCACTACGGAAACGGCCAGTACAGCGGGAGGCTTAGCAGCTGACGGTGCTCTATATACACTGTCGTTACTGCCTGACGATGTTCAGAAATTACTACCTTCTGAAATTGAAACAGCGATTCCCGCTCCCGCTGCTCCGGAAACCGCCCCTGTTCCCGCCATTCCAGAGGATGCCGACACACTGATTTTTGTTATGCGTCCCCACTTCACCGGTGTATTCAATCGCTTCGAAGTTTATCTGAATGGCAAAGAGCCCGAAAACCTGGCTGGCTATACCCGTCATTACGAATATATTGCACTGCCCCTTAAAGCAGGCCGGTATGCGCTGCACTCTAAAGGAGAAAACTGGTCTTCTGTGAATGTGACCATTAATCCCGGTGAACGTATTTTTCTGGAGCAGAAAGCCAGTAAAGGGTTATTCCTGAGCAACCAGAAGCTGGTTCAGATTACCCCACAGAAAGCCAGTGAATATATGGCCTTTACCGAACCCGGCTCAATAGTATTGGAAGGACAGGAAGTTCCTGGCCTTAGCTACATGGATGAAACCAGTCATCTTGCGGATTACGCATTCCGTCGCTCAAGCAAGCAGCTGGCAGAAACCAGCGAAGTCGTACAAGAGCTATACACTCGGATCGTCTCCCCGGAATCTCCCTGATAACCCCTGATTTCCAGCAAGGCTCGGTGATACACTGGGCCTTTCTTCTTTTTATTGACTGCAAATATGATTATTCCCTGGCAACAACTAGAACAGCCAACCCTGCAAAACCTCGTTATTGAGTTTGTATCCCGCCACGGCACAGACAATGGTGATGACACTGAGCTCACTGTGCGCACCGCACAGGTTCTTGAGCAATTGCGCAATGGCAGCGCAGTCATCGTCTGGGATGACCTGACCGAAAGCGCCAATATTGTTCCTGCCGGTGATATCGGTATCGCCTGAATACAACTATTACTTCTAAAGCCTCTGCTATGTTTCAGGCCGGTACTCTCCGAGGTCAGGCCAATGTCTCCAGTATTACTCAGGCTTTTCACTGCTTTTCTGTTACTCATTCCAACTTTGGGGTTTGCGGGAAAAGAGCCCGCAGAAGCAGTTGGAATCGCAATGGAACGTTTTCAGGAGTCAGAGCAATTTACCACTAGAATGAGATTAAGGAGTGACGACAAACCTTCCATCCACCAGGCCGCTGCCATGCCAACCACCTCCAAAACGAGAAAGAATAATTGGAGAGTTCCAGAAAAGCTCAAAGAAAAAGTTTCCCGCCACACCATCAACAAGCAAAACGTTTTTATTACCGATAAGGAAACCGGTGGCGAATTAGTGAGCAGCTGGATGGTTAACCTGCAAAAAAGAAGAACAAGATCCGGGCAGGGCACAACCTTTGGGATGGCAACGGGAAGCTCCCCAATTCCGGTTTATAAAAATCTGGTTAAGGCTTATAAGAAAGGGAACTTCACCACCACAGGTTTAAATACCGTCAATCTGGATGAATACGTCAACCTGGAAGAGGGTCATGAACAAACTTATAAAGAATTCATGAAGAAACAGCTTTTTGAGGCCATAGGATTACCTGAAAACCAGACTCACATTTTTGGATCCGGGCCACTCACTGATGACGAAGAAGGCGAAAAAGGCGAAGATGGCGAAGATGGCGAAGAAATCCTTCGTATTAACAAACTACTGGAAGCCTACCCTCGCCATCTGCAACTTCTTGGCATCGGCCCCAATGGCCATATTGGTTTTAACGAGCCCGACCAAACACTCACAGCAGACACAGGGGCAAGAGTGGTGAAACTTGCAATCGCCACCAGTGAGGCCAATAGCCGTTTTTTCGATAACAATATTAGTGCTGTTCCCACCCATGCCCGCACGCTGGGCATTGCCGATATTCTAGATGCAGATTCGATAGTCATCGTGGCTTGGGGAAGTGGAAAAGCCAGTGCGGTTCAAAAAGCCATTTTAGAGGCGGTCACCCCGCTTTTGCCTGCCAGCTTTCTACAAAACCATAAAAATGTGGTCTGGGTTATCGACAGTGAAGCTGCCAGCTTGCTTTTTGAAGAAGGTATGAGAGTGACAAGAAGCATGGCTCGCATGAATTCACTTCTTCAGGAACAGATTCAGCAAGCCAATGAATAAAAGAGGCTACAGATTACAGCGCCTGAGCTGTTCACCGTACTCACTGGCACGCCACTTCACTTTCGTAGCAACACTTAGCAGCCACTTTTTGCTATTGTGGCTGCCACGGGCATAACCGCCCCACCCCTCGTGATAATTCAGGTACTGCTTATCCGCATGCCAGAGAGAAACACCATTTTTCTCTCTGGATTTGTAGGTGTACCAGCCAATAAAGTCGATAGCATCTTCAAAGTCATCCCGGTCAGCAAACCAGGGATCAACTTCCCTCAGGTACATATCCCAAGTGCCATCCTGAGCCTGAGCATAGCCATAGGCAGAACTGTTACGAGGCAAAGGAATAAATAAAAACCATGGCCGGGGCGGCCGCACATCATGACGATAGCTGGATTCCTGATACATTATCGCCATCATCACCTGTACCGGTGTTCCCCAGCGTTTGCTGGCTTTTTTAGCCGCCCGATGCCAGGACGGTTTCTCTTTAAATACAGCGCACAGATTATGAGGTTTCTGCGGTGGCGTTGTCGATGCACAGCCAGTGAGCCCAAGGGTGACTGCCACCAGAACAACTATCTGAAATAATCGTGCGCTGCGCATATTACAATTCGACTCCGTATTCCTTGAGCATCTCCACAAATGCCTGCTCATCCTTAACCGGCACATCAAGATTCTGGGCTTTGGTCAGCTTGGAACCCGCTTTTTCACCGGCAACCAGACCTGTAGTTTTGGCGGAAACAGAACCAGCAACTTTGGCGCCCAATTGTTGAAGATGAGCTTTACCCTGATCACGAGTCATTAAAGACAAGGTTCCGGTTAACACCCAGGTTTGCCCTGCCAAAGGCAATTCGGCAGCGGCTTCTTTATTTACCTCAACAACAGGCCACTCGATACCTACGGCACGAAGTTGTTCGATCACCTCAAGGTTATGTTCCTGACGGAAAAACAAAGCGATATGTTTGGCAACAATGGGGCCGACATCATCCACTTCCTGCAGAGCTTCCTCATCCGCTTCCAGCAGTGCGGGAAGATCCCCGTAATGAGAAGCGAGACTGGCAGCAGTTGCCTCACCGACTTCGCGAATACCCAGTGAATAGATAAACCGGGCCAGTGTTGTTTTTTTACTGGCATCCAGCGCGGCAAGAAGGTTCTTGGCAGATTTCTCACCCATGCGTTCCAGACGCACCAGTTGCTCCACGGTCAGGCGGAACAGATCAGCAATAGTTTTAATGAGTTCTTTATCGACAAGCTGTTCAACCAGCTTATCGCCAAGACCATCAACGTCCAGCGCTTTACGGGAAGAGAAATGTTTAATGGCCTCTTTGCGCTGAGCCTGACAGAACAAACCACCAGTACAACGGGCAACCGCTTCCTCTTCACTGCGCTCAACTTCAGAGTCGCAAATCGGGCACTGTTCTGGCAGAGCAATCTCTTTAGCAGACGACGGACGACGTTCTTCAACAACCCGAACAATCTGTGGAATCACATCACCTGCACGGCGGATAATTACTGTATCGCCAACATGAACGCCCAGCCGTTCCACTTCATCCATATTGTGCAGAGTGGCGTTACTGACAGTCACACCACCAACAAACACAGGTTTTAAACGTGCTACCGGAGTAATGGCACCAGTTCGGCCAACCTGGAAATCAACATCAAGAAGTTCCGTCATCTCTTCCTGGGCCGGGAACTTACGGGCAATCGCCCAGCGGGGAGCACGGGCAACAAATCCAAGCTGCTCCTGCAAAGCAAAGTTATTCACCTTGTAAACAATGCCATCAATTTCGTAAGGAAGACTGTCACGCTTTTCTGCCAGTTTGCCGTAGTAGGCAACGCAGGCTGTAACACCTTTAACAATCTCCATTTCTGGATTGATTTTCAAACCCCACTCTTTGAAACACTTAAGGGTTTCACCATGAACATCCGGAAGTTCCCCCCCCTCTACCAAACCTGCGCTGTAACAGCACATTTCCAGAGGTCGGGTTGCAGTAATACGGGAATCCAGCTGACGAAGACTTCCCGCCGCAGCATTGCGAGGGTTTACAAAAGTCTTCTCATCTTTTTTGCGGGCATCTTCATTCAGCTTGTCAAAACCGGCGCGAGGCATATAAATTTCGCCGCGAACTTCAAGGCGTGTTGGCCAGCCTTCCCCCAAAAGGGTTAACGGAATAGAAGGAATAGTGCGCACATTCTGGGTAATATCTTCACCGGTTGTGCCATCTCCACGAGTTGCACCACGCACAAGCTTGCCATCTTCATAGAGCAGACTTACGGCAATACCATCAAGTTTTGGCTCACAGGCAAACTCTATATCATCTGTCGTCTTTAACCGGTCGGTAATTCGACGGTTAAAGTCATCCATATCTTCATCGCTGAAAGCATTATCAAGCGACAGCATGGGAAGCTCATGGCGGATCTGACCAAAGCTGGCCAGCGGTGTTGCACCGACACGTTGAGTTGGAGAATCAATAGTTACCAGTTCTGGATTGTCAGCTTCGAGAGCCTTCAACCTGTTGAGCAAACGATCATATTCAGCATCGGGTACGGAAGGATCATCCAACACATAATACCGATGATTGTGCAGACGAATCTCATCTTTCAGGCTGGCAATTTCGCTTTGAATGGCTTGCTTTTGAATAGCTTGGGTTTGATGATCAATGGACATGGCAACTGCCGAAAAGAAAACTCAACAGCCTGAGATTATCAGGCTGTCAAAGGTAAGAAAACAAATAGAAAAAGCGCGGGTTATACCCGCGTTGTAGACTTATTCCGATGCGCCAACTGGCGACGCTCAAAGTCACTGATTCGCTGGCGGTAATGTTCAAGGGTTTGAACCGTCAGCACACTGTGCTGTTCATCCCGCAATATACCACCTAACTCCCGGGACAAATGATCAACAGCTTCTACCAGTATCCGAAGCGCTTGCTGAGGCTGTTCTGGCCCGGGCAACCCCATAAAGAAACTCAGAGCTGGCGTGGATGACCTTTCCATGGATTTCAGATCAAAAGTGCCCGGCTCCACGCCGTTAGCAACACTGAATAGTACCTGGCCGCTGCCATCTTCCTGAACATGGCGATGGAAAATATTCATATCGCCAAACCGGAGGCCTTCTTCCTGAAAAATTTTCAAAAGCTGATCACCGGGGAAAGGCTGACCTTCAGGAGCTAAGGCATTAATGACCAGAACCTCTTCCATTACCTCGGAGCTGATGTGGTGCTCTTCCTGAGAAGGAGTTACTGGGGGCTCAATATCCCGTTCAGCAACTAGCTCTACAGGTTCACGACTCTTCACCTTACGACGAGGTTCTGGCCTCTTTGGCTTTTCCGCTTTGAGAACAGGCTCGGCTTTCTCGGCAGAAAACGAAGTATTCACTGGCTGGCGTGAACGAATACGCTCAGATGGTTTTCTGGCAGGTTCAACAGCCGGGCTGGAGAAATCATCCTGCAGATGAGAGTCATCCATATCCATCAGTACCGGAACCGGCTCATCCAAGGCCAGAGCTTGCTGACCGGGAAGAACCTTATTATCGACAACTTCTGGCTCACTCAGAGTAATGTCTTCAGTCTTTGGCGCAAGACGCTTTTCTGGAGCTGGTGTTGGCGGCTCACTGGCTGCTTTTTCTACAGGTGCAGGCTGATGTCTTTCCGGTGCAATAACTGGTTGTAATTCCTCAGACTCCTCAGCCACGACACGTGGCGTAGAAACCATATCAACCATTACTGGTTCTTCAATGCGATTAGGTTCAGGCTCAGAAATAAAAGGTTCGGCACGTACCGGACTGTCATCCTGAAACTGAAGCTCAGATTCTTCGCCCTGTTCACGCAGGCGAGCACCACCGTTTGGCAGCTCGCTGCCGAAGTCATCTCCCTGACCCTGAACATCTTCCAGCCCAAAGCTGAGTTCATTTTCCTTTCGGCGGGCCAGCCACATACGACGCAATCCGTCTGCCAGTACACCCAGCACCACCAGAACGCCAATAATGACCAGCCAGTCGCGCAAATTCATCTCCATGGATTTATGCCAACCTGATATTCCATCAACGAGCCAACCATGACTCGATTATTAACTGTAAAACTACCACGGTCTGAGCCCCATAAAAAACCACTCAGACCACTCTATTTTCGCTGGAATGACTCAAATCAAATGAGCCTCTTCCTTCTTTTCAACCTACATGACCGCCATGGCTGCGGCCTGTTCAATATCTACAGAAACTGGTCTCGAAACACCAGGTTCATGCATAGTGACACCAATCAGCTGGTTAGCAGCCTCCATGGCGATCTTATTATGAGAGATGTAAATAAACTGCACCTTGGCAGACATCTCTTCAACCATTCGGGCATATCGGCCAACGTTGGCATCATCCAGCGGAGCGTCTACCTCATCCAACATACAGAAGGGTGAGGGGTTCAACTGGAAGATGGCAAATACCAGAGCAATTGCCGTCAACGCCTTTTCACCACCAGAGAGCAGATGAATGGTACTGTTCTTCTTGCCTGGTGGCTGCGCCATAATGGTTACACCGGTATTCAGAAGATCATCTCCTGTCAGCTCCAGATAAGCCTGACCGCCGCCAAATACCCTTGGGAACAGTTCCCTTAGACCACTATCGACCTTATCGAAGGTGGCCTTAAATCGGCTGCGGGTTTCCCGGTCTATACGACGGATTGCACCTTCCAGTGTTTCCAGCGCGCTCTGCAGATCCTCATTCTGGGAATCAAGGTATCTTTTCCGCTCAGACTGCTGGTCATACTCTTCAATCGCAGCCAGGTTTATTGCCCCAAGGCGCTGGATTTTAGCTTCTAGACGGGATAAATCCTCTTCCCAGACAGATTCTTTTGCATCATCGGGAAGATTGCTAAGAACCGTCTGCAAATCGAAACCATCTTCCTGCAATTGCTCCTGCAATGTAGTTCTGCGCACCTGCAGGGTTTGCCAGTCGATACGCAGTTTTTCCAAACGTTCGCGAACAGTCTGGGCTTCCTGTTCCGCACCGGTTCGGCCACGCTCGTGGTCCCGCAGGGCATGCTCAACATTTTCCAACTGCCGGCGAGATTCATTCATCTCTTCTTCAATCACCAGACGGCTGTCGAGCAACTCTTCCAGTTCCATCTGCAGATCGTCAGTTGGTTCATCACTGTCCGCAAGGGAGTGGCGCAACTGAGTAAGACGCTCTTCGTATCGTTCACCCTGGGTTTCAAGTCGAGCAACGCCTTGCACCATGGATTCACGACGACTGGTTAAAGTGTGCTTACGAATAGATAGCTGGTGAGCAGTATCTTTACTGTGCCGGGCCATCTGGCGGATACGATCCAGCGTGGCACGCACATCATCCCGTTCCAGAAGCAACTCTTCACGACGCTCAGCGTCTTCTTCCATACGATCCAGAGCTTCCTGCAACCGTAAACGTGAACCAGAAAGGTTTTCCTGCTCAACCTGGCTTTGCTCTTCGGCTTCAGCAATTTCTTCCAGCAGACGGTTGCGACGTAATCCTTCCTGCTCCTGCTTTACCTGGCGTGCACCGAGATCTGCTTTCAGTTCACTCTGGCGAGAAGCAAGCGCTGTGAGTTGCCTTTGACTCTCTTCCCGTTCGGACTCAATACGCTCAACTGCATCCCTTCCCTCTTCCAAGGAGATACGCAGATTTTCTTCTTTTTCAGCCAGTGCTTCGAGATCATAAACTAGCTGTTCCAGTTCCTGCTGGCGAGCGAGAACACCGGCATTAGCATCGCTTTCTTTGGCGACGCGCAACCATTCACGACCCAGCCAGATACCATCGCGGGTAATAACCGATTCACCCGGTGCCAGACTATGACGAATAGCCATTGCCTGATCCAGAGACTCTGCCGCATAGATGCCGACCAGAAGATCGCCAGTACCATTGGCATAATTTCCCAGCCAGGGCAGCTGCCCTGCAGGTTGCTGAGCAGTGGCATGCTCACCGCTTAAGAATGTCAGACTGGCTTGTTCCAGTTCGCTTAAACCGGCGGCAATATCATCAAAGCCATCAACACAAACAGCCTGCAGAGTGTCACCCAGTACAGTTTCAACGGCAGATTCCCAACCTTCGGAAACCTGCAATTGTTCAGCCAGTCGTGGTTGGTTAGCTAACCCTTTCTGCTGCAACCAGCGTAAACCACCTTCACCCTGATCCAGTGCTGCCTGCTGCAAAGCTTCCAGAGAAGCACGGCGACCGCGAGATTCATTTAAAAGGCGGCTACAGGCGGAGCGTTCCTGCTCAAGACTGGTAAGATTCTGGCGCTGTTCACGAATATCATCCTGCAGCGTATCTCTGCGTTCCTGAAGCTCTTCTGACTGAAACTCCAGTTCAGCCAGTTCTTCCCGCAAAGGTTCCAGTTCTTCATCAAAACCGGCGCCCTGCAATCCAGACAGTTCTTCTTTCTGGCGAACCAGCCGTTCGCTCATTCGATCAAGAGCCAGTTCAAGATGCTGAATACGGGACTGTTCAACCTCAGCTACACGACGAGGCTCGCTGGATTGTTGGTTAAACGCATCCCAGTTTTGCTGCCAGTTGTGCATGGCCTGCTCAGCAGTTTCCAGAGCTTCAGTCTGTTCTTCTTCGCCAGCGGCAGCCAGCTCCAGCTCTGGTTCAATACCTTGCAGCTCTTCATCAAGATCAGCTAGCATTTGCTTATCTGATTCGAGATGTTGCCGGTTTTCCTGGAAGGCTTGTTCTGCTTCGGCGAGATCACGGGACAGTTGCCCGGCACGCTCGCGCTTATGGGTAATCGTCTGTTCCAGTCGGGTAATTTCATTACCGGTGGAATAAAACCGCCCTTGAACAGCCTGAAACGCGTCACCCAGTTCAATCTGCTGCTGGCGGAGTTTTTCTATATCCGCATCACTGGAACGCTGCTTGGCAATCGCAGCTTCTAACTGAATTTCAAACTCGCGAATAGCGTGACTCTGAGATTCCGCACCTTCATTCACAGTCTGCCAGCGCAAAGCATGAAGCTGGGCTTTTTTAAGGCGCTCTTCCTGCTTGTACTCTTTATAGCGGGCAGCGGCTTCGGCCTGACGTTTCAGGTGAGAAAGCTGACGATCCAATTCTTCTCGTAAGTCCGTTAAACGTTCGAGGTTTTCATTGGTACGACGAATTCTGTTTTCTGTTTCCCGGCGACGTTCTTTATAACGGGAAATACCAGCGGCTTCCTCAATAAAGACTCGTAGCTCTTCAGGTTTGGACTCAATCAGGTTGGAAACAATACCCTGACTGATAATGGAGTAACTGCGGGGGCCAAGACCGGTTCCCAGAAAGATATCCATAATATCTTTCCGGCGACATTTACTGCCGTTCAGGAAATAGGTGTTCGCAGAATCGCTGGTCAGGCGACGCTTGATGGAAATTTCGTTAAATGCGGCATATTCACCAGTAATCCGGCCTTCATGATTATCGAAAACCAGTTCAACCTGGGCATAACTTGCCGGTTTACGGGAATTGGAGCCTTTGAAAATAACGTCGGTAATGGACTCGCCACGCAGGTTTTTTGCGGAAGATTCACCCATTACCCAGCGTACGGCGTCTATGATGTTAGACTTGCCGCAGCCATTGGGGCCAACAACACCACACATGTTGCTGGGGAAAAAGACAGTTGTCGGGTCCACAAACGATTTGAACCCGGCCAGTTTGATACATTTAAGACGCATCGGGCCCTTGTTTTATCCTGTTATCATGACAGTCATGAATACGCTGGCTGTCAGCGCCGACTCCGTGGCGCCCCGACATTCTCCTGTACCGGAAGACAGGGCAATCCCCTTCGCAATTCAATAAAAACACGAAAGAGAGGTGCAGCCAATAGTTCAGGGTATTGTAAAGCTACGTCTCACATTAAAACAGGTGTGGCTTCCGAAATGCAACTCCCTCCGGTAACGGTATGTTTCAAAAAACATCAACGTTCCCTGGAAACGCCTTAGGCATCTCCGGGAACAACCACCAGATTGGTCAGTGAACCGGAGCCTACTTCAACATTTTCGGCCTTGGCCTCGTAGTCCGGCTGCATCACATTACCGGTCAGGGAAACCCTTACAACCACATCAACTTTCTGCTGGTTGGTCAGGGTTACGCCAGCCATCATGGCCTGGGCATCTCCCAACTCAAAGGTTCCCGGCAGATCAGCAACTGTCAGCGGCAGAATTACCAGAGGCATTGGAGAACCGACACTGCGGGCATAGAGGAAAACCTGGGCAGAGTCTGGAATTTCTTCCAGCGCCTTGTCCAGAGAAACATTCACCTTAAGAGACACACCAGCTTCCGCCGTTTGTTGTTGCTCAGGCTCAATGCCCAATTCATTCTGGGCGCGAGCAATACCAGAAGCCAGAGCTTCACGAGCCGCAGGGTCCGTGGTTAAGCCCAGCAGGGTTTTCCAGGCCTTGATCGCTTCAGGGAAGTTTCCAGATTCAAAGGCAGAAATACCGGCAAGACCAAGAGCCGTGGTGTTTTCTGGCTCAACATTCAGTGCCTGCCTGATCAATAGATCAACCCTTGGTGTCATTTGGCTATCGTTAGCCATATAAAGAGCCTGCGCCTGCTGCGCCAGAGGCTCTGCCTGCTGACCACCAGTCTGCTTCACTATCACACCGTAGTGCTGAGCTGCATCTTCGAAACGCCCGGAAGACATATAGAAGCCAGCCAGAACAAAGCGGGTCTGAAAGTCTTCCGGCCACTCTTCAACAATTCGCTCCATACCTGCCAGACCTTCAGCAGAGTTATGGGCTTTGGAGAGTTCTTCCAAGGCTGCGGTCTGACGCAGCTGATCACTGGCACCAAGCTGGAAATAAAGCCCAATGGCAAGAAAAGGTATAAACCCAGCGAGCACCAGTGGTGCGATCAAGCTGCCCCGGCTACTTTTCTGATCTGCCTGCAAGCCTTCCAGATCTGACAGAAGGCTTCGCTCCAGTTCAGATTTCTGGTTATCAAATTCTTCCTGAGTCAGCTGCCTGGAAGAAAGCCGTGTTTTTAGTTCAGCTAGTTGATCCTGACGAAGTTTCAGATTGACTTGCTCCTGATCCAGCTCATCAGCCGGTATCGGGTTCCGGCGAAAATGCATCAGCGGCAGGCAAATAAACATTAATGCCAGAACAATAAGAACAACCGCACCAACCCAGAACAGAGTTACAGTTTCACTCATGACTGTCTCCCTGTTTTATCAGACATTTGGTTGTCACCATCCAGCATCTGACGAACCTTCATCAGTTTTTCTTCATCAATATCATCAACCAGTTCACCTGGTTGTTTCTGACGTCGTGAACGAACAACGACCGTAATCAGAATCAGCAGACCCACAACACCAAAAGCAATAGGCCCGTACCAGAGCCACTGAGTTTTACCGGTAGTTTTAGGGCGATAGAGAACAAACTCACCGTAACGATCCACCATAAAATCAATCACCTGATCATCGGTAGCTCCGTCTTCCAGCTGTTGAAAGATCAGGCGACGTAGGTCGTTTGCAATAGGTGCATTAGAATCACCAATACTCTGGCCGTCACACTTTGGGCAACGCAGTTCTTTAACCAGAACCTTGTAACGTTCCTGAGTCGCTGCATCGTCGAAGGTAAAGGTGTCGATAGCAGCAAAAGTCATGGCGGAAAACAGTGACGCCGCAACCAGTACTACCCATGAAGAGGCACGTTTATTCATAGCTGCCCCTCTTTTTTCAGTTCAGCAAGAAGTGGTTCGAAAACATCACTCCAGACACGGGCATTGATATCGCCTTCGTGCTTGTAGCGAATCACGCCAAACTTATCGACCAGAAATGTTTCAGGAGCGCCGCGCACTCCCAGATCAATACCCAGCCGGCCATCAGCATCCACAAAATTGGCAGCATAAGGATTGCCCAGCTCATCCAGCCAGGCGCGGGCCTTATCATCCTGATCTTTGTAGTTCATACCAAAGATCACCACGCCCTTTTCAGACAACTCCATCAAATAGGGATGTTCGGCATAACAGGTTGGGCACCAGGTGCCCCAAACATTGACCAGAGAAACCTGACCTTTCAAAGAGTCCTGAGTCATAGACTCCCCAGGCTTTTCAAGCACAGGGAGAGAAAACTCAGGAAATGGCTTGGACACCAGCGCTGAAGGAACAGAATCATCCAGCGACAGCCCACGGAAGAACAGAACACCCAGTCCAAGCAGCCCCAGCAATGGTAAAAGCAGTAATACGCGTCTCATTCACACACCGAGTTAACTGGTTATCATTTCTTGTGTTGATAGTGCTGCCTTCGCAGTCTTACGACGACGCACAGGCATACGGTAACGCTTGTCCAATGCGGCAAGCACACCGCCCAGAGACATCAGAATCGCCCCCAGCCAGATCCAGCGAACAAAGGCCTTAATCTGCACCCGCACAGCCCAGGCTCCATTACCAAGATCTTCACCCAGTGCTGCATACAGATCACGGTACAAGCCTGGATCGATTGCAGCGTCAGTCATAATCGAACCGCGAACGTTATAGCTGCGCTTTTCCGGATGCATAACTGCAACTTCACGACCATCTCTGAGAACTCTCAGGGTTCCGTAATCAGAGATGTAGTTTGGTCCACGGACTTTTTTCACACCGTCAAAGCGGAATTCGTAGCTGCCCAGAGTGACAGTATCACCGGGCTCCATTCGCAGGTCTTTTTCAACGCTGTCCATGGATACCATCAGAACACCAACCATAGCCACAGCCAGACCAAGATGAGCCAGATGCATTCCCCAAACACTGCGGGGAACAGACTTCAGACCTTCCAGCAGAGAGTCTTTATTACGGCAGCGATTCAGAATGGCTTTCAGGGAAGCAAGAACGACCCAGAACACCAGCGACATCACCACAAAGGTACGTACTTCGAAAGAGTCGCCATCAACAAACGCCACCACCAGCCCAAGAGCCAGAGCAACAATCGCAGACCAGCGCAGCTGCTGCATCAGGTAACCAGTAGTATTATCTTTCCAGCGAGCGATTACGCCAACGCCAAGAGTCAGTGCCAGCAACAGGGACATAGGAACAAACGAAGCGTTAAAGAACGGAGGTCCTACGGAAATCTTACCCATACCCAAAGCATCAATGGCCAGAGGGTACAAAGTCCCAAGCAGAACCATGGCACAGGCGCTGACCAGAATAATATTGTTAATCAGCAGGAAGGTTTCGAGAGACAACATTGAGAAGCCACTCTTACTCTTCACCACTGGTGCACGAAGCGCAAACAGTAGTAAGGAACTGCCAACAACAACTATCAGGAATGCCAGAATAAATGCGCCACGAGCAGGATCAGAAGCAAAGGCATGCACCGATGTCAGCACCCCGGAGCGAACCAGGAAAGTTCCCAGCAAACTAAGCGAAAACGCACTGATAGCCAACAGAACCGTCCAGCTCTTGAACAGGCCACGTTTTTCAGAAACCGCCAGAGAGTGAATCAGTGCGGTACCTACAAGCCACGGCATAAAGGATGCGTTTTCAACCGGATCCCAGAACCACCAGCCGCCCCAACCAAGTTCGTAGTAAGCCCACCAGCTACCCAGAGCAATACCCAATGTCAGGAACACCCAGGAAACCACAGTCCATGGCCGGCTCCAGCGCGCCCATGCAGCATCGAGTCGCCCGCCCAGCAATGCTGCAATAGCGAAGGCAAAGGCAACAGCAAAACCTACATAACCCATATACAGCATGGGTGGGTGAACAATCAGGCCAAAGTCCTGCAACAAAGGATTGAGGTCACCACCATCGGGTGGCGCATAAGGCAGGATGCGGGTAAATGGATTAGAGGTCAGCAGTGTAAACAGCTGGAAACCAATACTGACCAGCCCCATAACAGACAACACTCGTGCCAGAACAATCAGAGGAAGCCCGCGAGAAAAAATGGCAACAGCCAGAGTCCAGCCGCAGAGAATCAAAGCCCAAAGCAGCAGTGATCCTTCATGGCCACCCCATACCGCGCTGACCTTATAAACAGTCGGTAACTGACTATTCGAGTTGTTAGCCACATAAGCGACTGAAAAGTCGTCTGCGACAAATGCCTGCACCAACACCAGAAACGCCAGCAGCATAAATACAAACTGCCCGGCTGCCAGAGGGCGAGCCAAAGCCTGCCAGCTACGCTGGCCGGTAAAAGTACCGGCCAACGGCAGAATCCCCAGCAATACCGCCAGACAGAGTGACAGTATCAGGGAGAGTTGCCCAAGTTCAGGAATCATGGCTATTTCTCCGCATCCGGAGCGCTGTCATAAGCCTTTTCCGGCTTATGAACCTTGTCGATAGCATCCTGGACTTCAGGAGGCATATAGTTCTCATCATGCTTGGCGAGAACTTCATCGGCATGGAATTCACCTTTCTCGTCCAGCTTACCTGTAGCGACAATGCCCTGCCCTTCACGGAACAGGTCGGGAAGAATGCCATCAAAATGAACAGTAACTATGCCGCCGCCGTCGGTGATCTGGAAGCTGACTTTCAGGCTGTCATCAGCGCGCTTTACCGAGCCAGGCACAACCAGGCCACCGCCGCGAATTCGGCTGCCTGCTGGTGCTTCACCCTGCTGCATCTGAGCAGGTGAGAAGTAGAGATTAATATTCTCCTGTAATGCAGTCAGAGCCAGGCCAATGGCAATCGCAACCCCACAGGCAATAAAAAGAAGCAGCATCAGACGCTGTTTACGTACCGCTTTCATTAGCGTCCCTCACGTTGTAATTGTTCATGGCGCATCTGCTCTCTGCGAGCATTGCGGCGAATAGCATCCGCTGTTTTACGTCCCTGAAAGATAGGCGTGAACAGATTCCACGCCAGAACACTGAGACCAATCCCGTAAGCTGCCCAGACATAGGGGCCATGGCCTCCCATGGTCAGCAGTTCATTAATACTGTCAAAATACATTCAGGACTTTGCCCCCAGCAAACCACGGACCCAGGACGTTCGCTGCTCACGACTGATAATTTCAGCTCTTATCCTGAGCAGGAAAACGAAAAGACAAAACAGATAGAAGCCTGCAATGGAAATAAGCAGAGGCACCAACATCTCCAGAGCCATGGACGGTCTCTCTGTCATCTTGATAGTTGCGCCCTGATGAAGGGTGTTCCACCAGTCCACAGAAAACTTAATGATGGGAATATTCACCAAACCAACCATAGCCAGAATCGCGCAAGCCCGGGAAGCCGTTTCCTTACTGTCAAACGCTTCACGAAGAGCAACAAGCCCCAGATAAAGGAACAGCAGAATCAGCATAGAGGTTAATCGGGCATCCCATACCCACCAGGTTCCCCAGGTTGGTTTCCCCCAGATAGAACCGGTAATCAAAGCCAGCGCACAGAATGATGCACCTATAGGAGCTAGGCAGCTGACGGCCATATCAGCTAGTTTGATCTTCCAGATGTAACCAATACCGGCAGTGATTGCCAGACCAACATAAACAGTCATAGCCAGAGAGGCTGACGGAACATGCAGGAAAATAATCCGGTAGCTGTTCCCCTGAAGATAGTCGGGAGGGGTAAACAGAAGACCCCAGGTCAAGCCAGTGGCAATACATCCCAGAGCCAGAATCCCTACCCAAGGCAGGCACTTACCGCTGAAATCATAAAACCATTTTGGCGATGACATTCGATGGAAAAAGGTCCACTTCATAGCCAGACAGAGCCACCCCTTTAAGTATTTGTCGCTATTCTAAGGCTTTGGCGCTTTGAGTCCATACCGGTATTTCCAGAAGCGCCACAAACTTTTTGTATTAGTTGATACTGATCAATAAATACTCAACCACTAACAATTACCCACTAATACTTACTCTGAGCGAGGCAGATATAGCCAGTGGAGCAAAGGTAATCCCCAATACCAGCAACACTCCTTGCCACATCAAATGCCCACTCCAGGCCATTTCACTCACTGCAGCATCAATCCCGCCAGTGCCAAGAATCAGCACAGGAATATAGAGAGGAAGAGTAAGCAGGGAAAGTAAGATACCCCCTTTACGCAAGCCGACAGTCAAACCTGCACCAATAGCGCCTATAAGACTTAACAAAGGCGTGCCCAATATAAGCGTGGCAACAATGGCAGGCAGAGCATCAACGGGCAAGCCAAACATAATGGCCAGCACTGGTGAAAGCAGCGTTAGAGGTAAGCCGGTGACCAGCCAGTGACTGGTTACCTTCGCCATGGCGATCATCCACAGTGGCTGCGGCCCCAGCATAAGCTGTTCTAGGGAACCATCTTCAAAATCGGAACGGAACAGGCTGTCCATCGCCAGAAGGTTAGCCAGAAGCGCAGATACCCAGATCACACCACCGCCCATAACCAGAAGAGTGTCTGGATCAGGCCCAACTCCCAGAGGAAACAGCGTAGCGACCAGCATAAAGAAAATCAGGGGATTAATAAGATCCCCCCTGTTGCGAAACGCCAGGTTCAGATCCCGCTTTAAGACAACCATTACACCTTGGGAGACACTCATTGTTTTTCTCCCAGAACCAGTTGGCGGAAGCCGGAATATTCCACATTCATTTCATGGTGAGTAGTCATCATCACTAAACCACCAGCACTGGCATGATCCACCAAGGTTTGCTCAAGCTCGGCTACTCCCAGTTTATCTATGGCAGTAAACGGCTCATCGAGAATCCAGAGTTTCTGCTTAGCCAAAAACAGGCGGGCCAACGCTACACGACGATTCTGGCCAGCAGAAAGCTGATAACAGGGAACATCCTCATAACCACGGAGCTTTACCTTCTCCAAAACTTCCCAGATTTCTTCCCGGGTTAATGTACGGTGCAGTCCCATGGCCCATTGAAGGTTTTCTTCCGGAGTCATGGTGGATTTCACGCCGGGCTGATGCCCCATATAAAGGAGAGAGGATTGAAAGCCAGGCCGATCTTGCTCAACCGGTTGATCACACCAGTTAATCTGCCCGCGAAAATCCAGTGACAGCCCTGCAATAACCCGCATAAGGGTTGTTTTGCCCGCCCCGTTTGGGCCAGAAATTTGAAGAATTTCACCCGCCGACAGCGTGAAATCCAAAGATTCAAAGAGGATGCGTTCATCGCGTTCACATGTCAGCCCGGAGACAGACAGGAAGGGAAGCTGAGACAAACCGATATTCCAGACCAGATAAAAACCAGCGCTACTATATTACGGTTCAAACTAATCTACTACGGTTTCTGCAGTTGTTTTAGGGAAACAGCATCTCTAAGAAAACACCTTTAAAAGCCGATACGCCCGGTAACAGATGACCGACACAGGTAAAGGTCTATGATCCGGACGCTATTGATTTCCTTCAGCGCACTGCTTGCAGTAAATACTCAGGCTGCCGCTATTCCAGCAACCTCGCAAAAGCCAAACTCAGTAGTTTGTCGCGCTGACATCGATAATCCCCGAGGAGAGATTGAGCAGCGCTTATTTATTGGTTCGGAATACGCCGACTCAAGCTGCCGGATCAGTAAGCAGATGGTGCCTGTTAGCGATGGTCAGGCTTCCGGAAAAATGACCGTTACAGAAATCGATACAGGCAATGACCAAGTCAATATCCGCATCGATGGCAGTGGCGAAGAAGGTTGGCTGAGCAGTTGTTTCATTGGCTCAGAGGAGCACAATCAGTTCAAAGGATACTATGACCGGAAACTGCAGTTCATAAGAGACCGAGAGCTGATCTACAAACATTGCGCAGGCAGAGCGCAAACTGGAACGCTGAATAACTACCGTTTTAAAATTCGTCTGGATCAGATCCCCTCCGATGATGAACATCTGATACTTGCCCGATGGAAGGGTACTCCTGACAGCGACCGTCATATGCTGGCTGGCAAATATCGAGGAAGCGTCTGGCTGAAAGAAGGCACAGATTACATTTCTCTTATCCAACAGGGTGCAACTTTTGAGACAACCGGTTTCGACCCGCTGACTCTGGAAATTCGTGATGGTTTCCTTGCCCTCATTGCCCGCTCCGACTCTGGACCCCTGACCCTTGAACAGAGCTGTGACTTTAAAGATCTGCGCAAAACATCCATTGGCGATTCGAGAAAGTGTCAAGGGAAAGGCAAAGTCACTCTGGTTCATAAAGTCAAAGCGGACCAGGTTTTAAAGCGGAATGAGTGGACTTCCATGACCGTAAGAGCCGTATGGTCAAAATATGATGGTATTCGCCCGATTCCCGGCAAAGTTTTCTGGTTCATCAACCGAAAGTCCGTCGTTCTTTGGAAAGGCGACGTGGGCAGAAATGACAACATTGGCCCCTACTTCACTCTGGGCGCTGAGTTAACCAAAGGTAATGACCCGATTGAGATTTCCTACAAAGATATTGGCTTCAGGCATAACCTGATCGGATACAATGTAAACCTGATTAAAAACCCGAACAACTATGGTCGCTACGAGAACACTTGGAAAAGCGATAGCCGCCACAACCGCTCAGGCGGCCCTTATCTTCACAACAGAGTGAAATGGGGGTATGGCGGTGCAGCAACAGGCTTCTTTGCTACGCCTTATTACAACGTATCTCGTTATCAAGAGATTGATATCGGTCGTTTCTTTGAAAGCAACCGGGGAAAAAGCAAATCCGTTCCCCGTATTCTTGTCGGACAACAGTTCAATCGCACCTACTGCGGCAATGACAAATACAGCCTGACTGTGACTTTACTGGACGGAAACCGGCAGGTTATCGACCGTTGGACAACCGGCCCAAAGATCGTCAAAGGTCCTTGTCAGTGGGGTGGAGATCAGAAGTGGATCACAGAAACCCATGTATTTAAGAACTATAAGCGACTTCCCAAATACATCCGCTTCAGCGACAGCGGTAAAGACAGCGAATACTGGGCTGGCTATTACGGAAGCCGGATGCGGGAAGCGACTGTTATCATCGAGCAGAAATAACGAAACACGAACTCTTATCTGGGAGCGGACTGCATAATCGCTGCTTCCAGTGCACTGCTTTTTTGGGCTTTGGCTACCGGAAGATCAGTTGCCAGCCAGGAAAAGTAACCATCCCGATAAAAGTAAACGTTCTCATACCCCCAGGATGCTGCCATATAGGTGGCCAACGCGCCACGCATGGTATGAGGGCCATTACTGTAAATCACTACCGGGTGATCTTTCTTGATAAAGCCGGGGTGCCGAAGCAAGCCAAAGGTTGAACGCAAATCAAAGTGATGCGCTCCCTGGATGTGCCCCCACTGCCACTTCTGCCGGTTACGAACATCTATAAAGGTGGCACCACTGCGAAAGAGCTCCTGAGCCTGAGTCGTGGTAATAGTTTCAGCCCCATTGATTGATTCTGGTGCTTCTTTGGCATTAACAACTCCTGCCAAACCAAGCCACGAAACAAGAACCCCAAACACCGCCCAGGTATTTCTATACGACATTGCAACCTCCCTGTTACATGTCACGACTTTCAGAACATCTTTCCCAGCATCTGAGTTGTAACAACCTGAAAACCGGAAATCATTTCCAGTTTTGCAGGCGTCCACGCAACCGTAATGCAGCCTGACTATGAATCTGGCTGACCCGGGATTCACTCACTCCCAGCAGTTTGCCAATTTCTTTCAGGTTCAGTTCTTTATCGTAGTACAGGGTAAGCACAAGCTGCTCTCTTTCTGGTAAAGACTTGATGGCATTCATCAGAGCATTGCGGAATTTCTCATCGTACAAATCAGCATCTGGCGTACAACCATCACCCGGGCGCTGAAAACGGGACTCTTCGCTGTCGAACATATCTTCAAAGCTGAACAATCGGCAGCCTTTCAGGTCTTTAACCATGTTGAAGTAATCATCGAGAGATACATCCAGTTCTGCAGCCACTTCCGCATCACGGGCATCTCTACCCACACGGGCCTCAACAATTTGTGTGGCCTCACTCACCCGACGGGAGTTTCTGTAAACGGATCGGGGGCCCCAGTCACCACGGCGAATTTCATCCAGCATGGCGCCACGAATACGAATACCGGCGAAGGTTTCAAAACTTGCGCCCTTTTCCGCATCATATTTTCCGGCGGCTTCCAGCAAACCAACCATGCCAGCCTGTACAAGGTCATCAACCTGAACACTGGCGGGCATTCTGGCAGACAAATGTCGTGCAATCCGTTTCACCAGATTGGCATGTTTCTCAACGATTTCGACCTGATAAAGATGTTTACGATTGCTTTCATCATTATCACTGGCATTGTGAACAAGCGCTTCCATGCTTACATGCCCCCTGCATTAACAGTCTGTTCAAGGAAAAAGGTCATACCACCAGCAACCGGGCTGCTGATGCGTCGACGATCCAGTGTTTCCGCCAGCATTTGCAGTGCTCTGGCAGTACGGGATTCCGGGCGGGTTTCCAGAATGGTCTGGAAGTTCTGACAACACTTCGCCACATCTTGATCAAACGGCACCTGTCCACAGTGACGAAGAACAAGGTCCTGTTCAAAATCCAGACGTTGCTGAAGAGTTTCAACGAGAGTGTGACCTTCACGCTGACGGCGGGTCATATTTGTGAGAATGCCGAACTGCTGAATTCCACAATGTCCGCGCAATGCTTTTATATAATCAGCGGTATCTGCCTGTGACAGAGGGTCAGGAGTCATAACCACCAGCAGCTCACCGGCAGCCTGAATCAATTGCAAATCATTCGCGGACAAGCCACCGGCTGTATCGATCAGCAGGTAGTCAACATCACCGGCCAGAACATCAATGGCATTAATCAGCCCAGAAAGACGACCATGACAAAGTGCTGCCATATCAGGCTCACTTCGGCTTCCGGGAATAATCCGAACACCACCAGGGCCTTCAATCAGGGTTTCAGTAATGTCGCACCGGCCAGCCAGCACATCAGCGACAGACTTTTCCGGTTGAACGCCAGCCAGCAGTTCAATATTGGCGAGGCCAAAGTCGGCATCCAGAATAACGACCCTACGCCCCATCCGGGACAGCGCCTCGGCAAGGTTCAGGGTTAGAAAGCTCTTCCCTGAGCCTCCCTTCCCACTGGCAATAGCAATTACTCTTGCGGGTTTCACATCCATAGTCCTTTACGGTCCGCTCTATTGTTGGATCTTTGCGCCATCCTTGGCGCGCATACCCTAGGTATTGCAGCGACCGTGCCAACTTGGACCTTTCTGTTAAAAATTCATCACAAAACCATAACCAACTGTTTTATAAGAAAAATAACAAAGATAAATAAATCCGCTGTCGTACAGCATAGGGAGACTATCTTTCGATTTTCTCTGTTTTTTGACATGTCAAACTGGCGTCGCCAGATTCCTGCCGAACAGAACTTTTCCAACAGTAGAAAAACGTCAGATGCCCGTCATAAAGAGACAAGAAAAAGAGAAATGAAAAATGTTTTTTTCAAGAATACGACAGGGTAAATACAAAATATCCAGTATGGCAATTCAGCCACACTGGATATTGTTCAGGAAAGACTTTCAGAGAGGATCAGGAACGTTTCAGAAGATCACGAAATTTTTGCGCGCTGTCAGGTTTAACCTCTGGATCGGGCAACAGCTTGTCGTAATCTCCCAAGAGAGTAATTCGACCGGAAGAAACACCCAACAACAATTCACGCTCTCCAGCCTGAACCACCACTACTCGATCTCTTCCCCCCAGAGAAAGAACAGCTTTGGTTTTTAAACCCACCTGACCAGTAGCTAATTCTGGCCGCCAGCGCTTAACCCACCAAGCCAAGCCAAACATAAGGCAGATAACAAACACAAAGGTAAACAGCATCTTCAACAGTTCCATCATGCCAAGCTCGGCATCAGGTTCTGGTGAAGCCACCTGTTCAGCTATCTGGGAGGTGGCTTCCGGCTCTCCTCCCAAGGCGAGAGAAGAACCGAAAATCAAAAGACTCTTAAGGAGAAGAGGTATTATCTGCCTGCTCATAGCGGTTCAGACCATACTTGCGCATTTTTTCCACCAGAGTGGTCCGGCGAACCTGAAGTTTATCCGCTGCACGGGCAACAACATTACTGCAGTCATCCAGAGCCTGACGGATCAACTTACGTTCAAGATCTGAAAGAAACTCTTTCAGATTCAGCCCGTTCACCGGCAATACCGCCAGTTCATCCAACCCACCCATACCTGAAGGCTGAATTGTGGTTGGAAACATTTCCGCAACACCCGATTCCTGAGCCGCCTCACTGGACGCTTTGCGGAAACGTCCTGGTAACTCTTCCAACCCAATAACCCCCATGGGGTACATAATGGCCAGACGTTCCACTAAGTTTGCCAGCTCCCGAACATTCCCCGGCCACTCATAACGACAGAGAGACAAGATAGCAGCTGAGCTGAAACGTACAGAACCACGCTGTTCACGTTCCATGCGGTTAATCAGATCATTCAGGATCAGCGGTACATCTTCTGAACGCTGGCGGAGAGATGGAGTTTCGATGGGGAAAACATTCAAACGGTAATACAGGTCTTCACGGAACTTCCCTTCAGCCACCATTTTTTCCAGGTCATTATGAGTGGCAGCAATAATGCGAACATCTGCATCAATAGAAGCCGTTCCACCAACCCGCTCATACTTCTTTTCTTGCAGGACTCTCAGCAGCTTCACCTGCATGGATAATGGCATATCACCAATTTCATCCAGAAACAGCGTACCGCCCTCAGCCAGTTCAAAGCGGCCTTTGCGAGTTGCGATAGCTCCAGTGAAAGCGCCCTTTTCGTGACCAAACAGTTCACTTTCCAGCAAATCGGGAGGAATAGCACCGCAATTCACCGGTACAAATGGTTCATCTTTACGGTTCGAATGCTCGTGAAGATTACAAGCCACCACTTCTTTCCCGGTACCAGACTCGCCAGTGATAAGAACATTCACGTCCTTATCCATAACCTGAGCCATCAAAGCTCGCACCTGACGAATTGCTCTGCTATTGCCTACAAGGTTCCGGAACAGTTGAGCATCATGATGTCCGGCCAGAATCTGGCCCTGACGACAGTGAATTCTATAGACCTGAACCAGATGCAGAGCATCAACAATCTGACTGTAGGTGAGAGGATGCTCCAGCTCACCAACAACCTGGCGGCGCAGGCTTCCCTGCAGGCCAACGCGACTGAATGCTCCATTAATCAGAATGGGCAGTGCAGGACAGTGTCGATTCAACTGTTTAAGAATATCGAGGGTACGGGGAGAACGCCCAACAATCACCGCCAGGCAGTCTTCTGGCGCAATTGTTATGCGGGTTTCCCAACCACCGGCTCCGGAGAGCACGATGTCGTGTCCAAGAAATTCGAGTATTGTACGAAGTTGCTGTCTCTGGTGTTGATCATCCTCAATCACCAGAATACGGCTTGAATCACCCATATTGCCAACCATCCGTGTTTAGCAATCACTCTTTCGGGTCAAACAGCTGCACGAGAAGAGATCGGAGAAGACGAAAACGTCTGTAACAGACGTATTACTTACCAGTTAAGGCATAAGCTTTTGGTTCGTCAAACCCTAGCCGGAGCTTCTCGAAAAAGAAGGCAATTTACTGATTTCAGACAAAAAAAACCGCCGGGGGAATGGCGGTTGAATAAGAGCAGAAACTGTCAAAACAGCTTTTGTGTCATAACTGACCACAAGTCTTAATTTACAGGCTTTGTATTACAGAACCATGACAGGGCTTAAAACGTTATCACTGATAATATCCTTCATCAGTTTCGTCATATCCCCCATCATAATCCTCCAAATATTCCTCACCATCATCTTCTTCTAGCTCATACTCCTCAAGATACTCTTCTTCACCATACTCCGGCTCTTCTTCATTTTCTTCGTATTCATCAGTGAATTCGCTGTAGCTGTCCATATCATCGTCATAAAGATCCTGCTGATACTCTTCATCGATTTCTTCACCGACTTCATCAGCATCGTCAGGTTTCTTTTTTTTATCTTTCCTGCGCGAAGGTGCCCCCTCACCACCTTCGTCTGTGGGATCATTATTTAAATCATCAGGAGTTTCGCCGTAGGGGTCGTAATTGATTTCCTCTTCTTCCTCATCGAAACTCTGAACTTCATCCATATCATCCCAGGTTTGATCGAGATCGACTTCTTCATCATCTACATAACCATCATCCCACTCATCTACATATTCCTGCTCATACTCTTCAGGCTCATTAGCATCGTCTTCCCCCAGTGCCAGGATATAGGGCACAACTATCACCGCCCCAATAAGCACGAGCAGGATGGCGAGTACCTTTTTCATCTCTCAACTCCCTTTGAGAACATCAGTACCTTAGATTTCATCATGGATCGGTTGTTTTTTCTGAACGGAGATGACGAGTTCATTCCCTGTAAGCCGGACAATATCCACACTGAATCTTTCATCTGTGTAAAAAGAGATATTCAGGGTTTCGAGATTCATCTTTTTCACAGCAATTAACTGAATTTCTTTTTTTTCGGGTATACGCACATTTTTCAAATCCAGATAAAAATGAGTATGCCCTTTAAACTCTACCCGCCCCGATGACTGAATTACGGGTACAGAAGCATCTGATATATGATTTTCATTTACCTCTACGTTGAGCTTAACATCTTCACCAAATATCAAATCACCGTTCAACATGTTAATACCTGTTGTCACTAACGCAGTTTCCGCAGAAACATTGACAGCAGAGCGAGGCTGAGATGACGAGAGTTCAACACTGCCACTCCAGTGAATTTCATTACCGGTCGTTCTCTCTTCTGGTGTCCCCATACTGTTGATTGACAGATTTTCCACTCCCCGCAGATTGCCAATAAAACTGGCATTCTCTTCTAGAGCAACAAAGTCCCTGTCCTCATCGTCCATTACCAGAATATCGCCATAAACATTACCTGTATTGGTAAATTCAAAACGACCTTCTGAGCCCACATTAAATGCAACGCGCCCCTCGATAAGCCCTGAATTTTTCCAGCGGAACTTCATAGCAAAACTTTCATAAAAGGGGTCTCGCTTATAAACCCGGATGGCCGTTCCATTATTTGGCTTTGCTGAAATCTGTCCCTCATTTTCCAGAATCACCACTCCCACACCAGAAAGCAGCTGCAAAGCGACAGTGCTTTGCTCCGCTTCTGCTGAAGTAGAAATAATGCCATCCTGCTGATTAACAATACTCCAGGATGACTCCGGCTCTACCGCTAAAGCAGCAATAGCTTCACCAGAATAAATTTTTCCGCTGTTTGAAAATTTGCAGGGAATAGGAAACCAACGCATCCAGCAGTTATTTGTGAGAGGTGACCAAATACTGTATGAACTGTTGGTTAAAATAACCGCTCCATTTTGCCCAGCCCTGCCGGTAATAGATTCAAGATACTCCAATCCTTCAGAATCAACTCGCAGAGGATTATTGGCTTTAGCAAACTGCATGCTGAACATGCAGAAACAGAGGGTTACCCAGAAAGACAAGCGCTGAAGTGAACACATAACTCTCATTCCTTTCTGATTCGATCAAAAGTTAAGAGCGACCGAAGCCGCTCTTGATCAAACGAAAGAGGGGGGGATTAGAAGCTATAGTCGACCCGGGCATACACAGAGTCGGAGTGATAACCACTTCTCCAGTTACGCTCATAACCTGTTGAAAACTCGAACCGGTCATCACGATTCCATGTCACCCCAGCTGTGGCATTCCAAGTTGTTTTTTCTGGGGTTACACCTTCGGCAACAAAGCTGTCTCCACCGACAACAAACCTGGAATTCACTTCTACAGGGTCTGCGCTAAAGTCATGCCACGCCATAACTTTAACTTCCGGAGTAAAGTACCCGTACTTAGTATTGAAAACCCGACTTATACCTGCACCAGCACCCAATTCATTAACTTTGTATTTTTGTTTCTCCGTTCTGAGAGCCGCAGCAGAACCCTTCTCATCGTAGGCATCAACGGTAAAGTGGCTGTAGTGATAACCAAGCATGGGAGACAATTCCCAGTCCCCAATATCCATAGAATGGCGAAGAATAGCCTTAATACCTATCTGCTTTGAATCAAACTCTGACTTGGCTGGGTTCAGATCAGAACCAGTGATATCGAACACCCGCTTTCGTTCGTTTTTGTTGATGCCATAGTTCAGAAGCACATCCAGAGAAAGTGCATCTGCTAACTGCCAGCGCCCGTACAGAGTTGCCAAATAGCTATCAATACTGGTTTCGTCTTCAACATCATTCTTATTGATATCGCTCGTGGCATAAGACGCGGCGAAACCAATGGTGCCCAGATCCATAACATCAACATCAAGACCCATAGTGAAGCCATTCAAACGACTGTGATATCCGCGGATCGTGCTGCTGTGATGCCTGCGATCATCTTGATGAGCCTCATTATGTAACGCTTGCATCCAAAATGAATGAGGCTTTATATCATCACCGGTATTAACGCCCACCTTGCTGTCCATCCGGCTCACCATAGCCTTATTGGAAACGGTGACAACATTCAGCCCAGCCTCAACAGAGGAGCGGTTCAAAGCAGGAAGAAGCTCGGCAGCCAAACGTGCAGCAGCTTCGGGAGTGTATTGGCGGAAAAAGTTATCGCGAAGCTTTTCACCTTGTTCTCTGGTCGCTCCAGTACCCTGTGAGGCAGTACCAGCTGCGTCAAAGCCACTTCCGTAAGCCCGCCTCTCACTGCCATTGGCTCCCCCTGTTCCGGCAACATCTTCAGGCTCTCTATCCGGGATCAACTCTACTGTGGCAACAAGCTGATTGCCGGATGTAGAGGTTTTTGTCACGGTGTAAAGATCCATGACTTCGAGTGTTGCATTAGTCCCACCAATGCCAGCGGTATCCTGGAGAAGGGTGTAACTGACCGAACCAGTATGTGATGTGTCTGGGATCACAACAATCGTTCCCCCTACACCAATTTGGCTATCTGATGTCAGAATGGAGCTTCCAGGAGTTGCAGAGTTCAGTTCCAACAATAGCTGTGTACCAGGCTGGAAAGTTGTGTTCGCACCGTTAACAGTTAACCCCGAGGTTTGCAGTGCCGCACTATCGGAGACAATAAAATATTTATCGCTTCCCGAACCTGACAAATTCACCACGCCATTCACTTCCACTGTGGAGCCAAATTCATTTGACACGTCAACCTGCTCAGCACCGTTTACTATCCCTGAAAAACTGCCGTTAGAAAAAGACAGCGTATCAGTATCACTATCAACACTGATGTCGATATTACCAGTGATTGATCCAGATGATTCCAGTGTAAACACTGTATTAGCCTGATGATTAATCACCTTAGCTAAACCAGATGAAGAAAGATCTCCTGAGTTTACAATGGTGAAATTGCCTGCATTGGGATCACTAGTAATAGTGTCACCGGCAGAGTTTCGAATTGAACCTCCATTCACCAATTTGTACCAGGCACCCTCCTGAACTTGCACAGCATAAGTTGCGCCACCGGCCTGAATAATACCCTTGTTAGTATAAACACAGGTCTGTTCAGCCGAGTTACAGGCCCCCGAGCCGAATACGAATCCGGGATCAACCTTATTGAGTTTGACCGTAGCATCGCCATTTTCTGCTGAGAGATTTTCTCGGTTTACAACCCCAGACTTTATAATAATCACAGGCTGAGTAGGGCTTAATTCCACCCCCCCATCACCTTGCACAGTATGAAAAGGTGCTGACGCAATAGCTAATGCCAGTGCCGATTTAAGGAAATTTTTTGTAGCCATATTGCAGAGTCCTTTCTGTCAAATAGTCGTTACATTTAATCTAGTCACACTAAGCCAACACGCCAGTTATCTGTTTTAAAAAGCTGTTCTAACATTCAAAACCCGACAACGGATGAATAGTTATAAAGTATCAAAAACAGCTAACGCTCTTTACCTCAACTCTTACCTTTAAAACTTATAATCTACCCGTGCATACACGGAATCAGAGTGAAAGCCACTTCTCCAGTTGCGCTCATAACCAGCCGACAGTTCGAATCGTTCATCACGATTCCATGTAACTGCGGCGGTGGCGTTCCAGGTTGTTTTTTCGGGAGCTACACCTTTAGCGACAAAGTTATCCCCTCCGATCACAAACCGTGAATCAACCTCTACAGGATCTGCGCTAAAGTCATGCCAGCCCATCACTTTCATTTCAGGGATAAATTGGCCGTAACGGCTATCAAATGTTCGACTAACACCTACACCAGCGCCTAATTCGTTAACTTTGTATTTTTGCTTCTCTGTTTTCAAAGCTGCAGCAGAGCCCTTTTCGGTATAAGCATCAATGGTGAAATGGGTATAGTGATAACCGGCCATAGGAGTCACCTCCCACTTGCCCGCCATCATTCTTCGGCTGAGAATAGCCTTGATACCATACTGGGTTGAATCGAATTCAGAGGTGGCAGGATTTAGGTTACTACCAGCAACATCAAACACCCGCCTGCGGTCATTTTTATTAACGCCGTAGTTCACCATCACATCAAGATCTGTGTATTCATCCAAACCCCAGCGCCCATAAAGTGTGGTCAGATAAGTTTCAACGTCGGTTTCATCTTCAACATCATTTTTATTGATATCGCCCTTACCGTAGGAAAGAGCAATACCTGCCAAGAAGTCAGGGCTTAAATCGGTATCAAGGCCCATAGTGAAACCATTAACCCGGCTCCTATAGCCTCGCACCGTACTTCCAGACTTTTTACGGTCGTCCTGCTTGCTTTCATTATGCAGAGCCTGCATCCAGAAAGAGCTGTCCCGGAGGCCATCTCCCGTATTCACCCCTTTGGTTTTGTTATCCATCTGCTCAGTGACTTGACCATGAACTTGAGTTGTCATGTTCAAAGCATGATCCTTAGCAGAACCGGTAACATTGGGCAGTAACTCATTAGCTAAACGCGTAGCTCCTTCTGCTGTTGTTTTACTGTTAAAGTTATCAAGCAGCTTTTCAGCTTTCTCCTGCGCTGAACCTCCGGACTGTATAGCATCGATAGCAGCACCACGTCCCTTTTCATAGGCATCGCCTTCACTCTGGCTGCCACCATTCTCTGTGATGATATCGCTGGGATCTTTACTATTCCGGGCGACCGTAACCCGGACTTCACTACCAGAGTCTGCCCTGGCAATGGTGTAGAGAGGGTTCACAGCTAACTCAACATCATTCGACGGCAAAGTAGAAGGCACGCTTAGCAGGCGGTAAGTTTCAGAGCCGCTGGTATGGGAGGCAGCTGGATACACAACGAGCTTACCATCATCAATATCAACCGAAGTGGTTGAACTGGCATCAATAGCCACGGCAGAACTGCCAGAGCTGACCTTGTTATTATCTTCAAGATCAAAAGTGAGCTTTGACCCAGATGACATAATAAAGTCACCTCCACTCACTGTGAGGCCTGATGTTTCAAGCTCTCCCCCGGTATACACCTTGAGGTAGCGAGTGCCCGTTCCATAGAGTGTGAAATTACCGCTTACATTTGTCTGCCCGCTGGTAAACTGAACCTGTTCAACGCCTGTAATTGTTCCTGAATAGCTGCCACCCGTGAATGTCACCGAATCATTATCGGAATCTGCAGCGACGGAAATATCACCTTCTATGATTCCAGACGAAACCAGACTAAACAGCTTTGAAGCCAGGTAATTAACAGCGACATTACCTTTGATCGAACCTGCATCGTTCACAGTCAGATCAAAATCTCCAGCCGTGTTGCTGGAGTATATGACTGTTCCACCGGGATTACTGATAGCACTGTTATTGGTAACACTGAACCAGGCACCCGATTTTAATTCGACTGCATAAGTTGAATCTCCGGCAGAAACCGCAGCATTATTCTCAAATACACAGGTGTGAGATTGCTGATTACACCGGCTGGCAGACAGAATATTAGTTTTCTTCTCAAGGCTGATAGCCGCGCTATCACCACTGGCACCGATTCTGGCCTCACTGTTCACCATACCGGTTTTATTGATAACCAGTGGCGCAGCATGAATAGAAGAAGATAACAAACCTGCCGCAGAGGAGACGGCAATCGCAATTGCAGTTTTTGAGAAGTGGGTTGAGCGAGGCATGTTGCGGAATCCTTTCCGTCAGCAAACAGTTACATTTAATCTAGTAACATTCGTGCAACATGCCAGTGGTCATTTTTTACACAACAAAATAAAAGACAGTTTGTGATCAACGTTTCTCCAGAATCACACTGCCAATGGAATAACCTGCGCCGAAGGAGCACAGTACGCCTTTGCTTCCTGAAGCCATATCCTGGCTGTATTTATGAAACGCAATCACGGAACCAGCAGAACTGGTGTTGGCATATTCATCCAAGGTAACTGGTGCCTCTTCCGGCAAAGCCTCACGACCAAGTACGCGCTTAGAAATCAGCTGATTCATGGCCAGATTTGCCTGGTGCAGCCACATTCTGCCGATATCAGACACAGGAATATCCATATCAGCCAGATGCTCGGTAATCTGCTTGGCTACCTGGGGGCAAACTTCCTTAAACACTTTACGGCCATTCTGAACAAAGAGCTTATCTGGCTGACCAATACCTTCCTCCGCTGCCCGGTTTAAAAAGCCTGCGTTGTTACGGATATTGTTAGAGAAGCTTGTCCAAAGCCGGGTTCCCAGCACATTCCAGCCACCTTCTTTTGCCACATCGCTGCTTTCGAGAATGACTGCTGTACAGGCATCACCAAAGATAAAGTGACTGTCACGATCCCGGAAATTCAGGTGGCCGGTGCAGATTTCCGGATTAACCATCAGTACCCTGTGAGCACTGCCAGAACGGATCATATCGCGGCCTACCTGCAGGCCAAACGTGGCTGATGAACACGCCACATTCACATCGAAAGCGAAACCTCCAGCCCCAAGAAAATGCTGAACTTCAACAGCCACCGCTGGGTAAGCCCTCTGCATATTGGAGCAGGCAACAATCACTCCATCCAGATCTTCTGCAGCAATACCAGCCTGCTCTAGTGCTTGCCGGGCAGCACCGAGTGCCATTTCACACTGAATAGAAGGCTCATCATTACTGCGCTCAGGAAGCCGGGGTACCATCCGTTCCGGATCAAGAATGCCTTCTTTATCCATCACATAGCGGCTGCGAATGCCTGAGGCTTTTTCAATAAATGCACTGCTGCTTTCTTGCAAGGGCTGGCACTCCCCTGCGGCAATAGCGTCACGATTACGATCATTTTCAGCTTGCACCCAGGTATTAAAACAAGCCACTAGCTCATCGTTGTTGATGGATGCAGAAGGTGTATAAAGTCCGGTGCCGGTCAGAACAACATCTGTCACATGAAACCCCTTGAACGCTCTTTCTTATCTGGGTTTGTATCTGGTATGAAAAAGATGCCAGATTTTATTATTTGGCTGATGGTATAGCAGCAGGCAGACCAATAAAACCTAAGATCTGCCGCTGTAACATTAAGGCAACAAAGTTGGTATAAGCAGCCAACTCTTTACCCTTTTCTAGGGAACGGAAACCTCTTCCCAGAGTTTACGCAGGCGTTTGTCAGAAACCGGCATCCGTGTTTTCAAACTCTGGGCAAACAGTGATACCCGGTACTCCTCCAGCATCCAGCGATACTCCCAAAGAGTGGCATCAACAATTTTCTGCTTGGCAAGAGCCTCTCGCCGAGCGCTCCAGGCTTCCTGCAAATGCTGAAGCTCATCGGTCTGCACCCGATCCCGGTTAAAATTAGCACCAAGCTTATCCAGCCGCTGTTCAACCGCAGAAAGATAGCGGGGAAACTGTTCCAGCCAATCCATAGGAGTCTGGCGCAAAAAACCTTTGAAAATAAGATTACCCAACTGAGCCTGAATATCGGACATCGACAAAGCCACCTGAAAAGATAACTTACCTTTCAAACGTTTCTGAATAGCGTTATTACGAGTAAAAATATCCAGCAGCAGTTTATCCAGCTTCTCGGCAAACGGCACCAGATCGGCCTTATGTTGCGCAATAAGAGTTCGGAAGCCATTTTCATTTCTGGGCCACTGGCTTTCATCATTGAGGAAAACATAGCGAATCACGAACAATTCGATATCTTCCAGCAATACGGTCTTCGGCACGGAGTTAACCGCCAGAACCGTTATCCGGTTCAGATTCTTCATCTGTTTGAGCATAAAGCGCACCTGCTCAGCAAGAGAAAGACGTATTAACCGCGCCATACCCCAGACCATTTCTTCTCTGGCCATCTCCGGGCTATCAAACAAACGCAGGGACACAGAATCCTTCTCATCCACCAGCGCAGGGAATGAACGGAACAACAACCCTCCCCGAGTCTGGCGCACCTCTTCCGGCAATTCTCCCAGAGTCCAACTGGTAATACCGGTTTGCTCCATGCCTTTGTCGGTCATATCCCGCAGGCTGGATTGTGCCTTGTCAGCAAATTTCTCCCGCAGTTTGGAGAAGTCACGCCCCTGCCCCAGCAGCCTACCGTCATCATCCAGCACCCGGATATTCATCAGGAAGTGGTCATCAAGGGTCTCCGGCTTCCAGGCATCTTCCGGAATGCGCACGCCACTCATACGAAATAGCTTTACGCCCAGCAACTCAGTCAGGGATTCATCACAGGCATTTAACCCTTCCATCGCCGCCTTGCTGTAATCGGGAACCGGCACAAAGTTCTTACGAATCTGTTTAGGTAACGAGCGGATCAGTGCCACAACCTTTTCTTCCAGCATGCCGGGTACCAGCCATTCCAGACGCTGTTTAGGGAGCTGCTGTAAAAGAGAAACTGGCACAGAAACACTCACACCATCATCTTCATCTCCTGGAGAGAAGTGATAAGTCAGTGGTAACTCCATGCCTTCATGTTTCAGGCGATCCGGATACTGGTTCGCCGTCACATGAGCAGCATCATGCTGCATCAAATACTCTTTGGTCAGGAACAGAACCTTTGGTTCTTCTTTTTCTGCTTTTTTACGCCAGGATTCAAATCCAGCGCCATTCACCACATCAGACGGAATACGGTCATTATAAAAAGCAAACAAAGTTTCCGGATCCGCCAGAATATCCTGACGCCGAGACTTGGCCTCCAACTCCTCAACTTCAGAAATCTGCTGCTGATTATGGGCAAAGAACGGTGCTTTAGATGTGTAGTGTCCGGCGACCAAGCCTTCCCGGATCAATAACTCCCGGGACACAACCGGATCAATGGTGCCGTAATGCACTTTCCGGCGGGAATAAATTACCAACCCGTAAAGTGTTGCCTGCTCGTAGGCAACCGCACGAGCCTGCTTCTTTTCCCAGTGAGGCTCAAACCAGTTGCGTTTAATAAGATGACCAGCTAGCGGCTCAATCCAGGAAGGTTCCACTTTCGCCACGGTGCGGGCGTAAAGCTTGGAGGTTTCCACCAGCTCTGCGGTCATCACCCATTTGGGTTTACGTTTAAATAAACCAGAACCAGGGAACACCCAGAACTTGCGGTTGCGAGCTCCGAGATAATCTGCCTCTTCGGTTTTATTACCCAGATGGCTGAGCAAACCTGCTAAAAGTGCTTTGTGAACATCCGCATAAGTGGCAGGTTCATTGTTATGGAGAAGCTTCAGGTCTTTGCACACCAGAGCCAGCTGGCGATGCATATCCTTCCATTCCCGCATCCGCATAAAGCTGAGGAAATGCTTTTTGCACAGTTTGCGTAATTGATTGGAAGAAAGCTCCTGTCGCTGCTCTTCATACCAGCGCCACAAGTTTACATAGGTAAGAAAATCAGAGTCATCATCGTAAAATTCCCGGTGAGCATGATCAGAAGCCTGTTTCTTTTCAGCCGGACGTTCTCTTGGATCCTGAACAGCCAATGCACTGGCAATGATCAATAACTCATCAACTGCATTGGTATCATGTGCTGCCAGAATCATTCGACCAATACGCGGGTCGATTGGCAAGCGAGACAGTTGATTACCAACACGGGCCAGGCGGCCGTTCTTATCAACAGCTCCCAACTCCTGCAGCAATTTATAACCATCATTGATGGCGCTGTTATCTGGCCGATCCACAAACGGGAACTTGGTAACATCACCCAGTCCAAGCTTGAGCATCTGCAGAATTACTGCGGCCAGATTAGTTCTCAAAATTTCGGCATCAGTAAACTCTGGCCGACTCAGGAAATCCGCCTCATCGTAAAGGCGAATACAGATACCTTCTGCGACACGACCACAACGGCCTTTCCGCTGATTGGCCGAAGCCTGCGAAACAGCTTCCACCGGCAACCGCTGCACTTTGCTGCGAACACTGTAACGGCTGATGCGCGCCGTACCCGGATCAATTACATAATGAATACCCGGAACTGTCAGAGATGTTTCCGCCACGTTGGTGGAGAGAATAACTCTACGACCAGGGTGCGACTGAAAAATACGGTTCTGCTCAGCGTTAGTCAGCCGGGCATAAAGGGGAAGGATTTCAGTATCCCGGAGCTTTTTATCTCGCAGAAACTTTGCGGTTTCGCGAATATCTCGTTCACCGGGCAGGAAAACCAGCACATCACCCAGACGATGACCTATACCACCGCGTTCAAAGTCTTCGATCTCTTCCAGAGCCTGGTAAATACCCTGCATCTGGCGTTCATCACCATCTTTTGTTTCCACTTCCAATTCAGCAAGTGGGCGATACAGGGTTTCGACAGGAAACGTACGACCGGAAACTTCTATAACGGGAGCGCCAACACCTTTTTCATTAGCAAAGTGCCTGGAGAAACGCTCAACATCGATAGTGGCGGAGGTAATAATAACTTTCAGATCCGGGCGTTTTGGCAACAGCAGCTTTAAATAGCCCAGAAGGAAATCGATGTTGAGGCTGCGCTCATGAGCCTCATCGATGATCAGAGTGTCATAGCCATTCAGGAAACGATCATTCTGAATTTCAGCTAGCAGAATACCATCAGTCATCAGCTTAACGCGGGTTTGCTCACTGACCTGATCAGTAAAGCGCACCTGGTAACCAACCAGCCCACCAAACTCTGCTTCCAGTTCTTCGGCAATACGGCTGCCCACGGAGCGAGCTGCCAGTCGACGAGGCTGGGTATGCCCTATCAGACCATGTACGCCCAACCCTAATTCAAGGCAGATCTTTGGAAGCTGAGTGGTTTTACCCGATCCGGTTTCACCGGCAACAATAACAACCTGATTGTCAGCAATCAGTCGCGCAATCTCTTCTTTTTTCTGAACAACAGGAAGGGAGTCGTCCCAGTTCAGTTTCACTGACTGCTCACGACGTGCACGACTCTGCTGGCAGGAACGTTCCAACCGCTGATAAAAGCGGCCTTTTTCCTTACCAGACAGTCGTTTCCAACTTCGCCACTGACGTTTCAGCCAGTAGCGATCACGAATCAGACTGTCTTCAATCTCTGCAGCAACAGCTGCCCTGTCTTTGCGGTTATCCCGATCTGTCATGCTTTACTGTTGCTAATCTCTTAATTACTCAGCAGTGGCTGGTTCTTTTGCAGTCTTGGCAAGCTCTTCATCACGCAGAGCCCGACGCAGGATTTTACCCACATTAGTGACGGGCAGCTCACTGCGGAACTCCACCAGCTTAGGCACTTTGTAGCCGGTTACATACTGGCGGAAATGATTACGTACGTCATCAGACGTTAATGCCAAGTTTTTGGTTACCACAAAGACTTTGATCTTCTCACCTGTTTTTTCACAGGGCACACCAATAGCCGCGCAAAGTTCTACATCCGGATGGCGGGCCAGCACATCTTCCAGCTCATTAGGGTAAACGTTGAACCCTGAAACGCTGATCATATCCTTTTTACGGTCAACAATACGCAGGTAGCCATCTTCATCAATAGTGGCAATATCACCGGTACTGAGCCAACCATCTTCGCTCAGGGTTGTGGCAGTTTCTTCCGGACGCTGCCAGTAGCCTTTCATTACCTGGGGACCACGAATGCAGAGCTCACCGGTTTCTCCAATACCCTGCTCTTCGCCATTGTCATTAACAAGCTTCACTTCGGTAGACGGCAGTGGCATACCAATACTACCAAGACGATTGCCAGACAGAGGGTTCAGAGTCACCACGGGAGAAGCTTCGGTCATGCCATAACCTTCGTTAATGGCGCAATCGGTCATTTTTTCCCAGCGTTTGGCAGTATCCATCTGCAGAGCCATTCCACCAGACAGCGTAATTTTCAGGCGGGAGAAATCCAGACGCTGAAAGTCCTGGTTTTTCATCAGGCCGTTAAACAAAGTATTCAGGCCCACCATCATGGTGAAAGGATACTTCTGCAGATCCTTAACAAAGGATTTCAGATCCCTTGGGTTAGTAATCAGCAGACTGTGCATACCGGTCACCAGACCAACCATGCAATGCACGGTAAAGGAGTAGATATGGTAAAGCGGCAGTGGTGCCACAATCAGCTCGCCACCAAGTACGATATCTTTCTTCACCATCCCCAGAATCTGCATCATATTGGCAATAATATTGGCATGGCTTAACTCTGCCCCCTTAGCGACACCAGTGGTTCCGCCCGTGTACTGAAGCACAGCGGTATCGGACGCATTGGCGTGATGACGTTTCAGGGAAAGGCCGGCTCCTTTGGCCAAAGTTTCATTAAAAGGTACAGCAGCAGGAAGATTAAAAGCCGGAACCATTTTGCGCACATGGCGAACAACATTGTTCACAACAAAACGCTTTAGCGGCGGCAACATATCCCCGATTTCAGTCACAATAACGTGCTTGATACCCGTTTTTGGAACCACGACTTCAGCAAGGTGCGCCATATTCGCCAGTACAACAAGAGCTTTGGCACCGGAATCCTTAAATTGGTGTTCCATTTCCCGCTCAGTATAAAGCGGGTTGGTATTCACAATAATCAGCCCTGCTTTCAATGCACCGAAAACAACAACCGGAAACTGCATCAGGTTGGGCAGCTGAACGGCGATACGATCCCCGGGAACAAGGTCTGTTTCATGCTGAAGCCAGGCAGCAAAACGGTCACTTAAAGCGTCCAGGTCGCCATAGGTTATGGTTTTACCAAGATTGGAAAAAGCAGGTTTGTGTTGAAATTTCTCACAGGCCAGATCAAGAACATCCAGAATCGAAGAATACGACACCTCACCAATATTTGGGGCGATCCCTTCAGGGTACTTCTCGGCCCAAAAATTCCCACTCATGTTCTGACTCCTGATATAACGGATGCACCCTGCCCGGCAAGCACCAGGGCAAAATTTCCGCAAATACTGAAAACGGTTAGCAACTCTCCCTGATCCGACTCTCCGGCCAAGGCAGACAACCTCTAAATCAACCTCGTGCCCATCAGTCTGTCTTGCTCAGGCCATATTTATTGATGAAACAGGTCGAATATAGCGAGAACATCAGGCCTTTGTAGGGCATATACAGATGAAAAATGGGAAAGTTATTTCAGAAACTGCTGAAAATAGCGGTGTAGATTAACAGTTTTTACGTGTTTCAATCCAGTAACCCATTGATATATAGAGAAAAGAAAAATCACAAAACGGTTACCTGAGCGGCATTTGCAGTTTACCGGCTTGATCTGTCACCATAGCGAAAGAACAGCCTTAAATAACAACAAAAACATAAAGGTGTATTTATCAATACACACTTGAAATTCAGGGGAAAGTCATGGTTTTCAGTAAATTTCATCTGGACTCCTGCGATCATCACCGCATACCAGCCTATCGCTGGTCTGTGGAACACCCCAGAGGTGCTGTTCTTATCCTTCATGGCATGGCTGAACACGGACAACGATATGCCCGCTTTGCTGAAGTGTTGAATAGTGCCGGTTACACTGTGATGGCCATTGACCATCGAGGGCACGGCCCTGACACCCCGGAGTTCGAGCTAGGCACATTTGCCCATGAGCGTGGCTGGGAAAAGGTCGTGGAAGATGTTGATTACGCCTGGGATCATCTGCACAGTTTTTGCCCTGGCGTGCCACTTTTTATTTTTGGCCACAGCATGGGGAGCTTTATTACCCAGGCCTGGCTGATGCAGAAACCACACCACCTGACTGGTGCGCTTCTGTCTGGTTCGAACTTTGCCCCACGGTTATTACTGAAGCTTGGGCGCCTGGTCACATTACTTGAGAGTTACCGCATTGGCTCAACGGGCTGCAGCAAGCTGGTTGACACACTCACGTTCGGCTCGTATAACAACGCGTTTAAACCTGTTCGCACTTTATTCGATTGGCTTTCCCGGGATCCGGCAGAGGTCGATGTTTATATAGCCGACAAACTGTGTGGCTTTCAGTGCACCAATGGTTTATGGCTGGATCTTTTTCATGGGCTGCTATCCATTTCATCTGTTTCCGCCCTGAAAAAAATCGATTCCCGGCTACCTTTATATATTACTGGTGGGGATCGGGATCCCGTCGGCCAGGCTGGCAAAGGTCTGCGAAAGCTGGCTGACAGTCTTTCCAGCGCGGGCATCACAGATATCACATGCGATATCTGGCCAGATGGCCGCCATGAAATGCTGAATGAAACCAATCGAGATGAAGTAACAGCCAAATTACTTTCCTGGCTGGAACGTCATACCCCTGACAAAAACAAACTGCAGATGGAGCCCGAGGTCACACAAAACACCGGAGGTTAAGTCTCAGTTTTATGAGGACATCTGCGTGACAACCCTGGCAAACGCGCCTTACAACAAACTCAACATTGGTGACACCGCAATTTACCAGCGCACACTCACCGAGCGGGATTTGATTTTGTTCGCCACTGTATCCGGCGACCACAACCCCATTCACGTGGATAAAGAGTTCGCGTCAACCACTCAATTTGGCGAACGTATTGCACATGGCATGTGGACTGGCTCTTTAATTTCCGCAGCTCTGGCAATGGTTATGCCTGGCCCTGGTGGTGTTTACCGCGGTCAGGAGCTGAAGTTTTTGCGCCCGGTAAAAGTTGGTGATGAGCTGACTGTGCAGTTAGAAGTTCTGGAAAAAAATGAACGAACCAAAATGGCAACTATTGCTACTAACGTCGTAAATCAGGATGGGCAGATGGTTGTAAAAGGTAAAGCCACAGTGATGCCCGCTCAGGAAGAGGTGATTCTTGAAGAAGCCACCCTGCCAGACGTCACCATAGACGGTCTCAACTAAGTCATTTCTATATAGAAGCCTCATGCATACGACGGGATCTGCCTGTCGTGTGCATTTTTCCTTTCCGCACATCCCCGTAAATAGACTAATTTTATTCCGCTACTCTACGGAGGATAAACTTATGCACCCCATCTGGGTTCTTGTGGCTGATAATAGTCAGGCCTGCATGTATAACTTCCAACCCCGCCGGCATTACTTACAACTGCTTGATTACATCCAACACGAAGAAGGGCGCTGGCATAACGGGGATTTTGTTACTGATAGAACTGGACATGCGACCAAAACACGAAGTCCCAGCTCTATGGCAAACCAAGGTCTTGGAACGTCGGACCGCTCCCCTAAACACCAGGAAAACTCTCGCTTCACTCGCACAATCGCCAAGGCCATAAACCACGCCCATGACCAGCACAGCTTTCAGGCGTTACAGGTTTGTGCACCACCAGGATTTATGGGAGAGCTGTTGCCGAAACTGAAAAAGGACATTCCCCTGACTCACAAGGTCACAAAAAACCTGGTCACGGAGAATGACGAACGCATTATGCAGCATCTCAGCCCTCAGACCATGCTCTCCAACCACCTCTAACAGATCTGGCCGGGCCACCTGACCCGGCCCTAGAAAAAATCAAACGACAGAATTCATTTTTTAAACGCTCAATAAGTCCACACATGGTAAGATGGTCGGATTTCCCGCATTTTCAGAATCAGCTCAAACGACAGATTGCAGATGGCAAAAGAGAAACAATCTACCCATACCCCAATGATGCAACAATATTTGCGCATCAAGCAGGAGCACCGCAACCAACTGGTGTTCTACCGCATGGGGGATTTTTACGAGCTGTTCTATGACGATGCTCGCAAAGCAGCCGAGCTGCTGGATATCACCCTCACCGCCCGTGGACACTCCGCCGGTGAACCCATTCCCATGGCAGGTATTCCCTACCATGCCGCTGAGGGATACCTGGCCCGACTGGTGAAACTGGGTGAATCAGTCGCCATCGCAGAGCAGATTGGAGACCCAGCTACCAGTAAAGGTCCCGTTGAACGGAAAGTCACCCGGGTTATCACCCCAGGAACCGTCAGCGATGAAGCCCTGCTGGAAGAGCGGAGTGATAACTGGCTGATGGCGATTCACCGCCAGAAAGAAGAGTACGGAATGGCTTGGCTGGATATCACCAGCGGTCGCTTCCGGGTCATGGAAGTAAAAACGGAAGAAGCCGTTCTCAGTGAAGTTCAGCGCCTCTCTCCCCGAGAGCTTCTGCTGAGTGAAGATCGTGCGTTCCCAGATCAAATTGCTAAACGCAAAGGTACAAACCGTCAGCCACCTTGGTGCTTTGATCGTGACAGTGCCCACGACTTATTGACCCGCCAGTTCGCCACTAAAGATCTGGCCGGTTTTGGTTGTGAACAAATGAGCGTGGCCATTGAAGCAGCTGGTTGCCTGCTGCAATACGTTCGAGACACTCAACGCACAGAACTACCACATTTGCGCTCAATTGCTGTAGAACGCCGGGAAGAAACCGTTGTTCTCGACGCCGCTAGTCGCAGCAACCTGGAACTGGATATCAACCTTAACGGTGGCAAAGACAATACTTTGCTTTCTGTCATGGATAGCACCGCGACTGCTATGGGCAGTCGCCTGATGGCTCGGTGGTTGAATCGGCCACTTTGCAACCGTAAGAAGCTAGACCTTCGCCAGAATGCGATCGCCAGCCTACTGGAACATTACACATACGAATCTCTTGCTCCGGTTCTTCGCGGCATTGGCGATATTGAGCGCATTTTGGGTCGTGTTGCCCTTCGCTCTGCCCGACCACGGGATCTGGCTCGCCTGCGCGACGCGCTCTCCTGCCTGCCAGAGGTTCAAACCCATCTGACTTCTGTTGCCAGCGATCTTCTTGGTACGCTGTCCGAACGTATTAGTGTTTTCCCGGAAGAAGTTGATCTGCTGCAACGGGGTATTATTGAGAACCCTCCGGTTGTTATTCGTGATGGTGGCGTGATTGCTACAGGTTATGACGAAGAGCTGGACGAACTGCGGGCCCTCAGCGAAAACGCCGGTGGTTACCTGCTCGATCTGGAAAAGCGGGAAAAAGAACGCTCTGGCCTGAGCACCCTGAAAGTTGGTTTTAACCGCGTTCATGGGTATTACATTGAAGTTAGCCGCCGCGAATCTGATGATGCGCCGGTTGATTACATTCGCCGCCAGACCCTGAAAAACACTGAGCGCTTTATTACCCCTGAACTGAAAGAGTTTGAAGATAAAGCGTTGTCCAGCAAGAGCCGCGCTTTAGCCCGGGAAAAAGCCCTCTATGAAGAACTGCTGGAAAAACTCAATGAAAACCTTGGCTTGCTGCAGGACTCCGCCGCAGCCATTGCAGAACTGGATGTTCTTACCAGCCTAACAGAGCGCAGCCAAACCCTGAATCTGTGCCGCCCAGAACTGACCGAAGAGCCAGGCCTTCACATTGACGAAGGTCGCCATCCAGTTGTTGAGCAGGTTCTGGAAGAACCTTTTGTTGCCAATAGTCTGGAGTTGAACAACGATCACCGCATGTTGGTAATTACCGGCCCCAACATGGGCGGTAAGTCGACCTATATGCGTCAGGCGGCACTCATTGTTCTACTGGCTCATATTGGCAGCTATGTGCCAGCAGCCAGTGCAAAAATTGGTTTGGTAGATCGCATCTTTACCCGTATCGGTTCATCGGATGATCTGGCCGGTGGCCGCTCAACCTTTATGGTTGAAATGACTGAAACCGCCAGCATTCTCCACAATGCCACAGAGCGCAGCCTGGTACTGATGGATGAAGTTGGTCGCGGCACCAGCACCTTTGACGGGTTGTCACTGGCCTGGGCCTGTGCCCGTCATCTGGCTGATCAAGTCAAAGCCTTCACCCTATTTGCCACCCATTACTTTGAGCTAACCCAACTCCCGGAAGAAACATCGGGTGTTGCTAACGTTCATCTCAATGCCACCGAGCATGGGGATAGCATCGTATTCCTGCACGCCATTCAGGAAGGTCCGGCCAGCCAGAGTTATGGTTTGCAGGTTGCACAACTGGCGGGAGTTCCCCGAAGTGTTATTCAGCTTGCCAAAGGCCGACTGGAACAACTGGAAGCCGGTGATCTGGAAACAGCACCAGCTCCTGCTTCGGCACCTGCAACCCGCAAAAAGGTTGATATGATCAGCCCTCAAGTGGACCTATTCGCAGCCACTACCCACCCTGTAGTTGAAGAGTTAAACGACCTGAATCCGGATAACCTGACCCCTCGCGAAGCACTGAATCTGCTTTATCAACTGAAGGAGATGGCCGACTAAACCAAGCCTCATTTAATAAAAGTTATGACTATGCCTCCGCCTCTATGCGGAGGTTTTTTTAGGCTGAATATCCATTCAATGACCAATTGCCTATACAAGTCTCAACAATCAGAAGCAATCTTCCCGAATGGCTAACCCCAAAAGAACTCTGAGATTTAAAGCAACCAATAGGGTAATTAATTATTAATAAGGCTTCGTATTGCGCAGAAACACAAACATCCCAAATGGATCGGAAATTTTTTAAGAGTGTGTTTATTGATCGATTGAAATAAAGAAAGGAAAGCGAATGGCTTTTAAGAGATAAAAAATCTTAACGATAAGAAAGTGGCTCCCCGAACTGGACTCGAACCAGTGACCCAATGATTAACAGTCATTTGCTCTACCAACTGAGCTATCGGGGATCTGTCTTGCGATTTCGAAGCGAAGTCTACTGACTGCTTTCGCCTTGGTCAACAGCCATAGAGTAAAAAAATTATAAAGGACACCCAACATATGCAGGTGTCCATCTATAAATCCCTTACTGACCTAAAAAAGCCGCCAAACGATCAATCGCCTTATCAAGGTTTTCCATACTGGTCGCAAAAGACAGTCGCATATGCCCGGGAGCCCCAAATGCAGAGCCAGGAACAAGAGCCACACCAGCTTCCAGCAAAGCCTCTGCATATTCAACATCTGTCTTATAGCCACCGGCAGCCATTGCTTCACTGAAATCAGGGAAACTATAGAACGTGCCGTCCGCCGGAAGCGCTTCAACACCGGGTAGCTGGTTCAGGCGATTCAAGACATGATCATGACGCTGCTTGAACGCAACAACCATTTCCTTAACACATTCCTGCGGGCCGGAAAGTGCAGCTTCAGCAGCAGCCTGCGCAATAGAGCATGGATTCGAGGTACTCTGAGATTGAATCTTTTTCATATTCTTAATGAGCCACTCGGGACCGCCCACATAACCAATTCGCCAGCCGGTCATGGAGTAAGCCTTGGAGACCCCATTCATAACGATGGCACGCTCATAAAGCTCTGGGCACACATTAACAATATTTACAAAAGCCTCATCACCCCAGCGAATATGCTCATACATATCATCTGTAGCAACCAACACATCCGGGTACTCAAGCAGCACATCAGCCAGCTCTTTCAGTTCTTGTTCTGAGTAGGCCATACCCGTTGGGTTAGAAGGACTGTTCAAAACCACAAGCCGTGTTTTTTCAGTCATTGCCGCGCGTAATTGAGAAGCGGTAATTTTAAAATTGTTATCCGCTCCTGCTTCAACAATAACAGGAACACCCTCAGCAATACGCACCATATCTGGGTAAGACACCCAGTAAGGCGCAGGAATAATCACTTCATCACCGGCATTAAGGAGCGCCAGCGCCATATTAAAAAAGCTGTGCTTCCCCCCAGCTGACACAAGAATCTGTGAAGGCTGATAAGTCAAACCATTATCACGCTGAAACTTTTCGATAATAGCTTTTTTAAGGGAAGGTGTTCCGTCAACCGCTGTGTATTTTGTCTGACCATTATTGATGGCCTTAATTGCGGCTTCTTTAATATGATCGGGAGTATCGAAGTCGGGTTCACCCGCCCCGAGGCCGATAATATCTTTCCCCGACGCCCGCAGTTCTGCGGCACGTGTCGTTACTGCCAGTGTCGGCGAAGGCTTTACAGCCTGAACCCGACGGGAAAGTCGTTGATCCACACCTCTCTCCTCTTTATTTCACACTCTACCCCATGCAAACTGGAGTTATCATAACCCACCATGTCGACAGCAGGAACCCGATGATCCAGAGTTCAACTCCTCTGAAGGTTGTTTCTCCCTTCAAACCTGCCGGAGATCAGCCAAATGCCATCCAACAACTGGTAAAAGGTGCGAAAAGTGGCTTGGCCTGCCAAACACTACTAGGCGTAACAGGCTCAGGTAAAACCTTTACCTCTGCCCATGTTATTGCTGAGCTGCAGCGCCCAACCATGATCATGGCACCAAACAAAACACTGGCCGCCCAGCTTTACGGCGAATTCAAGGAATTCTTCCCCAACAATGCGGTTGAGTATTTTGTTTCTTATTACGATTACTATCAGCCAGAAGCTTATGTTCCCGCCTCAGATACTTTTATTGAAAAAGACGCATCAATTAATGAACACATTGAGCAGATGCGCCTTTCCGCCACTAAAGCTCTTCTGGAACGTAAAGACGCGATAATTGTTGCAACCGTGTCAGCTATCTATGGCCTTGGCGACCCAGAGTCTTATTTGAAGATGATGATGCATCTCTCCAGAGGAGATCGCATTGATCATCGCGGCATACTTCGTCGCCTGGCAGAACTTCAATACACTCGCAACGATGTTGAACTGCAGAGAGCCACCTACCGAGTTCGGGGAGATGTTATCGATGTATTTCCTGCCGAATCGGAAAAAGAGGCCGTAAGGCTCGAGCTGTTCGATGACGAACTGGAAAACATAAGCTGGTTTGACCCACTGACCGGTGAAGTTCTTCGCAAAGCTCCACGGGTCACTATCTATCCAAAATCCCACTACGTCACCCCAAGACAAACCATTCTTGATGCAATCGATTCGATAAAGGTTGAACTGGAAGAGCGCCTCAAGTTTTTACGAGACAACGACAAACTTGTTGAAGCTCAGCGCCTCGAACAGCGCACCCGTTTTGATATTGAGATGATGCTGGAGCTTGGTTACTGCACAGGTATCGAAAACTATTCCCGATATCTCTCTGGGCGAGGCCCGGGTGAACCACCACCAACCCTGTTTGACTATTTGCCCGATGACGCATTACTGCTAATTGACGAATCTCATGTCACCACCCCGCAGATTGGTGCAATGTACAAGGGCGACAGATCAAGAAAAGAGACACTGGTTAACTTTGGTTTTCGTCTGCCCTCCGCTCTCGACAACCGCCCAATGATGTTCGAAGAGTGGGAAAGTAAACGACCACAAACCATCTTCATATCGGCGACACCAGGCAACTATGAAAAAGACAACCAGGATCAGGTTGTAGAGCAAGTTGTTCGGCCCACGGGGCTTGTAGACCCAGAGATTGAGGTGCGCCCGGCAACTACACAGGTTGATGATCTGCTCGGTGAAATCCAAGAGCGGACCAGCCACGGAGATCGTGTTCTGGTTACCACTCTGACCAAACGCATGGCTGAAGACCTTACCGAATATCTGGGCGAGAACGGTGTAAGGGTTCGCTATCTTCACTCTGATATCGACACTGTTGAACGCGTAGAAATTATTCGTGATTTACGACTGGGAGCCTTTGATGTTCTCGTCGGCATTAACCTTCTGCGGGAAGGTTTGGACATGCCTGAAGTTTCACTAGTCGCCATTCTCGATGCGGATAAAGAAGGCTTTCTGCGAAGCGACCGCTCACTGATTCAGACTATTGGTCGTGCCGCCCGAAATCTGAACGGCAAGGCTATTCTGTATGCCGACAGAGTGACCGGCTCCATGCAGCGCGCAATCGATGAAACCGAGCGACGACGCGCCAAGCAAATGGAGTTCAATAAGATTCATAACATAACCCCCAAAGGGGTCAGCAAAAACATTACCGACATTCTGGAAGGTGCAGTTCCCGGAGGACGGGGAAGACAGAGACAAAAAGTGGCAGAGAAAAAAGCAGACTATAAAGTCAGCAAGCAACAACTCCACTCACCACAGGATATCGCCAAACTTATCAAAGACCTGGAAGAGAAAATGCATACCCATGCACGCAACCTCGAATTTGAAGAGGCTGCACAGACACGGGACGAAATTCTTAAACTGAGAGAAGAACTGAAGGCTTTATAGCCTTCAGTTTATGAGTCAAGACATCAAATGATCAGGCGGTAATATCTGCCAGATTGGCATGAATTCTTCGTTCGCTATTGAGAATATTGATCAAAATAATGCACCGATCTTCACCTCGTTTGGCCAGGTAAACACCGGGAAGATTTTTGTAAGCTCCCTCAGTAAAAATAACCGGCTGACCAACTTGAAAAAGCTCATCCACACTACCGACTTTTTCATTATCCCGAAGACCTTCTACAAACTCATCCGATACACGGGCATGCATTTGACCAAACCGGATAAAACCCGAAACCCCCCGAGTCGAGCGAACCCGATCCCAGCGCTGCCCACCCACACGACTCTCATCAAGCAGAAAGATATACCCCGGAAACAGGGGTTCTCTCTTACAGGCTTCACGACGCCCCAGCTGCTTACGCTTACGCAGCATATGAGGACAAAAAGCCGCAAAACCCTGGTTTGCGAGATTCTCAACCGCCCGCTCTTCCTGGCGTGGACGGGTTTTTACCACAAACCACTCATCCATAAGTTACCACCTACTGCTTTACTGCAGAGTTGTTATTATATCTTCTAATTTTGCAACCGGATTCTCCGATTGCGTGACTGGGCGCCCAATCACAAGGTAGTCACTACCATTACTCATCGCTTGCGCTGGAGTCACAATACGTCGCTGGTCACCCTGAGCATCGCCAGCAAGCCGAATACCCGGTGTAACCAAAGCAAAATCCTTACCAAACTCCCGCTTAAGCAAAGAAGCTTCCTGAGCAGAGCAAACAACGCCATCCATGCCACTGCGTTGAGAGAGCGCAGCAAGACTGAGAACCTGCTTTTCAGGTTCGGGAAGGCCAAGTTCAACCATATCTTCAGGTGCCATACTGGTAAGAACAGTAACTGCAATCAAAAGCGGCTGATGACTCGACTTATCCACAATATTGCGACAAGCCTCCATCATCCGGCTCCCGCCTGAAGCATGCACGTTCACCATCCACACTCCTAGGCTTGCGGCAGCCTGCACCGCTTTACTGGTGGTGTTGGGAATATCATGAAACTTGAGATCCAGGAAGACCTCAAACCCTTTTTTCTGCAACCCCTCAACAACAGAAGGCCCAGCGGATGTAAACAATTCCTTACCAACCTTAACCTTGCAAAGTGCGGGATCAAGCTGGTCAGCCATATCCAGAGCCTGTTCTGCATTTGGATAATCAAGCGCAATAATAAGCGGGCTTGAGCAGGCCATGCCGAGCATTCCTTTTATTCATTTAAAAAAAACAGCCCCATCAGGGGCCATTGAGTATAAAGAATGCACCAGCAAAAACCATCTCTACAACGTATCTTCAATAAAGTTTAATGGCTATCTACTCACCCTCAAGCCCCATGATTGGCTTAATAGTGCCCCACTCATGACACTTCGGGCAGCTCCAGTGTAATTCTTTACCTTCAAAGCCGCACTGCTCACAACGATATACAGGCTTGGAACTTTCCAAACGTCCCGTCAACCCTCTCAGCATCGCCAGGTTTTGCTTGGCACGACCTTCCGTCATCTGCAAATGCAGATCTATCAACGCATTCAAGCCTTTCAGTGATGGGCGTTTAACAATCTGCTCCGCAACAAAACGACCTGCCTCCTTATCTCCCTGCTGTAGAGCAACAAGCCGGGCTGAAGCCATAATGACTGCTGACGACGGGGCATCACGAAGGCAGCGCCCCAGATAGGAGGTCAACCCCCGAACAGAGCGGACATGGGAATAAGACTCTTCAAGATGAGGAATACTTTCTGAGATATATCTTTTATCTTGCTCAGCAATCTTTTCCAAGGCTCGAATAGCATCACGAAAATTTCCAGCAGCCATTTCCAGACGCCCTAGTAGAAGCGAAACCCGAACATTGGAACGGTGACCATGCCCCGCCAGCTTTAAATACTTTCTGGCAGATAAAACATCAGAGTGGTCAATAGCAGCTTCCGCAAGCTCACAGTAATAGTGGGAAAGACGGAAGGCATAATCATCAGAGCTCTGCCCTTTTAATCGCCCAACCAAAACGACACACTTCTTCCAATCCCTTTCCGTTTCATAAACAAACAGGAGGGCATTAAAACTTTCATGCCACCCCCTCCAACTCTGCCGAACAATATCCTCCAACAAAGCTTCAGCCCGGTCAAAAAGCCCTGCGGTTACATAATCCTTGGCTAGCTCAAGTTGCACATCCAGCATCTGTTCACGAGTCAGGCTCGGACGAGCAAGAAGATCCTGATGGGCTTGAATAGCTTTATCCAATTCTCCGCGCTGACGAAACAGACGACCAAGAACAACAAAAGTCTCAACAGTATCGCCATTTACTTCCAAAGCTCGGATAAAACTTTCTATAGCTTCATCAGTCTGCTCATTCAAAAGGTAATTAAGACCTACGAAATACTCACTACTGAGAGTGTCAGCACTTTCAGCCAAATTCCGGCGGCGTTTCTCATATCGACCGAGCAGAAACCCCACACCGAGAGACACGAGAATTAAAATCAGCAGCGCCACGTCAGCCATTTAGGAAGACAACCCCCGTAACGCGCTTACCCTCAGCTTTTGTATTTCAGCATCCCTGCGTTTCAGTTTTCGCCGCAAGCTTTGGTTCGCCAGAGTGAGTCGAAATACAGAGAAAAGACAGAATCCCACCCCTAAAATACAACCAAGAAAAAACGCCACAAAAAGGATCGCAGACAGGGAAAGAGGAGGGGCAGACCAACTCCAGAATCCAACAACAAGACTCTGCTTGTTAGCCAGCATCAAACCAGCAAAAACAACAACAAAAAAACCAGCGGCCAGCAAGTAGCCAAGAGCACGCAAAAACTTTTGAAGCCTGATCAACATGAAAAATCAGCCAGAGGTGAGAAGGCCAGTGTTAACAACCAGCCAGACAACAGAATAAAAGATTAACGACTGCGAAGCCGCATTTCTACCAACAAAGAATCGTTTACTCTTTCCCGAAGTTCTTTGCCTGGCTTAAAGTGGGGAACATATTTACCGGAAAGGTCTACGGCATCTCCAGTTTTAGGGTTTCGGCCGATGCGCGGCGCACGAAAATGCAGAGAAAAGCTGCCAAACCCGCGAATTTCAACGCGCTGACCGGAAGCCAGTGCGCCGGACAATTCATCAATAATCGACTTTACCGCCAGCTCAACATCTTTTATCGCCAGCTGACTTTGTCTTTCCGTCATCCGTTCGATCAATTCTGATCGGGTCATCGCTTATCCCCCCTTCCGCCTAAGCAGAAACAGCGTCCCTTGTTTGGATATCTCCCCATCCGCTATACCTGACCACACCAGACAGCAACATCATGATGCGCTTGGCTTTTTTCTACTTACAGGTGCTTTCCAAGTACAGCAGCCCCAAATTAGCTAATCCTGAAACAGGAATCAAGCCATACGCAGTTAACACCCTAAAACGATCAACAAACAAAAAAAACCGCAAACACATAACCATTCGGTTTTGCCTTTGCGGTTTTTTAGAAGTCACTGCCTGTCGAAACAGGCAGTGACCGAAAAGCAATATTTTACTTGCTTTCCATCTGCGCCTTGATCAGGTCGCCGATAGTGGTAGGACCACCAGCTTCAACGTCCTGCTTCTTACTACGCAGTTCTTTCATAGCAACCTTTTCGTCAGCTTCGTCTTTCGCTTTGATAGACAGGCTGATTACGCGGTTCTTACGATCAACGCTAACAATCTTAGCTTCCAGCTCTTCACCAGCCTTCAGCAGAGTAGTTGCGTCTTCAACGCGGTCACGGCTGATTTCGGAAGCCTTCAGAGTACCCTCAACTTCGTCAGCCAGAGTCACAGTAGCAGCCTTAGCGGTTACTTCCTTGATCACGCCCTTAACGATGGCGCCTTTCTGATTAGCGTCAACGTAGTTGGCGAAAGGATCGTTTTGCAGCTGCTTGATGCCTAGGGAGATACGCTCACGCTCTGCGTCGATGGACAGGATGACAGCTTCGACTTCCTCGCCCTTCTTGTAGTTACGTACAGCCTCTTCGCCAGTTTCGTTCCAGCTAATGTCGGACAGGTGAACCAGACCGTCGATGCCGCCTGGCAGACCGATGAAGATACCGAAGTCAGTGATGGACTTAATGGTACCCTTCAGAACGTCGCTCTTGCTGCTCAGAGTCGCGAACTCTTCCCATGGGTTTTGCTTGCACTGCTTAACACCCAGCGAGATACGACGACGCTCTTCGTCGATGTCCAGAACCATAACCTCAACTTCATCACCCTGGTTAACAACCTTGGATGGGTGAATGTTCTTGTTGGTCCAGTCCATTTCGGAAACGTGTACCAGACCTTCAACACCTTCTTCCAGCTCAACGAAGCAGCCGTAGTCAGTCAGGTTGGTTACGTGACCAGTTACCTTGGAACCTTCTGGGAAGCGTGCCTTGATAGCAACCCATGGATCTTCACCCAGTTGCTTCAGACCCAGAGATACGCGGTTACGCTCACGATCGAACTTCAGAACCTTAACGTTGATTTCGTCACCAACGTTAACGATTTCGCTTGGATGCTTGATACGCTTCCAGGCCATATCGGTGATGTGCAGCAGGCCGTCAACACCGCCCAGATCTACGAACGCGCCGTAGTCGGTCAGGTTCTTAACGATACCCTTAACTTCCAGACCTTCCTGCAGGGATTCCAGCAGCTGCTCACGCTCAGCGGAGTTCTCAGCTTCCAGAACTGCACGACGGGAAACAACAACGTTGTTACGCTTCTGGTCCAGCTTGATTACCTTGAAGTCCAGCTCTTTGCCTTCCAGGTGCGCAGTGTCGCGAACCGGACGAACGTCAACCAGAGAACCAGGCAGGAATGCACGGATAGTGTTAACGTCAACGGTGAAGCCACCCTTAACCTTACCACTGATAACACCCTTAACGATTTCTTCGGATGCGAAGGCAGCTTCCAGACCTTTCCAGGACTCAGCGCGCTTAGCCTTCTCACGGGACAGACGGGTTTCACCGAAACCGTCTTCAACCGCATCCAGAGCAACCTGTACAGTGTCGCCAATCTGAACGGAGATTTCGCCGTTTTCATCACGGAACTGATCTACAGGGATAACACCCTCAGATTTCAGACCCGCGTGAACGATAACCCAGTCACCATCGATATCAACCACGATACCATCGATGATGGAACCTGGCTTCATTTCAATTTCTTTCAGACTCTCTTCAAAGAGTTCGGCAAAGCTGTCAGTCATTATAAATCCTGTAAATACAACAGAAGAGCATCCTTTTCTCTCTCATATAAAGAGAGGTGTTGGATGGTAATGCTGTAATTTGCTCCACGCCACCAGCCTGCGTGGTCAAATAATATTATGGTCAGCAGCCCAGCGCTGGCCTTCGTTACAACAGAAAAAACAGAAATTCTGTGTAACAAGGCTACTGATCCACCTTCACAGCCCTAAAGGGCTGCAACCTGTTACCCTCTCTCCGTGAGTAGATCGCCACAAGCGGAAAGAAGCAAAATTCTTTATGGGGTGAAATGCATTCAGCGTGTCAAATAACACCACGCTCACGCATAACATCCAGCACTCGCCCCAGCACTTCCTGAATGGTTAGTTTAGTGCTGTCCAGCACGATTGCATCATCAGCTGGCTTTAATGGGGCTACGGCGCGATTCATATCCCGCTCATCACGGGCATGGATATCGGCCAAAAGGCGGTCAAGGCTAACATCCACCCCTTGTTGTTGCAACTGCAGATAGCGGCGCTTTGCCCGCTCTTCAGCACCAGCGGTCAGGTAGATTTTCACGGGAGCATCCGGAAAAACCACAGTTCCCATATCTCTGCCATCAGCAATCAGGCCCGGAGATTCGGCAAAAGCCTGCTGGCGAGACATCAGCGCATCACGCACCGCCGGCAGCGCAGCAATCTTTGAAGCACTGATACCGACTTCTTCATTACGGATGGCGGACTCAACATGCTCACCTTCCAGAACAATGCCAGATTCACCACCTTCGTTATCGCCAGCAAGGAACTGCACATCAAGATGGGCAGCCAGAACTTCCAGCGAGGCCTCATCATCCAGTTCCACACCATGATTAATAGCAGCCAGCGCTGTCAGACGATAAAGAGCTCCACTGTCCAGCAGATGCCAGCCCAGCTCCCGAGCCAGCAAACCCGCTATAGTTCCCTTACCGGAACCACCCGGACCATCAATAGTGACAACCGGGGTATTATTCTCAATCACAATCTTTCTAGCTTTCCGTTTCGACCAAATTCAACCCAACAGAGTGGGCCAGATCAACAAAGTTAGGGAAGGATGTCGCCACATTGGCGCAATCCAGAATTCGTATATCATCGCGGGCCCGCAAAGAAGCAACCGCAAAGGCCATAGCGATACGGTGATCACCGTGACTGTGAACAGTGCCACCGGCAAATACACCCTGATCGGTGCACCCAGGAACTTTCATACCGTCAGGCAGAGCAACCGCTTTAACCCCAAGGGCGTTCAATCCATCAGCCATAGACTGAATTCGATCACTCTCTTTCACCCGAAGCTCCTCTGCACCTTTCAGCACGGTATCGCCTTCGGCACAAGATGCCGCCACAAACAGTACGGGAAACTCATCAATAGCCAGCGGCACCAGCTCTTCAGGAATTTCGATACCTTTCAGCTGCGCCGAGCGCACCCGGATATCAGCTACAGGCTCTCCGCCGACTTCCCGCTGGTTTTCCAGGGAAATATCCGCTCCCATCAACCGGAGAATATCAATAATACCGGTACGGGTTGGGTTAATACCCACATGACTCAGCAGCAACTCGGCATCTTTAGCAATCGATGCCGCTACCAGGAAAAACGCCGCTGAAGAGATATCAGCAGGAACTTCAATTACCTCAGCACTGGTCAGATGCCCGCCACCCTGCACAGATACCCGACCACTTTCACTGGAAATCTGACAACCCAGACCATTCAACATGCGCTCGGTATGATCTCGGGTAACACCCGGTTCCTGAACGGAAGTTTCACCGTCAGCATAGAGGCCTGCTAAAAGCAGGCAGGATTTTACCTGAGCGGAAGCCATAGGCATATCGTAATCTATGCCGGACAACTGATGCCCACCACGAATAACCAGCGGTGGCCTACCACCTTCCGTGGTTTCAATTTCGGCACCCATCTCACGAAGAGGATTAACCACACGATTCATCGGACGCCGGGACAGGGATTCATCACCAGTCAAAGTGACATCAAACTTCTGTGCAGCCATCAAACCCGCCATCAGACGCATGGCTGTACCGGCATTACCCAGATACAGTGGGCCGGGAGGAGCCTGCAAACCATGAAGACCAACACCATAAATAGTCACACGACCATCATTTGGCCCTTCAATCACAACCCCCATATCCCGGAAGGCCTGAAGGGTTGCCAGCGCATCCTCTCCTTCCAGAAAACCGGTCACCTCGGTTTTCCCATCAGCCAGGGCGCCCAGCATAATGGATCTGTGGGAAATGGATTTATCGCCCGGCACACGCAAGGTGCCGGTCGCCGTTCCGCCCGGACGGGCAACATAGGTAGTAGAAGACTGACTGCTCATAGATTTCAGATAAGACTGGCTTTCCAGCATGCGAGTAAAATGTTCCCGGGCCGATTTGGCACGGGTAATAATACCCGTCATCGCCCGGCTGTCACCCTGCTCAACTGCAGCGTACATCTGCTGCAAACCCTGTGAAAATTCATCAAGAGCCTCAAGCAAGGCATCACGATTTGCAACAAAAACGTCATGCCACATAGTAGGATCACTCGCTGCTATACGAGTGAAATCCCGAAATCCACCAGCAGCATAACGGAAGATATCCTGGCTATCCCGATCTCCGGCTAAAGTATCCACCAGAGAAAAGGCCAGAAGATGAGGAAGATGACTGGTTCTGGCCAGAACCTGATCGTGGTGCTCTACACCCATTTCCAACACCAAAGCTCCAACACTTTCCCAGAGGCTTCGCACCAGGCGGCTAGCGCCCACTGCATTTTCAGGCAAAGGTGTCACTATCACTTTATGAGCTTCATAAAGATCAGCCTTGGCCGCAGTGATTCCACTTTTTTCCGACCCTGCTATTGGATGCCCCGGAACAAAGCCGACTAACGCATCACCAAAACACTCTCTGGCCGCCGCAACAACATCGCGCTTACAGCTGCCAACATCAGTCACAACCCTTCCGGCCAAATCAAAAGTGGCTACTGTTCGCACCATTTCAGCCATAGCCAGAACAGGTACAGCCAGAACAATAATATCAGCTGCAGCAACCCCTGCTTCCAGAGAGTCAGCCGAGCCATCGGTTATACCTTTTTCTCTCGCGAGAATCAGCGACTGAGGATCTCTATCCCAGGCAATAACTTCCCGACAAACATTTCTGTTTTTGAGCGCTGCCGCAAGAGAGCCACCGATCAGCCCCAGCCCAACAACCAAAACACGACACTCTTTTAAATCAGGAAACATCGAGACACCTGACGACATTGCAGACAACGAACTCATTGAGAAACCACTTCTGCCAACGCTTCAGGAAGCGCATCGAGGAAAGACTGATTCTCTTCCTTCGTGCCAATAGAAACCCTCAGGTGCTGAGGCAGACCATAACCAGTAACCGGGCGCACAATAACTCCACGCTTGAGCAAAGCGTCATAGACCGCCTCACCACTTTGCCCCGTATCGAAGGTCAGGAAATTCCCCAGGGAAGGAATATAATCCAGCCCCAGTTTTTCCAACCCACTCTGAATAAGCGCCATGCCTTCGCTGTTTAACTGTCGACTCTGGGCAACATAGTCATCGTCGCTCAAAGCCGCGACAGCGGCGGCCAATGCGAGACTATTTACGTTAAACGGGTGACGCACACGGTTCAGCACATCAGCAATAGCTGGACTGGATACACTGTAACCAACGCGCAAACCGGCAAGACCATAAATCTTGGAAAAAGTACGGGTGATAATCAGATTGGGATACCGATCAAGCCACTGCAAACCATCAGGATAAGATGGCTCTTCTATATATTCACAGTAAGCCTCATCAAGCACGACAAGAACATGCTCAGGCACTTTCTTTAAGAAATTGGCAATTTCATCACGGGACAACCAGGTTCCGGTTGGATTATTGGGGTTAGCGATAAATACGACACGAGTCTTTTCTGTTATAGCTTCAGCCATAGCATCAAGGTCGTGCCCATAATCAACAGCCGGAACCTTGACCGGCACACCGCTCGCAGCCAGCGTTGAAATCGGGTAAACCGCAAAAGCGTGCTCAGAAAAAATAACTTCATCACCCGGAGCTGCCCAGGAGCGGACTATTAAATCCAGCACATCATTGGAGCCATTACCCAAAGTAATGGACTCGACATTAACGTTCAGCTTTGCAGACAAGGCACGCTTGAGTTCAAAACCACTGCCGTCGGGATAACGGGTAAGTTCTGCCATCCCATTATTGATAGCGTCAAGAACCGCCCTCGATGGCCCCAGAGGATTTTCGTTACTGGCCAGTTTTATAATGCCAGCTTCATCCAGCCCCAACTCTCTGGCCAGCTCAGAAACCGGTTTGCCCGGCTGGTAAGGCTGCAGGGTTTGCACACCTTTCACAGCACTTTTTAAAAAATCACAACTCACCCTATTCCCCTCAAAACCTTTGGGCAAAAACTACAACACACCCTTGGGGTAGGACCCCAGAATCTTCAACTCCGCCGCCAAGCCTTCGACTTCCCGCAAAACATACTGCACCTTGGGATCATCTTTGTGGCCGGTGAAATCAACAAAGAACACATAGTTCCAGTTACCACTACGCGCAGGGCGGGTCTCGATACGGGTTAAATCAATATCGTAACAATGAAAAGGCGCCAGAAGGCGGTGCAAACTACCAGGCTTGTTACGCATAGAAACGACAACAGACGTTTTATCCGCACCACTCACTGGCACCTGCTCATTACCAATAATCAGGAAACGAGTAGAGTTATCTGGCTCGTCTTCAATCTTCTCCGCCATCACTTCAAGGTCGTACAACTCTGCCGCCATATCTCCGGCAATCGCCGCCGCATTCCACTCACCACGAACTCGACGGGCCGCTTCAGCATTACTGCTAACCGCAACCTTCTCAACCATAGGCAAATGAGCATCCAGCCACTTACGACACTGGGCCAGCGACTGAGCATGGGAATAGACTCGGGTAATTTTATCTTTACGGGTATTTTCACCACAGAGAAGGTGATGGTGAATACGCAGCACAACTTCACCACAAATCTGCAAAGAGGAATTCACAAAGGTATCAAGGGTGTGATTCACCACCCCTTCCGAAGAGTTTTCCACCGGCACAACGCCGTAGTTGACAGCGCCAGCCTCAACTTCACGAAACACTTCATCAATAGCACTCATTGGCACACTGACCGCAGAATGGCCAAAATGCTTCAAAGCCGCCTGCTGGGTAAATGTACCTTCAGGGCCTAAATAAGCAACCCGCACTGGCTGCTCCAGCGCCAGACAGGCCGACATAATCTCCCGGAATAGGCGAGCCATCTCCTCATCATCCAGAGGGCCGCTATTTTTGCTCATAATAGAGCGCAGCACCTGAGCCTCACGCTCTGGGCGATAAAACACTGCTTCACCACTCGCTGCCTGCTTCACTTCGGCAACTTTCTGGGCAACACTGGCTCGCTCACTGATCAACTGCATTATGGATGTATCCAGCTGATCAATCCGCTGACGCAATCCGTCCAGAGGGTTTTCCTGATCCTTATCCTGTGTACTCATGGTAAGCGACACCTTTTACTGACCGCCCATTATTTCCAGCGGCTGACTGTTAACACCTTAATTTCAGACAATAATTACTTGGAATGTTTCTTCTCAAAGTCCGCCATATACTCCAACAACGCATCAACGGACTCTTCCCGCACTGCATTGTAAATACTGGCTCGCATACCACCGACAATCCGATGCCCTTTCAGGTTGAGCAGTTGGTTATTTGCTGCTTGTGCGAGAAACTCAGCATTCAGACCATCATCCGCAAGACGGAAAGGTACATTCATAATGGAACGGTAACGAGGATCGATCGGATTGCTGTAGAACGAGCTGTCATCTATAGCCTGATAAAGTTTAGCGGCCTTACGAAGGTTCACCTTCTCAATAGCTTCCAGGCCCCCCTTACCCTTCAGCCACTTAAACACCAGGCCTGCCAGATAAACACCAAAGGTTGGCGGCGTATTCAGCATGGAATCATTATCAGCGACATTCTGGTAGTTCATCAGTGTTGGGCAGGCATCCATCGCCTTACCCAGCAGGTCATCGCGTACGATCACAATAGTTAAACCTGCAGGTCCGATATTCTTCTGCGCTCCGGCGTAAATCACGCCATAACGACTAACATCCAACGGGCGAGACAAAATATTGGAAGACATATCCGCAACCAGCGGCACATCGCCCACATCCGGAATAAAGTCATATTCCAAGCCACCAATCGTTTCATTAGGGGTGTAATGCACATAAGCGGCATCAGGATCGAGTTGCCAGCTGCCCCGATCAGGTACAGTCATAAAGCCGCTGTTTTCACTGCTAGCCGCAACATTTACATCACCAAACCGGCGACCTTCTTTAATTGCCTTCGTCGACCAGTGGCCAGTATTGATATAGTCCGCTTTGCCAGAAGCCCCCATCAGATTAAATGGCACCATGGCAAACTGGAGGGTTGCCCCACCCTGCATAAACAGCACACGATAATTATCAGGGATTGCCAGCAGATCTCTCAGATCCTGCTCTGCGGTTTCAGCAACCGCCATAAACTCGGGAGTACGGTGGCTGGTTTCCATAACCGACAGCCCGTGCCCCTGCCAATCCAGCATCTCATCCCGGGCTTGCTCAAGAACCTCCTGAGGCAGAGCCGCAGGTCCAGCACAAAAATTATGCACTCTCGCCATTTTCTTCAGACCATTACCATTCTGGTTTCATTCGAAGAGACAAACCAACATCAGCCCTATCTATTGACTGAACACTGACACCCACCTCTTAGCATTTCGCATTGTATAGAAAACACCGAAATGACGATACGCCCCACCACCATGAAAACAGACAAACAACGCCTATTTAGCAACATAACCAGCAATATTTACGCGAAATAAAAAAAAGGCGAAACAAATCGCCTTTCATTCAGCATTAAAAATACTTATTCGCCCTTTAGATAGGCCAATACAACCTCATGGTGGTTTTTGGTCTTGAACTTATTGAATACATGCTCAACAGAGCCTTGCTCATCAACCAGAAAGCTTATCCGGTGAATACCATCAAACACGCGCCCCATAAATTTCTTCTCACCCCAGACGCCAAACTGATCAGCAACGGCATGATCCTCATCAGACAACAAAGTAATATTCAGCGCTTTCTTTTCTTCAAAGCTTTTCAGCTTTTTAACGGGATCAGGGCTAATACCCAGAACCTGAACACCAAGACCATCCAGCTCAGGACGACTTTCCGTCAAACTACACGCCTGAGTAATACAACCGGGGGTTAACGCTTTTGGATAGAAATAGACAAGAACCTTGCTACCAGAAAAATCTGAAAGCTTAACGGTTTCACCATCCTGATTTTGCAAAGAGAACGCGGGGGCCTTATCGCCAGCCTGAAGTGTTTTTATCATTTCTACTCCTGGATCTTCTGGCTCACCCCAAGGCGGGCAAGCCTGCACGAAGCAGAATTATATGATGCTTTACCTGAAGAAAGGCAGGAAATTTAGCCGCGAGTCGCCCTCAAACTATTCATACGCAGTTCAATGTCGAGCATACTGAACGCATCAGCCATAAAGATCGGCATCTGCATACCCAACACAATAAACGCAGCCTTGAGGAAGTATTTATAACCATTGAACACCAGTTGCTTGCGAACAGTATTGCCCAGAGTGTGCTCCCAGTTATGAATCCTCTCGATCCAACCTTTTCGCTGCCCAGGTGTCATATTCCGCACCCACTTGCACACCAAGCTGCCGATCCACCGCAAAGGATTCCAGGACCAGGCCTCCTGAACCTCAACTGAGTTTCCAACAGACGCCTCAGACAATCGACTCGCCATAGAAAGATGAAGGCTAACACTACTCTGAAAGTCATCGTATTCCTGAAGCATCGATTCACCATCAGCAAAACCACCCAAACTCTGCACAACCAGATCACGGGGAGACTTACACCCGGCAGCATCAAGACTTTTGGTCACTTGCTCATAACGAGGCACTTCCAGCTCAGGCTTCAGAGTGATAAACCCTGCCGGAGCAGACTCAGACTCTTTCAAACTTTCTCCTGGCTTGATGATATCCACATCCCGTTCACTGAAAGAAACATTCGTCAACATGTGAACAGGCAACGCCTCATCAGGGGCAATATAGGCAGATCCCGCTCAGTCGAAATATTTGATCGCAAGCTGCCACCATTATCTGACTGCTTACACCAGGAGAGACCCCAGTTCATAACTGATACAGCAGACACCGGTAACGACATAACAAGCCCCCAAAACAATCCGTAGAGCCTAAAGCCTGCCTTTCAACACCAATAAGAACACTAACACTCCAGCAAGAATACCTAACAAGGCGCTCAAAATTTAGCCATAAAAAAGCGGGCCACCCTTCGATGACCCGCCCTATCAGTTTCTAATACTGCTATTTAAGAGTCCTGATCACTCTCTTCTGAGCTATCAACACCTTGCTGAGGTTCTGCGGAGGCCTCAGGCGCCACATCAACACCATCTTCAACCTGCTCTTCCTCCAACTCCTCAACTCGCTCAAGGGCTACAAGCTGCTCACCTTCGGAAACCCGGATCAGACGTACACCCTGCGTGTTACGGCCAACCATGGAAACTTCGGCCGCACGAGTACGAACCAAGGTTCCCTGATCAGAGATCAGGATAATGTCATCCTCTTCGCTCACCTGCACCGCACCAATCACCGAACCATTACGCTCAGTCACCTTGATGGATACAACGCCCTGAGTCGCACGCCCTTTAGTTGGGTACTCCTCAAGACTGGTGCGCTTACCAAAGCCGTTGGCAGTTGCTGTCAGGACAGGACCATCACCCTCAGGAACAATCAGGGACACAACCTCCTGACCTTCCTGCAGCCTGATCCCGCGAACACCAGTAGAAACACGGCCCATTGGACGTACAAGATCTTCAGTAAAGCGAACAACCTTACCGGCATCACTGAACAACATGATTTCACGACCTGCCTCACACAGAGACACGCCAATCAGCTCATCACCTTCCACCAAATTAATAGCCCGGATACCGGACGACAGCGGACGGGAATAAGCCTGCAGAGCAGTCTTCTTAACTGTTCCGCGAGCGGTGGCAAAGACAACAAACTTGTCTTCACTGTATTCAGACACCGGCAACATAGCCGTAATACGCTCACCTTCATCCAAAGGCAGAATATTAATAATCGGGCGACCACGGGCTGTACGGGAGGCTACCGGAATCTCATAAACCTTGCGCCAGTAAACCTTACCTTTACTGGAGAACAGCAACAGCTGGGTGTGGGTATTCGCCACCAGCATATGTTCTACGCAATCTTCTTCTTTCAGCGAGCCGGAACTCTTACCTTTACCGCCTCGTTTCTGGGCCTGATACTCACTCAGAGGTACGGTCTTGGCATAACCTGTACGGGACAGGGTTACCACCATATCTTCTTCGGTGATCAGGTCTTCAACAGTCAGGTCACGGCGGGACGTTGTGATTTCTGTACGACGCTCGTCGCCATACTCTTCAACAACAGCTTCCAGCTCTTCGCGGATAACTTCCATCAGACGAATAGGATCAGAAAGGATCAGTACCAGTTCGGCGATTTTATCCAGCAGTTCACGGTATTCGGTCAGCAGTTTTTCATGCTCAAGACCGGTCAGGCGATGCAGGCGCATTTCCAGAATTGCCTGAGCCTGCTGTGGCGACAGACGATACTTGTCTCCATCAATACCGTAAGCAGAAGGCAGATCATCAGGGCGACAGGAATCGCTGCCTGCCTTTTCCAGCATGTTCAGAACCAGACCAGCATCCCAGGCCTGAGCCATCAGCGCTTCTTTCGCCTCTGCAGAAGTCTGGGACCTCTTGATAGTTTCAATAACCGGATCAATATTGGAAAGGGCAACAGCCAGACCTTCCAGAGTATGACCACGCTCACGGGCCTTACGCAGTTCGTAAACCGTACGACGGGTTACAACTTCACGACGGTGACGAACAAACGCTTCCAGCATCTGTTTGAGATCAAGGGTCTGAGGACGACCATTAACCAGCGCTACCATGTTGATACCGAACACGGTTTCCAGCTGGGTCTGGGCATAAAGGTTGTTCAGAACAACTTCACCCACCTCACCACGGCGCAGCTCAATAACAACCCGCAAACCGTCCTTGTCGGACTCATCACGAATTTCGCTTATGCCTTCAATCTTTTTCTCTTTAACCAGCTCGGCAATCTTTTCAATCAACCGGGCCTTGTTCACCTGATAAGGCAGCTCGTGAATAATAATGATTTCACGATTTTTCTTCGGATCAGGGACCACTTCCGCGCGGGAACGAATCCAGATACGGCCACGACCAGTACGGTAGGCCTGCAGAATACCCGCTTTACCATTAATGATGGCGGAAGTCGGGAAGTCCGGACCAGGAATAAATTCCATCAAGTCGTCAACGCCAGCATCCGGATTATCCAGAAGATGCAGACAGCCGCTTACGACTTCAGTCAGGTTATGGGGTGGAATATTGGTGGCCATACCCACCGCAATACCAGCGCCACCATTCACCAGCAGATTGGGAACGCGGGTTGGTAAAACCTCAGGAATCTGTTCAGTGCCATCGTAGTTAGGCACGTAGTCCACAGTTTCCTTATCAAGGTCAGCCAGTAGTTCATGGCTGAGCTTGTCCATGCGAATTTCTGTGTAACGCATGGCCGCAGCAGAGTCGCCATCAATAGAACCGAAGTTCCCCTGACCGTCTACCAGTGGATAGCGCAGGGAGAAATCCTGAGCCATACGAACGATAGTGTCGTACACCGCAGAGTCGCCGTGAGGGTGATATTTACCGATAACATCACCAACAACACGGGCAGACTTCTTGTAAGGCTTGTTCCAGTCGTTGGAAAGCTCGTTCATGGCGAACAGCACGCGCCGGTGAACCGGTTTGAGACCATCACGCACATCCGGCAATGCCCGGCCTACGATAACGCTCATCGCGTAGTCAAGATATGACTGCTTGAGTTCGTCTTCGATATTGACCGGTAGAATTTGGTTTGCTGTATCTACCATAAGTGCCTAAAAATCCTTGAAAAGCCTATCGTCACCCGGAGCGTCCCGCGCTCACAGGTTTACCACGGTATTAAACGCTAAAGCTGAAAATGCGCCCTGCGTTTTGTCTGCTACTGCGACATCCGACTGCAAAGCGGTAAATCATACCACAATCAGGGGGTACCTACTCAATCTATCTGCTTGCTATTCAATCACTTCCGTTAATAAATCGATACCTTTCCGGCTTCACACCTGCTCGCAGCGCGCCTGATTCAGGTATACTCGGTAAAAGTCAGAATGTGGATATGGTAAATGACCACCTCAGCTGTAGAGAACGAACATGAAAACCGGCATGCAGACACCCTGATTCATGCACGCTGGATTATCACCGTGGATGGCTCAAAAGCCATTCTGGAAGATCACTCTCTGGCCATAATTAACGGGCAGATTGCCGCGATCTTGCCAACATCTGAAGCCAAAACCCAGTGGTCTGCAGATAATATCCAGACACTTAGCGACCATGCACTGATTCCCGGTTTTATCAATACCCACGGCCATGCAGCCATGAGCCTGTTCCGGGGAATGGCCGATGACCTCCCGGTACTGGATTGGCTGACAGATCATATCTGGCCAGCAGAAGGCAAATTCGTTAACGAAGACTTTGTTCATGACGGAACCCGTCTGGCCATGGCGGAGATGATTCGCGGCGGCACCACAACTTTCAGCGATAACTATTTTTATCCCGATGCCGCTGGCCATGCAGCACTGGAAGGCGGCATGCGCTGCCAGCTGGTTTTCCCGGTACTGGATTTCCCTACCAACTGGGCGAAAGACGCTGCTAACTATATATACAAAGGCCTTGAAGTTGTTGACCTGTTCCGCAACCAGGACAGCATTCTAGTCGGTTTTGGCCCCCATGCGCCTTACTCTGTCAGTGATGGTCCTTTAAAAGAGATTATTACCCTGTCAGAGCAGCTGGATGTTAATGTACAGATGCACATCCATGAGAGCGCCCAGGAAGTCAGCGATGCCATTGAAAAAACCGGCATGCGCCCTCTTCGTCGACTGGCCGATCTTGGGTTTCTGTCTCCCCGTCTCCAGTGCACCCACATGACCCAACTGAACGAAGCAGAAATTCAGCTGATCGCCCAGAACGGCTGCAGTATTCTTCACTGCCCGGAATCCAACCTCAAACTCGCCAGCGGTTTCAGCCCCATTGCACGACTGCAACAGGCAGGTGTTAATGTAGCTATTGGTACCGATGGCTGTGCCAGCAACAATGATCTGGATATGCTCGGCGAAACCCGCACGGCATCCCTGATCGCCAAAGCCGTAGGACAGGATGCCACTGCCCTCAGTGCCTGGGGAGCACTGGAAGCAGCAACCATTAATGGTGCCCGAGCCATGGGCATCGAAAACCAGACCGGCAGCCTTGAAGTTGGCAAGCAGGCCGATATCGCAGCTATCGCTATGAATGAGCTGGAAAACCTGCCTGTATATAACCCGGTTTCTCAACTGATTTACACCGCCAGTCGCAACCAGTTCACCCACGTTTGGGTCAACGGTAAAGCGCTGATGGAAGATCGCCATCTCACCACGCTTGATGAAGCCTGGCTGAAACAGCGTGCCAACGAGTGGCAGAAACGTATATCCGCAAGCCGTCAGGGATAAGCAGAAAGACATGACTGAAGGACACAAAAATAATTCTGGCCACCAGAGCAATGTTGACCATCAGGAAATAGCCAAGTTTGAGGCTCTGGCCAGCCGCTGGTGGGACCAGAACAGCGAATTCCGCCCGCTGCACCAGATCAATCCGCTCAGGTTGGATTACATTGACCAGCGTGTAAATCTTGCAGGGAAAACTGTTCTGGATGTGGGTTGTGGCGGCGGCATTCTCAGTGAATCCATGGCTCGCCGAGGAGCCAAGGTTACCGGCATTGATATGGGAGAAGCGCCACTTTCTGTCGCCCGACTTCACGGACTGGAAAGTGGCGTCGAAGTGAATTATCAACAGGTTACTGCCGAGCAGTTAGCAGAAGACCAACCCGCCAGCTTCGATGTTGTCACCTGTCTGGAAATGCTGGAGCACGTTCCTGATCCATCAAAGGTTATTGCCGCCTGCGCCAAGCTGGTCAAACCGGGGGGCCATGTTTTCTTCTCCACTATTAACCGCAACCCTAAAGCCTGGCTGTTTGCCATTGCTGGTGCGGAATACATTTTGAACCTGCTGCCAAAAGGCACCCATGAGTTCAAAAAGTTTATCCGCCCCCATGAGTTAACCGGCTGGTGTCGTAGAGCCGAACTGGAAGTGCATCACTCTACCGGCCTGCTTTACAACCCTTTAACCAAGCGTTACTGGTTACAAGAAAGGGATTTGGATGTGAATTATATGATTCATACCACTCTTCCTGCGGATACTGACACCGATGCTTGAAGCCGGTAGGCGATTCCTATAAAACAACAAATGAGTGGCTTCCGATAACAACATCCGAAAGCCACTCACTAAAAACATACTTAAGCCAAGACCACAGGAATGACGACAATGGAAGGCAGCCTGACGAGTGAAATCCAGGCGGTATTATTTGATCTGGACGGCACACTTCTCGACACTTCGGAGGATTTCGTCCACACCCTCAACACCATGCTGTGCGAGGACAACTATCAACCATTGCCTGCCGAATTGATTCGGGCCAATGTCTCCAACGGTTCCCGTGGTCTTATCACTCTCGGTTACGGATTACAGTCCGATGAACCCGGCTTTGATACCCTGCGCAACCGCCTGCTGGTGAATTACGAAACCCACACTGCGAACCCTCAGCGAGAAAAACCAGCCGTTCTTTTTGAAGGCATTGAACCGTTGCTCGCAGCCATTGAAGCTCGTGGACTTCCCTGGGGCATTGTCACCAACAAACCCAGACCCTTAACACTTCCATTGCTAGATCAGCTTGGCCTAAGTGAACGGTGCAGCGTGCTAGTTTGTCCGGACGATGTGAAAAAGAGTAAGCCCGACCCGGAATCCTTGTGGCAGGCTTCCGACACTCTGAGCTGTGACCCGTCTACCTGTGTCTATGTTGGTGATCATGAACGAGACATACAAGCAGGTCACTCTGCTGGCATGGTGACAGTCACGGCACTGTACGGTTTTATTGCCCCAGAAGATGATCCAGATACATGGCAGGCCGACTATAATACCGAGTCCCCTCAGGGTCTTCTGGAATGGCTGGATGAATGCGATTGGAATCTGCCCGGGTAACCCGACAAACACGATCGTTTAACGTTTATAAAACACCTGCCGCCTTATCATAACTATTTATAAAGGCGGCTCCTTGCAGTCAATTAAGGAAACTGACCATGTTTGACTATCAGGCACCAGAAAACCTTCTGGAAAACCGGGTAATTCTGGTCACAGGCGCTGGCGATGGAATTGGTCGCACTGCGGCTCTCACCTACGCGAAGCACGGAGCAACAGTTATCCTGCTTGGGCGAACCACCGAGAAACTTGAAAAAGTCTACGACGAAATTGAACAGGCCGGTTACCCACAACCAGCCATCGTTCCTTTGAACCTTGAAACTGCAACCTTTCATGATTACCAGGAAGTCGCCAGCACTATTGCTGAAGAGTTTGGCTGTCTGGATGGCCTGCTCCACAACGCCAGTCTGCTGGGTCGCCTTGGGCCACTGTTCCAATATGACCCTGATACCTGGCAGCGAGTTATGCAGGTGAATGTGAATGCAGAATTTCTCCTTACCCGAGAATTGATTCCCCTGCTGCGAGAAGCTCCTGAAGCCTCGGTGATTTTCACCAGCTCCAGCGTTGGCAGCAAAGGTCGAGCTCACTGGGGAGCCTACAGTGTTTCCAAGTTTGCTACTGAAGGGCTAATGCAGGTTCTGGCCGATGAGGAAGATGGAATCAGCAAGGTGCGCTCTAATGCCATCAACCCTGGTGCTACCCGCACAGCCATGAGAGCCAGCGCCTATCCGGCAGAAGACCCTGAAATACTCAAAACTCCCGAAGACATTATGCCACTGTATCTGTATTTGATGGGCAGCGACAGTAGAGAAATCAACGGCCAAACCCTTAAAGCTCAATAATATCGCCCTCAATAAAAACTGATCCCTTCATAATCCCCTGCTATAAATAGTGGGGGATTTTTTTGGTATTTTCTTTCTTGCCTCTCAGGTTATTTTTCAAGCAGAATTGCGCTCCGGTTTGGGCGTAACGACAATAAAAAGTCCACCAATAAAGACAACAGGCAGCCACTGCCAATTGAGGGCGATTATTTGGAAAAGAGATCCTCTCCCGAGCATCAAAGTACCCTCTGGGATATAAGCAAAGCCGAAGAGCTTTATGGCATTCACCGTTGGAGCAACGATTATTTCGGCCTCAACAGTCGTGGTGAAGTCACAGCGAAAACCTTGAACACTGAAGTCCCCCTTCTGAACATTATCGAAGAAATGGCTGAACGGGATCTGCAGATGCCGGTGCTTCTCAGAATCGAGAACATTCTGGATGCGCAGCTTTTTCGATTGAATGAAGCGTTTCGTAAAGCAATCTGCGAGGTTGGTTACAACAATCGCTATCGCGGCGTTTACCCAATCAAGGTCAACCAGCAAGCTCAGGTTGTAGAAGAAGTTGCCGCTTTCGGAGCCCGTTTTAATCATGGTTTTGAAGTGGGCAGCAAACCAGAAATGATTGCCGTACTGGCCACCTTGCGTGAACCCGGCAGTCTGATTATCTGCAACGGCTACAAAGATGCCGAGTTTGTTGAGCTTGGCCTTAATGCCATCAAACTGGGCTTCGACTGTTTCTTTGTGGTCGAAACTCCTGCCGAGCTTCCCATCATCATAGAGCGAAGCCGTGCTCTTGGTGTGGAACCCATGATTGGTGTGCGCGCCAAAATGACCAGTCAGGTTAGCGGCCATTGGAATTCTACCAGCGGTGATCGCAGTGTTTTCGGTCTGACCAGCACCCAGTTGATCGCAGCTGTCGACCTGTTGAAGAAAGAAAATATGTTGCACTGCCTGCAACTTCTTCACTGCCACCTTGGTTCACAAATTCCCAATATCCGTGATATTCGCAGCGGTATTGTTGAAGCCTGCAGATACTACACAGATCTGGTGAAAGAAGGTGCTGCCCTGACTCATATTGACCTGGGTGGCGGCCTGGCTGTGGATTACACCGGCGCTAAAAACAATGATGGGCAGAGTCGCAATTACAGTTTGGAAGAGTATTGCGAAGATATAGTCGACACCCTGAAAACCACTCTTGATCAATACGACATAGCTCACCCTACAATTGTGACCGAATCTGGCCGTGCTACCGTCGCCTATGGCTCAGTACTACTGTTCAATATTCTTGATGTCACCTCATTTGAACCTGACAAGGCTCTTTGTGCCTCTGATCATGAACACCCTCAACTGGAAAAGATGCGGGAAATCTTTGAATACCTGACACCAGAACGTGCTCAGGAATGTTTCAACGATGCCCACTTCCACCGGCAGGAAATCAGAGAGCTTTTTAAACAGGGGCAGCTTGATCTGCGGAACCGCTCTATTGCCGAAAACCTGTTTCTGGAAATTCTGCAACGCATCGCAGCCATGCTGGATGAGATGCAACGAATTCCGGCAGATCTTGAAGGGTTAAAAGTCTCACTTTCTGACATCTATTACGGGAACTTCAGCCTATTCCAGTCTTTGCCAGATATCTGGGCGATTGATCAGTTGTTCCCAATTATTCCTGTACACCGACTCAACGAAGAACCCGACCGACAGGCCGTACTTGCAGATATCACCTGCGACTGTGATGGCAAGATTGATCGGTTTATCGATCCCTGGGAAGGCTCAGCAGAAACCCTTCCTCTGCACTCTCTGAAAGAGAGTGAAGAGTATTACCTTGGCGTCTTTCTTGTAGGAGCCTATCAAGAAACTCTTGGCGATCTTCATAATCTGTTTGGAGACACCAATGTCGTTAGCGTTCGGCTGAACAATGATGGCAGCTACGATTTCGTGAAAGAGATCCACGGCGACACTATTGCTGATGTGTTGAGCTATGTGGAATACCAGCCGAAAGAAATGCAGCTTCAATTCCGCAACACTGCAGAACAAGCCGTTAAGGAAGGCCGCATTACTGCAAGGGAGCGGCAGGACATGATGAAAACCTTCAATGCCAGCATGCAAGGCTATACCTACTATGAAAAATAACCCTTTAGGAGAAGCGTCCTTCGGGGAAAACAACTTCGTTTAAAAATAACAGAGTGAGAATGAAATCATGGCAAAAGTGTTAATTATCGGTGCAGGCGGTGTCGGCCAGGTGGTCGCCCATAAATGCGCACAGTTGCCGGAAGTCTTTACTGAGATTGTTCTGGCCAGCCGTACAGAATCCAAGTGCAAGGCTATTGCGGAACAGCTGAGTCGCCCCATAGAAACGGCACAGGTTGATGCGGACAATGTTCCGGAACTGGTCGAACTGATCAATCAGATAAAACCATTTCTGGTTATCAACGTAGCCCTGCCTTACCAGGACTTAACCATTATGGATGCCTGCCTGGAAACAGGTGTTCACTATATGGATACCGCCAACTACGAGCCCCTGGATACTGCCAGGTTCGAATACAAATGGCAGTGGGCTTATCAGGAGAAGTTTGAAAAAGCTGGCCTGATGGCACTTCTGGGTTCCGGTTTTGATCCCGGTGCCACTAATATGTTTACCGCTTATGCTGCTAAACATTACTTCGATGAAATTCATACTCTGAATATTATTGATGTGAATGGTGGTGATCACGGCTATCCCTTCGCCACCAACTTCAACCCGGAAATCAATATTCGGGAAGTGACTGCCGAGTGTCGCCACTGGGAAAACGGTGAGTTTGTTGAAACACCGGCTATGTCACTTAAGCAGAGTTTCACCTGCCCGGACGGTGTTGGTGAATACAATATTTACCGGATGTACCATGAAGAGCTGGAATCACTGACCAAGCACTACCCGAGTATCAAGAAAGCCCAGTTCTGGATGAGCTTTGGTGACAATTACCTGAAGCACCTGGAAGTTCTGGGCAATGTGGGCATGACTGGCATTGAACCAGTAAACTTTAACGGCACTGAAATTGTTCCTATTCAGTTCCTGAAACACCTGCTGCCTGACCCTTCGACTCTTGGCTCTCGCACCAAGGGCAGAACCTGCATTGGTTGTGTGGTTCAGGGCGTGAAAGGTGGTGAACAGAAGTCTGTGTACGTGTACCAGGTCAAAGATCATCAGGATTGTTATCAGGAAGTTCAGTCCCAGGCCATCTCTTACACCACCGGCGTTCCGGCTATGATTGGTGCCAAGATGATGATCGAAGGCAAGTGGATGAAACCAGGAGTCTGGAATATGGAACAGCTGGACCCTGATCCATTCATGGAAGATATGAATAAATACGGACTGCCATGGAAAGTAATGGAAAATCCAGATTTTAATTTGATATAAAAGACCTGCCTCTCGAGATTGGCTTGGGAGGCGTTTTTCTATTCATTCGATTGACTAGCCGTGACCAAATTAAAATTTATATCGTCTCTCACTTTCTCTTTTTCTCTGTGCGCACTGGCTGCCAGCCTCGTCTATGTTGCTTATGAAATCAACGCTGTGAGAGTCTCGCTACCCACTATTCTCAGCCAGGTTGAAAAAACCGAAGAGCAACTGGATATCCAGTCCTGGTTAAAACTCAGCGAAAACCTGTCAGAACAAATTCCCTCTATTAACGCTGAACTGGCTCAAACAAGAAACACAATCAATGCAGTAAATGCACAGATTCCAGCTGTTCTAAAAGAAATCACAGCGATTCGCAGCGAGACTCTACCGCTACTTATCAAGGAATCCAATGCCTTACGTACTGAGACGGTGCCCTCTGTCCTGCAGGAAGTTTCTGCTGTGCGTCAAATGACACCAGAGACATTGAGCCATGTGCAGAAGCTGATATCAGATGCTGAACATGCCGCAGGAACAATTTCCCAGCAGGCTGTGGAAGGTGGATTAAAAGGTATAGTGGATGCTCCTGCCGATATTATCGAACATGCAGGTGATGACACTGTTGATGACATAAAAAAAGAACTCTAACTGATATGGTTAAAGCACATACGTTTCATCAATTTGATCCAGCAAGAGTGCCCTCCCCCTGCTTTGTTATGGACGAGGTGGCCATTGAAAACAACCTGAAAATCCTGGCTCGCGTTCAGCAGGAGTCTGGAGCCAAAGTCCTGCTGGCTCTAAAAGCCTTTTCCATGTTCAGCCTGGCTCCTTTGATTAGCCGCTACCTGTCGGGCACGTGTGCCAGCGGACTCTATGAAGCAAAGCTCGGTCGAGAAGAATTCGGCCAAGAAGTCCACACGTTTTCAGCGGCATACACTGAACGAGACCTGCCAGAAATTCTCAACATTTCCGACCACGTTGTTTTTAATTCGTTTAGCCAGTGGAATCGTTTTCAACCACTTATCCAGCAGGCAAAAGCTCAACATCCAACACTCGAATTTGGCTTGCGTATAAATCCTCTTCATTCTGAAGGAGCCACGCCAATTTATGACCCCTGCGCCCCCGGCTCCCGGCTTGGTATTATTCCCAGTGAATTCGAAGGTCAGGATTTAAAGGGGATTTCCGGGCTGCATTTCCATACTCTCTGCGAGCAGGAATTTGAACCTCTGGACAGAACTCTTTCCTCCGTAGAAGAACAGTTTGGCGATATTCTCCGCACTATGAAATGGGTGAACTTTGGTGGCGGCCACCATATCACAGCTCCGGGTTATGATGTTGACGCTCTGATCCATCGCATCAGAGCTTTCCAGAATAAATATCAGGTACAGGTTTACCTAGAACCCGGTGAAGCTATTGCGATTCATTCCGGTGTATTAGTCAGTGAGGTTCTGGATATCACTCATAACACTATGGATCTGGCGATTCTGGATACCTCAGCCACCTGCCATATGCCAGACACACTGGAAATGCCTTATCGGGCAGACATCTTTCAGGCAGGTTTACCGAACGAAAAATCACATACTTATCGACTTGGTGGACAAACCTGTCTGGCAGGAGATGTGATGGGGGATTACAGCTTTGATCAACTACTCACCGTTGGTCAACGGCTGATGTTTGATGATATGGCCCATTACACCATGGTGAAAACCAGTACATTTAATGGCATTGGTTTACCAGCTTTAGCTATCTGGAATTCTGAAACCAATGATTTAAGAGTTATCAAAGAGTTTGGGTACAGTGATTTTAAAGACAGACTCTCCTGAGTTCTGTCTTTAACACAGCCGTTTACAATTCTCAGCGCCGCTTTCCTACTTGTTAGCACCTTAGTCAGAAATACCAGCTAATCTCTCGTCTCCTGTTCTATGGGAGGCGAATATGATCCAACCAGCCCGCAAAATTTTTGTACTTCTCTATTTGCTCTTTTCCGCTCAGCTTTATGCGTTTGAATGGAAAGACCTCTATGAACAAACCACTCTGGCTATGCTCTGGCAACAGCGATCTGAAGAGAGTAAGGCTTTGTCCTGGCAAACATTTAATATGGCTGCGGATGTGGTTGACCGACAGCTGGAACAAGCCAAAGCCTCAGGAAAAAAACCGGCTCTGGTGACTGATATTGATGACACCATTATCCAGTCATCCGCTTACTTTGCAGGTTTTATTGGCACCAATGAAAAGCTTACCAAAGAACGTGATTACCTCTGGTGGCAGTCTCAACCTCCCGGACTGACTCCCGGAGCAAAATATTTCTTATCCAATGCGTCCGGTAAAGGAGTTGAAATTCTTTACCTCACCGCACGTTACCCTGATCCAGTTATCGCCAGCAGTACTCTGGACATGCTCGCTAAGGCTGACCTTCCCTATTCCGATCCCAAACATTTGCAAATCAGTGCAGGATTCCAGAAGAGTGACCTGATCCGGCAATGGGGTGAGCAGGATAACAGGCAGATCATTCTCACTATTGGCGATAAGATTGCAGATCTTGGGCTTGAGCTTCCCGTTAAATCAGACACTCAAAAACAGTGGCTGAAAGATAACCCCACAACACCAGGACAGCGCAGTCTTCTACAAACAAATGCGGCTTATGGCACCTGGGAATGTGTTACCCATGGCTACTGTCCTCACTCACCCGATGAAGAACAGGCTTTACGGCAGGATAAAGCAAAAAAACTGGTGGGTGACTTTCAGGAATCTCCCTTAGGTTTTTTAGCTTCTGACAAACTCTATCGCGGACAAGAAATGGGGCACTTGCTGGAGTGGACAACCGAGTCTGCAGAATACCCATTTATTACACGGCAGATTTATAACCAGGCCAGCCAGTACTGGAAACAACCTCTGCCGGAACAAGGCGCTGCCGTTATTATTGATATTGATGGAACCATTGTTCAAAACATTCAATTCCCAGCCCATGTTTTTCTGAATAACCATACAGAAAACTCCCTCGAACTCTTTAACCACTGGGCCGGTTTGCAACAGCCACAGGTTTTAGTAGCAGGTGCCAAGGAATATCTTCATGCGGTGAAAGAGGCTGGAGGAGAAATCTTTTACGTTACCAACAGACCAAGCCAGTCCGAAAAAGGCGTTGATATGAGAGCACCTTTGCTGGCGTCTCTGGAAGCAACTGGCATCCCTATGCCTGACAACGAACACCTGCTGATGTTCGGGGACTTCAGCGACATGAGAGACTCAAGCAAGCGTATGCGGTTTACGGCTATTCGCACAGGTCAGGTTACTGGTAAGCCGGTTAATGTTGTCCAGATGATTGGTGACCGTATTGAAGACATCGAAATTTACGCGGCTGATCTTGCCATTGATGCTGAAGGCAAACCCGAAGGCACCCTGCAGGAACTGGGGCGCAGTCGCTTTCTTCTCCCCTTTCCTCTCTACACTCCCGGATGGTTGCGACGCCTTTATAAGCAATGGCATGGAGATAGCTGGCAGGACCTTTCAGCTGAAAAACTTTCTGCCAGCCGTAAAGACCATATTGAAACGTGGACGCCCTCCTTATTGAACAAATAAGCACTACTCTTATCGAATAAAGAAATTTACAGCCAAGGATGGCTCAATGGATCTCGACTCTCTATGGATGCTGGTTTGCATTTTGGCGCTTGTAATAATGCAAATAGGTTTCTGTTGTCTTGAAGCCGGTTATGTACGCGCCAAAAACAACATCAATGTTGTGATAAAGAATTCCATTGATCTGGCCATATCGCTACTTGTTTTCAGCATTCTGGGTTATGGAATTATGTATGGCGATTCCATCTCTGGCCTGATTGGAGCCCCTGGTGATTGGCTCACCACATCTCTATCAAGGAATATTGAATCCGATACTGTTTTACTAATTCTTTTCATCGGACTTTTCTGCGCAACCGGAACCACTATTCTTTCTGGAGCTGCCGCCGAACGTATTACATTCAGCGGTTACCTTATCAGTTCTCTATTTGTTGCCAGTCTGATTTTCCCAATTGTTGGTCATTGGATTTGGGGAGGCGGATGGCTGCAACAATTAGGGTTTGTTGATTTTGCCGGTGCAACCGTTGTTCATTCACTGGGCGGATGGGTTGCACTTGCGGCAGTGATTACACTTGGTCCCAGAGCTGGGCGCTTCCAACAAAAGACCGACATCCATCCACTTACTGGCAAACAAGAGACCAGTTTGTTTCGTCCGGACAACATACCAATGATTGCCATTGGCACCCTGATGCTCTGGTTTTCCTGGTTGGGATTTAATGGAGGCAGTGAGCTGGGTCTTACAAAAAATACACCGATGATTCTGCTTAACACTTTGCTTTGTGGCTCAGCAGCAATTGTGTCATCGGCACTACTGAACTATGCCCAGAAAAATAAAGCTGATGTTCTCCTGATGCTCAACAGTGGCCTCGGAGGGCTGGTAACCAGCACTGCGGCCAGCAACATCATGGCGCCCTGGCAGGCTATTATGATGGGAATACTATCTGCTTTTGCAGTTGTTTACTCAATCAAAGCTCTTGAGCTCTTCGAAATTGATGACACTGTTGGAGCCATACCCGTTCATCTGAGTTGTGGAATTCTTGGTACTGTGACAGCTCCGTTCTTCACAGAACTCACTATTAACGAATGGCAATCGCTTTTCTTGATTCAGATCGTGGGTATTGTGTGTGTTGGGTTATTTTGTTTCGTTGGATCATGGCTCTTTTTCAACCTGGTGAATAGAGTCGCTCCACTCAGGGTTAGTTTGGAAGCTGAACATACCGGGTTAAATGTAGCGGAACATGATGCACGAACACCTATGCTCGATGTATTAGTGCAAATGAGCATGCATGCTGTTAAGAGTGATTTTTCACAGCCAATCCCTGTCGCAAACACTTCCGAAGCTGGTCATATCGCCACCTTTTATAATTCATTGCTTTCCAAGCTGGATAAAAGTGAAAGTGATAATCTGCGTAAACAAAAGAAAATACATGCCCAAAGCAAACTTGATCCAACAACGACCGCACTTAACCGCCATGAATGGATCACCACTTTGTTAAGTGGTCTCTATGAACATAGTCAGGGAAATATCTGCAGCATAGCTGCAGTTGATATTAATAACTTCCACACACTGATGGAAGAACAGGGCGAAACAGCTTCGGACGCTCTTTTAGAATTCGTAAGCTACAACCTGAAAAGAATTTGCGATTCAAGTGCAGATATCGGGAGATTGGAAAAAAACCGCTTCGCAATAGTTTTACCAGACACAAACCTGCTACAGGGCGAAGCAATTTTGGAGCACATTACCCGAGACCTTAACTCTGCACCATTCATATTCAGTGATCGCCATATTCCCTTCCAGCTACGCTATGCCGTACTCAAACCCAGAGATAACGAAACTCCAGATCAACTACTACACAGACTCAACAAAAGTATCAGTGACAACCAAGAAGGGTCATAAACACTTCATCAGCAAGCCAGCGGCAAAGCATGAAACCCTTTAAAAACAAGAGTGTCGCTTTTCATATAAGGCTCAGGATGTTCTGCAAACCGTAGTTCTGGCATATGTTGAACCAGTGCAGTAAGAGCCGTTTTCATTTCCAACCGAGCCAGATTCGCCCCTAAACAGGCATGCACTCCCTGCCCAAAAGAAACATGGCGAACCTTTGGCCGTGTAATATCAAATACATCCGGATCATCATTAATAACAGGATCATGATTCGCAGCCGCAAGCCCCAAGGCGACAAAATCCCCTTTCCGAATAGTGCCGCCAGGAACATCAATATCATTTGTGGCGCGACGAAATGTAAAGGGAACTGAAGAGTCATAACGAAGGATTTCTTCAACAGCCTGCCCAACAAGTTCAGGCTGTTCTTTCAACAACTGCCACTGATCAGGGTGCTTTAACAACTGATAAACCCCGTTAGCAAGCAGATCAATTGTTGTTATATGCCCGGCATTCACAATCAAGCTGGCCATACGGGTCATTTCATCCATTTCTGCTTCTCCGCTGACAACATAAGCAGCCAGTTCACTGAGCAGATCATCTCCCGGATGTTCGCATCGCTGCTTCAACAACTCGATCAGGTAACTACGGGTTTGGTTGGATGCAGCAACACTGTCCATAGCCATGGACATCGAAAGTTCACTCAAATTGAATCCGAAATACTTCATAGAGCGCCAGGTGCACTCCCGGTATTTCGGGCGTAAAGCTTCAGGTACATCAAACAGTTTGAAAATAACTTCCGTTGGATAGAGTTCACTCACTTCATGAACAAGATCAAACTCACCCTTCTCTTTGCAGGGAACCAGAAGCTTTAGAAATATATCTTTTATATCCGTAGTCCAACTCTCAACCCTCTCCCGCCCCATTAGCGGATTTGCCATCTTACGTAATCGGGTGTGCTCTGGCGGATCCATCATCAACATTGAGCGCCCCAACGCATCCATCGCAGCCCTGACTTTGCTTCTTTCAACACCTTCAAACCGGCGAGAACTCATCCCTTCACGGTTGGAACTTATATCCGGGTGGCGTAGCAGGCCGGATACTAAATCGAACCCACTGACAATCCAGAACTCATGATTGGCGTCATAATAAATCGGCCCCAGCTTATGGAGCTGCTTATACAAGGCAACCGGCCGTCCCATATATTCAGCAGTTAACAAACTTTCAGAGAGTGAGAGCATTTCAAAGATCCCCGTTTTTGCGTCAACAGCTTAGTTCATTGAAATTATTATGATCTGGCTCAGTTAAAGCCGGCTTCAGCTGCTTTAGCCTGATTGTCATTCCGCAGTAAGAAACTCTTCAGGGTTTATTCATCTTTTATTCACATAGCCCGTTGCACACTTACGCCTATCTTCCCTCTACAGTGTCTTTTCATAATGAATTCAGTTTTGAGCTCCTTACGCAAAAAAGTCTTTTCCAAATCTGGCTTGGCTGTTGTCTCACTGGGTCTGGCTGTAGGTTTATCCCACGTCCTTGATCTGGATGACGCCATCTACAGAACTTACCTTGGGTTGACGACCTCTGAAAAGACAAAGAATGCTTCTGTCTGGCTCAATGATTATGAGATGGACAGCGATATTCATGCTATTAGTGGGGTCAATGACAACTTGTCTGGCCTGACCTGGAACGACGACACCAAAACATTGTTTTCCGTGATCAATGGCCCTGCACAAATCATTGAGCTTGATCGGGACGGGAATCTGTTAAGAACGATAGAAATGGAAGGATTTGAAGATCTTGAGGCCATCACCTGGGCTGGAGGTAATCGTTATCTGGTAGCCGATGAGCGTCGTCAAAGCATAGTTCAGATTCAAGTCACTGAAGACACCAGCAAAATCGTATACGAAGAGAATCCAAAAGTTGGTGTTGGCATCAAATCCGGAAAGAACAAAGGCTTTGAGGGATTAGCCTGGGATACATCCGAAGACAGCGTATGGGTGGTTAAAGAGCGTGACCCAATGACGCTATACAGTGTAAAGGGGTTCTCTGAAGATGGCTTAAATCATTCTGTAGAGATCGATCATCACGATGAAATGAATGATGCGGTTACATCAGAAAGCAGCGACCTTTCCGGGCTTCACTACGACAGTCGCTCAGGCAATATGCTGGTTCTCAGCGATGAGTCCCGACAATTGATTGAAGTGAATATGGATGGAAGGGTCGTCAGCACTCTTGGGCTTGGTATTATTCCAAGACTTGATCAGTTTGTTCCGCAGGCCGAAGGTGTCACCATGGACGATAATGGCGATGTCTACATTGCCAGTGAACCAAACCTTATTTACCGTTTTACCAGAAAAGAAAGCGATCAGGTCACAGTAGCTGGGCTGTGACCTGAGTTCCGGCAGTCCTTTCCGGTAGTTTGGGGAGCAGCTATCAGGCTGCTTCTCTGGATTTATGAAGCTGGAGATGCCAACCACCTTCAAAGGGGGACTCCAGAGATGAACACTCCCCAATGTGGCGACCTTCCCTGTGAAGCGCAGCCATAAATCTTGTGACTTCCACTTCCTGTTCTGGGGTTAGATCCACCAGCAACAAGCCCTTACCATGCTCCAGCAGGTCATGGTAAGGCGACAGTCGCCAGTTATCATGATTAATGCCTACTAAGCCACCAACCCAGGTGAAAAAGCCAAGGGTTACAAAAGTCACGAATCCGGTGATCACCCCACCTAACTCATGGGTTCCAAACCAGTTCCAGGACAGCAGACCAAAGAAAACAGCGGCGATAATACCAAAAAGAAAACCTCGCAACCCTGTGTGAATTAGGTCTGTCTCTTCCAACTCACCAACACTGTTCAAGTAACGCTTCTCAACGGATATCCGATCTTTGTGGGCGACATGTAATGATTCATGGGCGACACCTATATCTTCAAGATCACAGCAAGCCCTTTGTAAATCATCCAGAGAATCAAACATGTAGTGGTGTTGCTTCATACTGCTACTCCTGTAAAGCACTCCAACCCACAGCCTGTGAACTTAGGAGTGGTAATACCCTTTGCACGTTATGAATACTTAAACACTAGATGAATCTCTTGATACTCATTTCTGACTTAAATACTTCTTTCGAATAACTACCCGATTTATATAAAGCAAAAGCATGAGAAGGGTTTGCAATACAGCCTAGTCTTTACTGGTTAAGTTCGTGTTGCGTTTAGCGGCTTACAGCCCGGTGCAAGCGCATACTCAGAACAATGGATCCACAGTCTAAAGTCAAAGAAACACAATCCAATTGAGGTACGGTTATGCTCCATCATATCTGGGGGATGATGTCCCACCCTCACGAAGAATGGGACAGGATTAATGGTGAAATCAGAGATCATGGCCACGACTATCTCTGGCATCTCATCGTTCTTGCTGCCATACCAGGTGCTGCTTCATATATTGGTGCAACAGAAGTCGGCTGGTCCCTTACCGGGTTAGATCCAGTCAAGCTGACTGCAGCCAGCGCCATGTTTATGAGCTTTGTGTCGTACTTTGCCATTATCGGCGCCATCATTGTTATGGGGATCTTTGCCCACTGGATGGCGCAAACCTTTGGCAGTAGTCCCTCTTACCAACGCTGTATAATTTTCGCTGCCTATGTGGCGACACCTCTTTACCTTTGCGGCCTTCTGGCACTCTATCCCTCTCTGCCACTCACTTTGTTCGGAATAATTGCTGGCATCGGTTATGCGACTTATCTTCTGTTTATAGGTATGCCCCATGTTATGGGAATCCCCTTTGAACGTGGGTTTATGTTTGCTTCAGCATTGGTTTGTGCTGGCTTGGTGTTACTGGTGTGCATGAAGGTGGGTTCAGCAATATTCTGGCAATTTGGCGGCGGCCCGGTTTTTCTCAGTTAACGGCAAGCCCTGTTAATAACTGAATCTCTACTGTAGCCGGTAGAACAATTCCTCTCTTTATAGGCTTAGGCAAGTCTGCTAGCTTAGGCCTTTTACAAGACAGCGGATAAACAGTGGAGTACGTCAAAAAATTTCTCCGCAATCTTCAACAGCATATTGATCTTATTGATGCCCTGCACCGCAACTTTGGCTCTCTGAGTTTTTCATCCAGAGAGTTTATGGATGTGGCTCACAGTTGCATGAAAGACAAACCAGAAGAGCATACCGATCCAGATCTGAGTGAACTGTTCACCAAGCTTTGTCAGCTGGAAATTCTTATTCCTGTGGCCCGGTCAGAGAATCAGTTTGATTTGAATCCGACCATTCTGGATATTGTTGAGTTAATTACCGATCAACAACAACTGGGGCTCTCTGTTTCACTGAAAGCCAAGATTGATGACCTGCTCAGATTAACCAAACAGCTGGGACAGGCTCTTTCAGCGAAAGATAATTACCTGGTAGTTCGTTACACCAGCCAGCTTGATCGTCGCTTCCGGGATGTTCACCGTGAGCTGAAGAATAATGAGCAGGCAATTCTGCGAATTATTGAGGATGCTAAAAACTCCTCCCGCAGTATTCCACTGAAAGCCCGTTATGCCCAGGCTCTGGAAGCCTGGACCCAATATGTTCAGCCCACCGCTGATATGTTAGATGTGCAAGGCGAGTACGAGCAGACCCTCAAGGCTATCGAGCACAGTTTGCTGGATTATATGGAGCAGGCTCGCCATAACATTGGTTTTTCAGAAAGCACCCGTCTGGCCCGGTTGAATTTACGCTTGTTGGATTTGCGTTCAGGACTTCGTTACAGCATTGATCGCTGCTCACGCCTGCTGGAGCCTATCTATCGAAGATTCCAACGCAACTCTGCATTAACCCGCGGAGCGGCTATAGCGATTGCGGAAATGCGTCGTAAGAAATTCCGTTATGCCATCAGCCCTGCCAAGGTACCCCTGACCGGCCGTACAAGGCCAAACCTGACCGACAGCAACAGTTCCCTTGTCGCTTATCTCAGTGAGCTGACAGCGCTGGAGTCCCGGCAGTTTGATATTCCTGAAGTCATAGAACAGGAAGGCGAGGAACCGATTACCTTTGCCATGGTCAGCCATGCTATTAAAAAGGCTCTTCCGGTCAATGATTGCATGGCATGGTTAATAGAAAACTATCCGACGTTGGACACACGCCAGTTACTGGAGTTTTTGGTTCGATTAACCAATGAAACCGAAAACCTGCACAGTCATATCGTTGCAGGCAGCTCCAGTCGTTACGAAACCCGTGATCACTTTCTGACAATGGAAAGACGGACACTGACGCTCGAATCCAGTTAAGCGATAGCAGAACAATTTGAATTCAACTTTGAACGATACAAGTATATTTACCATGAATGACAGCCCGGAAACTCTCCAGCAAGAGGCAGAAGCAACAGAGTGGCAAGACTCACAACCTGAAAGTATTGCTGGTTCTGTAGCTCCGCAACTGCTTCTGGATGAAACTCTGGGCACACATCTGCCACACGGTCGGCAAATTTATACCCGCCTGCGTGAAGGCACACATCTATCAGCGGATAGCCCTGACCAGTTTGCTCTGTACAAAGAGCTGGAACGTCACCGCAACAGCTACACCCACCTGTTTGCACTGCTGGGCTATGAATTGATTTATCATCCCGACGGCTTTTTCTACTTTGTTTACCCAGACAGTGTGACCGGCCAATCTCTAAACACCAGCCGAAAAGTCGCCCTCCTGATTTATACTCTGATCGATTTTCTGCAGGACAATAATTACGATCCTGCCGCCACCATTACTGGCGAAACTATTGAACTGCGCTTAATTGATGACACCCGCCGCCACTATTCCGATTTGTATGAACAAGCTGATCTAGGCAGCAGAAATGCAGTTATCACTCTGCTGGAATGGATGGCACGTCGTGGCCTGTGCCATATCACATCAGAAGAACATGTTCGTTTTCTGAAACCTATCAGCCGTTTTCTTGAAGCTGCAGAACAGGTTGCTGAAAACAGCGCAGAACTTGAGAAAGAAGAAGTCAGCGATTCCGAAACTGCTGATCAGGCCATGGAGGGCGAAGAATGAGCGAATCCACCAGCCCTCTGAATAATCGTTATGGGATGACCCGCCTATACCTGATTCAGTCTGGTACTTACGCCTGGGGTGAGCTGCCACTGGATCGCTCCGTATCCTTCTTCGGTTCCAATAACCGAGGAAAATCCACGGCCATTAACGCCCTGCAGTTTATCTTCCTGCCCAATATGATGGGCAGTAAGTTTGAAAAATACGCCAAAGACGTTACCCGGAAATTCTATTTCCCGTACGACAACAGCTACATCATTACCCAGATAACCACACCACACGGACCATGGGTGCTGGGTATTGCCGGTAAAGGTTCCGCCAGCGGTCATCGTTACCAGCACTTTATTTACCGCGGTGAATTTAAGCGCGAACATTTCTTTAACGATCGAACACCACTGAAATTTGCCGATGTTCGTCAGCGTATCGCTCTTGTTAGCGAAAAAGTCACCCTGCTCAGCCCGCAGGATGTAGAAGTTCTGATCAGTGGTGGACAAGGTGCTATCAGCAGCAAAACCCGAGCCGTACTTGATCTTGTTCCGGTTGGTGGTATCCGCCGGTATCAGGTCTTTAAAAACCTGTTTGTCAGCTTGATCACCCAGTCTGAAATCAATGCTGGCATGATCAAACAGTCACTGTTGGATGTGTTCTCGCCGCAGCTGTCTGCCAACGACATGACTCAGGGCGCGATTAACTTCCACCAGAAAAAAGAGGAAGTGTTCGCCGAGTATGAACGTCTGAAGCGAGAGTTTGATGCCTTGGGTGCGTCTGCTCCAGAAGTTGATGCCATGCGTCAGGCAGGGCTGAAACGGGAAAAAGCAGCGGGAATTGTTTTCGCCCTGCAGGATGATATCGAAAGCGATTACCAGGACTGGTTTGAAAATATTGAGCAACGCATTGAAAAGCTGGCTCATACTCTTGCCTCTGCGCAACAAACTGCAGATAGCCTGAAAGAAAAAGAAGCCAGCGCCCGCCATCAGAAAGATCTGAAAAACCGCGAAGAAGCTCGCTTGGTTGAGCGAATTAATCGTCACGAGAAAAGCGCCAGAGCCTTTACCGAACTGGGCGATATGTACGACATCAACAGCGTACGTGCAGATATCGAACAACTCAGAACCCGAGAAGAAAAGCTTGGCGGCCAGCTCGGTGTCGCCAACCTTGGTGGTAACGAAGATTCTTTACGCCGGGAAATGAAACAGCAAGAGCAACGCATAGACAAGCTGGAAGCGGCTATGTCTGCGGATGAAACTCTTGCCGCACTGCTGGGGCGTCACTTCTCTGAAGAAGCCGTTGTTCAGCTTGGCAAACTGATGAACGAAGGTTTGTTAATGCTGCCGGTGACCGATGACCATCCGGTGCTGGATCTCGATAATGAACAACATCTGGTTGAGGAAGCACAGCAACTACTTGCCCGGATACAAGACGATATTTTCCAGAGCGATGGTTATCGTATTCACCTGAATGAACTTCCGGCTCCCCGCGGGTTGGTGCAGAACAAACAGGATCTGCAAAAGCAGCTTGAGGAAGAAGAGCTTCGCCTGAATGAACTCGACCAGCGTCTAAGCGCCCTGCTGGATCATCAGGAAATACGTGAAGAATTGAAACAGGTTCGCAGCACAATTACCCGCCGGGAACGTGAAGTGTCTGACTGGACTGCCTGGCAGGACAGTATTCCCGAATATGAAAGCTGGGTTGAACAGCGTGCAACACTGGTGGAAGAAATCCACCAGCATGATGCAGATGTCACCGAATTACGGGAGCAGCTGGAACAACTCAGCCGTGATAACGAGCAACAAAGAGAAGAGTTCACCAAACTCAGTGCCAGCCGCAGAAAGGTCTGCGACCAATGGGAACAACTGAAAGCACCGGAGGATAACTGGCCGGATATTATTCGCCCTTCAGAGAACTTTACTGAACGTGATCTGGAAGAGCGCATCGAGCTGTATCGTGAGCAATGGCAGATCACCCACGATGCTACCTTACGCATGCAAACCCTTTACTCAAATATTCGTTTGAAGGGTTATCGTGCTGCGGAATCCGAGGCGACGGCAGAAGCTGCATGGCGCAAAGTACTGGAAGACTGGGAAGCCCGCCCGGAAGTTGAACAGATGCTGGTGAAATATCGCAAAACCGCAATACTCCAACTCTCCAGTGTACTGAATGACTTCCTGCAGGATTACCTGCGCCTGGAGCAACAGGTTAATAAATTTAACCGCAGTATCTCTCGACGCAAGGTTTCCAACCTGAAACACTTCCGCATTCTGCTGCAGCCAGTGCAGGAACTCTATGATGCTATTCGTTATATAGTCGACACCGGTCAACTGCTTGAAGAAGATCAGCCAGGCTTGAGCTTCGACAATCCGGTGATTAACGAAGAAAAAGCCATGGATTCCACGCGCATTATTGCCAGCCGCATCAGTGAATCCCTGAGTCTTTCCGATATTTTCACTGTCTCCTTTGAGATTGAAGATACCACCGGCGAGTTAAAGCGTTACGAGAAGATTGATGATGCGGGTTCTACCGGCACCCGAAGCACGCTGAAACTGATGACACTGATGTATCTAATCCGTCATATGATGGATTCTAAATATGCTCTCAATCAGCGTTTGCTGTTCACTATTGATGAAATTGCCAGTGTTGACTCCGCTAACGCCCGCCAATTGCTGGAAAGCGCGGAGGTTCTGGGCTTTACTCCGCTACTGACTTCCGTTTATGCGGTCGATCTGGCTCGTTATGGTATTGATGTGGTGAAAGCTCACACAGGCATCAAGCGTCAGCAGGCTCTGGTGGTCAATCAGGAAAACTGGATTACTTTGGAGCCTAAAATGATGAAAGCAGAAGCAGCATCATCAGTGGACAACGCTGAAGCTTCAATCTGACTGAATCGAACTCTGCTCAAGGATGAGCAGAGTTAACACAGAAAAACTACATGCGAAGAACTCTATGCCCAAAGGCTCAGATTACAAATATTACTTGCTGAATACTTGGAAAACCTGCCACTGGTACCATTTGGGTAATCCAGAAGACAAAATCGAACTCAACCAGCTTTGCCAGTTTTCGGGCCCTATATCACTGACTTTTCATCCGGAAGATGATCTGGCCTGTGACCAGCCTTTGGCCCTGATAGAAAACATTGAACCGTTACACTACCCCGAGCAAATGCTTGGGCGGGAAAACTTTGGTTGCCTGCTGTATTACAAAGGTCAGCTGGCAGATTCCCTGTTGCGCTGGCTGACATTCCGCCAGAGAGCTCCGGAAATATGGTTATTCCCGGACTATGACTATGTGGGCTTATGTAACTATCTGAGACTGAAAGAACACCTACCTCAGGCTCGAATGTTTATACCTGATGATTTTGAAACTCGCCTGACAAGTCGGCAAGGCAGTACCCAGCGAGCGGCTGACCAATACCCTTACGTTAACCTAGAAAAACTTCATCAGAGTAATGATAGGGATACCCAGCGAGTTCTTCGAGCCATAGAACAAACCGGAAAAACTCTGGATCAGGAAGCCCTGCTGATTCCCAAATAAATCAGGAGTCGCGCATTAGCGCCTCCTTCACCCAGAAGGTAGAATACAGCCTTTCTGATTTTATGAACTTTCTGTTTTGACCCGTCCAAATCCCAAAGCTTCTTCAAAACCCCAAAAAACCAAACTTCATCCCAGAAACCCACATCAGGGGCGGTATGATCTTAATGCTTTGTGCACAGCACTTCCTGAGCTGGATGCCTTTATTCATCAGAACCCTGCAGGGGAAAAAACAGTCGATTTCAGTTCTGAACAAGCCGTGCTCTGCCTGAATAAAGCTCTGCTGGCTCATTATTATCAGGTGCCTAACTGGCAAATCCCCAAAGGCTATTTGTGCCCCCCCATTCCCGGTCGTGCAGATTATATTCATTATCTGGCAGACCTTCTGGCAGTTGCTAACAATGGAACACCTCCTCAAGGACAGAAGATTCGGGCTTTGGATATCGGTACAGGTGCCAACTGTATTTACCCCATTATTGGCAGCCGGAGTTACGGCTGGCAGTTTATGGCCTCCGATATTGATCCTGTTTCCGTGAAAACAGCCAGTCTCATTGCTCAGGGTAATCCCGGCCTGAGTAAACAGATCAAAGTGGTTCATCAGAAAAACAGCAAACTTATCTTTCAGGGCATTATCAAACCATCCAACCATTTTGATATCACTCTCTGCAATCCACCATTCCATGCCTCACTTGCTGAAGCTCAAGCTGGCAGTCTGAGAAAATGGAACAACCTGAAAGTCAAAAATCAAAACGCTCAGACAGATCTCAAGAACAAGAGAAATTTCGGCGGGCAAAAAGCTGAACTCTGGTGTGAAGGTGGAGAAATCCGTTTTCTGAAACAGACGATTAAAGAAAGTGCTGACTTCTCCCAACAGGTTTGCTGGTTTACCAGTCTGGTTTCCAAAAAAGATAATCTCTACCCGCTGAGAAAAGCTCTTCAAAAACTGGGAGCGAAACAGATTGAAGTTATAAAAATGAGTCAGGGACAGAAAATCAGCCATTTGCTGGCCTGGAGCTTTCTGAGCAAACAGGAACAGCAACAGTGGAGCCAGATTTACTGGCAAAGTTAATTCGGAAAACCGAGCCAAAACCAACAACTATCCGTACAATACCCCTGCATGTAACCAGCAGAAAATATGAAATTTTTCAGGGGTGTATTGATGATTCTGAAGATTGTAAGAAATGCACTGGGCTATACCATTGCCGGTATCGATGTACTGACTCGCCCGCGCAAGATGAAACGCCCAGAGCAGGAACAAAAGCAGGTGGACAGTGAAACAGCCCAAATGGCTCTTTATCAGTTCTTTGGCTGCCCATTCTGCATCAAAACCCGCAGAGCCATTCACCGCCTCAACCTGAATATTGAGTATCGTGACGCGAACAGTGATAACCCTTTCCGAAAGGAGTTAGAGGAACAAGGTGGAAAGGTTCAGGTTCCCTGCCTGAAAATTACAAACGACGATGGCAGCAGTACTTGGATGTATGAATCAGGGGCAATTATTGAGCACCTGGAAAAACAGTTCGGGGCTGCTTAACAGCGGCTCCTAAGCATCACTCTTCAGTAGGAAACAGTTGTTCGCTGATCCAGTCATCGATGGTATCCTCGAGAACCCGACTCGCTTCCCCCTGCTTGTAGTGAATATCACCAATCAGTTGGTTCAAAGCCTTTTGGGAAAATACTCCAATATCAACAGCCAGATCGGAGCCTTCCAAGGCTGATTGCAAATCTTCCCGGAGCTGCGGGTGATCTTCCGGATTCAATTCACCACCAGAGTCATAGAAAAACTCCTCGAAGATCGCCCCTAGCTTATCCGTCAGCTCTTTTTGGGGTTCGACTCCCATTGTCTTCACTCTATTCTTTAAGGCCTGCACTGCAGCATCTCCACCTTCAGCGACTTCTTTCTTCTTATCGTCTGGAGAACTAACGTGCCTAAGCTTCTTTCCTTTGCGAATAGCAGCCAGAAGATTCTGCCGGCCATCTGAAGGTTCTTGTTCCTTTGGCTCAACCGTTTGAGTTACGCCAGTTTTCTCTTCCGTAGAAGTATCACTGCCGCTTATAGCCTTCGAGCTTTCTTTTCCACCACTTTCCTCTTTTTTAACCGGCTTACCTTGCCTCTTCCGGATTGCCGCCAGAAGATCCTGTCGAGAATCTGTTGAGAGCTGTTCCTGCACTTTAGGGGCAACAGGGCTACTTGTGGTTACTGTCTGGGAAGGCGATGAAACCAAAGGAGATATTGGCGGAAGCGGTGGGGGTTCAGGAGCATCTGGTGGTGACTGTACAGCTGTTGGCTGCGTAATAACTCCTGAGTCATCAGGATCTTCATCCCATTCATCATCACCCCAACCATTATTCTCTGCAATCCCTTCATCCAGCCATTCTGTAAGTGCTGCAACCGCATCGTCCACACTTTTATCTGCTTCTAACCATTTCGCTAATGTCTTCCCGGCTTCCACCACATCAGACTCTTCATAACCATTTTCATCAATAAGCCAGTTGTAAACTTCTATACCAACAGTCAGGGCCTTGTCACTGGTCACTGATTTGTTATCAACAATTGCATCCCGGTACGCAATTGTTGCTGTTCGGGCCTCTTCCTCTGAGGCACCTTTATCAACCAGAGTCACGAACAGGTGCATGGCTACACCGGTATCATTCTTAGAAAGATGGGGATTTAATTCATTATCAAGAAGATCTCCAATAAGCTTGGTTGAATCCTGCGATTCCCCAGTAGTTGTTACCCCTTCAGGAGCAGAGGTTGAAACAGTGTTGTCTTTACTCACTACAGGCTCTTGCTGAGATACAGTTTCCTGCACAATCTCTGGTACCTTTTGAGAAACAGATTTAGAAACTGTTTCAGGAACTATTTCAGGAGCAAGGGGAGCAACTTTGGTTTCTGGCTGAATGATATCAGGCTGGGAAGGAGCTTTCTGTTCCTCCGTTTTATTTTGAACAGGAGTATCAACAGGCTTCTGCGGTTGAACACTCTCTTGGACCGTTTTTTCTACCACTGTCTGCAATTTCTTTTTTGCTGCACTGGGTCTCTGGGGAATAACTTCGCTCTGTACAGGAATAAACGACTGTTTCCGTGGACGGTAAATAGATGATGTGGTTGCGTGAGAAGCTGGCCTGATAGCGCGCTGCTCTACGGCTTTGCTCCTGGCCGCATCTTTTGCTTTTACAAGGCTTTTCTGGGTGTTTTCTGTTTGCGCAGTGGTTCGCTCTCTTATGCCCTTATCAGGTGGGGGCGTTGAAGATTTTACGTGTGCTTTTTTGGCAGCAACCATTGGTTTAAAGCGTTGTGGAATTCCCGGCTTTTTCTCTGGGGTTTCTGCCCAGGTCGCCAAGCGTTCAAAGTCCGGATCAACACTTTCTGCAAGGCCCTGAACATCCGTAGTTGTCCACACTTCCTTCTGCATTGTTCGGAAAGCAGCAGCCTGAGCATCACGACTTATGGCCTGCTTATCTTCACGGGCAAGGTTTTTATTCAGCTTGGGGTACGCTTTAAGCACATCCGCTATTAAAGTATCTGCCTGTTGTTGCATATCCTTGTGAACTTCATCAAGTGCCTGACGCCCTTCTGTTGCTAACTTAGGAGCATATTTACTCAAATGTTCTGCCGCCAGGGACTTGGATAATACCTGAGTAAACATAACCGCAAGAGATTTGGGGTCGAGTCTTATAAATCCCTTTTCAAAAGCTTTTGCTGAACCCGCCGCTTTACTTGAACCAAGTACCAGAACGTTCAGCTGCTGCATCACGTTTTTAGCAGTAGCATCGGCATCAATTCGCCCTTTCCCATCCTTAACGGGTCCTGGAACACTGAACTGCTTGGGATGGCTTTGCTGAACCTCCGGTTGAGGTGTTTTGGGAGAAGAAAAAGATTCACTTCGTTTAAGACCAGCTGTACCCGTTGGCCGCTGTTCTGAAAAAGAGACTGATCGCTCAATGACTTTCTTGTTCGGTTTAGAGAACGGGGAGGTAATCGCTTTAAGAATATATTTAAAAGGATTCTTTGATTTGGAAACCTTTTTGCCTTTGTGGCTGCCAACAACATCAAGGGGAGCAGACTCCACAGCCTTGCCGTGGAACCCAGCATGCTGCCCTCCCCTGATAGGTCCTAGCTCTGACCCGCTCATAAGACTGCCCTAGAAAAACCATCCTGTTAATTCTAATTCAGGTCACTGCTTATATAAGGTAAGCGAGAATTTCCATCATTATTTTGACAACTTGTTTTCTTACGATATGAGTAAAAAAAACAACGTCAATTTTTAATCAGACAAATGTTTCTACACCCTCAGATTTCATTGGTGTGAAGTTCCTTGTTTGATCATAAGTTTTCATCAGCCACCGTCTCTCATCATTATCTAAGGTCGGCACTTCTGTTAAACAAGAAACAAGTCTCTCTCGCTTTTCCTCTGCCAAATCACTTAAGCCTCTGAGCGTTGCACCAGAGCTATGCTGATAAGCAGACAGTTCGCTATTAACATCAGAAACATAACTCACAATCTGTTGTCTACGTATTTCTGAGTTACCAGCCTGATACAACGACAAAGTCAGGGGATCAAACTTTGATGACGCATGGAAGGAAGCCCCTGCATCGGATGCCGTTTTCGGTGTGGGAACGTCAACAAGCGGGCTTAACGGTCTGGGCATTTCTCTATGCATAACGATAACAGGAACAGGTTTTGTAACCACTCTCGCTGGGAGATCCCTTTCAGAACGATACTGTGTTTGCGTCTCTAATGAGTGCAACGGTTGTTCACTAACACGGCGTTCTTTAGAAGCTTCACTCCCAGATGTCCCTATTTTGTGATGAGCTAAAGAAGGTAAAGAACCGCCACCGGCATCCCTTTTCAACCTTCTTCGTCTCGTACCCGTTACAAGAGGGGTCTCTGGTGACGTTGGCTTGACCGCATAGTAGGCTCTTGCGTACTCCAGTACTTTTTCAATATCACTATCACCAATTTGTTTCAGTCGACAGAATCCAGCAAGCTCTTGTTCCCACATTGGATTCACCGGGCTCATCTGATCCATTGTTCTTAGTTGAGCCATAATAGACGTCATCTTTTTTGACACTGTGATTTGTAATGCATCGGCCAGCTTTTCACGAACAGACTTAGGCACACGAATATCTATTAGAAGCTTTTTTCTTTCCCTGATTCGCATGGACCGATGAAAGTCTCTTACTATTTTCTTCTTCTCAAGCTTCTGCTCATCAGGATGAACAGGCAACTCCTCTTCTTCAAGCTCATCACCTGACGGAATAATATGAACACGGAGTAGGTCATCACTGGATTTATGGCGAACTACCCGTCTTGGTGGTTCAGCCTCAACAAGATGGGTTTTGGATTGCGATACATTAGTCGACACACGCTGACCATCTCCTATGCGAATAAGCCGCGCATGAGATTCACCGGAACCTAAATCCACTCCCTTGCCATCAATTCTGTGCTCACACAAATGCCGGGGCAGTTTTCGGGTTATGCCGATACCTGGATATTTCACGGAATAACAGTTTACAAGCCCTCTTTTAACAGCCTCTGTCCTCTTCTCTTCTGCAGAGCTTTCCGGATCACTAAAGTAACTCATTTCAGCCAAGCCCTTCAGCATTGTCTGTTCTTCAGGAGCACCGACAACCTCAAATACAATACTCGGATCTGCAATAATAGCTGCAGCCATATTGTTAACTTGAGTGTTTCGTGCATTATCACACTTGGCAGATGCAGGGCGATCCTTTAGAGCTTCCCAGGTCAATGCTCCCCGATCTCTTGCCTGAGCAATATATTTTTCTTTATTTTCTTCCAGATGTTCTACCTGTGACTTCGTCAGGTGTCTTTTCACATCAATATCAATGCCAACCTTAGAAATAGTCACTTCATCATCCTTGCAAACAGCCAGCACTCGCAACGTTACATAAGAATCTGCTTTGTAAGAGGTTTTATCCATACTGTTTGATATAAAGCGGTCTGCAAACTGGTGACAACGCAACTCTATTTGCCCTTCACCCCAGTCAATAATTTCAATCCCGCCTTTAAGCTTCTGATCGCGGTTTAACCTGTCACTGCTTTTAAAGCCATTAATCGTGACATCACAATCAGGAAACAGTCTCTGTATGCAATATAGCGTGACTTCGTTAATTGCTCCCTGAGTACCACACCCAGTCACAAGCCTTAATACCGACTCGGGATACTCCATAACCTGGCTCAAAACTGCCATCAATTGTTGCGCCGAGGCATGAGTATCTGAATATTCCTTTTTCACCCCAGTCAAAATTTCAGCCTTTAGAGTGTCTGCTTCAGCTTTTGGAAGTTTCTTCTTTTTCTGATCTTTGATGCGTTCCTGCTCTTCAACCAGAAACTTCTGTTCAACCATTGCATCGATAGCTTGCTGATATGTTCTTTTAAAATCTTCTGTAGAAAAAACCGGTATCAGCGGCAGTTTAAGCCCCCCACAATGTTTCACAACACAATCAAATCGCCCTGCGTCATTAAGGGTGGACTCCTCATCGTTATGCATTTCACTCATAACCAGCTGTTGTGTTTCCCGGTCTAGCTCACCCCAGTTTTCAACACTGGATGCTGCAAATTCCTTAACACCATGAAGACGGATAAAAAGTAACTTAGCCAATTGCCTGCGATTTTCTTCAGGAATTGTTTTTGGCTTTCCATCCAGCGTAAAGTTGACGTCCACAGGAATAAAATATTCACCAGGCTCTTTAGCCCATGGGCATTGTGGCACTTCAAAGTCAGGCACTCTGTCAGAACTGGGGGCAGTGATATCTCCCAATTCAATACCACCATTAGCAGAAGTCAGGCGACCAAGCATGGCATTCAGTTCTGCCATATTGGCGTTCATCTCTTCTTCTGTAAGCGCCAAAGTATCTGAACATCTGTCTGCAACAGCACCATCATCCCAGCACTGGGGGGGCACGGAAGGAAGACAACGGAAAGTGGGGTACATCTTTTCAACCGCATCAGTAATTATTGCTTTTTTGGTTCTCAGCTTACTCTTGTCTTTCTTTTTCACTTCATTAGAAGTCGATAACTCAAGCAACTCTTTCAGTTTTTTCTCAACATCACTGAGTTCACGCCTTTGCTGTAGCTTCTTTAGCTTTCTCCTGAAACGGCTTTCTTTTCTATCAAGAGTTTTCAGGATGCGGTCTCGTAACTCGGCCATATCCGGGTCAACCAGAAACAGTATTAACAACCCTTTTTGCGCCGAATAATTTTTACTTGAGTAAGAGCTCAATTCCTTAATGAGTTGGTCAAGCTCCAGCCTGTCAACATCAAGTTCATCCGCTATAGATAAGGAAGAAGACGTGCGTGAAGATGCTGTACTGGTTCCTGTCTGTGGTGTATCTGGCGACAGAAGACCACTACCGTATAGTGTTTTACTGCCATAGGGAGAAGAAAGTGTATGCGTATGAAAACCGGTAGCGCTGTCATCACCACTCCCCCCCCTAACATGCAAAGAGCTCTGACCTGTATGTGAATAACTCCGTACATAATCCGGACGAGTTGTGTGCCCCTGGGATTGATAATCGGATAATGTGCGCTTGTGGGCTCCAGCTCCAGTTGGTGAATTTGCAGGGATGTAAACATCTGGCCCTAAAATAGGCTTGGTTTTCCGATGTTGGAATTGAGGTGGAGGGCTTGTTTTGTCTTTATCTTCCTGTAAATGGTCATAGTCACTACTATAACCACTCGCCTCTGCTGTCCCTTGCAAACTTGTTTTATCAACACGATATGCCATCTCTTGTCCCTCTCATCCATATAGTTTCTCGAAGAAGGACAATAGACAGCTCTCATAGGAAGTAGCTCAATGAGAACCTTTGATTGTTTAAGGTACTAACGGGGTTGTTAAAGTCTCTGGAATGAAATTGAATTGTGAAAAGAAAGAGGTTGTTAGCCAGACTCTCATGACTGTTAGTATTCGTTACCAGAGAACTACTTACTGACCGTATTGTTTGGCGTGGCTGTTGTCGTATCGACCTTCTCGAAAGTCACCGCACACTTATACAGAGACTCCGTTGCCCAGTATTTGAACAAAGGCATATTCACGCCCGCATGACAGTAGCTTTTTACCTTTCGAAACGTTGATTGCTCTGAAATCAGTTTTTCCAGTGCGTTAACTTCTTTCTCACTGCGTACAAAAAAAACAGCATAACGATCTGTTGCATCCAAGCTGCTTTCTATAAGAACCCGCCACTTTCCTGAAAAAGTATTATCTCCAGAAGAAAACTGTGGGTGGACCGCCAGCATCAGATCATATCTCTGAGCTAAAGATAGCGGCCCGTCTGGAGAGATATCCATGGTAATTTGAAACCAGTCTTTATAACCACCATCTTCTAAATAGCTAGGATATAAAACGAATTGGGCAGCCGCTTCCCAGATAAAGTTATGCCCGTATGTTGTTGTGCTCTCAACATCTTCCAGAACGTTCTGGAGCCTTTCAAACTCATAGAAATAGTTATCAGCTGGTACCAGGACGGAAGAAATCTCTTCTCTATCCTGCGGCAATACATTTTCCATGAGGGCCTGAAAAGAATCCTGTGCATAGGAGCTTATACGAACTGTTGTCTCATAGGCTTTTATTGCACCTCTGTTAACAGTTGCTGCCGGTAGCTGATGCTTAAGAACTTGCTCCATGGCCTTTTCAGCATGACCAGTATGCTGAATAGCATTCTTGTATTCTTCCAGGATATAAGTCGTCTTTTGGGATAGAGCATCCTGATCAAATGAGAGAATCGCTATATTCACAAGCGCAGCGCAATACGAGTAGGCTTGGGAGGATGAATCATAGTCAGCACATAATGTATTGGAATTATCATCATCCAGCGCGTCGCGAAGACTCTGAAAATCTTCGAGAATTCCAGCATAAACCGGCAGTGCGAGTGCAAACCAGACAAAGACCGAAAGGAGAAGGGTTTTCGTTCGAATTGGGCTGATACTCATAATGACATCCCTGCTTATAACCAATATCTGTAACATTGGTTTGACAGAGCCATTCTATGGAAAGTTCCATAAGCTCACAGAGCGTTACAGACCCTCACAGCAGCCTTCTGGCCTCTTTTTCTTTTTCTCCTAGACTGATTCTCCTCCATTACAAAGCATATCGCTCGTGGGAGATCAGTTACCCCCATGAAATCTGTAACATTAAGAATCACAATCACACTAACCCTTCTTGGTGTAACTCCTTTTAGCCTTGCCCTGCCTTCTGGGGAGCGCCCTCCCATGTCTTTTATTCCGGCAGACCTTCACGTGCCTAAAGAAGCCAGGGGATACACATTTACCCGGGCCATTGCTCCAGACGAAGTCATTGTCAGTATTAAGCCTGTGCCTGAGGGGCTGGAGAACGCGAGTCTGGAAGAAACACCAACTAAGAAGAAGAAAACAAAAAAGCCGTCGAACCTGAAAAGATTACGACAGCTTTATTTTCTCCCTCTTCTGCATTCAATCAGCGGAGGGAGTCGCTGAGATAGCGTTACCGGGAACAGGGGGTTCCCAGAGAGATCAGAGCCGGAGCAGCCTCCGGCTTGACCCATTGGTACCACACTCCGTCGTTAGCCCGGTCACACCCGCCACAGCCTTGAGTGCAGGGAGATTCCACTCTCACAATCTGCCCTTTTCTCAGCCAGTGGGTAAGCATGCCAGACATAACACCTTCCTCAGTATCGAAATGGTTGGCCAGCTCATAAAGGCTGACCATCCCATCTTTCGATGTCAGGAAGCGACGGATATCACTTAGCACCAACAGCACCTGCCATATTCAGCTGGGCTTCCCGTTTGCCTGCCTTTCGCAGAACCGCCAGAACACCCACAAAGATCAGACCGAACACTGCCAGCCAGCTCGCAGAGGAACCCGGATGCTGACTGAAAGTCACAATCTGGTAGTAAGATGACGCCACAGTGTAGCCTGCATAAGTAGACCAGGCACCTACCAGCCACATCCAGCCTCGTCCGGCTTCACGGTTCACCGCACCCATGGCCGCCACACAAGGGGCATAGAGCAGAACCATCAGCAGGTAAGCAAAGGCAGAAGCTTCACTGCCAAACTGGGTACGCATGGTTTCGTAGGTTCCTACGCTTACGCCCTGCTCTTCAGCGGCTTCTTCCACATTGTCGGTAGTGCCAACATTCAGGCCCAGAGGGTCAGCCAGTGCACCGGCAATACCTGCCAGGTTTTCAGGAATAGTTACCAGGGCTTCATTTACGCCAGCCATCAGGTCGAACTCGTGCTCGCCTTCACCATCCTCAGACATGTTGCTGTACAGGGAATCCAGTGTACCTACCACAGCTTCCTTGGCGAACAGTCCGGTAAACAGGCCTACAGCCGCTGGCCAGTTGTCCTGTTCCATACCCATTGGGGCAAAGACTGGAGTAATTGTCTGACCGATATGGCTGAGTACGGAGCGCTCGGTGTTTTCGTTACCGAAAGAACCATCAGTACCCAGGGAGTTCAGAACACCCAGAACCGCAACCACCATAACAATAGTTTTACCAGCGCGAACAATAAAGGACTTCAGGCGATCCCAGGTACGCAGCAGAATGCCTTTCAGGGTTGGCAAGTGGTAGCGTGGCAGCTCCATTACAAAAGGAGTCGCCTCACCTGGCAGCAGGGTATGCTTCATAATCAGGCCAGTGATGACGGCTACGGCAATACCTGTCAGGTACAGAGCAAATACCACGTTCTGGCCACTATCCGGGAAGAACACCACCGCAAACAGTGCGTATACAGGCAAACGGGCACCACAGGACATAAACGGATTCATCAGAATCGTCAGTTTGCGGTCACGCTCCTGTTCCAGGGTACGGGTTGCCATAATTGCCGGTACGTTACAGCCAAAGCCAACCAGTACCGGAACAAACGCCTTACCGGGCAGACCCAGTGCACGCATGGCACGGTCCATAACAAAGGCTGCACGAGCCATGTAACCGGAATCTTCCAGGAGAGACAGCGCCAGATACAGAGCCGCAATAACCGGAATAAAGGTAGAAACTGTCTGGATACCACCACCGATACCATCAGACAAAATGGTGGTAAGGAACTCAGGAGATCCCACACTCTCCAGCAGATGGCGCATACCATCCACAAAAATGGTACCCACCAGAATATCGAAGAAATCGATAAATGCGCTGCCCACATGAATAGAGAACAGGAACATCAGGTACATAATGCCAAAGAAAATTGGCAGACCAAAAGCGCGACTCAGGACAACAGAGTCAATCTTCTCGGTCAGGGATTTACTGATACTCTGGCTACGGGAAACCGTATCGCTGGTCAGGGTATCAATAAACTGGTAACGGGCATCGGCAAAGAGAATATCAACCTCTTCATCACCAGCAGCCTGCAGCTCATTACGGGTACCAACCACCTCAGCCATAGCTTCGGCTGGCATCACGCTTTCGAGGCTCTGATCACCTTCCAGCAGGCGGCCTGCAAGCCAGCGCTTGCACACATTCAGCTCGGCAGCTTTCACACCAACAACTGGTTTTAGCTGCTCAAGAGCATTCTCAATGGCATCGGTGTAACGAACTTTTGCTCGTTCGTCACGCTTACCGGCCAGATAGGTTTCTATCGCGTTCTTAAGTGGGTCAACACCATTATTGCGACTGGCAATAACGGGAATGACATCACAACCCAGACGCTCGGCCAGCGCCTCGACATCAATCTTTACGCCCTTTTCCTCGGCCACATCCATCATGTTCAGAACCACCAGCATAGGGCGATTCATTTCCAGCAGCTGGGTGGTCAGGTAAAGGTTACGTTCAATGTTGCCGGCATCAATAATGTTGATATAGAGATCCGCTTCATCGGCCAGCACATAATCACGGGCCAGCTTTTCATCAATAGCGGTATTACCAATACCAACATCAAGGGAGTAAGTGCCGGGAAGGTCAACCAGTTCAATATCACGACCAGCGAAAGCGTAAGAACCGGTCTTCTTTTCAACGGTTACCCCAGGCCAGTTACCAACCTGCTGCTTGGCACCGGTCAGGCTGTTAAAGAGAGTTGTTTTACCGCAGTTCGGGTTACCGAGTACAGCTACAGTCGCCTGCACCATTGCATGCCTCCTTCTCGATTAGAACGCACTGGGCTTCATCCCGGCGCAGACTTAGACTAAAACCACGAACCTCAAGCTCAACCGGATCACCCATCGGGGCTCTGCGGACAACTTTCAACCCCGTTCCAGGGGTTAACCCCATAGCCAGCAGTTGACGGCGATAGCCACCGCCACCGGCATAACCCGATACCCTGCCGGCATCGCCGACATCCAGATCACCCAGTGTTAATGACATTAAGAACTCCTTACTTCTGGCAACATGGGGCGGCCTTGTGACCACCAGAGCAGGTTCATACAACAAGATTTGCTGTTTATTCGTCGAGCTGCATAATCTGCCAGCTTAGAATATAGAGGCAATGAGAAGCGTTCGCATCAACAATGACCGGTGAATTTTTACGTGAACCCGCATTTCATGTTATGAATTGTTATTGCGAATCATACTCAATACCACCCACCCCTCTTTTGACCTGCATCAACCTTTAGACTTTGGTCTTATCCCCACTGCTGGTGCGACCATGGTTGCATGGCGAACAGCCCTCCCAACCCATAGACTTCAAGGCATACAGTTAAACACGGAGAGTGCAGCTATGAGCGTGATAGGGAACAGAATTAACGACGGTCTTAATTTCATGATGAACGCAGCCCTGGATACTGCAGAGGTAGTCAGCGGCGGCTGGAAACAATTGAAGAATGCATGCAGCCACCTGAAAGAGCTGGCTTGCAACACCGCTATCTACAGGGCAATTAAGAGCCGTGTTTGCAGAACACATACCCCCAATGTTCTCTATATGGGCGGTAGCGCTCCCTTCGGAGAGCGGGCAGTGATTCTGGAAGCTAAAAAAGAACTTACAGAGCTGGACAAAATGGCTGAAACTTTTGGCACAGCGTTAGCCGCAGCAAACAGTAAACTGAGGGAAGCCAATAAGGGCAACACCCAGAAGACCCACAACCTGCGAGCTCTTGAAAGAAGACTTCAGACGGCAAAGGATGAAGCATCAAGACTCAACGAAGAAAAAGAAGCTATCAGGAAGGAGCTGAATAGCGCAGGTGCAAAAAACTCTGACCTGACGGCCGAGGTTGATAAATTAAAAGTTGAGCTGAAAGATCTCAGAGAGAAACAGCAAGGTGTCCTCAATTTAGTTGGTGGACTTTCCAATCAAATCACTACGGCTGTAACAACCAAAGTGTAAAGTTAAAGCCGAACACCATGAAAAAAAACCAGCATTTATGCTGGTTTTTTTTCATCTGATTTTTATAACCAGTCAGTGTTTACATAGCAGCACTGTAGATAGCGATAATCTCTTCCAGATTCGCCTGCTTAGGGTTAGTCAGACCACAAGCATCTTTCAGGGCATTGGTAGCCAGAACTTCGAAGTCTTCTTCCTTCACGCCCAGCTCAGTCAGGCCGGCGGGAATGCCGATATCGGCAGACAGACGCTTGATAGCAGCCAGTGCTTTTTCAGCGGCTTCAACATCGGTCAGACCTTCAACGTTTTCACCCATAGCAACAGCTACGTCGGCCAGTTTCTCAGGCCGAACACGGGCATTGTAAGCCTGTACGTGAGGCAACAGAACCGCGTTGCAAACACCGTGAGGCAGATCGTAGAAACCACCCAGCTGGTGAGCCATAGCGTGAACGTAACCCAGGCTGGCGTTGTTGAATGCCATACCGGCCAGCAGCTGTGCGTAAGCCATCTGCTCACGGGCTTCCATATCCGCACCGTTACCAACAGCACGACGCAGGAAGCGGGCAATCAGTTCGATAGCTTTCAGAGCGCTGCAATCGGTCACAGGAGTGGCGATGGTAGAAACGTAAGCTTCAACAGCGTGAGTCAGAGCGTCCATACCAGTAGCAGCAGTCAGGGATGCAGGCATGCCCTTCATCAGCTCAGGATCGTTAACAGACATCACTGGAGTGGTGTTCTTATCAACAATCGCCATCTTCACATGACGCTCTTCGTCAGTGATGATGCAGAAACGGGTAATTTCAGAAGCAGTACCCGCAGTGGTGTTAATAGCAACCAGCGGCAATTGCGGCTTGGCAGATACGTTTACACCTTCATAATCCTTGATTGCACCACCATTGGTGGCAACCAGGGCAATACCTTTCGCGCAGTCGTGTGGAGAGCCGCCGCCCAGGGAGATAACGAAGTCGCAGCCGTTCTCTTCTAGCAGCTTCAGACCTTCAGCAACGTTACCGCAGGTTGGGTTTGGCTGAGTGCCATCAAAAACAACACTGGTAATACCTTTGGCACCTAGTTGCTCAGTCACATCAGCAACCAGACCAATTTTGTTCAGGACTTCGTCAGTTACAACCAGTGCTTTTGTTAAACCGAGGCTGACGATATCATTCATCGCGCCTTCGAGGCAGCCTTCACCCATGTGGTTTACAGGGGGCATAAAGAATGAAAATGCGGCCATGACAGCTCCTTGTTTGACAGAAAGGTGTTACCCAAACCGGTGCTACAACGCTCAACGCTGTGACACTGAAATCGTATTGAGTACTACCTTACGCCCCATAAAGTGCCCATTTATTGATCTGCGACAGGTATTTAGAACCCGAACAAAAATTGGTCCTATCCAATTTTCATTTTTGTTAATTTAACGCAATTTTTTAATACCTATGGCCAGAAACCAACATTTCCACTTCAAACAATTTTCTGTTTATCAGCAAAACTGTGCCATGAAGGTCTCTACCGATGCATGTTTGTTTGGCGCTGTAGTTGATCTTGATGAAAGTCAAAAGATACTCGATATCGGAACAGGTACAGGCTTGCTGGCACTAATGGCAGCACAACGCTCAGATGCACAGATCGATGCTGTTGAACTTGATCGAGATACCGCAGAGCAGGCTCAAAACAATGTGGAACAAAGCCCCTGGAAAGATCGCATAGCTATCTTTCCACAATCTATTCAGTGTTTTGCGCGGGAGAACCTGCAAAAACGCTATGATCGAATTATCTGCAACCCGCCATTTTTTACCGCCCATACAGCCTCAGGCTGCTCATTAAGGCATCAGGCCCGGCACAATGATTCTTTAAGTTTTGAAGAACTGGCCGCCAGCACCAAAACTCTTTTACATGCTGATGGTTTATTTCACGTTCTATTGCCAACGTCTGAACAGGAGCGCTTTATTAGTGCCTGTTGGAAAGCTGGTTTGTTTCTTTCCAACAACCTGTCAGTTCGCCCAACGTTAAATAAGGAAGTTTCCCGCCAGATTCTTAGTTTTAGTCATCAAGGAAAAGTAACCACTAAGAATGAAATATGTATCCATGGAAGCGAAGGATACACTGAGGAGTTTATAAGGCTATTGAAGCCCTTTTACTTGAAACTCTAAACAACAGGTTTACCACCCAACGTTGTCTGCCTATCCCAGTACATGCCTTTGGGTGGTACCAAGTGTACAAAATGTTTCGAAGTGTCTTCTGCCAGAATCATAGATGGTTGCACATGAACATCCTTTATAACCTTACTGAATTCAAGTTCAGCTCTATCCTGAGTATATTTCTTAAGCTCCCGAATTGAGGCATCAAACTGTGACGATATCCTAACCACCCCAGGGATATCTGATAAACCTTTCAGTTTTTCCATAGTGGCTATACAACGATTTCGCACGGCTTCAAGCCCTTCTGCCCCGCCGTTTTCTTCCATGTATCCAGGGCTCTGGTATAAAGCCAATTCTAAAAGGTCGACAAATAACTCATAAGAAGAAACAGAGAGAGGATCGGATTCAAAGGATCCAACCTGAGCGACTACTTTTCTGATTTCAGGTAGTTTGGCCGCAAATTCCACAGGTGATTCCAACGATAGCCTGTAGTCTTCATTAACCAGTTTCTCCAGCACATTGTACGTGTGTTCTTTCTTCTGCCGAGAAGCTTCCCTTACTCTCAAACGCTCTTGCTGAACGAACTCAAGGAGATATGGGATAACCCGGTCATGCAATGCCTGAAAGCGATTCTGCAAAGCCAGCACAGACCCTGCCTGCAATATGGTACTTTCTATATATTGAATCGCCTCTGTTGCATCCTTATAAAGCTCTGCGCTGCACCCTTCAGCTTCAATCAATTCAACCATCTGTTCGAAGCGATACAGGTGATTCCATAATCGCTGCTGGTTACATGCAACTAGTAATCTTTTGCCTGCAGGTGAATCCATAGCTTCCTGGAATACAACATGCTCATACGCAGCATCCAGAACATCAATGATTGCATCTCTAGATCTCAAGGATAAACGTCCAAAATCCCCACCTAATGCGCATCCAAGAGCATAATAAAAATTGCAAACCTGAACCGGATTCCTTCGATGATGGTAATAGCGCATGCACTTGTAATACACCTGCATACTCAACAAGGAGTATTTAAACCGACTCACCACAGGATCAGCCCCCACTCCTGCCAGTAACCCCTCACATACATCTGGGCTGAATCGTTCCATGGGAACCGCCAGCGCCCGCTCCAATCGATACAAGGGAGTCTTAGTTTGTTGTAAATGAAGCCCGAGAGATACAGGCCTTTTCTGTTCAACCTTTTTACTCTCATGGGTTTCTACACTTGCTGCCACTATCTCTTGAGCACTTGAAATCGCATTCGCAACAATTTGTTTTGCAACAGTGTTTAGCTCTTCATCGCCGTTACCTGTAGTGACCCCTTCAACCGAACTGGAGGTTGAAACCATCGAATCAACATGACTAACCGGTTCTTCTAAATTAGAGCTTATCGAATGACTTGCAGAAAGACTTTCTGGATCATTTTGCTCTTCAAGTTTCTCCGAACCCTCTTCACTACCGATCAGCTTCACACGCAGATCACTGGCTTCTTCCTGACTCAGGCCACAGCTGCACCAAAGCTCAATAGTTTGTTCTACCAGTCTCTTCTTCTGAGATTTCAATTCACCCTGTTCATGAACAGCTTTCATGTTTTCAATCCACGACCGGCACAAGTCGGCTACAACAACCGGAAGCCTTTCGACTAAAATTGCGCCGCATGCATTGACGTGAATTTTCTCCAAAAGAGTTGCCGTTTTGTGTCTGCCTGGCGATTTTGCAGAGGACCATAGCAGCAACTCAACAGTCTGCCTGCTTACCTCGAAAGCGTCGTATGGCATTGCAAACGGCTGTAGAGCCGCTTTACCTCTTAGTGCCTGTCGCCACTTCAACAGTTGGGGCTGTGCTTTACCCCGGAGGGTGTGTTCAGCAGCAGCGCTCTCTATCTCATCAATAACTACGCGCTGTAACTCTTTCTGTTCTTCCATAGCCAAATGTTTTTTCCATTCGACATGGGTCATAGATGCACGGGCAATCTTTTTCAGATCCTCTTCTGAAAACAACGCTTTTTGTTCAGCAGGTATATTTCTTAATTTTTTCTTCTTCTCTTCATTGAGTTCGCGGTTGCCCGTTTTATCCAGCAAACAACGAATAGCCACAACATCTTCATATTGCTGAAGCTGAGAGCGCAGTTCCTCTACCCCTTCAGCCTTTTGCTCATCCAGTACATCTAAACGAGCTCGTACAAGCGACAGTTCTTGCTTAAGCTGCTTATTCAACACTCTGACTTGTTTAAATTGATTGAGGTAGTGCTGAACATTTCCATTCACCTCAGCGTAAACCTGTTCCAGGGAGCGTTGCCTATCACTCTCCAGCAGACACTGACGATACAGCTCCCACCAGCGTCCGGTCTGAGCGCTTTTACCCCTTATTGCGCCAAGAGTCTGCAATGCCTGCTCAAGATCAAAACCCCTCACGGCATCACACAAATTAATAGCAACCTCCGGCAATCCTTGGGAAATAGCCTGCCTAAGCAAGGTACTGCGAAGCTCATCATCTCTTAGGATATGAGCACACTGACAGCAAATCTCAGCCGCCACCTGGGAAGCCTCTTCAGAACGATCAAGCTTAAGAAGGGTACACAGTTCTGGCAGTGTGACTGCCTGGGGAGCTGACTTCATGACCTTATGACAACCCGCCAGCAGATGCTTATACAACCGCTGCACGCTTTTATCTGACTTATAAAGTGCGAGTCCCCTGAGAAGCTGCAAAAGCTCAGCCTGCCGCCACTGCAAAGGGAGTTTAATGCTGCCAAAATCCATGCTCTGGCAAAGATCAAGAACCCAATCTACTCTCGGAGGGACTTCAGCCATTTCCCTATGCAACATCAGCAAAAGACCTTCACTTACTTTTTTCTTGTAAGCCCTTTTTAACCAGCCCAGCGTCTGCTCCCTGTGGCCAGCTTTACGATTGAATTCCATTGCCTTGCAACACACCGAGAGCAATTCTGCGCCGGGAATCAGGCGGTTGGTGTAACGTCGACTTAACTCCCGCAAAATATCTTCATGACTAGTACCTGGTGCAAGTTCATCCAAGCTTTCCACCAGTTCAGCCAGAGGCAGCGTTTCAATTGTGCTTTTTACTTCCACTTCAGAAGGAGGTAATACAACAGTAGCCTCACTCTTTTCCGAACTCTGAGAGAGAGATGAAGCAGAAGACGAAGCCAACCCTTTCGTTTCAACAGTAGCCGCCAAAGAAGGTGGTTCAGCGCTCTTTTGAGTCGCGCTATCTTTGCCGCCTTTGCCTTTTTTCCTCCTTCTCTTACTTTTCTTACCAGTAGCCGGGGAACTTTGCGGAGTATCCTGTGGTGATGCCTCTTCCGATATTTTCTCTGGTGAAAGGTTTTCTTCAATACTCTCTTCAGGAGGATTATCCACCAGGGTCAGAAACTCCAACAGCTTCGAGTAATCCTTTCCACTTTCTCTGGCAGCTCTTTCAATAACCTCTACCACAGTATTTCGGTGGGGATGTACCACCAATAGATGGGCATGACCTTTTTCCAGGTATAGATGAAGAGAGTCAACAAGTTTTGCTAGAGAGATTTTTTCCTGAAGTTTGGGAAAACGATGAACAGCTTCAATAAGGTAAAAAATAACCTGTGGATCTGTGCTATCTGCATAGCTACACATCCTTTCCAACATATCCTCAAAGACTGGAGCACCAAGTGTTTCGAGAACTTCAATATCCTGTACTAAACGTGCCTGTGGGCAGTGATCGAGCCAGTCCTGTGTGAGGTCTACCATTGCGCCACGAAATTCTTTCGGCCCATTGACCGACAGCTGTCGCAAAGTGCACATCGCCGGCAAATAATTCAATCTGAAAGCTTGTGTTAACTGCTGGCAAGCCAGTTTGTAATCCCCACATTTGAAATACAGCAGCCCAGACATATACAAACCTTCGGGGTCTGGAGCCTGCACCTGCATTTTTTTGACATACTTCGTACCTGCAGAGTTAAAACACGCTCTCGCCTTTTCTTCACAACCTTCCCGCAAAGCCAGAATTCCCTTACATGTCCAGGCACAGGCAAAATTTCCCGCGGAGGCATAATTCAAAGCACCCATCAGTTCAAAGCCATCTATATCCGCTGAACAGTCTCCATAAACGATTAATTGTGCATAGAGCAATTGGGCTGCAGCCGAATCATTGCCGGGGAGAGTTTTGACAAGCTTTAACAGTTGAAAAATGACATTCTTAGGAGCACCTGCAGCCAGGCGCCCGATGAATTCCGCAAGAATTCTACTCCCCTGCTCTAGATTCGTTAGCTGCTTTACGGTCCGCACGTAGGCAGGATCATTTTTAAACGCCACCTTTACGGCATGTAAAAACGGCAGATGATCTTCATCCTGACGGCTTTCGATATCTCCAATAGCCTGCTGAAAACTAGTTTCCCTTTCCGTGGTTACCAGCCAAAACAAATCTGTGTCACTTGTCAGACAAGCACGAATCCCCTCTGGTTTGGGAAGCAATGGCGGCAAACACTTAAGGGCATGCATCAGCTGGCGTGGGTTTGTTAAAATCCAACTGCAACGGGTAGCCACAAAATGTTGCATCATCGGAATAGCAATGCCTGGAGCACGGGTCGCAAGAGCAATGTTCTTAGTGCGCTCAAGATCATAACTGGCCGACTTTAAATGATCTTCATCATTCAGGCCGACATATACCATTCTGGTGAGGTTTCCACAGATTTCTGCATAGCCGTCACAGCAACCCAGTCTTGCCATTTCGCCAGCCACTCCCTGAAGGCGCCGACACTCACCCGGATCAAAGTTATCCCCACCCATCGGTGCCATAACTTCGGAAATGGTTTGCCATCTGCTATCAACCATCCATTGTCGACAGGCCTCATCATCAGGCTCCGTAACAACTCTGGGACCTACAAGAGGTGTGGAAACAGCACCATAGACATAAACCAAACGATCTTTTCCTCTGTAACCATGAGCCAGAGCAAGACCAAAATATTCTGCAGCTTCTCCATTGGCACCCAGGTTATGAGCCGCGACCCCTAACAGATAGAAATAGGTTTTCACCCGTTCCCGACAAGCATCTTTTTGTCTATCACCTGTCTCCGGACGGGGGCTGTACCCCCAGTCATGAAATACTGCTGGCAGTAATGGTCTTAAGGTAAATAAGATTTTTTCGCTGACAGAGTCTTCCGACTCAGTCGTTACCTTCAATTTATCCGTAAGCGCCAATAGCTGTTCATCTACACGTGCCGAAGCATCAACAGCCAGCGGGTTTTCTTTATTCTTCTTCGACAGCGCCCTGACCTGTTCTTCCATGACATCAAACTGCTGAATCATGGCAACGGTAGGATTGTCCTGAGGACTAACCCCCAGCTCCAAACCGCCCACAGCCCCTACAATTACACATTCATTTCTGGCTTTGACAATAACAGTCAGTGCAGCCTGGTATTCCTTCTGTTGGGCTAACTCTTCGATATAGACTGCATAGAGTTTTAGTGAACCGGAGAGTAAGGCTGCCAACCTCTTGCACTGCAATCTGTGATCATCATCTTCAACATCAAAATGCTTCTGCAAAACACCGACAACATTATCCACACCAGCATCCAGGCGAAGCAGGAAGCACTCCTGATCTTCCAGCTCACACAGTTTTTCAAGTAACTGTTCCTGTTGACTCTCCGAAAGCTCAGTAAAATAACCTTCACAGGCAAGATCCAAAGCACGATAGCTGCTTCTGGGTGTATCGAAAGCACAGCCCGGCAGTTCAACTTGTATATCCTGAGTAATACTACACAGAAGTTTGGCCTCACTGGTTAGCAGTGATTGATATTTGGCCGTTTTCTTTTTACCGGTTGCTTTTGCCTGAACCTGTTGGCGCCATCTCTGAATAGCATCACGGTAACAACCTGGAATGGGATCATCGGGAAACGGGCATTGCTCCCGACCATAGATCAACTTCACCAGAACCTGGTAAACAAAGAAATCTTCCGGATCGTGATACCCTTTATGCTTGAGCGCTTTGCCTGCCGCTTCCATAGCTTCATGCAGTTGCCCCATTTGTACGTGATAAAACGTTTTCGCCCGAAAATTGGAAGACAGCGGCTTATTATCCTGAGAAAAATGATCAGCCAGATGATAGCGATACCCCGCCAGAGCATGCCCGGCTGCATTATTTTTATCATCAGCCCATAACTGTGCCAAAAGAGTAAATGCTGCACATCCGCCTCTGTTACAGCTGAGAAGAGCCATCGTTCGGGCATCAACTTCGGAATAACCAAAACCCTCACAGCCGTAAGCAGCCGCGCGCCAGAACAAGGGTTCTGCATCGCCGTACTCTTCCAGTTCCTGCAGTCCTTTCAGTTGCTGGCCAGCGCACCCCAGTTCAAAGGCTTTCATAAGAATGGCCTGTAAAGAGTTTTCTCTTTTGCTGGCTTTTTCAAAGTAGGCTTTCAGAAGCTTGTCATATGGCCACTCAAAGTCAGGGCCAATGAGCTTTCTCTCTGCACATGAAAGAGAATGCTTTACTCCCTTTACAGTTCTCCACAACACAGCCTGTTGCAGCAGGTCTCTAGCAGTACAGGGATCAGAATGATAATGTCGCCAGAAGTCAGAGTGACGGAAACCACCCAGAAGTTGAGCCTGACAGACACAAGCTACGGGGCATTCCTGCATCACTCCCTGAGAGACCAACAGCGCTGCTTTATTGAGATCTTTATCAAACTTCAGCGCTCCATCAATATAGCTGTCGGCCAAATGGCTCAGCAGGCAGCACTCTCCGTGCTCTGCCGCCTCCAATACTTTTCGTTCGTACTCTTTGCGATGTTCAGCAGAGAGATAAGGCGTTTTTGAAGTAATTTGATACCTTTGCCCATCAACAGTTTGTTCTCTCACGATGGTTTTTTGTTGGACAACCTGTTCCCGCCACCACTCAGCCTCAAGTGCCAATAAAGTCCCAAGCCATTTTTTTGCCTCAGGAATCCCTCCATTCAGAGCATCCTTCATATCAACTGCAGCCTGCACCACATTTGTATTTGCATTCATAAGTGCAAGCCAGAAAGAGGCGTTCGCCTCCCCCAAAGAGGTAGCAGATTCCAGCTCTTCTTTTGCAGCATCACGATCGGAATGCAACATGCCCATACCAGAGCAAAACTGCTTTATTGCTGCCAGCCGCCCTCCTCTGATTCCCTTCATTTTGGAAGGAACAGCCTCCCCCAACCGGGCATACCACCCGCAGACCTTGAGAAAATCTTCCTCTGAACAGCCTCGGGAAAGAAGGAATGCCCTCGAAGTATCCAGAAATCCTGAAACCTGTCTTACAGCACCTTCAGCTGTTTCTTCCGAAGATGGCGAAAGAGCAATAACTTCCAGAACCGACTCAAAATAAGTTTCCAGCTGGTTCACAAATTCATCTTCTGCGAGATAACTGCCTGCACTGGCGCTGGAATCTGGGCTAGTACTGCTCGATGAGCGATAAGCAGGGTTTGGTGCAACACTGACTAGCGAGCGTTTGAGCACTGGGGATCCACGAACAGGGCTGTCATCCCTGCCAACACTTGGCGGCCGGGGATCATGCTCTCCATCTGATTGAGGAGGTTGATACGGTGCAAATTGCTGCTGTGCACCAGCTTGAGATGAAGGTGTCCGAACCTGCCGTTCCATGTCTGACCGATTTCCCAGAGTTTTCAACAGGTATTATCAGACAGCTATTCGTCATGCTTTGTGTATGGCGACTAACCATAATGGCAGGAAGACTGGCAGCCCTGAACAGGCTGCCGGAGAGAAATCAGTTAGCCGTTTCGACTTTTTCCTGCTCAGTCACTACCCGCAGCTGACCAACAAAGGCTCTGGGGGGATTCTTCTTGCAGAAACGGTCATAGAGCATCATATCGGCATTCACAGCCTCTTCCAGCCGTACTTTGCCATGGGGCTTGCCGTCAAGACCAATGCGCGCCCGGCCATCCCGGGTGCTTTCCAGGTACTGATCAAGGCGCGTATAGCAACGTAAGCCAATTTTAATCAGAGGTTGTGGAACCTGGCCAGTCGCGGCTATATCCTTATCAATGCCGACCTTGAGAGGGCGGGGAGAAGACACACGGAAAACCGCAGGCCAGAGCAGGCGTAACACTCTCAGTGCTTCATGGCCCATAACATCCTTGCTGTTTCTGCTGTTCAGGTCAGCCAGAAGACTATTCACCTCATCAGAGGTTGTTTTCACCTCAGGTGACTGGCCATCCTTGCTTTCTGGTTGGGTTGCTGACTGCATATATACGGAAAACCTGTTGTAAATAAAAACCTCCCCTGCAGGGAGAGGAGTAAAATACTCCACTCTGGGCAATATACACCAGTACTAACTGATAACGAGATAAAAAATGTCTAGGATTTCTGCCTTCATGCCAATACTGGCGCTGCTTGGCGGCATTGCCGGCTATTTGTTTGCTCCTGAGATTAGCCAGGGAAAATCGCTTATCGTTCCTTTACTGTCCCTTATCATGCTTCTGATGGGGCTTACCCTGAAGCCTTCCGATTTCATCCGGGAATTCCGTAGCCCTCTACCACTGGTAATTGGCATATCTCTGCAGTTTCTGGTGATGCCTTTACTGGCTTATGGGATCAGTAATTGGTGGGGACTTTCTGCAGCCCTTATGACCGGCATGATTCTGGTAGGTACAGCGCCCGGAGGCACTGCCTCCAATGTTTTAACTTACTTGGCCGGGGGAAATATTGCCCTGTCTATCAGCATGACCCTGACTTCAACGCTGCTGGCCATTTTCCTGATGCCCTGGTTGACAGGGTTTTATCTTCAGGATGTGATTGAGGTTGACCGGCTGGCTATGTTGTTCAGCATTGCCCAGATTGTTCTTTTACCCGTTGCCCTGGGAGTAACTGCAAATACCCTTTGGCATGATTCAGTGAAACGAATCCATACCTATCTTCCCACTCTTTCAACTCTTGCTATTGTTTTCACCATTACAATCGTGGTGGCGCTGAATGAGAGCAGTCTAAAAAACCTGGGGCTTTCTGTTTTATCTGCAGTTTTGATTCACAACAGCCTGGGATTAATGTGCGGCTATGGGTTTTCAAAGCTGGCTGGCTTAAACAACACCCAGTGCAAAACCATTGCTATTGAAGTGGGAACCCAGAATTCCGGCCTTTCCGTAGCTCTAGCCATTAAACATTTCACCGCACTGGCTGCCCTGCCCGGCGCGATATTCAGTGTAACCCAGAATATGATTGGAGCTGTGCTAGCGGGGTACTGGCAAAGCCGAAATAGCAAGAAAGCTTTCAGCCATGATATAGATAACTCGTCTGCGACTAAGTAAGCAGTTATGAGCCTGAATTCAGGTCAAACATTTTCTCTGGCAGTAATTTATAGCAATGAAAATAGTTATTCTGGGAGCCTCTGGCTTTGTTGGAAAAATATTAACCCAAAAAGCAGTCGACAGAGGTTTACAGGTAAAGGCGCTCGTTAGAACCCCTGAAAAACTGGGAGTTATCAGCACAAATATTGAAATTATTACAGGCGATTATTTCGACAAAATACCTCTTCGAAAAGCCATTTCTGGTTGTGATACGGTTCTTTCTACAATTGGCGCACCTCCCGGTAGAAAAAGCCCATACAAACCTGAAGACTATGGAAATGCATTAAAGAACGTCGTGCAGATCATGACTGACGAAGGTGTAGAAAGGTTTATAAACCTGGCCAGCGCCGGGACAAGTTACGCAGGAGAACCTATTTCCTTCAACAGAAAACTTGTCAGAGCGCTGGTACCTCTCGTTGCTCCGGTTGTTATTCCTTCAAAAGAAAAAGAGCTGGCAGTGCTGATGGGGTCAAACCTGAAGTGGACCAGCATCAGGCCACCGCTAATCAAGAGAAATGCAAAAGGCCAATTAACCGCAGATGATTCCAGAACTGCCGGCTTCCAGGTTGATGCAGAACAACTCGCCGATTTCATGCTGGATAATATTGAGTCAGAAACCTGGGTGAAAAAAGCACCTTTCGTTGGCACTAATTGACCGTACACAATACTCATCAGGTGAGACGCCATTGTTACGCCTCACCTTCAGCTGTTCATTTAGATTTGGTTTTTACGAGCCAGATGGCGAGCACCATCCATAACAGTGAAGATATTGTTATCCGCTTCAGGCGTACGATTATTCGCTTTGTTTGCCTTATCGATCAGTACCAGTTCAACCCTGCGATTTATAGCGCTGCGAGGATGTTTTTGATCAAGAGGCTGGCTGTCTGCCATACCCGAAACCTGCACAATATTCTTTTTGGGCATGCCAACAAAATCCATCAATTCACGGACACTGTTGGCTCGCGCATAAGACAAGGACCAGTTGTTTTCGAATGATCCACGGCCGGTATAAGGCGTTGAATCCGTATGCCCAATAATAGCCAGCTCCCCACCAGACTTAACCAGCTTAGGCGCCAGCTCCAGCAGCAAATCTTCAAAAAACGGTGTTAACTGGTATTCACTGCGCAGGAACATAGGCTGGTCTTCTGTTTCTACCAGCTCAATTAGCAATCCGCCGGGGATCTTTTTAACATTCACATTATCATGACTATCACTCAGCTGCATCAGCTGAAGCTCGTAAGGATCACCGCCGCGAATTTCATTAGTGATTGGATCAGGACGATCAACAATGGTCTTTCCGCTGCTGTTTTCCAGCCTCACCACCAGACCATCCGTGATTTGTTCAATTACGTAGCGGGAATTGATTGTGTCAAAGATCCCCGGATCACTGAAGTAAAGTGACAGATCTTCACGTTGCTCTTGATCAGCAATAGCAACAATCCAGAGCACCATAAACAGTGTCATCATAGACATGCAGAAATCAGCGAAGGCACCTTTCCAGCCAGCAGCTTCCTCAGGTTGCTGTTTGGATTTACGACTCATGCCGTCGCCCTCTGCAGCTTCCTCTCAAGCTCAACAAAGCTAGGTTGTAAACCAGAGAAAAGAACTCGGCGACCAGCATCGGCGGAAACAATCGGGTGACGTCCGCCACAGTTGGCAACCAGCGCGGCTTTCACACATTCAAACAGCATCACCTCGTCTTTAATAGCATGGGAGACAAGGTTGATCATCGGCATCAAAACGCCATAGCAGGAGAACATACCCAACATGGTGCCCACCATGGAACCGGCAACAGCCATACCCAGAACAGTGATAGGGCCATCCATTGAACTCATAGCGATGATTACACCCAGTACCGAGGCCACGATACCAAAACCAGGGGCGGCATCTGCCGCACGTTTTAACGCATTAACACTCTGCATCTGTTCTGCTTCAAAAGCATCCAGCTCTGAATCCAGCAGTGCTTCAAGCTCTTTCGCAGAGATTTGTCCAAGGTTGGTCATCCGCAGGTTATCGCAGATGTATGTGACTAGGCGGGGGCTATCCAGAAAACCGGAACGCTTAAACAAATCGCTGTTGGCAGGAGTTTCAATATGCTCCTCCAGAGCCTGACGCCCTTTTCTACGGATCACCTGAAACAGGTCGTGAAGAAGTACCAGTAACTGTTCGTAATCTTCTCTACCCCGACGTTTGCCCAGCAGAGCTTTGCCAAGATAAGAACGAGTCAGGACAAGTACGTCTGGTGGTGTTGATCCAAAGAAGGAGCCAAGGGAGCCGCCAATAACAATCAGGATATAGGCAGGTTGCCAAAGCGTGGCTAAAACACCATTACCCAGGTAAAAGCCACCTACCACACTTAAAAAGGAACCTAAAAAACCTATTAACTTCAACATCTCATAGCCTCAAGCCTGAATGCAGCACCTCCTGCATTGCTATCCAGTAATCGGACGGAACCAGGCAGAATTAACATCCCTGTATTGGCTATTACGATAATTCGGAGCAGTACAGTGTTTACCGGCACGGATCAGAATTTCAGGCATAAAAAAAGCCGATGCATAAGCATCGGCTTTTTTTATATATGGCATCCCGTAGGGGACTCGAACCCCTGTTACTGCCGTGAAAGGGCAGTGTCCTAGGCCACTAGACGAACGGG
>NZ_JBYVJV010000005.1:0-355019 GCF_058148445.1 Parendozoicomonas sp. 2304DJ65-17
GGTGGAGCCTAGCGGGATCGAACCGCTGACCTCAACACTGCCAGTGTTGCGCTCTCCCAGCTGAGCTAAGGCCCCTTTTCCTGCTTGCCTTCATTTTCTTCCTCTGCCCTGTTGGGCTGAGTCAGTGCTGAAGTGCGGGGCGCATTCTAGGAATCTGCTTATAACGTGTCAAGCAGTAAGCCTTTATTTTTAATAGCTAATCTTTACAAACTTCCTTCAATCGCTGCTGTCTAAAAGGTGTTCAGTATTGAGTTTTAGCGAGCCAAGGAGGATTGAGGCATGCAACAAAACCAAATTCACGTTCGTCAGGGCGGTGGCAGGGTTGATCTGGATACCCTGATAGATCAAAACGAAATAGATACCGTCACCGGAACCATTGCAGGCTTTACCTCTGCAGTTGCTGGTAGCTTTTTTGCAGCCTGCACATTCCTGGGCATGCCTGTAGCAGGTATTGCAGCCGCTGGTGCCACTACATTAGTGGGCTCAGCAGTGACTGCTGGCTACCTTGGCCTCAGTTACCTCAAATACAAGAAAGCCTTCGACCAAAGAAAAGTCAGCATAGTGCCCAGCTGGGCTTCTAAAATCGTGACGGTAGTAAAGGCTGTAAATAACTATCTGGACAAATTGCTTCCAGGACAAGGTGCCAACAATAACAGCGGCCTGAACAGGTTTGTTCGCATTGCCGCAAAAATCGTCGCTATCAGCACAATCCCAACGGCCGGCCTGCTACTTGCTGGTATGACTGGTACAGCCCTGGCGTTCAATGCCCTGCTCGTTTCAGGCACAGCCATCGCCCCCAGCCTGATTCGGGTAATAACTGAAGGACGTATTGCAGGGCGCGGGTAACTCCTCCTTCATACATCCAATAAAAAGCCCGCTTTATCGCAGGATAAAGCGGGCTTTTTATTAATCCTTAATAATCAGCCGTCTCAGGCAGCATCCTGTCCCAGAGTTCGAAACTCTTTCTCAAGTTTCTTCATCTGCTTTTTGGACACACCACCCAGAACTTCAATAGCATGACGCAGACGAGCACGGCTCATATCTGGCCCCAGGATTTCCATAGAATCCACTACAGACCAGCTGTTAGGCGTGCCAGCCACGGCCACAAAGATGGGCTGCATGCAGTCACCAATCTTGTAACCCATATCTTTTGCCAGACCTTTGATATCGCCAAAGATATTGTCTTTAGTCCAGACACGCTGAGCTTCCAGCTTCCACAGGGCAAACTGAAGCAGTTTGCGCACACCGTCCTGATCCAACTTCTTATGGGCGAAGTCGTCTTCCTTCAGCTCCAACATGCCGCTGAACATAAAGTTAGCCATTGGCGCGAAGTCAGAGAGTCTCTCAGAACGCTCTTTAGCGAAAGGCAGGAACTTCTTGATATAAGTTTCGTTCAGCAACCAGCCGTGGAGACGATCAGCATATTCATCAACAGTCAGATTTTCGCGAATCCAGCTGCCATTCAGCCAGGACAGTTTTTCCTGATCGAAGATTGGGCCGCCCAAAGAAACACGATTAATGTCGAAGTTCTCAATCATTTCCTGAACAGTGAACTTTTCACGCTCGTCTGGCATGGACCAGCCCATGCGGCCAAGATAGTTTACTACCGCTTCTGGCAGATAACCCATATCACGGTAGTAAGTGATGCTGGTTGGGTTCTTACGCTTGGATAGCTTGCTCTTGTCTGGATTACGCAGCAGCGGCATGTGGCACAACTGAGGCATATCCCAGCCAAAGTATTGATACAGAAGAATGTGCTTAGGCGCGGAGTTAATCCACTCTTCACCACGAATGACGTGAGTGATACCCATCAGGTGATCATCTACCACGTTGGCCAGATGGTAAGTTGGCATGCCATCAGCTTTTACCAGCACCTGCATATCAACCTGCTTCCAGTCGATCTCGATTTCGCCGCGAAGCATGTCGTTAATTTTGCAAGTGCCCTCTTCCGGGATTTTCATCCGCAGAACATGAGGCTCACCGGCATCCAGCTTGGCCTGCACTTCACTTTCGCTCAGGTGCAGACAGTGACCGTCGTAACCGGAACCTTCTTTATTGGCTTCCTGCTGCTTACGCAGCTCATCCAGTCGCTCAGAAGAACAGAAGCAACGGAAGGCATGGCCTTTCTCCAGCAGTTCTTTGCCATGCTTGTCGTAGATATCACGACGTTCACTCTGACGGTAAGGACCGCAAGGGCCGCCATTGTCAGGACCTTCATCCCAGTCCAGCCCCAACCAGCGCAGGGAATCCAGAATCTGCTGTTCGGATTCACGGGTACTGCGAACTTGGTCGGTATCTTCTATGCGCAGCAAAAACTGACCACCCTGGCTTTTGGCAAAAGCCATATTAAAGAGGGCAATAAACGCGGTGCCTACGTGAGGATCACCAGTAGGAGAAGGAGCTACACGGGTACGAACGGTCATAATACTGTTCAGCAATTAAAAATGAATTGGCGGATTATAAAGCCATTCTCCGGCGAACTCCTACCTGTCTGCGAAAAATTCATTGCTCTGCCGGCTCTGTGGTTATTGAGAAAAGACAACTACCGAATATAGAATACGCCGCTCAAAAAACGCCCAACGCTGATTATTTGTTTATTATTGAATCAGGGCACGGGGAAATGGTTATTGCCTCTACACTTAGCTCTGTGGGAACTGGCGGGAAAGAGTATGATTTATCAGGAACCAGCCAATACCTTCAATGCGGAAAACGGATAATCTGCAGACAATCTATTCGGATAATTAAAAATGATGCTGGTACAGCCAAATGAAAGCTCGATATCAGCCGGTCCGGAAACACCATGAAAGACAGCACAACACCGTCTCTGAAGACTTTTATGCGCCCAATAAAAACCAAAAAACTCCCTAGCACCATTTTATTCAGCATCGCTGCAATACTGACCTCTGTGATTCCTGGATATGCTCTGGCTGCGGCCGAGGGACCATCAGGTCTTGCCAATCATGGTTTAGCAATAGGTTGCCTTGTTGTCTTCTCAGTTGCCTACCTGGCTGTTATTTTTGAAGAGAAACTGCATTTACGTAAATCAAAACCCATGCTGCTGGCTGCTGGCATTATCTGGGTAATGATTTCAATACTGGCCGGTCAGCAGGGAATCGACAAAACCACGATTGAAGAAGCAGTGATGTACGACCTGGAAGAGTACGCTGCCCTGTTGCTGTTCCTGCTGGTTGCAATGACTTATGTAAATGTTTTGGAAGAGCGAGGTGTTTTCCAGACGTTAAGGGTCTGGCTGGTCGCTCAAGGCTTCAGTTACCGTACGCTGTTCTGGGTTACCGGTGTACTTGCTTTTTTTATCTCCCCTATCGCAGATAATCTAACCACAGCCCTGGTCATGGGTGCAGTCATCATGTCTGTTGGCAAAGACCAGCCCAAGTTTGTAGTGCCTGCGCTGGTCAATGTTGTAGTAGCAGCTAATGCTGGTGGCGCATTCAGCCCTTTTGGAGATATCACCACTTTGATGGTATGGCAGGCGGGCAAGATTGAATTCTTTGGGTTCTTCTCTTTATTCCTTCCTTCTGTCGTTAACTTTATTATCCCCGCTCTGCTGATGTCGCCCTTTATTCCTAATGATCATCCTGCTCCTATTACCGGCCAGGTGAAGATGCGTAAAGGTGCCAAGATGATGTGCTTCCTGTTTTTGCTCACCATTACTTTGGCGGTCACTTTTGAGCAGGTTTTCCACCTCCCACCTTTCCTGGGCATGGTAACCGGCCTCTCCTTGCTGATGTTTTACACATGGATACTGAAAATGCGCACTGGTGGATACATATCCAATCAGCGTGAGGCTCATGTCCGCAAATATGGTCATCTGGATACTTTTGAGAAAATTTCCCATGCAGAATGGGACACTCTGTTCTTCTTCTTTGGCGTCATGTTCGCCGTGGGGGGGCTGAGCTATCTGGGTTACCTGCAAATACTCTCTGAAGGTATGTATGGCAATGTTGGCCCCTTCGTGACCAACGTGGCCGCTGGTCTGATGTCTGCCGTAATCGATAACATTCCAGTGATGTTTGCCATTCTCGATATGAGCCCGGAAATGAATGAATTCCAGTGGCTTCTGATTACCCTCACCGCTGGTGTTGGCGGCAGCCTTCTCTCCGTAGGCTCTGCAGCTGGTGTAGCACTGATGGGTGTATCCAAGGGCAATTACACCTTTATGACCCACCTTCGCTGGAGCTGGGCTGTTCTGATTGGTTATGTTGCCAGTATCGCCACCCACTGGCTTATCAACGGTTAAGATACCCTACTCAAGAGTCTGGTTAACGCCAGACTCTTCCTGCTGAACTAAAACTATTTAAAGACAACTAATCCCCTCCCCTGTGCCACACTAACCCGATAATGAGCAATTTTCGGGAATACAGGCGTGAGCGACAAACAACTCCACAATATCGACAGCCTGCAACTACCCGACCAAAGAAATCTGGAATTTACCTTTCTCGGTGACAGTGGACCGGTCCTGGTGTTTCACCACGGAACGCCCTGCGAACTATCAATATCCGGATTATGGGCTCCAACTATACAAGAATGTAGCGGGCGTATTCTGGCTATCAGCCGCCCCGGCTATGCTGGAAGCAGCCGTTCCCAAGGCAGATCGATTGCCGACTTTGCCGCAGACTGCTCAGCAGTTTTAAAACATTTAGGCATTAAACACTTTGTCGCGGCAGGATGGTCTGGTGGAGGCCCTCACGCCCTGGCGCAAGCCGCTATAAACCCGGAACATTGCAAAGCCGCAGCTTGTATTACCAGCATCGCTCCCCAATGCACGTCATCAGGCAAACCTCTGGAACACTTCTTTGCTGGAATGGGAGAAACCAACACTGAAATCTTTTCCAGAGCAATAAAAGGAGAAGACGAACTTCGGGATTGGATCAACTCCAACGGTCCCAGATATCGTGACCTGACCGGCGCCCAGCTGGCTGCACAAATGCAAAGTATGCTGCCCGATGTGGACCAGAAAACCATGACCGGTGAATTCGCCGATAACTTTGCTAACTCTTTCACCAGAGGAATGTCTGCAGGTATGGACGGTTGGGTTGATGATGATCTGGCTTTTGTACGCGATTGGGGCTTTGATCTGGCATCAATATCCATGCCGGTAAGCATCTGGAGCGGCCAGCAAGATAGAATGATGCCTGCTTCACATAGCCAGATGCTGGCAGACACAATTCCAACCGCCAATTTCCATCATCTCCCGGGTGATGGGCACCTGTCTGTTTTCTGGAATAACAAAAAAACAATTATCGAGGAATTATTGAATCATTTGTAAATAATGGGCTTTTAAAACCTGTTACATTTTTTTGTAAAGAAAATATTTACCCATTGTCAGGATTGTGGGAATAATCAATGCATGGTGCAGGGAAATAAATCCAACAACCAATGCACTGACAAAAGCCATGATCACCACAGACCAGCTGAACAGCAATATTCGCGGGCTGAAGCCTTCAGCCACATTGCAGATCAATGAAGACAGCAACCGGTTGATCCGCCAGGGGCGAGACATTATCAAGCTCGGCCTCGGACAATCCCCCTTCCCGGTTCCTCCGCCGGTTGTGAAAGCCTTACAGGACAATGCCCACGAGAAGGACTATCTGCCCGTTCGCGGTCTTGATCAATTAAGGGCTACGGTTGCCACCTACTATCAAAAGCGGGATGGCATTGAGCGCTTTGCTGATGATGTATTAGTTGGCCCCGGCTCAAAAGAACTGCTGTTCAATCTGCAAATGGCCTGCAATGGTGAATTACTGATTCCTGCGCCATCCTGGGTCTCCTATGCACCGCAGGCCATTATCATTGGGCGCAAGGTCACCTGGTTGCCAACAAAAGCAGAAAACAACTGGCGTATTGATCCGGAAACACTGGATCAATTCTGCACTTATAATCCCGGTCGCCCCCGAATTCTTATCCTGAATTACCCATCAAATCCAACAGGGTGCAGTTATGACAGCGAAAGTCTGGCAGCTCTCGCATCTGTGGCCCGCAAGCATGGCATTATTGTTGTCGCCGATGAGATCTATGCAGAAACCAATTACAACGGCAGTCACGAGTCTATGGCGACTCACTACCCGGAAGGAACAGTGATCAGCAGTGGTCTCAGTAAGTGGTGCGGTGCCGGTGGCTGGCGACTGGGAATCATGGTGTTTCCTGATTCGTTGCGAGAGCTGCAAAATACTATGGCGGTGATTGCCAGCGAAACCTTTACTTCCATAAGCGCCCCAACCCAGTACGCCGCCTGTACAGCGTTCACTCCCTCTCCAGAGCTGGACGAATATCTCAACGCTTCCAGAAAGGTTCTCCAGGTTATTGCCTCGTATATGGTTAACCGCCTGCGGGGTTTTGATCTGGACATGCAGGACCCTGAAGGTGGTTTTTATATTCTGGTCAGTTTCGAAAAGTGGCGGGAAAAGCTGTATCACAACGGCATTACCACTCCAGATCAGCTATGCCAGCAACTTCTTAATAATGCCGGAGTTGCTGTTCTACCGGGAATAGACTTTGGCTTGCCGGAAAGTCAGCTATATACCCGGCTGGCTTTCGTGGACTTTGATGGGGAAAAAGCACTAAACGCTATCACGGCAGAAAATATTACCAGCGAAGAGTTTGTGGAAAGTTACTGCTCCAAACTGGTTATAGCCTGCGACCGGATTAAACAATGGTTACAGGCTTTATAGACAGGCTCCCAAAAAGCTATTGCGACATCAGGGCACTCTGAACATTGTTTTCCTGACAGCGCTCAGGGTGCTCACCAGCGAAGATAATATTTTCATTGTAATTACCGCACAGGAAGATCAGGTCTCCCCTACCTGACTCCACCCAACCCAGGGTGAGGGTACGGTGATAGGGGTCTTCAACATCGAGAACCTTACGCTTCAGACCAAGCACATAAAGCCCGTGGGCAGGGCTGCCACCGGATGCCGCCACGTTGTAGTACATTCTTCTTTCGATAATATCCCCGTCTTCAATAGAGACGGTGTTATTGTTATTCAGCCCCTGGACGGTTCTGGGCAGTTTGCCTGTTGAAGAGTACTTACTCATAACCTCCAGCTTTGCCGAAGCCATAATATTCATAGCTTCACGCAAATACATCTTCTGACTGTTGCCTTTAAAAGCCAGAGACGCCGCCATAGAAATAATGGATATTATGGCAATAACAACCATCAACTCGACCAGGGTAAAGCCTTTAACCTTTTGCCTCATGACAGAATTCCAAGGGTGATTAGACACTCATCTCCCAGAAATATCGGCGACAAAGGTATAAGCCTGAGCTGAATCCACAGCAGGAAATCAGGCGTATAGGTGTGAAACAGGAGGAGTTTCCATGAAGAAAACCGTTATCCATAAAGCGTTACTGCCAGCCCTGCTTCTTGCCGCCACCCTTCAGGCAGAAGCCCGCACTGAAGAAGCAGTATTTGCCGGCGGCTGCTTCTGGTGTACCGAATCCGATTTTGAAAAGCTTGATGGTGTAATCTCGGCCGAGAGCGGTTACACCGGCGGCCCGGAAAAAAATCCTACCTATCGTCAGGTTGCAGCTGGCAGAACCAGCCATATTGAATCTGTTCGTGTTGTTTATGACCCGGATAAGGTGTCTTACGAAACGCTGCTTTATACCTATTGGCGCAGCGTTGACCCTACTGTTGCCAACAAACAATTCTGCGACTCTGGACCTCAGTACCGAACTGCAATTTTCTACAAAGGAAAAGAACAGGAAGATGCCGCCAAACAATCATTAAAAGCCCTGCAAGATAGCAAACGTTTCCCAAAAATCTATACAGAGCTCTACGCCTTGGGTGAATTCTGGCCTGCCGAGGAATATCACCAAGATTATTACAAGAAAAACCCTATCCGCTACAACTTCTACCGCAGCCGTTGTGGCCGGGATAACAGGCTGGAACAGGTCTGGGGAATAGAAGCCGGTACCCATAAACCCACCCAATAACCATTCACGAAACCAAATAGTCATGCCTGTCACCTCCCGGTCGATACATCGACGGGGAGGTGCATATGGCCATTACTTATATCAACGGATACCCACTCTTTTATCGCTTAGTTGGAACAGCAACTCAGCAACCACCAACCGTCTTAATTCACGGATTGGCATCCAGCCATAAAGACTGGTTATTACAACTGCCGCAACTTTGTCGCAGCCGCCAGATTGTTCTTTTAGATTTGCCTGGTCATGGCCAAAGTGGTTACAGGTCACCAACCAGTGTTCAGGCGATGGCCGATGCTATCCATCACCTGCTTCAACAACTGGATATTAAATTCTGTGATGTGATGGGAATTTCCATGGGAGGAATGGTGGCCATGTCACTGGCAGCTACCCGCCCGGCTCTGGTACAGAAACTTATTCTGGTAAACACCGCACCATCTCTGAATGATGTTATACGTCCGGTACGTTACCTGCTGCCCCTACATAATCTGCTGGCTTATATCCCTGCCCCCGTTCTTGCCAAGGCCCTGCTTCACAACCTTTTGCCGGGCAAACAGTTAGCAGCCGTTCGACACCATGCCCAAAAGTACTGGCAAAAAAACAATCCCCGCATTATTGCTGAGATACTGAAACAGCTCACCTTCACCAACCTGTGGCCTCAGGTTGCAGATATCCGTGCAAAGACCTTGATGATTCGCGGGCAACACGACACCTTTACACTGTCCGCAGCGATGAAGATCTGCCAGACAATTCCACAGGCAAAACTAGTCACGATTCAGGATTCCGGCCACGCCACCATCGTCGACAAACACGCACGTTTCAATGAAATCCTGCAACAGTTTTTAGCAGAGAAAAACAAAGTGAAATTTAATCTGGGTAGTTTGGCGGATCTGTAACAGAGTGATGGGCTGATGATATAGTCAGCCCATGACTTTGCCTGAACTGATTTCTCCATCCACTTCTGCCCTATCCCTGCAGCAGACGCCATCTACGAACCTTCACAACAAGCTGGGGGTCGATAACGATCAGGATGCTCTAGCACTTTTCCTTCGCAGAGCCGCCAGACGGTCTGATGAAACCCTGCGCCGCTACACCCGCGAACTGGTTCGATTCACTGCATTCATTCGACAGGAGCGCCTGAAGGGTTATGCAGAGTGCACCGTGGCGGATATCGAAGTGTATATAAACTTTCTGCACACACCTTGGCCAAACTGGCAAAAGCCGGGCATGGATAAAAGCAATCCGGAGAAAGTATTTTTTCCTAATCCTATAACTCCGGGCAAGAGTACCGACCAGCTCATCACTGTTTTAAACAGCTTTTTCAGTTATCTGCAGGCGACAGGATATCTTTCCGGGAACCCTGTTCACGGCTTTGACAAGAGCGGTGAAAAAGTTGCCCGAGGTCATGGAGAAACCCGTTTTTTCTATGAGGATGAGTGGGCTGTTATCGTTGAAGCTATCCAAAATTACCCAAACAACAAGCTGCGCCACAGGCTGGAAAAAGCAAGGCTGGAATATATTTTCGGTATTGCTTATGGGCTTGGTCTGCGGCAATCGGAAATGACCAACCACTCCTGTAACGATATACGACAAGATCGCTATGGCGATCTGAGCTTATTGATAAAGGGTAAAGGCCGTCGTTTAAGGCAATTACCAGTAAACGACAATGTCCTGCAAACCATTATCAAATACAGAAATTTCCACGATCTCGACAGTTTTGCCAAAGATGGTTTTCCATTAGCCCCCTGCCTGCGACCAGTTGCCGAAGATGGCAGTTTCCGCACCATGAGCCAGAGACAAATACGTAAGTGGTTTACTCAATTTATGGAACATTGTGCAGATAAAGCGAAAGTATACGACCAGGACCTTGCGCAGAGACTACTCACCAAAAGCTTTCACTCTCTGCGTCACACGACACTTTCTCATCTTGCGCGAAAGATGGACATTGAAGACCTGGCACTGTTCGCAGGGCATGAGGCAATAACGACGACGCAACAGTATTACACCCCTGAACGACAGCGGTTAAGAGAACTAACAGAAGATCACGGTCTGGGTAAATAAGCTATGTTTATCAACTCCGGCGAACTTATCCGTTTTTTTCCCTTAGCGGCGCTACCCGCACCGTAATGTTTCGTGTATTATCGCCGCCTCGAAACTTTGGCTGTAGTAACATCAGGACTCGACATGAACAAAAAAGAGCTGATTGAGGCAGTAGCCGAACAGGCAGATCTGCCCAAGAGCAAGGCTGAGCTGGCAGTTAATGCGTTCCTGCACGCAACCCAGGATGCCCTGGTTCGCGGCGAGTCTGTTCAGCTGATCGGCTTCGGTACTTTCACCGTTGCTGACCGTGCTGCTCGCAAGGGTCGCAACCCTCAGACTGGTCAGGAAATTGAGATCCCCGCATCCCGGGTACCTCAGTTCAAAGCTGGCGCCAAGCTGAAAGAATCCGTTAACGCTTAATCGCGTAACCGGATACAAAAAAAGAGCATTTAAAATGCTCTTTTTTTGTATCCGGCTTTTACACATTTCACATCAAGATCAAGTCACATAAGGATCAGTGCATAACCTTGATTACATCGAGAAGTGCTTTCTTGTGACGGGTGTTCAGGCGGCCAAGCATACGGTTGATTTCATCATCCAGCTCGTCATCGCTGATTTCGCCATTGTCCACGGTGATGTACTGGTTACCGCGGCCAGTTGCCAGCCACTCAAAAGAGACATCCAGAGTCTCAGCAATCTTACGAAGGTTATCCAGGCTTGGTCTGCTCATGTCAGTTTCCCACTGAGCCAGTGCACTTCTGGAAACACCGATCAAATCGGCCAACGCCTGTTGTGAAAGGCGTTTTTCCCTCCGGGTCTTTATTAGTCGTATTGTTAGAGTCATAACTGCGCTCCATTATCCCTGTCTGTTTACGGTTCCATCGCGCAGACAATTACTCTGCAACCCTGTTTACAGGCTCCCTGTCAGATTCCCTCCCATAATACTGAGGGCGCCTAAAGAGTTGATGGCGGACCTGAAATATGGACACATGCCACATTCGTTCACAGGTTTAGAAGCCTTTGGGGGGAAGAAGTTCCCCAAAGTACGACGGATGGGTTAGTAATAGGCGATAGCCTTGTTACCAGGGCCAACTGGCAGCAATATGCGTGGGACAGCTTGGACAACAGTCACCGCCGATAAGTTCCTACGACTTTGGTATGAGAGCAGAAGAAAGCGTGTTATGTTGCCATTAACCAACATTTACGATTGTATAATATGGATAAAAAGGCATTAGCTCGACTTCAGGTGCGGGATACCCTGATCGCCCTTATTGAAGCCAGAGATGAATTCCGGGAATCTCTGATGAATGACCACCAGCTTCCAGCCTGGGCCTATCAGGATGAAGACACCAAAGAAGACCCTCGTGCCCTCGCAGCCAAAATCAGCTTGAAACTCACCTATGACCCAGAGCAACCCGGGCAGGAAACCCTAAAACTGACCGGACTGGTTGGCATCTCAGAAGAGACTCTTACCCAGGGTGAGACCCTGAACCTGGCTAAAACGGGTTTTAAAGAGGCCATGCAGAACTTTCGCAAATGTTTTGGCGAAGGCTTTGATATGACCGAACTCAGCTCCAGAGAGCTACGGGAAGGCTTACTGGGTAACCTGCATATTCAACATATACACTTTGTGCAGTGTTACCGGCACCTGAAATTATTCCCCGTGGCACCTCGCCGAGTGGGCTTCAGCTGGGCATCTGCCACCCATGGCAGTGTACGCTTGAAAGCTACTAAAGCCATTGCTTACCTGAACAGTAACTTCACCCCTAGCCTCGGTATGGCTGAAGATATTGCCAGACTGGAGAAACTTCCTGAATCATCAGATGTAGTCATTCGCCGCCCTCTCGCCCCACATTTGCGTGCAAACCTGACCTGGTCAGATGTCATTAAGGAAAAACGCAGGTTAGATAGCGAAAGCAAGAAACAGTGGCCTTTGCAGATTAATACCCCACTGCCACTTTTCATACACCTTCAGAAAGGGGAACCATTGCCAGAGTTTAATCGCATCCGCCCCTGGGACCCGGCCATGAAGCAGGAACGCCTGCAAAGAAGTGATACAAGGCTAGTACCCCTTTCTAATCGCCCGGGGTCAATGCTTTACCTTCCGGCGGCTCAGGAGGTGGAAACCTAAAATCTTTGGGATCGAATAATCAAACACCTTCATCCAGCCTCAGCTGGGCAAATATCTGCTCGACCACACTCCAGTCGTTTTCCCAGTAGTCGGGCAGGCTTTCAAAAGAGAGCACATACAGGGTTCCGGTTCGTTCATTACCTATCAGCAAATTGAATTTTTTAACTGGCTCTTTTCTGCCACTGAAATGCAAAGATGTTGCAGCAGTACTGACCAAAACTCCGGATTTATTTTTCCAGGTTTCCAAAACCCGTGCAGACCGGGAAAGATCCACCATAAACAGTTCCATATGGCGCTTCGGTGATAATCCGGTTCTGACTTGAGCCCCCTGCAATATATTAATACTGACTTTTGGAGCAAGCTTTCGGCCATGACGCTGTTTGAGCATCTGATACTTCATCACACCGTCGGAAGGTGAACTGTCAGTCAGGGACTCAAAAGACCAGCCGGAGGGAACCAGGAAGTGACACTCAATGGAACGGCATGCCTCCCAGGCATATCCCGGAGGGGCAAGATCATTTCCCTGAGCGGTGGCAGGCAACGATTTTGGTAAAAAAATGAGCAACATTGCTGCGAGCAATAGTCCGTTAAATCCCTTGCTGATCATGGTTAGCTATTCCATCAGTGCAAACCTCTTTTCAGTCTAATGACTTTTACGAACTTTTCCGCTGATTGCCTCCATAAAATTCAACAGCCCCCAGAACCAATTGCATTGCCCGACGGAAACTGTTCTCACGATCATCCGATGACAACACCCTTCCGCTTCCCTCTATATGTTCATTTACCGCACATACAGAAAGAGCTTTGCGTCCACACTCTGCCGCAACCCCGTATAATCCGGCACTGTTCATATCAGTCCCAAGAATCCCCATTCGCAGCATACCCCGCAGACAGCCTTGCTCTATTTCCTCACTGTCTGCAAGAAATGCATCTGCAGTACACACATTACCCACCCTTACCGGTATCGACTTATCTTCCGCGTACTGCCAGGCTAGGCGCAGTAAATCAAAGTCCGCCACAGCAGAAAAATCACCTCCAGCAAAACGGATACGATTTACACCGGAAAAAGTACTGGCACCTGAAACTAAAACAATGTCGCGTACAGAAACCCGCTGATGAAGGGCATAGCATTCACCCACGCTGACTATGACCTCCACCCCATAATCAACAAACAACTCACGCGTATAAATACTGGCAGAGGGAATACCCATCCCACTTCCCATTACGGATACAGGTATTCCTTTGTAAAGCCCGGTAAAACCCAACATATTGCGAACCGCAGTGACCTCCTTGGCAGAGTCAAGAAAGCTATCGGAAATATAGCGAGCCTGAAGAGGATCATCTGGCATGATAACCACAGGGGCAAAAGCCCCCGGCGCAGCACTAATATGGGGAGTGGTCATCAGCACCTCCTGGCATTACAGCCGCCCAACGAGGGAAACGAACTCAAGATACGCATATCGTCCAAGAAAAATACCCGCCACCCCCATCACACCCGCCAGAGCAGGAGGTGCCGGAATTGGCAGTTTCAACCATGAGAACAGAACACCTACTGCAAATCCTGTAGCGGTGGCCAGAAATACATCGTACCAATACATGCCTTAGTTACCGTCCCTACAACCACCTCTTAAATAAACAGTCCGGCCAGTGCTGCACTCATGAGGTTGGACAAAGTTCCTGCCAGCACCGCTTTTAGTCCAAGGCTGGCAATATCAGGCCGACGCTTGGGAGCAAGTACACCAAGCCCACCGAGTAAAATGGCAATAGAGGAAAGGTTGGCAAAGCCGCACAAAGCAAAAGAGATAACAGCCTGCGTTTTCGCGGAAAGGATTTCCCGAACTTCAACAAAATCTATGTAGGCGACAAACTCATTCACTATCAGTTTCTGGCCAATCATGCTTCCCGCAATAATGGCTTCATCCCATGGCACGCCCAGCGCCCAGGCAATAGGGGAAAAGATATAACCAAGAATTTCCTGAATGGTGAGATCTTCAAAACCAAACAGGTTGCCACCCCAGCCAAACAGCCCATTCAACAAAGCAATCAATGCAATAAATGCCAGCAGCATGGCACCCACATTCACAGCCAGCATCATTCCAGAGGAAGCACCCGTTGCTGCCGCATCCAGCACATTAGCGTGATCGCCAGACTCCATTGGCCCGGCGGTATCATCAGGTTTTTCTGTTTCCGGAATAATGATTTTGGCCATCAACAAACCACCCGGCGCAGCCATAAAACTGGCCGCGATCAGATAGCCAATATTGACGCCAAGGCTGGCATAACCAGCAAGCACTGCACCAGCAACTGAAGCAAGACCACCGACCATCACCGCAAACAACTCTGACTTGGTCATTGTTGGTACATAAGGTTTCACCAGCAGGGGCGCTTCTGTCTGGCCAACAAAAATATTACCGGTAGCAGAAATGGATTCGGTACGGCTGGTACCCAGAAACTTCTGCAAGCCACCACCGAGAAATTTCACAATGGCCTGCATGATTCCCAGATGATAAAGCACAGAAATCAGTGCCGAGAAGAAGATAATCATCGGCAGAACTTTTATGGCAAAGATAAAGCCAACCTTCGAGGGATCAGCAAGGTTTCCAAAAAGGAAATTAATACCATCGTTGGCATAATCCATCACCTGCTGAACAGCTGCCGAAACACCGCCCAACACATCCCGCCCGAAGGGCACCGCCAGAACAAACCCGGCAAAACAAACCTGTATCAGTAGTGCTCCACCCACCGTTCGCCAGTTGATCGATCGCTTATTCTCGGAAAACAACCAGGCAATAAATAGAAGAAGTACAATACCAAAGAGGCTGTTGAGAATATTCATGGCGGGTATCACAGTATCCATCTAGAACAGAAAGTGCTCCTGCGACATTCGTTAGCAGGAACCGGAGTTAATATAGGCACTGTTCTGCAAGAGTGTTAGGGCTGTTAACGTTTTGTTATCGCCCCTTGCTGAAAGAAGGTGGTCGCTATAGAGTAGCTGCCCCATTTCGTATACTCGATTATTGACTGGCAGAACCTTGACCAACCAACAGGATTCAAACTGCACCATGACCGGAACAGCCCCTTTGAACCGCAGGCTCTCCGTTGCCCCAATGATGGATTGGACAGACAGACACTGTCGTTACTTTCTGCGTTTGATATCCCGTCACACTCTCCTCTACACCGAGATGGTCACCAGTGGTGCCTTGATCCATGGTGATCGGGAACGTTTTCTGCGTTATAACGAAACGGAGCACCCTGTAGCGCTTCAGATTGGTGGCAGCAATCCTGCCGATCTGGCTCAATGCAGCCGCTATGCCGAAGAATGGGGTTATGACGAGGTTAATCTGAATGTCGGCTGCCCCAGTGACCGGGTTCAGAATGGCGGCATCGGTGCCTGCCTGATGAAAGAGCCAGCTTTAGTTGCTGACTGCATTAAAGCCATGCAGGACAGTGTTTCCATTCCTGTCACGGTTAAACACCGCATTGGTGTGAATGGCCGAGAGAGTTGGGACAACCTTGTTGATTTTGTTGGTCAGATCGCCGACACCGGCTGCAAGACCTTTGTCGTTCACGCCCGTATCGCCATACTGGAAGGTCTTAGCCCGAAAGAGAACCGTGACATTCCACCACTGAAATACGACTGGGCTTACAAGTTAAAGCAAACCTTCCCGGGTCTCGAGATTATCCTTAATGGTGGTGTAACAACTCTGGATCAAACTGAGGAACACCTGAAACACCTTGACGGTGTAATGATCGGCCGGGAAGCCTATAACAATCCCTGGATACTGGCTGAAGCCGACCAGAGGATTTTTGGTCAGGAGAATCATTCACTCTCCCGCCATGATGTTGTTGAAAAAATGATACCCTATGTCCAACAACATATTGATAGCCATGAGAAACACACTCTCAGCCATATTTCCCGGCATATGCTTGGCCTTTTCAATGGCATGCCCGGTGCCCGACGTTTTCGCAGGCTTCTGAGTGAAAATGCACACCGCCCTGATGCTGTAGCGGAATTGCTGAGAGAAGCCAGTGTTTTTTGTCTGCCTCCAGAAACTGGAACAACGGTATGAACAACCAATTAGAACAACTGAAATCTCTGACCACGGTGGTTGCCGATACTGGCGATATTGATGCCATTCGTCGCTATCGCCCTCAAGACGCTACCACCAACCCAACCCTGTTGCTGAAAGCGGCTGCTCTGCCTGCTTATCAGGAACACGTGAAAGCGGCGCTGGATTTTGGCAAGCAATTGGGTCGTGGACAGACAGATATTCTTCACCACGCCACAGACAAACTCTCTGTTCTGATCGGTAAGGAAATCCTGGGAATCATTCCAGGCCGTATATCTACAGAAGTAGATGCCCGCCTCTCCTTCAATACCCGCGCAACTGTTGATAAAGCCCAGCGACTGATTGAGCTTTATGAGAGTGAAGGCATCAGCAAAGATCGTGTGTTGATCAAGATTGCATCCACCTGGGAAGGTATTCGTGCAGCGCAGAAACTGGAGAAGGAAGGCATTCAGACCAACCTGACCCTGCTGTTTGGTTTTGCACAGGCTTGCGCCTGTGCCGATGCCGGTGTCTACCTGATTTCACCTTTTGTAGGTCGGATTCTGGACTGGCACAAAAAGGCTTCTGGCCGTGACAGCTACCCAGCAGCGGAAGATCCAGGCGTTCTGTCCGTGTCTCGTATTTTCAACTATTACAAGGCCAACAATTACAACACTGTCGTTATGGGTGCCAGCTTCCGTAACACTGGTGAGATTCTGGAACTGGCAGGCTGCGACCGTTTGACAATCAGCCCTAACCTTCTGGAAGAGCTGGAAAACAGCACAGAGTCTGTTGAGCGTAAGCTGGACGCAAGCAGTCCAAGCAGTAACGACCAGCAACACTCTATGGCTGAAAACGCATTCCGCTGGGCGATGAATGAAGATGCCATGGCAACAGAAAAGCTGGCTGAAGGTATTCGTAACTTTGCCGCTGACCAGGTGAAACTGGAAAACACTCTGGCAGAACTGGCCAAGAGCTAAACTCCAGGCTCTATACAAAAAATGCCGACACCCGTTTAACAGATGTCGGCATTTTTATGTTCCTTGATAACCTCTAACTGGCTTTGCAATCCCGCTCCAGCCGGTGAACCAGGTCCTGAAACTCCTGCCGGTTATGCTCATTCAAATCCATCAGGGTTTTGTGAGCGGCCAGAACTTTATCCATAACTTCCTGATCTGCACTCTCTTCACTGGGAAGATCCTGCAGCACTTCCACACCTTTCCCAGGTGCTTCTTTCACAATCACAAAAACTTTATCAAAACCCATTGTCACTAAAATACGATTAATATCGTCATTAGTGGAAAGAATGGTTGGTACAAAACCAAAGCGTTTCTGTGATTGGATAGAAAGCCTAGCCAGCAATCCAAGGGAGGTGCTGTCGATACCCTGGGTTTCCGTCAAATCAATAATGACAGACCTAATACCGGGTTGATTGAGGATTGTCTCAAGAGTTCTGTCCAGTGCTGAACAGAGAGTTAACCGCACATCCCCAACAAACTTCAGAATAAAACTGCCGTCTGACTCGGCATACTGGATCTTTCCCGTACTCATTCAGCCCTTCCGCCTAACACCAGCAAGGCAATATCATCCGGCGCTTCATGCAAATCCTGCACAGCCAGCCGCGACATCACTGTTTCCGCAGTGTCAGCTTTTTCATCAATCACTGACAGCAGGTACTGCTCTTTTTCCTTCAGGGTCTCCTGAGGCAAAACCTCAAGAATTCCATCTGAAAAGATAGTTAATGTAAATGGACCGGACAAGTCAATCGTCACATCGACAAACTTGGCGTCTTCAAAGAGCCCAACCGGCAAACCCTGCCCCTCAATATACCGGGATTTCCCCCCAATACTCAGAATGGGTAAAGGGAAATGCCCCCCTATTGAATAGGTTAGCGTGTTGGCACGGGTGTCAATTACACCGCCAAAAACCGTCACATGTTTGCCCAGATCACTACCGAGGAGATTATGGTTAATGGTAGAAAGAACCTGAGATGGATGGATGGAATCCCCATGTCCACGAGCCTGGTAGTCCTGCAGCAAGGACATCGACATATGTTTCAGAAGTACTGTCACAAAAGCCGACGAAGCGCCATGACCGGAAACATCAGCCAGATAAAAGCCGAAACAGTGGTCATTAATTGGGAAATAATCAACAAAGTCACCACTGAGATACAGTGACGGAACAATCTGATAATCAATGGAGTAGTTACCAAACTGGAAAGGGCCTTTAGGCAGCATCTTCATCTGTACCTGGCGACCAGCCTTCTGGTCGGCTCTGAGAACGTCCAGACTTTCCCGCAGAGATTTTATTGCTTCTTCCAGACTCTCTCGATACTTGCGGTTCTGCAGAGCCAGCTCTGCATTATCCAGAGAACGATTGACAGCATGCTCCAAAACCTCAAGGTCAACAATCGGCTTAATGATATAATCGCTGGCTCCTAAGCGCAGAGCTTCAACCACATCCGCCATCACCCCGGCACCCGAAACGACGATAAAAGGCGTTTCCGGAGATTCTTCACGCACCCTGCGCAACACCCCCAGCCCATCAAGCTTGGGCATGCGCAAATCACAGAGAATAAGATCTGGGGAATGGGCACGAATGACTTCAAGGCCATGTTCGCCATTTTCAGCTTCAAGAACCTGAAAACCGCTGTCTTTGAGATAAGCGACAATACTGTCACGGACGATCGCATCATCGTCGATCACCAACAGCGTATTGTTTTCCCTGTTCATAGCCCCACCCTTCCCTGGCCGGGTAAATAAAAAGGATCGGCCCATGCAGAAAGGCTGAGCTTATATTCCATCACCATCACTGGATATCGATGAGCCAATAAACATAACGGCTTTGACATTACTCCCTCGCAGGTGACTGTGCAAGCTCATGAGAAGTCAGAAGGATAGTGGAAAAGCGATGAAGAAACAGAGGGAGGAACCTCCCCCTGTCAGGCAGAAATGAACTTAGAAGTCATCCTGGGGAACTTCCCCGGTAATCAGAAAGTCACGACGCTGAAGGTAGGCATCACGGATAAAGGTATATTTATCACCAACGATCAGGCCTTCCTGCTTGAGCAGTTCTGCACGCAGGCTGACCACATCGGAAACCTGAAGCACCAAACGGTCATGGCTATCATTCACGTGGGTCACAGGGTTAGCCATCATGTCAGGATACAATCCGGCCGTTGAGCGCACTGTACGAGGGCCAAAGAAAGGCACCACAACATAGGGGCCTGAAGGTACATTCCATTGAGCCAGTGTTAAACCGAAATCCTGATACTTGTAATCCAGCCCTATTTCAGAGCCGACATCCAGCATTCCCAGCATTCCAACGGTGCTGTTCACGACAAAACGGCCAGTGGTTACGCCGGCATCCTTGATCCGGAACTGCAGCAACGCATTTGCCAGGTTTCGGATTTCACCAAGGTTTTGGAAAAAGTTAGAAACCAGCCCCTGAACAGGGTCCGGTGTTACCGTGTCATAGCCGGTAGCCACTGGCTTCAGGATCCAGGCATCCAGCTTGTCATTAAAAGTAAACGTGACCCGGTTTACAGATTCCCACGGGTCATCATAATTTACTGTTTCTGCGGCCTGAGTCCAGCCTCCTGCAAGCACCAACAACAGGCAGGCTGCCCTTAAACTCTTTTTATAGCAATTCAGCATTTCCATCCTCTCGAATCACCCTTATTTCACACACTAACAGTGCTATCGGCCCAAAAGTCGGGAGTTGTAAGAATCTGAAACCACATCCCCTCCAGCCTTTACACTTTAAAGAAGTTCCTATGATACCTGCCCTACAGAAACTCCAGAAGAGCTCTCTAAAAATGCGGCAGAATAACGACCAATGTTGAGATTGCGATAGGCTACACGAAAGTTGGTGAAAGAACTGTCAACATCTGCAATAAATTTGCTGACAAAAAATACTCACTTCGCCGTGAAAATTCCTACCATAAACGCTGCTAACCTATTGAAGATATTGGCAAGATTTCGTTACTATAGCGCCACTCCTGACGCAAACTGGTACGCGGGTTTGTGAAATGGAGCTATGCTATTTGCATTCCGGTCCCCATAGTTCAACCGGATAGAACAGTCGCCTCCTAAGCGATCGATCCAGGTTCGAGTCCTGGTGGGGACGCCATAACAAACCCAAGCTCACCCCTTCAGTCAAACACTGTCGCAAACGTCTCCATAATTGCCCCAGCAGCACAATCTCTGCTGACCGCCACCGTGTGATAAATTCGCTCCAGATCAGCATCAGGCTTACGGTAATCAGGCCTGATATAGTCGGCCGGTGGAAGAGAGAGAAAACGGCTGGCTGCTGCAATCTCAGCCAGAATGATATGAGAATATTCAGCATTAACCCACCAAGACCTGATTAAACGTTTCCGCGGCGGTGCTTCGCTCAGTTCATGTGCGGGGAGAGAGGCCAGAAATGGCCTATAGTTGGAAAGCTCATCGGCCGATGACAGCCCGAGACTGACCATCAGATCTTCCGCCACACTCTCAATTACGTATGGCGACGTATGTTGTCCATCAATCAACCACCCTTCTGGACTACTCTGCAGCCTTAATCCGGTTATACCCTCTAAATCAAAAAAATGATTCAGTTGATTCTGTAATGGAAGAGGGCTGTAGTTATCAACAAGGTGCCTGGGCACTCTGGCAATTCTGATAACAACTGCCCCATAATTTTCATCGAACCGGCATCTCACCACCCAACCGGCCTGAACCATTTCCGGCAAATCCTGGCACACTGAGTGCTGACTTCTCAGTATCTGAAACCCTGCCTTCAAACTTGTAAATACAGCTGTTGGTAACAAGGTTTCTTTATAGCCAAGGCTGGAATAGGTACTGGCAGCCCAAGAGCCCAAAGCAGACGGCCAGATATAATTCCACCCTGCTTGCCAGGTATGACGCCACTGTTTCGAAAGATTGTATGAGAGGTATAGGGCATTGGCAGCAAGAGCCACTGTAGTGACTCCTCGAACGGTAGATTTGGCAAATCCAGCGCCATAATTCCGGATACCAAGAGAGAGGGACAAAAGTAAAAGGTTCTGCAACGGGAAACCTGTTAGCTGCTGCCAGGCAAAACTGGACAGATTGGCGCGACTTAATCCTTCTAAGAAGATCAGCTCATTGCAAGCCTTTATGAATAAACCTTCATCTGACCAGCCATAATCAATAGCTTTAGACTGGACGGGCAACAAAGTAATAACTGACAAACATATGCCCAAAGCCGCCCGCTTCATACCCACCATCCAAACCACAACAGCCACAACAGCCACAAAGGGTAGCCATGGATTTCAATGGAAGAGTGTCACTTGGTTGCCTTTCTGTAACAAAAGACCTGTAGTGTGGGACAAATGAGCAGGAAGCCGCTCAATTAAGCGGCTTCAGTCTCTTCTGCTTTTTCCTTTTCTTTCTCAAGCTTTTCCATCTTTTCTTTCAGAGCTGTCAATTCTTTATTGAGTTCATCCAGTTCTGACTTCCGGCTACGAGACAGGCGGGCTGTCTCAGCAAGCTGCTTCTTCAGCTCTTTCACTTCTTTCTGGGCGGCAGCGGCCTGCTTAACCTTCTTATCTGGCTCCATATGGCGCAGTCGCTTCAGCTCGGCCTGATCGGCTTTGCCCTGCTTAATCTGGTCCTGCAACTTCTCTTCAAGAGTTTCCACCTTACGAAGAGCTTTGCCCTTGTCAGCCTCCAGCACGGAGATTGCGCTCTGGCTTTCTTCGAGCTGCTCCTGCAAACGGCTGGTTTCGGTTTTACTTTTGTTAGCGAAGGCTTTTTGGTCAGAGCTTTGGGCAGATAACGTTTTGATTTGCTGCTGGGCTCTGTTCAGGTTTTGCTCCAAACCATTGAGGCGCTGCTGGTACAGCTTCCGGATTTTTTCTTCACAGGTCTGGAAAAACTCGATGCGGTATTCAATGACAGCTTTCAGGTCAGCTTCAAGCTCTTTTTCTCTGCTAAGCACGTTTAGAAATGACTCCCTGTTATTTGGGCTAATAAATCAATGTTCACCAGTGGAGAATATATCAAAATCAGTGAGAAGGCGTTCTCTTTGTTTGTTATTGTTTGTTTTTCCTTTTGTAAATGCCGTAAGTGGTGCCGATCTGGTGCAAAAATTTATCTTTTCCTGATATAGCTGCTCTTAACCAATGACCCAAGCAGAACCTCGGTATTTTGGAGTTCAAATGCCAAAGGTTTAACCAGATCGCCAAACAGGGACACGCCGCCACCCAAAATGACCGGAATTGTGGTGATCACCATTTCGTCAATCAAATCTTCAGCAAGAAAGCTTTGGATGGTTTTGCCACCATCGATATAAAGGGTTTTGAACCCTCTTCCGTGAAGAGTTGCCAGAACTTCGGTTGGAGTTCCACACACCAATTCAGCTTTATCTCGATAAGCCTCAGAAATTGACTCCAGAGACCGGCTCAATACAAACACTGGCTTCGGGTATGGCCATGGACAATCAAAACTGCAAACAGTTTCGAAAGTCTTGCGTCCCATTACCAGAGCATCAACCTGCCCTATAAAGTCAGAGAAACCAAAGTCGTCATTCTCTAGATTAGGAATACTGTGAAGCCAGTCAAGTCCGCCATTCTTATCAGCGATATACCCATCCAAACTGGTTGCGATATAGACAATATTGGACATTCGTTGGCCTGGCAAAGAGAAATCTGCTGGGCATCCTACACCCGAAAACAAACACGGCCAAGGGCGCACACCGCCAGAATCTCATCAAGGGTAAAGAGGGGAGATGATTAAGAAGAGTTGTCGAAAAAATTTAAAGCTATAAATGAAAAAATCCCACTACAGTTATCTGCAGTGGGATTTTAATATTTGGCGGTGAGGGAGGGATTCGAACCCTCGATACGTTTCCGTATACACACTTTCCAGGCGTGCTCCTTCGGCCACTCGGACACCTCACCAACTTGTTGAAACACCTGTTATTACAGAGTATTTCCCGCTTCGTTCAGGTCATCCCTGCGAAGCGGGTCGTAATGTATAACAGCAGATCGCTGCTGGCAACCATGAATCACTACGATTTCGGTATTTCCCGTTCTTGCCCGTATTTTGGCCAACTGCTTAAATATCCCCACTCAATTTGCCTCAGACGAATCATTTGAGATTGTACAAGAGTTATGCAGACAAGTTCCGGGACTTTTATCTTTTACAGACCTCCGCCCCTCAGACAACCTTGCCCCAAAAGCCTGAACAGACTGGAGCATTTCAGCCGACATATTGTTCACAAGACCTATGATTGCCCTATTTATTGCTGGATGGCAGAAGGCAGTGTGCGCATAAGCCACCAACAGAGTAACCCCTGCTACACCCTCTATATGGAGTTCAGAGACAACACTGGAGCCAGCCAATACCACAGCATCCAGTTTTCATCCCTGAACGAAACTCTCACATGGATGGACACTCAGGCTTATAACATTTCTCTGGAAGCTATCTGCCCTGCTACAACCAGCAGGTGCCCTGTGCATCTTTCACAAGTAGATAAATTGAATCACGAGAATAGAACTAAGAGTCCCGAAGCAGCCTGATAACTCTTCAGGCTTAAGCTGGGATACCGAGAATATCCCGCATGATCGGTTTCAGTCCGGCAAAGAAGTACTCAACGGCAATAACCATCACTATCAGACCCATCACTCGCATCATAACCTTGTTGCCGCTCTCGCCTACCCGGTTCATGATTGGGCTGGCAAACAACAATGCAACCCAAGTAACCAACATCACAGCGGCGATACTGGCAAATAGAATCACCTGATTCGCCAGCGTTTGCTCCTGCATAAGAATGATCACCGTAGCAATAGCTCCCGGCCCACAGATAAGAGGAATCGCCAGCGGGGTTAAAGCCACATCATGGGAATAAGCATCAATGGCTTCCAGCTCTTCCGCTTTGTCGAAACGAGTACGGCTCAACCGCGCCTGCACCATTTCATAACCCATAATAAAAAACAGCACACCACCCACAATCCTCAAACCGTGCACAGAGATTCCGAAAACCTGAAAAATCACCGAGCCAGTCAGTGCAAAAAACACCAGAATAATAAATGCTGTCAGTGTCGCCTTACGGGCAACCTGCTTCCTCTGATAGGGCTCAAGGCCGGTTGTAAGAGACAAAAACACTGGCGCAATACTGACCGGATTGATCATGGTAAACAGGGAAGTCAGGCACAAAACACCAAACTCCGCCATAGATGGCGACATACTACAACCTCTTAAAAAGTGACCTTCAAAACACTTTCTGCACGGGCACAGCCCCTGAGGAGAAAACCTCTGGAAAGATAGGATAAAGATTCGATAGCTGAAAAAATAAGTCCGCGGTATAAGGATGATATAAACAGACATTCTGGCGCGGGGACTTATAACGCCTAAAGCTCTGTTTTGCCACCCCTTGCAGGATTTTTTTGTGGAAATAGTTTCCAGAATGTCAAATACAACGACTAACACAACGGGTCAGACAACACGCGCCCTACTATCAGCCATAAACGCCTTTTTTCTCTGGGGAATCAGCCCACTTTACTTTAAACAGCTGGATCATGTTCTGCCCACCGAAATTCTTGCCAACCGGGTGCTTTGGTCTTTCCTGTTATTGACGGTGATCGCCTATTTTATGGGGCTGCTTGATACCACTCGCCAGATACTGAAAGACCGCAAACTGTTTTTTAAACTGGTATGTTCTGCTCTGCTGGTCAGCACCAATTGGCTGACATTTATCTGGGCCATCACTAACAACAAAATTGTGGATGCCAGTTTAGGGTATTACCTCAACCCTATTGTCAGTGTTCTTCTGGCCATGGCCTTTCTGAAGGAAAATTTGTCCCGTTTACAATGGATAACCCTTATTCTTGCCGGAGCCGGTGTACTCTGGCAGATAGTCACTATTGGTCATCTACCAATCGTTTCTCTAATTCTTGCGGTCAGCTTTGGTTTTTATGGGCTGGTTCGGAAAACCATTGCACTGCCAGCAATCCCTGGGCTTTTACTGGAAACGCTGATTCTACTGCCAGTAACTATTGGCTGGATCATGTGGCTCAGGATAGAGGGACAGTCTGCATTTACTATTAATAATCCCATTACCATGGGCTGGCTGATGATGGCGGGAGTTATTACTTCTGTACCGCTGCTGCTGTTTACCTTTTCAGCCAAACACCTTCGACTGACAACCATTGGCTTTATTCAGTATCTTGCGCCAACACTTTCACTGTTGATGGGAGTATTTCTGTACAACGAACCATTCGGCAGAGATATCCAGATCAGCTTTGGCTGTATATGGGTAGCGCTGATTATTTTCTCTTTCAATGCTACCCACGCAAAACAGGTATCAACTACAGCGGCTCAATGATGACCTTTTATGAGGGCTGAACTATCAGCCTTTTTCAGCAGCTTCCTTGGTGTCACTGGCTTCGATACCAAGAATGCCTTCCTTGAACTCCCGGGTAACCGGGTTATCACCAATCCAAACGGTCAGCAGAGCATTAAAGAAATCTTTACCGGGAATAATTCCTCGCTCTTCTCCTTTCACAACAACACGGGTACCAACGCCGGGAATATATTCGGCCATGCCCTGTTCACCGCGCTTCAAACGTCCTTTGAACATTTCAGTGAGCAGAGCCAATTTTTCTTCATGTTTTTTTAACTCTTCTGGAGAGATATTTAACTCAAGCGCTTCATTCATGGCAGAGGTAATCCTGCGCCCACTTACCCCCCGAGCCATAATGTGGAAGACCATACGCTTGTGCCCATCATCAGCATAAATCTCTTCAGGGCTCTGACTGGGGTTTTCCAGATACAACTCACCGATATAGGCATCAACAAGAAGGTATACGACTCGTACAGAAGCACCGTTCAACTTCAAAGCCGGGCGGCCATCTGTGGCCGGTATCACTTCAGGGATTTCGACCCCTTTCAGGGTCAGGGCAAAGGCAGGTAATGACACAAGACAACATAACAGCGTCAACAAACGCAGTAATGGCATAGCGACTATCCTGTTTATTATTATTATTCCGTCAAATACCATTTAATCTGTTCAACGACGGAAAATCAACATTCCACCAACAAAGCCCCTCTTCTCTCCTGCGACGAGAGTCAGAGCTGCTACCCTGCCACCACATTCTGTGCAAAATCGATCTCAAAGCTGAATTGTTTCAACCATAATTTCTCTGTGGTGTTTAAAAATGACAGAGGCGCCTCTATCTATACCTCTGTAATCGTCTCCCTGAACAGCACTCTGTTATTCCACCTGCCACTGGTGGCTAAGCTGTAACAAGTGCCCAGACAGTTTGTGAACAGCCAACTATGAATGAAGAACACGAAGTGACTTCAGAATTTATCAACGATCCTGAAGACGACAGCACCAGCAGCACCGCCCTGATTCTTCCCCATCAGAATCTTCCGGATAAGCTTTACCTGATCCCTGCGACCAACCGCCCCTTTTTCCCGGCGCAGGTTCAGCCACTGGTATTTGGTGCCAAGCCCTGGGAAGAAACCATCAAGCGTGTTGCCCAGACAGAAGAAAAAGCTCTGGGTTTGTCTTTTATTGACGATTTTTCTGGAGATGTTGCCGAACCGGAAGAATTCCCGGAAATCGGCTGCGCCGTTAAAGTTCACAATATTGTTGAAGTGGACGACCAGATTCAGTTTATCGCCCTTGGGGTGCAGCGCTTTCGCATTGTGAACTGGCTGCGTCGCCGTCCTCCTTTCCTGGTACAGGTTGAATATATCCAGGACCAGAATGAGGATGAAGAAACCCTCAAGGCTTATGCCATGGCGCTTATTAATGCCATCAAAGAGCTTCTTCCTCTCAACCCTCTGTACAGTGAAGAGCTGAAGAATTACCTGAATCGCTTCAGCCCACGGGAGCCTTCCCCCCTGGCGGACTTCGCTGCTGCCATTACCACAGCTCCCGGCCCGGAACTGCAGGAAGTGTTGGAAACCATTTCCATACAGCGCCGTATGGAAAAGGTTCTGGTTCTGATCCGTAAGGAACAGGAAGTCGCCAAGCTGCAAAGCCAGATCAGCGAGGAAGTGAACCTCAAGATCAATAAGCACCAGCGTGAGTTCTTCCTGAAGGAACAGTTAAAAGTCATCCAGAAAGAACTGGGTATTGCCAAGGATGACAAAACGGCTGAAATGGAAGAGTTCCAGAAACGGATGAAAAACCGCAATATTCCTGAAGCCGCGCAAAAGAAAATCAACGAGGAGATGAACAAGTTCTCCATGCTGGAGATAGGTTCTCCTGAGTTCAGTGTTACCCGCAACTATCTGGATTGGGCGACCTCTGTTCCCTGGGGGGTAATGTCTGAAGACAACCTCGATTTAACTTATGCCCGCCAGGTTTTAGATAAGGACCATGACGGTCTTGATGATGTAAAAGATCGCATCATTGAATTTCTGGCCGTTGGCGCTTACAAGCAGGAAGTTTCTGGATCAATTCTTCTACTGGTCGGCCCTCCCGGCGTGGGCAAAACCTCAATTGGTCAATCCGTTGCCAATGCACTGGGGCGTAAGTTCTACCGCTTCAGCCTTGGTGGCATGCGTGACGAGGCAGAAATCAAAGGCCATCGCCGTACCTATATTGGCGCCCTTCCTGGCAAGCTGGTTCAGGCTTTGAAAGAAGTTGATGTCTCCAACCCGGTGATTATGCTGGATGAAATCGACAAGATTGGCGCCTCTTTCCGGGGTGACCCAGCATCAGCTCTACTGGAAGTGCTCGATCCTGCTCAAAACGCAGAGTTCCTCGATCACTACCTTGATATGCGTATCGACCTTTCCAAGGTACTCTTTGTATGCACCGCCAACCAGCTGGATACTATTCCGGGGCCTCTTCTGGATCGAATGGATACCCTGCGCCTGTCTGGCTACATCACTCAGGAAAAGGTGGCGATTGCCAAGAACCATCTCTGGCCCAAACAGTTAAAAAAAGCTGGCCTGAAAAAATCTCAAGTCAAAATCAGCGATGCCACCCTGAAAACACTTGTTGAAGGCTACGCCCGAGAGTCTGGTGTTCGCCATCTGGAAAAACTATTGGCCCGCATTATTCGTAAGGCTGTGCTGAAGATTCTTGATAACCGTGACGCAAAAATCAAAATTGGTATAAAAGATCTCGAAGATTATCTCGGCAAACCTTACTTCAGCAAAGAGAAGGTTTTGCAGGGTGTTGGTGTGATTACCGGCCTGGCATGGACTTCCATGGGTGGCGCTACTCTGCCAGTAGAAGCCACGCGGGTTCACAGCCTGCGCCCTGGCTTCCGCCTTACCGGACGTCTTGGGGAAACCATGAAAGAATCTGCAGAGATTTCCTACAGCTATATCATGAGTCACCTGAAAAAGTTTGGCGCACCGGAAGATTACTTCAATAGTTCCTTCATTCACCTCCATGTGCCGGAGGGTGCCACTCCAAAGGATGGCCCAAGTGCCGGTGTGACTATGGCCAGCGCCCTGCTCAGTCTGGCGAAAGGTCGCAAGCCAAAGCCTCTGGCTATGACTGGAGAGCTGACTTTGACCGGCCATGTTCTGGCAGTCGGCGGCATCAGGGAAAAGGTAATTTCAGCCCGTCGTAGCAATATTAAAACTGTGATTCTGCCTGAAGCTAACCGGAGAGATTTCGAAGAGCTGCCTGAATATATCCGCGAAGGCATGACCGCCCACTTTGCCCGCACGTTTGCTGATGTAGAGAAGCACCTGTTCTAAGACTCTCCAAAAGCCTTGGAACAGACATTAAAAAAGCTGCTTACCTGTTGCAGGTTAAGCAGCTTTTTACTTTAGTGCTCGCTCAAGCAGCGTAGGCAACCCACGCTTGGACATATGTAATGAGCACTTTATTTATAGCCCGTCATTCCTCTGACTGTCCACACTTCCATAAGAACAATTTATTTTAAAAACAGCCAGTTAATAACTGCTCTTTTCCCCGCCAGTCATACTCTTGCTTATACAGAACCACCTAAGCTTACTGGATAAGGATGACTTAATCAGGCGGGATGCCTCTCATGCCAACCATACGTTCAGGTGATGCTGTACCGAAAGGCCCCAAACCAGCTCTATCTCCAAGCCTGACAGAGTCCAAAAGCCACCCATTACAACAAGAACCTGAAACAACATTTGTTGAGGGGGCAAAATACCTTCCAGAGCCTTTGCTGGACGAAAACGATACTGAAGTTTCTTCGCCCCTTCCGGATAAAGCACGGGAACTTCTTCACTATACCGCGGGTGGGCGATCCGTCAGCCTTCCCTCTGATGAATCAGATATTGATGACCTTGATGAAACGGAAAGAACACCACCTCCCTTAAGCCAGCGTACAGTAAAGGAAGAGCCACCCCGCGGCTGGTTGGATACTCTACTTCCATGGCGCTGGGGAGGAACCAAGAAAACCAGTGAGCGGGTTGTCACCAAGCCCGAGCGCAGCGGCATAACCAACTGGTCGATTTTTTACATTATAAAAAAGTTTGTAGACCGCTATATCAGAGGATTTTCTACCAGCGACCTCACCGGTTCACTGCAAAAACTCTCATCTTGTTATCACCACACAAAAAATGGCACAACCGGTGAGCCACAAACCATTTTCTTAAGGGAGCTTTACCTGCCCGGACCAAACATCACGCTTCGGGATGTCACCGTAAAACTCCGCTCCCTTGAGGCCGTTGGCGAAGGTGAAGGCGCTGATCGTTTTAAGCAAATTGATATCAAAGCGGATGTTTCAGGGCAGGCCGTTGTCTGGGTTGATGAAACCAAAAGCCAGCAGGCCACTCTCGACATAAAAGATGTTGATCTCTCAGCCCATTTCAAAAACGGCACCATGATAGAAAGCCTGATGGAGAAAGGTACTATTTACGGCAATATCATGCTGGCATTCTCGAATCGCAGTCGACTGAAAGACTGCCTGATGCCATCTCACTGTGTCTGTCACCTCAATCAGGGAGCTTCTGTCTCTGTTAAAACTCCAGGATACCGCGAAGCAACTTCTGGCGTAAAAATCGAATCTGCTGACTTGTTGTTTGATTTCAACCCACAACCTGATAAACAAGGCAAAAAACCTACATTCGGTGCCTGTGTTGCCAATCTGGAAGCCAGGGTTCATAGCTCAAAAATGGGGCTTATTGTTCCAGATACCATTAAGCCTCTTATGCAGCAGCTCTTTCCTCATGCCCTGATGGGAAAAACAGAAGTACAAGTCAAAACCGCCTCCTTAGATATGAACAAGTACGAAGACGGTGAGCTGAGAGCTGAATGTGATTACCTTCAGGTTCACAGTGAAGGAGATGTAAATCTCCATAATGGCGAAGTCATCGGGCTCACCCTGGTAAAAAAGAAACTTGCGGAAGACGAGTCAGCCACCGCAGTACTTTGCGAAGATATGAGTGGAGATATCTACATCCCTCAATCAACATTTAACCTTCCCTATGACATCAACGGCCGTGTGAAGGCGAAAGACACTTCTGTTCTACTGAACACCAGACACATCAGTGAAACATCGAACAAGCTGGAAACAGCCGATTTTGCCGTAGGAAGTGGTCACGCGACGCTGTCAGGAGGAATTTCCTGTAAAAACAGCTCTATGAAAGGGTTAGTAGGGTCATTCGTTGTCGATAGCAAAGAAACTGCTCTCAAAATAGACCACGTTGAGGCAGGCACAGTATCCATCGGCACAGCGCCAGACAGAGTGACTCCTGAAAACCGTTTACTGAAAGCTGGAGCCACTCTGGAAAACACTGAGATTTATGTAACCCCGGATAAAGAAACCGGCACGATGATTACAACAGTGGATGTTGATCACCTACAAGGGAGAAACATTAAAGGCATTGCTACAGCGCACACAGCTGACCTCGAAAAGCTGAGCGTGCTGTTTCAGACAGGCACACCTGTCCCCCTGCGCCCAGATCGGGCCGATCCTTCTGCTCCGGTTTATCAGCCAAAACTCAAGATCACAGCTAAAAACCTGTCTGCCGACCATGTTTTAGTTCCAGAAAGGATTACCGGGCAAAGTATAAAAGCTGAATTGAATCCAAGAACATTAAAGAACCTGACTCTCGAGTGCACATTACCTCGCTCACTAACAACCAAAGAAGATCAGGAGAGCTTCCGCCGGTCAGTATCCCGGGAGATTGAACCATGGCAGATTCCCCAGACGCGGGTTGCATCAGTTCATACCAAGATCTCAACCGACCAGATTGAGAGTCAGGTTGATCTCTCACTGCCGGGTGCAAAAGATTCATTGGAAGAGAGTCCCTGGCTTAAAATCAAGGAGGAGGATCGCTACACACCGCGTAGCACAGGAACCATCACAAGTGACTTATCAGAGCTTGAGTTCCAGTACGATATGAGGAACGGGTTCGATCAGGCGACTTTCAAATCCAAAAAACATGTCACCATCAATCTGGAGCACGGTGACCTGCAGGGGAAAATAGAAACCACCGGTTTTGAGGCTGTTGTTGAAGGTGGCTCAGTTGATGCACCAGACGAAGTCACAACGGATGCAAAACTTGACCACCTTGCCTGCACCGGCTTTAAAGTCAGCGAGAGGTTTCTCCCAAAAGACGTAGAGGTTGAGGCAGATGTAGAACTGACATCGCCTTCTATTTATGTGAAAACCCAGCCGCCGGAAAAACAATTCAACGAAGGAACCGGCGAAGAAGTTTTTAGTGCACGACCAGTGCAAAGCACATTAGAAGTAAGTCAGAGTAAATTTCAGACTCACATAAAAGGCAACAAGAAATCTCTGGCATCACCAGACACTGTCGCAAAACTCAAAACCCTTTCCGATTATTTGCCTGAGCAATATCAGGAATCTACACGACCTTTATTAAAACATTTGGATACTATCGAAGAAGAGCCCTCTGACAGCGACACACTGAAACAGGATGTTGTTTTTAAAAGTAACAACATTAAGCTTCAGGCTGATGTCAAAAAGAACAGCGATAAAGAAGTTGATGTAGTCACAGACTTCTCAGAACTCAGCCTGCCTTCCGGAGCAGTTATCGCAACAGCCCATATCACCGACTTAAATGCTCATGTTTCCAAGACAACCGGGCATACCGACCTGCAGCTTCAGCTCAGTGAAACGGCCGTAGATTACGCTGGCACAAACGACGAATACAAACTACCGGTTCAAGCACAATTACTCGAACCAGCCAAACTTCAGGGAATCAAAGTCAGTGTGAGCCAGAATGGTGATGAAACCCTGTTACATGGTGGCATTGAGCAAGGCGAAGCAGATTTCACTCTCGGTCTGGATAACGCTATCAAAGATCCGTTAACTCAAACAGTCCGGAGAATGAAACCTGCCCGCTTTAAAACAGAGCTGCGAAAGCTGGAAGTTAATGCCCAGAAAGACCCACATCTGACCCTCGCCAATGCCTCAATAGGTACAGCTGAATTAAAAATTTCTGATACGCAGGACCAACTCGGCACCCATCTAAATATTGATACCGAGTTACGGGATGCACTGGTTGTTGCAGATTCAACCGGAACAGGGAGTTATCTGGATTCAGAACTGGGTAGTGCCAAATTCAGTGTTTCCGGCGATTTAAACGGTTCGTTCCATGCTCACAACGTTGGCCTTTCAGCATGTCGTGACCTTGAAGGCACCAAAATCAACCCCCGTATTGATGCTCGAAGAGTAAAGACCAATTTCCCCAACGCCTCCAAGGAACTGGTTAATATCTTTCGTAGCACACGCTTGCAAAAAAGTGCCTTGGGACAGATTGCCGATCTAAAAGTCAGCCCCGACCTTGATGAGAATATGTCTGGCACCCTGACCCTTTCAGCTGGTGGTGCGCTGTCGCCATTGATAGCTCTGGGTCTTTCTTACGCAGGAGGAAGAGTTGCCCGTGGATTTCTGCGCATAGCAAAGGTCATCGTCAAGGTTTTACGATTTCATATTTACCTGGATCATTTGCCTATCCATGAAGGGAACGCAACTTTATCCGACTTGCGATCCTGCCTGAAAGTTTCATTCTCAAGCGATTACGGTCGAGCTGGTCGGCTTTACGCAAAATCTTTTGGCAAGGCAGTCGACTTGGTTCAAGGGCTGTTTGTTAAACAGGCATTGAAGCGCGTCCATCTATTGGATAATAAATCCGGAGAAATATCATTCACAAACCTGGCCAGCCATTTGGGTGAGAATGTACAGCTTGTATCGAAAGACCGTATGCCAAATGCCCTGCTTCCCGGTACGGGCGATGCACTGACCGACACTAAAAATCTTTTACAACTGAATAAATCTCTTCCTTCGAGCTGGACCAGAGAGTTACACCTGAAAACACTTCAGCAGCGTCTGGACAATATGCGCTGGCACAACGCTCCTCTCAGCGAGCACCCCTGGGCGGATACTGCCTGGCTGGCCAACAAAATTGCCCAGGACTATGGTTTCCCACAGGCACTTACCGACTTTCATTGCCTGGAGGATTTACTGATTACTATCCAGCAGGAATTGCGTGAACAGCAGCAGCCCACAGCATTACCCGAGTTATACAGTCAGGCTGCACTGAAAGTGCCAGCTGTTCCTATTGATACCGCCACGGAATCCACTTCTGAACAGATCCCAGCCCTGGCCAAAGTTGTTCCAGCCAGTCGACGAAAAGAAGAGTACAGACAACTGGAAGCTAAGGTCGTAGCCAAGGATATGGAGAGAATAGCCAAAGAACTGCCTGAGTGGATCAATGCCCGAGCAGCAAAAGAAACAGCCAGACCAGCTAAAGTCTTTCGAACAGCACATAAAGCCACTCAAGCACTGAAACAAGGGGCAACATGGAAAAAGGCTATAACTCTTTCCTATGAGTTACAGTCTCCTCTCTCCCCCGTAGAGCAAGACAAAAAAATGCAGGATTTGTGGCACACCTGCAGAGCTCTTAATGCCAAGATACAGGCTGTCTGCTCACCGATATCCCCGATTGCAGCCAGTAAGTTCGTGATTGGAGCAGGAGTGAAACCCCCCCCCCCCCCACTCAAACGCCCACCACGAACGACCTTTCGTCGGTAATCAGACGGCTATTCGCTGCTGATCCATATAACTCCGAACAGTATCAACAATAGCCTGGGTCTGGGGATCTATTTCAAAATTTACCTTCATCCCTTTTCGGGCCTGCCCGAAGGTCGTCATCTGCAGAGTTTCCGGAATCAGGTGAACAGAAAAGCGATTGTCTTTTACTTCTGCACCGATAGTCAGACTGGCTCCATTAAGGGAAACATACCCTTTAGGCAGCAGGTAACCCTGCCACTTTTGATCGAACTCAAAAGTTAATGTGGTGTTATCAGGAGTTTTATCAATCTCCACAATTTCAACCGTATCGTGAACGTGACCGGACATATTATGACCACCCACTTCGTCACCAAAGCGGGCTGCCCTTTCAATATTCACCAGATCACCGGCCTTAATATCTGCGAGGTTGGTGACTCGCAGTGTTTCCTGCATCACATCAAAACAGGCAGACTCATCGGAAAAACGGGTGACAGTTAAGCAAACGCCGTTGATGGCAACACTGGCCCCCTCTTTCAACTGGTCACACAAATCATGTCCCAGCAGAATATCAAAAGTGGCAAAGCCTTCACGACGCTCTACAGAAACAACCTCTCGGGTGCCCTGCACAATACCTGTAAACATACTTCTCCTTTAATGCCCTTCAGGGGCCTTACTACTCGGCTCCGTGCAACTTTCTCAGAGCCATCAAGCTGTCTGGTGTATAAGGTCGCATTTCAGGGTTGGCCAGAATGTGTTCCGGACGATCACGAATCACCTGTGCAACCTCCTCAGGCTGGGGAATAATAGCGCCATTCCAGACACAGGTGTAAACCTTGCCCCATAACTGACAATTTTCGTCCTGATAATAGAAATGAAACTTCTCTTCCAGAGGAATGCCTGAAATCCCCATCTCTTCCTCAAGCTCTCTGGCCGCGGCAATATCGTAATCTTCACCTTCATCAACAACGCCACCTGCCGCCAGGTCATAAGCGCCAGGCCACACGTCTTTTGACATGGTGCGCTCCTGAATCAGCAGCTCACCATCGGAGTTAAAGACAAATACAAAAACCGCACGGTGGCAGAGCCGCCCAGCCCGCATCTCACTGCGCGTAGCTGAACCGACGACATCGTTCTCTTCATCAACGATCACAACTCTTTCTTCTACCGATGACAACGCTGTCTTAATCTCTGCTGACATAGTTCAAAACTCCAGTCTGAGCATTTGTTATTGTATTAGGGCATCCCAAGTTTATAGTCGATGTTTCAAAGTGTGGATTTCAGAATGTAACTCTAATGAGGCATTTTTAACTCTACTGCCTCTATACTTTTGAATACGCCGAATACTCTGCAGAGGAACTGCTCCATGGCAAACTGTCGTACAGTCACCGCGCTGGTTAACCCCGCAGGCAGCATGAATGTACTGTCTGCCCATGAGGTCAGTCAGCTTCAGGATACAACCCGCACCGGCCTTTATACTCTTTTCCGACAGTGTGCCCTGGCTGTACTCAGCTGTGATACCGAGCTGGATGATGCCCAGGAGCTAATGGCTCTCTATCATGATTTCGATATAAAAATCATTCAGGAGCACCGGGGCCTGCAACTGCAGCTTATTAACGCTCCCGCCTGTGCTTTTGTGAACGATGAACTGATTCGCGGTGTTCGTGAAAACCTGTTCTCTGTGGTGCGGGATATTCTGCACCTGTTCAGTGAGATAGAAGCCCACGGATTGCTTGACCTGAGCGACCCTCAGGATATCACCAACCTGGTCTTTGAAATTCTGCGCCACGCCAATGCCTTTATTCCCGGCCAAACACCGAATGTTGTGGTGTGTTGGGGCGGGCACTCTATTGGCCGTGAAGAATACAAATACACGAAAGATGTCGGTTACCAGCTGGGGCTTCGGGGTATGGATATCTGCACCGGCTGTGGCCCCGGTGCAATGAAAGGCCCAATGAAAGGTGGCCATATAGGCCATGCCAAGCAGCGTATAAAGAAAGGGCGATTTATCGGTTTAACAGAGCCTGGCATCATAGCGGCAGAAAGCCCAAACCCTATCGTTAACGAACTGATCATCATGCCGGATATTGAAAAACGTCTGGAAGGTTTCGTGCGTATGGGTCACGGCATTATTGCATTCCCCGGCGGCCCCGGCACCTGCGAAGAGATTATGTACCTGATCGGTATTCTTCTTCATCCCGACAACCAGGACCTTCCCTATCCGTTTATTCTTACCGGCCCGGCATCGTCGAGGGAATACTTCGAGCAGATTGATGACTTTATAGGTTCAACACTGGGACCAGATGCACAAAAGCTTTACACCATCGTGATTGACGACCCGGAAAAAGTTGCAGACTTGATGAAGGCAAGTCTCGAGGAAGTAACACAGTATCGCAAGGAACATAACGATGCCTTCTACTTTAACTGGAAACTGAAAATAGACAGCAACTTCCAGCATCCTTTTGAGCCTACTCACGAAAATATGTCCAGTATTTCTCTGGACTCCAACCTGCCTGCTGAAGAACTGGCATCAAACCTCCGCAGGGCTATGTCCGGCATTGTTGCCGGTAACATTAAAGAAGATGGGGTGAAAAGTATTCAGCAACACGGCAAGTTCCAGCTCCACGGAGAAGCTGAGCTTATGAAACGTATTGATACCCTGCTGGCCAGTTTTGTACAACAACAGCGAATGAAGCTGCCAGGCAGTCACTACGAACCTTGTTATGAGGTTGTTCATAAATAATTTCAGGCATCGCATTCACAGCCGGGCATTGTCCCGGCTTTTTATTGCCATACACAAATTCGACAAAATACTTACAAACAAAATCTTGCAGAAGCAAACCACAAAATGCTTCAATAACAAACAAATGAAACATTAAACAAACTTTTGTTTGATCAAGATTTATATTTGGTGAGAGTCAATGACGAAAAGAGAGCAACAGGTTCTCTCTGCCATTCGCCAGAACCCTTTGATTTCCCAGAAAGCCCTTGGGGAACAACTGGGAATCAGTCGTGAAGCCGCAGCAAACCACATTATGAACCTGACCCGAAAGGGCTTCATCCGGGGAAAAGGTTATCTTCTTAACGAGCTGCTCGACGTGATGGTGATTGGTGGCTGTACTCTGGATATTCAGGGAATCCCAAAAATCCCAGGACTTCCGGGTGACTCTATCCCTGGTCAGGTTTCCATGACTCCTGGTGGCGTTGGTCGCAATATTGCCGAAAACATTGCCCGCCTTGGACACAATGTTCGCTTGCTATCAGCTGTAGGAAGAGATGAAGCTGGGCAGCAGGTTCTTACCGCAACTGCTGCAGCGGGTGTTGATATGTCCTCGGTTGAACAGCTGGCCGACAAACCAACCCCTGTTTATCTCTCCATTCTCGATAATAACCATGAGTTGATACAGGCTATTAACGACATGGCTCTTATTGAACAGCTCAGCCCAGAGCTGCTAACACCTCACACCGCAGCACTGCAACAATGCCAGGCTCTGGTGGTGGATGCCAACCTGCCTGAAAAAACACTGGAACACTTATTCACTATTCCCAATCTGCCACCAGTGTTTGCTGACTGCGTATCTGCCAGCAAAGCCGAACGCCTGAAACCCTGGCTGCACCGTATTTTCTGTCTGAAGCCCAATCGCATGGAGGCAGGGTTGCTGTGGGGCAAACCAGTCGAAACAAAATCAGACCTTCATAAGTGCGCTCAATGGTTCCATGAACAAGGTGTTCAACAGCTGGTGATCAGCTTGGGAAAAGAAGGGGTATTTGCCAGTGATGGCCAGCAGCAAACGCTTATGCCATCACCCGAGGTTCATACGACAAGTGTCGCCGGTGCTGGAGATGCCATGATGGCGGGCTTGCTACACAGCCACCTTCAGAACTTTGATTTTGAAAAGTCAGTTTCAACGGCCCAAGCCTGTGCGGCTATGGCTCTTGAATATCACGCAACGATCAATCCGGATCTTACGGCTGAAGTTATCAGCAAACGAATTCAACGATCTTTTTGATAATGGAAAATACAATGCTTAATAATGCTTTTCTTGATATCCATCCAGATGTAAAAGCCGCTCTTGATGAAGGCCGTCCGGTTGTTGCGCTGGAATCGACAATTATCTCCCACGGTATGCCTTACCCTGATAATGTTGCTACAGCTCTGCAGGTTGAAAACACTGTGCGTGAGCATGGCGCAACTCCCGCCACAATTGCCATTATCGGTGGACGTTTGAAGGTTGGTCTTTCTGAAAAAGAAATTGAGCATTTGGGCAAAAGCGGCCTGGCAGTGACTAAAACCAGTCGTCGCGACTTACCTGTCATCATGGCTCGTAAAATGGATGGCGCAACAACCGTGGCGACCACCATGATTATTGCCGCCATGGCTGGCGTGAAAGTGTTTGCTACCGGCGGCATTGGCGGCGTTCACCGTGGCGCTGAAACCACATTTGATATTTCAGCAGACCTTCAGGAACTGGCAAAAACTAATGTTGCTGTTGTCTGCGCAGGCTGTAAGTCCATTCTCGATATTGGCCTGACACTGGAATATCTGGAAACTCAGGGCGTTCCGGTATTGGGTTATGGTGTTAAAACCATGCCTGCATTTTATACCCGGGACAGTGATTTTGAGGTGGATCACCAGATTGATTCAGCTGAAGACCTAGCAGCCATTATGCAGACCAAATGGCAGGCTGGTTTACAGGGCGGCATGATTATCGCCAACCCTATTCCTGAACAACACTCTATGCCTAAGGACATTATTGATAAAGCCATTGCACAAGCCATTCAGGAGCTGACAGAGCAAGGGGTGAAAGGTAAAGAGTCTACACCGTTCCTGCTTTCTCGTGTAAAAGAACTGACTGGTGGAGACAGCCTGAAATCCAATATCGCACTGGTTATGAACAATGCCAAACTTGCTTCAGCCATTGCTGTGGAATACAGCCAGAAATAACTCCAATAAAAAATGCCGGATACTATCGTATCCGGCATTTCTATATCTCACGAACTAAGGTTTGTTAACCTTTATTCGTTGCCACGATTGTCATCGTTGCGGTTACCACGGTAGCCACCACGACGCTCACCGTTACCTTCATGACGACGACGCGGGCGATCATCACGGTTTCCGCGATAGCCACCACGATCGCCACGACCGCGGCCACGACCACCGTTAGGGTTCTCTTTCCATTCACGCAGACCCAGCACCTGATTGCGAATATTGATTTCGCTCATAGTGCTCAGTACGGCCTGATCCAGAGTTTCTGGCAGGTAAACAGTAGAGAACTTGTCGAACAGCCGGATATGACCGATATCACGGCCAGAGATTCCACCCTCATTCGCCAGAGCACCCACAATTTCGCCTGGGCTTACACCGTGGTCACGGCCAACGCCGATACGATAGCGTTTCTTACCCTGGTTACGAGGATCTTCACGATCATCTCGACGTGGGCGACGCTCACGCTCTTCCCAAGGACGAGGCTCAGGCTCATTACCATCCGGGAATGGACGTTCTTTCTGAGCCAGAAAGCACAGTGCGGCAGCAGCATCTTCCACTTCAATGGCCTGTTCCTGAATCATCTCATTGATGATTTCACGGTATGGCGTCAGGTCTTCATTGCCGATGGTGCAGGCAACCTGTTCCTTGAAGTTTTTAATGCGGATATCACGAACGTCACGCTGGGTAGGCAGGCGCATTGGTTCGATCTTCTGGCGGGTTGCATGCTCAATAGCGCGCAACATACGACGCTCACGAGGAGCTGCAAACAGGATTGCAGTACCCTGACGACCGGCACGACCAGTACGACCGATACGGTGTACATAAGCTTCGGTATCATTAGGGATATCGTAGTTTACAACATGACTGATACGTTCAACGTCCAGACCACGAGCCGCTACATCGGTAGCAATCAGAATATCCAGAGAGCCTTTCTTCAGGCGGTCAACCATCTTCTCGCGAAGCGCCTGGCTCATATCACCATTCAGTGCAGCAGCGGAGAAGCCACGGGCTTCCAGCTTTTCAGCCAGTTCTGTAGTAGCAGAACGGGTGCGCACGAAGATGATCATGGCGTCGAAGTCTTCGACTTCCAGAATGCGGGTCAGGGCATCCAGTTTGTGCAGGCCACTGGCCATCCATACCTTCTGGGTAATGGTGTCTACAGTGGTGGTTTTGGCACGAATTTCAACAGAAACAGGATCTCTCAGGTACTTGTCTGCAATACGGCGAATAGCCGGTGGCATGGTTGCAGAGAACAGCGCAGTCTGACGCTGGGTTGGGGTATGGTCCAGAATCCACTCGATATCATCAACAAAGCCCATGCGCAGCATTTCATCGGCTTCATCCAATACAACAGTCTTCAGGTTATCCAGCTTCAAGCTGCCACGGCGAAGGTGATCCATGACCCGACCTGGAGTACCAACAACAACCTGAGCGCCACGGTGCAAACCACGGAGCTGACCGCGCATATCCTGACCACCGTAAATAGGCAGAACGTGGAAAGACGGCATGTGTTTGGCGTAAGTCTGGCAGGCTTCAGCAACCTGAATCGCCAGTTCGCGGGTAGGACACAACACCAGAACCTGCGTGTCGTTGATTGTTGCATCAATTCGGGACAGTACGGGCAGTGCAAAAGCAGCAGTCTTACCGGTACCAGTCTGGGCCAGACCGAGAAGGTCCCGCCCTTCCAGCAGATGAGGAATGCTTCGCGCCTGAATCGGTGACGGAGTTTCATAACCCACATCACGAACGGCACGCAGCACGGCATCCGACAATGGCAGCTGGTCAAAAGCGGTAACTGTATCAGTCTGGGTTTCGGGCATAAGTAATGAGCGCCTGTAAGAATTGTAAAAAAGCGGGCGATTCTAACGGTAAAAGCCGGGTAATGGCTACCGAAAATCGTTCAAATTTTAGAAATTAGTAAACCCGCTCCAAAATGGCACATAGCCGTATCGGCTTGCACCTATACCGGACTGGTAGGTTCTCTTATAGACCATGGTTTTTATACTTCATGGTTTGGAAGGCGTGTTCTGCGAACCGGTACTTTGGTACTGGCTTTTATTGGAAGAAAAGAGTAAACAGAGACTACCTTCAAGGCTCAACCTTCTGCCCGTGGCGGCAAGTTTACCACAACCAGCAGAAAGGCAAGCAACTGTGTTACAGATTTCAGGGACTTTTTACTACTTTGGAGAGCGAATCCAGCACCATGCGCTGCTGACAATGCATACTGCCGCGGCTAACAGGTAAATACCAAACACAATAACCATCCATTCCGCCATATTCAGACCAAGCAGCGCCCAGTCATCGGAACCACAGAAACCAGTAGGCATAAACAGTGAAGGAAGCCACTCATAAAGGGGCAGTTCAAACGGGAATGTGGGGTAGAAGTTGCACGACTGGTTCATCGTATTAAAGGTTTCATAGGAACCGGTCTGGATCATCGCTTTCTGCAAACCATAAAGTCCCGAAGCAACCCATAAACCATAGCCACTGAGACGAATGAAAATATTCGATGGCGCTATCAGCATGATCAGTGAAGCAACTCCCAGCAAACCAATAGCCAAGCGTTGATAAACGCAAAGTTCACAAGGATCCAGCAACATCACATACTGAAAGTAGAGAGCACAGCCTTCAAGAAACAGGGTTGTTGCCAGCATAACCACCCAGGTCAGGCGCTTATGTTGCCAGCCATGAAGGGTTTGTAATGGTGATTGAAGAAAACTCTGCCAGGTTTGCACAAAAGAAGAACGACCTGCAACCAAAGTAATACTCCTATTAACTCTTATTTATTACTGGCCGGGCATCCAGACATACACCGGGCCACGACAGAATTCAGAAAACCCAAGGGATTTGTACACAGGTTCCCCCATTTGAGATGCCCAAAGTGTACCCATCCGATAACCGGCAGATAGTGCCTGACGATATGTTTCTCTGGTTAGCAAACGGCCAAGCCCACGATGCCGATACGCTTCGGTCACCGCAACATTGGCAACAGACACCACACCAGCTCCGGCAAACAACGAGGATGTACCAACAGCCTTACCACATTGGTAAAGAATAAAATGCCGCCACCCCTTGTTTTTATCGCCGAATCCCGGAGCTGCCACCATATCCAGCCAAGGCTTCAGGATGTGATCTGGAAACTGATGACAGGGTGCGAGTATCTCTCCCCAGAGAGACAACTGCTGAGTATCCTGTACTTCTCGTATTTCAACCCCGGAAGGTAAATCCTCAACTGGCAGATGATCTAGCACAACTGCCATACCAACGGGTTCCGCGACCTTTGCACACCCCTGCCCCTGTAGGTACTCCGGAAGGTTGCTGGGAGAATAATGTGCCCCCAACCAGAAAGAAACACCTATCTGCTTTTCCCTTGCCCACAGCAGATGCTTTTTAATGCCCTCCACCATCTGGTCATAGGAGCTATAACGTGGACGCAGCAAACAATTAAAGAATGGAAACCGTATCGGTGTGCGACACAGAATATGGTCATCAGTTTCAACAATCTCCATTTTCTGCCAGGCTCGCCAGCTTAGAGTACTGGCTATGGCATTACTCTCTATGGCTAGAGCCTCACTCTCCAGGCATGAGAGATTCTGGACGCGTTCCATATATTACCAATTCTTATAAAGAGGTGTGATGGCTGCATCCTATCCTCTGCCCAGGGACTCATCTATAGGTATGAGACCTTGGTCTTAGCCCCAGAACTTCGCACTCCAATAGCACTCTATTAAGGCAGGACGCTTTAAGTTAATGGAGTGAGCTATGGACAGCGCACAGGTACAATATCACCCAAATTCGAGAATCCCTCTCGAAACCCTTTACCCGGACGCGAATAAACCCGGCCGAATCACTGTGTTAGGTGATGTTAAAGGTGTTCTGGGCCATGTCATGATGGGTGTTGGCCTTGCAGGGTTTGTAGGCAAAGAAATTAAGGACCGCGTACCAACCCCTATCCTTATAGGAGGCTTGGTTGCCGGGGCCGCGGCTATCACCTTTCTACCAATCATGTGCCCGATCTGTTGTTTTGCGTTACCAGCTCTTCCTGCAGCCGGTTTCACATTCACCAATCTGTTTGGAACCATGCCAATGTTTATTGGTGGCGGATACCTTCTGACCAAACTGCTGGGAACTCCTCCAGCAGATAAACTAGCTTGGACTCAAGAACTGCCTGAGCGTCGACTCTTACGCAGATTTTCCAAACTCGGTGTCATCAATTTTATGGGTTCGCATTTCGGCTTTCAGGCTCTGGGCTTTGCTGGTAACCCTGTTGTTACCTACTTGAAGTCTGGCCTTCAACACCTGGGAATTATGTCCTGAACCTTTGACGACTAGAATCGCACAACCTGTCCACTCGTTAGCGCTTCGAAACAGGAGCGCAGAGATTGCGGCAGGTTAGTTACATCTGTTTCAGATATTGTTTTTGAATCGTTCTCTACACCCAAAATTCTGATCTTTTTCTGATCAACATAACTTGGCCTTTGCCACAGGCTGGCATCAGCTTTCTGTAGTACTTTCTTAAACTTAGTTGTTTGCGAATTGGAGAAAGAAAGTGATGCATTTTCCTTAAACAAATGCACTGTAGATTGCCCAAACAGTCCAGGAAAAGCTTTAACAAGTAATCGAGGAGCATAATCCGCCAACTCTCCGGTGACGGCCAGTTGCCCGAAAGACTTCCCTCCATCAAGCACCAATACCTGTAAGCCCGCCCGAATAGCACCATAAACAGCCACTAGTCCGGAAACAGTTTCTACGCCCTGAATCGCAAGAATTTTTCCAGCCTGAAGACCGGCTTCACACTGCAAGTAAGCGGCAAAGTAGGTACTGTATTCATCCAGCTGGTAGGTTGTGACGGATTTTCCGGAAGTTTCGATTGCCACCTGATCAGAAAACTGATCAAACGCATGTTCAATGCAGTGCAAAAGGGTTTCAGTTTTAACTGTTAAGCCAGAGTCTGTTACCGGAACTGCTGTATCCATATCATGCTCTTATATTTGTTATTGCTATCTTTCGTAGCGTCACTATACGCTGACCAGAAGCTCAGCAAAAGTTAGACAAACACAGCACCGAGAATCTTAACAATGACTGCGAAAATCATCCGCTGCGCGCCGGAAAAAGAGTATCACTTCAGAGAAGGTTGCGACATTTTAGAGCTATCGAATACTGAAGCTGACGAAGATATCTCCATCGCCCGAGCCACCGTCAAACCGGGAGTTACAACTCTCTGGCACAGTCTGAACGGAACCTGTGAGCGTTATGTAATTCTGGAAGGCTCAGGGCGGGTGAATGTCGGCGAAGGCTGCACAGAACAGCTTAATCCGGGAGATGTCGCTATTATCCCACCGGGAGTGAAACAACGAATTACCAATACCGGCACACAAGGCCTGGTGTTTCTGGCAATCTGCAGCCCTCGCTTTTTGCCTGAGAATTATCAGGACAGGGAAGATTAAATATTTACAATTCCAGCTCCAGTTTGGGCCCTACTTCCTCAAAGCCATAACCCTTGTAAAACTCAAGGGTGCGGTGCCATTTGGGTTGTGCCGGAGCTCCGACTGACAAGCAGAACCAGCCTCTCTCCTTTCCATAGTTTTTTACTGTATCCATCAGTAAGCGCCCTATACCAAGGCTGCGACAATCTGGCTGGATATAGGCTTCCATCACTTCACCAAAAGCGCCACCAGCAAACACTGCCAGATTTTCACAACCGGTGATAACTCCCAGAGCAGTCCCTGATTCATCACGGGCAATAAACGCCCGGTATCTTTCGGGAAGTGCCAGCAACTTCTCTGCAGTGGTTATAAATACTTTTTGAGACAGATCTGCCGCTTGATCAGGCCACAATTCTGTTTCCATAGCGTGGATAAGTTGCCCAACAATTTCTGCATCAGCTGTTGTTGCCATGACGACCTGATCAGGTTTCACTTTGTGCATCGCGTCCTTTTCCACAAAAACCACTTTTCAATATTTCATGCTTCATATAATAAATGCCCTCCCTACAAGCTCTACTAACCTGTAGGCGCAAAACCAATAAAAAATTGTTCGCTAACTGCCTGTTTTTACAGTAATACGTTGTTTTTCCCATCTTGAATGCCCGAAATGATGCACGTATTCTTTGCGCCCCGAAATTTCACCCTCCCGTGGCAGCAAGTTTATGACAGAGATTGAAACAATTCTGGGCACTCTGCCCGAGGCTGTTTCTCACACCTTTGGTCAGGGCAAACCGGCCAACTATATTCCGGCACTGGCTGAAGTGTGCGGAAACAAATTTGGTATGGCTATCAGCACCACTGATGGTCGGGACTTTGTTGTTGGCGATGCTGAAGAATCTTTCTCGATTCAGAGTATTTCCAAAGTCTTCAGTCTGAGTCTGGCCATGCACTACGCTGGCGAAAAAGTCTTTGAACGGGTTGGGGTTGAGCCATCCGGCAACCCTTTTAACTCCCTGTCTCAGCTGGAATATGAAAACGGTATCCCAAGAAATCCATTTATCAATGCCGGCGCACTGGTGGTAGCCGACATCCTGCTTTCCAACCTGAATTCTCCCAAGCAGGATTTTCTGGATCATATCCGCAGCATTTCCAAGAATCTGGATATTCAGTACGACGAACGAGTATTCCGTTCTGAGTACGACAATGGCCAGAGAAATGCGGCACTGGCTTACTATCTGCAGAGCTTTGGCAATATTAAAAACCCTATTGCCCAGGTTCTGGATTTTTACTTTTACCTCTGTTCTCTAAATATGAGCTGCCTGGACTTAGCCCGAGCCAGCCGTTTTCTCGCTGATGATGGTCGCCATCCATTTAAAGATGAAGCCGTGGTATCTCCTCTTCAGACCCGCCGTATCAACACCCTGATGATGACTTGCGGTACCTACGATGAAGCGGGCGAATTTGCATTTCATGTTGGCCTGCCCTGCAAGAGCGGCGTGGGTGGCGGCATTGTAGCCATTGTTCCCGGAAAGATGTCTGTGTGTGTCTGGAGTCCGGAACTGGGTAAAAAAGGCAACTCTCTGCCCGGCATGCAGGCTCTGAAGACTTTTGTGGAACAAACGGGCCTCGCGGTCTTTTAATCCCTTCTGATATGGTTACACATCAGTAACACTTGCGTCATTCTGGCTGACATTCCAACCCTCCGGGGTGGCGCATCCCGCTTTCTTTTCCAATACTGGATACCTCGCAGCCACGAAGCTGCCCCGTATCCGGGTATTCTTTAACAGCGTGCAATAACGACAACACGGCAACGCTCCGCCCGGATCTCATCCACTGGACAGGAGTACGCCATGGATAAGAAGAACCGACAGTTACCCACCCTGATACAGACCTTTCTGGTACTTGGTACCTTTCTGACAATGGCCTGCAGCTTTACCACCGTGTTTGGTTTACCGGTTTTACTGGCACTGTTCTTTGGCTGGTTTCTGGTTATCGCCCTTGGTCTGAAACTGGGGTATCGCTATCGGGAGCTCGAAGAAGCCGCTGCTTTTGGTATTTTTGAGGGGATGCCCGCACTTCTTATTCTTTTCGCTGTTGGCGCTATGATCGGCAGCTGGATTGCCGGTGGTATTGTGCCGGGAATTATTTATTATGGGCTGGCGACAATTCACCCCAGCTTCTTTTTACCAACCACTCTTTTTATTTGCTCCCTAACTGCTCTGGCAACCGGAACATCCTGGGGCGCAGCCGGAACCGCTGGCATCGCCATGATGGGCATTGGCGAAGGCCTTGGTATACCAGCGCCTTTGACTGCGGGAGCTGTACTGTCTGGGGTTTATTTTGGCGATAAGCTATCCCCTCTTTCTGACAGTGTTCTGCTGGCTTCATCCATGGCTGGCGTTGAGATAAGAGCTCATATCAAAGGTTTACTGCCTATCAGCCTGAGCGCATATATTATCACAGCCATAATGTTTACCTGCGCCAGCCTTTCCTTTCAGGGGCAAGGAAATCTTGAGCATATCAATATGATTATGGCGGCTCTGGATAACACATTTTATATAACCCCGATTGCATTCTTACCGCCACTGATGGTGATGCTTTTGCTGGCTTTTCGACAGCCCGCTTTCCCTGTTATTTCGTTCGGTAGTTTTCTGGGAATTGTTGCAGCCATGCTTCTACAAGGCTCCGATATTGTTTCGGCCATTACCAGCGTATGGGAACTTCCACTACTCAATTCAGGAATCGAGTTTATCGATAGCTTGCTTAGCCGTGGTGGCATGCTTTCCATTATGCCCTCAGTTGCCATGATCACCTTCGGGCTCGGCTTTGGCAGCTTGCTGGTAAAAGTCGGCATCGTGAAATTGTTAGCCAGCAAGATGGAGCAGTTTGTTACCAATGAAGCCCGCCTAACTGGCTGCACAATCCTGACCGCATTCTTAGGAAACCTTTTGGGCAGCGCCATGTATGTTTCCCTGATACTGGCGCCCAAGTTAATGACTGCCACCAGCGATGCGTTGGGCGCCGATCGGCGACTTCTGTCACGCAATACCGAGTTCGGCGGAACACTCACTTCAGGCATGGTGCCCTGGAGTGATAACGGCACATTTATGGCGGGAATTCTGGGGGTCAGTACGCTGAGTTATCTTCCGTTTATGTGGTTGTCGTGGATATCTATTGCGCTGGCGTTAGGAGTTTCCTGCTTCAGAACCTGGCAGGGGAAGACAACAACCTTTAGCGAAGATGGCCAGATTTCCCACCTCTCTACAAACTCACTGCTGAAAAAGAAGCCCGCTCAGGCCGAGTAATGATCGGCCATGTGTTCTTCCAACTCAGCCTCACCAGCCATTTGGGCCATCTGAGTACACTCAGAAGAAAGGCTGTTAAAGGCACAGGGCAAGGGGACTTTCTCCGGATCAGGAGTAGTTCCCGTAACACATGAAGGTTCAACTTCAACAGTTTCGCTTTCAAGTTTTCGAACCATAGAAAACGAAGCAGCCATTGCCATCAAGGCAAATACAATTCCTCCGACAGCCTGCCCCAGATATACACCGTAAGCGCCATCCCAGCGAGCGCCTAACCAGACAAAAGGAATAGTGCCAATAGTTGCCTTTCCCCAATTCAAAAATGTTGAGTAATAGGCTTTTCCCAGATTATTAAAGGACGCATTAGCAACAAATAAACAACCATTAAAAACAAAACAGAAAGAAATATAAGTACAGAAAAAACGCAGCAGGGATTCCGCATTGCCATAAATATTGAAGATATCCACCAGCCAGCTTTGCAATACTAACACCAGCAAGGAGACAGCCAGCACATAAACGACGGCAAACCAATAAGCGTCTTTCAATGCCTGTCGAACTCGCCCCAGAAGCCCTGCACCAAAGTTTTGTCCGATGATGGGCCCAATCGCACCTGAGAGGGCAAAGACAACCCCAAAAGCCACTGGTATCAATCGTCCGATAATTGCACCTCCTGCTACATAGGCATCTCCATAAACAGAAACGGCTTTGGTGACATAAGCCTGACTGACTGGTGCCGCAAGATTGGTGGCCACAGCTGGCCCGGCAATACTTAAAATTGCAGGCAACGAAGAGGTAAAACGGTAAACCCCTCGCCAGCACAGCAGTCGGTGCTTAAAAGCAACTCCGTAGAGAGATACAGCCAATATTGTGAACCGGGCAATAACCGAAGCTATAGCCGCACCCTGAATATCCATTTCCAGTAAGAAGATAAAAATCGGATCGAATACAGCGTTAGCGGCACCACCCGCCAAAGTGGAATACATGGAAAGTTTGGCATCACCAACGGCTCTTAATCCTGCTCCAAGAGCCATAGCAACAGCAAGGACAGGCAAAGAAGGAACAAGTATTTCCAGATACTCTATTGCCAGTGAGTGCACCTCACCAACCGCACCCAACGCAGTCAAAAAACTATCAAGATAAATCCAGCAAACCATTGCTGTGATGCAGGACGAGATAAACGTAAAAACAACGACATTGGTCATAAACACCGCGGCCAGTGTGCGATCCCGCGACCCCATCGCTCGAGACACCAGTGCACCTGCAGCAATAGAAAGTCCGATTCCCAGAGAAGAAGTGATAAACAACATGGTTCCGGCATAACCGACCGCTGCCGCCAGATGTTTTTCTCCCAAAAGGCTCAGAAAAAACAGATCCAGCATATCCACGACAAACAGAGCCGTTAACCCGACAGCCCCACTCAAACTCATTACAACAATATGTTTCATGGGAGAACCATGAACAAAACGAGCGTGGGGCATGAACATCACCACCAGCAAAAGAAAAGAACTCTGAAGGATAGACATCCCTGCTCGTGAACTGGTGGTATAATCCGCCACCAAATTTCCCCTGCATGTATTTATCATGACCAATGACACCATTTCCGAAGCGTCTGGCAGCGACACATCCGACTCTTCAAACCTTCATGTAAAAATCGGCCACTGGAACACTCTGAAAATCATCAGAGAAAAAGGGTTCGGTGTTTATCTGGAAGGCGGGCAGTACGTCGATATCCTTCTGCCAAAGCGGTACGTGCCAAAAGGCAGCCAGATTGGCGATGCCGTGGATGTTTTTATCTATCTAGATTCCAACGATGACGTTATTGCAACGACTGACAGGCCTAAGGCGAGACTTGGCGAGTTTGCCTGCCTGAAAGCGGAAGAAGTAAATCAGGTGGGGGCGTTTCTGGACTGGGGGCTACCCAAGCAACTGCTGGTTCCTTTCAGCGAGCAGAAAGTGCGCATGCGTCAGGGCCAGTACTACGTTGTTTATCTCTATCAGGAAGATCGTAACTGGCGAATTGTTGCTTCCTCTAAAATCGATAAATTCCTCGACAATCGCCCTCCCCAGTATACATCTGGTGAAGAGGTTTCCCTGATGATTACCGACCGTACCGATATCGGTTACATGGCAATCATTAATAACCGTCACCAGGGTGTGATTTTCCATAACGATATTCATCAGCCTGTGCGTATGGGGCAGAAGCTGCAAGGCTTTATCAAGCGAGTTCGCCCAGATCAGAAAATCGACCTGTGTCTGCAAAACCCGAAAAGCTATAAGTCAGCCGGAGACTTCGGCGATCAGATTCTGGAAAAACTGAAAGAGCATGATGGTTTCCTACCCATTCATGATAAAAGCACTCCAGAAGAAATCAGCAAATACTTCAAAACCAGTAAGCGCGTTTTCAAAATGGCCATTGGCGGGCTCTATAAAAACCGTCAAATTGTTATAGAAAAAGATGGTGTCCGGTTAGCTGACTAGCCTTCCAGAAACTCACTGTGCAAAACACGGAGAACCCTATGCACTACCTGCGTACTTTTGGTGTCGCCCTGATGGCGGCCCTGCTTTCTTTGACTGTTCAGGCTGCCCCTGTACCTGCTGCTAACCCTGTAGTGGTTATAGATACCAGCATGGGTAAGATTGAGATTGAGCTCAATCAGGAGAAAGCACCTGTAACCGTTAAAAACTTTCTGGATTACACCAACAGCGGTTTTTATAACGACACCATTTTTCACCGGGTGATCAAAGGCTTCATGATTCAGGGTGGTGGTTTCACCAAAGATATGAGTCAGAAGGCAACTCGTGATCCTATCCGCAATGAATCCACCAACGGTTTGAGCAACCGCCGTGGAACTATTGCCATGGCCCGCACAAATGTTCCTGACAGTGCAACCAGCCAGTTCTTCATCAATCTGGTAGACAATAACTTTCTGGATGGTAGCAGTTCCAAGCCAGGCTACGCCGTGTTTGGTAAAGTGATTTCTGGTATGGATGTTGTTGACAAGATTTCCGACGTCAGAACAGGACGCCGGGGTATGCACGGAGATGTTCCGAAGGAATCCGTGATTATTAAAAGCGCATCGGTGAAGAAAGCAGAAGCCGAGAAGAAATAACGCATTTTATTTATATCCCTGCCACGCGGGCAGGGATATAAAACAACTTTAAGAAGCAAATTGGTGCGGGTTTTTCCCCACAACATCCTTATAAAATTCCTGAATCTTTTTCAGGTCTTCCTCAAAGTTCCCTGTCGGAACAAAGGCGTTATTAATGCCGCCCACCTTGCGTTTGAAATCCAGAAAGCCCAGATAGATTGGCACACCGGCTCCATGGGCTACGTGGTAAAATCCACTTTTCCATTTTCTTGTTTTGCCACGGGTACCTTCAGGGGGAATAGTTACAACCAGGTCTTTGCATCGGTTATATTCATCCACCAGCTGCTGCACTAAACCGGTTTTCTGGCTGCGATCGACAGGAATACCGCCCAACCATCTCATAATTGGCCCCATAGGCCCCTTGAATAGAGATTCCTTGCCCATCCAGAACAGTTTCACATTTAACCGAAAGGCAACGGCCAGCGTCACCGGAAAATCCCAGTTGCTGGTATGAGGGGCAGCAATCAAAACATATTTACGTGCTTCAGGAGTTCCGCCCTCCACCTTCCAGCCCGCAAGCTTCAATCCAATCCAGCTTACAAAGTGAAAGAAGTGGTGTACCACTGGGGTATCAAAAACCGTACGTCTCATTCGTTATTTCTTTATTAGGCAAATCGAGAGCTGCGCATTGTACAATGCGCACCGTGCAAAATATTGTGACTTTTGGTAACAGAGGCTTACATTCCCTTATCAGGCTCTAAAAACCACTGCTCTATCAGCCATAGCCTGTCCTGCCCCCAGCAGGAACGCCCTTCACCATAAGTAAAGCTTGGCACTCCCCAAAGGCCAGCCTGATAAAGTTCCTGCCGATGAACTTCAGTCCACTGTCGCCAGTCGTCTTTTTGCAACCAAGGCTTGGCTTCATTCCAGTTCAACCCAACTTGTTTAACAATAAACTGTAAGCCTTTTTCTGTATCTGAATGCACCCCCTGTGCATTCACGGCTCTGGCATAAGCGAGCAAAAGTTCCGTTCCTTTCCCCAGCTTCCGGGCAAAGTCAAAAAGCGCATAACAGTTTTCAACGCCAACACCTAACGGATCTGCTACACGGCCATAATCAATGCCCAGTTTTCTAGCTTCCCGGCAGGTATCACGAAAGATATACATCTTCTTTTGAGATGGAACCGGCACACCACGCATCACCATGGGTAACACGGGTCGAATATCGAGAGGCACCTGATAGTGCTCCGCCAGCGCAGTCACACGTTCAAGGGCAAGGTAGGAATAAGGACTACGCATGGAAAAATAAAAAACCAGTGGCTGGCTGGGGTTCATCACATCATTGGCTGTACCTTTATAGCTTCCAGCCGCAGTGAGATTGAAACACACAGTGTCAGCCGGATTCTTCTGACAACCAACCGCCAGCAACCTGCGCTCAAGATGGTCCAGCCGGTCAATTCCCCAGAACCATTCACCTTCAAACCAGAACATGGCCGCCAGATAATGCCCAAGTTTGCTCCGACGTTTCTCTCCTTCACTTATGCTGGTTGCGATTTCAGGAATATGAGCTGGTGATGGTGACTCCAGACCGTACAACTTCGCCAGTGCGCCAGCATCTTTAGCGGCGTTCTGATTCCAGAGCTCCAGCTCAGGAAACATCTCGGCCTTCTGCTGGCTGACTTCCCAAACCTTCAGGGTTATATTGAATCTCTGTTGCAAATCCGGCAGAACCTGCGCAACCAGCTGGCTATAGGGATCGTTTCGATCAAGAAAGACTTCAACGACAGGTGTTGCCCTTTTGAGCGTTCGGGGCAAACCATAGAGCTGGTTTAGAAATTTATTAAATCCTGCTGATGACAACAATGATGCGCCATACGGCTGAATATATTTGCGCAGTTGAAACACTGTAACGCCCTGCTTTTTATTTTCTCAGATCATGCCAGACCAATCTGATAATATCTGTGGCCGAAGTAGCACTTCGAACTGTTACCGGAAGATAAAACATTACCCTTCTGTTCCGGAAAGTAGCACTCATTTTGTTACACCCATACCGACAACAACGTTGTAACCCTCCTGTCATATCTCAGTAACAAAGACCCCTGATACTTCTCACCTCACAAAACTGCGCTACGCCCACGCTTTCAGGAATGCAAACTGAAGCAGTAAAAAAATTGGCACAGCGCATGCTTTATGCAATTGCTGTTTTGAGTAAGCGCTTTGTTGCTACCCGTCAAAAAAAACAGCATTCAAAGGGAATAGGCTACTTTCGCCAACTGCAGAGAATCACCTTCACCTAGTGTTGAAGCAGTGGCAGGCGCGTAGCTTCGGTAATGGACTACTGCTTTCGGAGCAGTTATGAGCAAGCCAAAAATTAGTCATATGATCGCTTATCTCCAGCGTATTGGAGTGAAACTTCCAAGCCTCGACCCTGTGCGGGTTGAAGCCGAGTACTTTCGAAAGATTTATAAAGTACTCCCCAGAGAGAAAATTATGGAAAAGCCAGAAGCTCCGCCGGGCAAAAAGCGCAAACTCTCCTCCCATAGGGTTCGCAGTGCCTGAACCGATTTAATAACAAAGCCGCAAAACATTGCGGCTTTGCTTTCTATAACCCCGCCCCCTATCACTTTATTGCTGCCCGTTTTTTGACCTCAGCCTTCAGCAATTCACCCCTCTTTACACGATGAACCAGCAAAGCTGACTTCCACCTCATTTTGGCCTGTAAAAACCATTCAGCAGACTTCATAACGGCCGAAGGTCTTACTTATCCGAGCATTCTCTCGTTCACAAGGAAGTAGACCATGAAGTACTTGATTCTTGCCCTCCTCACCAGTTCCAGCGTGGCTTTAGCTGACACCAAGCAGTGTTTGTCCCTGTTTGAAAGCAATTCCCACGCGGATGCCCTTATCCAATGCCGCTCAGCCGCCAAAGATGGCAACGCAGAAGCGGCGTGGCTTATGGGCCAGATGAACAGTCAGGGGCTGGGAACAAGGAAAAACGAGACCAAAGCTCTCGACTGGTTCCGCCAGGCCGCCACCGATGGTCATGCCGACTCCCAATACAATCTCGCCGTTATGCTGGATATGGGGCAAGGCACGGCAGAAGATAACCCCGGCGCAGTAAAATGGTACAAGAAGGCCGCTGAACAGGATCATATCCACGCCCAGCATAACCTGGCCCTGATGTATGCCCACGGTGAAGGGGTAAATCAGGATTACAAAACTGCTCTGAAGTGGACTCGAACTGCAGCAGACAATGGTTTGGCAGAATCCCAGTACCTGATGGGACAAATGTACCGTTCTGGCGGTGACCTGGTGGAGCCAAGCGCAAAAGAAGCGCTTTCCTGGTTTACCAAAGCCGGTGAGCAGGGGCACATTAAATCCCAACTGATCCTTGGTCTTTCTTATGCCAAAGGTCTGGGCACTGACGTTGACCCAAATATGGCTATGGACTGGTCACGCCAGGCCGCCTTCCAGGGCAACCCTCAAGCGCAATTCCTGTTAGGCGTTCTTCATGCCCGTTACAGTGAAGACAATCAGGATCTACAACAGTCTGCCGCCTGGCTGACAGTTGCACTGGCCGGTGGTTTTTCAGCGGCTATGGAGCCTCTGCAGAAGGTAACAGCACAACTTTCCAAAGAAGAGTTCCGCGAAGCTCAGGACAGCGCTAAAGCAATTATCGACACCATTCAACGCCAGAACCGTAGTCACGGCGTTTAATTCCAAACTCAAGAGTCACCCTAGGGTGGCTCTTGCTCATTTCCTGCCAATCCCACAAAATCCTTCCATAATAATTATCCAATCCTGTTAGGGAATATTGTGACGACTCCCGCCAAGAAACTCCTGCTGAACTGCGATATGGGCGAAAGCTTTGGGCCATGGGTTATGGGTAGTGATGAGCTGGCCATGCCGACGATTGATATGGCCAATATTGCCTGCGGTTTCCATGCCTCTGATCCGGACACTATGGCCAGAACAGTGGCACTGGCAGCTGAGCACGGCGTTCAAATAGGTGCTCACCCTGGATATGCCGATAAAGAGGGGTTTGGCCGCCGAACAATCCCTCACACTCCCGAACAGATTACTCGACTGACCCTCTATCAGGCAGGAGCACTCAGTGCTCTCTGTGCTCAGGCTGGAACCAGCATCAGATACATTAAGCCCCATGGTGCTCTTTATCACGATATGATGGCGAAAGAAGAGGTATTCCTCGCCTTGCTTGAATGCTGCAAAGCCCTACCAGAAAAACCTGCCCTTGTTATTCAGGCCAGTGCCAACAATAGCCACTATTTAAAATTGGCAGAGCAGCATCATATAAAAGTCATAAAGGAAGCTTTTGCAGACCGCGCCTATGACAACTCTGGCCAGCTGGTGCCACGCACTCAAAAAGGTGCTGTTCACCATAACCCGGAAGATATCTGTAAACAGGTCCAGCAGATTGCCCAACAAGGCACAGTCACAACACTTGAGGGAAAGACACTCCCTATTCAAGCCGACACTCTCTGTGTCCATGGCGATAACCCAGAAGCTGTCGCTGTTATACACGCCATAAAGAAAAGTCTGCAGTTATGATCCGAATCGAAGCAGTATCGGAAAACACTCTGATTATTTATTTTTCCGACTCTATTCAAACCGAGCTCACTGTATCCATAGGCGTTATCAGCCAGCAACTGAGAAATGAGCTTGGTGATAAGCTAATAGAAGTTGTTCCCTCTTACACCTCTATTTTCATCCAATTTGACCTACTGCGAATCGACTTTCTCACATTGTCGAGAGAGATAAGCGCTATTGCAAACACACTGGATACGGAACCAGATTACAACGCAGGAAAATTGATTGAACTACCAACCTGGTATCACTCTGATGTTGCTCCAGATTTAAACACTGCAGTCGAGAAAACCCAGCTCACTGTAGAGGAGTTTATCTCTATTCACAGCGATAAAGAGTACCGGGTTTGTGCTATTGGCTTTGCTCCCGGCTTTGCATTTCTGGGCAGTGTTGATTCCCGAATAGAACTACCCCGCCACAAGCACCCAAGAGCCAAAGTCGCGAAAGGCAGTGTTGGTATTGCAGGCATACAAACCGCTGTGTACCCGCAAGATTCTCCCGGTGGCTGGCAGATTATTGGCAACTGCCCTTTGCCGTTATTTGATCCCGATAAAGAACCGATGACACCTTTCAAGGTAGGCGACAAAGTTCGCTTCCAACCCATATCAAAAAATGACTTCCTGGCCATGGGTGGTCAAATCCCGCAGGAAAACAATTAAATGCCACATGGTCTGAGAATTATAAAAGCGGGATTTCAAAGCCTGATTCAAGACAGCGGCCGCTACAGGTATGGACATCAAGGCCTGAGCCAAGGAGGCCCTGCCGATGAACATGCCAGCCGATGGGCGAACCACCTTCTCCAGAACCCAGTTAATGCACCAGTATTGGAAATTGCTCTCGGAATGGCAGAGTTTATTGCGGAAGTGCCAATGACCATTGCCATTACCGGTGCAGATATGTCCGCAACGATTAATGGCATCAGTATTCACAACTGGTCAACTCATCAACTTCAAGCCGGCGACAAACTTAGTTTTCAAGCTGCACGCTCAGGGAATTATGCCTATCTGGCAGTAGCTGCTGGTTTTGTGGCGAAAGAACAATTAGGCAGCTGCTCAACAGTTATGCGTAACAACCTTGGCAGAAAGCTGGAGGATGGAGAGACACTGGAAGTCCAAAAAGAACGGTGTCACCAGCCTGAGATCGCCTTTATGACACCTTTCCGCTTTATTCCCGATTACTCCTATCCACAGCGTCTTGAAGTGATTGAGTGTTATCAGAACTCTTTATTTGCTCCTGAGTTAAGAGAGATATTCTTCAACCGGACTTTCAAAGTATCCAATAAATCAAACCGTATGGGTTGTCAGCTTGAAGGACCTCAACTGAATCACTCTATCCCAGACCTCCTATCGGAAGGCATAGCCTGCGGTGCTATACAAATACCAGCAAGCGGGCAGCCGGTTATCCTGATGCGTGATCGGCAAACTATCGGTGGTTACCCGAAAATAGGTTGCCTGACACGACGTTCGATCAGTTTGCTGGCTCAGTGCAGAGCGGGAACGCACATTAGCTTTGAAGCCATAACCAGAGAAGAAGCAACAGAAGAATGGATCAGGTTCGAACGTTATTTCGCAACCTGATTCTTCATCCTCCCCAAGCCACAGAGATTAATGCATCTCAACGCACTCTGGCTTGCCAATATCGCCCCCTGTCACACAAATGAAACCTTTCAGAAAGATCGGTGCAACAAAACCGCAATAGGATGCTGATTGCCTAACGATAACAAAACACAATAACACTAAACCGCCGTCAGGATTGCATAATGATCAAAGCCAAATCTCATGATGAATATCATGCGCAGCTCGAAGCGATAGACGACACTCCTGATAATACTTCTGCCAATGAAAACCTGAACAACCTGGTTCAGGAGGGGCGCCGTAACTTTATGAAAGGCGGTCTTGGTCTGGCCATGGCTGGCTTTATCGGTGGTTCACTGCTGAGCACAGCGGGCTGCAGTACAACTCGTAAAACAGCGGTTGCTCCAACAATTGGTTTCAAACCAATCCCTGTGGAAAAAGGTCTGACTTTTGATTCCGTGACCGTGCCCGAAGGTTATACCGCTCAGGCGTTCTTCTCCTGGGGTGACCCTGTAGAGAAAGGCGCACCAGCCTGGAAGGCTGATGGTTCTAACACCTGGCAGGACCAGATGAAGCAGGCCGGCCAGAACCATGACGGTATGTGGTTCTTCCCTTTTGACAGCGATCCAAACAATCATGGTTTGCTGGTAATGAACCATGAGTACATCAACCAGACCATCCACCCCAACGGCATGACTGAGATGACCGACGGAAATGGCAAGGTTGTGCGTGATCGTGATGAAGTACGCAAAGAGATGGCTGCCCACGGTGTCAGTATTATTGAAGTGAAGAAGGATTCTTCCGGTAACTGGGTGCACGTTACTGATTCCAAATACAACCGTCGTATTACTGGCATGACGCCAATGGAGCTGACTGGTGAAGCGGCTGGCCTTGATGCCCTGAAAACCGCTGCTGACCCTTCCGGTAAGTCTGTTCTCGGTACTTTGAATAACTGTGCCATGGGCGTCACGCCCTGGGGCACTTACCTGACCTGCGAAGAGAACTGGAAGAACTACTTCGTAAACCGCAATAAAGAGGACTATGAAACCCGTACGTCCCATAACCGCTACGGTGTTGCCCAAGGCAAGAATGCCAAGTACTACAGCTGGGATGCGGCTGAGCCACGCTTTAATGCCACTTTGGATGAAGGCATGGCTCACGGCGGCTATGTGAATGAGCCAAACCGTTTTGGCTGGGTTGTTGAGATTGACCCTTTTGATCCTGCCAGCACACCGAAGAAGCGTACGTCTATGGGTCGCCTGGTGCGTGAATGCGCCACTCTTTCTTTAGGCGACGATAATCGTCTGGCCTATTACTTTGGCGATGACACCCGCGGCGAATATGTTTACAAGTTTGTCGCCGACAAACCTTATCAACCCAATAATAAGGCTGCCAATTCAGAACTTCTGGATAACGGCACTCTCTACGCCGCTGCGTTTCATGAAGATGGCAAAGGTGAGTGGATGCCGCTGGTATTCGGCCAAGGTGGTTTAACCCGTCGTAATGGTTTCTTCAGTCAGGCTGACGTTTTGATTAACGCCCGTCGCGCGGCAGATATTGTTGGCGCTACAACTATGGATCGCCCAGAATGGGTTGCCGTTCACCCAACGACTCGTGAAGTGTTTGTAACACTGACCAATAACAAGCACCGCGGCAAAAAGGATGATCAGCCAGCCAATGCGGCCAACTCCCGTGAAGATAACCGCCACGGTCAGATTATCCGTTTTAATGAAATGGATGCTAACCCAACGGCCACAACCTTCAACTGGGAAATGTTCCTGCTCGCCGGTGACCGCCCTGGGGCTACACTGGCCGATGGCAGTGCTGTGAAGCAGAACCATATCGGCAATATTCGTGGCGATATTTTCTCTTCTCCCGATGGTCTCTGGTTCGACTTTGATGGCCGCCTGTGGATTCAAACGGACTACGGCGACAAGAAAGACCTGAACGTGAACATGGGAACTAACCAGATGTTGTGCTGTGACCCAGCCAGCGACGAAGTGAAGCGCTTCATGGTTGGCCCAAGAGGTTGTGAGATCACAGGTGTAACCACAACACCTGATGGCCGCAGCATGTGGGTCAATGTTCAACACCCTGCCCTCAGCTACCCAGCCAGCGATGGTAAAACCCGCCCACGTTCAACCACCGTGTTGATCACTAAAAATGATGGCGGCGTTATCGGAACCTGATAACACCGCCACATTTTAAGAACTTTAACCCAGTCGCACCCTTCTGAGCTCAATCTCAGAGGGGTGCCAGTTGAAGCGCTTCCCGACTCCGCTGCATATCTATTGTTTTCACCTTCTCCCCTTCTGGGTCAGGGCATTGCCCGCCTTCAGGGTTAAAAGTCACGATTCCCGAACCCGTTCCATCTTCAAAACCCGGCACATAGAAACCATCCCGCAGACATAAACCATGACCATCTGTACGGGTATCAAAACGCTCAACTTCCGAGAACAGGAACATCAGTGAAGCGGTTAAGCAGATATCCAGCGTCGCATCATTCTTCGCGCCATATTGGCTGCAGGTGTTATCGGTAACCGATACAGGTTTGGATAACTTCGGCCAGAACCGGCTGTGTTTCTGAAGCGTCATCGAGCAGGTTTCACCGGAAGATTTGTTTTGGAGCGTTACGGTCACTTTCGGGCCAAGGGAGTTATGATCCTCAGCCAGAAAAGAGCTCTCATTGCTCTCGGAAACTACGCCTGTATGAACTTTCAAACCTTTATCGGCCAGCTTCCAGACAGAATGTTCGCAGACACGGAAACAGAGCTGGTCCGTTAAACTGCCATAACAATCAACATACCCTGCCGTTGTGGCTGTCGACAAAGAACCAAAGGCAAGACTAAACAAGGAAAGAGAAACTGCGTGGGGAAGTCTCACAACGACCACCTCAAGGGTGAATTGCAAGCTCCCACTATAGAAGTTGTACAGAATTCCAACCAACTGGATCGGACCACAACCCGGCAGGTTATCGGTTGAGCAGAAGATCTCCCTCTATAGGAACAAATCGCGTAGCGGCGCACATCAAAGACGTAGCGGTCAGTTCTCTGACCCCATAAACATCAACATGCACCCAAAACTTTTCTCGCAAACGAGCTACCAGAAGATCAAAGTCGCCATCACCAGAAGCCAGTACCACAGCATCTGCCTTGTCAGCATACTCCATCGCATCGAGAGTAATACCCACATCCCAGTCTCCTTTGGCAGAACCATCGGAACGCTGGATATAGGGTTTCAGCTTCACCTCAAAACCGATGGCTCTGAGAATATTCTGAAACTGCCGTTGTTTTTCATCACCACGATCTATGGCGTAAGCAATGGCTTTTACCACCTTGCGATTTGCAGTGGCTTTGGCCCAGAAGGCATTGAAATCAAAGTTGCAACGATGAATCTGTCGGGTGGTGTAATAAATATTCTGCACATCCACCAGCAAAACCACCCGCTCTTCCGTATCAATTGAATTTGTCATAACGGCTCCTTACCTGATTTATCCAGCGATAAGGAGGCTCTCTCCCATAACGTTTTAAGCATTATTGTTACTTAAATGGACTGTTTCGTCATGAGCAGTTCAGCACGGATTACGATCATATACCGAGAATTGTAATGGGGAGGCAATAAACATCACCTGAAGTCGGGAGAAGATTCCTATGGCCACCCCCTTAACCCACCGATACGACTCGACAGCTGAAAAGGCCAGACAATCATTTGCCCCAACGAAAGATGTGCAACACTCATGTCATCATCGAAGACCCTGTAGAAGCTCAACACCCATACAACAATTATCCAGCCAGCAAGAAGGCCGTACTTCTGAACCTTCCTGTAGTTCTCGCCTCGACTCAGCAACCAGTGTCGAGGGACAGCCTATCGTAGTACAACGTCAAACAATGAGTGAACTCTCTGAGATATTAGGAGATAACTTACCCGCATCAAGTCGTCAAATAGACATTCACCTTTCAAGTATTCGCACAGAATGTACGAGCTTGAACCCTGAGATTCTGAAAATAGCAATACTGGCCTATCAGGCCAGCCATATTCGGATAAGCCAACAGGAAGGAGACTCTCCATCAGCGGGCCTCATTTTTTCTGAAAAAGTTCAAGAGCGGTATCTGGCCCTCATGGATAAATGGTTCGAAGAAGAAGCGCTCCCAGAAGAAGCCCAGAAAGTCCTTCGAATTTTGCCAGAGTGGGGGCTTCTCTTTTCATTCGGTCAAAATCAATTAACTGAAGGCCAAGCTTGGGAGCTACTGATGGATATGAGTGCTCGAGCAGGACTAACAACTGATGACATGCTTGAACTCTTGCACGTGGTAGATTCTTGCATTGTCCATATAGGCGCTCCAAGCGTAGGAGAGCCAGAAGAAGTACTACAAGCCAAATTGGATACATGTGTGGATGCATTTAAAGAGCGTTCTGGAGCTATTCAGCGAGGTCAAGAGCAATGGAAACTATTAGTAGAGGGTAACCTAACAACAGAGCAGGCACTTAAAACTGTAAAAGACAATGCCAAGATTCTACGCGCATATCTTCGCTGGCAAAGAATAAGAGCTTTGCATTTGCCTGAACCGGAGCCCGCAAATGCAGTATTTGATCAACTAGCTTGTAACATCGAAAAACTATGCACCCTTCTATCAGGCTCTCCTGAGAGTAAACACTATCTAGAATGCAAGAAACACTGGAACCTTTATCATGAAGCCATAACTACATCCACACCAGAAGTCATTTCAGTCCCTGACGAGGACATACCTGATCTGCATACATTCCCGAACGATCAAGCAATGTTTGCCTCCATTTTTTACCCACTTTGCGGATCGAGAATATGTGGTGCATCAACCCCTGATTTAGTTGCTTTTTTTGATGATTGCCAAGATATTCTGATCAACTCGAGAATTCGACAATACCCCGGCTACAAGAGCATAGGGCTAGATCTTCTTTTCTTACATGGCACTAATAGCCGAACCTTAAACGGGTGTGATGATTGCGCAGGATTAATGCTACCTCGTGGATACTTAATGGATCAGGGTATTGTTCCTTGGTCTGGAGAGATAATCGACTCACATAAAACCTCCATAAATGCTACAGCATTATCCAGTGCTGAACTTGCTTCAGTAGACATGTGCTTAAATTACGCTGCCATGAAAAGAACACTGCCAACAGAGCAAACGCTATTATCTGAAATTGATGATGTTCTGAGCTGGCTCAATGAAGAGAAACTATCAAGAACGAAACGCCCTGACACATATCCTCAGTGTTCAATTTTTAGCGACGTAATGAGTGTTTCGAGAAGTCACGGCCAAATGCTCAATAAGCTTGCTATAGCAACTACCCGCTTACAAATGATGGGGAAGGGAATACCTGAAGAGAAAAGGGAAGATATCAAGTCAATTCTTGCTTATCTGGATAGCTCAATGGAGTACCTATCGACAGAGAAATATAATAAAAGATGCTATAACGCTGCTATGTTCGGAATTGGCTCAAAAGAATTCCTCGAAGATTTTGAGGATGGTAATGTAAAGAGGAGAATCGATGCTGTCTGTGAATCAATGTCTATGCTAAGAAAAGCAACATCATCTCAAACCGTCGAAGCTACTTCTTGGCCTTTCCGCACAGCTAATAAAGATACTGGACTGGTTGTTGCCTCAAGCACCCTGCCGGGTGATCGGATTCTAAAACGAGCAACTGAGAAGTTGTTACCACGCCCCGCCCGGCTAGGTACAGACATCCAATACGTGTTCTGTTCTAAAAATAAGGTGCGCTCTGTAAGAACTCGCATTTCCAGAATGAAAAGTCGAAGAGCGAGACAGATGAAAGTCAGAGATTGGAGAGTTTTAAAGCAGGCAGGAAAAAAGTACCAAGCGATGATACCAGAGCTCGTCGCAATACCTCTGGCGAAAAAAGCCCTACCAACACAGGAAAAACCAGCACCTCTATAGGAAGCCCCCAACTGTTGCAGCTATGTTTCCTTGCTGAGACAACAGGTGGACTTAAAGTAGATTTTTGTAACTGTAAGTCTTAAGCCTTTTTATCATGGACTATAACCCTCCTCTCTCGCACTTTGTCCAGGAGAATGGGGCTATGATTTTCAACGCCAGATACTGCCTTTCATTAAGTCTTACAGGCTTTGTACTGGGATTCTTGAGCGGTTCACTTTCTGCTAACCAAGGCGAACAGACTGAAACGCCCAAAGAACTTCCTCCCAGATACCTTATGAAGGCCGGTGTTTATCCGGATCCAGAATCCCGCAGTTTTATTTACGGAATTAAGGTAGAAAATCTTAAAGGTACAAACGCCTCTCCGGTAATGAGATTTCCCATAGAAGATGATGACACCACTGTAGACGTTTCTGTCATCTGGCATGAGCACAACGGTCAGCTGGTTATCTGGCCAACATTTGTGAATACAACACCAGAAAACCTACGCGCGTTTTTCCCGGGAAATAATGAGCATGAGATAGTTTTTACCAACCACCATTCCATTCCTCTGAATCCAGAACGACGCTTTCAGGACTCTGTGATGATGATTGATATTGACCACCCAGAACCAGATTACCTCTATACACATCATCTATACCGGCTTCCAAAATCAAAAACACCACCACCTCCTGAGACCTTTCTCTATGCGCCAAAAGGGTTGGCAACAGATGTATTACTCCAAATGGCTCTTCATAGCGGACTGCCGTTACCAGCAGCGGGAGTTTTGACCACAGAAACAGACTGCTTTAGTTGCAAAGATTCAAAGGGAGCTTTCGAAAGACATGGAATATTTCAGGAGCGACTATCGAGTCAGATAAAAGAGATGCAAAAAAATGACACTATCTTTTTCAGTATAACCCTGCTCACCAAAGAAGAATTTAACCAATCAAGTGCTATGACTAAGAAGATAGTACAGCAGACTCAAGGGGAGATCAGAAAACAGCGAAGCTGGAGGTAAATCCCCCCAAATAAAAGCCGCGATACCTTGCCCCTTTGGAAGAAAAAGAAGGTTGTGGTTTACGTCTGGTTATTACTCATAAAGTAGCCATGCCAATAAGCTTATTCGATGGGATATCAATCTGACTATTTGGTATTCTTTCGATGACCTTAAACATTGAGCGCCATAAGGAGTAAGCATGGCTAGGTACAAAAAACTGGACAAAGATGTTCTGCTCAACGCTGCTGAACTGGTCATTTTTGAACAGGGTGCCCATGCTTTATCTATCGGTACTGTAGCGACAGCTGCCGGAGTTTCCCGGGGAGGGATTCAGTCAGCATTTGGTACTAAAGAACAGCTTGTCGGAGCACTCTTTGATCGCTGGTCACAGGAGCTTGATGGATTGATTAAGGCTGCCTGGGACTCAGCTCCAGAAGAGGCTGACCCACTGATGCTGTTTTTGCAAGCCTCCAGGGAGTTACACACCAGGCACCCAAAGCGCAATGCCGCAATGATGACTCTTATGACCCAATCAGAAGAGCGTCGTGCCTGGGCACGGGCCTGGATTCAAAAACATCTGGACCGCATAGATACATCAACCAGCAACGGCCGCCATCGCCGACTGATGTTTTTAATGTGCGAATCCATTCTTGCAGTGAAATCCATTGGCATTCTTAAGTTCAGCGATGAGGAGTGGGAAGAGATCTTTTCTGATATGGATCACTTAATGAGCCAAACCCAACTATAAGCAATATATTTGTCATTGCGCCTGTACTTAATACTTAACAGGCGCAACAAAGTTTTTATTCAAAAACGGAATTTTGCGCCAACCTGAAAGCTTCTCGCATCAGCATCCGGATTAATCCCTTTCTTATTATCAAGATTCATTAAGGCGTACATAGCGTCCACAGCAAAACTTTGAGAAAGGTAATAACTCCGCAACGCCTCCATAAACAGCCTTTCTCTGATCACTACTCCTTTCATAACTACCGAACAAACCGACAGAGGCATGTTTTGCTGGGTAATAGTTAGACGCCAGCTCTACCATAAAACCGTCAGCGGCCTTGTCTCTATCTGTGTAGCCAACAGAGAGCCCACCATCAAAGAAGCTGGTATCCGTAATTTCTTCAGAATGAAAATTGGATAGTTTTACGGTAGATGAATCACCATTGTGTTTATCTTGAACCTTACTGAAACCAAGCGAGATAGTTGAGGTAGGCATAAAATATTTGCCGACAGTCAGGCTGCTTGTTTTTTTCTTGAGTTCAGAATGGTCGTCTACAGGTATCTTGATATAGCTGCCTCCAACTATCCATCCGGTATCAGCATCAACAAAGCGTGCATCCATAACCGTACTGCTTATATCCAGCGTTGAAGACCGGCCCTTATATTCCCCCTCACCGTAGGAAGCACTGATACTGGAGTTGCGCCCATAGAATTGAGCTAGAGCCCATGGTCCCTCATCGTATTGCAGTGGTGAGAAGTAATAGGTTAATCCTGCCAGAGTTCGATCCGTATCTGAATTTCCGGAAGATGTGTGGGCAAGCTCAGCATCAGTTCTCGCATAGTTAACGCTTGCTTCAAACTGATGTGCAAGCACTGGTGTTACCACTAACGATAACAGGGCAACCGACAATAATTTATTCATGTGATCTTTACCTTCAGTAGAAAGTACTTCTGCTGTTCAGCAGTTGCTATGGAGGTAGTTAAATTTCGTGGCTGGACATATGCAGTAAAATGCCACCTCCTCTGGAGGGAAGGTGGTTTGCCAGCTGTTCGGTTAGCGAATTATTAAAGTTGACCGGCGTCGTAGACAACCTTGCCATCAATAATGGTGAGAAGGCTGCTTGTTTCATGCAGTTTCTCAACTGGGGCAGAAAGCAGGTTCTGGGAAAGAACCGCTATATCAGCAAGCATGCCTGTCTTGATTTGGCCTTTATTGTTTTCTTTAAACTCACTGAACGCAGCCTGGCTGGTGAAACCATCAATCACCTGGGCGCGAGTGATAGACTCTTTGGCATCAAGCGGGTGATTCACAGCATAGGCAAAAGCAGCATAGGGGCTTTCAAGGCCTTCGGTGCCAAAAGCCAGGGGAACGCCAGCATCAATCAGGGATTTCAATGGAACATAGTTTGTATCTCTGCCATAGCGAGTCTTGAATATGTCAGCAAGAATCAGGTGGTGAGGTTGCTGAACCACCACAACACCTAGCTTTGCCGCCCGATCTATCTGCTTTCCAGTGATACCGTCACCATGTTCAATACGCAGACGTTTTGCAGGCCAGCCAGTGTCAGCAACTGCTTCCATTCCATCCATAACATTCTGTGAACAGCGACCTCCGTGGCAGTGGAGTAACAACTGATTACGCCATTCATCCTGCTTACTCAACAGTTCTTCAATCTGGCTACCAGAGAAAAATACCCTGCCCCTCCAGCCGGGTTTATCTGCGTAATCTTTATTAGTCGCAGCCACCCTTTCCATCGGTGTACCATCAAGGAACCACTTCGTGCCTGAAGCTGTGATCAATGAATTGCCAAAAGGATGTTCAGGCACGTTGGCGGACTCTTCAACATCTCTCGCCTCAGGAGTCGTTGTCGGCATACGGATATAACGTATGCGGATAGGCAAGTCTGCTTCATTAATCAGACGCAGGTAACGCTCAGGAGTGATAATGGGCATGTCTTGAATCGATGTGATACCCCAGCGAACAAGTCGATCAGATTCTTCCTTGATCAGGCGGGTCAGTTCTTCATCGGAAAGGTTCAGATCGATTAGTTTTCTTCTCAGTGGCCACTGTGCATATTCATGGAACTTTCCTGATATTTTGTTTGTTATAGGATTACGAATAAACCAGCCGCCTAGAGGATCCGATGCATCTTCCTTAACTCCAAACTCTTCCATAGCTCGGGTATTCATAATTTCTCCATGGCTGAACCAAGTAGAAATATAAACAGGATTATTGGGTGCTACTTTATCGAGGGAATAACGGTCAGCCGTTATATCATCAATAACATCGACACCGGCCAAGCCTGTAATCCAGGTACCTTCAGGCACTTCTTTTGCCGCTTGTTCAACAGCAGCCAACACCTGTTTCCAATCCGGCTCCCAGGGCAAGCTCAGTTGATGGCCCACCGGAGCATTTGAGAAGGAATGGTAGTGGGCATCATTCAGGCCGGGTGTAACAAAATTGCCTTTGAGGTCAACCCGCTGAGTTTCAGGACCTGCAAAAGCAAGAATTTCCTCAGATGAACCGACAGCTACGATTTTATTGTCTCGGATAGCGATTGCTTCAGCTGTTGGGTTTTTCGGGTCAGCGGTATACACATGTCCGTTAGTTAGCACCAGGCTTGCCGATGGAGTATCACTTATCTGGGAGTGCTGCGAACATGCTGTAATCCCTAAACTCACAGCGGTAAGCGCTGTGAACCGCAACAAACGCTTTATCATCACTTTATATCTCTTGTTTGGTTGGAATATTGCCCTTACACAAGGGAGGATTGAGAAATTGCGCTTTGAATATAGTTGTATTTAAATATAAATACAACAGTATTTAATTGATCCAATGGATTGCCTAACTCTGATAAGTCTGACTGGTAGATATACGACCACGACCGTTTACTAAAGAGTAAGAACTTGGGGCTGGGGAGAAGTGCCACAGAAACAGAATTGTCTTAAGCCAAGGAGAAAGCTTAGGCAAGCTGCCCATGTCAGGAAGGGGTAATTATCAAAATATCAAAAGAGTTCAGGACTGAACAAAGAAAACGAGCTGACTATTTTGCCAGTGTATACAGCGTTGAATGATGTTTGATATGAGAATAATTTGGTCGGCGAAAGAGGATTTGAACCTCCGACCCCATCAACCCGAATGATGTGCGCTACCAGACTGCGCCACTCGCCGACACTGCTTTGGATACTACAAATGAGCCCCGTGCTTTTCAAGGCAGTTGCTGCCAGATTTACAGAGAAAAAAGAGACTAAAAACATCCTCTCTCAAAAGCGGGCAACCCATGATATTTCCATAGGTTGCCCACCCGGTATCACTCGCCCCGCAAGTCTTTACGGCACTCTTTCAGGGTGTCAGCAATCAGGAACGCCATTTCCAGAGACTGGTTAGCATTCATCCGTGGATCGCAATGGGTACGGTAGCGTTCCTTCAGGGTTTCTTCCGTCACCTTATGGGCACCACCAATACACTCAGTCACGTTCTGGCCGGTCATTTCAAAATGAACACCACCAGCATAAGTGCCTTCTGCACGATGCACTGAGAAGAACTGACGCACTTCTTTCAGAACAGAGCCTACGTCGCGAGTCTTGTAGTTACCGGCGGTAATGGTGTTGCCGTGCATAGGATCACAGCTCCACACCACATTGCGCCCTTCCCTTTCTACAGCACGAATCAAGTCAGGCAAGCCGTTTTCAACCTGATCCGCTCCCATGCGCACAATAACAGTGGCACGACCTGCTTTGTTTTCAGGGTTAACCAAATCCAGCAGTCGAATCAGTTCATCGGGTGGCAGGGTTGGGCCAGCCTTAATACCAACCGGATTATGAATGCCGCGCATAAATTCCACGTGAGCACCATCTGGCTGACGTGTACGATCGCCAATCCAGAGCATGTGGGCGGAGCAGTCGTACCAGTCACCGGTGAGGCTGTCTTTGCGAGTCAGTGCCTGCTCATACGGCAGAAGCAAAGCTTCATGGGAGGTGTAGAAACTGGTTTCCCGAATAGCGGCACTATTCTCTCCGGTAATTCCACAGGCACGCATAAAGGCCAGGGTTTCATCAATACGCTCTGCCATCTGCTGGTAGTGCACAGCTTCCGGAGTAGCATTGACGAAATCCAGGTTCCAGGCATGAACCTGCTCCAGTGAAGCCAGACCACCCTGGGCAAACGCTCTGAGAAGATTCAGAGTAGAAGCCGCCTGATGATACACTGCCATCATACGTTCTGGGTCAGGTATACGGGAGGACTCAGTAAATTCATTACTGTTGATGATATCGCCGCGATAAGTCGGCAATTCAACACCATCACGGGTTTCTGTAGGCTTAGAACGGGGCTTGGCAAACTGACCCGCCAGACGGCCGACTTTCACGATTGGGCAGCTGGCTCCAAAAGTGAGCACCACCGCCATCTGCATAAGAACTTTAAAAGTGTCCCGAATATTGACCGCGCTAAACTCGGCAAAGCTCTCAGCGCAGTCTCCACCCTGGAGCAAAAAGGATTTTCCTTCAGAAACACTGGCCAGATGATCAGTCAGTGCCCGAACTTCACCGGCAAACACCAGAGGTGGTTGCTTACTTAAACGTTCTTCCACCTGCTGCAATTTTGCCGCATCAGGGTACTCTGGCATCTGCAGTGCTGTATGGTTTTTCCAGCTATCAGGTGTCCACAGGGACATTGGCAAATACTCCCGCAAATATAAAAATTCCGCCGCAGTCAATAACTGCGATCTAAATAGCTACTGTAGTGAACTATAGTGACGTTACCTTACCATTTGATAACAGTCAGTAAAGGCAGGCCGAGTTTATAACTAACAATTTCAGTTAAAATACCTAACAAAACGCCTATTACTCTTGTGAAATTTCTGATTGAGGCATACTATTCACTGAAATCGAACATATTGCAGGTTTTTGAAGCAATGACTCTTTCCACCCACACCTCTAGCCTGAACGGCAAAAAAGGTATGACCGGTATGATTATTAAGATCATTCGCCGGGGGTTGGTTGCAGTCTAAAGAAAACAGAAACCAAAAAAAGCCCCCGCACCGAAAGGTCCGGGGGCTTTTTCTTATACGCGGTTTTACAACGACTTAACGGATTTTCAGGCAGGAGATGTACCAATGAACCAGTACCGGCTAAAGCTGATAGCTTCCAACACTCCCGGATGTCTTGAACGGGTTCTGAATAACAGTCGCAGTGGCGGGTTTGATGTTGATAACTTTACTGCGTCTCTGTGCACAAGACGCAATCAGTACAATATTGACCTGCATGTTTCCGGAGGGAACAGCCAGAACACGCTGATCATCTCTCTGCTGCAGGAGAGCGATATCCGCTCACTGACACCCTGCCGGAAAAGCCCTGAGCGCAGGCCATCAATGCAGTGATGGCTTCACACCGTCTTCAGGCTCAGGGAACATCATCCGCTCATCTTCTCCCTGGAACAGGTATTGTGACTGCTGGCAGTCTTGCAGCAGTTGACGCACAGTTTCCAGGGTGACGGCAAAGTACTCGTTAAACTGAGGAACAGTCATTCCCTGAGTGGTAAGAATAGATGCCGAAGCCACCAGCATAGGAGAAGCATCATCCGGCGTGTTGAGGAACAACTTCAGGGTCGGGTAAGACATATTCAGACGCATCAGGTCTGCCGAAACAGCCAGAACTGCCGCATTACGAATATCCAGCTCAGTGGTGAACATAACACCCCAAGGCTCAATAAAAAGACGACTGTCGAGTATTCCATCCATGCTCTGCAGAGCAGACACATGCAAACCGCTGCACTGATCGCAGATATAAGATTCATAACCGGTTTCCGTCAGCCATGTTTCCAGCAAGGCTACATCCGGTATCAGCAAATCGTGCATAGCAGGAATTCTCGAAAAAGCAGCAAAACCGGAACTTTACTGGAAACAGCTACCAATAGCGATAGTAGGAACGCCACAGATATACGACTTTAGCGTTATAGTGTGGATGGATAACACCGCCTGCTAATAATAGGTGATACGTCGCTTCCACTCTTCATTTTGCTTTAAAGATAAGGAGGATTTACCAGACAGCATTTTAGCTTTCCGCTCAATCCAGTTGCCGTGATCGTCTAACTTATAATTCGAAAAATGCTTTTCAGTAATACTTTCTACACGACCATCAACAAACGTCTCTTCTCGCTCTTTTAACAACTGCCCGCTTTTGTAGGTGTACGTTATATCAGTTAGTTCTTCGCCTTCATGACGGGTATAGCGATTAACCCTCCCTTCCCCATTACGCTGCCACTGTTCCACCCATAGAGCTTCACCTTCAAGCAGGGTTTTATCCGATAAGGTTTTCGGTACACCAGCAGTTTCACGTTGTTCGATTATCCGTTTTTCAGAATCAAACATCTGCACTCGCAAACGAGAATTGTCGCATGCTTTTAACAGTACTTTGTTCCCCAGATACCCTACAGACCAGCAAGGACTGCTGGCCTGACGCCGACTACCAGGAATCATCCGAAAATCACCGCCATAGAAAAAGTCAGCCTGTCGTCCATCCAAAGCTGTGCCAGTGGCGTAACTGAGACTTCCCGGACCAATCCAGGCACCGCTGGCATCTTCTACTGTAGGAGGCTCAATAGTTACCAAGTCACCACCAGGGTTGTAACGAAAAGACTGCTTAAGAGTTTGTACGCCATCTTTCCAATCTATTTTTTTGATTGGAACCGCCCCTTTCAAAACAACCTTCTCAAGCAACTCTCCCTGAGTTCCCTTTTTAGAAGCAAAGGTTTGAATACCTTCGCGACTGTAACGGCTGATTTCAGATGGAAGAAGAGAGACATCACTATCAAGGTTGGCAAAAGTGGCAGTTCCCGTTGTCACAATTTCCTGCACTGAGCCGAGCAAGCCTTCCAAGGAGCTGGATTGCCAGAGCTTCGCGGGAGCCCGATTGATATGCTCGGGTACAGGCTGCTGCGCACAACCTGCCAACACCAAAAATATTAAGCAGAGAAGAAGGGTTTTGCTGTGCTGTTTTGGTTCGAAGATTGTTGCCACAGATTTTCCTCTGCCCTGATGCCCCGTAGTTATTCTTATTATTATGAGTTATCTGTGAACAGCCATTGACCATTATGACCGGGCTGCCACCGGTCGAGAGGCATCGGTAATCCACTCACTCCACGATCCCGCATACAGCCGAGGCAGTGGCAACCCCGCCAGAGTCATTGCCAGTATATTTTGGCAGGCCGAAACACCTGAGCCGCAATAGCAAACTACATCCCGCCCTTGCCATGGTGAAAACAGTTCTTGAAGCTTTTCTGGTTCGAGAAAGAAACCATCGCTGTCAACAACCTCCGAACATGGCTGGCAAACGGCTCCGGGAATATGCCCTGCAACCTTATCCAGAGGTTCCACTTTCCCCAGAAAACGCTCCAGAGCCCGTGCATCGGCCAATACACCACCCTGCTCAACAAAAGGAAGAACATCATCAGCCTGAACAAGGTAACTACTATTGGCAACAGGAGAAAAGTCCGTTTTTTCAACAACTGGAATATCAGTACTCAGAGGATGGCCAGCCTTTTCCCAGGCCCGGATGCCACCATGAAGAATATAAATATCAGAAAGGCCAAACCAGACAGAGAACATCCACCACATGCGAGGCACCATAAAATGGCTGCCGTCATCATAAAGCACAACACAGCTGTTCTTGGTCATTCCCCAGTTCTGCATACAAGTAACAAACTTATCACTGTCTGGCAGAGGGTGCCGCCCGGTTTTTCCAGGAATAATTTCTCCAGAAAGATCTTTGCAAATACTGGCGTATTGCGCACCGGGAATATGACCTTGCTCATACATTCGTTGCCCTGCTTCTGAATCCTGCAGGCTGTAACGAACATCGAAAACAACAAGCTCCGGTTTATCGCTCCACTCGGCCAATGTAGCCGCATCAATCAATACCGACATACCAACCTCAGAAACCGGGTTATTGAGCGACAGGTTGCTGCACCACCTGATCATCAATGATTACTTTGCCAGTCAGCACCTGGCCGACATCAATATCATCAGCTGAAGCAGAATCCTTAACGATAATGCGGGTCATGTCGCCGGCCATATCATCAGAATCAAAAATCTTTTTATCTTCGTCACTGTATTCCTGATAGGCGGGCACCGGTGGCTCTTCAAAAGCCGGGAGAGGAGTCTCAACAAACTCTTCATTCTTATCAGACATAAACCAGAAGCCACCTGCTGCAAGAACAATCACTCCTGCAACAATGCCAATAGCCAGCCGTGTTTCCCTGTTCATTGATTACTCCAACCTCTAAGCCACCAGAACTGGCAGTTTAAGGCCTGCCTTATGGCGGCAGCAAGAACAGAGAGGCATTTAAAGAGAGGAATGAGGTGCCAAAGCCACTTCTCGGCCTGACACCTAAATCAAAAGATTGAAACTTAATTACTGCGAACAACCCGGCTGGTGCGCCCATGACTGTAGACTTTCACCCTGTCGCCAACACGGAAGCTGTTACCCTGTTCCACCTGCTGGACAACTGAGATATAACTGCCGTTATCCAACTTAACCGTGAGATTCAGGCCATTACCTTCAGTAACTTTACGCTCGGCATAATTTCCTAGCACGCCACCAGCAACTGCACCGGCAATTGTTGCCAGACCTTTGCCCTTGCCACCACCAATTGTTGATCCAGCCAGACCACCTGTGGCCGCACCCGCAACAGCACCTACGCCAGACTGTGTGCCATCAACCTTTACTGTTTCAATATCAACAATTTCACCAAACTGAACAGTTTGAGTAGTCCGGGCTTCACCCCGGTCATAGTTGCTTCCCGTCAGGTCTGCTAAGCACCCCCCGAGGAGAAGCGTCAGGGCTCCTGCAGCAACCAGAGAAAAGAATCGGGACAATTTCATGAAGAACCTCCATATCAAGATAAACCTACGTCCCACCTTGGACGCTCTTCTCTCAGTGTAGGTTCAATTCGGGGATGACAAACAGGCAAAACGTCAGGGTGAAATTTGCCCAAAAAGCCTACATTTGCAGAAAATACGGCATTGTTTCGGCAACAAATACGGGTAAAATCACCACCTGACCAATTTGTCAGCTTTATCTGGAAGAAGTATCCATGGACGATTCTTTAAGCAAGCGGGAAGCCTTGCTGCTTACCTTTTCTTTGCTAACTCTTGCCCTGTCGGCATGGATGCTGGTGTTTAACGCCTAATTCCATAGCAGCAGAGACAAAAAAACCGAAGCTTGGCTTCGGTTTTTTTGTAACCTCTGGATAGTTAATCCACCCAAACCCTGGCATTGCGGAACATCCGCATCCAGGGCGCATCTTCCTGCCACTCATCAGGGTGCCAGGAGTTCTGCACGGAACGGAATACCCGCTCCGGGTGAGGCATCATAATAGTTACCCGGCCATCCTTGCTGGTTAAACCGGTAATACCTTCCGGAGAACCATTGGGGTTGAACGGATAGCGTTCTGTGGTCTTGCCGTGGTTGTCCACATAGCGTAAAGCCACCTGACCAGTTTCAGACAGTGAGGCTCGGTCAGAGTCTACAGAGAACTCAGCCTGACCTTCGCCGTGGGCAATAGCAATTGGCAGGCGTGCCTTTTCCATCCCCTGCAGGAAGATGGAAGAGCTCTTCTGCACCTCAACCATTGCCACACGGGCTTCAAATTGCTCGGAACGGTTACGGACAAATCGCGGCCAATATTCTGTTCCAGGAATCAGCTCGTGGATTGTGGACAGCATCTGACAACCATTACACACCCCAAGGGCAAATGTATCCCGGCGATCAAAGAAGCCAGCAAAGTCATCACGAACCTGATTGTGGAACAGCACAGACTTGGCCCAACCACCACCAGCACCAAGAACATCTCCGTAAGAGAAGCCGCCACAGGCCACCATTCCACGAAAATCTTCCAGACTGCGCTTACCGCTGATCAGATCACTCATATGAACATCAACAGCATCAAAGCCGGCACGATCAAAGGCTGCCGCCATTTCAACATGGCCGTTAACACCCTGCTCTCTCAGGATTGCCACCTTCGGGCGAGCACCTGTCGAGATGTAAGGAGCAGCGATATCTTTGTTGATATCCCAGGATACAGAAGCGTGGAGACCGGGATCTTTATCATCCAGCAGATTATCGAATTCATGCTGGGCACACTCGGCGTTATCACGCAGAGCCTGCATCTGATAGCTGGTTTCCGCCCACATCCGCTGATAACGGATACGATTACCATGTAGGACTGACTTGCCTTTGAAGGTGAAAGACACCTTCTGCTCAGGAGCCAGTTCACCGATGGTGTGTACGCAGCCAGACAAGCCAAAGCTGGCCAGACAGTCTTTCACCGCTCCCTTGTCCTGCTTACGAACCTGAATAACAGCACCCAGCTCTTCACTGAACAGCGCCGGGATCAGCTGATCTTTGCTGTCTGCAAGCTTATCCAGAGCCACCTGAATACCGGTATGACCAGCAAAAGCCATTTCCATCAGAGTGGTAAACAAACCACCGTCAGAACGGTCGTGGTAAGCCAGGATTTTCTCTTCGCTCAGGAGTTGCTGAATTCCCTGGAAGAAGGCCTTCATATCCTGAGGCTCATCCAGATCAGCTGGCTCTACGCCAATTTCACGGTAAACCTGAGCCAAAGCGGAACCACCCAGACGATTCCTGCCTCGACCAAGATCAATCAACAGCAGGTCAGTAGGGCCTTTATCGGTACGCAGTTCCGGCGTTACACACTGGCGAACATCGGATACCGGAGCAAAAGCGGAAATCACCAAAGACAATGGCGCTGTTACGGATTTGTCTTCGTTATCATCCTGCCAGGTTGTGCGCATAGACATAGAGTCCTTGCCCACCGGAATAGTAATTTCCAGTTCAGGGCACAGCTCCATACCAACGGCCTTCACCGTGTCATACAGACGCTCATCTTCACCGGGGTGACCGGCTGCGGCCATCCAGTTTGCCGACAGGCGCACTTCCTTCAATTCGTTGATCCGGGAAGATGCGATATTGGTCAGAGCTTCACCCACAGCCATACGGCCAGATGCAGGGGCATCAAGCAGTGCCACCGGCGTTCTTTCGCCCATGGACATGGCTTCACCGGTGGTGGAATTAAAACCACTGGTGGTCACAGCGCAGTCTGCAACCGGAACCTGCCAGGGGCCAACCATCTGATCACGGGCAACCTGACCGGTAATTGTTCGGTCACCAATGGTAATCAGAAAGCTCTTACTGGCCACGGTTGGCAGCTTCAGTACACGTTCAGCAGCTTCTGCCAGATCCAGCCCGGAAGTATCAAACTCAGAGGCTTCAAAGCTCTTGCGCTCAACGCTACGATGCATACGTGGCGGCTTGCCCAGAAGAACATCAAGCGGCATATCTACTGGCTGATTATCAAAATGTTCATCGTTCACCAGCAGGTGAGGTTCTTGAGTGGCCTCACCAACAACTGCGTATGGGCAGCGTTCACGTTCACAGATAGCTTCGAAAGTGGCCAAATCTTTGGGAGCTACAGCCAGAACATAGCGTTCCTGAGATTCGTTACACCAAAGCGCCAGAGGGCTCATGCCAGGTTCGTCATTCAAAACCTTACGCAACTCGAATTTACCACCACGGCCACCATCACTGATCAACTCGGGCAGAGCATTGGAAAGACCACCCGCGCCCACATCGTGGATAAACAGCATGGGGTTCTTGTCACCCAGCTGCCAGCACTGGTCAATCACTTCCTGACAGCGACGTTCCATTTCAGGGTTTTCCCGCTGAACGGAGGCAAAATCCAGATCTTCCTGCCCGGTGCTGGAAGCCATAGAGGAAGCCGCGCCACCACCAAGGCCAATCTGCATAGCCGGGCCACCGAGAACAATCAGCTGGCTGCCCGCAGGATATTCGCCTTTTTCAATGTGCTGCTCACGGATATTACCGAGGCCACCGGCAATCATAATGGGCTTGTGATAACCGCGAACTTCGCGGCCAGCTGGACCATTGGCTTCCTCTTCAAAAGTACGGAAGTAACCGCATAGCGCAGGACGACCGAATTCATTGTTAAAACCAGCACCACCCAGTGGGCCTTCGATCATAATATCGAGGGCTGAAACAATACGATCCGGCTTGCCGTAATCCCCTTCCCATGGCTGGGTGAAACCAGGGATTTTCAGATTGGATACGGAGAATCCGGTCAAACCAGCCTTGGGCTTACCGCCACGGCCAGTCGCGCCTTCATCACGAATTTCACCGCCGGAGCCGGTAGAAGCACCGGGCCATGGAGCAATGGCGGTTGGGTGGTTATGGGTTTCCACCTTCATGAGGATATGAATATCTTCTTCAGTGTAGCCGTAGCTGCGGCTGTCAGCATCCGGGAAGAAGCGTCCGCCCTTCCAGCCTTTAATTACCGAAGCATTATCCTTGTAAGCCGAAAGCACACCTTCAGAATTCATCTGGTAGGTATTGCGAATCATGGCAAACAGGGATTTGTCCTGAGCTTCGCCATCGATATCCCAGGAAGCATTAAAAATCTTGTGGCGACAGTGCTCTGAGTTTGCCTGAGCAAACATCATCAGCTCTACGTCGCTGGGATCACGCTCCAGCTTGCAGAAGCTTTCCAGCAGATAATCGATTTCATCTTCCGCCAGAGCCAGGCCAAGAGCCTGGTTCGCTTCTACGAGAGCACTTCGACCTTCGTCGAGTACAGGAACACGCGCCAGAGGAGCGGGTTCAGCTTCCTGAAACAGCTGTGCAGCCTCTTCCGGGCTGGAAAGCACAATTTCTGTCATGCGGTCGTGGAGCAGAGATTCGACTTTGGTCACATCATCCTGGGTGAGTGGTGATGTGCTGTCGATGGTATAGGCTATGCCCCGTTCCAGACGATGAATGGCCGTTAAACCGCAGTTGTGGGCTATATCCGTAGCCTTACTGGACCAGGGTGAAATGGTGCCAGGGCGAGGGGTAACCAGAAACAGATGACCTTCTGGCTCTTGCCTTACTCTGCGGGGACCATATTCCAGAAGCTGGCCCAACACTCTCTGGTGTTCACTGGTCCACTCTTTTCCGGAAGTTTTGGGGTCATGCAGGTCAGAAAAATGCAAGAACTCTGCATACACACTACGAATGGCCGGGACATGCTGTTTTAGGGTGTTTAACAGCCTTGTCGCACGGAACGGGGAGAGAGCGGGACTACCGCGTAAAATCTCCATCAGAGGCATGATCCTTGAAATTCAGGTCAGTTTTGCGAGCAGCGCGTATAATACAGGGATCATGGCAGTCTCTCCAGCATAAACCCCTGTCTCAGACTACATTCCCACCACTTTTCAACCAATACATAAGTATGAGCGACTATAACCGCCATTTCGTGTCAAATAAGGTAACGAATCTTTACAGGTAAAGGCATGGGAAGTATCGCTACGGAAATTATTGTTACAGAGCAGTGGCCAAAGTCCTCCGCCGTCCGGGTCGGGCTATTCACACTGCTGGCTTTTACCGTGACCCTTCTGCTGACCCAGCAGAACGATCTTTATGGCCTGAATGCTGGGAACCGAACCAAGGGGCCTTCAGACTTCCCGGTTGTCAGAAAGGGAGCCTTGCACCTGACTCTGCTGGAGTGGGAATATTTTCTCGCATCTTCTGTTAACCATGCCTCAGCAGACTCCGAAACAGAATTATCTTCCGCTGAGCTGACTGCAGGGGAAATTGCCAGTCTGGAAAGCCATATGCACCGCCGACTACCCCGCTACCATGAATTATTCCGCATAGTTGCCAGCGAGCACCGGATCGATTGGCATCTGGTGGCTGCCATCAGTTATCAGGAATCCCACTGGCACCCTAAGGCAAAATCTCCAACTGGAGTGCGGGGCATGATGATGCTGACACTGCCCACGGCCAAGGAGATGGGCATTCGCAATCGCCTTGATGCAGAACAAAGTGTTCGGGGAGGGGTTCGTTATCTGGAACAGTTGAAGAGCCGCCTACCGGAAACCCTGCAAGAGCCAGATCGCACCTGGCAGGCTCTGGCTGCTTACAATGTAGGGATTGGGCATTTGTACGATGCAAGAACACTCACTCGAAACAAAGGTGGAAACCCTGACAACTGGGCTCACCTGAGTGAATACCTGCTAAAGCTGGAAGACCCAAAGTGGCACAGCCAGACCCGGTTTGGTTATGCACGAGGCACTGAATCTGTTCAGTATGTTGAGAATATACAGCGCTACTACCGCCATATCTTAACAACCTACGCGCCTAACAATGCTCCCAGCCGCCCCACGACAATTGCCAATAACAGTCGTGCGACTCCTTCCACGCTTTAAGGCTTGCTCTTCTTAAGAATTGCTTTTCAAGGCCTGCCGGGCAGCCTTCTTCATCTTACGCCGTTTACGAAAAAAGTCTGACAGCATAGTTGAGCACTCTTCCGCCAAAACACCTTCCGACATCTCTACAATATGATTCAGGAAATCTTTGCTTAACATATTTTCCCGACTGGAAATCACGCCCGCTTTGGGCTCAAAGGCACCAAAAATCAGACGACGAATGCGACTGTGAACCAGCGCCCCCGCGCACATACCGCAAGGTTCAAGGGTGACATAAAGATCGCAGTCCACCAGCCGGTAATTGCCAATGGTCTGAGCAGCATCTCGTAAAGCAAGAATCTCAGCATGAGCGCAAGGATCACTGCGCCCGATAGGACTGTTATACCCCCGACCAACAATTTTACCCTGATGAACAACCACTGCCCCGACGGGAACTTCACCAACGGCTGCACCTAACCGGGCCAGAGCCAGTGCTTCCTGCATCCAGTGAATATCCTGTTCCTGCATAACGCATCCTGAAATCAAATCAGGGCATTATACAGGTTCAGAGACTTACGGGTGAGATTAGAGCAGAGTCAACTTGCCTTCAAGATGGGGCTTGCCGGAGGTTGAGCGCATAAGGAAAGAGGTTTGGGACTCTTCCTGCGTGTAACTGAATTCCACCTTGGCAGGTAGGAAGACTGGTGTTTTAAAGCTCACGTCAATTTCAAAAGGCTTGTTACCCACCTGGTCAGACAACGCCGCAAGCACACGTGCTTTAGACCACATACCATGGGCAATATGCCGCTTGAAACCAAACAGCTTTGCCGTTGTTGGCCAAAGGTGAATCGGGTTACGGTCTCCGGAAACCGCGCCATAACTGCGACCAAGGCCTGCAGGCAGTGACCAAGTTTGAATTATATCGAAGGATTCTGGGGGCTGACGCTTCTTTTTATCGCCAGAAGATTTGGAAGATCGGCGACTCAGATTCGTGCTTAAACCTTCGTAAACCAGTTCGCCTGATGCTTCGATGCGCGTCAGAATATCAAATTCAAGGCCAGCGTCGACGTCCCGAGCCTCACCAACAGAGCATTCAATATAAAGAAGCTCTCCCTGCTCAACCTGACGATATTGCTTAATTTTGTTGCGCACATGCACAAGCCCCATAGGCTTCAGAGGCATAGTGGGGTCAGTCATCAAACGCATATGCAGTGGAAAAGACAGCACATGCAGGTAGGTTGGTGCCAGAAAACGACTCTCTGAGAAATGACAGATGCGGTCATATTTTTTAGCAACAGCCTTTTCCGCACGAATGCCTGGGACAGCAATTGTCAGCTTTGGCAAATCTCCGGAATGACCTTTCTTAACAGCAGCTTTGCCATACAAAGACAACATGGATGGTAAATTTTGAAGAACCAGAGTTTGCATTTCGGGCATCCTTTTATTTCATCCGCAGCATGTTACTCCGCGCTTTCTGGCAACCATTGGCAGAAAGGACAACCGACAGAGTGACCAATCGCCAGTGACAGAAAACATTAATTGCATTGTCACCAGAGTCAATCACCTCTAAGATAGCCCCTCAGGAGAAAAATAATAACGGGTAGTGCTGCTTTGCAGGCATCCCCATCAAAAAGAACAACTCCAGTAGGGCTGTGATTTATGAGCGAGCTGAGAGATGCAGGCATTCTGGTAAAAATGGCTCATCAGGGCTTTATTAACGCCGGAATCGATGCCAGTGCTATTTACGAGCGCTGCGGCATTACCCGTCGTCATATTGAAGACCCACAGGTGCGTACCCCACACGATGCCCAGACTATTTTCTGGCAAGCCTGTGAAGAAGTAACCGGCGATAAATTTATTGGTCTTCACCTCGGACAGAATGTTCCTGTGTTTCGGGGACAGGTTATCGAGTACTTATTTTTAAGCAGCCCCACCTTTGAAGAAGGGTTAAATCGGGCTCTGAACTATCAACGCCTGTTAAGCGATGCAGTCAGCGCCAAAGTTGAACGTGAAGGCGACAGCTGTATTTTCAGCATTGGCTCCACCAGCGAAAACAGTCAGGACATGCGCCATCTGACCGATGCCATCCTGCTGGGAGCTATTCGCTTTTTCAGCCACCTTACTCAGGACAGTTTCAAACCTCTGTCGGTCACGGTGACCCACGCAGGCGCAGAAGGCGACAACGACGAATATTCAAATATCTTTGGCTGCCCGGTGATATTCAATGGTGAACAAAACGCTATTGAATTCAGCATTAATATTTTGCACTTCCCTTCCCAGCATGCCGAACCTGAGTTGATGAAAGCTCACGAACAGGTTGCGCTGGAGCAGATTGCTCGTCTGGAAAAGCAGGATATTATCGTTGACGTCAACCGGATCATTGGTGAATTGCTTGATTCTGGTGAAGTCAGCCTGGAAAACGTATCGGAACGCCTGGATATGACCGCGCGCTCCCTACGTAGCCGTTTGGCTGATGCTGGCACCAGTTTTAACCACCTGCTGGCAAACTACCGCTGCAACCTGGCAAAGCAACTACTGTCCAGAACAGAAGAATCCATTGATGAGATTGTGTACCTGACAGGTTTTTCCGAACCCAGCACATTCTACCGAGCATTTAAGCGCTGGACCGATATGACCCCTATCGAATACCGGAAAAGTAAAAAGTATATGAGCCGCCAGCTCAGTACAGTTTGATAATTAACACCCCATAAAAAAATAAACCCGGCAATTGCCGGGTTTATTTTTTGAACATCACCGTATTTGGTAATTAAGCGCCGAGCAGAGACTGCCCACAAACACGAATCACATTACCATTTACACCAGTGGAAGCCGGGCTGGCGAAGAAAGCAATGGCTTCTGCCACATCCTGAGGCTGACCGCCCTGGGAAAGAGAGTTCATCCGACGACCAACTTCACGGGTCATCAACGGAATTGCCGCTGTCATCTGAGTCTCGATAAAACCAGGGGCAACCGCGTTAATGGTGATGTTCTTTTCAGCCAGCGGTGCAGCCATAGCTTGAACGTAACCAATGACACCAGCCTTGGACACGGCGTAGTTGGTCTGACCAAAGTTACCGGCTATACCGCTCATGGAAGATACGCAGACAATACGGCCATTTTCGCGCAGCAGATTACGCTCAAGCAGCTCGTCGTTAATACGCTCTTCGGAAGACAGGTTGATATCGATAACCATATCCCACCAGTCAGCTTTCATATTGCCGAGGGTTTTGTCACGGGTAACACCGGCGTTGTGAACAACAACATCCACACCACCAAAATCTTTTTCCAGAGCATCCGCGATAGTCTGTGGAGCATCTGCAGCAGTGATATCAACAGCAATGGCGGTTCCACCCAAGCGAGCAGCAACTTTATCCAGACCTGCCTGAGCCTGAGGCACATCCAGGCAAACAACCTTGGCACCGTCACGGGCCATCACTTCAGCAATGGACTCACCAATACCACGGGAGGCACCAGTTACCAGAACCACTTTATCTGCCAGTGGGCGACCCCAATCAATGACAGTAGTTTCTGTACCGTTGGAAACCTTCAAAACCTGCGCAGAAACATAAGCAGAACGCGGGGAGAGACAGAAACGCAGTGGAGATTCCAACTGAGCCTCAGCACCTTTGCTCACATAAATCAGCTGTACAGTGGTGCCCTTCTTACCAACTTCTTTACCAAGACTTCGAGTAAAACCTTCGAGGGAACGCATGGAAGCAGCTTGGGAAACGCTGGCGCAATCTTCCATCGCCAGACCCAGCACGACAATACGACCGGAGTTCGCCATCTTACGAACGACCGGGCTGAAGAATTCGTGGAGAGCGCGCAATTCAGATGTTGAACTGATGCCTGTAGCATCAAACACCAGACCTTTGAATTTGGTAGCATCTTCGCGGCCAGTGCTGACCTGTGTAACCTTCTTACCAGCGGCTTCAGCAGCTTTCACAACATCGGAAGCTGTGGCTGCGCTTGCCTGACAGCAGATTTCTGCACTGGAATCGGACAGAGTCTTTGCAACAACATCCAGCAGGGAAGAACCAGCGGCTGCACCAACCAGCACCTTACCTTTTACAAAGTCAGCAGCGGCATCATCCTGACGATCCAGCTCCACAGGCGTAGGCAGGCCAAGGCTGCTGAACAGGCTTTTGCCAAATGGCGATGTCGCTATCTTCTGATATCTATCGGACATTGTATTTTTACTCCCTTATTATATTGCGAGGTGTACAGGCCTGCGCTCATTGGCGGCTATTTGAGCAGAGGCTTCGCTCCAGTGAATTGACACACCGAGAGCGGAGAGAGGTCAGAATAGCCAATGTGAGCATAATCACGCACTATACACTGCGTCCCACACAATAAGATGAACCGCAAAGCAGGACAAGCCATGTCTCAGACTGTAAGAAGAGTTGCAATTATCGGGGGCAATCGTCTTCCCTTTGCTCGCTCAAACTCCGCATACTCCCACGCCAGCAACCAGGACATGCTGACCGCAGCTCTTAATGGTCTGGTAAACCGCTACAACCTTCAGGGCGAACAGGTTGGCGAAGTTGTTGCCGGTGCAGTTATCAAGCATTCCCGGGATTTCAACCTGACCCGTGAAGCTGTACTCAGCACGGCTCTTGATCCCAAAACTCCCGCTTACGACATCCAGCAAGCCTGTGGGACAGGCCTGGAAGCAGCCATTCTGGTTGCCAACAAAATTGCTCTCGGCCAGATTGAATGTGGTATTGCCGGCGGTTCTGACACCACTTCCGATGCTCCAATCGGCGTGAATGAAGGCCTGCGTAAAATCCTGCTGGATCTGAACCGCTGCAAAACCAACGGTGAGCGCCTGAAAGTTGCCAGCCGCCTGCGTCTGCGCCATCTGGCTCCATTAGTACCATCCAATGGTGAGCCTCGCACCAAGCTGTCTATGGGTGGTCACACCGAAATCACTGCCAAAGACTGGGGAATCCCACGGGACGAGCAGGATGAAATGGCTCTGGCCAGCCACCAGAATCTGAACAAAGCCTACATGGACGGCTTCTTTGATGATTTGGTAACACCTTATCTGGGTCTGGAACGCGACAACACTATGCGCCCAGATACAACCCTGGAAAAACTGGCCAGCCTGAAACCAGCCTTCGACAAGAAGAGTGGCAAAGGGACTCTGACAGCCGCTAACAGTTCCAACCTGACCGACGGTGCTTCTGTTGTACTGCTGGCCAGCGAAGAGTGGGCCGCTGAGCGCAACCTGCCCGTTCGTGCTTACCTGACTTTTTGCGAAACAGCCGGTGTTGATTTCTTTGGCAAGGAAAGCAGCGAGAAAGAAGGTCTGCTGTTAGCTCCTGCTTACGCTGTCCCCAAGATGCTGGATAAAGCTGGCCTGACTCTGCAGGATTTCGACTTCTATGAAATTCACGAAGCTTTCGCCGCTCAGGTTCTGGCCACTTTGAAGTGTTGGGAAAGCGAAGAGTTCTGCAAAGAGAAGCTGGGTCGTGACAAAGCACTTGGTTCTATTGACCGCAGTAAGCTCAACGTGAACGGAAGTTCTCTGGCAACTGGTCACCCATTTGCAGCGACTGGTGGTCGTATCGTTGCGACACTGGCTAAACTTCTGGAACAGAAAGGTTCCGGTCGTGGTTTGATTTCCGTATGTGCTGCAGGTGGCCTTGGCATTACCGCCATTCTTGAACGCCCCTGACAGCTTTGCGTAATTTGCTGACTTTTCCTTCTAAAAAAGTTACTGCAATGCACCACTTTCTGTCATAACTTCGGTTATGACAGCATTCCTGAAAAAGGCGGACTTGTGTCCGCCTTTTTTATGCTTAACTTCTACTAAGACCTGCATGACACATGGTTGTCAGGTAACCGTTCCAAACAAGATATTGGACATAGAAGAAGCCAGGGAGGATTTCGCCCATGTCCCATCGGCAGAATGTCGAAGAGAACCTGCAGCGCTTTGCCGAAGGTATTGGCCTTGGTGAATTAAAGCTGAACGAGCATGGAGCCTGTGGCCTCTGCTTTGATGACACTCTTATCGTCAACATGGAATATCTGGAAGAAGACGAAGCTCTGGTTTTCGTTTCTGCCGTTAAGCCTGTTGAAGCCCACGCGGCCTGCGAAGATAAAGTGGCTCTGTTTGAAAAGCTGCTCTTTATCAACCTTCAGCATCACAGCATGCAGGGCGCCTACCTTTCCCTGAATCACGATAAGACCGAAGTCTTGCTGATCAGATCTATGACCGCAGCGATTGATTATGGTGCTTTTGAATCCAATCTGGAAAAGTTTGTAAACACGCTTGAGTGGGTTGTGCAGGAAGCCAGCAACACTCAGAGCGATGGTACCGGGCAGCAACCACCAGCGTCTGGCGGCGGTTCAACACCAAGTGGTGGCGGACAGCCTCCATCCCAGCCCGACGGTGGCATGGGCATCATGGTGTAAGCCAGTTAGAACAACAGATTCCCCACTCATAGCGCCCCGCCGGGGCGTTCTTTTTTTGTAGCCCTCACTCACTCAGTCCAGTCCCCTGCCGATTCAATAGTGATGGCTTTTCTACAATGATAGAAAACCTGTAGTGAACTGGTCACAGGGAGTTTGACCTTGAGCGACAGTGATGCACTCGATTATTTAACAGATGCCCTCCAGAGCGCGGTAGATGGCAGTCGACTGGTCGATATTCGCGGCCGGGTGACCGAAGTTCAGGGGATGATCATCAAGGCCGCAGTTCCCGGGGTTAAAATTGGTGAGCTCTGCGAACTGTTCACTCCCGGCGAAGATGATATGAATTACGCCGAAGTGGTTGGTTTTGAAGGTTATGATGCGGTTCTTACTCCACTGGGAGATATGCTGGGCATCTCTTCTAACACCGAGGTAATCCCCACCGGCCGGGTTCATCATGTCGCCGTTGGTTCACACCTTCTCGGCAAAGTACTTGATGGTATGGGCCGTCCTCTCCATGCAGACCCTGATGAACAGGTTAATCCGGAAGCTTGGTATCCGGTTTACGCCAATGCCCCTGACCCTTTGACCCGTAAAATTATCGACCAGCCACTTCCTTTGGGACTGCGGGTTCTGGATGGAATCCTGACCTGCGGTGAAGGCCAGCGGATGGGTATTTTCGCAGCAGCCGGTGGTGGTAAGTCCACCCTGCTCTCCATGCTGGTAAAAGGTGCCGAAGTGGATGTCACCGTTCTTGCACTGATCGGTGAACGGGGACGGGAATTAAGAGAATTCCTGGAACATGATCTGGGGCCGGAAGGTATTAAAAAATCAGTCACCATTGTTGCCACATCAGATAAATCATCCATGGAGCGGGCAAAAGCTGCTTATACCGCTACAGCCGTTGCTGAATATTTTCGTGATCAAGGAAAACGGGTTTTACTTCTTATGGATTCCGTTACCCGTTTTGCCCGTGCTCAGCGGGAGATAGGTCTGGCCGCAGGCGAACCTCCCACACGTCGAGGCTTCCCACCTTCGGTTTTCGCAACTCTGCCAAAACTTATGGAAAGAGCCGGAATGTCAGACAAGGGCTCAATCACCGCCCTCTATACCGTACTTGTGGAAGGTGACGATATGTCGGAACCCGTGGCTGACGAAACCAGATCCATCCTCGATGGACACATTATCCTTTCGCGGAAACTGGCAGCAGCAAACCATTATCCAGCCATTGATGTTCTCGCGTCTGCCAGCCGGGTTATGAACAATATTGTGGATAAGGATCATATCGGTTCCGCGGGTAAAGTCAGGGAGCTGATGGCAAAGTTTGAAGAGATTGAACTGCTGGTTAAGGTTGGTGAATACAAACAGGGCGCAGACCCTCTGGCGGACCAGGCGCTGGCCAAGATTGAATCGATTCGCACCTTCCTCAAACAACGTACTGACGAGCTTTCTGACTTTGATACCACGGTTCAACAACTACATCAGTTGATTCGTTGAGGTTCTGAAGCATGCTGGACGACCTGTTGAGGATAAAACGAATCCGGGAAAAATCGGCAGAAGATGAAGTGAGAAAATGTCGTTACCGGGTTGAAGTCGCCGTTCAGGATATTGAGAAGAAAAAACAGGAATTCATTGACTATAAAGAGTGGCGTTATCAAGAAGAGCAGAGACTCTACGATAATATTATGAATACCGAGGTAAAACAGTTTGACCTCGATATTCTCAAACAGAAGGTTGCCAAGCTCAGAGAGCAGGACCTGGTTCTTCAGGAAGCCATCAAAAAAGCCGAAGAGCATCTTGAAGAGTGCAAAAACCAGCTTGAAGAGGCTCGTCAGGCTCACGCCAAAGCTACTCAGGCTGTACAGAAATTCGAAGAGTTTACCGATGTACTGAACCAGGAAGCGGCCAAGGAAAAGGCCCGTCTGGAAGAGCTGGAACTGGAGGAGTTTACTCCCCGCAATCGTCACTGAGGAAAGGAAGCCATTATGAGCAGTGTACAGGGACCTGCCAGCACTCCACAGCAATCCGGCCCATCTGAGAATGGACGCGCCGGACAAAATGACCGCGCCCAGGAAAAAGAAGCCGAACGTAACAGTGGTGAGTTCGATGACGCCCTGAAAAAGAAAAAGGGCGATAAAGGTGATGTTCGGGGCAACGATGCCAAGAAAGACGGCCTGGAAGATCTCTTCAAAAACCTTCATTCCAAAAAGAAAGATAAAAAGGACGAAGGCGATGCAATGGCGCATGGTGATGCCGCCAAAACCATGGAAGCCCGTATGGGTAAAACCGCTGAAGTACAGGGCGTGGATAATAAGCAGATGGTCGACAAGATTGACAAGATCGTCGACAAGATCATGGTTAGTAACGCTTCCGATGTTAAGGCGGTCAAAGTCGATTTCAAGAACGATATGTTGCCCGGTACGGAAATGATGATCCGCAAGGATGCCACCGGCAAGATGTCTATCGAGTTCACTACTACCTCTGCAGAATCCTTTAACTTCCTGAATAAGGGAGAGCAAGCTTTGATGGATACTCTCAATAAAAAAATGGGGGGAGACATTGAGGTCAACATCAAGATGCAGGGCGGTGGAGCTGATCAGGATACCGGTGACGGACGCTCCCGTGAGCAGTATTTTGCCGAAGATAATGATGATGAAGCAGATAGCTAAGGGCTCTGAATAATCATGTCTATCCAGCCATTTGCTTACAAGCCCCTGTCTCATCAGCAAGCACTGCTGAACAATCTTGTAAGTGGTTCTGCCGGCCAGCTGCAGAGCCAGATTAATGGCCAGCCCTGTGCAGTCAGCCTGACGCCGGTGACTGCAGCACGCCAGTTTGATCTGGAATTTCAAATCTCTGTAGATGGTCTTCCCGTACGGATACAAGTTACCCGGGATCTGTTTGCTGATATGGCCATTGGCGGAAGCCCTTTATCAGATTTACTTGAGCAACTGCCCGATGATCTTCGCCTTGGTTGCGCGACCATGGCCATTGACCGCCTCTTGGGCGACCTTCGCGCCCTTCTACAAAAAGATTTACGCCTTAACCGGGTATCACGCAGTGATCATATTCCCGAAGGTACGCCTTGTCTGGGCGTTGCCTTTCAGGGACAAAGCCGGGTTTCCAGTGGCCTTCTGGTTGTGAACGATCAGATCAACAGCATGATCAGCACCACTCTGGGTACAGCTCAGGCGCTGCCTGCCGATCATTTAGCCATGCCTCTTGCTGTTGAGGTCGGTCATACGATGCTTTCGGATACCCGACTGGGACAGCTTGCAACTGGCGATATCGTGCTACTGGATCGCTCCTGGTACAAAACCGGCAAGTATGTATTTCTCAGGATGTCGGAAAGCACGGGATTTATCGCAGAGATCAGCGGTTCTCAGATCACGCTGAAACAGAGGGTGGAGAACAGTATGAGTGACGACTTCGATGATTTTGATGATCTGGATGATGATCTGGATCTCGGCGATGACTTTGATGACGATGATGACCTGGGGCTTTCTGACACACCACCTCAGGCCGCCGCACCTCAGCCACAGCAAATGGCTGCCCAGCCCCAACAACAAATGGCTCAGCAGCAGATGGCTCCACAGCAGGCCGCCCCTCAACCTGCAGCAGCACCCACGCAACATGTGAACCATCAGGATATTCAAGGCTTACCAGTGAAGCTGGTTTTTGATGTGGGCAACCACGAACTGACTGTTGGTGAAATGGGACGTCTTGGACCAGGTTACACCTTTGAGCTGAATAGAAATATCGCCAGCCCTGTCACCATGAAAGCCAATGGCAAAGTCTTTGCCGAGTGCGAACTGGTCAATATCAACAATCAGATTGGCGCGCGTATTACCAAGCTTCTTTAAACGCATTACACACTGAGCAGTACACAGGATAACCGGGAAAAAAGGATCCAGCGATGGAGTTTGATCTCTCATCACCGTTTTACCTGATACTGCCTCTGGCGCTAATGTCACTGGTGCCGTTTGTTGCCATTCTCGGAACCTCGTTCCTCAAACTAGTTGTAGTATTCGGTATCCTTCGAAATGCTACAGGTCTGCAGCAAATCCCCCCAAATATGGCCCTGAACTCTCTGGCGATCATTCTCACCATTTACATTATGGCGCCGGTGGGGATTGAGATGTTTAACATTGTTAAGGATGAGCAGATCAGCATAAAGGATGATTCCTGGCGGGGAGTTTACGAAGCAGGCATTGTGCCCTATCGCAAGTTTCTTATGAAAACCACCACTGACCGGGAACGGCGCTTTTTCCTGAAGACAGCTACTGCGCTCTGGCCACCGGAATATAAAGAAGAACTGGCTCAGGACAGTCTGATGATTCTTGTTCCAGCCTTTGCCGTAAGTGAACTGACCAAAGCTTTTCAGGTGGGATTCCTACTGTACCTGCCATTTATCATTATTGATTTGATTGTTTCTAACATTCTTCTGGCCATGGGTATGATGATGGTATCCCCCATGACTATTTCATTGCCTTTCAAGCTGTTGTTGTTTGTGCTGCTGGATGGCTGGACCCGACTGATACATGGACTCGTACTCAGTTACCAATAGCCAGGGGATCAGACAATGGTTGAAGCAGATGTTCTGACAATGACAGCCAAAGCATTAATGCTGACATTGATTCTATCAATGCCGCCAATTATCGCCGCCGCCGGTATTGGTCTTCTTGTGAGCCTGGTTCAGGCCCTCACCCAGATTCAGGAGCAAACGCTTCCTTTCGCTTTTAAGTTGATCGCCGTAGTTATCAGCATATTCGCCACTGCCCGCTGGATGGGTATTGAAGTGTACAACTTCTCTCTGGCGATCATGAATTACCTGCCGGAAATCTGATATGCCTCCTGAGGTCACGTCAGAAATCAAAGATGTGTTCTTTATATACAGCATGACTATGGTGCGTATGGCTGCGGCCTTTAACTCCATGCCCATTCTGAATAAACAGGTTGTTGGTGGTGCCATGATCCGGAATGGCATCGTAGGTAGTCTGGCCATTTTCATGTTTCCGATGATCTCAGCACAGGAGCCGGAAACCAGCCCAGGCATGCTGATGATTTTCACCATCATTCTTAAAGAAGTGATGATCGGAATGTTTATTGGCTTTATCGCCACTATTCCCTTCTGGGCTCTGGAAGCTGCTGGTTTTATTATCGATAACCAGCGTGGTGCCTCTATGGCCAGCACCATGAACCCCATGTCTGGCTCGGAAACGTCACCTATGGGATTAATGTTCTCCCAGGCATTCACCTGTATTTACCTTATCAGTGGCGTGTTTTTGATTCTGCTGGGCAGCCTCTTTCATAGCTATGAAGCCTGGCCGGTATTTGAGTTCTGGCCAAAGTTGAATCAATCAGCGGTTCTGTTTTTCCTTGGGCAGTTTGATTTAATTATCACGCTGTCCGTCTGGCTCGCGGCTCCGATTATGATCTGTATGTTTATAACAGAATGGGGAATTGCCCTGATCAGCCGCTCTGCCCCCCAGCTCAACGTGTTCATTCTTGCCATGCCTATTAAGAGTGCCGTGGCCGTGGCTATTCTGGTTCTTTATGTGGCAACGGTTATGAAACTTGCGAAGGAAACTGCCGGTGAATTTCCCAGCGTAATGCAGATTCTTGGGCGATATTTAATGTAATACCTTTCGACAAGCGCCAAACTCTTTCTAGATAAGAACAGAACACTATGAGCGGTGAAAAAACCGAAGAACCCACACCGAAAAAGTTGCGCGATGCCCGCAAGAAGGGACAGGTCGCCAAGAGTAAGGAAATTTCTTCCACCGCAGGCATTATCGCCGTTGTTGTTATTATCTGGGCACTCAGCGACTGGTATGTTCAGATGTTTCAGGAGCTGCTGCTCTACCCGGCAGAGTTCTATGAAATGGAGTTTCGTGTTGCCCTGAAGTCCGTTGCTCTGGGCCTGCTCTCAAAAGCCATTCTTATGATCGCCCCTCTGGTTGTGGCCTCCGCCTTTGCCGCAGTTGCTGGCAACGTTGTTCAGTTCGGCATGCTTCTGGCTTTTGAACCAATTAAACCCGACATCAAGAAGATCAATCCTATTCAGGGTGCCAAGAAAATCTTCTCCATCAAAAACGTGGTGGAGTTGGTCAAATCCATTATCAAGATTCTGTTTTTGTCTCTGGTGGTTTATTACGTTATCCGAGGCAGTTTGAATGAACTTATGAACCTGCCCTTTTGCGGCACAGACTGCATTCTTCCTGTACTGGGTTCATTAATGAAAAAGCTGATGCTATTCGCGATTGTCGCCTTCATGGTGATCTCACTTTTCGACTTTATGTTTGAAAAGTACCAGTTCACCAAAGAACAGAAGATGACCAAAGATGAAGTAAAGCGCGAATACAAAGAGATGGAAGGTAACCCTGAAATCAAAGGCAAGAGAAAAGAACTACACCGGGAGCTACTGAACTCAGAAGATAATGTTGCCCAGTCCGACGTTGTGATAAAGAACCCTACTCATATTGCCGTTGGGCTTCACTACAACAAAGCAAAAACCCCGCTACCCATGGTGACCTGCCTGGGCAAACGGAATCAGGCGCAATTCATTATTAAGGTTGCGGAGCGCAACAATATACCGGTTATGGAAAATGTTCCTCTGGCTCACGCACTGTTCAGCCAGTCAGAAGTTTTTGACTACATACCCAGCGAACTTATCACCCCGGTTGCCGAAGTGTTCCGCTGGGTGCAGCAAATGAAACAGGATGAAAACCCTGAGTAAACCCGACCAGCATTACAGAGTATTCAATAGCTGATTGGCTATAGATGTGCTGTAACGGCTCACCAGGTAAGGCACTGTGTCATTCTGATAGTCGATCAGCTTGGGAGAAATAAAGCGCCACTTCTTCATAGCCTGATTCACAGATGCTCTTTCTTCTGGAGTTAAATCCTCTTTCTTAACCAGAGTTTCCAGCTGGTCCGTGACAATATTTGTATGAATATCAATAGTGTCACCGTCAGCATCGGCCAAAATACCGGTGCGGGCATTCCAGTGCGCTGCCAGGCGTGCATAGCGTGAGCCGATTTTTCTTACCAGCACAGCATTACTCAGAATACTGGCCTGGGAGGAAAGCGCCCCTTCTGGAAGAAGCTCTGCAAGACTTTCCTGAAAAGCATCTAGCGCAGCTTCCATATCATTGACTGTATATACAGAAGTAAAACCCTCACTGGCAATTTCATTGGCCTGCACCAATTCAACAAACTGCTCAGCGGCCTCAGAAAAACGACCATCGTCGGATAACAAATCAGAAGTTTGCAGGTTGTTTACCTGGTTCTGGATACGGGCAACAACATCTTCGATATCACCGGAAACCTGCCGGTCTCCCTCGAGCAAGGTGTACATATGGAAAAGTGTACTGGCCTCGTAGGCATCAACCTGCAGGCGGTATACATCATTTATCAGAGATTGGTCTGTTGCAGCTTCAGCGTGAACCTTTCCAAAAGACAGGCATAAAACAATGAAAAGGAATTTCGTCAGTTTTCTCATGACGGCAGATCACTCTTTTTATAATTATTATGCGTGCATCCATGGCGTCCCTGTCCATAACTGCGCCCTGAAAACCATAGTGCCACTCATAGATCAACACTGCAAAGATTGAAAATGTTTCGTAATGAATCTGCAAATGTGTAAATGATCACAAAACAAACAAAAACCACCACAGATATGAGCAATACCGTATTTGTACGGATTAAAACCTCGTTAGAGTCCCTATAGTCTTGCCAAACTTTGCGGATACCGACCCTGAGAACACAGCAAAGGCAGGGTGAAATACTGAAACTACATAATCTTTATTTCTCCGCAGGCTGACAGTTAGTGATCAGGTGTAAGAAACAACTACACCATCTTCACTAAACGAAAGGTCGCACACAATCAGGAACCAGCAACCATTAAGGTTTATATACCTGATGGTCTGGTTACTCCAGACCACAAACCAACACTTCCGATATGCGGCAGGGTTGGCTTGTGGTTTGCCGATTCTGCATACAGCGGCTATAAAACTGACACCTTATTAACGAAGGGGTGCGAAGAACCGGAAGCTCGCCCGTACAGGCTTTGCCTAACCCGCAAGAACTGTCGTCTGTAGCCGGTTTGAACCATCCCGGATTGACAATTCATTGCTACATCTCTGTTAGCAGTACCGGAGCCATCATGCAACAACAACAGGAACCCACTGTATTTATCATTGACGATGATGAAGCAGTTAGAGACTCTCTTAGAATGCTGATGAATTCCGTGGGTCAGAAAGTGGAAGTCTTTGGCTCCCCAGCCGATTTCCTCGAGGCCTACGACGAGAACAGACCCGGCTGCATCGTACTCGACATCAGAATGCCCGGCATGAGCGGCCTGGAACTGCAGAGCAAGCTCAATGACATGCACTGCATTCTGCCAATCATCTTCATCACTGGTCACGGTGACGTGCCAATGGCTGTTCAGGCGATCAAAGATGGTGCCATGAACTTTATCCAGAAGCCTTTCCGTGATCAGGAGCTGCTGGATCTCATTAATGACGCACTGAAATTGGACACTCAACAGCGCGCCGAGCTGCTTGAGCACAAAGAAATCCTGCGTCGCCTGTCTACCCTGACTGAACGTGAGCGCGAAGTTCTTCATCACGTTGTTGAAGGCAAGGCCAACAAGGTTATCGCTGCCGACATCAACCTGAGCCAACGCACCGTTGAAATCCATCGCTCCCGCGTAATGGAAAAGATGGGCACCAAATCTCTGGCTCACCTGGTTCGTCAGGTTATGCAGGTGAAAGATCACCTGAAAGAAGATTTCCGCTTCAAGTAAGTCTCATCCCGGCTCTACCCTCCGGTACTGCCACAAGCAGTACCGGTACCCTCCCCTAAAAGCTCCTGCCACCATAACACTCGGACAAAGTCTAGCGGCTTTGCGCACAGTGCTGGGTAAAAACAACGATAGTCCTCAAACCCCACAGCCCCCTATGATTAACCTGTCGGTGATACCGGAATGAAGGAACATTCAAACCAAAAGAGGTTCCTTGTTTGTAATACCTTGCACCGAAGTTAATTAATCAGGATCTCATTATGAGCAACGCACAAGAGCCATGCGTTTTCCTTGTGGAGAATGACCAAGCCATTACCAGCGACATCATATCCCTTTGCGAGAAGGATCAGCTGACACTGCGCTGCTTTTCATCCTGGGAAGATATGGAGGGCAGTTTAACAAGCCGCTCCCCAAGCTATCTTATTGCATCTAACACGCTAAGCCAGAAGCCGATTTTCGAACGCGTTTCACACATCACCCGTGAAGGTGTGCCTGTGATCATTCTTGGCTCTCAACATGATTTGAATGGTGCCGTGGCATCAATTCAGGCGGGTGCCATCGATTATATTGAAAAGCCTGCAGTCAAAGGCCGTCTGGCGGAACACATAGCACACCTGAGTGCCTGACCCACAGAGTCAGGCAACAGCCAAACTATCAGCCAAACACTTCCCATAGCTATAGAGATTCATCAAGACCTCTCGCTTGTCAGAACTGGCCTCTTCTGACAGCAATGCATCAAGCCGTTCAAAGTAGACCTGAAAATTCAGTACTTCTCCCTGCTCAAGGCGCTGCTTTCTGAACGCCTGCCAGTCAGCTTTTTCCTGGCCATTAAGAGACTCTGGCCAGTTTCTAGCCCGATAGCGAAACAACATTTCTTCAAGCCGATCATCAGCAAAAGGAAGATTTAAACCTGCTAATTCAGCGGGGGGGGTGTTCAAAACCTGAGCCATCAGGTTCCGGTCTTCATTGGAAAAGAAACCGCCGCTATACAACATCAAGTCGGGGTCATCACTTTCCTCACGATCATTACCACTGAAAACTTCTTCCATCTTCAACCGCAGCGCTTTAACAGCCTTACTATCCGCAAACAGCATATCGTAGTGCTTCATACACAGTGACCGATCCAAGCCGATACGCTCACAATCCTCATCCCGCGCCGTCTTCCATGGCACAACAATAGGGCTGCGATTTAAACGAATAGTTTTTACCGGTATACGCTCAACCCCTTCTTCCTGCAAAACCTTTGTGGGAGTAAACATTCGGTGCCGAATATGTTCAGCAGAAAGCTCCAATAACGGTGTGGGATCAACAGACAGGTCATAAACAATCACTTCATTTTTCATTGTCGGATGACCACCCAGAGGAGCCACCATCGCCAAGCAATACTTAGCAGCCGGATACTTCCCGGAAATATGCACCACAGGCTTTGGCCGAAGCGAGATAATATCCAGTTGTTTTCCCACTTGATGCTTCAAACGGTTATTCAACACAAAATCAAAAAGCTGTGGCTGCACTTCCCGCACCAGCCTGGCCATGGCAATGGTTGCCCGCACATCGGACAATGCATCGTGAGCCCCCTCATGGGCAATACCGTTTGCTTTGGTTAACTCTTCCAGCTTAAAGCTATGGGTTCCATCCTCCCGCCTTGGCCAGTTGATACCGTCCGGCCTTAGAGCTGCACACAACCTGATTACATCAATCAAGTCCCAGCGGGAACAACCATTTTTCCACTCTCTGGCATAAGGGTCCTGAAAGTTTCGATAGAGGCTGTGGCGGGTCACCTCATCATCGAAACGAATGGTGTTGTAACCCAGTACACAGGTATTGGGAACGGAGAACTCCTGGTTAATTCTGGAAATAAAAGCCGCTTCACAAACGCCCTTCTCATTGGCCTCATCAGGGGTGATGCCAGTCACCAGACAAGCTTCGGGGTGTGGCAGCTGGTCGTCCGGAAGGCGACAATAGATATTGAGGGGCTCACCAATTTCACGAAAATCACCATCTGTGCGAATACCAGCGAACTGGCAGGGCCAGTCCCGGGCAGGATCGGTTCCGAAGGTTTCAAAATCGTAGAAATAAAAAGATTGCGCCACAGCGGGATTCCATAAGGGAGATAACTGCCACAGCTTATCACCCCATCAGGAGTCCGTTAATCGTCAGAGAAAGAGAAGTAGTGTTGAAGAGCAGAAATCAGCAGGTCGTAATTCACTGTGCTGGTTAAAACGACATAGCCGGAGTCGAAACTTTCAGCATCAATATCCGGGCGACACCACTGGCAGCGGGCATCAAAATCCACATACTTTTTACCAAGCAAAGGCTCAGGTAATACAACACGCATATTAAACTCTGCTTCACACTGCATGCGCCAGCGGGTAATCAGCATCAGTCCATTGGTGCTGATATTACCAAGATAACCCAACTCCCTGCCTGTACGCCGGTTGTACACCTTTAAGTAGCTACTAAGGCTGTCACCATGAAAAGGCAATGGAGCCTGCGTGAACGCTTTTTTTGACATCACCGAAACATCCCTGCTGCATTCGGACAATTTGCGCCACCAGATTTATCTTCATTCTGGAATCTGGAAACATCGTCAGAAACCGGCCTTTCCGCACTAACGCATACTGAAAAGACGATTATTCCGTCGGTCACACCACCCCTTAACACTTCCCGGGACTATCGAACATCCCGCGGGAAGCGGGGGACTACGGATACTTCACACTGAATACTAGAGCAGCGCCAAAGGGGGGATTTAAAACTGTTTTATCTAGATAAACGGGATCTAATTCCAGTAAGAAAAAAGCAATCAGAAACGGGAATAAGAAAGGGCTTTATTCATTCCAGAAAAATCATTTGCTCATAATCATGACTCGGCGGTCAATGCACCCAAAAAAACTGTGCGGCAAGATGTTATCATCCCGACAAATAACAACATCCAGCCCATGGAGCGAGCATGCCAGCAGACCAGAAGACCGGTAAAACCGGCCTAACTCTTACCCTCCTTTTCAGCGTATTTCTGACAGCCTGCGCGGCAACGACTCCAGTTTATGTTGCCGAACTGAGCACAAGGGAATTTGCCCGCCACGAAGATCTGAAAGGCAAGCTGATTGATGCCATTATCGATGAAGAAGGCGATATGCTGACCCTGTCAGTTCGGGCTGTTGCCAAGGGAAAGTCCAGTGAGGCGGAACAGTTTTATCTTCAGGGTTATAACACCCCCGGCTTCAGCGACAACATCAAGGCTCTGACCCTCCATCAAATCGCCATGATCTACAAAAGCAGTTATAACGTTGACAGGGATTACGAGAAGTCTCTGAGTTACCTGAACCGCATTGTCGAGGAATTCCCCAACAGTCGGGGTGCTGACTTTGCCCGCCCGCAGATTGAGAAGGTAAAAGCCCTTCAGAACAACCCAATTAAGATGACACCAGCTGAAAAACTCCAAGAGTGGGAAAGGACTGCTGTCGACCTAAGAAAGGAATATGAAAAGCTGGATCAGGATATGAATCCACTATCTCGCCGAGCTGTTGTTAAAAAGCGAATTCCTGATGCTCTGGAACTTTACACCATTGTTTATAACGAAGCGGCCATGCCTGATGATTTTCGCGCTGCCGCTCTCTACCAGAAAGCGCTTATTTTGCTGAACCAGAAAGAAGTCAGCGGTAACGATCGTCACACTGCCCTGCTTCTTCTGCGCCAGATCACCCAGGAGTTCCCGGAATCCCGCTATCACAGCGGTGCCGAGAAGCACCTGAATGATCTGTTAAACCGTGCCAGAAACAGCCTGACCAATAGTTAATGGTTTGAAGCGGGTCAGGAGTACAGTACCTTGACCCGCTCTTTTCCATAACGATCCCGAAGTAACTGCACCAGCTCATCACCCGGGCTTATGCCCCAGTCATCACCCAGCTGAATCCGCCCTTTGGCATCATCTTTTTCAAACTGAATAACCACTGGAGTACCGCCAGCATGGTCGGACAACAGCTTCTGCAATGAAGCGACAAAATTGCCGGAGCAGTCCGCCTCATCCATCCCCACTTCCAGCTCTTTCACATACTGACTGCGAGCTTCAACCAAACTCATGACTTTGCGAGCATTTGCTTTAATAGAACCGGAGTAATCATCAAAGCTGACCTCTCCCTCCACAACCACCAAAGTATCTTTCACCAACAGGTGTTGATGCTTGGCAAAAGTATCGGAGAAGACGGAAACCTCAATCCGGCCACTGCGATCATCCAGAGTCAGGAAACCCATCTTGTCACCACGCTTGTTTTTCATAACCCGCATGTTGACGATCAAACCGGCAATATTGATATTGTCTCGGGACGGTTGGAGATCACAGACCCGGTTACGGACGAAGTGACGAATCTCTTTTTCGTATTCATCAATCGGGTGTCCGGTCAGGTAAAGGCCAAGAGTATCTTTCTCACCACGCAGCCGTTCTTTATCCGGCCACTCACGAGCGCCCATATATTTTTCATAGGCATTTTCGTCTTCAGCAGGTGCGAGGCCGCCAAACAGATCGCCAAGACCACCCGCCGCGCTGCGAGCTGACTGGTCCGCAGCCTTTACCGCCTCTTCCATGGAAGAGTCGAGAATCGCCCGATTTATATTGAGATTCTTAAGCTCCGGACAAGGCCCAAGATTGTCAAAGGCACCGGAACGAATCAGAGCTTCAAGACAACGTTTATTCACTTTCTTGCTGTCTATTCGCTGGCAGAAATCAAACAGGTCTTTAAATTTCCCACTATCTTTCCGGGCTGCAACAATCGCTTCAATCGGACCTTCACCAACACCTTTGATGGCACCAAGTCCGTAAACGATATGACCATCACGGTTTACATCGAAGAGATAATCACCACTGTTCACATCCGGAGGCAGAACCTCCAGTTTCATATTCCGACACTCTTCGATAAAGGTCACCACCTTATCGGTGTTCTGCATATCCGACGACATAACCGCCGCCATAAATTCAGCCGGGAAGTGTTTCTTCAGCCATAGGGTTTGATAGGAGACCAGAGCATAGGCAGCAGAGTGTGATTTGTTAAAACCATAACCGGCGAACTTCTCCACCAGGTCAAAGATCTTCATGGCCAGCTCGCCATCAATACCTTGCGCAACAGCCCCCGCTTCAAATCCGGCCCGCTGCTTGGCCATCTCCTCAGGCTTTTTCTTACCCATAGCCCGGCGCAGCATATCCGCTCCACCAAGCGTGTAACCAGCCAGAACCTGGGCAATCTGCATAACCTGCTCCTGATACAGGATAATGCCGTAGGTAGGTTCCAGAATCGGTTGCAGCCATTCATGCTGCCACTGCACATCGGGATAGGAAATCTTTTCCCGACCATGCTTCCGGTTAATAAAGTTATCCACCATGCCGGACTGCAATGGGCCGGGGCGGAACAGTGCCACAAGGGCGATAATATCTTCGAAACAGTCGGGCTGAAGACGCTTGATCAGGTCTTTCATACCACGGGATTCCAGCTGGAAAACAGCAGTTGTTTCTGCAGCCTTCAGCAGATCATAGGAAACCGGGTCTTCCAGGTCGATCTGCATAATATCGACCGGCTCTTTCCCCTCACGCGCAAGACGTGGGTTAATCATTTTCAGAGCCCAATCGATAATGGTCAGGGTTCTCAGCCCCAGGAAGTCAAACTTCACCAGACCCGCAGTTTCTACATCGTTCTTATCATATTGGGTCACCAACCCCTGTCCGCTTTCGTCACAGTACAACGGTGCGAAATCCGTCAGCTTGGTTGGCGCGATAACCACACCACCAGCGTGCTTACCAACGTTTCGAGTTATACCCTCAAGCTTGAGAGCCATATCCCAGACTTCCCGGGCATCTTCATCATTCTCAAGAAATTCCCGCAGGCTTTCTTCCTGATCAAAAGCCTTGTTAAGTGTCATGCCCACTTCGAAAGGAATCAGCTTGGAAAGCTTGTCAGCCATGCCGTAAGACTTGCCCTGTACACGAGCAACGTCTTTTACAACACCCTTGGCCGCCATGGTACCGAAGGTAATAATCTGGGAAACCGCATTACGGCCGTAAGTTTCGGCCACATAATCGATAACCCTATCCCGGCCATCCATACAGAAGTCGACGTCAAAATCGGGCATGGATACCCGCTCTGGATTCAGGAATCGCTCGAACAGCAGATCATACTGCAACGGATCAAGGTCAGTAATCTTCTGGGCATAAGCCACAAGAGATCCAGCACCGGAACCACGACCCGGCCCTACCGGAACGCCGTTATCCTTACCCCACTGGATAAAGTCCATCACGATCAGGAAGTAACCAGGGAATCCCATCTGCAAGATAATATCCAGCTCAAAGTTCAAGCGGTCGTAATAAACCTTGCGGCGCTCTTCATAATCGCCTGCATTAGGGTCGAGAATAAATTTGAGGCGTTCTTCCAGACCTTCAGCGGAAAATTCACGGAAATACTGATCCATGGTTTTCCCTTCTGGTACAGGGAAGTCCGGCAGATAGTAGGTACCCAGTGGTACATCAGCACTGCATCGGCGAGCAATTTCTATGGTATTGGCAATAGCTTCAGGAATATCTGAAAACAATTCGTGCATTTCATCGGCTGTTTTCAGGTATTGCTGGTCGGAATAATTTTTTGGACGACGGGGATCGTCCAGCGTGCGACTCTCACCAATACAGACCCGCGCCTCGTGAGCTTCAAAGTCCTCTCGAGACAGGAACATTACATCATTGGTGGCCACCACCGGCACATCCATGCGAATTGCCAGATCGACAGCCGCATGGAGGTATTCTTCTTCACCCGGGCGTTCTGTACGCTGAAGCTCTAAATAGAAGCGATCACCAAAGGCCTGTAACCACTGCTCCATTAAATCGTTAGCCTGCTCAGGATGGCTCCCCAAAAGAGCCTGACCAATTTCGCCGCGCCGCCCACCAGACAGTGCGATCAAACCCTGGTTGCGCTCCAGAATCCACCCACGCTTGAGAACGGATTTCCCCTGATGCTGGTTTTTCTGAAAGCCTTCTGATACCAGCTCCAACAGGTTTTTATAACCCTCAGTATTCATGCACAGCAGAACCAGCTGGGTTGGTGGTTCTTCCGGAACAACATTCTCAACCCAGACATCACAACCACACAGCGGCTTGATACCACTACCCTGTGCTCCCTGATAGAAACGAACCAGTGAACACATATTTGCCTGGTCGGTCATGGCTATGGCTGGCATTCCCATATCGGCCACGGTTTTAATCAGAGGCTTTATGCGCACAAGGCTGTCGATCAGTGAAAATTCACTGTGGACACGCAGGTGAACAAACTGGGAAGGGTGGGCTGACATTGAGGTCTCGAGATGATTAACAGGTAATCGGTCAATCATACCAGCAGAGATTGTTTTTGCGTATGGGAGAAAGAGAGGAAGCTAGCGCAGTGTCTGGATCAGGGTTCCAGACACTCACGCACAGGCTTGAAAGAACGACGATGGATTGGGGTAACACCGAGGGTTTTCAGTGCTTCCATATGGGCTTTGGTGGGGTAACCTTTATGACCCGCAATCCCATAACCAGGATACCGCTTGTCCAGTTCAACCATTTCCCGGTCGCGTACCACTTTTGCGATAATGGAAGCAGCAGAAATTTCCGCTATGCGACCATCACCTTTTACCTCGGCACGGGCAGGGCAGCCAAAGTCAGGAGTACGGTTACCATCAACCAAAACCAGGGTAGGTTTAACAGAAAGACCGGCCACCGCACGCTGCATGGCAACCATAGTAGCCTGAAGAATATTCAGCCGATCAATCTCTTCGACCTCACAACGCCCAACAGCCCAGGAAAGGGCTTTCTCCCGAATTTCATCAAAAAGCACATCACGCTTTTTTTCACTGAGCTTTTTTGAGTCATTCAAACCGGCTATCGGACGTTCAGGGTCAAGTATTACAGCTGCAGTGACCACTGCTCCGCACAGCGGACCACGGCCCACTTCATCCACCCCTGCAATAATGTCTTCCGGTCCTGAGTCCTGACAAAACTCAAGCCCAGTCTGAACCCATTCACTCATGAACAGTTGTCTCCGGCTCGCTGGTTTTCTGAACAGAAGAAGAGAGTTTATCAACAACATCCATAACAGCATCAGCTGCACGGCTGCTAGCATCCTGCTTCAGTGTATTGTGAATGCGGTGGTATTCTGCGATCAGGCTACGACACTTCTCTTTATCCTCAATCCACTTAAGCGTGGCGCTAGCCAAAGCTTCCGGAGTGGCATCATCCTGCAGCAGTTCAGGAATAATTTCCCGTCCAGCTAACAGATTGGGAAGAGATACATGCTCAACAGTGACCAGTCGTTTCATAATGGCAAAAGTCAGGGCATTAACCCGGTAACTGATCACCATCGGCTTTTTATGCAGCAAACCTTCTAGCGCAGCTGTGCCCGATGCCATCAGCAACACATTCGCTGCCGACATCACCTCATGGGATTTGCCATCAACCAGCTTAACGGGAAGTTTACCTCCCTGTTCCTCCAGAAAACCTTCAATTTGCGACCTACGTTGTGTACTGGCACAGGGGATCACAAACTTCAGCTCCGGCCGGGTAGCCAGCATTAGCTTGATGGTTTCCAGAAACAGTGGCGCAAGCCTTTTCACTTCACCAGAGCGACTACCAGGCAAAACCCCGACAAGGATCTCATCAGAGCTATAGCCCAGCACTTTACGGGCTTCAGCATCGTCCTCTTCCAGAGGAATCTGATCAGCCAGTGGATGTCCGATAAAAGTAGCTGGTACACCGTGCTTGTCATATACCTCTGTTTCAAAAGGCAGCAGACACAACATATGGTCAACAGATTCACGGATTTTCAAAACCCGCTTCTGCCGCCAGGCCCAGATAGAAGGGCTTACATAGTGAACGGTAGCAATACCGGCATCACGAAGCTTACGCTCGAGGGGCAGGTTAAAATCGGGAGCATCAATACCAATAAACACCGCCGGAGGATTGGCGATAAAGTTTTCCCGAAGGTTTCTTCGAATCCCCAGCAGCTCTTTCAAACGACCAAGCACTTCTACCAACCCCATAACCGACAGCCGATCCATCGGATAAAGGCTTTTAAAGCCTTCGGCAATCATCAAAGGGCCACCAATACCGACAAATCGGGCATCAGGGCAGCGCTGCTTGAGCGCCTTAATCAATCCCGCACCAAGAATATCGCCGGAAGCCTCTCCGGCCACAATAGCGAACGTTCGGGGTGCAGTTACATTAACAGGCGCTTCAGGCATACAGTCTTTCGGCATAAAAGCTTTTGGTTAGAACCTTTGAGGCAAGAATCAACGCACAATTCCACGGGTTGATGATTCCAGGCTATCAATCAGAATTCTGATTTCAGGAGCCTTATCAACCATGCCTTGCAGAACTTCAAGCGCCTGACTCAGCTTCAGGTTCTGGCGATAGATAGCCTTGTAGGCATGACGCAGAGTACGAATAGTTTCATCATTCCAACCACGGCGACGCATACCTTCAAAGTTCATACCGTGAGGAGCAGCAGGATTGCCACTGGCCATAACATAGGCAGGAAGGTCTTTGAAAAGGCCGGTTTGGGCCGCAGTCATACTGCCCTGCCCGATTCGGCAGAACTGATGAACGGTAGTGAAACCACCAAGAATAACGTTGTCATCAACAATAACGTGGCCAGCCAGAGCCGTGTTATTGGCAAGAATACAGTTATCGCCAACTATGCAATCGTGGGCCACATGAACGTAAGCCATCAGCAGGTTATTGCTGCCAACTTTGGTCAGGCTGTTGTCCTGCACGGTTCCACGATGGAGGGTACAACCCTCGCGAATAATATTGTTGTCACCTATTTCAAGGCGAGTTGCTTCTCCATGGAATTTTTTATCCTGGCAATCTTCACCTACCGAGGAAAACTGGTAGATGGTGTTGTTCCGGCCAATGGTCGTTGGCCCTTTGATGACGACATGGGAGTGGATCTTCGTACCAGGCCCGATTTCTACATCTGGGCCAATAGTGGTGAACGGTCCTACCTCTACATCATCGGCCAACCGCGCGGATGGGTGGATAACGGCACGGGAGTCGATCAAGGTCAGATTTCCTTTTTCGCACAAGTAATAACAGCAGAACTGGCTATTCTACCATCAACAAGTGCCTGACAGGAAAATTTCCATATTCCTCTTTTCTCTGCCAGAAATTCTGCCGTTAATTGTAACTTATCTCCTGGTACGACAGTCTTTTTAAACCGCACATTATCCGCAGCAGCAAAGTAGTAAACCGAATTTTCGCCAGGCTGCTTGTTCGCCATTTTAAAACCCAGCAACCCTGCCGCCTGCGCCATGGCCTCAACAATAAGTACACCCGGCATAATGGGATGTCCGGGGAAATGGCCATCAAAAAAATTCTCATTGGCGGTCACATTCTTGTAACAGTCAATGGTGCTCTTCTCTAGGTCAACGCCAACCACCCTGTCAACAAGTAAAAATGGGTAACGCTGGGGCAGCAATTCCTGAATTTCTTCAATTCCCATGATCATAAAATCTCCTCCCTCACAGACTTTTCCCATATTCCACATAAAACAAAGCCGACTTAAGCCGGCTTTGTTTTAGCAGAAGGACGAAAGAAAGGTTATTCGGCTTTCTTTTCAAGAGCGCGAATTCGCTTAGCCATTTCGTCCAGCTGGCGGAAACGTACCGTATTTCGTCGCCAATCATTTACCGGCATAGTGCCAACACTACCCGATGACCAAACAGTGCCAGGTTCAGTAATGGACTTACTGATCATCGCCATTCCGGCCACATGCACACCATCAGCAATGTTCAGATGGCCTGCAATACCAACACCACCGGCAATGGTACAACCGCTACCAATCTTGGTGCTGCCAGAGATGCCTGTGCAGCCAGCAATAGCAGTGTTTCGGCCAATTTCTACGTTATGGGCAATCTGGATCAGGTTATCCAGCTTGACCCCATCGTGAATAATGGTGTTATCCAGTGCCCCACGATCAATTGTGGTATTGGCGCCGATTTCAACATCATCACCAATCACAACACCACCAAGCTGGGCTATTTTCACCCAGTTGCCACCTTCATTAGCGAAGCCAAAACCATCGGAGCCAATTACTGCGCCGTTATGGATTATAACCCTCTTACCAACAGTTACTCCGTGACAAAGGGTAACATTGGCCTTGAGAATCGTATCCTCACCAATGATGCAGTCACTACCAACAACAGTGTTGGCCAAGATTCGAGCACCAGCATCTACACGCACGCCAGATTCAATCACTGCACCCGGACCAATCCAAGCAGTCTCGGCAACCTCAGCTGTTTTATCCACAAATGCAGTTGCATGAACACCCACCTGCTCACCATCACCCCGCTCAAACAGACGGCTGACTCTGGCAAAGCCAAGGTAAGGGTTTTTCATCACAAGAGCATTGCCAGCAAAGCCTTCGGCTATTTCAGGAGACAACAACACAGCTGCCGCCTTGGTTCCTGCCAGGTACTTTTCATAAGCAGGATTGGCAAGAAAAGATAAGGTGCCGGGAACTGAGTCCTGAAGTGTAGAGATACCACTGACAACGCAGCTGGCATCCCCCTTCACCTCAACCTGTAAAAATTCGGCCAGCTCCGCCAGCGAGTACTGCTTTACAGACTTCATCACTATTCGCTTCTGTTACTTGGCCTTGGCCAGGGCGTTCAGCTTTTCGATAACCTTGCTGGTGATATCCAGACCAGGCTTGGAATAGCGCACAGTGGCTTCTTCAACAATTACGTCATAGCCGCCAGCTTCAGCAACAGCGGAGATAGCCTGCTCCAGCTTAGGGCGAATACGGTCCAGTTCAGCCTGATCAGCCTGGGCTTTTTCCTGCTGCAAGGAACGCGCCTGATACTGGAAATCTTCCTGCTTACGACGCAGTTCCAGCTGCACCTTGGAACGCTCAGCTTCGCTCATGGTTGCGCCATCACGCTCAAGCTTGGAAGCCATTTCACGGTAGTCCGCTTCCACTTTCTGCAGGTTTTTTACCTGAGTGCTGAACTTTTCTTCGGAAACCTTGGCATAAGCCTTGGCCGGGCTGGATTCAAGAAGGGCTTTTTGGGAATTCACAACTGCAATGCCACCAGCTTGAGCCAGAGGGGCAGCCAGAACAACAGCCATGGCGATATATTTCAGACTACGCAAGCCTTTTACTCCTGCATTCACTCTATGGATACTCCATTTTACCATTACCGCGGACTTTTACCGCCCGGGCATCTTTTGTACGTAACTTTGATAAACAACAGGGGCAAGGCTAACGCCTTACCCCTGCTATGTCATCCTTAAACACCCTCTCGAACATCCGATAACGGAATCAGGTGTTTAGAATGGAGTGCCCAGAGAGAACTGGAACACTTGGGATTCATCCTCATCCTCTTCCTTCAGGGCTCTCGCCAGACTGAAGGTCAGCGGCCCCATTGGAGTAATCCACGTTAAGCCAACACCCACACTGTAACGCATATCGGTGAAAGACGGCTTGTAACAGTTCTTCACATTATCCTGGCCGGTAGAGGTCTTGCTGTTACTACAGTCAGTATCAAACACGTTACCAACATCAAAGAACACAGACGTTCTCAACTGGCGCTGGTCTTTGATAAAGGGCAGCGGGAACAATACTTCAACCGAGTTTTCGACAATCACGTTACCACCGATTGGATCGTAATCCCCATCAGTCTGACGGGTTCTTGGACCCAGCGTGTTGTCTTTGTAACCCCTGATAGAACCGAAGCCACCACCATAGAAGTTTTCAAAGAACGGCAGCTCTGAAGTACTGCCGTAGGCGCCACCATAGCCCAAACGAGTCGCCAGGCGCAGGGTCAGATTCTTAGTCAGAGGTCTGAAGTACTGGCCACGGTAGTTCAGCTTATAGAATGTCAGGTCACTACCAGGCACCGTCACATCTGCAGAAACACTCTGCGACCAGCCTCGGGTTGGCAGAAGGCCATTATTCAATGTGGACTGGTACAAACCGAGATTGGCCTTGAAGTTATTAAAGGTATCACCTTCCCGTCTGAGGAATTCTTTTACCTCAACAGCGGGATCAGAACCTTCCTTCAGTTGATTATTCTCAACACCCGCACCAAACCGAACACTGGTGATTTCAGAGATTGGGTAACCAAACGTCACATCAGCACCCATGGTGTCAACGTTGTAATTGGTTACATCGCTGTCATCATCATAATTCGTTTCACTGTAGTAGAGGCTGTAGCCACGGCTCACACCATCAACAGTGAAGTACGGATCATTGAATGAGAAACTGTACAGTTTACGGGTATCACTGGTGTTTGCAGACAAGGACACCCGGTTACCAGAACCGAGGAAGTTATCCTGACTGATTGAACCACCAATGATCAGACCATCAGACTGGGAAAAACCAAGACTGGCGGTAATAGAACCAGAAGGCTGCTCTTCAACGGTGTAGTTCACATCCACCAGATCACTGGTACCAGGTACTGGCGTAGTTTCTACGTCAACCTGCTTGAAATATCCCAGACGACCTAGACGAGCCTTGGACTGGTCAATCTTAGCGGTATTCGCAGACGCACCTTCCATCTGGCGCATTTCACGGCGCAGCACTTCATCTTCAGTTTTCAGGTTACCGCTGAAATTAATCCGACGCACATAAGCTCTGCGACCCGGCTCAACGAAAAAAGTGATATCTACAGTGTTATCTTCATGATTCGGAGTAGGAATGCCCGCCACGTTCGCAAAGGTATAACCTTCGTTACCGAGTCTGCGACTAATTAGCTCTTCCGTTGTCGTCATTAATTGACGTGAGAAGGTCTGTTCCGGCTTGACCAGCAACAGTACTTCTACTTCGCTGCGTTCAACCGCGAGGTCACCGGCGAGTTTCACGTCATTAACCGTATACTTCTCCCCTTCATCAATGTTTACAGTAATGTAAACACCTTCTTTGTCAGGGGTGATGGAAACTTGGGTAGAGACGATATTGAAGTTGATATAACCGCGGTCAAGATAGTAGGAGCGCAGCCTCTCAATATCACCGGAAAGCTTTTCCCGGGAGTACTTGTCGTCACTGGAATACCAGGACAACCAGTTAGATGTTTTCAGCTCGAACAGGTCAACAAGGTCCTGAGTTTCAAAAACACTGGCACCGACAATGTTGACATCTTTGATGGTTGAAACCTTACCTTCCCGAACCTTAATGGTGATCGCCACCCGGTTCCGGGGAAGTGGTTTTACTTCGGCTTCAATGCGAGCGCCATAACGCCCCTGGGCAACATACTGTCGCTCCAGCTCCATCCGAATAGCTTCCAGTGTAGCTTGCTGGAAAATTTCGCCTTCTGCCAAGCCAGACTGCTTCAGCCCGTTGAGAAGGTCTTCTGATTTAATCGCCTTGTTGCCTTCGATCTCGATCTTGTTAATCGAGGGTCTCTCTACCATGGTGACAACCAGCACATCGCCATCACGGCCCAGCTGGATATCCTGAAAGTAACCGGTGCGGAACAGGGCCTTTGCAGAATCTGCAATAGACTGGCTGTCGACATCGTCACCAATGGCTATAGGCAAAATATTAAATACGGTACCCGCAGACACCCTCTGCAGGCCGTCAAGACGGATATCGTTTACTACAAAAGCACTGGCCTGTCCGGCGAGCATGCTTCCGGCGACGAGCGGCAGTAATAATCGCTTCATGGAATCCGTTCTTCCAGATAATGGTCTCTTATCCCCCGGAAGGGTCACAGTCGACTCAGGTCGTTAAAAATGGCAACAAACATAACACCGAGTATCAGCGCCAGGCCAATTCGCATGCCGAACATCTGCGCCTTCTCCGACAAAGGCTTCCCTCTGATCAGTTCTACAAAATGATACAGAAGATGACCACCGTCGAGTACCGGCACCGGCAGCAAATTTATAACACCAAGACTTACACTTAACATGGCAAGAAAACCAAGAAAGCTTTCAAAGCCTGATTTAATGGAAGCCCCAGCAGCACGAGCAATAGTGATTGGCCCACTCAGGTTACTGACTGACACCAACCCCGTTATCATCTTGCGGAGCGAGTCCACCATTAAGAATGATAACGATGCTGTTTCTTCGGCAGCTACCCCCAGTGCAGCAACCGGACCAAAGCGAATCTCCCGAATGTGATCTTCAGGCCACGTAAACGGGCTTGATCCTGCACCAATGTAACCAATTTTTGTGCCATCGGCTAATGATTTTTCCCCGGGAATCAGATCAATAGTAATACGCTGACCGTTTCTTTCCACTGTCACATCAAGAGGTTTTCCCGGATTGCTGCGAATCTCACTCACCCAGTCTTCCCAGTTGTTAACTGTAACCCCGCTCATTGCAATAACCTTGTCCCCTTTCTGCAAGCCAGCACGCTCGGCAGCAAAGTCAGGTACTATCTGACCAATAACGGCAGGAACATCAGGAGACCAGGGCACGATGCCCAGCCCACGAACCGGGCTTGGCTGCTCATCGCCCACCAACCAGTTTTTTACCGCAACATCTTTTATTTCCGGAGTAGAGGCTGGAGAAGAGAAAGGGTGAACTTCAAGAGAAATGGTTTTGGTTTCCCCAATAGACTGCAACAAAGCCATGTTGACATCATTCCAGCTACTGGTTGCACGGCCATCTACAGCGGTAATTTCTGAGTCAGTAACCAGGCCAGCCTTTTCGGCAGGAGATCCCGGCAAAACATCGCCAACAATCGGAATAACAGCTCTTACTCCGACCATATACATAACCCAGAGCGCGACAATCGCCAGCAAAAAATTTGCAATCGGGCCAGCGGCAACAACGGCAATACGAGCCAAAACAGGCTTACTGTTAAATGACATGTGCCGTTCATGCTCGGGAACCGGATCTTCCCGCTCATCCAGCATTTTTACATAACCGCCAAGGGGGATCATGGCGATCACATATTCAGTGCCCTGCTTATCACGCCAGCGGAACAACGGGCGACCAAACCCCACACTGAAGCGTATAACTTTGATACCACAACGGCGGGCAACCCAGAAATGGCCATACTCGTGAATACTCACAAGTATTCCCAGTGTAAGAATAAAAGCAATAATTGTCTGGATTGAATCCATGCAGAGGAAATCTCTTCGGTATCGACCAGCGAGTCAGAAAAACAAATAATAATTGTTAATGCTCGCACAGAGAACGCAGAACTGGCAAACCAGATTAGGAATATTTTCCAATCTCCTGCCTATACTCTCCCCCCACCAGAACACCACTGCGCATAAGAGCCTCTCACCAACGTGTCAAACTTCACACCAGCAGTGCCCCCAGAAATAAGGGAAAACACAAAAAACCTTTCCAGCGAGAAGCCATACAACGCATGGCGAAGCCACGAATCCCTGAAGGTTGCTATAACGGCAGCGGTTTGCCTGCTTATCATCCTGAACTTTCAAATTGACGAAGGGTTTATGGCCTTGCTGGTCATTACAGTTATCCCCGCAGTCTTTCCCTTCGATATAAACACGATGACACTGAAACGACTGGCAGGAGCTACTGCCGGCACAGTACTGGGGCTTCTTTTCCTCTCCTTTGAAGAACCGGTCATTTTCACCCTGTTATCTGGAAGTGGAATCCTCTTCTTCGCCTGGCTTCATACAAGTGCCCGCATACACTACGCACCACTTATGGCAATGATAACTTTGTCAGCAATTTACCAGATGGCTTTTACTGCTCCCCATAAATCTCTGACCTTTGGCATTCACTGGACTTTACTAATAATCCTTGGCTCAATCATTCTCTGGCTGATTTATTCCCTCATACCCTCCAAGAAGACCGGGCTACCAGCCAAAGCATCTAAGAACAACTATCCAATCCAACACCTGGCGTCACTTGAGCTCTACAAAGCTGCAAGAATTACGGTGATTCTACTTTTGACAATTCAGCTTTCTATACAGCTTGATTGGAAGGGAGGATTTCAGGCTATGATTGCCGCTGCGGTAACAGCCATACAGCCCAGCCCCGAGATGGTTGCCCAAAGAATTGGCCAGCGACTTGTCGGATTGTTAGCAGGGTCTGCCATAGCTATTGCAATAACATTCCTGCTTACGAAAGTGACAAGTCCAACCCTACTTATCATTTATTATTGCTCAGCCATATATGCAGCGCACTACCTAAGCCTTGGCAGCGAACGTATTAGCTATGGAGCCTTACAGGCGGGTGTCGCCCTTACACTTGTATTGTCTTATAACACCGAAACAAACATGAATCAGCTCATTATGTCTGAGCGCATTATCGGCCTGTTTGAGGGTTTTAGCGTAGCAGTTACCATTCTCATGCTATTCCCTATTCCGTCCACCTCCAAAACTAAGAAATACGCTCACCCGGTACCGGATTAAAACCACAACTACTGGAGAAAGACGTTAACGGTCATGACAATACCACAGCGCTATGCAGCCTTTATTGTTACCGGAATCACTCTGGCAACCGCTTTTATCCTGACGACCAATCGCTATACACCCAACACTGACTTCGCCACACTGCAGGCCTACACCATTCCCATATCCAGCCTTATCGCAGGCAATCTCACCAAGGTCACCGTAGAAGACAACCAGAAAGTACAGAGGGGAGAACTACTGTTTGGTATTGACCCTGAACCCATATCTATCAACCTCACCCAAACAACCCAGGAATACCAAGTCGCACTGTCTCACTACCAGGAGCTCAATACTCTTTTTTATAAAAAAAACATCAGCAGAGATGAACTACTTCAGGCCAGTCAATCTCTCTACCTCAGCGCCCGAAAATTAGCCGAAGCCCGCTACCAGAAAAAGCATGTACTTACACTCGCCCCAATCGACGGCTACGTAACAAATCTTGAAGCCCGCCCTGGACAGTACGCAAAACCAGGGCAGCGCATACTCAGCCTGATAGACAACACCAACTGGTGGATCTATGCCAATATCAAAGAGAATAATTTAATGCGTATAGCACCCGGCCAGGACGCTCTGGTCAGCCTTAATTCATGCCCTGGCACAATCATTAATGGGCGAGTTGCAACCATAGCCAGAGGAGTAGACAGTGGAGATACCGGCCCCAGCGGGCTTGCCCATATCGAGAGGACAAGCAACTGGATACGGCTGGCACAACGCTTTCCAATTCGCATAGAATTTGACCGAACAGAATTACCAGATACCTGCTCTCTGCATAACGGCACCACCACCATCGTAACTATAATTACTGCAGATAATCACCTGACACGGGCAATAGCAAAGACCATCCAGTATTTGCGCACTTATCTGCAATTCATTTACTAGCTCTATCGCAAACCTTTTTCGACCAGAATCTGCTCTATAAGCAGAGGGTAGTCGCCAATAATGCCGTCAGCGCCCATATCCAGCATCCGCTCGATATCCTTGCGCTCATTCACGGTCCAGACATGCACTTTCACGCCCTTACCCTGGAAGAATTCAATAAATGGCTCTGAAGCAATAGCCATAGGCATCTGGATAGCCCGGTACTCAGGCTTGATTGTTTTCCCTGCTCCAAAAAACCATGCAAACATAGCTTTAGCCACTTCACCGGTATAAGAACTGGTTGGAATCTGCCCTTCAGTCAGATGACGAAACTCTTTCATGGGCTTTTTCTTGCTACTGGCAACAACAATACGATCTTCAATCTGCAAGCGCGCAATCTCACTTGCCATAAGCTGCGCCACCAGTTTGTTATCTGGCTTCATCTCGACATTCAGGCGCTGATCAGGATAGCGCTGAGCAACATCTGCAAGAGTTAAAAACTGCAACCCGGCATTTCGCCACGGATAACTGCTCCCGCCATCCAGTGTAAATGCATAACCGGCATCCAACTGTTTAACTTCAGCCAAAGTCATATCCGAGATTTTCTTCTTCACACCCGCCGTTGCTTCAGCCGTTTCATCATGGTGAACAACCAACTGATTATCGGAAGTGACCTGAACATCCATTTCCAGAATATCGGCGCCCCGACTCAACGCTTCATCAAAAGCTACCGTAGTCGCCTGAGGAAACAACCCAGACGCTCCGCGATGAGCCATATTATGCGGGCACGGGCAATCAAAGGAGGTCGTCTGCGCGTTTACAGATGTAAAAGCCAATACAAAAGGGAGAAGAAATATTGTTTTTATAAGCACTTTCATTGTTATGAACCTGTGTTGTTATTCTTGGAATTCATAAACTTACTAGCTGTTTATGTAGTATTTATGTCGACTTTATGAAATCTACGCAAGGATCAAAGTAAAATGAGGCTTTGCACTTTTTTGAACGACAGGAGCTGACAGGTGTCCGCAGACAGAAACTTTGACACTCTGGCAGAACGCTTTGAGCGGCAGATTTACGGTACAGACAAAGGCCGCATTCGCACGTCTCTTATACGAGAAGATCTTGAGAAAAATATTCCCTGGCTTGCTGATACCAGTAACGATTCCAAACATCTTATAGACGCTGGCGGCGGCACCGGCTTATTTGTTGCAGAGCTGACAAAAGAGACAAACCACAAAGTGACACTCTGCGATATCTCCCGCGAGATGCTGAATCGTGCTGAAATTAACTTTCAGGATTTAAGTCCAAACACAAACCCGACCATTCACCACACGCCAATCCAGAACCTTCCGGAGAAGGTTAACGAACCCGGTGACCTTGTGTTGTTTCATGCTGTGATCGAATGGTTGGAACACCCTGAACAGGTGCTGAGCATTCTTGCCAAAACAGTCAAACCCGGCGGCTGGTTTTCGGTACTGTTTTACAACAAGAGAGCTCTAATCTGGCGCCACCTGATGATGGGAAACTTTGTTTATACCAACAACCCCGGTGCTCGCCTAAAAGGCAATGGAAAAACCCTGACACCAGACAATCCACAAAACCCAGAAGATGTTGAAAGCTGGCTGCAAAGAGAAGGAATGGAGATTAAAGCCCGAACAGGTATTCGCAGTATTTACGACAATATGCGCCCCCACGACCTAAAACGCAGTTCATTCGAAGATATTCTGGAAGCGGAGAGTATTTATGGCAGGCAGGAACCGTACATGAATATGGCAAGATATATTCATTACCTTTGCCAAAAGCCTCTTTAACGCTTAAAAAAACAGGGGTGTTGGGTTACGCCACTTCGTGGCTAACCCAACCTACACAGATCTAGCACGCTTCAGCGACAATTACTACCCTCAGGGGCGCAGGAAGACCTTCTACAGTTTTGCGAGGGTCTTCCGGGTCGAGGAAGTCTTTAAGAGAGTTGAAACCCATCCACTCAGTTGACCGCTGCTCATCCGTTGTCGTGCGATTCATATCCACAACCCGGGCATTACGGAACCCTGCACGACGCAACCACAGCAATAAAGTATCAGGGCTTGGCAGGAACCAGACATTACGCATCATGGCATAGCGATCCTCCGGCATCAGAACCTCCCCCAGAACACCATCAATCACCAGCGTTTCGAGAACAAGCTCACCACCGGCGCGAAGGGCACCATGAAGCTCCTGCAAATGCTCAATGGGAGATTTACGGTGATAAAGTACCCCCATGGAAAATACTGTATCAAAGGCCTTCAGCTTTGGCGGAACCTCCTCCATCTTCAGCGGCAGAAGATGCACCGGCTTTTCACGGCCTACATACTTTTTAACCGCTTCAAACTGCATCAGAAACAAACGTGACGGATCAACGCCAATCACCCGTTCAGCACCCTCGCCCAGCATGCGCCACATGTGATAACCAGAACCACAGCCAACATCCAGCACCTGCCGCCCAGCCAGTGGAGCGATAAATTCCTGCAAGCGATCCCATTTCCAGTCAGAGCGCCACTCGGTATCAATGTATTCACCAAAGAGATCGAATGGACCTTTGCGCCAGGGACACAACCCCTTTAGAGCAGCATGCAGAGCTTCTCTAGCATCTGTAGAAACAGCCTCATCAGAGTGAACGGTAATAGCATTGCGATTCAGGTCGATCTGATCAACAGTTAACGTCGGCAGCCCATCCAGAGCCCCTTGCCAGCGCAACATGTCACCATGGGGCGTGTTAACCAGAACCTCATGAAGTTGATCTCGCAGAGTATCCAGCCAAGGCTCAAGGCGTGTGCCAAGCATGGCTTGAAACAGGTCGTCGTAAAGAGCGGCAATCATACTATTGTCTATACCCATAGCCGTTTATCGCACAGCCAGAAGAGAACAGAAGTTAAAGCCCTGATACCAGGGAACCACATGCGCAAAGCCAGCTTCCAGAAGTCGTTCTTTATGATCAGACAGAGATTCCGGCACCAGCACATTTTCCAGCGCGGTACGCTTCTGGCTGATCTCCAGTTCCGAATAACCATTGGCGCGCTTGTAGTCGTAATACAGGGTATCAAGGATAGTCTGATGCTGATCAGGGAAAGCGAGTTTTTCGGAAAGAACCAGCACGCCTCCGGGATTCAACCCATCACGAATATTCTTCAGCAACGGCAGCCGATCCTCAACGGGAATAAACTGTAGAGTGAAGTTAAGAGCCGCCATGGATGCATTCTCAATGGCGATATCCCGAACATCTCCGCAAATCACTTCAACAGGTGTTTCCCCATCATCATCCCGAATAATTTTTTCACAGCGATTGGTCATAGCCTCAGAGTTATCAACGGCCACAATCCGGCAGTCGTCACAGGCAGTACCATGACGCATGGCTATAGCAGTAGCCCCCAGAGAACTGCCTAGATCGTATAACCGCGTACCCTTTCGAGCGTAGCGCCCAGCAATCAGGCCAATCATGGAAACCACCATGCTGTAGCCTGGCACCGAGCGCTGAATCATATCTGGGAAAACCCGGGCCACAGCCTCATCAAACTTAAATGCAGCCACGCTCTGTTGCTGCTCGGCAAATACACGATCTCTGCTGTTCATATCAGGCAGTCTGGAATTCTTTTAACTGGAAAAAGTGAAACACGAAGACAGGATAAGCACCAGAACCACAGGCTGCAGAAAACTGCAGCCTGTGGGGGCTTGTTTAGCTGGCCAACAGCCAGAAAACGGAAAATACAGGGACAGCCGCTGTCAGGCTGTCGATACGGTCAAGGATGCCTCCATGGCCTGGCAATAGCTGGCTGCTGTCTTTAATGCCACGCTCACGCTTGAACATACTTTCAAGAAGGTCCCCCAGCACAGATACCAGGCCAACTGCCCAGGTTACCGCAAGCAACGCCAAGGTCTGGAACATATCCAGTTCACGGTACCAGCTCACCCCAAGGGCAACCAGAGTAATCAGAAGCATACCGCCCATAACACCTTCCCAGGTTTTCCCAGGACTCAGGTGAGGAGCCAGTTTTCTTTTACCAAAGGCTTTACCAGAGAAGTAGGCACCAACATCAGCACCCCACACCAGAACGAACACATAAAGAATCAAAGCGTTGCCCTGCTGCTCAAATTCTGGAACACCCTGCCCTTTCAGGAATACAAGGCCGCGCCAGGCTGGAATCAATACTACCCAGCCAATAATCAAGCGAATAACACGCATCTTCCAGGCTGAGCTGGAATCCGGGTAACTGATCACCAGCATCAATGCTGTTAACCACCACACCAACCCTGCCCCCAGAAGGAAGCTGGCTGGCATACTGTAAAAACCAATCAGCGCCGAGCCGGTTAATAGCGCATAGAGAATGCGCTGCCACTGGGCAGAAAAGCCAGAAAGGTTAGCCCACTCCCAGGCGCCCAGAGTAATAACAGCACCGATAAAAATCGCAAACCATTGCGTGGGAAGCAAAAACACTCCACCTAAAGCAATAGGCAAAAGTGCCAGGCCAGTAATAATTCTTTGTTTTAACATAGTAATTCCGTGTTAAACCACCGCCTCAGCTTCTATCTGCTCACTGGTTTTCCCAAACCGACGCTGACGCTGGCTATAGCTCAGCAAAGCACGGCGGAATTCATCCTGAGTAAAATCAGGCCAGAGAACATCCGTAAAGTAGAACTCCGAGTAAGCACACTGCCACAACAGGAAATTACTAATGCGGTGTTCACCACTGGTTCGGATAAGAAGATCCGGAGAAGGAATTTCACCGGTAGAGAGATTCTTTTCAATAAGTTCGGGAGAGATATCTTCAGGAGCAAGGGCACCCCGCTGAACCTGAGTAGCCAGTTTACGGGCCGACTCAACAATATCCCATTGTCCGCCATAACTTGCAGCTATAACCAGAGTCACTTTGTAATCTTCGGCCGTCTGAATTTCAGCCTGGCGAATATGATTCTGGATAGTGGAGCTGAACTGGCTGATGTCGCCAATCACTTTCAAGCGAATTTTATGGCGTCGCAAGCGTTTCACTTCCCGCTTGAGAGCGTGAAGAAACAATTCCATTAAGCCACGGACTTCATCCCGTGGACGGTTCCAGTTTTCACTGGAGAAGGCAAACAGGGTCAGAACCTCTACACCATACTCACCACAGGCCTCAACAACCTGTCGTACAGCTTCAACACCTGCACGGTGACCACTAAGCCCCCGCTTCCCATTTTTTTTTGCCCAGCGGTTATTGCCATCCATAATAATGGCCACATGGCGCGGAACCACATCCGGAAGGTTTTCGCTTCCCTCCTGAACGCCAATAACCTGTTTCATGTCGCCGGACTTATCGCCAGCAGATGCTTGGGTCATATTATCTACACGTCACTAACATGTGCCGATACCGGGCAAACCAGTTCTAGCTTACCCGGCTCTGGCGCCAGCCGATACCGCCGCACCGACTGGCCCAATGTGAAGCAGAATCAGATTTCCATCAGATCCTTTTCTTTAGCTTCCAGAGTCTTTTCAACCTCTGCGATAAAGCGATCAGTGATTTTCTGAACATCGTCCTGACCACGACGCTCTTCGTCTTCACTGATTTCCTTCTCTTTTTCCAGCTCTTTCAAATCAGCGATAGCATCACGGCGAATGTTACGGATAGCTACGCGGGCCTGTTCCGCTTCCTGACGCGCCTGACGGGTGTAACCTTTACGGGTTTCTTCGGTCAGCATGGGCAGAGGAACACGGATAACTTCACCAGCAGTAGAGGGGTTCAGACCCAGATCAGAGGTCAGAATGGCTTTTTCTACGTCAGGAACCATGTTGCGTTCCCAAACACGGATAGCCAAAGTACGGGCATCTTCCGCGCTGATGTTAGCAACCTGACTCAGAGGGGTGTCAGAACCGTAATAGCTAACCTTAACACCTTCCAACAGGCTAGGATGCGCACGGCCAGTACGAATCTTGGCAAAGGCATGATGCAGAGCTTCAATGCTCTTGCCCATGCGTGTTTCGGCATCAGATTTGATTTCGTTGATCATTGTTCACTCCCGAAGCAATCGTACAGGGCGTTGCCGCCCTGCCACATAAAAATCATTAACTGCCGGTCAAACCCCGGAACATTTCCTATGGGGTAACCAGGGTACCTTCTTCACCACCAACCACAACGTTCAGTAGCGCTCCAGGCTTGTTCATATTGAAAACACGAACGGGCATCTGATGATCCCGTACCAGGCAGATAGCTGTCAGGTCCATAACCCCCAGCTTACGATCAAGAACTTCGTCGTAGCTTAGCTCGTCGTACTTAACGGCATCAGGGTTCTTAACCGGATCACTGTCGTAAATGCCATCTACCTTGGTGGCTTTCATAACAACATCCACCTCTACTTCAATGCCCCGCAGGCAGGCCGCAGAATCCGTTGTAAAAAACGGATTACCGGTACCGGCAGAGAAGATAACTACGTCACCGGAGTTGAGGTAGCGCACCGCACGTCGGCGGTCATAATGCTCTACTACACCACTCATGGGAATAGCAGACATTACACGAGTATTTATATTGGAACGCTCAAGGGCATCACGCAGCGCCAGGGCATTCATCACTGTTGCCAGCATACCCATATGGTCACCAGTTACCCGATCCATACCTGCATCCTGCAGAGCAGCCCCGCGGAACAGGTTACCGCCACCAACAACCAGGCCAACCTGAACACCGATACCAACCAGCTGGCCGATTTCAAGAGCCATACGATCCAGAACTTTGGGATCAATACCAAAGTCCTCATCACCCATCAGGGCTTCCCCACTGAGTTTCAGAAGAATACGGTGATATTTAGGCTGGCGATCAGTTGCGGGCATCATCAGTTCCTGCGGTTATTTATTACCGGCCGAAAAGAAAAGGCGGGTAACAACAGATGGAAGATATACAGGCAGTCGGATGGAAACTTTTAACATCCAAATTCCCAGTCGACTGACTCATAGCGGACTACAAATAATCACAAAAGCAAACCTGCACATTGTGACCTTTCTACCAGAGAGATTCTACAGGCTACAACACCAAACCAGACAAACGCGTCAAAATCAAATACCAGACACGCAACAGGGTGATGATTTTCATCACCACCCTGTTTAAACAGCCTGCAAAACTCTCCGAGGAGAATTCTTACTGACCAGAAGCAGCAGCGGCAACTTCAGCAGCGAAGTCCACTTCTTCCTTCTCGATGCCTTCACCAACTTCAAAACGGATGAAGTTCAGGATCTTGGCACCAGCATCTTTAGCCAGCTGACCAACTTTCACTTCAGGATTCTTAACGAACGCCTGCTCTACCAGACTGTTTTCAGCCAGGAACTTGTTGATACGACCGCCGATCATCTTCTCAACGATGTTTTCTGGCTTACCAGCCATGTCTGGCTGAGCCTTGATGATCTCTTTTTCTTTCTCAACGATTTCCGCAGGCATGTCTTCTTTGTTAACTACCTGAGGGTTAACCGCTGCAACGTGCATAGCAACGTCTTTAGCCAACTCTTCGTTACCGCCTTCCAGAGAAACCAGTACGGCAATACGCTTGTTACCGTGAACGTAAGAACCAGTTACGCCACCTTCCAGCTTAACGATGCGACGAACATCAACATTTTCACCGATTTTCTGAACCAGCGCCTGACGCTCAGTTTCCAGAGCTTCTTTCAGTGCAGCGATGTCAGTCAGGTTTTCAGCGTCAGCCTTGTTCAGGGCATTGTCAGCGAAAGCGATAAAACCGGCATCGCGGGCAACGAAATCAGTTTCGGAGTTGATTTCCAGCATCAGGGCAGCCTTGCCACCATCGATAACCTTGGAAACAACGATACCTTCTGCAGCGGTACGACCAGCCTTCTTGGCAGCCTTGGCCTGACCGGACTTACGCAGTTCTTCAATAGCCACTTCAACGTTACCGTCTACGGCAGCCAGAGCGCGCTTGCACTCCATCATGCCCAGACCGGTACGGTCACGCAGTTCTTTTACCAGAGCAGCGGAAATTGCCATCTCAGTATCCTCTTACCTGTCAGAAAACGAATTTCGCAACCCTGCGAAATCCGTATAAATTCTTTTGAAAAAAGGGGGCAAAGCCCCCTTTCTTTAATATGCAGAAAAACCATGCATACAGTTACGATACTGCACACATGGAATCATGCAAATCAGGCTTCTTCGCCAGACTCGTCAGCAGCAGGAGCTTCAGGAGCAGCAGCTTCAGGAGCTTCTTCAGCTTCAAACTCAACCTGCTGAGCAGCGCGCGCTTCCAGAACAGTGTTGGCAGCGCTTTCCAGGTACAGCTGGATGGCACGGATTGCGTCATCGTTACCTGGGATAATCATGTCAACGCCATCAGGGTTGCTGTTGGTATCAACGATACCGATAACAGGGATACCCAGCTTGTTAGCTTCCTGGATAGCGATCTTTTCGTGTTCTACGTCGATCACGAACAGAGCGTCAGGCAGACCACCCATGTCCTTGATACCACCCAGGGAACGATCCAGCTTTTCCAGCTGACGGGTACGCATCAGAGCTTCTTTCTTGGTCAACTTCTCGAAAGTACCATCTTCACGCTGAGTTTCCAGGTCACGCAGACGACGTACAGACTGACGGATAGTCTTGTAGTTGGTCAGCATGCCGCCCAACCAGCGGTGATCAACGTAAGGCATGCCACAACGCTGAGCTTGCTCACGTACGTGCTTGCTGGCAGCACGCTTGGTGCCAACAAACATGATCTTGTTCTTGCCTTCGGCCAGCTTCTGGATGAAGTCCAGAGCGCTGTTGAATGCAGGCAGAGTGTGCTCAAGGTTGATGATATGAATCTTGTTGCGAGCGCCAAAGATGAACTTGCCCATCTTTGGGTTCCAGTAACGAGTCTGGTGACCAAAGTGAACGCCGGCTTTCAGCATCTCGCGCATGGTAACGTGTGCCATGTCTCTAACTCCTAAAGGGGTTATGCCTCCATATATCCCATAACCCGACCCTCTATACCTGAACAGCAGTATCTGTTTATAAGACACTTGCAGATATGGGGCACCCCGGATTATGTGCCGATATATGTGCGATTTAGTAAAAATTTAAAGTTCTGCCACATGGAAACATGCAGCAGCGCGGCTTTATACCACAGAAAAAAAACAGCTGCCAGTTTCCTGTAAAAATTCAGGCATCAAAACAACTGTTTTCAGTTAAGAAAAAACACCAGGAAAATACAAATTCAGCCGAAAGGAACAATCACATCCACATCCGGAAAAGCCAGCCGCACATCGGATTCCGCAGAAAACTCGAACAACAGCTTTACATTTGGCCCGGCATCCATAGTAGCGTACACCTGCAAACCATCAGCCCGAAGCTGCCACACCTTCTGCAGCACCGCTACCGATTCCGGCTGCCAGTACAGCAGCGGTGGCCAGGAAGCCAGCATTGTCGCGTGCATAGCCAGAGCATTTTGTTCAGATGTTGCCCCCAGCAAAGTAAAGTCACGAACAGTGATAGCATGCTCAATACGGGCAATATCGCGCTCAGCCTGTTCAGGCCAGCCTCCGTACAAGATCGCACTATCTACGGTACGCTGCATCCCCTCCCGGGAACTGGTTTTTTTGACTTCACTGGTCAGGGTCAGAACCCCAACCCGCAGATCCGGCCATATTTCTGAGAGAGGGCGGGCAAAGCTATCCATACCATCCGCCCTTACACCTTTATGCCAACGCACAAAACCTTCGTAAACCGAGCGACTGGCACTACCACTTCCCATTCGAGCCAATAGGGAGAGCTGCTCATCATTCAGAGATAACCCGTAAAGACCCACCAGTGCACGAGTCAAAGCCGCAAAACCAGACGCAGAAGACGCCAGTCCGGCTCCGGTTGCCACATTATTTATGGTTTCCACCCGAAGAGCGCCGGGTACCAAGGCACGAAACAGATCAGCATGGGCGACAACTTTTTTATAAAAGCTGGAATCCCGATCAACTACGCTACCGTTCAGGGTTACTTCATCTTCTGCCTGTTCCGGCAGCCAGAACACCCTGGTACTGGAACCTTTTTTCGCCAGAGATACCGACAACGAATCATTAACAGGCAGATTTAGCAAAGCGTTACGTTTGCCCCAGTATTTACACAGGGCAATATTGACCGGCGCAAACGCTTCAAACGCATCAACCGGCTCAGGTACACAGTCGCCCAGAACTCTGGCGGCGACATCACTCCGAGTCAGACTCAAAACTCACTCCAGCAGAAGAAACAGATACAGGTAAACATTCGTAATCATCCAGTCGAGCTTTCCCATTCTCAGAGCCATTTTCGAGGCTGATTACACAATCCCCCAACCCCGACCCTGAGATTTTCACTCCCAAAACACCTTGATTGCGCAACCGATGAACCATTCCCGCCAAAGCGACATCACACACACCAAGACTATCCAAAAGGCCGTGATAGACATTCATACATCGCCCCAGCCGAACAATATCGCCCTCGCGGATAGCACCCGCCGCCTGCTGGGTACACTCCCCCATCATCCGGAACAGGTGATCATAAAGAGCAGGTGTGAGCATGCGCTCAGAATTCACACGAGCAATCACATCAGGGGTTGGTGTTTTGTAACCACAGTAATGAAGAGCGAGTGGCAAGGTATCACCCAACGGGGTAACACTGCGGGTATCCGGACGATAGTGAACAATGCCGCCATAAATGCTGGCCACCAGATCAGTACCGGAGCCACCACCCTGCACCTCCTGCACAACTGCGAGACATTCATCCAGTAATGCACGCTGCTTTAGCGGCAAACCACAGAGATGACGAAATGCCGCAGCCACAACAACTGTAAGCGCCGCAGAAGAACCAAGACCAACAGTATGGGAAAAACCGGATTTAATTTCCAACTCTACGCCAGCAGGAAGGCGATTCTGCCAGCGCTTTAGCAGAGCCAATACAAAACGGTGGGTACGACTTTTATCAAGGTCATCCAGCTCGGTTTCAAAATCACCAAGAGCCGAACGAATCACAACCCGACGATCGTGGCGCAAAGACGCTTTCACAGAAAGCCGGGCATCCATGGCACAGGCAATAGCCGCCTCACCATGGAGCACCGCATGTTCGCCAAACAACATAGTGCTGCCGGGAGCAGAAACGACGACCGTTTTTTGTCCGGACTGTTGGGTATCAAATGTATTTTCTGCCTGTTCAGCAACAGGCATTTCAGCAGAGACGGACGCCATGGGGATCACACTGCAATCGGGTAACCGGGAAACCATATTCACGACACAGATCTGTTACCGGCTGGTCGCTCTGCACCAGCAGGAACCCGGCCTTTTCACCATAAACCGCGCCAGCACCACTTACCTTGCCAACAGCGTTATAACGGGAACGCAGATCTTCCATAAAGCGCTGCACGGTACCCGGCACCACACCGATATCCACCAGCAACTGATGATTGCGCTTTACATACTCTTTCAGGGCACCAACATCGCGACACAGAAATGCCTGTTCGAGACCGGTAATAATACTGTGAAATTCATTCCAGATAGTGCTCTTACCAAAACGACGGCGAACTTCGGCCACACACTGCCCGGTACTGACTTCCGGCTCACCGGAATTTACCAGATACCAGTTCAGCTCCGGCAGCTCCTGACGGGTTTCTACCTGGGCATTTTCCATGCGCACCAAGCCACCGTGAACAGTCACCATTGGATCAATCGTGCTGCTACAGCCGTGCTGCAGCCGCTCAGTGTGACTGGTAAAACGGAACAGTGCCATTTTATCCAGCTCAACATGAAAATAACCGGCGACTGCTGCCAGCACTGAGGCCACAGTTGCTGCCGATGATCCCATACCAGAACGCATGGGAATATCTGACTTCAGATGAATCTCAAAACCCCGGTCGCGGGGAATATCATGAGCGCTGAGCAAACCGGCAATCGCATAGAGATACAGATCACCAGGTCGACTCAGAACAGAGGAAATATCCCGCTGTCCCAGCAGGTAAGCCTGGTAGGCTTCATCTGTTGCCAGACGCAGGGGTTCCAGATCAGAAATCGTACACTCGGCCAATCGGCCGTAGTTATCGAGATAAAAGTGAACCACCGCATCATCAACGGGGCGCACTTCACAATGAGCATGAATATTTACAGCAACGGCCAGAGCTGGCGTACCATAAACCACGGCATGCTCACCGGAAATAATTATTTTGCCTGGAGCAATGGCTCTCATGAACTACCTGCCACGGACTTCCTGTTGAACTGCCATTGTAAACAGTCCCGGTGACTGACTGAACCCTTGCCCGCTTCCGGTATCCGCAATCCGGCTTCGCAGCGCCGACAGCAAATACCGGAAACCGGGGGACTCAATCCCCTGTTTCGGTGTAAATGCGCTTATGATCATGAATACCTGCAAGTCGGTAGCGACCCGCCGCCTCAGAAGGGAAATAGTGCTCTCCGCCATCTTTGGGACAGGTGTGACTGAACAGGCTGGCATAGCCTTCATAATCCAGTTCCTGACGCGCTTCCAACATATCAACATGCTGCTCGCGTCGACTGTACTGTTTATAACCAGGCTGTACTGTGACAGAGAAAAACTCCCCAACACACCCTGAGCCATAACTGAACAACCCAACATTCTGACCAGAGAGGTCTTCCTGATCGTTTTCCAGCAGCGACAGTAGTCCAATATACAGCGACGCACTGTAGCTGTTACCAATCTGGCGATTGTACAGCAGGCCTGAGCCTATTTGCTTTTCCAGCAGATCAGCATCCATGGATACGCCATTAGTAACCGCCAGCTTGCGATGTGCTTTTTCACCCATTTTGGTAAATGGCAGGTGATAGCAGAACCGGGAGAAATCACCGAACTCAAGACCACCAGCCTCATGGTAATTCTTCCAGCTCTGGCGCAGCGCTTTGAGATAGATAATGGTGGAATATTTTCCATCCACCAGCGCCGTATCCATATAGTTAGGGCGCCAGAAATCCATAACATCTTCACTGTAACAGCCGGTTTCGGCATGCACGGTCAGCAGACGAGGACCTGCCTTAACAATAAAAGCAACCGCTCCACAACCCTGGGTAGCTTCACCCGGAGTATCAAAACCATAACGGGCAATATCAGAAGCCAATACCAGCACCTGACTTTCAGGCTTACGGGCCACCAATCCACAGGCCATCTGCAGTGCCGCTGTTGCGCTGTAACAGGCCTGCTTCAGCTCAACAACACGACAGTTGGACCCCAAACCCAGCAGCCGCTGCACGTAAACACCTGCGGCTTTAGACTGATCAATACTGGACTCTGTCGCAAACAAGACAGTGGTTATACTTTCACGATTGTCATTATTTATAAGAAGCCTGGCGGCATTAGCCGCCAGAGTGACAATATCTTCATCCTGCGCAGGAACGCCCATACGCTCCTGACCAAGACCTATCCGGTATTTGTCCGGATCTTCTCCATTATGTTCCGCCAGCGTAGCCAGCGGTAAAAACATACCAGAGGAATAAAAACTGATGTCATCAATACCGACGGACATAGCACACTATCAGGTATAGTCTTCCAGAATTAGTCTTTCATTGCCGTATAAACTGGCAACATCAGGGGCACCCAGCAAAAACATTGCGGTTACAAATTCTCGCTTTAATGCTTCAATGGCATCCACCACCTGATCTACAGACTCCATGGCTGGCTTAAGCAGCGGGGCAGCCATCCCGCATAACCGGGCGCCGAGTATAACAGACTTGGCCATATCAATACCGTTCCTCAAACCACCACTGGCAATCAGCTGAACTCTGTCTCGATAGGGTTTGGCCTGTTTCAGCGCCTGAGGGGTTGGCACGCCCCAATCCTGGAAAAGAACTCCAAGACTGTGACGATCTTCCGCCCTCAAATGTTCAATGCGACTCCAGGAGGTCCCCCCTTGCCCGGCCACATCAATATATTCAATGCCACGCTCAACAACGTTTGCCACATCGTCAACGGAGAAGCCGCAACCAACTTCTTTCAACAGAAGTGGGCAGTCCAGCTGACTGCGGATGCGTTCAATTTTATCCAGAAGGCCGGAAAAATCGACGTCACCCTCCGGCTGAATCGCTTCCTGTAGAGCATTCAGATGCAAATAAAGACCATCAGCACCAACAAGCTCTACAGCTTCCCGGCACTGCTCAATACCAAAACCTTTATTAAGTTGCACCGCGCCGATGTTCGCCAGCAACAAAGCATCGGGAGCGTATTGACGCAAAGCAAAACTGGCCCGGGCAGCAGGCTGTTCAAACATAACCCGCTGAGAACCGACAGCCAGAGCAACACCAGTAATTTGCGCGGCGGCCGCAAGGTTGTGGTTAATGGTGCGAACCAGACTGTGATCACCGCCAGTCATGGAAGAGATCAACAGAGGGAATGAGAGCTTACGTCCCATAAATTCCACACTGGGATCAACTTTTTCCAGATCAAGTTCCGGTAGTGCCCGATGACTGAGACGGATACGATCGAAATAACGGGCATCACGATCGGTTTCGCTATCCTGCTCAATCATCCGGATATGTTCGATTTTCCGGTTGTTGGTTTGCTGATCAGTTTTGAGTTCTGAACTCATAGAACTATTACCCTCAGCACTAGCGCTCAAACTTCACATGAGCGGCCATCAACTCACCAGGATTGGTCTGCGCTGCCAGCAGAGAAAGCTCTCCACACAAAACACCAGCGGCACAGATAACTGCCAGACGGCGGGCATTTTCACCAGGCTCACGCTCTTCCTTACAACCAAGCAGGCGCAGGTTTTCTTCTACAAACTCCAGCCCTTTGCCATGACCAACCGAACCGACAATCAGGTTTGGCAGGCTGACGGAGAAGTACAGGTCGCCATCGCGAACCTCACAGTGAACAATCCCCTGTGAACCTTCAACAATATTGGCAGCGTCCTGGCCGGTTGCCAGATAAAACGCCAGCAACATATTGGCAAAGTGGGCATTGGCACTGCGAATGCCGCCCGCCAGCATGGTGCCGATTAAATTCTTCTTAATATTTAGGTCAACCACAGCCTCAGGCGTGGTTTTCAGGCGACGCTCACACAGGTCACGGGGAATGGTCAGTTCGCAGACCACACTCTTGCCCCGACCAAGAATGCCATTAACGGCAGTAGCTTTTTTATCTGTGCAGTAGTTGGCGGAAATCGATGTGTACTTCAGTGCCGGGTACTCACTGAGCAGCCAGTCCTGAAGTTTTTCCGCTGCCAGAGTCACCATATTATGGCCGGCTGCATCGCCGGTGGTGAACTCCAGACGCACATACAACATGTTGCCAACTATCTGGTGATGCATATCAATCAGCCGGGCAAACCGGCTGGTTTCCCGCACCACCATATTCATTTCTTCTTGACGGGCAGAAAGGCTCTGCCAGGCAGAAAGTGCATGAGAGGCATCTTCAGCCTCCAGCAAAATAGAACGAGTCATTCGTTCATCCAGCACTGTGGCGCGCATTCCGCCAGCCAGAGTGGCTACCCGGGCTCCCCGCCCGACAGACGGCCACAAAGTGGTTTCAAAGGTTGCCAATGGCAGCATTACGCTGTCATCCACAACATCACCAACAATCCGAACCGGCCCTACCAGCCGCATCGGAACTGGAGCCTGGGAAATTTTATGTTGTGACATATCCCGGAAATCGCCCTGTCAGAGTACTAATATCCGGGGCCTCACCACCCCGGGTGGCGCCATCATATCAGAACACAACAGATTGCGCTGCCTGTATGCAACAAGCCGTAAAACTCTCTATCTCCACTTCCGCAACTATCAACAGCCGCAAGGGTTTTGCTAGAATGTGGCATTAGCTATTAAATTACAGTCCGCAACATCTTGTTTACATACTTCTGCGAAGATGGCTTCTGGCTGAAAGCGGACAAACTTCAGGGATTCTACAGCACGACATGTCTGTCATTATTAAAACCCCAGAGCAGATCGAGAAAATGCGCATTGCTGGCCGACTGGCCGGTGAAGTTCTCACTATGATTGCCCCTCATGTAAAAGAGGGTGTGACGACTGGAGAACTGGATCGCCTTTGTCACGACTACATGGTCAATGTTCAGAAAACCATCCCGGCACCACTGAACTATGGCGCAGCTCCGGGTCGCCCAGGGTTTCCAAAATCCATCTGCACCTCACTGAACGATGTGGTGTGTCATGGCATTCCTTCAGACAAGAAAAAACTGAAGAAAGGCGATGCCCTGAATATTGATATCACCGTTATCAAAGATGGCTACCATGGCGATACCAGTCAGATGTTTATTATTGGTGAGCCTCAGGAACATATGAAGCGCCTGGTAGATGTTACCCGTGAGTGCATGTACCTCGGCATTCAGCAGGTTCGCCCTGGTGCTTACCTTGGCGATATCGGCGCAGCCATTGCCAAACATGCTCACGCCAACCACTACTCAGTGGTTGAAGAGTACTGCGGCCACGGTATCGGCGAAGGTTTCCACGAAGAACCTCAGGTGACCCATAACAGCATTGCTGGTACCGGCGTTGAACTCCAGGAAGGTATGATTTTCACCATCGAGCCAATGATTAACGCTGGCCGTAAAGAAACCAAACTGAAAGGCGATGGCTGGACAGCTGTTACCAAGGATCGACGTCCATCAGCCCAGTGGGAACACACCATCCTGGTCACGAAAGATGGATACGAAATTCTCACATTGAGGGAAGGTGAAACCTCTCCTCTGGCATAAACTTTACAGACCGGCTTTTGCCGGTCTGCTTGCATCTGCACTCCGGAATCTTTGCTATTCCGACAGGGAAGACACACAAACTCAGAAGAAGAACAGCCCATGACCGCCGTACTGAGTGATACCCAGAAAAATAGCCTGTTTAATCGAAGCCAGTTTCGGGCTGAGTTAACAATCACCTCCCAGCCAGCCCTGGCTTATAAAAAGTGTCTGGAGCAGGCCGAGCAGCAGATGGATAAATGGTTTGCTGCTGATATGTCTATCCAGACCCTTGTCAGTGGTCGGGCATGGCTGATTGATCAGGTATTGACTCTGGCCTGGGAACATCTGGCGGGAAAGGACGCTGAAGATATCGCACTGGTTGCAGTTGGTGGTTATGGTCGCGCAGAACTTCATCCGCAATCGGATATAGATATTCTCATTCTTCTAAAGGGTGAAGATGCCGAGCCTCATCGGGATACCATAGAACAATTCCTTACCTTACTTTGGGATATTAATCTCAAGGTCGGTTCCAGTGTTCGCTCTATCAGCGAGTGCGCCAGCCAGGGTCGTGACGATCTCACTATTATCACCAATATGATTGAGTCACGACTACTGTCTGGTAAGCAGAGCCTGTTCGATGCTATGCAAAACGCCATTAGTCCGGAACAGATGTGGCCGAGCAAGGAATATCTGCAAGCCAAGTATGAAGAGCAACAGGCTCGCCATCGTAAATTTAACCAGACCGAATATGATCTTGAGCCAAACCTGAAAAGCTCTCCCGGCGGTCTTCGGGATCTTCATATGGTTGGCTGGATTACCCGCCGTCATTACGGAACTGATGATCCCCAGGAACTGGTGAATATCGGTTTTCTGGTGGAACGGGAATACCACATGCTGGTAAGGGCGAGAGATTTTCTCTGGCAGGTACGCTGGGCAATCCACAGATTGACCAAACGCCCGGAAGATCGCCTGTTGTTTGACCACCAGCGCACTCTGGCCAAACAATTTGGCTACGAGGATATTGAAGGTGGCGCTCTTGCCGTTGAGCAATTTATGCAGAAGTACTTTCGGGCGGTAATGATTCTCGGAGTACTGAATGACCTGCTGCTACAACACTTCGATGACAATATTCTGGATGCAGGTAAAGAGCAGGAAGTTATCTCTCTGAATGAGCGGTTTCAGGTCTGCAACGAGTATATTGAAATCACTCATCCAAATGTCTTCACTGAGCACCCTGAAGCACTGATTGAAATCTTTGTTTTAATGTCAGGGAATCCTTTCATTCTCGGGCCCACCGCCGAAACAATTCGCGCCATTCGTGATGCCCGGGTATTGATAGACGATAATTTTAGAGCTAACCCTAAGGTGCACAAACAGTTCCTTGAACTGATGCGCTCGCCCTACGCCCTGACAGCCAGCCTGCGACGTATGATTCGTTACGGTGTTTTGGGGCGCTATCTTCCCGAGTTCGGCCGCATTATTGGACAGATGCAGCATGACCTTTTCCATAATTACACGGTCGACGCTCATACTCTGCTGCTGATCAAACACCTGCGCCGCTTTAACTATAAAGAGAACCAGGAACAGTTCCCGGTTGCCTGCCGAGCCAAGAAACGCCTGCCAAAACCAGAACTGCTTTATATCGCCGGGCTTTATCATGATATTGGCAAAGGCCGGGGTGGAGACCATTCGATTCTTGGCGCAGAAGATGCCCGCCATTTCTGCAAACAACATGGCCTTTCCGCTGCCGACACTTCACTGGTTGAATGGTTGGTTCGTCACCACCTGACCATGTCGGTAACTGCTCAGCGCCAGGATTTGTCTGATCCAGAAACCATTAACAACTTTGCCCAGCTGGTTGGCGACTCTCGCCGCCTGGATTACCTGTACTGCCTGACTGTTGCCGATATCAATGCCACCAACCCCAGCTTGTGGAATGGCTGGCGTGCCAGTCTGCTGAGAGAACTATTCAAGCAAACCCGACAAGCCCTGCACCGTGGCCTGGAAAACCCAATCGACAAGCAGGAGAACATTGACGACACCCAAGACCTTGCTCGCCAGATGCTAACCGCACAGGGAGTTGATATTGAGAAGGCAGAAGCTTTCTGGCAGGAATTTGGTGATGAATATTTTCTTCGCCATAACGCTACAGAAGTGGCATGGCAGACCAAAGGTATTCTTGATAACCCTAGCGAGTTACCACTGATTCTGGTAAAAGAATCGACAGAACGCCGCTACGAAGGTGGCACCGCAGTCTTTATCTGCAGCCCGGACATCCCTCATCTGTTTGCTGCCTGCACTACGGCTCTTGGGGAAATGAACCTGACCATACACGACGCTCGCATTATTACTGCTGCCAGTGGTCTGGCACTGGATACCTTTATCGTGCTGGATGCCAGTACCGGTGAACCATTGGGTGATGATGCGGCACGCATCGAGCGTATCTGCTCCCATATCAGTAAAACACTGAAGGCGGAATCACTGCCAAAGCCTAACTTCGATACCGTTCACACTCCTCGGCAGCTTAAGCATTTCGCCCGTAAGCCTGTAATTGCCATCAGTAATGACCCGGTAAATCGCAGAACAGTGGTAGAAATTAACGCTGTCGATCGCCCCGGCATGCTGGCCTATATGGGCCATGTATTTATGGAACAGAAGGTTCTGATCCAGAAAGCCAAAATTTCCACTCTGGGGGAAAAGATAGAGGATGTGTTCTTTATCACAGATCTGAATGGCGACCCCATCAGCGATCCGGAAAAGGTTCAACAGCTGCATAAAGCTTTGAGTCAGCAGCTGCAAAAGGCCCTTGAGGATTCTCTTGGAGGAGCGGCTTAAACGTCCTACGGGGAGACGGGATAGCTCATCATGCCTTCCCGTCTCCTACCAACCCCAACAGTTGCTCACGCAGCCACCGCACCGGCTGACTTTCCCCCATTCGAACATGCCAATAAAGGTAAGTGCAGACAGGCTCGATCTTTCGCGGAAGCGGCAAGGTTTTCAGATTCAGGTATTGGCCCGCCTGCTTTGCATAATGGGAAGGCAGCGTAAGCAATAAATCAGTCCTGTCCACCACCTGACAAGCTGCCAGATGGTTACGGGCTCGCAAAGTTATTGCTCTCCTTAACCCTTCCCGAGCCAATACATTATCTTCATAGCCGGGACCACGACGACGAGAAGAAACCAGTACATGCTTCTCTGCCAGATACTGATCCAGAGTGAGACGTTCATTTACCCGCGGATGATCGAGACGAGCCACAACAACCAAATCCTCCTGTTGCAGCGGCGTATAGAGAACCTGCTCCCCCACAGGCAAAAAAACATCAGCAACCAGATCCACTAAACCAGACTTTAACTCTTTTTCAATATCCTTTCGGCTAAGCTTAACGCTGGCCAGGCTGATATGCGGAGCCTGACGCTGCAGGTCTTCCATCAGCACCGGCAACAATCCTGGCTCCAGGGAATCGTGCATAGCAATGGTGAATGAATGATCGCTGATGAGAGGATCAAATCCGGTTTTACGACCAAGGGTTGTATCTAGGTGATTCAGAACTTTTCTGAGTTCCGGCAGAATCTCCCGGGCATAGGGTGTTGGCCGCATCGAATGGCCTTCCCTGACAAACAAAGGGTCATCCAACTGCTCTCGTATGCGAGCTAATGCATGGCTGACCGCTGGCTGAGTCAGGTTCAGCTCTTTAGCCGCTGCAGTAATAGAGCCGGCAGAAGCGATCACATCCACAACAACCAAAAGATTCAGGTCCAGTTTCGATATATGCATATTTTTTATAATTAAAAATCAAAACTATTCATTTGATTCAGATTATTCTCTGATTCACCCTTGTTCTCAACTGATTCGCCCAGAAAGAGAATAACAATGAATTTCGAACACTCCCCCAAAGCCCGGGACTATATCCAGCACACCCAAAAGTTTATTTCCGAAAGAGTACTGCCCATTGAAGAGCAGTATCTGGAAGAACTCACTGGCGGCCCGGATCACACTCTATGGAACCAGCCAGCCATTATGGAAACATTGAAAGACCAAGCCAAAAGTGAAGGTCTGTGGAATATGTTCCTGCCTGATGAGCAATGGGGAGCTGGGCTGACCAACGCAGACTATGCTCCAATCGCTGAAGCCACAGGCTGGAGTTTGCTGGCACCCGAAGTTTTTAACTGCAATGCCCCGGACACCGGCAATGCCGAAGTACTGTGGAAGTACGGCACCGAAGAACAGAAAGAACAGTGGTTAAAGCCTTTGCTGGCCGGTGAAATTCGCTCTGCATTCTGTATGACCGAACCTGCTGTCGCTTCCAGCGATGCCACGAATATGGAAGCCACCTGCATTGTTGAAGGTGATGAGATTGTTCTTAACGGGCGCAAGTGGTGGAGTACTGGCATCGGCCACCCAAACTGCAAGTTTGTTATTTTTATGGGCATCTCTAACCCAGAAGCCGACCGCCACCACCGTCATGCCATGGTTCTGGTTCCTCTTGATACACCGGGAATCAAGATCGAACGTATGCTCGGTGCTATGGGTGACTATGATGCTCCCTATGGTCACGGTGAGGTATCGTTTACTGACGTGCGCCTGCCAGTTTCAGCCTTTATTGCTGGCCCCGGCAGAGGATTTGAAGTTGCACAGGGACGCCTTGGCCCAGGTCGCATTCACCACTGCATGCGCCTGATTGGTTCTGCGGAAAAAGCCCTGAAAATGATGTGTGAGCAAGGTATGACCCGCGAAGCTTTTGGCAAACCACTGGTCAAACTTAATGGCAACCCAGATGTCATTGCCAACTCTCGCATGGCTATCGAACAGGCGCGACTGCTCACTTTGAAAGCTGCCTGGCTGATGGACACCAAAGGCATTATGGGAGCGATGAGTGAAGTTTCCCAGATTAAGGTAGTTGCCCCGAATATGGCTCAGCAGGTTGTTGATGCGGCCATACAAATGCACGGCGGTGCAGGACTCTCCGACGATCTGCCTCTGGTTCGCATGCTGGGCTGGGCGCGCATTCTGCGTATGGCTGATGGTCCGGACGAAGTTCATCGAGGACTTATTGCCAAGTTTGAGTTGATGAAATATCGCCATCTGAGCAAGAAAAGAGGATAAGGCCATGTCAAAGTCTTCTTATAAAAAAACCATTGCTGTAACTGGTGGTGCCAGCGGACTTGGCCGGGCAACAGCTGAGTGTTTTGCTCGTCATGGCTATGCTGTTTGCGTAGCAGATATTAATCAGGAACGTGGCGACGAAACCGTTGCCGCACTCCAAGCCTTAGGAGCTGATGCTTTCTATCTGTACTGTGATGTTCGCAATGATCAGGATATTAAAAATCTGCGAACATCAGCCGAGCAGCGCTGGGGCGGACTTGGGGTTATCGTCAATAATGCGGGTGTTGCCACAGGTGGACGCATTGAAACCACGCCAATAGACGACTGGGAGTGGGTGATCAGTATCAACCTGATGGGTGTTGTTCGTGGCTGTAAGGAGTTTACTCCTCTGTTTAAGAAACAGGGTTATGGCCATATTGTGAATATTTCCTCTTTGGCCGGATTAGTCTCTGCCCCGATGATGTCCAGCTATAACGCCACTAAAGGCGCCGTCGTCAGCCTTTCTGAAACCCTGCGTTATGAACTGGAACCTTTTGGCATTCATACATCTGTGGTGTGTCCGGCATTCTTCCAAACCAATCTGGCAGAATCTTTTCGCACTGGTGATCCCGGCATGGAGAAAGCCGTTCATAAACTGCTTGCCAGTTCAAAGGTCACGGCAGATGATGTAGCAAACGACATCTACAAGGCAGTTCAAAACAAAACCTTTTATGTTCTGCCCCATCGGGAAGGCCGGTTTGCATGGCGTATGAAGAAGTATCTGCACCCGATATTCAAAATGATGGTGAACAAAGGTTATAAGAAAGTATTAGCCAAACAGGGTGTCGACCTGAAGCGAGCTGCACAACAAACAGAGAAAAGAGCAGAGGGCGTATCGTGAGCGAAGTTGCAGAACAAATAAAACAAACTCCAGCTATCGATCAGCCAACGGATATCCGCACTGGTGAAGAGCTGGATGTTTCGGCCCTGCAGAGCTATTTGTTAAGCCGCCTGCCAAATGCAGCTGGAGAACTGTCGGTTAAACAGTTTCCCGGTGGCGCTTCCAACCTGACCTATATGCTGACATTGGGCGAACAGGAAATGATCCTGCGACGCCCACCGTTTGGTGTGAAGGCCGCTTCTGCTCACGACATGGGTCGTGAATACAAAGTGATGTCTGCACTGGCTGGTCATTACCCCGTACCAGCTATGATCGACTTCTGTGATGATCAATCAGTGCTTGGTTGTGATTTCTATATCATGGAACGTCTTAAAGGCCTGATTCCACGAAAAGATCTGCCAAAGGGTTTGGGTCTCAGTGAGTCCGATGGCCTGCAGCTTTGCCTGAACGTTCTGCAGAAACTGGTTGACCTTCACAACATCGATTACAAAGCCGTTGGTCTTGAGCAACTCGGCAAGGGAGGCGGTTACGTTAAACGTCAGGTTGATGGCTGGAGTAGTCGCTTCCGCAAAGCCAAAACAGATAACGTTCCTGACTTTGAAAGCGTTATGACCTGGCTGGATGAAAAACAGCCAGATGACGTGAAAACCTGCCTGATTCACAACGACTTCCGCTTCGATAATGTTGTCCTGAACCCGGATAACCCGATGGAAGTGATTGGTGTGCTGGATTGGGAAATGTGCACACTGGGTGATCCACTTATGGATCTGGGTAACTCATTGGCTTACTGGGTTGAAGCCAATGACGAGCCGCAATTCCAGATGTTCCGCAGGCAACCGACCAATGCTCCCGGCATGCTCACCCGAAAAGAAGTTGTGGACTGGTACTGCAAACAAGCAGGCATAGAACTCAAGAGTTTTGATTTCTATGAGGTGTATGGCCTGTTCCGGTTAGCGGTCATCATGCAGCAGATTTATTACCGTTATCACCACGGCCAGACTCAGGACAAACGCTTTGCCATGTTCCATGTTGCTATCGCTTATATGGAGCAGCGCTGCCAGAAACTGATTCAGAATTCTTCACTATAAGCCGTTATTAGCAAACCTCGGGGGAAGTATGGCGACCATCTATCTGGTCAGACACGGACAGGCCTCTTTTGGCCAGCATGACTACGACAAGCTGTCGCCAATTGGAGAGCAGCAGGCGGTTGTTACTGGTGAATGGTTAAAAGCTGTCAACAAGTCCATCACCTTGTTTGGCAGTGGCTCTCTGTTACGCCAGCGTCAAACCCTTTCTGGAATTTACTCAGGTATGGGACTGGAAGGTCGCCAGCCAGATTTCACCCTACCAGGTTTGAATGAAGTTGATGTGGATGAACTGCTGCTGGTTGCAAACCCTCAATTCACATCCCGCCAGGAAATGGATCGTCATATGGCTAACAAGTCTAATCCGGCACAGGCTTTTTTTGAGCTTTATCGTTCCTCTCTAACCCGCTGGGCAGGTGGTGAACATGACCAGGAATACAAACAGACCTGGTTCCAGTTCAAAGAGAAAGCCCTTAATGCCGTGACTCTGGTGGGCAGAGAACTCAAAGAGAATGAGGATGCTTTGTTGGTCAGTTCCGGCGGAACCATTTCCACGATTGTTCTGCAGGTTCTAGGCATGCGAGAAGACGACATTTTCAAACTGAATCGTCATATCAATAACGCGTCCATCACCGCGCTCAACTTTCGCAAAGACAAACTTAGCCTGCATGGTTTTAACAACTATGCTCACCTGGAACAGGCAGGCTCGCGCAGGCTGGTTACGCGCATTTAATTAAAAACAATAAGAGACAGAATTATGAGCGATAAAAACTTGTTTGACCTGAGTGGTAAGGTTGCACTGGTTACAGGTGCGAGCCGTGGCATTGGTGAAGCGATTGCTCACCTGCTGGCAGCTCACGGTGCCCATGTTATTGCCTCAAGCCGCAAACTGGAGGGCTGTGAAGCTGTATGCAGCGCTATTCGTGATGCTGGCGGCTCCGCAGAAGCAATTGCCTGCCATATCGGAGATATGCAACAGATCTCCGATATTTTTACAGCTATCAAAGAGAAACACGGCAAACTGGATATTCTGGTCAACAATGCCGCAGCCAACCCTTACTTCGGTCATATTCTTGATACCGATCTGGGTGCCTTCCAGAAAACTGTCGATGTAAATATTCGCGGTTATTTCTTTATGAGTGCTGAAGCCGGAAAGATCATGCGTAAAAACGGTGGCGGCAGCATTATTAATGTTGCTTCCGTGAACGGCGTAGTACCCGGCCATATGCAGGGTATTTATTCTGTGACTAAAGCGGCTGTTATTTCCATGACCAAAGCTTTTGCCAAAGAATGCGCCGGCTTGAATATTCGGGTGAACGCACTTCTGCCTGGCCTGACAGAAACAAAGTTTGCCTCAGCCCTCACTGGTAACCCAGCCATTATGAAGCAGGCACTTACCCACATTCCTATGAACCGTTCAGCCTCTCCCGATGAAATGGCAGGCACTGTGTTGTATCTGGCCTCTGATGCAGCCAGCTATACCACCGGCACATGCATTAATGTGGATGGTGGTTACCTGACGGTATAAACCACTCCAAGAGGTGTTAGCGCTGCTAACACCTCTGTTAAGAACCAGCCTTCCTTAATGCAGTCCAAGAGCCGTTATGTATTCAGCGGTTTGCAAAGGATTGCGACATGTATGTATCTCACCAGCCAATAGCTCCGGGAGTAGCGGCTCCTCAGTTCACAGCTAATCCTCTGCCTTACTGGAACGGCCATCTGGTTGCGCATCCTCCGACTGGCTTTGGACCGATGGTGGCAATTTTGCCTCCACCACCTGAAGAAACAATCTCATCGTCATCCCTAAGCCGTGAGCAGATCAAAGTTTTGGGAGAATCCGCGCCATTCTGCCCACAATTAGGATTTGGGGGATTCGCCACTGTCTATCAGGTTCAAGCGCCAACTATCTATCCGGAGCTGTTTGCCGTAAAGGTGACCCACACCCCTAACGCCATCAATGGGCATACGAAAGAAACATGTGATGAGATATATAAACAAACAAGAAACGAAGCCCGCTTAATGCAGCAATTTGACCACCCGAATATAGCCTCGATCTACGGATACCATTGCAACCTGAACTCTGTGCATGTGGTGATGCCCCTATATCCCATGAGCTTGGATAAACGCCTGAACATTCTCACTCCGATTCCTATAGCGGATAGAGAAAGCTTCGTTGCTGGTATCTGCAACGGGCTCAGTTATTTGCACAGCATGGGTTATATCCACTCAGACCTGAAGCCGGGTAATGTTTTAATAGATGCTGATGGCAATGCACGGATTGGCGATTTTGGCATGAGCTGCCCGATCATGGCACCAGACGCCCTTCCGCAACCATCAAAATATATAGCTCCCGAACTTTCTTCAGAATTTGAGACGGTTACTACTCCTGCAGGGCATATCTTTCACAGATTCAAACCTGTGCCTAAAACAATTTCAACGGATATCTTTGGTCTCGGTTATACACTTGCCAGCCTCTATGTGCACAAGAACTACAACCAAGCTTGGGATTATATGTCTGGCAGCACCATGATTTTTATGAAGCTGAACGACACTGTTTGCGTGATGACGGGCGAGAATCTGCTTCAGGATGAAGTGTTTGCTCGCCTTATCAGGCCTGCTATTAACAGGTTCCCACAACACCGCCCTGCCAATATGCAAGCGGTACAGGGAATACTGACCCAGATAACTCATGAGCGTCAGCAACAGCAGATGCTTATGATTATGCAACATCAGGCCAGCATGCTTGCTATGGCGCCACAACCTGTGGCTTGTCAGCCACCTCAAGCCTTAAATGTACCGGTCTAACCATAAGCGCTAAAGATTGTATCCCTTAGCGCTTATTGATTTTTATAAACAACCTTCTTCGCAAACATTCTGGGCAGGGAGTATTTCAGCGTCGGCCTTAATTAAATCAGCAGCCTTTTCCGCAATCATTATCACGGGCGCATTGGTGTTACCCAGAATAACTCGCGGCATTATGGAAGCATCGACAACACGCAACCGGCCAATTCCATGAACCTTAAGTTCATGGTTAACGACTGCCATTGCGTCATTTCCCATTTTGCAGGTACCCACTTGATGGTGATAAGTGGAAATGTGGGCGCGTACATAATCTTCCAGATCACGATCAGACTGTACATCCTGCCCAGGATAAAGCTCTTGCTTTATCCAATCGGCCAGAGGCTGATTCCTGGCAATCTCACGAAGCTGCCTGATATTTTTTACCAACACTTCAACATCACTTTTCACACTAAGCACATTAGGATCAATTAACAGTTCACTGTCTGGATCCGCAGAAGTTAAGCGGATATCACCACGACTCTCTAAAGCGATCGCACCAGCATTAATAGTAAAAGCATTCTGATTACCAGCTTCCATACCCTGGTCATACATTGGATAAGGGCACAGGTTAGGCTGAAGGTCTGGGGCTTTAATTTCAGGGGCACTCTTCATAAATACCAGCCCGTGTAGAGGAGAGATCTCGGTATTAGTAGATTTCGGAACCTCCCGTGAAGCTTCGAAGATCATTGGAACAAGCGCATGATCATGAAGATTCTTTCCAACACCGGGCAGGTTTTGTACAACATCAATACCCACCTCTTCCAGGTGTTCCCGTTCACCAATACCTGACAGCATCAGCAAACGAGGTGATTCAATAACACCAGCACTAATAATGACTTCTTTATTAATTTTCACTGTGTGCATACCAGTACTGCCTTGGTAATAAACACCTGAGACAGCACCATTTTTAATAAGAACCTTATGGACGCGAGAGTTAGTTATAACTGTTAAATTTCTGCGGACGATAGCAGGATGCAAATAAGCCACTGATGCAGAATGCCGCTTGCCATTCTTTGTTGTCATTTGAGCAAGACTGGCTCCCTCCTGATGCTGGCCATTGTAATCTTTGGTGATGCGGTAGCCCGTGGCATCCGCGGCTTTGATAAAAGCTTCAATCAGGGGGTTGGGTTCATAAGCACTTGTGACGTGCAAAGGTCCAGCTACGCTGCGGAATTCATCTTCACCACTATCAAAACATTCTGACTTTTTAAAGTACTGCAAAACATCCCGCCATCCCCACCCAGAATTCCCCAGAGCAGCCCAGCCATCGTAGTCACTCTCATGACCACGAGAATAAGTCATAGCATTTAGAGAAGACGAACCACCAAGTACTTTGCCACGGGGCCAAAGCAACTTTCTGTTTTTAGCAAACACCTGAGGCGTGGTTTCATAAGCCCAGTCGTATTTTCCAGACTCCCACAATTCAAGCAGTTGGCCAGGAGTGGAAATTAATTCAGATGAATCCCAACCTCCCGCTTCTATCAGAAACACTGATATCTGGTCACTTTCAGTCAACCGATTCGCTAAAACAGATCCAGCTGTTCCAGCCCCACAGATCACGTAATCGTAAGTATCATCAGATTGTGCTGAGAGCAAAGTAGAAACCCCGGATAGAACAGAAAAGAGCAGAGTCCATTTATAGATTGTTTTTACATTTTTCACTGTGCGCTACCGCCCGCCAAATATAAGCAAGCTCATAGTTTAGGCACAGGGCTTTACAGGTACCCGTCTAGCCAGAAGCGTTAATGGCAGTGTACCCTTAGCAGCCCTGCGCAAGATAAGAACAGGTCAAACCAGTGACAACGATCTATGGAATCCCCAACTGCGACACCATGAAAAAGGCGCGCACATGGCTGGATCAACAAAATATCGAGTACACCTTTCATAACTACCGCAAAGATGGTTTGGATAAAGGTTGGCTGAAAGACCGTATTGTTGAACTGGGCTGGGAGCAGGTGGTTAACCGTCGTGGCACAACCTGGCGTAAACTCCCTGAAGATGTTCGCAGTGAAATGAATGCCGAATCCGCTGTTGAAGCCTTATTGGAACAACCCGGCATGATTAAACGACCACTGCTGGATACCGGCAACGGCTATCTGCTGGGATTTTCTGCAGATAAATGGTCTGAAGCCCTCAAATAAGCGACACCAAAGTGACAAGGCCTTGGCCTGACAACTAGAATACTCCTCTGGCGATTCCTGAAAAAAGAACAAGGACACTGTTTGTTATTATGAGCAAAGAATTTTTCAGTATGGCGGCCGGCATCGGCACCAAGAACAATAAAGGTGAGTGGCTGGAGGTATTCTACCCTGCCCCGCTGTCCAAGCCCGATGCTGAACTGGTTGAAGCCGTTGGTGCCATTACCGGCTATACCGGTGGCAATCAGGTGATTGAACTGGACAGTGCCACTTGCCATGCCCTTGAAGAACTGTTCCTGCAGCGTAACCTGCTGGATCACACCCTGATTCTCAGTTCTATGGAAACCAGCAGCAACCCCCGGGTTCTGGTGATTCTGGAATCTGATGAAGCGCCCACCAGCACTCCAGAAGCCTACCTGAAGCTGCATATGCTGTCCCACCGTCAGGTAAAGCCACACGGTATCAACCTGACCGGCATCTTCCCTCTGCTGCCAAACGTTGCCTGGACTAACGAAGGCGCTGTTGATCTGGAAGAGCTGCCACACCGTCAGCTGGCCGCTCGTGCCCGTGGCGAAGTTTTGAATGTGCAGTCTGTTGATAAATTCCCACGTATGACCAACTACGTAGTTCCTAAAGGTGTTCGTATTGCCCATACCGCCCGTGTTCGCCTGGGCGCTTATATTGGCGAAGGCACTACGGTAATGCATGAAGGTTTCGTAAACTTCAATGCCGGTACCGAAGGTAAGAATATGGTAGAAGGTCGTATCTCTGCTGGTATCTGGGTGGGCGAAGGTTCTGACCTTGGTGGTGGCTGCAGCACTATGGGCACACTGTCTGGCGGTAACGACATCGTCGTTTCCATTGGCCAGAACTGTCTTATCGGTGCCAATGCCGGTGTAAACATTCCTCTGGGCGATCGCTGCACCGTAGAAGCTGGCCTGTATCTGACTGCAGGCTCCAAGGTGACTGTTCTGGATAAGGACAAGAAGCCGGTTGAAACTGTGAAGGCTGTTGAGCTGTCTGGCAAATCTGACCTGATGTTCTGGCGTAACTCTCAGACAGGTGCCGTTGAGTGTCTGGCAAATAAAACCGCCATTGAACTCAATGAAGAGCTGCACGCTCACAACTAATGTCTGTAAAAGAAAAGAGCGCTAACTTGCGCTCTTTTCTGAATTCCTTTCCCCTGCCTATTTCACCCGATAAATTTCCCGGGCATAGATTCGCCCCTGAGGAATACTGTAACTGACTCCCCGCAAGTCTGACTTAATCAGATAGGTGCTGCTGTCCCAGAATACTGGGGCGACCGGCATATCTTCCGCTAAAAGTAATTCTGCTTCAGCGTATAACTGGCTGCGCTCACCAGCATCCTGAACACTGCGAGCCTGCAACAATAACTGGTTGTATTTTTCATTGTTGTAAAAGCTACTGTTATTGGAATGCTGAGGCGTGTGCATATTCAGCATAGTAGAAGGTTCATCGTGATCACCAGCCCAAAGAGCTCTGGCGACCTGGTAGCGCCCCAAGGCCTTGTTCTGCAAATACGTCCCCCACTCCTGACTCTCCAGAGTCACCTTTACCGGCAAAGCTCCCTGCCACATCTTTTGAATGGCGACAGCAATACGACGATTTTCATCTGTACCGTTGTAGATATAGGTTATCTCCAAAGGTTTGCGGTAATGATATCCAGCAGCAGCCAGCAACCGTTTGGCTTCCGCCAACCTTTCTCCTAGAGACTGTGTCTGGTATTTCGGTACCGGCGGGGTAAAGTCTGAAACAATCTCCGGGGTAAAGGTGTAAGCAGCCATCTGCCCTTGCCCAAGAATATCCTCAGTAATACGTTCCCGTTGAATGGCATAAGAGAGCGCCTGACGCACCCGAACATCGTCAAAAGGTTTTTTGCGGGTATTAAAGGTCAAGTAATAGGTTGCCAGTGTTAATTGGGTTTTCAGCTCGTTGGGGTAATCTTCCGCCAAAGTCTTTCTATGGGTTGAGGGAACCCGATCCATAATTTCTACCTCGTTGGCCCGGTAACGGCTCAAACCTGCAGTTTCCGATTCAACGGGTAGGAAGGTAACCTGAGTAATAACTGTTTTATCGTTATTCCAATAGTAAGGATTTCGATTCAGCTGAATACGCTCATGAATCACACGGCGCGCCAGAACATAAGGCCCATTGGAAACCGCACGCCCTTCCGTCATCCAGTCCCGGCCATAAGCATCAACAGTATGTTCAGGAACGGGATGCATAGAACGGTGAGTAAGCATTGGTAATAAATAAGCCAGAGGTGCTTCCAACCGGATAACGAATTTTTTCTTGGATAATGCCTGCACTCCTAACGCTGTAACCGGTTTCTCCCCTCTCATCACCTCGCCGGCTTCTTCAATTCCCATAACTTCAGGGAACCAGCCGTAAAATGCTCCGGTTTTTGGAGAAACCAAGCGGCGAAAACTGTATTCAAAATCAAACGCTGTCAGCTCTGTGCCGTCAGACCACTTCAAACCATCACGCAAATAAAAAGTCCAGGTTTTCCCGTCCTCAGAAACCTCCCAGCGTTCAGCCTGCCCAGGAATAATCTGCCCGTTCACATCCTGAGTCACCAGCCCTTCAAACATCTCCCGCATTACATGGGCTCCGGGGATGCCAGAAGCCAGGTGTGGATCCAGAGACTCCGGATCACCGCGAAGAATACGGGTAAGATTCTGGTTCTCCGACAGCTGTACACCTTTGGGCACCACAGCTGCGTATAAAGACACACAGAAAACCAGCGAACACCACGCAGCCATGTCTCTTATTACTTTTGTTATTGCAGGTTTCATAACAAACCAAAGGGCGGGGAAAGATTCTTTCAGACTAGATCAGTCCCGTGTTCTGCACATGCTTTCCTGTTGTCTATGCTCTATCGCCAGAAAAAACAGCCGGGGATTGGGGGGAATAGGTTGAGGACCATCTGGATTTATCTACTAATGGGAGTCTATTTACCCGCTACGGCACAAGACCTTCTGATTGTGCATTTATCAACCAATCAGACAGATGACAGTCATGAGGTTTATCTTTTCCCTCTATATCATACTGATCACGATTTACCCGGTGTTTTAAAAAGCCAGTGGGAAACGGCAGAGCTTCACCTACTAGAAATGCCATTGGTTTCATTCGATAGAGACTCAAACACTTATCTGATCCCTACCCCACAGAGTTATCCGGAGAAGTCGCCAGAGACTATCGAATTTTCACTATTGTCTCCGGAGGAAAACCAGAAGGGTTATACCGTTAAGGCTTGGCAGATCTGCAATATGAATATGGAGGGGTTTGAGCAGCTCTCTTCGGGCGAATATGACGGAAGTGAAATAGGTGTAACTCTGAGAGGCTTTTCCTACCTGACATTACCCATCGGCTATAGACTTAGCCACGCACTCCCGCAATCAGCATTCTTCAATGTTATTCGACTTATCGAAAAGTCTTTACAACTTGTGACTCAAAAACCCTTCAAAGAAAGAGTTGATGCAAACTTAACTGACTTATCCGGAGGAGTGCTTGAAGTGGGCCTGCTTATGCATGGGAGGTTCCCTGCACCGAATGGCATAACAACTACTGTGAAAATTTTTCGAGATGGGTTGGTTTATATTGAGGTTCCCGTGAAAGCCTTTGATGATGCCCTTTACCCGGTTCAAGAACCAGTTGAAGAAACTGAGCCATCAACGATTACAGAAACAGAAGAACCAATCTATTCACAGGCTAAAGTTAGAATTGGCTCCACTGTCCAGCCTCCTCCAGCATCCAATCCGCCCCCCCCCCTTTTAACAACAACGATTCCAGTACTTTCACCACCAGCCAAGTCTTTAGCGGATTCCAACTCTTCCCGAGCCTCAAGCAGTGACCGGCAAGAATTTTATTGCAAGTGCCCGGGAACAAAATGCTTGAAACGCTACTGTAGTTGCTTTGCTAAAGGGGAAATGTGCAGTGCAAATTGTAAATGCAAAGACTGCAGAAATAATGAAGAGCACCTCGACGAACGTGCAGCAGCTATAGCCAAACTTGGCACAAAACCTCTGGGAGATAAATTTGAAAGAGTTACCGGCGGCGGGTTAGCCCACAGAACAGGATGTCGTTGTACGAAGGGTTGCTCACAAAGATACTGTGAATGTTATGACAATGACGTGAGGTGCACGGATAAGTGTCACCCCGATTCACCAGATTGCCGCAACAAGCAGAGCTTCGCTTCAGAAGCAGCCACTACCAGCACTTCAGCCTCCCGAACATCAGCCAAACACATCGTTCGAGCCCCACCTGATCAAACGAAAGCACAACACGAGTTCGTCGTTCGTCCAATAACTTATGGCGATCAACTGCCAAGCCTGCCTCCGGCTGAAATTATGCAGGCATATATAAAAGCGCAAATGGCGATGAGTAGTCTTTTACAAACAAAACCTTAATTCAGGCAATCATGACGAAAATGCCCAAACCCGCCGCTCCAATACAGAAGCCAGATACCTTATACCAGATCATTCGCTGTAACTTATGAGTAACCACTGCTTCCATAACCAAGTCCTCACTTTTTATTTAGCTTTTCAAAAGCGCCCCATGATCACAACCTCTGCCAAGCAGAGACATCAATTGGGACATTTTGTCAGTACATATTTCCCCAGCCTGACAAATATCATGCACCTTACGGCTTGCTTCATTTCGATCACCTGAACCCAACAGGTAACCAGATAACACTCTGGCTTTGCGGGCTTCACACCACTCCTCAACTAACAATAACATTTTAGAAATATTAGCGACTGAAGCGATTTCATAACCAATATTCACCAGTCCTTGTTCCACAACCCAGAGAGGCGAACAGTGAAGTCCTTTGGCCAGTGCATCCTGGTAGAGAATCTTCAAAATATCAGCACTGTGTCGATTAATCGCCGAAGCCTGATCACTGCCCACAACAGCAAACGCCAGATCAAAAGGATTGCTAATGCGGGAATCATTGAGGAATTTTTTACTCTTTGGATGCAATCTGCTGGCCAGACCAGACTTATCCATCAAAGTTTCATTGCTATTCAGGCAACTTTTCAGTCTGTGTACGGGTAAGAGAGTTGAGCGGCGTAAAGCAGGTATCAGCGTGTCATATTCCAAAGGCTGGGGAATTACATGGGAGCTCTGCCAACGGGAGCGGGCAAAGGTGTAAGTCAGATGATGCTGCCCCGGAAGGGCTTTGCGTGCGCCCATACTTTCCGAGTTCGATCGGCTCCACTTACTCAATGATCCAGCCATAGATATCCAGATAACTTACGCATGTTTTTATTTTTCGATAGTTAGATACTGCAACAGACAGGCCAATATTAAAAATAGCGAAAACGTACAAAAAACAGGAAATTTCGAAAAATATTCGCCCCCTTTTTGAGCAAAGATATGGAAAGCCGCCCCCAACTGGCGCAATATCCTCTGTGTTATTCATGTCCGATTTTTGCCAGTGCATCACGCCTTAACCCTGTAATCTTTGCAGCATGAACACAGACTTTGAGCAATGTTACCAAGCCCTGAAAAGCCGTGACCGTCGATTCGATGGCCGGTTTTTCGTAGGTGTCAGCAGTACCGGAATCTACTGCCGACCAGTGTGCCCTGCGCGACTGCCAAAACCGGAGAACTGTACCTTTTTCAGTACTGCTGCAGCAGCGGAACAAACCGGCTTACGCCCTTGTAAGCGCTGCCGACCAGAACTGGCCCCCGGGCTTGCCTGTATTGATATGCCCAATGCATTACTGGAGGAAGGTTGTCGTTTGATTAACCGAGGCTATCTGGATCAGCATACCGTTGCTCAATTAGCTGAAAGATTAGGAATCAGCAGCCGTCACCTTGGGCGCTTATTTCATAATGATCTGGGCATATCGCCTGTAGATCTTGCTGTAAATCGACGTCTTATGCAGGCCCGGCAACTGATCCGGGATACCTCTCTACCTATTACCGATATTGCCTTCAGCAGCGGCTTCCAAAGTGTACGTAGTTTTAATCAGGCCTTTCGCCAGCATTCCGGGCAAACTCCCTCAAGTCTCCGCAAAGCAGGAAGTACAAAACTGTCAGGGCCAGTAAAACTTCACCTCAGCTATCGCCCTCCTTATGACTGGAGCGAAATGCTCAGCTTTCTTTCAAAGCGTACTATTCCCGGTGTTGAACAGATTACCGATACTTACTACCGGCGCACGGTCTGTATTACGGAACAACAAGGCACAGCTGAACCCATAACATTCCGAGGATGGATAGAAGTCAGTAACCTTTCCGAACGCTGTCTGCTGCAGATTGTTTTAAGTCCTGAGCTGACACCTGTTGTCAGTGAAGTTTTACAGCGAGTCAGAAGACTGTTTGATCTGGATTGCGACCCTGACCGTATTCTTCAGCGATTAGGTTCTCTGGCGGAAGAAAACCCCGGTCAGCGGGTTCCCGGAGCCTTTGATGGTTTTGAAATGAGTATCCGCGCCATTCTTGGGCAACAGGTAACGGTGAAAGCAGCTCATACATTAGCCACACGTGTTGCTCAAAATTTTGGTACGCCGATTGAAACACCATTTCCAGAACTGGCTTTTACTTTCCCTCAGCCGGAAGTTATTGCTGGCTTAGAGCAAGAACAACTGGGCAAACTTGGCATTGTACGTCAGCGCTGCAAAGCTATTTTTTCCGTGGCCGAAGCTGTTGCCAGTCACGAGATTGACCTTTCACCGCTGGCCAATGTCTCTGAAACCTTGAAAAACCTGGAAGCTCTAACCGGCATTGGCCCATGGACGGCACAATACATTGCTATGCGCGCCTTAAGTTGGCCCGATGCTTTTCCTGATCAGGATTTAGGTGTTATCAAAGCGATGGGCACCAAACACCGGAAAACAATTCTGGAATACGCCGAACGTTGGCGACCATGGCGAGCCTATGCGGTACTGCATCTGTGGCACCGCCCTTTAGATCGACCTCGTCTGGCACCCGAAAGTGAGAAACAAATATGATCTTTACCAAATTCAACTCCGCTTTTGGAACCACCTTTGCCGCTGCCGATAACGGCAAACTCTGCCACCTGTGGTTTCCCGGCCAGAAGCATGAGCCAGACCCTTCTACCTGGACGAAGAAAGATGATGAGCCAGTATTTGCCCTGCTCAAGCAACAATTACAGGAGTATGCAGAAGGTCAGCGACACACATTCCAGCTACCTCTGAACCCTCGCGGCACAGACTTTCAGAAAAGTGTTTGGGAGGCTCTGTTGAAAATATCTTTTGGTGAACACAGTTCTTATGGCGTACTGGCCAAACAGCTGGGGAAACCCAAAGCATCACGAGCTGTAGGTGCGGCCGTTGGCAAAAACCCCATTGGCATTATTATTCCCTGCCACCGGGTGCTTGGCAGTACCGGAAAACTTACGGGTTTTGCTGCTGGTCTAGAGATGAAAGCTCAACTGTTGGCGGTGGAGGGGGTACTGGAACCGGAACAACAGGCTCTGTGCTTGTAAGACCTACTGAAGGATCGACAGATGTTCGCCCATCCCTGAAGCCAGATCAGGAACTCTTTTACTCTGAAGCCTTTGGCCTTTTAATTCTGTCCAGATGCATACACAGCCCAATAAGCAGTGCAATCACCCTTTGGGCTGTATCATCACCCAACAGGCATTTGGAAAATTCTCGAAAATCTTTTGCAGATTGCCTTGCTCCAGCCATTGAGCAACAGTCATTCCCTGGGTTTCTAACGCTTCTTTAACTGTTCTACCCAGCTTGTGCTCCATACTGAGAAACTCTTCCGGAGATTTCCAGACTGTCTCTGTTTTCTCTTCATCCTTCCAGTCAGCCGGAATATTATTAGCAAGATACAATGTTGTGAACGCCCCTTGCGCAGAAACAATGGAATGGCGGCAGAAACGTCCGGCAGAAATTGCTATGGCATGAGGCTGCCGGGAATCGATTGAGAATGTTGAAGATGATGATTGCTCTAGTGCACAGGCCACTCTGGAAATTCCTGTTCTGATAGCACAATTACAGATAGAGGACTTTCAGATAGAAGAGTTCCGGGCACTAACCAGTATGCAATAACGTCTGACCAACCATCAGTCTTACGATTTTTACACGTATTTATTTGAAAAGAATGCAGCCACTTATGATACTTGAATCATAGTTTGTATATTTCTAGCAACAGCTAACTCAAGGAATGAGAGTATGCTGGCATTGAAGCTAAGCCCAAAATCAATCACCTCGCTAATCGCTATGGTGGTATTCCTATTTATTACCGCAACAACCCGATCAGCGTTCGCCTGTGATTTAACAACAAGTATTAACCGTGCAACTCCCAGTGAAGTGAAAGAGTTCTTTGATAGAAAAAACAAAGTTGTCGTAACCTTTGTGGGGTACTCTGGCGCAGGCTATGAACACGAAGAAGAAATGCTTAAAAATGCTGCAAACATTCTTGGTGAATACCATCCGTCAGAAGCGATTATTAATATTGGAGCAACACCGGATGGTATAGGTGGGGTTTACAAGATTGCTAAAGACAAGGGTTTCGTCACTACAGGTATTGTTTCTCATCAAGCCGAAAAATTTGGTGTGGAACTCTCCCCCTGTGTTGATGAGATCTTTTATATTAAAGACTCCCACTGGGGCGGTTTTATCAATGGCAAAGAGACTCTGTCACCAACATCAGTTGCCATGGTCGAGAATAGCACTGTAGTGATTGGCATTGGTGGAGGTGCCGTTGCCAGAGATGAACTTATTGCTGCAAGCCGCCTTGGAAAGTACATCCGTTTTATTCCAGCCGACATGAATCATAAAAAAGCCATTGAAAACGCCAGGAGAAAGAATTTACCGGTGCCCACTGATTTTAAAGGTGCTGCGGACAAAGTCTTTTAAACAGAGTCCGCTCATTAAAAAAACATAGCTTTACCGCACAACAAACTGTTCAAACAGGTCACCGGCTTTACTGAACAACCTGTTTTGCAGAAGCGGCTCAAGCTCGACATTTTCAAGATCACCGTTATAACAGTTCTGAATCCGGCATTTCTGTATTGCAAAGTTCTGCACACCTTTTTCGTATAGATTTTGCAATAGCGTTTCGAAACGTTCTGGGCTGATAAGATTCCAGTTGACTGTAGTGCGTACTTCACATGGAACGCCGGATGCCATCAAAATATCCAGGCTCTGCCAGCCCTTAGCTCCAGCAGTTGTACCCGTTATTTGCGGGTAATCCTCTGGCAAACCCTTAATATCCAGGCCAACCCAATCCACAAGGTTCAACAAAGTCAGTAATCGCTCGGGCACCTGACCGGCTGTATGAAGACCAACCTTAAACCCCATGGCTTTGACTTCCCGTATGGCTGTTGCCAAACCACTCTGCAACAACGGCTCACCACCACTGAAAACTACGGCATCCAACAAATCTTTGCGCTGCTCCAGAAGGCTGATGATATCCTTCCAGGACACATCCCCAGCTCGGGAAGAAGTAGGAAGAAGATCAGGGTTATGGCAGTACTGGCAACGCAGGTTACAGCCACGGGTAAAAACCACTGCCGACAAATGATCTGGATAGTCGACAGTGGTCATTGGTACCAAACCGCCTATCCGTAATGGGACGGCGGCCAGAGGCAATACATCAGATACGTGCATTCACTCTCACTCAATAGGCTTTACTTAATGAGCTTCACTGGCTTCAACAAAATGCTGGCGATCCAGCTGTTCTTGCTGCTTGCCGGGATTAAATGACACCACCGGGCGGTGATAACCCATCACTCGGGTCCAGATTTCACAGGGCTGACGCTCATGGTCTTCCAGGGTAACTTTGTTCAGGTTCTGTTCTTCAGCGTGCATATTGTTCTCCCTTGTTATTGTCAGCTATTAAGCCTGCTCAAGCTTTCTGCGTTTTTCTGCCAGAAGTTCCTCATCACAGCGGGGACAGAACTGATGTTCGCCAGCCAGATAGCCATGATGAGGACAGATTGAGAATGTTGGAGTGACCGTTATGTAAGGTAACCGGAAAGAGCTGAGTGCCCGCTCCACCAGCTTTTTACAAGCCTCAACCGATGACACCTGTTCTGCCATATACAAATGCAAAACAGTTCCACCTGTGTACTTGCACTGCAGCTCATCCTGCCTCTGCAGAGCCTCAAAAGGATCATCGGTAAAACCTACAGGTAACTGAGAAGAATTGGTGTAATAAGGCTTCTCCAAAGTCCCCGCCTGCAGAATACCTGGGAAACGTTTACGGTCTTCCTTTGCCAGCCGGTAGGTTGTGCCTTCTGCCGGAGTGGCTTCAAGGTTATACAGATGTCCGGTTTCTTCCTGGAATTCGACCATGCGGGCACGGATATGATCCAGAAATTCCACGGCAAACTCATGGCCTTCTGGCGTAGTCAGGTCATGTGCACCTTCAGAGAAGTTGCGCACCATTTCATTAATACCGTTCACTCCAATAGTGGAGAAATGGTTACGCAAAGTGCCAAGGTAATGTTTGGTATAGGGGAACAGGCCGTTATCCATATAGTGCTGAATAACTTTTCTCTTCACCTCCAGACTTTCTTTTGCCAGATCCAGCAGCTCGTCCAGACGGTTGAACAACGCTTCTCTGTGACCAGTATGAACATAACCCAGCCGGGCACAGTTAATGGTGACGACTCCCAGAGAGCCAGTCTGTTCTGCCGAACCAAACAGGCCATTGCCCCGCTTTAACAGTTCCCGCAAGTCCAGCTGCAAACGGCAGCACATGGAACGCACCATGTTCGGGGAAAGCTCAGAATTAAGGAAGTTCTGGAAATAAGGCAAACCGTACTTGGCGGTCATGGCAAACAACAGGTCTGCATTAGGGCTATTCCAGTCAAACTCCGGTGTAATGTTGTAGGTGGGAATGGGGAAAGTAAATACCCGGCCTTTGAGATCACCTTCAGTCATCACCTCAATATAAGCCCGGTTGATCATATCCATTTCGATTTGAAGATCTGCGTAGGTAAACGGCATCTCTTCACCGGCAATCACAGGTATCTGTTCTTTCAGATCATCGGGGCACACCCAGTCAAAGGTCACATTAGTAAAGGGTGTTTGAGTACCCCAGCGGGATGGCACATTCAGGTTATAGATAAACTCCTGAATATATTGCTTCACCTCCCGGTACTCGAGATTATCTACTCGGATATACGGTGCCAGATAAGTATCAAAGGAACTGAATGCCTGGGCACCGGCCCACTCGTTCTGCAAAGTACCAAGGAAATTCACCATCTGACCAACAGCACTGCTCAGATGTTTGGGAGGTGCCGATTCCACCTTACCGGGTACACCGTTAAAACCTTCATAAAGGAGAGTGCGCAGAGACCAACCGGCACAATAACCAGACAGCATATCAAGGTCATGGATATGAAGATCACCTTCCCGGTGTGCTTGTCCTACAGATTCTTCATAAACATGGTTAAGCCAATAGTTGGCAGTGACCTTGCCGGATACATTCAGAATCATTCCACCGAGAGAATATCCCTGGTTGGCGTTGGCACTGACCCGCCAGTCTTTACGGTCAAGATACTCCTCAACAGAGGCTTCCACATCCAAAAGGGTTTTCTCGTCCTCCCGAATATCTCTATGGCGGGCACGATACAGGATATAAGCCTTAGCGGTATCGAAATAACCGCTGACAGCCAGCACCTGCTCAACCATGTCCTGAACCTGCTCCACATCGGAGACTTTATCTCCCCAGAAGCGGTAGCCAATCAGCTTAAGAACTTTATCGGTAAGTTCTCTGGCTTCCTCCTGGTCAAACTCACCTGTGACACGGCCAGCCTTGAGAATGGCTTTGAATAGCTTGTCTTGTTCAAACGGTGCCCGCTTGCCATCACGTTTAATAATGCTGGCAGGCAGCCCTCGTTCCCCCTGAAACACTTTTGGTTCCATTCACTTTCTTCTTTATAAACATTGGATGGAGAGTAGTTTCAGAAATGGCAGAAGACTGCGTATTGATGCCTGTCAGCAAACGCCCAAGATTACTGCAAATAGTTAGTAAAGCTAACATACGTGCCATCAAAGGCCAATTCAATGAATTAACAATCTGTCAGCGGGTCTTACTTTGCATCGCCAATGAAAAGAGGACTCCAACATGGATCTCATTAATATATTACGCCCCCACCTTGAACCACCTGAATCATTACCCTGGACCGTCGTCCCCCGTGCCGAAGAAGGTAAATTAAACCCGGGAATTCAGGGAACCAAAAGATATAACCGTTGGGACATGGCGATACGAGCTGGCCACGCAGTTATTCGAAATGCCCATACCGAGTCCTGTGAGAATATGGCTCAAGTAAAAGGCCAAGCCACAAGTCTTTACAGTAAAGACATTAAACAAGCCTGTTTTAGCACCCCAACACCACTGGCTGTGGGCATTACAACAGGTGGCCTCTCCTATGGTTTGTGCGAATACAAAAAAGACATGGGACCAGTGAAGACCGGCCTTTGCACTTTTGTTGGAGGAGCAGTTGGTTTTGGCACAGCAGCTGGATGGGAGTATGCCAAAACTCCTGAACACAGAGTGAGAGAAGCCCGTAATACAGCCTTCAAAGACTTCTGTGAGCATGAAGTCAAAGTATCCGATAGAGAATACGTGGTTGTTAAATTACCGTTGGATATAAATGCCACTCGAGCACGTCACAAACAAAAACCATTGACCTTTTCTGATGAAGATATCAGCAGGCACATCACACGATACACCGGCAGACAACGTAAGTTGGTTCAGCAAAATGGTCGAATCAGAGATCTCTACATGCTCAGGGAATCTTGTAAGCGCGAACAGGAAGCCTGTGATGCAGCAGAGCAGGCGCTGGCAGAAAAGAAAAAAGATCTGGACGCTAAGCAGGCCCGGTTAAAAGAAACTCCATCACGCTCCACAAATCTTTTAAGGCAAAGGCAGCAAGCAGTAGAAACAGCTCGACAGCAACACACAATTGCAACGTCTGACCTCAGAGCGGCCCAAAGCCGAATGAACAGCGAGCTGAACAAAATTAAAGATATGATGGATTTGCTAACTGAAAATGACTGGCATTTGATGAACAAGCATATGGTTCCTTTGATGCAGCTCGAGCAGCTAAGAGATACTCGTAAAGCGATAGCAACTGATAAAACTGCTTATGCTACGAAAGCAACCTTGGCAGCTACAGGTCTTGATGATATTGCCTTGAACGGTACCTATCCAGAAACAGATCCTCGAGATGAGGAAGAGGTAGACCTTTCTCAACTGCCACCAGTTCCCACAGAGATTTACGATGATAAATATGTGGAAAGGCTGCTCAGCCAGCTACCTCCTGTTCCCACTTCCATCCCCGAGCATATCGAGGGTGACATTCCGGATGAAGACGAGGAAGAGTAATTTCCTTGCCAAAAGCCATAATGAAAAAGCCCTGATAATCAGGGCTTTTTCATATCTGAAAGAACTTCTAACGTGTCGCAATTCCCAGTAAATCAAGCGCCGATACAATTCCCAGAAGAGTCTTTCCTTCTGTAACCAGCACACGGTGAATATGGCCTTTCACCATGGCATCGGCCACTTCTGAAAGGGGCATCTCAGGATCAACCCGGAATACAACAGGAGTCATGATATCGGTCACCATCACATCCTGATCTATAGATTCATGGAAGGTGCGCATCTCTTCACGGGACAACGCGCAATCCAGCAACCCCTTCTCAAAATTATCGTCCCTGGTATTTAAATCCAGTATGCCGCTACCAGTCTGGCGCACAATATCGGTCACACTGACCATCCCACACAACTGACCGGATTCATCCACCACTGGCGCACCGGAGATATCGTGGTCGGTCAGAAACACCGCTAGACGTTCCATAGTCCAATCCAGAGGAACAGTTTCTACATGGGGGGTCATAACATCAGCGGCAGTCATGGAAGCCCATGGAGAAAGCGGTGTGACAGACTGAGGAAGAGGGTTATTGAGTTCTGTGTGCATGGCGGTGATCTCACGGTTATACGCTTAAAACCGGGAACAAGCATGACACCTAGTCGCGGAAGTTACTGACGACAATTCCTGTCAGGAGTCTAGTTATTTTCCCGTACCTGTATGATCAGTATGCACCAGACGACACCGGCTTTATTGATGTAAATCAATAAAGCCGGTAGCACGAACGTTTGATTAACTAAACAGTAGAGTCTTCACCAATACGGCTGGCAATAGCACTAGTCTGCCCTTTGTATTTGGCATTAACCCGTTTGTTGTAGGGCTTCATGGCGGGGCTGCTCAGGGTTTCAAAATTAATGGCTCCAATTTGCATACCCGGCCGCAGAGCGAGGGGCAGTTTACCGCCATTAAAGAACTCCAGAACAATCTGCCCGCTCCAGCCCGGATCAATCCGGTGCGCGGTAACATGCACCATCAACCCTAAACGCGCCAGAGAAGAACGGCCATCCAACCAGCCGACAATATCATCGGGCAGGGTTACGGATTCACGGGTTACCGCCAGTGCCAGTTCTCCGGGATGCAGGAAGAAAGCGTCATCCTTCTCTAACACAATTTCTGTACTCATAATGGAGTTCAGAGTGCGCTCAATATCTTCCCGGTTACCGGAAAGATCAACGTAAGGTGCCACATGGTCGTTAAACACCCGGAAACTGTTCCCCAGGCTTAAGTCCACACTCACGCCACTGATGTGATCATCATCCGGGCGCGGATCAACCTGAATTCTGCCGCTGTCCAGCGCAGCAATAATATCGCGATCACTCAGTCGCATAACTCACCTTATTGTTACTGATGCTTCCGTACTTTCAGGTTTAGTCATCAGAAATAGTGATTGTAGGAATCGGAGCCGCCTGTCGATTCAAAATCGCCAGCAAAGCTGCGGTACGGCGAGCCGTATCACGGTACAGTGTGGCTTCTGTAGAATCTGTCTCTGCGGAGCCACTATAAGCAACAACGGTTGGCATACCGGCATCCACATGCTGACGAATAGACATTGATAAAGGCAAAGCCCCCAGCAGTTCTGTGCGATACTCATCTGCCATACGACTGCCGCCGCCTTCACCAAACAGATGTTCGGCATGGCCACAATTTGTGCACACATGTACCGCCATATTCTCAACCACGCCCAGCACCGGCACACTGACTTTGTTAAACATTTCAATGCCTTTACGGGCATCAAGAAGCGCCAGATCCTGTGGCGTAGTCACAATCACACTGCCAGCCAGTGGTGCTTTCTGGGATAAAGTCAGCTGGATATCACCAGTGCCGGGAGGCATATCCACCACCAGGTAATCCAACTCGCCCCAAAGAGTCTGATTCAACAACTGCAATAAGGCACCGCTGGCCATAGGCCCCCGCCAAACCATTGGGGTCTGTTCCGTCACCAGGTACGCCATACTGTTGGATTTCAATCCATGAGCATCGATAGGAACAAAGAACTGTTTGCCATCTACTTCTTCAACGCCTGGCCGCGTATCTTCTTCCACGCCTAGCATTTTACCAATGCTCGGGCCATAGATATCCGCATCCAGAATACCCACTTTGGCGCCATCTGCGGCCAGAGCTAAAGCCAGGTTCACCGAGGTTGTGGATTTACCCACACCACCTTTGCCAGACGCAACAGCAATAATATTTTTAACTTTTTTCAGCCCCATTTCTTCACTGATGCGGGGCGCTGAAGGAATACGGGTGGAAAACTTAACAGCGACTTTATTTACTGCTTCATATTGCAGCAGTTCATCGGTAATCAACTGTTCAAGCTGACCATGGCCGCCATCGCAGGGATACATGACCCCCAGTTCTACAGCGGCTTCACCGTTACTCACATTTACACTGTCAACTTCCGTCACCTGCAGCAGGCTGTCTTTCAGCCATGGGTCCTGCAGGTTACGCAGAATACCTTCAACCGTTTCTTTGGAAACCGGCCCTTGGAAATACACTGTCATTGTCGTTCTACTTCCTAATGCGCATTTAACGCCAATTGCCTGTGCCAGGTTCTTTTCAAGAAACCTGACTTACAATTCTTTCATTGCCCGGAGAAATTCATCACGGCCACCTTCAGGGTTAATACCGTGGTTCTCCATATCATCTCGCAGTTTACGTTCTGCAACAGCCTGGGATTCCTGCACTACATCTCGGCGGTTGGGATTTGCCAAACCTTTAAGAATTTCTGCTTCGAGGTCTTCTCCCGACATAATGCGTTCACAAAGAATATTGTAATTACGCTCAAACACCGGGAAAGCCACCTGCTGCGGCTCCCCTTCCAGCAAAGACCAGCCGGTTTCCTTTGCTGCAAGATAAACAGCCACATGGGACCAAAGCCCATCGCGGGTGCGGTTTCTGGCGTTGCAGGCTTCATAGTAAGCTTGCAAAGGTTCCTGCAGACCCAATTCATCAAAGCGCAGTTTACACAGCTGGCGTATGTCTGCCAGATCTGGGAAAAAACGTGCCGTATCAATAGCTTTGCGGGCCGCACGCAGAATGCGGCGGGGAGGATAACTTTTCAGAGACTGCAGCCATACCCGTTTAGAGGCATCAACAGCCTGATTATCAGGGAAAGCTCTGCGATACTTGAGAGGAAAGGCACCTTCCAGCAGGGTAAAGACGGCATTTATTGCGTCAATATGATCCTGCCCCGGTGGCTGACGAGACTGGGATTGCTGCTGACCGCCCCGTGGCGGTTCAGTCGTCAAAGTCGAGGAGTGGCCCGTTCGCCCAGCTCCTGTCTGTAAGTTTCTCTTCTGTTGATCGAGGAGAGTTCGTGCGTCCTTCACTCTGTTCCCTCCGCCATTGATAAATGACGTGTTTTACAAACCGGTAGTCCCATGCTTTTCGAGCCTCACCAGTACTCAGCCAGTACATTTTAAAGTCTTCCAGCTGCTTTTGCGCGTAATCCAGCGGGATACCGTCATTCTGCAGCAACTTCTGGTAACACCAGGCTGGCGGATTATAATCGCCGGAAAGAGGGGTGGCACGAGCCTGGGTTGTAACCGGCGTGTCACGATGCCGGGACAGTATATTATTCTTTGCAGGCTGAGAGCGACCCGTCAGCTCTGCCATAGCCTGATCTGGGTTAATCTGTTCAGCAGAATAGTTAGGCTGGTATTGCTGCTGGGCCTGTTGTCTTTGCGCCCGCTGCTGTTGGATCTGCTGTTGCTGGGACTGTTGTTTCTGGAGCTGTTGACGCTGAGCCTGCTCATGTTGCCGCTCCAGACTTTCCAGCTTTCCTTGTGCGGCTTCCAATTGTCTTTGCTGATGGCGCTGCTTATCCTGCTTTTGGATCAACAGTTTCTGTTGTTCACGAGCAGTATCACGCAACGCTTTTAACTGTTTTTCCTGCTCGGCAATCAAGTTACGAGTCTGCTCAAGACTGGCTGCTGCTGATTGTACAGCGCTATTCACCTCAACACTTTGCTGCTCAATCTCTCTCACCCGCTGCTGGGCTGGTGCAAGATCAGGTACGAAAGACTGATGTGCAGAATCCTGATATTCAGGGTTCCGGGGCATGACCTCCGGCTCAAACGCCTGAGCAGACTCCTGCACGGGCGAACGTTCAGACTCGAGCATGATTTCAAACAGGCCCTTACCTTCACGATTCATCCTGCGTTGCAGATTGTCAGAATCTCGGTCACCCATAAACATTCCTGGATACGCACCACTCTAAAGTTTGTCAGATGAAGCGGTAAAGAAAAGGACTGATCTCTTGGGTACCCCAATGACCAGCAACAAAATACAAACGGCTATTCTTTAGTTTACTGCGGGAGGGGGATGCTCGGCCACCAGTATTTACATCATTATGAAATAACGGAGAGATCGAAAGAAATCATTGACGACAGATGACGCTTTGAAAACGCACCTGAGGCACTATGTACACAGAGTCCTTCGGCAAGAAGGAACAACTTTTGACATGACAAGGCGCAAATCCAACTGTGACACAACACCCACTTTGCGTGAGATCCTCCCAAACCAGGCTCCGGTAGAGCTGTTGCTGGAAGCTGACCCGAATCTGGAAAAAGTTCAAAGCTATCTGAAAAGCTCTCGCTGTTTTGCCGCACAATATGATGAACAGATTGTCGGGGTTTGTGTACTTATTCCGCTGAAAGATGATGCGTGGGAGCTAATGAATATCGCTACCCACCCTGAGCGACAGGGACAAGGTATTGGTGCTTTACTTTTAAAATATGTGATAGAGAAAATCAGCCAACAGTGCCGCCGTCTAGAAGTGGGCACCGGCTGCTTCGGTTACCAACTGGTCTTTTACCAAAAAGCCGGCTTTCGGGCAGACAGCATTGTTAAGAACTTCTTTCTGGATAACTATCCCGAACCCATATTTGAGGACGGGATACAGCATAAAGATATGTTCAGGCTGGCGATCAACTTCCCATAAGCTTTACATGTTGCTAAACATCGAATGGATAGCCCAATCCAACTTGTTTTTCTTTTGTTGAGGCGACAGGCTCTGTATAGCAACCCCCTGAGCTACGCCTTTCCATAACACATAACCAGAAGTATCCAGCAGTTGAACAACGACTGAAACCTTGTGCTGACCATCAGCAACCGGAAGACCCGGGGTTACACCCACAGCGTTCAGCAGTTCTTTATCATCGGCAATAGCATCCGACGCTATTCCAAAACGCACAATAAGAACAGGTCCACTTTTGACAGGAGCTTCATTATTCAGGCCCATTGTTGCCAGGTGCTGTTGGAGGGATTGCTGAAGAACCGGAAGAATATCTCCCTGGGCATTGGCAAGACCAGCGTCGCTGACACTGACCATGACAGGTTGCCACGCCACCGATGCGTACCGGGATATATCGAACTGCTTGCTTTTTACCTCTGCAACAGTAACCACCGATGCTTCATCCGGGAAACTCTGAAACTGGCTACAACCGCCCAAAAGAACGCTTACTAAAGCAAAAGCTAATACTTTTTCCATTATCTCACCCCGAGTTACTAGAGCGGAGGTTACTCTTAAAACTATCTCCTTGTCAGCCTGAGAAGTGCCTATGGGAGAGCCATCAGGCTCCCCCACTTGCCTTTACAATATTGCTGAGACTGTGGTCAGGCTTGATACGTTTTCACAATTTGAGAGAACGTATCAAAATCTATAGCTGCGGAGGATTGATCAGACATCATGCGCGTATAAATAATGTACATTTCTTCTACACTTAGCTTCTGATCTCCAAACATAGACGTAATCGCCTGAAGAACCATACTCACCATTTTCTCTGAAGCATTTTCGCTTGTGGCTTCATCTTCCTGAACATCCTCGCCACCAGCCTGTGTTGCGGGCAGCGCATTGAGGTCAAGACCTGCTGCAGTAGCTTCAGAAACCTGGTTTATATAGAGACTCAAAAGTTCCAAAGCTTCACTGCGCCCTGTACCTTCCAGAAGCGGAGAGATTTCGTTAATAGCTATTACTCCTGCCTCACTCGTGCCAGTCTGCTCAGTTAATCCAATGCCATCCCCGAATGAACTCAATCCCGAATTGGGAGATGATACGGATGATTCTGCTTCAGTATTTTCATCAAATGCAAAGTCATTAATAAAGGCTGCTTCGTTACCATCCAGAAGTTCCGAATCAGTATTTCTATTACGAGACAACTCATCCGCAAGCTGGTCATAGTTCATTGGACCCCAGTCACCGATTGCAGATCGCACATACAGGTAGCCTTCTTTACCCGTATGAACCAGATCGTTCACGATGCGTACACCTTCATCAAGATAGAAATCTTCAAGGGTATAGCCATCAACGGTATAGCCAGAAACAAGCTGCCCTTCTGTAGAGTAACTGGCGTTACGGTTCCGGATATTTTCATTATCAATGTACAGCTCACCGGAAATGGTTGAGAACATCAGGTCACCGTCACTATTCATATTTCTGGCACCCTGGCCAAACACATTAACGGAGTCCTTTTCCTGAACAAAAACATGATTATCAGTTTTGTTCACCATCTCCAGTTGCTCAACCTCAATATCAACATCCTGAACACCCAGAATACCGATGCCCTGGTTGGCAATCATGCTCAGGCTTTGAGAGGCAATATTGCTCTGCTCATCGAACAGCTGGCCGATTTTTACATCGCCATAGTATTCAACACCGTTAACAACAACCGTTGTATGGAGGGAATCAACAGAGCGAGTCTTTTGCGGATCTATCTTGCTGTCGTAATCAACTTTACCTTCACCAATCTCGAGGTTATCCCGAATCTGTCCAGTTTCAGCAATGACTGTGGTATGAGCCTGTCCTGACAACCTGGACAAATCAATATGTGCTTTGGCTCGGTACACAATATTGCCATCACCACTGGTTTCAGCAACTGTGCCATCGGTCATGTAAATAGAACCGTCCAAAGTCTGGACTGTAATATCACCATCACGGGTCACTCTGAGATCTGCATTGGCTTCCTGCAACACTGCATCCTGAGCCAGAATACTGATATCACCAGTGTCGCTGACTAGATCAGTGTCTTCTTTGATTCGAACATCCTGGCCTGTGCCACCTGCCTCAAGACGGATGCTGCCGGTGCCCTGAGCGTAAATACCAACACCATCATCAGGAATATTTCCATCGTCAACAGTGATCGTACCATCTGCAGTGGTCACGCTGACTGAACCGTTATTATCAGTACGAAGATCACTGATAGCCTGATCGGTGACCTGCTGGGTAGTCCCATCAAGCTGAACACGCTGGATACTGATATCAGTTAAGGTGTTTATCTCAATATCATTGCCTTCATTAATATGAAGACCACCGCTGCCAGCCCGGCCGGCAAATGTTTCTACAGCCGTTTCCAATGCATTACTGGTTCCTGCTCCAGTACCGGCATCAATTCTTAACTGGCGGGCGATAATATCTATCTGCGAGTCACCGGAATCGGTAATAGAACCAGTATCTGTTGTCAGGCTTGCATTTCCAGAACCCGCATTTAGTGCCGCTAGAGCAATGGAGTCAGCGGCTTGAAGCCTGATACTTCCAGACTGGGCCGTTACCAGAGCACTGCCATCAGACTGTCGGATATTTCCCTGCTCAGCCAGCAGGTCAATAGTTCCCCCATTCTGGGTGGTTACCTGAGCTACAGATTGCAGATCAATACTACTTTTCGCCTGCAGGGTAATGGACTGCCCACTGTTTGTGGAAACTGATGCCCCTAAATTGATGTTGCCGTTGTCAGATTTCAGCAGGATATTGCCAGACTCGCCAACACGCACATCACCACTGGTGGAGATATCCCCGGCTTTGTTGCTGACAAGAATATTGCCGCTAGACGCGATGTTAAGCCCGCCGGAAAGAACATCCAGATTATCTTCTTCCTGAATATTGATAGAGCCTTCACTTACAGAGCCATAAACACGCTGAACCTCTGTATCAATATCATTCAGGTCAGTACCAAAACCTTTATTTGAAGTGAACTGGAGTTCTGCAGCGGTTACATCAATATCTGTTTCACCAACATCATAGATACCACCAAGCTCAGCTGTCATGGTCACTTTGGCACCAGGAGTACTCACATCAGCAATATCTATATTCTGTTTCGCATAAAGAGAAACATCAGAATTTATGGCTGAAATATGGCTGGTATCAACCTGAGTAATATTTCCTGTTTGAGCTGTGACATTCAGCCTGTTACCCGGTGCTGCACTGCGAATCGATATTTCTGAATTTCTGTCCTGGGTAACGTCATTTCGGGCAGTGATATTAACAGCCGAATTCTCCGTGGAGATTCGGCTGTTTTCAGCCTGCAAAACAGAACCGGTCTGGGCAGTAATATTTAAAGCATTATCCAAGGCCGAGTTCTGAATAGCGATTTCAGAGCTCTGAGCCTGAGTCACATCAGCTTTGGCTGTAATACTCAGTCCGGAATCAAAAGTTGTTACCCGACTGTTCTCTGCTTGCGAGACAGATCCAGTCTGGGCTGTAATCTCCAACGCATTATCTGAAGCCGTGTTCTGAATAGAGACCTCAGAATCCTTTGCCTGAGTTACATCAACTTTAGCTGTAATATTCAATCCGGAATCAAACGTTGTTATCCGGCTGTTCTCAGTCTGTACGACAGATCCCGTCTGCGCAGTAATATTTAAAGAATTATCCAGAGCCGTATTTTGCACGGCTATTTCAGAGTTTCTACCCTGAGTCACATCAATACTGGCTGTAATGTCCAGATCAGAGTCAAAGGTAGTGATACGGCTGTCTTGTTCCTGAGAAACTGATCCGGTTTCGGCAACAATATCCAGGGAGTTGTTTACCGATGTATCTGTAATCGCAATCTCTGCACCGGACATCTGCATCACATCGTTCTTGGCAGTGATACCAACAGAGGAGTCAAAAGTGGAAATTACACTATTCTGCCCCTGTGTTACCGAACCAGCTTCTGCAGCCAGGGTTAATGATTGATACTGAGCACTCTCTTCAATACTTACCTCAGCGTTGTTTTCAAGAACAACACTGTCTGCAGCAGTGATTTCTACACTGCCTCTCTGACTGGACACCTGAGTGTCACGTTCAATAATGACATCTTGACCGACTCCGTTGGCATCAAGACGTATGTCACCAGAGCCATCGGCATAAATACCTGTTTTATTATCGGGTGAACCACCATCAAAGACACGAATTGAGCCATCAACAGTTTCAATGTTGATTGAGCCATTACTGCGAGTAACAACATCACTGAGACTCTCATCAGTCACAACTGTTGTGGAACCATCAGCATTGACCCGGTTAACATTAATCGCCGCAAGCGTATCAATCGTAATATCGTCATCTTCAAGCAGAGAAACACCATCCTGACCAGTGCGAACAGCCAGTTTCTCTGTAGCGATCTCTAGAGAGTTGCCCTTGCCGATTCCGGCTCCGGCACTCATGCGCAACTGAGTAGCCTCAAGATCCTTATGAAGATCCCCTGAGTCTGTGACTGAACCAGTTCCAGCAGACAGACTGATATCCCCAGCCCTCATCGATGAGACAGCAATCGATGTTCCCGCCTCAACTCTCACACTACCACTGGTACCCGCAGTTATCACAGCGCCATCGGTCTGGCTGACTGAACCTTGTTGAGAGTAGAGATCAACACTGCCGCCATCGCTGGTCTGAATAGTTGTGCCTGCCAGCTGGGTAATACTCTTCTCTGCCAGCAGGCTGATAGAATCTGCCCCTTGGGTAACCAGTGAGGCATTTGCTGTTAGATTGCCTTTAGATGACTCAAGTCGAATATTGCCTGCACCAGCAATGTTAATGGCATTATTAACAATAAGGTCGCCCTGCTGCGCCTGAAGAAGTACATGCCCGTTACCATTAACGCTTAACCCACTGCCGTCAATCGTCAGATCATTGGTATTCTGAAGACTAATACTGCCACTTTTCGCAGTGCCATTGATTCTGTTGATCTCTGAATCAATGGCATTATTGTTTTCACCAAAACCAGCAAAAACAGTAAACGACACATTTTCAGCAATCAGATCAAGGTCTGAATCACCAGCATCATAAACACCGCCAGTCTGAGATGTGAGGGTTACTTCCCCGGTTCCCGAATTGACATGGGCAATAAACATATCCCCATGACTCTGGAGTTCTATATCGCCGTTCTTTGTTAAAAGGCGGGAACCATCAAGCTGACGAATAACACTATCCGTACTATGAATCTGCAGAGTACGACCTGTAGCTTCCGTGGCTATTGTTCCACTGGTTTGCATCAGGCTACCTGCCAGATCAAACTCGATATCACCACTCTGCGCGGAAATATTGCCAGAAACGGTAACACTGCCACCAGCTTCAGTTTGACTCAGCATAATATCACCTGATGTCGCAGTGAGATCACCATTAAACTGGGCATTTAAACGTGAGGTAATAGTCCAGTCAGCAGCTGAGAAATTATTCACCAATACCAGTGAATTGGCATACAGACTGACCTGGGTAGCATTGAGGGCATATGTTGAAGCTGATGTTCTCAATGTGAGAGTTTCATTACCACTACCCAAACGAGCGTTGGAGATACCGGCAAAGCGCTCTGAATTAACTATCGCATCATAATCAATATTACCCAGATATAGCTGATTAATACCGGTATCAAAGGTGATGGTAGAACCATTGAGGGTGAAACTATTACCGTTGAATGTGATGTCGCCACCAGCCTGATCAACATAATAGAAGGTGTTGCTGCCACCATTTTCTGTCAGGGTCACATCGGCCGCAGCAACGATGACATAGGTATCGTTACCACTGCCGAAGTCAATGTGGCTAATCTGGGGAACATTGTCTCCACTGTCGATGCCACTATCGACTTCATTGTCTTCAGGATCAACGACCTCACCAAGGGTTAAAGTACCAGCAGCACTTTGCATGGAGAACTTATTACCTTGCCGATCATATTCAAGGTTGATATCCGACTGCACCTGACTCATATCAAGCCGGCTGAGGACACCATTACCACCGATATCGTCGTTACCAAACCCTTCCGCGAGAACAACGGTCAGGCTGCCACCTGCCATGAAGGTTCGAATTGTGTCGTCACCAGTTCCAGGGGTGAGAGTATGGGAGCCTGCACCATAAAGAGTTATAGAATCGTTACCAGTTCCAGCATCAATAATTGCATTCCTACTGTCATTAATAACAATAGTATCGTTGCCATCCCCGGAGTTTATAACAGCTGTACCGTTACCATTTATTTTAATGGAATCATCGCCACTGGTGCCGGTAATCAGTGCGTGGCCGCTGCCAGAGTAACTGATAGTTTCAACATTCAAGAATTCAACATTGGCTGTCACTGAACTATCAATAACAACCCTGTCCAGGCCGTTGCCGCCATCAATTCGGATAGTGTCATTCCCATCAATATCCAGCTTGGTGATCTTGCCCTGAACATCAACAACCAGAGTATTACCCTGCTGACGAATCCGGATGGTTTCGTTGACATCTTCCCTGTCGTAATTACGCAGGTATGACTTTTGGCCAACGTGAACATCGACAACATTTCCAGTCTTTGCCGCTACGTTAGGGGGAGGAGCATCTGGCAGAGGAAGCCTGAAGCCAATAGGAATAGATACGTCTATCTTGCCAAACAGGTCTGCGCCGATGGATAGCTCACCATCGCTGGGGTCAAATGACAGATCCAGCCCAGCACTGATTGTTCCACTCTTCTTAAAGGCAGGAACAATGGTGATGCTCTTACCAAATACCTTGATTTTAACAGCATCAATACCAACAGACGCTGTAACACTCAGATCAGAATCGAGATCAAATTCACCACTGCTATGCATTAGTTTCAGTGTTGCAGTGGCTGATGCTCCAACACCTATGGGGCCAAAACTTGCGTTCAATCCAGCTTTTACTTGAAAGGAGAATTTGAAGTCACCATTGGATTTCAGGTACTGAACATTCACTGCACCTTTTAATCCCGGAACCTCAACATCAGCTCCAAGATTCTGAACACTGAATATTCCGTTGCTGTAAGCAAAAGTGATATCACCTGGCTTCAGGTCAAACAGAGTCCAGAATTTAACATTAGTGTCTGAAACACCAATGCTGACAGACTGGTTACTCTTAGTGGCATCCAAATTGAACACCATATTGCCACTTACTGTGACAAGTTCGAATATCTCCGCTTTACCATCAAGAGCCAGGTTTGTTTTTATGCCCTGCCCTAATAGAATGTTACCTGTTGCTCCAAAGTTACCCAGACCAAACAGTCCGATGTCACCCTTCACTCCAAGGGTAAGCCCAGAAGTATCACCAGAGATGATGATCTTCTCGATATCAACAAAGAACTGGTCAACAAGGGTTAAAGAGCCTTTATCAGCACTCAGGCTGAAATAAGGTCCACTTTGTCCTGCACTGCCATCAACATTCGCCTGAGTACCGGGAATAGTTACTGAGCTGTAACCAAGCAAGGGTTGGAAATCTTTCGCAACAGTAAAAGTAATATCGCGGTTTGTGCTATTAGCTACCAGGTTGAGACTGCCATCGAAACCTATGAGCCCGGGAACATCAAAGCCACCCTGAGTCTGCAGGCTTATCGCTAATTCCTGGTCGGTTATGGAATCCGGGTTTTCAGGGTCGACAACAACCTTACTGTAAATCACCCCTTTGGCATTAAAGTTCAGCTTCCCAGCACCATAATTAACGCTCAGATTTCCGTCGAAAAGTATTTGTGTCACTTCACCGGAGCTATCCAGCTGGAAGGTTCCTTCCAATCGAATCGCTGAAAATGCATCAAAGGTGAAAACAGCCTGCCCACGCAGCCCTATTAACTGATCGCTGAAATTCAGTAGTACTGCACTGTCAACAACGTTCTTTTTGGTCGTGGCAAGCACGAGACCGGTTTGGTCTATACGGCCGTTACCGTTAAGGTCAATTCCAGAAACTGTTTCACCTTGATAACTCTTGGCAAAATCAACCGATGCAAAATCAGCAGGATTTTCTATTTCAGAGACTAACTTAGTGTTGATGTTAAGCTGCGCCCCCTTCAGTTCGAAGCCTAACCCCGGCACATCAACAATAGGTATCTCACTGAGAGCACTGGCATCCAACTGAGACGTCATTGCAAAGTAAAAATCAGGATTAAATACACCTGTAGCACCAGGTTCTACACCTTTAAAATCAGCAAGAAGAGCCAATCCAAGTTCTGCCTCAACACCTAGGTTAAGCACAAGGCCTCCCAGGTTGACCGATGCAGTCAAGTCTTTACCAACAAGGGTAATACCATCAACACCATCAATCGTGGAACCATCAGTCAAAGTCACGGTTTGGGAGGAAAGCTTTGAAATCGCAATACCACCAGAAATAGTAACCACTGATGTGCTAGTTCCTGGTAGAAATACGTCAATCGAGGCATCTTCTACGAATAGGTTGAATGCCTGACTATTGAAGTCCATGGCAATCGGTTCTTCACCATCAACTGCTGGCAACAGGTAACTACCACCGTCAAAACTGCTGGTAAAATCAATGGCTGGAGCACCGAGGGCTAAAATAGCAGCCTGGGTTTTCGGGTCCAGCTTGGGGAAGTAAGTGAAGTTGGCTTCAAGCTCAAGGCTCTCATTCGACGTTATATCGATAACCTTAAATTTATCACCCACACCCGTCGTGAAAGTTGCACTACTGGTTATTGCTTTAATGGCGATAAATTTGGGAACAAATTTCTCAGCGCCAGAAACAAGGCTTGCAGATGTTGGGGTACCAATAAACAGCCCAACATTTGCATCTGTTAGTTCTGCTTTAACAACACCAAGATTCATTCTTACGGTAGCGTTGGTCACCGAGACGGCCAGAACATCTATCTCACCAGACAGACTGAACTCATCAGGAGCTCCCCACTTCTGCAGATTGCTCTTTACATCAACATCAACCGCTTTCACTTTGCTGAAGGCAAAATCGCCTTCGATTTCAGCAACACCTGCAAGATCAAGAACCCCGTGCGCAGAGATCAGCTGCAAATGATTATTGAAATCCAGATATATCTTATCGTTGGGGTCAGAACTTGTGGAAACTGCATAACCAAGAGGGTCACCAAAATCACTGTTTGAGAAATCAATACTTGGTTTAACCGCTGTGTTACTAAATAACTTACCGGTATTCAGGCTGATGGAAACATCAGTAAATTCTGCAGTACCCCCACCAAGCCCAACAAATTTGCCTTTGTCAGCCCTTACAGACAGAGCCTGGAAGCTGGCATTAAAGACAGCAGCACCTGCCGCTGTAGGTGTAAACGAGGCATAGGCAAAATCAACGCCCTCAAGGAGCATGCCAGTGGAGCCAGAATTTAAGCCATCAACACCAAGGAACCCAAGATCTCCAATACCGGCAAACACAGTAATATTCTGCCCGCCAGCCTGAAGACTCTCTACTTCAACATCATACTCCAGACCTGCTCCAGAGTTGTCTTTAACCTTAACAGTATGGGTTGCACCTTTACGGAAGGAAAAATCCCCTTTTGCAGCCACAAACCCGGCAATATTCAGAGTGGCATCCATCAATGAGGCAGCCACCAGCTCACTGCCAGCGTGATCGATATAAAGTGACTGATTGCCAACAAGTAATTCGTATCCGGCAGGATCTATTTTCCCGTCACCATCCGTGTCGGTGGTCTCAGCCTTGAAGCTGTTTTGAAAATCAATAACAGGAGTACCGGCGTTGCCAGGCCACGCTTTGCCAGAATTAATATCAATTCGAATATCTGTAGCTTTAACTGTAAGCCCATCAATACCCCTGACTTCAACCGTTTCCGCCGTCGCAGAAATTGCCGTGAAGCTCATAAGGCCACTAAGATCCGGACGCGTGGGGGAGAGATCCAGATAGGCGAAAGTCACACCACCCAGCAACAAGCCAGAAGTATTGCTATTAGACAGGTTACCATCTGCTTCAAACCCGCCATTGATACCAACAAAAGCCTTCAGGTTTGTTCCGGCTATAGAGAAGCCACTGACTTCTAAACCTTTAATAACACTGGGGTCATCCAGGCTGTTCAGGAAATCGGCAGCTCCACCCAGCCCCGATAAAAGGCCACTGATATCAGATGGAAGACCGGTGACTACATCAACTGTTGATGTCCGCCCCTTCTCAAGGCTCAAGTCGCCATAAACATGCACAAAATTCAAAAGGCTCATACGACCATTAATCAAAGTGGCTTTCATGATCTGGCTGCCGCCAAAATCCAGCACAATAGGATCAGAGCCATCCGCAACGGGGACACTTAGTCCCTGATCGAAGCTTTTCTGGAAATCTATGGCTGGGCCACTCAGAGGTAGCCAGTTACCACTGCCATTTATGCTTATAACAAGTTTGTCTGCACTGAGAGAAAACAGTGAGTCAAACCCGACCAGTTCAAATGAGCCGACTTCTGCTTTCAGAGCATAAAAATTGGGCAGACTGTTAGCTAGTTTGGTTTCCACATCAGGAAGACTCGGTAAGTCTGGCAAACTGATGTCTAAATCCAGGAAGTCGGCCGGTAGATTGAAGTAGGCCATACCAAAACTGGCATCTTTAAACGACAAACCTTTTGCATTACTGTTTGTCTCACCCGGGCCGTCAAACTTACCATCAAAGTTATGGTCAATCTGTGCAGGACCACCATAACCAATAAAGCCAGATGCATTGGTTACGCTGATAGTCAGATAAGTACGGTCAATAGTCAGCTCAGACGGCAGCCCAAGTTCACTGGAAAAGCCAGTTGCTACTTTAATGTCGTTAGCAACAGCAGCATCAATTTTGATAGAACCCTGGAAATAAATAAAATCAGCAAACTCAACTATTGCCTGATCCTGAACACTACTTGATTCACTCTCGAAGTAGTGGCTATTCAGCTGCTCACCAAAAGCATTGGCGCTCTCTGTACTCGCAAAGCTAATTTTCAGGCCGTTACCCAGCTTACGGTATACCAGCTTGATTCCGGTATCAGTCTGTTCGATCTGAAAATAGCCACTGCCATCACCATCCAGTGCAAACAGGCCATCAGCTGAAGAGAGCTTCCCCTCGACGTCACCATAGGTCATGATCTGGAAGCTATCACCTTCCTGCAGTTCATACCCGTTGATCAGCTTAACTGACAACTTACCATCAAGAGTTGCCAACCCATCAACCTGAACCTGGTCAAACTCCCCCTCTGCCGTACCGCCTATTTCAATGATCAGCTCAGAGGTATCGGTATACTGGACACTGCCTGCTTTCACGACACCTGGCGAGTTACCTGGTCCCATAACCCCATGGTTAACAAGCTGGCCCTGAATATCGCCATTACCCGTCAGCTTCTGCCCCTGTTCAACAACTAGGCCTTTATCGGTTTCGACAAGCTGGTCATCGATAGCAATATTATCCTCTTGTGAAGCAAGACTGCTGAGAAGCTTGGGCTGAAAAGAAGAAACAACTTGACTGCCAGACTCCTGATCAGAGGGTTTTTCCATTAAGTGGACATCTGAAGTCTCAGGAGTATCTACCATCAAAGGCATCAATAGAGGGTCAGCAGAAAGGAGGATTCTTTCTTCAAGCTGCTCCAGCTCATGACTCACATTGCGATGTTTTTTTATTTTGTTATCCATAATTTTTCCGCTGAGCCTCTGGAGTCAGTGCCCGAAATACCCTAAATAACTTTTACACTAAGCCTGTCATACACGCCGATACTGATGAAGCGTGCTTACTGAATCGTTTCCATATACCCGCTGACACCCAGTTTTATTGCGCCGTCCTGATTATCGAACAGAACAATAAACTGAATCAGATTACTGGCCGGGTCAGTTACAGGGGAAATAAAAGAGATGCGCCCCTGTTTTTGTAGCGTGCTGTCACCCGCATTGATATTGAGAACCACCGATTGCCCGACAGCAAACTGTCGTGCAACGGCCTCTTCAACATTAGCTACAAATCGTCCTTGCGATGAATCAACCAGCCGCAGAATTGGCTTATTGGCCTGAGCACTCTCCCCTTTCACAAACCATACAGAGGTGACAACCCCTGAGAAGGGCGCCTTGATTAAGTGCTTATTCAAAGTTTCCTGAGCCAGGTGATACTCAAGTTCTTCCCGCTTTTCATTCGTCAACAACAAGTCTGCTTTTGCTGACTGCAAAAGGTACTGAAGCTGCTTTTCCTTTAACTCATCGCCACTGACAGCACCACTCTCGTCGTGGAGGGTTTTGGCATTTTCATAAAGTGTCTGATAAATAGCTGTCTGCTTCTGAGCGGCATCTAGTTCGCTGGTGTCTTTCCATAAAAGCAAACGGCGCTTAACTTCTAACTGCTCAGCCAGAGACTCAATACCCACAAGAGTATCGCCCTCTTTGACTTGCTGTCCTTCCGTTACATAATGCTCAGAAATACGGCCTGTGACAGACGCTCCCAGATTGACGTCTCTCACCGGCTCAGTAACTCCGATAATCTTTGAACTGGCTAAACCGGAGCCAGACAAAGCGGAAGTATCAGAGATTGCAGGCGAAACGAATTCCATAGTTTCGTCTATTAACAACTCAGAGAATTCACCCTCTTCGAGGGCAGTGCTGGCAACAACAATCTTTGCAAGGAGCAAAAGAAAAATACCGGCAAACAACCTCATAGAGGCAGCTCCTTGTCTTGCTCAGGAATCAGGGACTCATCAATATCAAAATGCGTGAGCAAAGATCCTTCCACTTCTTTCAGCTGGAAAATTGCTTTCTGATAGCCAATCAGCGCTGCAAGCAGTTCTGCACGGGTAACCTCCAGGCGGCGCTCGCTCTTAATCACATCATCAATGGAAACCTTACCCTTTTGGTAGCTGTTACTATGGATAGAAAACAGTTTTTCGTTGATTTCTTTTACTTTCTTCAACTGAATAATATTGTCGTATTTATTGCGAATATCTTCAGCCAACGTAGAAATCTGGTTAGAGAGTTTTACCTCTGTATCTTTGATCGCATAAAGGGCCTGCTGTTTACGTGCGGATGCTGCGCCAACCTCTCCACGCCCAAGGTGATTAGTCAGGGGAATATTAAACTCCAGCCCAACGGCATAACCGGGATACTTACCGGTGAAGGTGTCACTGACAGAGTTACGGAAATCGTTATCCAGACCGTTCTGGTGATAACTGGCAACCAGGTCGAGAGAAACAGATGTCTGGTCTTTGGCAAATACCAGCTTCAGGTTTTCCTGTTCCGCTACATACCTGGAAGATAAAAGCTGAGGGTTGCGCTTTTGGGCAACATCAAAACTACCAGCACTATCGACAGCAGGAGTCTGCAATGAAGAGATCAAAGCTTCAAAGTCTCTATTATCTGTTTCAATAGCCTGGTAGGCAGGATCAACCGTAACCGCCATAAAATTCTTCAGCTGGTTCATAGCTGCCACAAACTGTTGCTTACCCTGGGTAAAAATCGCTTTTTCAGCAGCCAGGCGGGATTCAATCTGCATAACGTCAGTCATGGGAACCATACCCATACGAACTCTTTGACGACCGTGTTCAAGCATATCCTTCAGCAAGTCGATACTGTGCTGACTGATTTTCAAGTTGCCCTGAGCCTGATAGAAATCCCAATAGGCCTGAACCGCGTTATTACTTTCTGCAAGGCGTAATCGTCTGAAGTCCTGATAGGCGACATCTTCACCTTTAAGGGCAATATCCCGCTCAAGGGTTGCCGCTTTCCAGTTCCCTTTCAAAAGGGGCTGCCTGACCTTTACACCAGCTTTGAAGACATGCTCCTTGCCATAAACAAACCCTGGCTGAACACTGTTTCTTAAATCCTGGCGGTTCAGCTCCAGCTCCAGAGTGGCACCGGTTTCAATTTTCTTATACAGGTTGAGATTGTAGAGCTTGTTTTCTTCTTCAAACTCCGACAGCGAAGAACGACTCAGAGATTCCTGAACAGTGTTTCGCTGTTGATTCTTTTCTTGTGACAGGCTGCCTTTCAGGCCAAGATCAAATGCACCTTCTTCCTTCTCTGTTGCATAGCGGGAAATATCCCAATCAAGCTCACCAGACTGAATCCGGATATTATTGCCGGTCACAATATCCATATACTGGTTGAGTCCAAGAGTAAATTTCTTCTCTTCAGCCTTGGCAGTAGAGGCGATTGCAATAAAGCCAGCCAACACAGTGGCAGTCATTTTGGCAGAACGCCCATGCAATCGGTTTCTTTGATTTTTCAACATCTGCGATTTTTTCCAGACTTAGAAATTTGTTCTTGTTGTGTTGGCTGGCAAAACTAATTGATGCCCGCTCTTGTTGTAATTACTGCTCAAAAAGTCGCACTAGAGCCCACAAACGACTTCTGACTGTTATTAGTACAGGAGAGCCTATTGATTCACCGAGCTGTGATCAAGTTCTCATTCCTGAGAAAAGCTGACAAAACCTGCAACTTTACTTTGGAGGGGTGTACTGGTTGAAATCCTGTTATATGATCGCGGCAAAAGCTCATCCGAATAAGCTAAGACCAACGGAAAATTCCCTGCTTCAATGGGAAAATAACAACAGGGATAACTCTTTTTTATGAGTATCTGCAGTCTGGATACCAACACCACGACTATATCTGAACTACAGGACTTACGTCACTTTTCAGGCACTGCCGAAACATTTTGGCCAATATACATTGAAAAGCTGAGCCTTTTCTTTCATGCCAGCAAAGTGCTTTTGTTGATATCCCAGGGAGACAACTGGCTATCTCTTCTCAACCATCCTAAATCAACTTCTTTTAATTCCGAATTTCTGCGGGACGTGTCCTATGCAGCAACGTCCGCAAAAAACTCAACTTCCGGGTTGTATATTCACAATACCAGTGAGGGGCGCTTATTAGTTGGAGTTCTTCCCCTGGATGATGATTCCAAAAGCATTGCTGTAGCCCTGTTGCTGGAAGAGCACCAGAACACCTCTTCTTCAAATCTGGCAGTTAGCTTTCAGCTATTGTCCGATATACCACTGTCATTCTTCAGATACGCCAGTGTCAAACAGGATGGCTTAAATAACAAAGCAGCATTTGAAGTTTTGGAATTGCTTGCAACTCTCCAGAACTGTTCCGGATTTGATCAGGCCGCCCTGACTCTATGCAACGACCTCAACCATTATCACGGATACAACAATGTCAGCCTCGGCTGGGTTGAGCGAGGCTACATTCGACTGCAGGCAATCAGTCAGCATGAAAAACTCGAAAGGAAAATGGAGTATTGCCAGCAGATTGAAAATGCCATGGAGGAGGCCCTGGATTTCAACACAGAAATTCACTACACGGATTCTGTAGATTCTTATCCACGGCACAGGGATCTGGCTCGTCAACACGCTCCTGCGGCGATTGCTTCAATCCCTTTACGAGATCAGGATAAAGTTGTCGGCGTTTTAACACTGGAACACACTGACACTCCGTTCAGCGAACAGGAAATGCTCAAACTGCGGGTGCTTGGCAGCCAGCTTGGTAAAGCACTGCACATAGAAAAACAAAAAGGCCGCAGCTTTCTCCAAAGAACGATCTCATCAGGAAGGGAAAAGCTTTCGTCACTATTTGGAGTGGAACATACTTTTCTGAAAGCAACTGCCGCAATCTGCACTCTAGCCTTCTTATATATGGCTATTGGTAGTTGGAATTATCGCGTAGAAGCTCCTTTTGTACTCAGGGCCGAAAACACCCTGTTTCTTACTGCACCATTCGATGGCTATATAGAAGAAAGCCATGCTAAAGCCGGTGATACTGTTGATACTGGGCAAACAGTTGTTCAGCTGAGTACCGAAGATCTTTTACTGCAGGAAGCCAACCTGATTGCGGATCTGAACCGCTCGCGCAGAGAAACAGAAAAGTATCGTGCGAAGAACGAACTGGCGGACATGCGAATCAGCCAGACACGCTATCAACAATCATTGATTCGTCTGCAGCAGGTTCGTGAATATCTGTCCAAGGCCGACATCAAGGCAGCTGCACATAGCGTTGTTGTTGAGGGAGATATTTCCCGAATGTTGGGTGCTCCCGTTAAGAAAGGTGACGTTCTCCTCAAGCTCTCTCCATTGGACCAGGTCTTTGTTGAACTGAAACTCGATGAACAATACATCCATGAAGTGGAAAACGGCATGAAGGGGGAAATGAGTTTTCAAAGTATCCCAGACCAGACATTTGCTTTCGAAATAGTTCAGGTAAGCCCTGCAGCAACAGTCAACAGTGATGGCAACCAGTTCCTTCTCAAAGCCAGACTGACTGACCAGAAACAGGAATGGTGGCACCCGGGAATGACAGGTATTGCCAAAATCTCAGTGGGAGAAAGAAACATCCTCTGGATTCTGACCCACCGTACAACTGATTACCTGCGCCTGCTGTTCTGGATTTAGTATGACGCGCTCAACTCAAACATTCAGTGAATCCTGGCACAGTGTCGCAGATATCAGAGCGTCGCTGAAAAAAACAGTAAAAACCCACAAACAGCGGTTTCGGGGAGACTGGTGGTATGTACTGGGCGACCCATTCAGCAATCGTTTCTTCAGGGTGCGACCAGATACTTATTTATTTCTTAACAGCCTGACCCTGGATCTGACTATTGATCAGGTATGGCAGGCCAGACTGAACGAAGAACCCGACAACACCCCAGGGCAACAGGAAGTTATCGATTTATTGGCCCTGCTGCACCAGAACAGCCTGTTGCAATACAGTTCAGCTACAGACAGCCAAACGGTTTTTCAACGGCAACAGCAACGAAAAAAACAAGAGCTGCGAGCAAAACTCCTGAGCTTCATGTTTATCAAGATCCCGCTTCTAGATCCTGATGCTGCACTGAAAAAGGCAGGGCCTTTTTTCAGCCCATTATTCAGCAGAGCAGGAGCATTGCTTTGGTTTGCCGTTGTTGCATTGGGTTTAAAAGCTATTGCAGATAACGCTGGCTCATTTCTAGATCAAAGCAACGGGCTTCTGGCCCCCGGCAATTTGATTCTCCTTTATCTGGCTATGGCTCTGGTGAAAACCCTCCATGAATTGGGTCATGCAATCGTTTGCCGCCACTACTCCGGAGAAGTGCACACTCTGGGCGTAATGCTGATTATCCTGATTCCGCTCCCTTATATGGATGCAACGTCCAGCTGGGCCTTTAAACGCCCATGGCAGCGTATTTTTGTGGGCGGGGCAGGAATGATCGTTGAACTCTGGCTTGCCGCCGTAGCCGCTATTGTCTGGGCCAACACCGGCAGCGGGCTGATTAACAGTTTGGCTTATAACATAATCTTCATTGCGTCAGTTTCCACTCTTCTGTTCAACGGAAACCCACTTCTGCGCTTTGATGCTTATTACATGCTTTCCGATGCTCTGGATATTCCCAATCTCTACCAGCGCTCCAGAAAGCAGGTTGTATATCTTATTGAAAGATTTGTATTTCGATGCCAGCAGCTAACGTCAGAAGCTTATAGCTTAAAAGAGGCGTGGTATCTGGTTGTGTACGCCATTTTGAGTACGGTTTACAGGGTTGTCATCCTTGTCGGAATCATTTTCTTTGTAGCCGACAAATATTTGATACTGGGTCTGATCATGGCTCTGTTCAGCCTGTTCATGTGGTTTGTTCCGCCACCGGTCAAACTTGTTCAATATCTGATGCGTAATCCAAGAATCGCCCGTCGCAGAAAACAGGCCAAATGGATTACAACCGGTTTTGTGCTCTCACTCATTGTGGTTTTTGGGTTAATCCCCGCACCACATAATGTTCGAGTTCCGGGTGTTATAGAAGCGACCAGTTTCTCTCAAATGAATACCCAGGCCGATGGCTATCTCAAGGAAGTTCTGGTGCAGGACAACGAGCCAGTTGCTGAAGGAACTCCGCTTCTGGTCTTTGAAAATAAAGACCTGGAGAGGGAACTGAAAACAGCTCAGCTTCAGCTATTGGAAAATAAGTATCAGCAGGAAAAAGCAAGAGTAGATAGCAACGCGGATTTAGCACCTTTGCTGGTTAAACATAAGTTCCTGGAAAAGCGTCTCGCCAAACTTCAAGAAGATCAAAACAACCTTACATTTAAGGCACCTTTTGATGGCATATGGTCAGCCCCTGATATTTCAGAGAGAGTTGAAACATGGATAGAAAAAGGTACGACCCTTGGAACGTTGTACGATATTGAGGCTTATCGCTTCTCAGCCATAATGCAGCAGGACGATGGACTGGTATTTCAGCGTCATAATGATAGCCCTGCAGAAGTGCGAATCCAGGGACAGGAAAGCTACAATATAACGGCATCGGGATTAGAGATTTTTCCTTTTGAAAATGAACGCCTGCCTTCAGCGGCCCTGGGCTGGCTGGGTGGAGGAAGCGTAGCGGTAAAGGCCGATGATGAAACCGGCACCCGAACCACAGAGCCGTTCTTTCAAATTTATGCCGCCTTACCCAGCGAAACAAATCTTGATTTTTTCCATGGTGTATCGGGCACCTTACGTCTGAGCCTGACTCCTGAACCTTTATTCTGGCAATGGTATCGACAGCTCAGGCAGGCCGTACAAAGAAGGTATCAGATATGACGATACCTTCGTCTGACCAGTACCATTTCAGGGCCCCGGCAAAAGCGAATATTCCAAGCGGCCTGGATCAAGTCAGCAATAGTCTGATAGGTCGTTACAAACGAAGAAAAAAAATACTGACAGAGTTTTCGCGGCAGGCTGAAGACATTCATACACTGTCAAAGCAGTACGCCAGGCGCAGCCAGGACAAACTCACCGCAGCAATCTGTAGTGTAAAACCTGTTTTTCTCAAAGATTGTGTTCCTGATGAGCAACTCACAGAAGCCGTTGCTCTTATCGCCGCGCTCTCTTCTCAGGTTTTAGGGCTACTCCCACACAAAGTCCAGATAATTGGTATTTTGGGCTTACACAAGTGCTATTCCCTGGAGATGGATACCGGTGAGGGTAAAACCCTGGTTGCCGGTCTGGCAGGCATTCTTATGGCCTGGCATAAACGCCCTGCACACATCCTTACCGTGAATGATTATCTGGCAGAAAGAGATAGAGAATTTATCCAGCCACTGTTGGAATGCCTGCATATTTCTTCTGGTGTTGTTCTTTCCACCATGTCGCAACAGGAAAGACAAATTCAGTATGCCTCTGAGCTGGTCTACACAACCAGCCATGAGTTACTGGCTGACTTCCTCAGGGATCGCATTCTTTTGAAAAAAAGCAGAGGGCTGGCTCATCATAACCTGCGCAAAACCCGGCACCCGGATTTCAGCCTTGCCACCCGTGGCATACACAGCGTTATAGTTGACGAGCTTGACAGCATACTGATTGATCAATCTGTCTCTCCATTAATCATTGCAGCACCCTCTGAAAACCCTTTGCTTGAAGAGTCTATTCGACTCGCCCACCAGCTGTCGCAGGAACTTGAGATTAATCGCCATTATCAAGTCGACCAGAAAAGCAAGCACATACAGGTAAATGGAGAAGGGCTGAGAGTCATTGCCAAACTTTCAGAGAAACTCCCCAGAATGTGGCAGAGTCGCTCTCGCAGCCTGGAGCTTATCAAACAGGCATTATCAGCTCGAGAGTTCTATCTCATAAACAGACACTATGTGGTTGAAGATGAGAAAGTCATTATCGTTGATGAGTTCAGTGGTCGAAAAATGCCGGAGCGCTCGTGGAGCCTTGGCCTTCACCAGGCTGTAGAAGCGAAAGAAGGAGTGCCGATTACGGCTCCCAATGAAGTCCAGGAAAGAATGAGTTATCAAAACTTTTTCCGGCTTTTTTCCCGTATGAGCGGACTGAGTGGTACCGTGAAAGAGGCTGCTGATGAGCTATGGCAGATCTATCAACTTCCCTTGCTAAAAGTACCCCGAAACCAGCAGTGCAACAGAACGTCACAGGAAACCAAAGTATTTCCGGGCAAAAGTGAAAAATGGAATTACCTGTATCAAGTCGTTCATGACCATCACCTGACCGGTCAGCCAGTGCTGATAGGAACACGCACTATTGAAGACAGCGAGCAGGTTGCAAAGCTGTTTGACTTGAAGGGTTTGGCCTATCAACTTTTGAACGCCAACTTCAGCAAGCAGGAGGCAGATATTATTGCCACAGCGGGCCAGAAAGGGGCCATAACTATTGCGACTAATATGGCCGGCAGAGGGACTGATATCTCACTTGATGAGATAAGCAAAAAAGCAGGCGGACTTTATGTCATCGTAACGGAACGACACCACAGCGGCCGGATTGACAGACAACTGATAGGTCGTTGCGCTCGCCAGGGAGATCCTGGCAAAACCACCACAATTCTCAGTCTTGAGGATGAGCTTATCCAGCAGACTTTGTCCCCAAGGAGCATAGATTATTTACGCAGGTTATCAGGCATAAAGCCTGTTCGCCCGATCATTCTCGGGCTCTTTGCCCTGGCTCAAAAAAAATCTGAGAGATCAGCTTACAAACAACGTCAGCAGGTTCTTAAAAGCGATATCAACCTGAAAAAATCCTTAAGCTTTTCTGCAGGGCATTAATTGACAGCTATAAAGGCAGGGAAACAAGTGTTGATCACAGTTTCCCGAATCCTGTTCATCCCCTTATAATGGGAGTTTACTGTTTTCCTTTCCCCGTCGGAGATTCTTCGGGGTTTTCCATTCTGGAGACGTCGTTCGCCCATGTCCGAACAGCACACGCCTGCACAAACGCAAGAAACGCGCAAAATTCTTGTCACCAGCGCCCTGCCCTACGCCAATGGTCCTCTTCATATGGGCCATCTGGTTGAATATATCCAGACCGATATCTGGAGCCGGTTCCAGAAAATGCGTGGGCACATGTGCACCTACGTATGTGCTGACGATGCTCACGGTACTGCTATCAGCCTGCACGCTGAAAAACAGGGCATGACTCCGGAAGAGTCTGTTGCCAAGATCAACAAAGAGCGCATCGCCGACTTTGGCGACTTCCATGTGGAGTTTGATAACTATCATTCCACCCATTGCGAAGAAAACCGCGAGCTGTCCTCTTCTATCTATCTGGCATTGAAAGAGAAGGGGCATATTGCCAGCCGTACCATTACCCAGGCTTTCGACCCTGAGAAGGAAATGTTCCTGGCTGACCGTTACATCAAGGGTACCTGCCCTAAGTGTGGCGCTGCCGACCAGTACGGTGACAACTGTGAAGTGTGCTCCGCCACCTACAGCCCAACCGACCTGAAAGATCCTTACTCCACCATTTCTGGTGCTACGCCAGTAAAGAAGGACTCCGAACACTTTTTCTTCAAACTCACTGACTTTGAAGAGTTCCTGAAAGGCTGGACCCGCTCCGGCACTATCAAGGACGAAACCGCTAACAAGCTGGCCGAGTGGCTGGACAGTGGCCTGCAGGACTGGGATATCTCCCGCGACGCGCCTTACTTCGGTTTTGAGATTCCTGGCGAACCTGGCAAATACTTCTACGTTTGGCTGGACGCACCTATTGGTTACATGGCTGCCTTCAAGAACCTGTGTGACCGCACCGAAGGTCTGAACTTCGACGAGTACTGGAAGAAAGACTCTGACTGTGAAGTGCACCACTTCATTGGCAAAGACATCGTGAACTTCCACTGCCTGTTCTGGCCAGCCATGCTCACCGGTGCTGACTACCGCACGCCAACCAAGGTAAGCGTACACGGCTACCTGACTATTAACGGCGAGAAGATGTCCAAGTCCCGCGGCACATTTATTACTGCCCGCACGTACCTGGATCATCTGAACCCTGAATATCTGCGTTACTACTACGCGGCCAAGCTCTCCAGCCGGGTTGATGATATTGATCTGAACACTGATGACTTTATGCAGCGTGTTAACAGTGACCTGGTGGGTAAGGTTGTTAACATCGCCAGTCGTAACGCCGGTTTTATCGCCAAGCGTTTTGGTGGGCAGCTGTCTGGTACCGATTGCGCGCCTGAGCTGACCAAAGCTTACATGGACGCTTCCGAAACCATCGCCCAGTACTATGAAGATCGTGAATACGGCAAGGCGATGCGTGAAATCATGGCTCTGGCTGACAAAGCCAATGCCTGGATTGATGAAGTGAAGCCATGGGTTGTTGCCAAGGAAGAAGGCAAAGACCAGGAGCTGCATGATATCTGCTCCACCGGTATCAACCTGTTCCGCCTGCTGATGATCTACCTGAAGCCGGTTCTGCCAGACATAGCTGAAAGAGCCGCAGCGTTCCTGAAGGTAGAAAACCTGAACTGGGAAGATAGCCAAACCCTGCTGTTCAACCACGACATCAACAAGTTCAAGCCGCTGATGACCCGTGTTGAACAGAAGAATGTTGATGGCATGATGGAAGATGCCAAGAAGCTGCTGGAATCTATGGCCGCTGCTGCTCCAAAGGCAGAGAAAGCCGAGCAGAGCGAAATCGACAAAGAGCCTCTGGCAGAAGAGATTGAGTTTGGCGACTTTGCCAAAACCGATCTGCGTATTGCCAAGATCGTGAATGCCGAGCATGTGGAAGGTGCTGCCAAGCTGCTGCGCCTGACTCTGGATATTGGCGAAGAGAAAACCCGCAATGTCTTTGCCGGCATCAAGGCTGCTTACGCACCGGAAGCCCTGATTGGCAAACATACTGTAATGGTTGCCAACCTTAAGCCACGCAAGATGAAGTTTGGCATGAGTGAAGGCATGGTTCTGGCTGCTGGCCCTGGCGGTAAGGATCTGTGGATTCTCGAGCCTCACGAAGGTGCCAAGCCTGGCATGCGAGTGATGTAATTCTGCTGTGTTGGGTTACGCCGCTTTGCGGCTAACCCAACCTACTTCCCACCTCAAACTGTTCCCTATACTTACCTGCAATATTTCTCTATCAACACAACAAACAGGGAATTTTGCAGAGCTATGGATGCTATCAATATTGCCGGAATTATCACGGCTATTTCACCGATTGTTATTGCTGTTATTGATGCCAGAGCAAGATCTGCCACCACTACTGTTTCAACCGCCGATAACATCACGGTTAACAATGAACTTTTAACCTATATAAGGACTCTAACAACCTGCGCCTTTATTTTTATTATCTGCAGTTTGATTACCAATACACTGCTGGCACTCTCTGAGATCTATGACCAGAAACCAAGCTGGTTATCCGTGAATCTCATTTGGATTGTTGGCTATCTCGTGATGGCGTACCTTGTTATCAGAAATATTCTGCTGAGTGAGTACAAGACCTTATGAACCAGCTGGCATTTGCGACTATCAGACTCATAGCTATTATTTTTCTCGCCAAAGGCCTGACTGTGCTGCCTGGGTTACTAATTGTTTTTGATCAGGCCACAAATAATACCCAAAACATTTATACAACCGTTCTGGTAATCACTCAGCTTCTGCCGGTTTGTATTGGAGTTGTACTCTGGTTTCTGGCTCCCAAGCTATCCAGCAAACTGATTCATGAAGATAGCAAGCTCACAATTGACGTAACGGCAGATACACTGCTGCCCGTTCTGGTTTTTATTCTGGGGCTTTATTTTGTGTTCAGCTCGCTATCTCCTTTGTTCGTCTCTATAGCACTTTCACTGAGCCAGTCTGAACAAGTCCCAAACATTCTCCAAAATATCTTCACTCCTGCCCTGCAGATCATTCTTGGCCTGTTTTTGATGATGGGTCACAAAAGTGTCGTCCAGATATTTCTAAAGCTACGCAATCTGGGCCGTTAAAAATCTGTTTTAACGCGGTACACGCCGCTACTATTTATGGCACCATAGCCATTCCCGCTATCTGGATGTTCTGTGTTTGGGCTTCATGCGTGACACAGAGAGAATAAGGAAAATCATGGAACAACTCAGCCAGCAAATGGCCTTTATTCTTGAGCTGGACAAGCTCAAAGCCGTTTATCGCCAGACCACTGTAAAAAACGACAACAACCGCCACGAAAACAGTGCTGAACACAGTTGGCATATCGCCACCATGGCCCATGTTCTCCATGCTTACGCCAGTGAACCTGTTGATATCCACCGGGTAACCATGATGCTGTTGATCCACGACATTGTGGAAATTGATGCCGGTGACACCTTCGCTTTTGCCACTCAACAGGATCTGGACGGTCAGGAAGAAAAGGAAATGAAAGCCGTTGATCGCTTGTTTGGTCTGCTACCAGAAAATCAATACCAACAGATGAAAGCACTCTGGCTAGAGTTCGAACACGCACAAACAGCCGATGCCCACTTTGCCAAAGCCATGGATCGCATTCTTCCTTTACTGCAGAACCTGGCGAATAATGGCGGCAGCTGGATAAAACACAGTATTCGAAAGAGTCAGGCTGTCGAGCGCAACCGCTATCTTGAAACAGCGGCGCCACGCCTCTGGGAATACGCTCTGGAACAAATTGATCTGGCAGCTGAAAAAGGCTGGCTGCTGGAAGGTTAATTTACGAGGTAAATTTCGTGTCCAATATCCTGATTATTGTTTTTATTGCTGTCATGCTGCTCTGGGGCATACAGCGTTTTAAGCAGAAAAAAAAGCTGGGCGAAGAAGCACTGGAAAAAGGGCTGGCCTTCCTGGCCACTAACAAAGATGAAGAGGGAGTGTTCACTACCGATTCAGGCCTGCAATACAAAATCATTACCAAAGGTGAAGGCGGAGCGTCTCCTTCTGCTACCGACAAGGTTAAGGTTCACTACCACGGAACTTTGATTGACGGCTCTGTGTTCGACAGTTCTGTGAAACGCGGGCAACCCATTAGCTTTGGTTTGAATCAGGTTATTACCGGCTGGACGGAAGGTTTGCAGCTTATGTCTGTAGGCGACAAATATCGCCTGTTTATACCTGCCAACCTTGCCTATGGCAGTCAGAGCATGGGCGGTATTCCTGCCAACTCAACCCTGATCTTTGATGTAGAGCTGTTAGGTATAGAATCCTAAACAGGATTAAGTGCGTAATAAAAAGCGGGGGATGTCCATTCACCGGCAACGGTAAGTTATGGTACAACCCCCGTTATATTCCTTTTCTTCTTTGAAAGTCATCAATGCAAACAACTCCACAGCAAGTACAGACTTACCTTCGAGATACGCTGACATTCTTCCGAAGTAACATCAGCACACTGGCTGTTATTGTTCTTCCGTACGCTGTTCTCAGTGAATTCGTCCACCGCTTAGTGATTAAATCTATGGCCGAAGGCGACCAGCTTTATGCCGGGCTGATGACTGAACTGGCGCTTTACCCCATTGTTCACAGTGTGTTGATTCTCTTTATTGCTGCCGTTATCGGTGGGCAACGCCGCTCCGTTGGCGAGTGCTATCGCTATTCTGTGCCATTCTGGCCACGCATGCTGCTGCTGACACTACTTTCCACTCTTGCCATTATGGCGGGTCTGTCACTGTTTATTGTGCCGGGTATCATCATCATGATTCGTCTGGCTCTTTCTGACATGTATTGCATGCTGGAAGGCACATCGGTGACTGAAAGCATCCGTAAAAGCTTTATTGCCAGCTCATCGGTCACATGGGTTATTTTTCTGGGGTTAGGGATTCTTTTCCCAACGGTGACAATGTTTTCCATAGTCCTGGCACAGTTTTCTGCAGGCATGAATAATCCAGCTATCAGTGTTGTGATTACCACCTTCCAAGCCTTGCTGCAGACTTTATACCCCATTTATCTGTTCCGGGTATTCAGCGCCATTCGCAGCTCTTCATGAGACAAGCACTGGCATAAAACTAAAGAACAGGCTGAGCAACAACTCAGCCTGCAAGTTCTGCTATGGCAATCATCGCTCTTTATGTCTTACTGATTTTTATATGGAAAAATAGCCCCTTGAACAAGCATCTGGGATTGTATTGAGGTCAACCGTCATTACTGATTAAGCTTACCAAGCCTGATTGACTCTAAGTGATCTGTTATTATTAATGAGTATTTGGCAGCAAAGTATGGCACCGGGTCACGGTTATAATCTGAAAACCTTGGTTCCAGATTGTTCCACAAATAGAGAACCTTCTTAATTTCCTTTCTCTCTTTAGAGGTGGTTGACGCTGCCTGAAAAGCGTTCAATTGTTGGGCGACACTGTCAGCATGAATATCAACTGTGTCACCTTCTTTGTCTGCCGCCACCATGGTACTGCCATTCCAGTGTGCTGCAAGGCGTGTATAACGTGAAGTGGTTTTATTCAGCTGAATGCTGGCAGAAAGATAAGGGTCGACAGTTCCAACACTGACCCCCTGTAAATATTCCTGAAGCTGCTCTAAAGCAGACTCCATCTCATTTACTTGCAGGGTAGAAGTAAAGCCGTCTTCCTGATAGCTATTGCTCTGCACCTTTTCAGCAAAGACATTATATCTGTGCACCAATGTTTGCTGCTCAACCTCTTCGAGTTCCGAGGCAACAGTAGAGATAGACTCCTCAAGATCGTTCAGAACCGCCTCTATACGCTCTTGTTGTTCTTCGTCACCAAAAAGCACCGTTAACAAGTGAAATCCTGTGCTCGCCTGATAGGCCATGACCTGTGCTTGTTGAGCCTTTAATGAGATCTCCGAAGACTGTACGCTCCCCGCCAGCAAAATGACCACGGCAGTAAGTATTTTTCTGAAGTACGCCATCAACAAATCCTCTTTGTTTAAGAGCGCAACTGTACTCTATTACGGCGCAAGACTTCATTCGCTTTGTCAACTCAACCCCCAGATATCTTTGCCACTCCCAATCGGGCTGCATGCCTGGCACCTATCTCACATTCTTAATGCTTAGTCTTCAAACGACAATGGATAGATTTAAGACTATTACCTGTAAGTTGCTACCACCATTTCCTCAACTTCTTTTCGATACCTGTCAAAGTCCCATACAAGAAAAATCAATTTGCTAGATTTTTCTTGCGTTAACAAAAAATCTTCTAGACTCAAATTTATGGGCTTTGTTTAGTAATCGAATAGAGCCTGAATTCAAAAGGCGTGAATAGAGCGTCATGAAAAAATAACAGAAGCTTCACCAAGCTGGAACAAACTACAACTAACTTTAAAGCTATCAACTTATTGCCAGGAAGGACGTTTCAAGGATGAAAGTTCAGCACTTATATGTCAGAGATCGTATTACCTATGAACGGGGAACTATCGAAAGCACCACTCAGCCGGGCTGGCTTAAGGTTCGTATGGAGTGGGGAGAGATAAGAAGTTACCAGCCGAAAGATCTGCTCCCCTGTCCGGCTGACAATTCAACCAGAATTTCAGCAACCAATCATTAACTGCTTCATAAAAATTAAACACTTCATCCAAACAAAGCCTGCAAATGCGGGCTTTGCTTTCAATGCGTTTTTCCGACTCTGTCACAACACTTGTCGTCTTTTCTTGCCCCAAAATGGAGCGAGTGATTAAATAATGCACATAAATAATTACCTGCTATGCCAATCTGTAGAAACAACTTGGAGATACAGTCGGCAGAACAAAGCAGGACGACAATAACAATAATAAAAACGAGTCATTCTCATGGAACGCAACAGCGGTATATCCAGGCTCTCCAGCCTGATTGCGCTGTCGGTCATTATTACCGGTACCAGCATCTATTTACTCTATGGCCAGCAGCCAGATGTGCAACCAGTTAGACCGGAAGTAACATTTACAACTCCGGAGCTCACTACTGATATTCCTCAGTGGCAGACACCTGAGCAAAACACTGATGTTGCCTCTTACTCTCCAGACACAAATCCTCCTGCCAAACTATCACTGCGGGGCACAACGCCAGATGGAGAACTGATACTGGATGCGTCAGGCCTGCCTGTTATCACCCCCTCTATGCGTCGTTTATTTGAATACTATCTGGCAACTTTGGGGGAACAGCCTGTTTCTGCGATTCGGGCTCAACTCTATAACTATGTAAAAGAGCAGTACTCCCCCCGTGTTGCTGTGGCAACCCAGGCTTATTTCGACCGCTATGTTTCCTACCGCATTCACCTGGCGGAACAACAGTTGGAACTTGCGGATATGTTCAGTGCTCTCTCTATTACCGAACTTCTGCAGCAACGTATGGAGTTGCTGTCCCAGACCAGAGCTTCAGAACTAGGCCCAGAAATGGCAGAAGCCTTTTTTGGGGAAGAAGAACGTTACGACCGCTTTGTACTGAACAAAACAACCATAGAGCGGGATCAAAGCCTTACCGAAGAACAGCGCCAGCAAAAACTGAATGAACTTGCCCGTGCCTGGCCTGAATACGCAGAACAACAATCTCTGAGCGTTCAGCAAAAAACACTCAAGGAACAAGTTGCCAAAGCCAGGGCTAACGGTGCCTCTGACACAGAGGTCTATGAACTCCGCTCGGTGGCATTTGGCTATGAAGCGGCTGAGCGCCTTTCAGCACTCGATAACCAACGTAATCAATGGCAGCAACGCCTGGATGAATACAGTCAGCAGAAGCGAGAGCTTTTGGCTGCCGGACTGGGAAGTCAGGACACTTCCCTTGACGACTTAAGGACAAGCCATTTTTCCGGGTCTGAAATCAAGCTGGTTCAGGCACTGGAGAAACTGCAAAGGCTATGAGAGTTGAGTTGTCCTCCCATTTGCAGGCAGTAAAACAACAATAACAGTCACCCCATAACAACAATGAAAAAGGGAAAGAGAGACAACCTGCATGAAAATCCGATCGCTACTGTCTTTAACAGTGGTAACACTGTTACTGGCCCAGCCAGCTTCTGCCTGGTGGTGGAAAAAGAAAGACACCTACACTGATACCCGTTACCCCATCGTACTGATTAACGGTATGTTTGGCTTTGATACCACTGCGCTTGGCCTCGTTGAATATTGGTATCGAATCCCCAAAGAGCTCGAGAAGAGTGGCGCCGACGTTTATGTCGCTCAGGTATCCGCTCTGGAAAGCACTGAAGTACGTGGGCTCGAACTGGTCGAACAACTGGAGGAAATCAAGGCCATTACCGGAGCGCAGGGTTTCAACCTTATTGGTCATTCCCACGGTGGCCCCACCAGCCGGTTTGTTGCCAGCGTTCGTCCTGACCTGGTGAAGTCTGTCACCAGTGTTGGTTCACCCCACAAAGGCAGCCCGGTTGCCGACACCATCCTGGGGGTTAGCAATGCTCCAGTTGTTGGCTCGGTTCTGAATGGCGCTATGGAAGCTTTGGCCGGGCTGTTAAACCTGATGTCTAACAACCCTACCGATAATGGTCAAAGCGCTTCTGCATCTCTGAATTCTTTGAGCACAGCGGGTAGCGCGGCGTTCAACGCAGCTCATCCTGCAGCTATTCCTTCAGATTGTGGCGAGGGTGATTATGAAGTTGACGGTATTCGCTATTACTCCTGGGGTGGAACAAAGCCATTCACCAACCCATTGGATCCTTCTGATTACTTCTTCTCAATTTTGGGAAGACTGGTAGATGAAGAAAACGATGGTCTGGTCGGTCGGTGCAGCACTCACATGGGTATGGTTATCAGGGACAACTACCGTATGAACCATATTGATGAAACCAACCTGCTGTTTGGCCTTCACAGTCTGCTGGATACCGATCCGGTTACCGTGTATCGCCAGCACGCCAATCGTCTTAAGAACGCTGGACTTTAATAGAAACTGCTCCCGGAAACTCTAAATAGTTTCTGGGAGCAAACCTGGCCGTGTTACGCAGCTTCAGAACTCCCCACCAATATTGGTTGCTGCTTAAGAATATAAGCCAGCCATACCATTGACCCTGCCCCCCAACCCAAAACACACAAAACTCCCCAGAGCGGGATGACTTGATCCGGACTGAAGACAACCGCCAGAGCGACAACAATAAAGCGAATAGATTCTGCCATCAGATACCCTTTGCGCCATTCCAGAATCTTACCAATGACCACAAGATTTAAAGTCAGAATGCAGGTCCATAGAAAATCAAAACCATACGTTGTGGTATGACTTACTCCTATTAATACTGTGGTCGCTACCAGCAACAACGCATATTGAAACCCGGTATAAACCTTTACTCCATTGCTAGCTGCTGGATCATAATTAATATAAGCATGAATATCCGGCATCTCAGAAGGTGATGCGACATCCGCCGGGCGATAACCGGTATGGCGAAACCACAGAGTGAGTTTTTCTTTCCAGCTTTTGGTTTGCAGCGCGTCCCGAAACAAATTTGCAAAGGGAGAAAGATTGGCCCAAACAGGATTCCAGCTGCGTAATGGTTTAATAGTGCCATAGCGAATAGGTTCGTAATTCTCATCCTCTTCTTTAAATGTTTTAAAGAAACGATCCCAGAGAATAAAAATACCACCGTAGTTTTTATCCAGATACTCCTGGTTTTTGGCGTGATGAACACGATGATTGGAAGGGGTAACAAAAATCCATTCATACCAGCCCAGTTTAGGAATATGACGGGTATGAACCCAGAACTGATACAACAGATTTGCCAGGCTGACCGTCAGGAAGACTTCAGGCGGGAAGCCAAGAATTGCCATGGGCACATAAAAAATCCAGCTCAGGAAAAAGCTGGTACTGGTCTGGCGTAAAGCCGTAGTAAGGTTGTACTCCTCACTCTGGTGATGAACAGAATGTGATGCCCAGAAAATATTCACCTCATGGCCAATCCGGTGGTTCCAGTAATAAAGAAAGTCCTGGAAAAACACGGCCACAATCCACACCCATAACGCCTCAGCAGGCAGGGTTGTTATTGAGAGGCTGTTATAAATCAGAGTGTACAAACCAAGATTGATGACCAGCTTGGTGATAATACTCAGCACACCACAGCTCAAGCTGTTAATTGCATCATTCAACCGGTAGTAATCTTTCTTGCGGACCACCGTTGCGATGATTTCAATCAAGATCAAAACAAAGAAGCCCGGTATCGCAAAGGTTATGGGATCCATAAACTCACACATCATTTATTATTTTTATAGGTGGGTTGTACCACAGGAACCCATCAGACTGAAGGCGCCCCGACAATTGCCGTCATATTTTTGAAATATAATCATCACCAAACTGTAAAAAAAACTTCCTAAATTGGTTATCACTGAAATTCATAAAAATCTCATGATAACCATTCCGGAGACTCCGATGCGTTCCACTCTAATTAAACTATCTGCTGCATCCCTGCTGGCTACAGCTCTTGTTGGCTGCCAGTCTATGAATAACGACAGCATGGCAGCAAAAACTTCTGCACCTGCCAAGCCGGTTGTGAAGGTCAATAACGACGACCTGTACGAAGTGGCCCACGAAGGTCGCTACTACGTTTTTGATGATGCCGCTGTCTACAAAGATTTTATCGCTAACGGTGAGACTCCTTACCGCAAAGTCTTTATCGGTGAAGGCCCTCACAACCAGACTCTGGTATTTGGCCTGACCAGCAAAGACAAGAAGAAGTCTTCCGGCATTGGAAGCATTGATATGTTTAAAGGCAACCAGGCTCCCGCAGAAAACTTCTACGGTGAAATGCGCAACGAAGATGGTCGCATTCATGTTTTCAATGAACTGAAAGATATGGAAGCCGTGCGCAAAACTGGCGAAGCCGCTTACCGCTTTACCCAGATTGGCGCTGGCCCTAATGGCGAAACTGTTGTTTTTGTTCTGAACAAAAGCAATAAGAAAAAGCAGCCTGTTGCCCTGATGGCAGAGTTTGCTGCCCGCAATAAGTAAGTCACCCCAAAGCTGAGGGTGTTCAGTCCTCAGCTTTTATCTATTCACTCTTGTGAACCCTTTACCACAGCGATAGCCTGTGGTCATGAAAACTCTTGTTGTAACCACTCTTCCCGCCATTGAAAACCAGCACAGCCACGAACACCATCAACTGGTGATTCCGGTTGCCGGTCAGGCCGACTTTAATATTGAAGGCAAGCGCGGGCGCATCGCCCACAGTGTTGGTTGCGTTATTCCCAGCCAGAGCATCCATGCTTTTTCCGGACACTCCGGCAACCAACTGGTATTGATCAATATTGATTGCGAAGACCTGACTGAAGATTTGCAGACAATGTTTGCCTGCCCGGCCTGGTTTCGTATTGATCGTTCTCTTATGGAGCTGATTCATCAGGTCAGCCATGAACTGGCACACTTCCCGGAGGATACACAGCTAGCCAATGCTCTCTGTGAAGGCTTGCTTCGCAGTTTGCAATTACGCTTCGCTCAAAGCTGGCAGCCTGTCGCTACCGCCACGTTGGCAATGGACCAGATCTGTGAGTACATCTCTACCCATCTAGAACACTCCCTTCCGGTAGCAGAGCTGGCTTCTCTGGCCGGTATGGGGGAGAGCCGGTTTTACGATGCCTTTCGCGACTTCACCAGTGCCACCCCCCATCAATATATTCTGAACCTGCGCCTGAAAGCGGCTTGCAGACTGCTGTCGAAAACCAATGATTCCCTTGCCGACATTGCCGAAAGAGTTGGTTTTACCAGCCAGAGCCTGATGACCCGAGCCATGCGTGAAAAACTGGAAATCACACCTTTACGCTACCGCAAACAAAATCATCGATTGCTTAAAAAACCATCACCTGATGAAGTTTTTGTATAAAACCCCGGAGTTTTTGCAAAGACCTTTCCAGCCCCTCCCTTGTAACTTCCTCCTCATAACTATTCTTTGATAAGAAATTCACAAAAAATCATAAGAGGAAGTGGGCATGTTCAAGGCCATTGATGCATTTACCCCCGCTTTTATCCACCAAAAGCCGGAAGAAATTTGGGGCTCAATATCCCCCCATTATTGCGTAGATGAAGAGTCCTGGCTCAAGGAGCTGCTGGGGCAGCTGGAAGAAAATGCTGACCAGAAAGCCTCTATCGCCAGCCGGGCAACATCTCTTATCGAGCAAGTGCGTGCCAGCGATAACGCCATTCACATGGTTGACTCCCTGCTGCTGCAATACAGCCTTGATACCCGTGAAGGCATTCTGCTGATGTGCCTGGCAGAGGCACTGTTAAGAATTCCCGATGCCGAAACCGCTGACGCCCTGATTCGCGACAAACTCAGCGTCGCGGACTGGAACAAACACCTGAGCCAAAGTGACTCTTTACTGGTGAATGCTTCCACATGGGGACTGATGCTAACCGGCAAGGTTGTCACCATGGATACCCAGGACGATGGCAAGCCAGCAGGTATTATCAGCCGCCTGGTTAATAAAATGGGCGAGCCGGTGATTCGTCAGGCCGTTAATCAGGCCATGAAGATTATGGGCAAGCACTTTGTCCTTGGTCGTACTATTAAAGAAGCTTTGAACAATGGCCGTGATGAGCGCAAAAGCGGTTACACCTACTCCTTCGATATGCTGGGGGAAGCCGCTTTAACTGCCGATGATGCTGCTAAGTATCATGCTGATTATCTTGCTGCGATTGAAGCCATCGCCGCTGAGCCAGAGATTGATGGCTCCCCTAAACCCGGCATTTCTATAAAACTCTCCGCTTTGCATCCTCGCTATGAAGTTGCCCAAAGTGACAGGGTTATGAGCGAGTTACTGGATTCTGTATTGATTCTGATCCGAGCAGCACGCGCCGGAAATGTTGCCATCAATATGGATGCCGAAGAACAGGATCGCCACGAACTGTTTCTGAAGCTCTTCGAAAAACTGTATCGCCATCCTGATTGCAAAGGCTGGGGCAAGTTTGGCCTTGTCGTTCAAGCCTATGGTAAGCGAGCACTCCCTACCCTTTGCTGGCTGTCAGCTCTTGCCAGAGAGCAGGGTAACATTATTCCAGTTCGTCTGGTAAAAGGTGCCTACTGGGACAGTGAAATCAAACTCTGCCAGCAGAATGGCTACCCCGCCTACCCGGTTTACACACGCAAGGAAGCGACAGATGTTGCTTACCTCGTATGTGCCCGTTTCTTATTAAGTGAGCAGGTCAAAGGTACACTTTATCCACAGTTTGCCAGTCACAATGCTCAAACCGTAGCCAGTGTTCTAACTATGGCGACGAATGCTGGAAACGAACACTATGAATTCCAGCGCCTGCATGGCATGGGTGATGCACTTTATGATCTGGTGCTGAAGCAGGAAGCCAAAACGGTTCGCATCTATGCGCCAGTGGGCAGCCATAAAGAGCTGCTGCCTTACCTGGTGCGTCGTCTACTGGAGAATGGCGCCAACTCATCCTTTGTCCACCGTCTGGTGGATGCCAAAACTCCTGTAGAATCTCTGATTCACCACCCGGCCGATCTGCTCAGCAAACATGAGCATCTGGCCAATAACCTGATCGCATTGCCTCCAGAGATTTTTGGCGATGATCGTCGTAATTCTTCCGGCATCAATATCGATATTGAATCCATCGATCACCCTTTCCAAAAAGAAGTACAAATGTTTATGGAAAAGCAGTGGCATAAAGGGCCAATCATTAATGGCCTGCAGGTTGAAACAACCGAATCTTCCGATATCACCAGCCCCTATCAAACCGATGCAGTTGTCGGCCGTATGCACTGGTCTACAGAAAGTGAAATCGATACGGCGATAGAATCCGCAACCAAAGCCTTCAAACAGTGGAACAACACACCTGCAGAACAACGAGCTGCCAAACTGGTTGCGCTGTCTGATCTTCTGGAGGAGAACCGGGAAGAGCTTATTGCCTTGTGCCATCGTGAAGCAGGAAAGACTATCCACGACGCCATTGATGAAATTCGGGAAGCGGTGGACTTCTGTCGTTACTACGCCAAACAATCTATCGAGAAGTTTGGCGAACCTCTGGTTATGCCAGGCCCCACAGGGGAATCCAATGAGCTGCAACTCAATGGCCGTGGCGTATTCCTGTGCATCAGCCCATGGAACTTCCCACTGGCTATTTTCCTTGGTCAGGTTACCGCAGCACTAGCGGCAGGTAACACTGTGATTGCCAAACCAGCAGAGCAAACCAGTCTTATTGCAGCACGAACAGTTGAACTGATGTTGGAAGCTGGGGTTCCTGGTGAGGCGATTCAATTACTTCCTGGTGATGGGGCCCGCATTGGTAACAGGCTGGTGTCTGATAATCGTATTGCCGGCGTCGCCTTTACAGGTTCTACAGAAACAGCCCGCACCATTAATCTGGCTATTGCCAATCGTCAGGGAGCGATCATCCCTCTGATTGCCGAAACCGGTGGTCAGAATGCCATGATTGTTGATTCGACCTCTCTGCCTGAGCAGGTAGTTCAGGATGTTGTTAAGTCCGCTTTTGGCAGCGCAGGTCAACGCTGTTCTGCTCTTCGGGTTCTTTATGTGCAGGATGATATTGCTGACCGGGTCCTTAACCTCCTGTCCGGTGCCATGGCAGAACTGGTTATTGGCGATCCAAGCCTGCATGAAACAGATGTTGGCCCCGTTATTGATGAACGAGCTCACTCTGACCTGCAGGCTCACATTGAGCGAATGAGCAAAGAAGCGAAACTGCTGGCTCGCTGCGAACTGCCAGAAACAACTAAAAATGGCTACTTCGTTGCACCTGTCGCTTTTGAAATTGACCATATCAATGTTCTGGAAAAGGAACACTTTGGCCCAATCCTCCATGTTATTCGCTACAAGGCAGAACAACTGGGAGAGATTATCGAGCAGATCAACAGTACCGGATACGGCCTGACTCTCGGCGTTCACAGTCGCAACGAAAGAACATCGACGCTTATTCAGGAAAGCGTGAACGTTGGCAACGCCTACATAAACCGCAATCAGATTGGCGCAGTTGTTGGCGTTCAACCTTTTGGTGGGCAGGGCTTGTCTGGCACTGGCCCCAAAGCTGGCGGTCCACATTACCTGTACCGTTTTGCAACAGAGCGAACACTCACAATCAACACGACAGCAGTTGGTGGAAATGCTACCCTGTTATCGTTAGGGAGTGAGCACTAACGTCTTGATTTAATAGATGTTTCGGACTTTTTCGGTTCTTGACCGGAGGAGTCCCCTTTGAGCTTTTTTGGGCGCTTTGTCCACAAACTTAAAACAAAAACCATTCCCAATATAAATACAAGAGGGATATCCCATGACCGAAAACAGCGGTGCAATTATCAGCACCTTCATCGTTTATCTTGCCATGATGCTGGGTATAGGCCTGTGGGCCTGGAAGCGCACCAGCAACTCTGAAGATTACTTTCTTGGCGGCCGTTCCTTAGGGCCCTGGCCAGCAGCTTTGAGTGCCGGTGCTTCTGATATGAGTGGCTGGCTTCTGCTTGGTCTGCCCGGTTACGCATTTGCGGCCGGCTTTGAAGCCTTCTGGCTTGCCGGAGGTTTGCTGATTGGTACCTGGTTGAACTGGTTGCTGATGGCGAGACGCCTCCGGGTTTACAGCGAAGTTGCTGGTAATGCGCTGACTCTGCCAGAGTTCTTTACCAACCGTTTCCGCGACAGTTCAAAAATGCTGCAGGTGGTGTCAGCCTTCTTTATTCTGCTGTTCTTCCTGTTCTACACCAGCTCCGGCCTGGTAGCTGGCGGCAAACTGTTTGAAACAGTATTTGGCCTGGATTACAGTCTGGCGGTTATTGTCGGTACAGTATGCATAATTTCCTACACCCTGTTTGGTGGTTTCCTGGCTGTGTCCTGGACCGACCTTGTACAAGGTCTGCTGATGGCAGCCGCACTGGTTATTGTACCTGTTATTGCTCTGCAATCTGGTTCTTCTGATCAGTCTCTGCTGCAACTGTTGGAAAGCCATAACCCAGAAATGCTGGACATCTGGACCAGCTCTGAAGGCGAAGCCCTGACCTGGATTGCCATTGCCTCTCTTGCGGCATGGGGCCTGGGTTATTTTGGCCAGCCACATATCCTGGCTCGTTTCGCCGGCATCCGTTCTCAGGACGATGTACCGACTGCTCGCCGTATCGCAGTAGTGTGGAGTGGCCTCTCTATGGCTGGCGCTATTCTTGTTGGTCTTGCCGGTCTGATTTATCTGAACAACAGTGGCGCAACACTTGGTGATGGCGAAACCATCTTTATGGTTCTGGTTAATGCCATTTTCCATCCAGTTGTTGCAGGTATTCTTCTGGCAGCCATTCTTGCAGCCATTATGAGTACTGCGGATTCCCAGCTGCTGGTGTCTTCCTCAGCCCTGGCTGAAGACTTCTATAAAGCGGTTCTGCGAAAAGATGCCTCTTCCAAAGAAGTGCTGATGGTTGGCCGTATTGCCGTGATCGTCATTGCTCTGGTAGCTCTGTTCCTAGCCATGAACCCAGACAGCTCTGTACTTGGTCTGGTGTCTTATGCCTGGGCAGGCTTTGGTGCCGCCTTTGGACCTGCGCTACTGATCAGTATGTTTTGGAAGCGCATGAACCGTAACGGAGCTCTGGCTGGAATTATTGTTGGTGGTGTAACCGTTGTTGCCTGGAAGCAGGTAAGCGGTGGAATCTTTGATCTCTATGAGATCGTGCCTGGCATTGTGTTTGCGACTGTCGCAATCGTTGTTGTCAGCCTGGTTTCTGGTGAGCCTTCTGAGGAAATCACCAATGAGTTTGATGAAGTACAGCGTGCTATTTCCTGATCCATAATTGGTCAGTAAAAAGCCGTGATCAGCACTACCGATCACGGCTTTTTTACATCTTCAACGATAAGAGGTATTCCTAGTTTTCGGACAGGGTATACTGATTTTTACCGCCTTCCTTGGACTTATACATTGCCTCATCCGCAGACTTAATCAGCTGTTCAGGATCATTTGCGAACCGGCTGAGAGCCCCACCGATACTGCATCCCACTTTCAAGTTCTTCCCTTTAAACTCAATTGGCCGCGAAACATCCTTTAAAATCTTTTCTGCCAACCTCTGAATTCCGACTGTATCGTGAAGCTGATCAAGAATAATGGCAAACTCATCTCCTCCCAGCCGGAAGGCCACACCCTGTTCTGACACTGCACTGTTCATTCTTTTTGAGGCCACCTTAAGCACATGATCACCGGCGTCATGGCCGTAGGTATCATTGACCTGTTTAAAACCATCAAGGTCGATATACAGAAGTGCAAATTCTGCATCGCTTTCAAATAAGGTGGATATGGAAGCCTGCAGAGAATAACGGTTCTGCAAACTGGTCAATTGATCGCAGAGAGCAAGCTTTCGAATAGCATCTTCCGATTTCTTTCGATGAAAGAACAGATAAAACAGAACCAGAGCAAGGGTCGCAACTATGGTCAGAGCAATGGAGATAGCTACAGCTATTTCATTGCCTTTTGCTCTTGCTGCATCCAGTGAAATCCTGGTTTTAAAGATTGCCCTTAACTGACCAACTTCCCAGTCTTTCTTAATAGATTGAGGGTGAGCGTTATGGCAGCTTACACAGGCCTCTGCAGTCATGGTCTGGGGAACCGCTATATTGACCCACTCACGACCATCAACCTTCTCACGCTTCATAAAATGGGAGAGAGGCTCACGACTCAGAGCATTCCAGGCCTCAGAGTCAAAAGGCACTACATCTCGAACCCGCCCTTCAAACGGATAGGGACTGTATACAGAAAAGCTATCAGACAGCTCTTGATAAGCCTGATTCACTTCTACAACAAAGGTAAATGGCACAGGAAGCTTCTTATTGTCTCCCTGATGTCCTATCGCCAGCCTCAAGTCATCCGACAGGTTGACCTTGTCACCAATGTGTTCGTTGTAATAATTGATCAGCAGACCGACTTTCTTGACTTCTTTTTGGGCATAAAGAATCGCCTGCTGCTCGGCAAACGATTCCAGCGCTCTGGGAGTATAAAAAATCACGCACAGTACCAGGGAAACCAGTACTGCCAAGGCGGCAAAGAGAGGAGCGTAGTTGCTTTTTCCAAGCTGGATTTTCATGCTTGAACCGCTGACACAGTGATTAGAACATACATCGGCGGAATAGAAGAAAACTGTGACTAGGCTGAGGCTGGTGAGAGCCTAGAACCTATCTCAATGACTGCATACCCTGAAAAATAGTGAAAACCTCAGAACCTGTACTCCTGCAGTGTCTCTCCATCCAAACCGGTAATCCACAATCGCCCTTTTTCATACCAGCCAACAGACGGTTTATTTCCTCCTTTAGGGAGGGTCACAGAACCAGGATTAAACAGGATCACGCCAGCACGCCCACTCTTTTCTTCAGACAAACTGATCATCGGAATATGGGTATGACCAAAGCTGAAGATATCTCCCGGAGACAGAACCGGCAGATTATCCGGGTTCCAGATATGCCCATGAGTCAGAAACATCTGGCGATTATCTGCAAGTACCAGGGCATACTCTCCCAGCACTGGAACATCAATCAGCATCTGATCAACTTCGCTGTCACAGTTACCGCGCACACAGGTGACCTGAGCAGCTCTGGCATTGAGCATTTCGGCAACATCTTTAGGGGAATAGCCTTTTGGCAGAGGGTTGCGTGGGCCATGGTTGAGCAGATCGCCCAGAACGAGAATGCGATCTGCACCCTCACGGTCTGCCAGTGTCAGCGCTTTATCCAGAGCAACGGGGCTGCCGTGGATATCAGATATCAGCATTAACTTCATGCCGAAGCTGTCCTTGTAGAAAAAGGTAAAAGAAAGCCTGCAGAAAACACAGGTTTTATCAGGGTATCACCTTATTCGCCACTAATGACTGGGTGAAAACCGTAACGCCCCCCTAAAATAAATCGGCATAATCCCTCAAGTCAGCCAGACTATTAGCCCTTTGCCAAAGTCAGGGAGTTTCTGATGAAGCTTTCCCGTCTCCTTGTTTTTAGTTTTGCCATTTTTTGCAGCCAGACTCTGGCCAAGCTCACCATTATTAATGCCGACGCATGGCTGGATGTTGAAGCGGGCGAAAGAAAAGCACCTGCCACTCTGGTGATTAACGACAGGTATATACAGTCGATTAACCCAGAAGAGATTCCTGAAGAAGGCAATGTGATCACCCTGCCCGGTTTCACCCTGATCCCGGGCCTTATGGACTGTCATACCCACCTGACCCGGGACATTGTTCCCGGCTGGCGGGAACAACCTGTACGAGAGAGTGAGGCCGACTGGGCTTTACGGGGCGCACGCAATGCGCGTATCACTTTACTGGCAGGTTTTACTACGGTCAGAGATCTTGGTTCATATCGCTTTGCTGATATATCCCTGATGAAAGCGATTAACAGGGGCATGGTGCCTGGCCCCAATATGCTGCCCTGCGGGCATGCGATATGCCGAACTGGCGGCCATTGTGACTTTGGAGGTTATGCCTACGGTGTTATTCCTTCTCGCCCAGAGTATGGAATGGCCGACGGTACAGCAGAGATCATTAAAGCTGTCCGTCACCAGATTCGTATGGGAGCAAGAGTTATCAAGGTAGCAGTCAGCGGAGGGGCAACATCAGAAAACACATTTCTCAGCGGTACCGATATATCTCAGGAAGAGTTAAACACTTTGGTACAGGAAGCTCACCGCCACGGCCTTCGTGTTGCAGCCCACGCTCACACTTCATCTTCCATAAATGCTGCCGTTCGAGCTGGTGTAGATTCTGTTGAGCACGGTTTTATGATTGCACCGGAAGATATTGACCTGATGCTAGAGCGAGGGACTTTTCTGGTACCGACCCTATCAGTCAATGATTACCTGCCATCTGCCGGGCTCTCCCAACAAGGACTGTGCAAGGCAACCGCACTATCCGGTCAGGCTGCTGAGAATATACGGCGGGCTATCAATGCTGGAGTAAAAATCGCTTTTGGCACAGACGCAGCTGTTGTTCCCCATGGTAAAAATGCCAGAGAGTTTGAGCATCTGGTTGAACTGGGGATGTCTCCAATTGATGCCTTGCGCACAGCAACAACACAGGCCGCAGAGCTTCTGGGGCAAAGACACCGGGGGCAGATAAAGCCCGGGTTCACCGCCGATATTATTGCTGTTTCAGGTGATCCGCTAAACAACATCAGCCTTCTACAAGACGTAGAGTTTGTGATGAAAGAGGGGGAAGTCTACCTTCACCCCTGATTCGAAATCAGTTAAAGGTAACGATCCATAATTTCAGTTGTCGTACCGTCACGCTTCATGGCATCGAGGGCACTCTGAAGCTTGGAAACCATACCGTCTGAAGTTCCTTTATTCAGGGCGAGATAAAACTCTACGGAGCGAAACGTGTATACCGCAACAGGCTCGTCCACTCCGGCCACATCAGCAATATAGGGAGCGGAATAACGACTGGACGCCCATAGGTCGATATGACCACTGGACAGTTTTTCAGCATTGCGTTTATCGGTTACAGCTTCGATAACGTTGATGCCTTTTCCTTTCAGGAACTCAGATGTTGCATCCCCTTTGTAACCTCCTACCTTGTAGCGTTTCAGGTCAGCCAGGGATTTAATTTCAATATTACTGCCAGACTTTTTGAAAATGACCCAGTCATTGGCAACCAGTGGACCAACCCATTTAAACAAAGGCTTACGCTCTTCGGTGAATGTGGTGGAAAACAATCCATAATTTGGCTTCTTCTGGGCCATATCAAAAATACGACTCCAGGGGGAACGCAAAGTCAGGCTGTAGGGAATACCAGCCCGTTTCATCATCTCCCGTACCAGGTCAGTAGAGACGCCATCAATACCATTGCCACGGGCAAAATTCTTATCCTCCACACTCATATTAAAAGGAGGATAGTTTTCAGTTAGAAGAACCAGCTTCTCCTGAGCATTGCCCTTCAGTGCTACTAACACACAGCACACCAGAACAATACCATTGATAATTTGGGAATAACTCACAGCTTCATTCCTTTTAGAGGGAACAGCGCTGTCGAAAGCGACTGCCTATCATGCTTCAACAGGTGTAAAAACAGGAACAGGAAGAGCCGAAGCTCTTCCTGTTAGCAGTAGGACTTAGTGGGAAGAAACAGTCTCGCCCTTAGTGTCGCGAGAGAAGTATTCGCGAGCCAGCTTAAATACCACAGGGCTCAACATGATAATGGCAATCAGGTTAGGCAGGGCCATCATGGCATTCAGGGTATCAGCTACCAGCCAGATGAAGTCCAGGCTAAGGACAGCACCGGCAGGAACAGCCAAAATCCAAACAATGCGGTAAGGCTTGATAGCTTTTACGCCGAACAGGAATTCAACACTACGCTCACCGTACAGAGCCCAACCAAGAATGGTGGTGAAGGCAAAGATGGTCAGGGAGATAGCGATGATGTAGTTACCAACACCCGGCAGAGCCTGAGCAAATGCTGCAGAAGTCAGTGCGGCACCAGATTCACCAGACGTCCACAAACCGGAGGAGATAATCGCCAGACCGGTAATGGAGCAGATGATGATGGTATCAATGAAGGTACCCAGCATGGCCACCAAACCCTGACGAACAGGATCCTTGGTTTGAGATGCTGCGTGAGCAATTGGAGCGGAACCCAGACCAGCTTCGTTAGAGAAGATACCACGGGCCACACCGAAGCGAATTGCCATCCACACAGCCGCACCGGCAAAACCACCTTCAGCAGCAGTTTCAGTGAAGGCATAAGTGAATACCAGGTCCAGAGCGTGAGGCAGCTGATCAGCGTTAATACCCAGAACCACCAGACCGGCTACCAGGTAAGCAATCGCCATGACAGGCACCAGAGCACCGGCAACAGCACCGATACGCTTAACACCACCCAGCAGAACAGCACCAACCAGCACCATCAGGATTACACCAGTCACTGCCAGAGGAATACCGAAGTTTACGTTCAGTACGTCAGCAACAGAGTTCGCCTGAACAGTGTTACCGATACCGAAAGCAGCAATAGAAGCAAACACCGCGAAGGTGGTGCCCAGCCATGCCCACTTTGGACCTAGACCATTCTTGATGTAGTACATCGGGCCACCAACATGGTTGCCTTCTTCATCAACTTCACGGAATTTCACCGCCAGAACGGCTTCGGAGAATTTGGTGGCCATACCCACAAGGGCAGTACACCACATCCAGAACAGAGCACCGGGGCCACCCAGGAATACGGCAGTGGCAACACCGGCAATATTACCGGTACCTACGGTTGCAGACAGGGCTGTCATCAGCGCCTGGAAAGGAGAAATTTCACCGGATTCCTTTTCGTCATCCTTGCTCTTTCTGCCATCCCACATCAACTTGAAACCAGTTCCAAGCTTTAATAGGGGCATCAGACGCAGACCAAGCATCATGAAAAGGCCGGTACCCAGTATAAGAACCAGCATAACCGGCCCCCATACAATACTGTTTAGTTCACTGAAAAAATTGGTAAGAGCTTCCATAGGGGGAATACCTTCTTATTGTTATGGCCGACTCCGGGAGAGCACGACTGCTGTTGTTTGTATTTATTGTGCTGTTTCTATCACACCCAATAAAAACTACTTATTGGATTGGTAGAAACCGAACAGCTGTGAGCAAAACTATCCTATAGGAAATTTTGTTTCAACAAATAACCTACAACTTTGTGTAACCGACAATTAACAACAAAAAGATTTTTCCTCTAAATGCATCAGAAAAATACAAATAAAACCCTTTTGCTAGAGATCTAAAGCAGCAGAAACACTGAAAACCCAACAATCCATAAGAAAGAAAAGCAACGACAGGACAAAACAACGACAGAGTTCACTTTTGTTTCATATTGTATATTTTGTTGCCTATAGGAAATTTGGAGATTAGAGTAGGAAACTAGCAAAGGGCACAAACAACCCTGCCCTGATGCAGCATTAATAAAAACGACAACTGCGAGCCAATACCATGAGCAAACCTTACTCCTCCGAACAGCTTCGCACCTTCTTCTCCGAAAACCTTCCCTCAGCAGACCCAGATGTCATGTCCGCTGTATATCAGGAAGATATTCGCCAGAACAAGCAGATCGAATTGATCGCTTCTGAGAACATTGTTTCCAAAGCGGTGATGGCTGCACAGGGTACTGTTCTTACCAACAAATACGCTGAAGGCTATCCCGGCCGTCGCTACTACGGTGGCTGCGAGCATGTCGATAAAGTTGAAGCTCTGGCCATTGAACGAGCCAAACAATTGTTCGACTGCCAGTATGTGAATGTACAGCCGCATTCCGGCGCTCAGGCTAACGGTGCTGTAAAGCTGGCACTGCTGCAGCCTGGTGACACCATTATGGGAATGTCTCTTGATGCCGGTGGTCACCTGACTCACGGCGCACGTCCTGCCCTGTCTGGCAAGTGGTTTAAAGCAGTACAGTACGGTGTATCCAAAGAAACCCAGCGCATTGATTACGATGAAGTTGAAGCACTGGCCGTTGAGTGCCAACCAAAAATGATAATTGCTGGCGGTTCTGCTATCCCACGTGAGCTGGACTTCAAACGCTTCCGCGAAATTGCCGACAAGGTAGGCGCTTACCTGATGGTAGATATGGCTCACATCGCCGGCCTTATCGCTGCGGGCGTGCATCCAAGCCCACTGCCTTACGCTGATATTGTTACTACTACAACACACAAAACCCTGCGCGGTCCCCGTGGCGGCATGATCCTCTCCAACAATCTGGAGCTGGGCAAGAAGATTAACTCTGCTGTATTCCCTGGCCTGCAGGGTGGCCCACTGATGCACGTTATTGCTGGTAAAGCTGTTGCTTTCGGCGAAGCTCTGCAACCTTCTTTCAAACCTTACATTGAAGCAGTCGTAAATAATGCCCGCGCTCTGGCTGAAGTTATGGTTGAGCGTGGTTGTGACATTGTCACTGGCGGTACAGACACTCATCTGGTTCTGGTAGACCTGCGTCCAAAAGGCCTGAAAGGTAACCAGGTTGAAGAAGCCCTGGAGCGTGCCGGCATCACCTGCAACAAAAATGGCATTCCGTTCGATCCTGAGAAGCCCATGGTGACTTCCGGCGTTCGCCTGGGAACCCCTGCAGGAACCACCCGTGGTTTTGGCGAAGAAGAGTTCCGCAAGGTTGGCCATCTGATCAGTGATGTACTGGATGGTCTGATTGAAAACGGCGAAAACAACAGTGAAGTTGAAGCCAGAGTGAAGCAGGAAGTTGAAGCCCTGTGCGACGCATTCCCTCTGTACAACTTTGAGTGAGGAAATAATATGATCGATATCTTCGATTAACTTCCCCACCACGGCACTCATAAACATGAATGCCAGACAATAAAAAAACCTCGCTTAAAGCGAGGTTTTTTTATTGGTAGATTTCACTCACAGACAATTATTACTGCACACGAAACGAAGAAACTGCATCATTCATTGCAGGCATCGACACTTCTGAACTGGAGATTGTTCTCGATCCACCCTTGAAATCATAGTCGTGAAACATGGTCACCCTGGCACCTCCATTAACCTTAAACGAGGTTGTTGTGTCGTTCAGGCCATACCACCCCATATTACGGTAAGACTGACCAGTTTCAGCACACAAAGGCGTACCGCGGAAATTCGGGTGCTCATAAGCACATGCATAGCGCCCAGACGCCCGCTTTCCTATGCGAACTGAAGAAATAGAGTCATCCATCTCATCAAGCTGCACAGCATCACCCATGACCTTGATTTCTCGTCCACTAAAGTCACGATCGCTGTAAATGACGGCTGTAACGCTTCCAAACAGACGAATAGAACTTATGCTGTCGTTCATATGCTCAAGCCAGTCATTATCACCCGAAGAGCAAAACGCACGCCCCTGATAGTTGGGGTGCTCATAAAAACAGGCGTAGTCACCATTTACCGGAGATGCTATATCACCATTTTCATACACTACGTCCCACAACTGATTATTCTGCCCAACAAAGGTGCCAATACTGGCATTACCATGACTAACCTGCAGAGACTTATTGTTATCAAGCCGGGTACGAATGCTGTTACCCATAAAGTCCCAGGCTTGGTTAGAACCCTTGTGGCAGTCATGGAGCATAACATTTGCGTTATCGGCTGAAGATGCATCCTGGACATCCAGGCAGGTAAACCAGTTATAACGGGAGTGAATTCGGCCCTCACCATCGCGCATCCACTTCTGACCGTTGGAAGAGCTGCAGCCGGCAAGCACAGTATTATTGCTTTCACCAACAGTTAAGCACTGCCCACTTTGCTTCTCTCTCAACTGGAACCACTTATATCGGTCGTATATTCGATCAAAACGCTGATTTGAACCACCATGCTGCTGCCAGACGGAGACATTTGCGCCAGCATAATTACCATTAGCATCCAGCACCATAGAGAAATTATGACGATTACGCACATAACCCTCGTCATCTATGCCCCAGCGCATGTTGTGCTTATTCTGGCAGGTGAAAATCTGGACATTACCACCGTTGCTGGCATTCCCCTCAGAAAGATCCAGACAGAATGAGTCATTCTTTTTATTGACCAGCTTAACTCCACGGGTATGCCCTGCCGCTTCGCTGGCTCTGAGATACCACTTCTGATCATGGCGAGACTCGGAGCATTCAGCCAGCTCTACATTCTGCTTGTTGTTCATCACCCCATCTTTAACTGACACACACAGGCCGCTGCGATGATCTTTTAAAGCAAAATAGTTTGGCCCCCCTTCCTGCTCTGGCGGTTTACCATTTGGTCCATGAGTGGTGTAAAGGGTGTTCAGCCGCCAGTAACCGGCCTTAGGACCAGCCGTAAAGGTCACACTGTAATCTTCATCCAGCAAAGCACCACCTTCGTTTTTTTGTACACCTGTGGTCACAGTAAAACGATAGGTTTCACCCGGAGTCAGGGAGCCATCAGGGAAAAAGGCAATAAAATAATCCCCTCCCCGAAAGTACCCCGATACTTTCTGCCCACTGGAATCGACGACATAAACATTATCGTTATTCACCCCCGCATAGGTGCGATTGGTAATCATCACCAGATGAGCATCAGCGTCATGGGTCTGACCATTATGCGGCCATGTCATCATAATTGGGCTGATGGCTCCCAAACCTTCTGGAGCCTTGAAAGCTTTCCACATCTCCTGCCAGATTCCGGCAGTAATATCACCATAAAGAGGGATTCCAATAGGATCTGTCATCACGTTCTTCATATACCAGGGCGCATGGGACATATAATCACTGTAGGAATTTTTGGCGATAAAGAGGCCAGGCTCAAAAGTCAGTGCAATGTTATGGGCGCGCAAACCATCACCTAAGTAAGAAGCATCGGTCTGCACACCCAGCTTGCTGTAGGTTTCGATCAAATCCTGGTAGGGAGCGGTATAACTAAAGGTAAAATGCTTTCCGGCTTTCCACATTACGACATCGCCACCAGTATCAAGGTCACCGACCCAAAGATCATCGCTCCAGTACTCCTTCTGGAATCCTTTTCGCATCATCAGAATGTCCCAGGTGGCGTCCTGAATGCTATGAGCGACAATACCCATATAACTGCTGACGGCAGACAAGCAATCGGTATCATTCGCTTCCAGGCACTGGGCAACGTTATATTTTCCCTTGATATGGTCAAAGTAGGGTTTGTGGAACCCCGCACCATGGGTACGACCAAAATGCCCGTAAGACTCCCTGCCGGGCAACACCTTAATAGCCTGATCAAAATCCGGGTAAACAGTACCCGTGAGCATAAATCGGTCGTATTGAGTAATAACGGTTTTGAGCTCTCCATCTGGCAGTTTTGCCAGTGCATCTTTGCTCATATTGAGGTGGGTCGTCATGCCGGCTGAATGAACCAGCAAACTGAAGCTCAATGCCGCAGCAAACGTTAGAATTTTTTTCATAAGAACCAGCTGTTGTTTTTGTTAGGTGCTCTCGTTCCATTATCATGATTCTTATTACAGAACGATGGTCCCATACTATTCTCTTAATACAATTTTTTGTAAACACCTCGATCAAAACCCTGCTGAAGATTCAACTACGCTTTGAAGTAAACAAAAAAGAACCCCGCCAATCAATGGCGGGGTTCCGGATAGGTTTTACTGAGATTAGCTTCAGCCAATCTGCCATTCAGGTTGTTACCCAAAGGATTCGAGCATCTTCCTCACCAAGAGAAACCACAGCGTGCCCCATGGAGGCGTCATAGTAAGCACTGTCACCTTCCTCCATTTCTGCTGGCTGATAGAACTCGGTGTACAGGCAGACACGCCCACTCAAGACAAGCATAAACTCCTCACCCTCATGACGAATCCAGTCTTGGTAGTCCTCAAAAGAGCGCGCACAGATTGTACTCTTATAAGGAATCATTTTCTTGCCAGACAATTCCGTTGCCAACAACTCATGTTCATAGGTTGGCGTAGGGTGAAGGCTGCCTTTACCGTTACGGGTAACATCCCTTCGACCACCAGTTGCCCCCTCACGCTTGGCAGGGCTGAACAGTTGAGGAATATCAATTCCCAAACCATTTACCAGTTTGGTGACAGCGGCAAATGTTGGTGAAATTTGTTCGTTTTCAATTTTGGAAAGCGTAGAGCGTGCCAGTCCCGTTAGGTTGCTGGCCTCTTCCAGAGTCAGATTTTTACCCAGACGAATCTCTTTCACCCGTTTTCCGAGCTGCAGAGGTTCCAAAGCAGCGCCAGCGGCAGATTGCGCTTTTTTACGCTGAATAAGGACAGCTTCTTTTTCTTTCCTGAGGAAGTGAGCTTGTTCGGACATTTATCCCCCGACAAATACAGGTTGCCGCTTACTCTATCACCCGGTTACACAATACTCTATGGAACCTCTCCATCATCTCCGCCTTTTAACACTCTTTTACAAAAAAGTTTCCTATTGGAAACTTTTCTATTGATGAAGAAAAAAGCTACTGATAATCTCTACCAAAAATGAAACTGTACAAACAGCATCCAACATCAGGACGCTGAGCAGAATATCAAACCCTACCGCCAGATCTGCTGAGATCGTCGGTAAGAATAAAAAGAGCGGAGAGCTGTATGGGTTTAAGTGTACTGGACCTTTTCAAAGTCGGCCTCGGACCTTCTTCATCACATACCGTTGGCCCAATGGTTGCTGGCAACCGCTTTCTGGAAGAGCTGAAAGAACAGCGCAAGATTCTTCTGACAGCCCGGGTCAAGATAGAGTTGTTTGGCTCTCTAGCCCTGACCGGCGAAGGTCACGCCACACACACTGCTGTTATGCAGGGACTCTCGGGAGAGTCTCCAGACAAAATTGATCCTGATCACGCTGTAGAGCTGGTCAAAGAGATTCGCGCTTCTGAGCATATTCGCCTCGACGGCTTCCACATTATTCCGTTCAAAGAAAAAGACGACCTGCTGTTCCTGATGGATCAGTTTCTACCCCAGCACCCCAATGGCATGACCATTACCGCATTTGATAATGACGGCATGGTGATCCATAGAAACAGTTACTTCTCTGTGGGTGGCGGCTTTGTACTTAGCGAAGAAGAAGTTGACCAGCCTGCTGCTGAGCAGGCTACAGCGAATATCCCCTACCCTTTTGAAAATGCCAAAGATCTTCTGGAGATAGGTGACAACTACCATCTATCTATTGCAGAGATAGTTCTGGCTAACGAGCTGCATCTCCCCCGCACTCACAATCCAAAAGAAGACCTTCTCCATATCTGGAAGGTGATGAAAGAGTGCATTGACCGCGGCTGTAAAACCACCGGAACCCTGCCAGGCGGGTTAAACGTTAAGCGTCGTGCACACGATCTGCACCAGGAACTGATCAATCGCGCAGAGTACGACAAAGATCATTTCGAGGTGATGGACTGGGTCAGCCTGTTCGCTCTCGCTGTTAATGAAGAAAATGCTGTCGGCAGCCGGGTTGTGACTGCGCCAACCAATGGTGCCGCCGGTGTTATCCCAGCCGTACTGGCTTATTACGTTCGCTTTATCAATGGTCGCAGCGAAGACGACATCGTTACCTTCCTGGCCACCGCTGCTGCCATCGGCATGATTTATAAAAAGAACGCCTCTATCTCCGCAGCTGAAGTTGGCTGTCAGGGCGAGATTGGTGTGGCCTGTTCCATGGCTGCTGGTGCCCTTTGCGCCGTTCTTGGTGGAACCAACAGCCAGATTGAGAATGCCGCAGAAATTGGCATGGAACATAACCTTGGCCTGACCTGCGACCCAATTGCTGGCCTGGTACAGGTGCCATGCATAGAACGTAACACCATGGGTGCAATTAAAGCGATTAATGCTGCCCGTCTTGCCATGCAGGGCGATGGCAGTCACCGGGTTCATCTGGATGACGTGGTGGAAACCATGCGCCAGACCGGGCTTGATATGCAAAACAAATACAAAGAGACCGCAACCGGCGGTCTGGCTGTGAACGTTGTAGCCTGCTGATCAACATCAAAAAACCAGCAACTGCAACAAAAACGATTAACAAAAACAAACCGCTAAAGAGCGAAGGAAATTGACCATGTCTGCCACTCTGAAATTTGCCAAGTCTCACGAATGGGTTCTGGACAACGGCGACGGCACTGTCACTGTAGGTATCTCTGAGCATGCTACCGAGCTGCTGGGTGATGTTGTGTTTGTTGAACTGCCTGAAGTGGGTGCCGCTACTGAAGCTGGCAACGAGTTCTCTCTGGTTGAATCTGTAAAAGCCGCGTCCGATATCTACGCCCCTGTTTCTGGCGAAGTTGTTGCTGTAAACGAAGCTCTGGAAGACGCGCCAGAAACCATTAACGAATCTCCTCTGGAAGATGGCTGGATCGCCAAAATCAAGCTGGCCGATAGCGCTGAACTGGAACAGCTGCTGAGCGAAGATGCCTATCAGGCCACAATCGAAGAATAAGTAGCCAGAGAAGTAATCTGCAAAGATAAATAACCGTAAAAAACAGTATTTGCTAACCAGCCAGACACATCTTCGGAATCTGGCTGGGTGAACGAAAGGAAATAACATGGCTGTTGAGAAACAGAAAAAAAATGGACAAGCCTCACTTGCTGAGCTGACCTCCAATGATTCTTTTGCCCTGCGCCATATTGGTCCTGATGCAGCGGCACAACAGGCTATGCTTTCTGAGCTTGGTCTGTCTTCCGTAGACGAGCTGATCACCCAGACTGTTCCCGAAAGTATCCACCTGAAAGATGCCCTGGATCTGGAAGCAGGCAAAACTGAACAGCAGGCTCTGGCTTACCTGAAAGAGCTGGCTGACCAGAATATTGTGAACCGTTCTTACATTGGCACCGGTTACTACAACACCAGAACCCCCAATGTCATTCTGCGCAATATTCTGGAAAACCCAGGTTGGTACACGGCTTATACACCTTACCAGCCTGAAATTTCCCAGGGCCGCCTGGAAATGCTGCTGAACTTCCAGCAAATGGTTATGGACCTCACCGGTATGGAGATTGCCAACGCATCCCTGCTGGACGAAGCGACCGCTGCCGCTGAAGCCATGACTTTGTGCCGCCGTGCAAACCGCAGCAAACATCAGGCTTTCTTTGTTGCTGATGATGTTCATCCGCAGACTATCGACGTTATTAAAACCCGGGCAGATTACCTCGGTATCCCTGTTGTAGTGGGCAATCCAGAAACAGAACTGGATACCACTGAAGTGTTTGGTGTTCAGTTACAGTACCCTGGCACCTACGGCGATATTACCAATATCGAAAAACTGGTTGCCAAGGCCAAAGCTCAAAAGGCGATGGTCTCTGTTGCAACCGACCTGCTGTCACTGATGCTGCTGAAATCACCTGGCGAACTGGGTGCTGATGTTGTTCTTGGTAACAGCCAGCGTTTTGGCGTTCCCATGGGTTTTGGTGGCCCACACGCAGCATTCCTTGGTGCCAGCGAAAAGCTCAAGCGTTCCGTTCCTGGCCGTATTATTGGTGTTTCCGTAGACAGTCGCGGTAATCAGGCTCTGCGTATGGCTATGCAGACTCGCGAACAGCATATCCGTCGTGAGAAAGCCACTTCCAACATTTGTACTGCACAGGCACTGCTGGCCAATATGGCCGCCGCTTATGCCATCTATCATGGCCCCGAAGGTCTGAAAACTATTGCGGAACGCGTGCATCGCTCCACCAGCATTCTGCAACATGCCCTGGCCGGCGCAGGTTTCGAAACCAATGACACTTACTTCGATACTCTGACTGTAAAAGTTGGCGATCAACAGAGCGCTATTTACCAGCGTGCACTGGAACTTGGCTGCAACCTGCGCCTTGTTGGCAGCGACCGTCTGGGCATCAGCCTTGACGAAAGCACAACACCTGAAGATCTTGCCGATCTGTTCAGTGCTTTCGCGGGAGAGAATGTTGCATTTAACGCTCAAGAACTCGATGCCGCAATCATTGCCGGTAAAGCAACTGGTATCGCAAGCGAACAACGTCGTGCAGATGACGTTCTGACTCATCCAACCTTCAACAGCTATCATTCTGAAACCGATATGCTGCGTTACCTGAAGCGTCTGGAGAACAAAGACTATTCCCTGACCCATGGCATGATCCCGCTGGGTTCCTGCACCATGAAGCTGAACGCCACTGCTCAGATGATTCCGGTCACCTGGAATGGCTTTGCTAACGTTCACCCATTTGCGCCAAAAGATCAGGTTCAGGGTTATGAAACCATGATCAAAGAGCTGGGGGATGCTCTGGTTGAGATTACTGGCTACGATAACATTTCCATGCAGCCTAACTCTGGTGCACAAGGTGAATATGCTGGTCTGCTGGCCATTCGCAACTACCAGCAGGCGAACGATCAGGAGCATCGCAACATCTGCCTGATTCCTTCTTCTGCTCACGGTACTAACCCGGCTTCTGCAGCACTGCTGGATATGAAAGTCGTTATCGTAGCCTGTGATGAAGACGGTAACGTAGACGTTGAAGATCTGCGTGCCAAAGCCGAAGAGCATTCAGAAAACCTGTCTGCCCTGATGGTGACCTATCCTTCTACCCACGGCGTGTTTGAAGAACAGATTCGTGAGATCTGCCAGATCATTCACGACAATGGTGGTCAGGTTTACATGGATGGTGCCAACATGAACGCCCAGGTTGGTGTATCCAAGCCTGGCGAAATTGGCTCCGATGTTTCTCACCTGAACCTGCACAAAACTTTCGCTATTCCTCACGGTGGTGGTGGCCCCGGCATGGGTCCGATTGGCGTTAAGAGCCATCTGGCACCTTACCTGCCCAACCACGTAGTAAGCCCTCTGGCAGGTGACAACGAAGGCATTGGTGCTGTTGCAGCAGCTCAACATGGCAGCGCATCTATTCTGCCAATCAGCTGGATGTACTGCGTGCTGCTGGGTAAAGAAGGCCTGCGTCAGTCAACTGCGCTGGCTATCCTGAATGCCAACTACATGACTGAAAAGCTGTCTGCTCATTACCCGATTCTTTACCGTGGCCGCAACAACAAGGTTGCCCATGAGTGCATCGTTGACATTCGTCCACTCAAAGAAGAAAGCGGTATTTCTGAGGAAGATATTGCCAAGCGTCTGATGGACTATGGTTTCCATGCGCCAACTATGTCCTTCCCTGTGGCCGGTACCCTGATGATCGAGCCTACAGAATCCGAATCCAAGGTTGAGATTGATCGCTTTATCGAGGCCATGATTTCCATCCGTGAAGAGATCGGCAAAGTCGAATCCGGCGAGTGGCCACTGGAGAGTAACCCTCTGGTGAATGCCCCACACACCATGGTGGACCTTGCCAGCGCAGATTGGGATCGCCCATACAGCAGAGAGGAAGCGGTATTCCCATCTGAAGCTACCCGGGTTTCCAAGTACTGGCCAACCGTGAACCGTGTCGACAATGTTTACGGTGACCGTCACTTCATCTGCTCCTGTCCTTCTATTGAAAGTTACCAGGACTAAATCGCAGGAGTGCTGGGCAATATTGGTTTTCAATTTGCCCAGCCACTATTGAGAATTAAGGAAATAGATATGTCTGATGTCGATTTGAAAAGAACACCGCTCTACGACCTGCACGTTTCCCTTGGCGGCAAGATGGTTCCCTTTGCCGGCTATGAAATGCCTGTGCAGTTTCCACTGGGTGTAAAGAATGAGCATCTGCAAACCCGTGAAAAAGCCGGTCTGTTTGATGTTTCCCACATGGGCCAGGTTCTTCTGAAAGGTGAAGGCGCTGCGGCCATGATGGAATCTCTGGTTCCTGTGGACATTATCGACCTGCCATCCGGTAAGCAGCGCTACGCTCTGTTTACCAACGAGGAAGGCGGTATTCTCGATGACCTGATGGTCACCAACTACTCCTCCGAAGCTGGCGAAGTTCTGTACGTTGTTGTGAACGCAGCCTGTAAAGAACAGGACATTGCCCACATCCAGGCACATCTGCCTGAAGGTGTTGAGCTGGAACTGCTGGATGACCGTGCTCTGGTTGCTCTGCAGGGCCCAGCGGCTGGCGAAGTGATGAAGCGTTTCTGCCCGGAAACTGCAGACATGGTTTTCATGGATTCCCGCAAGCTGAGCGTAGAAGGCATTGACTGTTTTGTGAGCCGTTCTGGCTACACCGGTGAAGATGGTTTCGAGATTTCCATTCCTGCAGCTGATGCTGAGCGTCTTTGCAAAATGTTCCTCGACCAGCCAGAAGTTGAAGCAATTGGCCTGGGTGCCCGTGACTCCCTGCGTCTTGAGTCTGGCCTGTGCTTGTACGGCAACGATATCACTACCGAAACCACACCTATTGAAGCCAGCCTGATCTGGGCAATCAGCAAGATTCGCCGTAACGGTGGCGATCGTGCTGCAGGCTTCCCAGGTGCTGAAAAGGTTCTTGGCCAGATTGAAACCAAAGAGTTCACCACCAAGCGTATTGGTCTGCTGGGTTCCAGCCGTGCACCAGTACGTGAAGGTACAGCACTGGTGAACGAAGCCGGTGAAGTTATCGGAAAGGTAACATCTGGCAGCTTCGGCCCGACTATCAATGCGCCCGTTGCTATGGCTTATGTAGACAAAGCATACGCCGTCCTTGATACCGAAGTATTTGCCCTGGTTCGTGGTAAGAAACTGTCTATGACCGTTAGTCGTATGCCATTCATCGAGCAGCGCTATTACAGAGGTTAAGAGCGCAGGGTTAAGCACGAGAAGTTAAAGCGAAATAGTTATGTCCTTGATTCGTTATTGGGGCTGACGGATCAGCGCTCTTTTGGACTATGCAGGCAAAAGAGCGCACTGAGCCCCTGTTTATGTCCTGATCGTTGGGGCAAAGGGAGCCTGTATGTGCTGCACTGGTGACCTCAAATCGTGTCGGTTTGATTCCATTGGCAGGCTCCCTGTTTTTTCACAGCCATAATAAAGTTTTCCGGGTTCCGGTCGGTCATATTCTGACTGCACTCCCCCTCGCAAGGCCGGAGCCCATTTTATTTCTACGAAACGCCACAAGAGCGTGTTCAGAAAAGCCTAAAAAAAACCAGAATTATCAAGAGAGTGGTTTTATGTCTTCTGCAGCCAAACACTTTATCCTGACAGCTTCCTGCCCCAGTGCTTTAGGAACTGTCGATGCTGTGACCCGTACTCTGGTAGAACATGATTGCTATATCGATGATATGGCCAGCTTCGATGATACCTCCAACGATATGTTCTTTATTCGGGTTCAATTCCGCTGCACGGCAGATGACAACTGTCTGCAGGGCTTTCGTGCCACTATGGCTGACCGAGCCAAAAACTTTGATATGAACTGGGAGATTCATAACAGTGATGAGCGTATCAAGGTCACGATCATGGTGTCCAAGTACGACCACTGTCTTAACGACCTGTTGTATCGCTGGCGTACAAACCAGCTGAAGGTTGATATCAAGGGTATAGTTTCCAACCACCCTGATCTTGAACAGCTGGCCTACTGGCATAACCTGCCTTATTACCATTTGCCGGTCACCAAAGAAAACAAGCGGGAACAGGAAAAGAAGCTACTTGAAATCATGGAGAAAGACGGCAGCGAGCTACTGATTCTTGCCCGCTACATGCAGATTCTGACAGAAGAAATGTGTGCTGATGTTCATGGTAAAGCCATCAACATTCACCATTCTTTGCTGCCAGGCTTTAAAGGTGCCCGCCCTTATCAGCGCGCCTTTGAACACGGTGTAAAGCTTGTCGGTGCTACCGCTCACTACGTAACCAGTGACCTGGATGAAGGGCCAATCATTACCCAGCAGGTAGCAGTTGTTGATCACAGCCACAGTGCAGAAGATTTAACCACAAAAGGAAAAGACACCGAAAGCCAGACCCTGGCTGAAGCCGTGCGCCTGCACAGCGAGCATCGGGTGTTTATCAATGGTCAGCGAACCATCATTCTTCGCTAAAGATGCAGCAGCAAAAAGGCCCGGGGTTAACCCGGGCTAATGGTCTCAGGGGAGAGCGTTCACACAACACAGCAGAGAAATCAGAATGAGTAGTTCAGGCCCAGCTTCCAGCTGCTCAAATCCAGTTCGTTTTCGTTAATCTTTCCTGCCACAGCCACTTCAGGGATAGGATCAAAATCCACATCATTAATTTGTGAGTATTCACCTACCAGGGAAAGGTTCTTGTTAATACTGTAAGCAAAACCAAAACCGAAATTAAAAGCTGTTTCTTTTTCTGTCGCTGTTCTTACTGGTGGAGCGAAGGGATAAGAATTTCGCAGATCAAAGTCCAAACGGGTTGCACCGGCAAAACCATATACAGCCACTTTTGGGGTGATATCGATACCGGCCAGAAGCTTGGCTCCATAAGTGGATTCCAGAGTAACCTCAGTCCGGAGCAGATTATTCAGGTTCGTGGTCTTTACATCTTCCTTGGTATAGAAAGCTTCAGCACCAAGGAAAATATCATCAGCAACGTGCAGTTTATAACCAATACCTACACCAAAGCCGACATCCGTTTCATCACTCTTGGTGGTAATACTTGGTGTTGTATTTGTTCCGGTGTCACGCTCCAGACTGTGTTCCAGAGTACTGTTATTGATAAAACCGGATACATAGAAACCATCTCCGGCAGATGCCTGACCAGCAACAGCTAGAGCCAGCGGCAGTGCTGCTGCCAGAGTGAGTGCTTTCATTTTCATTAATTGAGTCCTTGTGATTTTTGGCAAGAGTTCTCACGCCGTTTTATGAACGCCGATGAACATCAAACTCTGGTTAATCACCCTAAAGGCCAAATCTCACAAAAAAATCACGAAATACATTTGTTTTCATCACAAAGAAAAAATGTATTTGTGATAGTTGAATCCATGTTCATAAACTCTGCGTATATAGGGAAGGGTTAATGGACAGCCTGAGAAATATGAATAATAAAAACATTCTTATTGTCGAAGATCAGCAGGATATCGCCAGCCTGCTCTCGCTTCATTTAGAAGATATGGGCGCAAGAGTGACCCATATTGCTGATGGCAACAAAGCACTCAGCGCCCTCTCCAGCTCCGATTGGGATTTAGTCATTCTTGACATACAGCTCCCGGGAGCAAGCGGACTGCAAATATGCCGGCAGCTAAGAAAGAACGGCAATTACATACCAGTTATTCTTCTCACATCACGAACAACAGAAACTGACCGCATCCTTGGCCTTGATGCAGGAGCAGATGACTATATTTCCAAACCCTTCAGTGTTCTCGAATTAATTGCCCGAATGAAAGCCCTGTTCCGAAGAATGGAAGCAGTTTGCCCCACACAAATACCGGAAGAATCCAAACTCCAGTTTGGTGAATTATCTATCGATCACAATCGCCATGAAGTTTCTATTCAAGGCCAAAGAGTTGAACTCACGGCCCGGGAGTTCAGTCTTCTTGAACATTTTGCCAAACACCCCGGGCAAGTGTTCAGCAGAAGCGAACTGCTGAACAAAGTTTGGGGTTACGGCTATGAGGGATATGAACACACGGTTAACTCCCACATAAACCGGCTGCGAACCAAGTTAAACACTATTGCTGGGCAAGCTGAATATATCGTCACGGTCTGGGGTGTTGGCTACAAGCTTGAACCCCCGACAGCCCATACATCGGCGAATAAGTCAGCAACGGTTTCACTAGAGACTGGGCTTTCCCCTTGCTGAGCTCATTGCGTGCCAGATTGTTGTTTCTTCTCTGTGTACTGATGCTGACCGTTGGAGTATTGGCTGTTGTTATTGGACAAAAAAGTATGCAGCTGTACTTCGAAGAACAGACACAGTTAAAAAATCGCAGTATTGCTATGTATGTGACTCAGGAGTACAGCCTGTTTGCAGACACTATCGACAACACCCATATCATCAACAGCCTGGCCAGGCAGGCAATGATTATTAACCCGGTTGTTGAGGTTTACCTTCTTGATCCGCAAGGTGCAGTTGTTTCTCATCCATTTCCTGCGAACACTCTGCAAACAAACCAGATTAACCTGAAACCTATTTATGAATTTCTTGATGGAAGTACAAACTTCCCTCTCAGAAGCACAGATCCTAAACAGCCGGGTGTCGATGTTATTTTTTCCGCTTCAGAAGTCATTCAAGACGGACGCTTGAAAGGTTATTTCTATGTTGTACTCAATACTTCAAACTCATCAAGTTTGTTTGCACCACTTAGCCATATCGGAAAAGTTTCTCTTCTCGCACTCTGCATTGTCTTCGTCATATCACTGGTAGCAGGCGGATTTATTATCAGGCGACTGTCAGCAAGGCTGGAAAACCTCAGTAATACTATGTGTGATTTTTCACATCAAGAGCTGATGCCAGATGAACCAACTGCTTGTAATAAAAAAACAGTGGTCGGTGATGAAATTGATAAATTATCTACGATTTTCACAGGAATGGCTGAACGTATTCGGGAACAGTTCCTGCTGCTTACACAGTCTGATCAACAACGAAGAGAATTAGTCTCGAATATTTCCCACGATCTGCGCACACCTCTTGTCTCTGTACAGGGCTATCTGGAGACACTGATTTTAAAGAATCACTTACTAAACCAGGAACAGCGCCACACGTACTTACTGACTGCCGAAAAAGGCGCACAAAGATTGTCTCACCTGATTGCCGACCTGTTTGAACTTTCCAAACTGGAAACATTCAATGGGCAAATCAAAAAAGAAAGCTTTTCATTAACAGAACTGATCTATGACACTGTGCAGGAGTGCCAGCCTGAAGCGGATAAGAAATCCATTCAGCTTATGGTTCATTGTCCATCTGCCAATATTCAGGTTTATGCTGATATAGGGCTGATACAGAGAGTGTTTGAAAACCTGATTGGCAATGCTATTCAACACACGCCATCACATGGCCAGATAACAATTACACTTACAGACCCCATAAACCAATCAACCCAAATTACTATTGATGATACTGGCCCCGGTATTGATGAGGGTGACCTGCCCTTTGTTTTCGAACGCTATTATCGTTCTTCATCTCAACCTGACGAAACAACTTCGTCTTCAGGGTTAGGGCTGACCATTGTCAAACAGGCACTGATGCTGCACCAGAGTGAGATTCAAGTACGCAACAGGGCTAACGGTGGTGCTCAATTTACCTTCCACCTTCCCACTCAATAAAGATTCCAGCTTCATAAAATCAAAGCGCCAGCGAACAAAGTTCCCGCCAAATCAACACAATACGACACTTTTCGTTTAACATAGCACCACCTGCGTAACAGGTGGTTTCAATGTTGCATGGATGCGCAGTACAACAAACCAACAAAAGATAATAACGCTAAATGAAAAGAAGAAATTTTCTTCAGGCTCTTGGTGTGAGTCTGGTAACACCTTTTACCGTTCTTCCCGGTACAAGCTCTCAGGCACTGGCCAGTTTTATTAATACAACACGTGCTCCACAGGAAGTTTTTGGCCTGTCTGTAGCGTCTGGTGACCCTTCTGCCACTGGCGTCATTCTCTGGACCCGTATTAATCCAGATCAGTACAACGCCTTTGAACCTCTCTACTTTGAAGTTGCCTTAGACGAACAGTTTGGCGCGGTTGTTGTTCAGGGTCAGGTTGAACCAAAAGATTTTGGGGCTTCACGGGACTACACCGTCAACCTTGATCTTGATGGTCGTATGGAAAGTGGCCGTCGTTATTACTATCGCTTTATTTATCGTGGTGTCAGCAGCCGTACCGGTCGTTGTAAAACTCTTCCCAGCGATAATACGAGAGTGGATCAACTTAAGTTCGCTGTACTCACCTGCCAGGATTACACCACAGGTTATTACAACGCCTTTGAGCGCCTGGCTGAAGAAGATCTCGACTTTGTCGTACACCTAGGCGACTTTATTTATGAGTACGCAGCTTACGAAGGTATGGAAAACCACGTGCGCCCCATTCCACTGCCAAGCGGTGAAGAGGTTGCTGTTAACCTGGAAGATTATCGTCATCTGTACCGTACCTATCGCAGTGATCCGGCACTGCAGCGCGCTATGGAAGCCCATAGCTGGGTATTAACCTGGGATGATCATGAGATTGTTGATAATGCTTACTGGGATTACGAGAACGACACTCTCAGCGCACCTAAGCACCCCATTATGAAAAACGGCGGCAGTGCCGCCGATATGCGTAAGCTCAAGCTGGATTCCCAGAAAGCCTGGATCGAATATATTCCTGCACGTCTTGAAGTGAATGAAGATACAACTCACCCACACGAGCAGGTATCTATTTACCGCAGCTTTAAAGCCGGTGATCTTCTGGAAATGTTTATCTCCGACAGCCGAACCTACCGAACGGAACAGCCATGTTCTGATGAAGGGGAATCCTGGCCGGAATGTCGCGAACAGCAGGATGTAGAACAGTCCATGCTTGGCCAGAGCCAAAAGCAGTGGATTGTTGATGGTATTACCAACTCTGATGCCAAGTGGAAGTTCTGGGGCAACCAGACCATGATGGCTCAGCTGGCAATTACCATTGCTGGCCGTCGTTTGGGGTATTTGAACCTTGATGCATGGGATGGTTATCAGGCTGAGCGCACCGAAATCATGAACGCCATTAAAGGTGCCAAGGTTGATAACTTTGTGGTGATAACGGGTGATTATCACACGTCTCTGGCCTCCTACCTGAAGGTAGACTACCGCAATATCAACAACTGGGATTATGACAACCTGGTAGGTGCAGAGTTTATGACACCTTCTGTCACTTCTCCCAACCCGGAAGATTATGCCAACAGTGCACTGAATACCGATGGTCTGAAACTGGACAAAGCCATGGCAGCGGCTTTAAAACTCAATAACCCTCATATCAAGCACATGTCGACTGATATTTACGGTTATGCCGTAGTTGAACTGGATCGGGATGATATGTACTGGAATGTCTATGAAATAGACAAGTACACCTTCAACCCAAATGCTGAGAAGAAACTGCACCGCCGTTACAAATACGACCCATACTGGATGTGGATCAAGCGCAAAGACTAACGGTTGATATAACAGTACTCTGCAATCTTTCAGTGGAATGGTTGCAGAGTTGTTACCCACTCTAACCATCAAGTCCTTCCAGAGATAAATTAAAGCTGACTGCTGTCTATTTGAGATTACGGATTCTCAAGGAAAAGCGCAGATGGCAGTCACTGGATATTTACCGAACAAAGGCGGAATGGTCTGGGGCGGAACCCAGCCCACACCAGAAGATAACCAATCTTCTGTTACACCACTCATGCCTGGCACCGATGACTCTGACAGTTTCAGGTATAACAGCAAAAGCCTGCCTCAACGTTCTGCCGAGGCGCTTACTACTCCTGCACAATGTTCAGGTCTGGCCACCGCCAGATTGACCGGACACGTTTTAAACTCCACCCAGCGTTTTTATCGTTTATTACGACTACAGACACAGCTTGGTTTGAGACCGCTTCACAGCATGCATGGGGAAGCAATTGAAGGCCATGTACGCAATGCCTGCCACAACGACAATAGTCCCAAAAAAGTATTAAAAACCGTTAGCAAGGTCGTACCAACAGAGCCACACCACCTTCCACGTTCTCTTGCTGAGGAGGAGCGTACTCCAGAACTGTGCGAGAGGTTGCACAACGGCCTGACCCTATTAGCAAAAAAAGATTTATCGCTGCGCAATCCTCAACCTCCTCGCAGTGCCATAGAGCAAGGGTTAAGCAGGCGTGAAGCTGTTGTTATTCACGTAAGTCCAACGCTTAAAGGTTCACCCTGCGACTCTTCAGAGCATCTTACTCTTGTGCTTTTACCTGTTGGTGATCGATGGGTGCTTGTTAACAAGGTGACAGGAGCAGCACTGTTACCTTCAGATAAAACAGACCCGGCATCTGTTACAGAGATTATTAGTGAAATCATTAATGAGCTGGATAAATGCTACACGCCACCAATACATCTTGAAGAACACACAGCAGATATTGTTGTTCAGGCTACAGTTGGTTCTGTTTATCCAATGTATCTTGATGAAAAGAGTCGTGCCCGCTTACCTTCTCCAGAGGTGGATGAAGCAGAAGAAGCCGCAGGAGTTGCTGAGAGCAGCCCACCGATGACTCCCAGCGATTCCGAAGAAGAGCCCGACACTGAAGCCGAAGTGGAACAACCAGTTGATGCAGCTAGAGAAGACATTCCATCCTCTCCAGAAAACGATTTATCAGTGGAGCCCTGCAGCACTTCTGCACCTGAAACGACCTTATTTGAAACAGCTGCATTTGAATCAACTTCATCTGATCCGACTCCACACCAGAACACATCACCACTTGAAGCAGCCTTACAGAGACACACCGAACCAGAATCAACACCAGTTCCAGCCTCAGCTTCTGTCCGCGAAGGTACAACGGCTACTCCACAGCTCGAATACAGCGTAAAGGCACTAACACTCCCTGGATCGGATGAAGCTGTTACCAACGCCAGCGGGTTGCTCTGTGCGGCAACAAATATGACACAGGCACTATCTGCCACCAATCAGGATTGGAAAGAGCAGAAGGTCCATCGAGTCTGTGAAGTACAGCTTCTCATCGAGAGGCTTCAACATGCATTATTACTGACCCAAAGCAGCCTGGAAAAACCCGTTCATTATTCTGGTGAAACCTTCAGTGAAGATGTACTGCGTAGTTGTGGCCATCTTGCCAGGTGCGATGTTATAGAATCTAACAAAACCACAAATGACTGTTTACAGGAAATGATTGAAGGCCGAAAAGCCGGAATTTTTTCGCTTATCCCTATGCAAGCTGGTGAAATAGTTAAAGTTCCTGGGCTTTCAGAAGTTGATGTGCAACGTCAGTTGACGGAACTTTGCTGTTTTATCCCAGTAGGTGACGAAGAGAAATGGCTGGTGGTTATACCGTCATGGGGGATATTTGCCATTCCTCCGCTATCCCGCCTCAATGTTGAAGGTGAAACCGATGCACAGAAAATGGAATCTCTGCTTACGGTCGTCAGCCGGATTATGTGCGACAACATTAACATTCCTGTTTCTCCGAATGGCAGCCAACAGCTCACAATAGCTCCGTTCAGCAAACAGCTTCTTGAGTTACCCACACCTTCAATAAAAGGGCTGATGCTTCCCAGAGATGAATCATCGATAGTCGCCGCACAAAACCGGCTTACAGATTCAACCGGACTAAACGTGATTGCCTCTGCAAACTCAACCACCTGGAAATCTGTGCATCTTCCCCAAGTCAACTGTTTATCTAGTCTGGTTTCCAGTCTTGGGACCTTTGTGCTTGAAGCTCACGATGATCATTATTCCCTACCTGGCGGAACAATCCTGGAGTTCAAGAAAAATGTATGTGACCTGTTAAATGATCTTTCAAAGGCCACGCAAACTTCACACCACAGCTGTGATGACTGCTTACACAGAATCATTACCAGACGACAGGCAGGCGTCATTCATATTTGCCCGATGGACAATACTTTACTGGTAAAAATAAGGGAGGAAGCCTCCGAAGAGGTAGAGAACAGCCTGACAGAACTCTGTTGTTTCCTGCCTGTTGGGGAAAATGGTTGGCTGCTGGTTATCCCTTCATGGGGAATGCTTTCTATACCTGATTTTCATAATCTTCATATTGCTGGCGAAACCTATGACCAGAAAATCATAGCTCTGTTTAGAATAATCACGAGCACTATGAACAGTCAGTTATCAATCAGTCGCTTCCATGAAACTAATCCCCACCTTTCTATGTCCCCACACAGGATGTACGAACATAGAGTGGCAGACTTACACATTCCTGTAACCCCACCTGAAGATATCAACCAGTTCAGTGATCTCAACGAACATGATGGTGATAACACAACTCATGCCTCTGCTGAACCAGAACTCAGTGCTGAACAACTCTCCACGTCAATGACTACACCTGTTGAAAAGCTTCAGGAAGTCGCAGATACAGTTTTAGTTTCCGAAATACAGCAACAGCTGATCAGAACCGGGATGCAACCTGTAAGAACACCGGAAGAGCTACTCCACAGCAGAAAAAACTCTCCTTTTGATTGTTCCCCACAGGTATTTCGTGATGCCCTCAATGCCGTGCGAACAATAGGTATCGCCCAGCTTTTACCAGAGAGCAACACTGATGACCGGAATGAAGCCTATATGCGTCATTACCTGGAGGTTTCAGGAAAAGAGGAGAGAGAGCTTTCTCTTCCATTAACAAGAGAACGATGTTCAGTTCAGGATCTCGAGGATGCCGTTTTCGATAACGTTGCCCGTCAGTATCCACTTCCATTCCGTCTGCGCTACTCAAACCAGACAGAAAATGAGCTTGCAGCACCATACAACTTTTTTATTGATATGGTTCCGCAAACCAATGGCCGCTGGTTAATAAGCAGCCCTTTAACCGGCATTTATCGACTGCCTTCGTCAACATTCGATAACCCCGGGCCAGGATCAACTCTGCTCAACCAAATCGATAGGATAAAGGCCACCCTGCAGCAACATTTCACACAAATGACTGGGTGCCCGCACACTGATCTGGAACTTGAGCTTTCTCAGGTTCAGGATCTTATCAGTGCTTAAAGGCGTGAATTTATAAAGGAAGAAATCTGTAGCTTGAAATTCGACCTGTTCTTCTCCTTCCCTTGAAAGGAGGTGACGGACAGGTCTACAGATCTATATGAAGAAACTTCATTAATTTATGCTCTTGAGCTCAAAGCCTATGAATTAAAACCAACCTCAATCCAGTCGGTCAACAGAGCCACATACTCCTTTCCAGCATCTTCTGAGGAAAAGTGTGATGCATTTTCAAAGACCACCAATTGGTTATTGGGAATGCTCCTCGCCAGAAATTCTGCGTTTTCAACCAATACAAAGGGGTCTTTCCTACCCCAGGTAATTAAAGTCGGTACCTGAATATCCTTCAGCCGCTGCTCAATCCATGGCAACTCTTCTGAATAGGTGCCAAAGAAGCTGATCGCACAATTATGTGACTGTTCGTTAAAAGTAATGTCGTAATACTCTTTGACGGCACGCTTACTGGGTTTGTAGTGGTGATAACCTTCTTTTACCGCAGTCAGAAAATTGGTTTTCATCACCGGCTTTTTGTTTATGCCTTTCGCCAGCCAGCGTACAAAACGTGATTTGATTACAGCCATCAAAATGGGAGACAGCTTGGGTGGGTAGCTTCCCGGACCATCAAAGATATTCAGACTCAAAAATCGCTGCGGGTGATTAATAACTGCGGTCAGAGTTATGGGTACTCCGACATCAGGGCCGACAAGATGAGCCTGCCCGATGCCAAAATGATCCATGACCTGAACAATCACCTCGCTCAATTTACTCGGCGACATATCCACTTCATCTGCTTTCGATAAACCAAAACCCGGAATATCAAAGGCCAGCACATCAAATCTATTACTAAGCGCTTCGATGGAGGATTCCCACATACGAATACTTTGTGGCAGCCCATTCAGTAACAGCAGAGTTGGAGCATTCCGCTTCTCGCTGCGCAGGTAACGTATATCGAACTTTCCAACCTTCACAAACTGTGGTGCAAACAGATCATTAACAGGTTCTGGCTTATCGGAAGCAAACTGGGCCAATGCCTTGTTAAGAAGGTGTTGTGTCATTATGCGGCTCCTTTCTCTACAAAAGTATTTATTTTTAATGCTAGTTACTTTTATATACTAGGCTAGTGCATTGAGTGTTACACCACAATAAGGCAGTATTTTGTGATTAAGTTACCTTTTGATAACCCGTGGAGTGGACGATGGCCCAACAGGCAATCAGTGAAAGGCGCGTGTTCCAGAACAATGAAGATTGTCCCATCCGAAATGTTGTTGCCCAGATAGGCGACAAATGGTCGATTCTGATTTTATTTGCGCTGGTTGATGGTCCAGATCGCTTCAATTCCCTGAAGTCCCGTATTGAAGGCATTTCACAACGTATGCTGACGCAAACCCTGCGAGACCTGGAGCGTGACGGTTTTGTACTGCGCACGGTTTACCCGCAAGTTCCTGTTAAAGTGGAATATGAGCTAACGGAGTTAGGGAAAGGCCTGTCGTCTTCCGTCTGGCAGCTAGTGTCCTGGGCGGATGATCATCATGTCGATATTCGCAAAGCACGTCAGCAATATGATCAAGAAAATGAAAAGTAAACCGCTTTTTCCGCAGATATATAAGTGCAGCGCTGAAGTTTGATAATAATCTTGGTCTATCTTTTATCGCACTCATTCTGCGAGATTGGATAGATGTTTCACCATGATGTTGTAGTGAAGAACAGCCCTATTCACGGCGTTGGGATATTTACCAGAGAAGAGATCAAGAAAGGAGAGCTTGTTTATACTCCCGACATGACACTGAATCTTCTTTTGAGTGACGAAAAATACAGAGCCCTTCCCAGCAAAGAACAGAGCTTTATTGCTCACTATGGATTTTTTGATAAAAACTCTCAGAAGTGGACTCTGTTTCATGACCATATTCGCTTTTGCAATCATGCAAAAGACTCAAATATTACACTTCATGATGAGTTCTCTTTAATCGCAATAAAAGACATATCTGCTGGTTCCGAGTTGTTGCAGGACTATGATGAGCTCGACACCTGTGAAGGCAGAAACCTGGTCGATTAAATTTCACTCTTCTAAAACCAGCCCCTCCATAAATCCGTATAAAGGAAACTAACCAGCTTTCGTTCATGTACAAAAGTGTGATCCAAAGCTTTTATATACTTTATTGAGGCTTTGTTTGGGGACTGTATGAAGATACTGATAGTTGGCGGTTCTGGCGGAATCGGCCTCGCGACTGTGGAAAAGTGTCTGCAGCATTATTCCGGTGCGAACATTATAGCGACCTATAACTCCGTGATTCCTGAATTGGAACACCAGAAACTTCGCTGGGCCAGGCTTGATGTCACCAATGAAGAAGAGATAAGAAATTTAGCTAACGAGCTGGGTTCCATAGATATTCTTATAAATGCTGTCGGTTTTCTTCACACTCCCGACCGCAAGCCGGAAAAAAGCATTAAGGAATTCGATGTCGATTTTTATCAAGCAAATCTGAGCCTGAACACACTACCCAGCATTCTTCTGGCGAAACATTTTATAAATACTCTTCGCTCAGAAAATAATACTTACTATATTGTGCTGTCAGCAAAAGTAGGCAGTATCAGTGACAATAAACTGGGGGGCTGGATCAGTTATCGCTCCTCAAAAGCCGCCCTGAATATGGCGATGAAAACCATCAGCATTGAATGGAAGAAAAAGTTACCCAATTGCTGTGTTCTATTATTCCATCCGGGAACAACAGATACCCAACTATCAAAACCCTTTCAGGCAAGGCTACCTGCAGGTCAGCTACATACTCCCGACGTTACCGCCTCTGCACTGTTAAAAACAATTAATACTTCAACACCGAGTGATACTGGAAAATTTATCAGTTTTGATGGCTCTGAAATTGTATGGTGAGCTCTATCCACAAGAGTTAACAGCCCTAACAACCCTGCTACCTATCTGCAACAAAACCTGCCTGCTCCTGTCAATGAAATGGTACCAAATACCACTATTGTTAACTCAGGAGACAGTTTCCTATGCACAGTTCAGTTCACGCATCCCCGCCAAGGCCATCCTTAATAAACAGAGAAAACACAGCTATTGCCTCAGCCGCTGTAGCAGGAGCTCTATTACTTGCTGGCAGCCAGAAAATCATATCCTCCTCTCTGGGGCTTTTTTCAGGCAGGGCTGTAGCCTTGTTCGAAACAACCGCTAACTACCTTTCTATTGGTGGCGCAGCCTGTATGGCCTGGGCAGGCCTTAGTCCGTGGCTGGATTACTGTTTATTTGATCGAAAGTGTACTCATGAAGCTAACAAGTTTGCAGCGAATATCCAGACGCTGAAAAGCATACAAGTCCAACAGAAACATTTGCCAGCCCAGAGTCAGAGCAACCTGGCATTGCGTCAGGAGCTTAATCAACAGAACGCAGCGATTATGGACACTGTGTCTGGAGGGAGCAGTATTAACAGTGAAAGCTACTGGAAAACCTTTATGAGGCAGCATAGCTATGAACTGGCTTTAGGCGTGGGGGCAGCACTATTTTTTGCCCAGCAGTTTGGCCTGCCACTCTCACTGCTGTTCACTGCTGCTATTCCGGGATCACAGATGCTATGCCATAGCCGTCTAAGAAGTCGCGAACGACAGCACCATCAAAATCTACATAGAATAGAGAGTGAAGGTCAGCAGGTTTACGGCGATGTACCTGGAGCCAGCACCTTAGATAACGCTGGCAAGAAAGTTCATGGTACAGGGGTCCACTCACAATATACCCAAGCCAACCTCGACGCTGTGAGATCACTGCAGCCAGCCAAACACGAAAAAACCACCCTTCAGTCTTTTCTTGCCTCCCCGAGAGCAACTATCAAGAAGTGGGCCGGGAAGGCTAATTAAATACTTTACTCCATAAAGGGTTGAAGACAGCATAGAAAACAGGAGCAACGGAGTTCTTTGCTGTCTCCAATATTTTGGATAAACCAAGCTCTGTCTTCTAACCTTTACGCCTTCATATTTCAGCAGCATTACTTCCTATGAAGCGTTTATGTCTTACCACTACCTTATTCATATCCCTGTTTAGCCACGCAGACTTCAAACAAAGTATTGTGATGGAGAACAAAACCTCTTCAGATTTAGCTTTTGCCTTTACCAGAGGTAAAACTACAGACATTCCCATTTTTTATGATCTGCCGGTCAGCCATGATGTTACTGTGAACAGCATAAGCGGAGAGCCTGGGGACTCAGTGACTGTGTGCATTACCCAAAGACAATTTGTTGGGGGAAAGGTTTACGGCCGATTATTTGATGTGAAACTTATCCAGGATAGTGGCAGTTCAGATACTCACTGGATCAGCAGGGTTCCGGTCACATTTGTGGGAAACATTCCTACGCCAGAGAATGTCACCTTCCATGATACCGGCCCCTGCTGTCTTCATGACCATGAGGTCAAACCAAAATAAGAATTACGCAGCCCGGAACTGCAACTCTGCCAGCCGTCGGTATAACGGCGAGCTGGCTAACAGCTGGTCGTGGGTACCCACAGCCACAATTTGCCCTCGGTCCATCACTACAATCCGGTCAACATGAGCAATGGTTGCCAAACGGTGAGCAATAATAAATGTGGTGCGCCCTTCCATCAGCTGATCCAAAGCCTTCTGAACCTTGTGTTCACTTTCTGCATCCAGTGCACTGGTTGCTTCGTCCAGCAAAAGAATTTTAGGATTACGCAGTAATGCACGGGCAATAGCTAACCGTTGTCGCTGGCCTCCAGAAATCTTCACACCCTGCTCACCCAAAAAGCTGCTATAACCATCAGGCATCTGCTGGATAAATTCATCAGCGTGAGCAGCAATAGCCGCAGCTTCAATCTCTTCATCTGTGGCATCGGGAGCACCATAGCGAAGATTATCCCGAACGCTGGCACTGAACAGCACCGGTTGCTGGGGCACAAGAGCGAACTGCTGGCGCAACTGCTCCAGAGACATATCCTCCAGTGGCGTGCCATCCAAAAGTACACAGCCAGAGTCCGGATCACGAAAACGCAACAACAATTCAAACAATGTAGATTTACCTGCACCAGACGGGCCGACCAGAGCAATCCGCTCTCCCGCTTCCACCTGCAGGTTTACATTATCCAGCGCCGGAACATCGGGTCGTGATGGATAACGGAAAGAAAGATCATCAACCCGAATACGACCTTCAACCCTTGGAATGATCTGAGGGTCAGTTTTAGAGAAAATCTCCGGTTCAGTAGCCATCAATTCCCGCAAACGATCTGCAGCGCCCGCTGCTCTTTGCAGCTCGCCATATACTTCAGTCACCGCAGCTAGTGAGCCGGCCACCATAATGGCGTAGAACACAAAGGCCGCCAGATCACCGCCAGACAATGTTCCCTCCAGAACATCCTTACCGCCAATATAAAGCATGCCGCCCACAGCGCCCAGCACCAACAACATCACCAGAGCGATTAATAATGCGCGCTGGCGAATACGGCGAAGGGCCACCTGAAACGCACCTTCAACAGAACCATTGAAACGTTCTACAACCCGCTGCTCACCATTAAAGGCCTGCACAACTTTAATATGTTGAAGGCTTTCACCGGCCCAGGCTCCAACATCTGCCACTTTATCTTGACTGTCCCGGGAGAGCTTGCGAACTTTGCGGCCAAAAAACAGTAACGGGAAAATAACCAGAGGAACGGCGGTTAAAACGATCAAACTCAGTTTGGGGTTGCTGATCACCATCAAGGCAAAAGCACCAAAGAAAATCAGCACATTGCGCAAAGCAAAAGAAACCGAAGAGCCGATAACAGACTGAAGAAGAGTGGTATCTGTTGTGACTCGGCTTTGAATTTCACCGGAAAGATTCTCTTCAAAAAATGAAGGCTGCAGGGTAACCAGATGGCTGTAGAGTTTGCGCCGAATATCAGCAACCACTCGCTCCCCTAACCAGGACACCAGATAAAACCGGCAGTAAGCCCCTACACTCATAGCCACAACCAGCACAAGGAAAAACATTAACGCCTGCTCCAAGCCTTCGATGGAGCCCTGGACAAAACCAAGATCAACCATCAGCCGAACCCCCTGCCCTAAAGCCAGGGTAACGCCCGCAGTAAACACCAGCGCAATAAGGGCGCCGGTCATCTGCCATTTATAAGGGCGGAGCCATAACCAGATCCAACTGAGCATTGTTTTTATTCCCTGAAGCAAATTCGCTGAACTGTTTACTCACTATCGGGGCTGTTTACTAATTATTCAACGGAAGCCCAGAAAACTCTTCGTAAAACCGGCAATACGCGGGCATTAGCCGCAGAAAAAATTCAGCTGAAAAACTGATTTTCATCATTTTTAACTGACCGGCAATTCCGTTGATATACATCAATATTTTCGCAATCGGCAGTATTATTATTCGCGCCAATTCTCCCCCCCATATCATTGCGGACACTACCGTGGAAATTGACCTTATGGCCCTCTTACATAAGAGCGTGCCACTGCTCGTCTTTGTTGTTCTGTTTCTTGGCTACACCCTTGGCAAACTGCGATTTGGCTCGTTCGAGCTGGGATCGACATCGGGGGTTTTGTTAGTAGGACTTTTATTCGGGCACTTTGGTTTGTCGATGCCAGGCGGATTAGACGACATCGGTTTTATTCTGTTTATTTTCTGCGTTGGCTTACAGGCCGGTCCACGATTCTTCAGCGTATTTCTTGAAGATGGTTCCAAATATATTCTTCTGGCAGCAGTTGTGTCCGGCAGTGCGCTGGTTATGGCTAAAATCTTTGCTTGGTATCTGGATATGGACCCAGCACTGGCAGCCGGTATGCTGGCAGGCATTCTCACCAGCACTCCAACACTGGTTGGTGCACAGGATGCCATTAAACAACTGGCTCCAGGGAATGAATTTGATCTGCTGCAAATGCTGAGTGTTGGTTACGCCATGACCTACATCACCGGTACTCTGCTGCTGATTATTGGCGTTCGCTACTTCCCCAAACTTCTGAATATTAATCTGAAAAACGAGTCCGAAATGTTGGCCCGGGAACGTGGCCTGACAGCAGATCCGGATGCGATCGGTAAAGGTGACCTGCCAATTATTCGGGTGTACCGCGTTAGTGCCAAACTGGCGGAAACCCTTGAAGGCAAAACCCTGCGCCAGCTTTCCCTCCATGAACGCACCGGTTGTCTGGTTGATAAGATTCGCCGCAATGGCAGTATTTTTGAACCCAGTGGTGATACACCGCTGCTGGAAGGTGACTCTGTTGCTCTGGTTGGTAAGCCAAGGGATTTTCGCAAGTTTCCTTATGAGCTGGGCGATGAAATTCTCGATACCGAAATGCTTGATCACCAGGTGGAATATCGCAAGATCGTTTTAACCAATCAAAAGGTTACAGGTAAAGAACTCTCCAGCCTTGCGATTGATGAACAGCATCACTGCTTTGTTCACAAGATCAAACGTTCCCAGATCGAAATGCCAATCAACAAAGGTTTGCGGGTATCCAAGGGAGATATCATGTTGATTTCCGGCGAACGCTCTCGTCTGGAACGATTGACCGGCATTCTGGGCTATGAAGAAAAACAATCCCACGCAACCGATTTGATCACCTTCTGTCTGGGCATTGTGATGGGTCTGCTGGTTGGTCAGATTATCATTAAGCTGGGGGGGCTGGATGTCACTCTGGGTAATGCGGGCGGCCTGCTTCTTTCTGGTATTGTGATTGGTCACTTACGGGCGAACCAACCAACCTTTGGTCAGGTTCCTCCGGCTGCCATTTATATAATGATGGAACTCGGCCTGATGTTCTTTATGGCTAATGTTGGTTTGAAAGCTGGTGGTGGCATTGTCACGGCTATGAGCAGTGCAGGTTTGCAGGTGGTTATCAGTGGTGTCACTATCGAAATCACTCTGATGATGATCGCTTATATCTTCGGGCGTTACTGCATGGGAATGAATCGGGCTTTATTGCTCGGAGCAATTACCGGTGCCATGACATCAACACCAGCTCTGAATGTTATTACCCAGGAAGCTGACAGTAATGTTCCATCTTTGGGTTATGCCGGCACTTACACTTTTGCTAACGTATTCCTGACATTGGTGGGCACGATGATGATTGTGCTGTAAGTGAAGGGCACTTTATGTTGTCTCTTAAAGCGCGACGGCTTTTCATAGCAGGAAATAGATAAAAGCATTTAATGCACAAACTCAGGCAAAACTTCAACAGCTACTTGCCTGAGTTCTTAACTATAAAGAACTGTAAGGCTGTCAGTCGAAAGTACACAAGCTCCATTTTTATTCACGTAAACAATGTACCTTCCAGGGACTGCGATACAACAATCAGATAAAGGCAGGAGTTAGTTAAACATCGACTTTACATAAACGGCCTCATCAGCCATAGAGGGGCACACTTCAGCAAAATGTGTATCCGACTTAAAATTTAATGTCCCCCTGTTTTGCCCCTGCAACTTTTGCACTCCTCCACCAAGAAACAGGTGCTTATAACATTCATCACTATAGGGATGGCCTTCAAGATTAAGAGCACTCGTTCCCAAACCTGCATGAAGATCACAGACAAAACGCCAAACATTAAGAAGGCAGTCAAGAGTTCGATCTGTGCCACTTTTACAAAACCAGTAGGGTATTATCCCCATTGAAAAGGCCAGAGCTATTAAAGCCTCTGGAATAATATAAGTATGCCTCATCTCTCCCTTATGAATTCCACTTTCATAGAGGCCAGTCAGATAGTTCTTTAATCCAATAGCCAAAGTCTTTTTTTCATCAGAGAGCTTTGAGATACATGGCTCAAAAAAATCGCTGGAAAACAGTTGTTCAAAGGCAAGGTCATTCATTCTGTCAGTATAACTCTGAGAACCTGAAACCTTACCTAACAAGCTTTTAGAGAAAATATTTACCCCAAAACAAAAATGAAACAACTTAAAATTTACCGGGAATTTAACAATACCACTCCCAAGATCGACAGGAAAACCATCCCCTTCGCTGGCCTCTCTGCAAACTGTATTCAAGGCCTCTATGCTTTCTTGCAATAACTTCCTTTCATCCTGGCTAAATTTGACTACACCAAGTTTATGACCTGCCTGACGAGTAGTGTCCGGAGTCATTAACGAAAGAACGAGTACAGGAACTTCATGCTCAGCCAGATTCAGAGCAGCCTGTGGATTAATGGCTAAATACCTATCAAGAGCTGCCGTCAACACTTCTCGGGCTTTATTCAGGTTTGCAGCTTTTCGAGCGCGTTCATCTTCTATGCCAAAGGCACAGCAACATGAGGAGTGCAGGCCAACAAGCAAGTCCTTCTCTTGTCCTTGTTCCATAACTGTAATCTGACTGCAATTCAGGTTGCATACATGTTTACTCTCATCACGAATCACGCTGGGAACGCCTTGCTTTGCATCGTAACGACCTTTAAGCAGCATGTTTGCAGGTATAATCTGACACCTCACCTTCAAAGAATCCAAGCCATAGGGGATATACAAAGAGTGGACGAGCTCCTCCCATGGTTCAGCCAGCAATTCAGACATATACATAGCTTTAAACTGACGTTTATGTCCATGTACGTGCCTCACACAATGTTTTACCTTTCCTGTAAGAGCTGCCAGAACCTTCTGCGGACAGTGGACACTGTGATCATGAGGAATACTTGTGCGAAGCTCTGAATTCAGGTTATCTACCTTCAAGTGCATTGAGTGCTTCTTGCCAGTATCAAGCGTTCTTCCGGTAAGCAAACCTGGCGACACACTGTGCACATCAGTTTCTTCCTGACTACTTTGGCTGGAGCCAACACTGAGCTGCTTACTTAAACCGGTGCTCAATAAGTGCATCCCACTCTCCAAAGTTTCTGGCGTGGGGCTTTCAGCAAGCGGTGGAGTTTCCTGTGTACTTATATCAATCGTTTTATAAGCAGCCCTGAAAAGAAGACCAGCCAATGAATGTATGACATGACCTTGACGATAATCTGCAGTCATAAGAAGCTGAATTTCTTTTATCTTGTTTTCAATAATTTCATTCAGTATTGAACCGTCTGCGCTGTATATTTCACAATTATCAGGGTCTTCGCATTCACAATCATGTACTAACTTTTCCAGCCTTATCTTTGCCTGCTTAAGTGTACTGAGGGATTCAGACCAGCTTTGACTGCTGGCATCATCGAGAGGGGATACACAGACAGCCTTTGCTAGACCACCTGCATATGCAACCAGTGCATTGTGTGCAGGTGAATTGCGCAAACTCATCATTTTAAAGCAAAACTGACCCAGTGTTTTACTGATATTTGGGAGCATTCTTGTACCAAGAAATAATCTGTCAACGCTCTTTTCTAACGCAGCTTGTGCCTGAGCTTTATCTTCGCACTCTGAAGATAAGACGCAGAAAGCAGATTCATTCTTTAAAAACTTTCTCTCTTGAGCCCCCATGAATGGCAATATGCTTTGTATTGTTGAACCCTCTTTCGCAGGTAGCATCACTTCACCAACAACGCTTCCCTTACTCTCAATATCTACCCAGGATTCCAGCCGGCTCCGAGAAGCTTGCCGCTGATAAAGATGTTTTCTGGGCACAGGGCTTGAGCTCAATGTGCGAGAAAGTGTCTCGTCACTATGGGTGACGTAAATATCTGGTCTATCAGTGCTTGATGGCCTTTCAGTAGTGCCACCCCCAGCCCCGCTGACATATTGAACCCTAGAGTCAGAAAATGCTCTCTCCATAATACAAAGCCCAGCTTATTGGATTTACCGTATAAGAAAGACCAACGCCATTGATAAAGGTTTCTTGACCCTAAACTTCTTTGTATATAACGAGTGTGTCACACACATATGTTAGCCAATCCAACAACCCCGTCAGTGATTCCCTGAACCTTTCCCAATAATCTTCCAATACCTGTAAATCAATAGTAGGAAGGGAGAGACATATGTCAGCAACGGCACCATTCAGTCGAAAGAAATTCATTCTATTTCTGATAACACTGGCCGTTGGTGGGCTTGTTCTATTCACTCAGTATATGCCTTCTGAGAAACCGTCCGGGAAGCCTCCCATTCAGTTGAATTCTGACTGGTACGATCCTCTGAATCTGGATTATGAAAAAGTCATGCTTGCACAAGCAGAGTGCAAGAAAAGAAAGAACAGCTTATAAAACGGGAAAGGCTCTCCGGGGGGATGGATTTACAGTCAGAGCGACTGAGCCTTTCCAAATACGCACAACACCAAAACTGTTAAATATAAAGTGATGCCGTCACACCAAGCTGTCGAAACTGCCGGGCTTTCCGTTTGATGTATCGCCCAGGTTTATTGAACTGGTAGTAAAAAGATTCAGCGCCCTCTTCCAACTCAACAGCTGTCATTCCCTTGGGGTTATAAACCGCATGGGTGCCATCATATTTCGACCAGTCGTACGTCATAATCCGGCCTTCTTTCTCCAGCTGCTGGAACACTCGGGAACCAGGGAAAGGAATCATAATCACCGGCACACACACATCCACACCTGCATCATGGAAGAACTCCGCGCTTTCACTGAAGATCGTTGTATCGTGCTCGTCAAATCCCAGAATGGCCGCAGAATCCACAACAATGCCATATTCATGCAAGCGGGCAATCTGAGCTTTAACATTCTCGGCTTTCACAAAGCCTTTACCGGAATATTTCAAAGCTGATTTGGATGGAGTTTCAATACCGATCAGCAAATACTTCAAACCTGAACGTGCCGCCGCTTCCAGCAGCTCCGGATCATCAGCAATCTTGATTGTGGTTTCACCCACCCAGTTTATATTCAGAGGTTCCAGCGCTTTAAACAATGCCAGAGCATAATCACGGTCATCGGTCAGGTTATCCGCATGAAGTTCCAGCCAGTCGGTATCCAGCTGTTTTATCTCATTAACGATATCGTCAATCGGGCGATAACGACTGCCACCCAGCATGCCTGGCACCAGGCAGAAACTGCACTTATGACGACAACCACGGCTCACCAGCACCGACCAGAAACCATCATATTTGGAATGAGGAATTAGATGCGTGGGATAGTGTGCAACCTGACTTAAATCAGCAGGAGTTCCTTTGTACAAAGGACTTAACTGTTTGTTCTCTGCATCTTTCAGAATCTGCAGCCAGATATTTTCACACTCGCCCGTTAACACAGCATTAGCATGTTCCATAGCTTCTTCAGGCATAAAAGTGGCGTGAAGGCCGCCAATCACAACCTGTATGCCATTACCGCGCAGCTGGTCTGCAATCCGATAACCATGCACTGCATCCGGTGTAGAAAAGAACAAAACCACAAGGTCGGATTTTATTTTGGAGACATTCAACTTCTGCACTGTCTCATCAATCATTTCCAGCTCATAGCGTTCAGGAGTTGCTGCAGCCGCAGAGAAAAGAGATTGGGGAGGGCCTCCTCGCGCTTTCTTGTACTTTTTAAACTCGCTTGGGGCAGAAGCCTTGATAAGAGTGACTTTCATTAACAGTCTCCGTAAACATGTGGCAGAGTGTCCTCTCACATATCTCAGAGAACAACTCGCATTTCATGTACACAGAGTAGTGCCTGGAAGAGTTGGGTTTGTGTCCAAAACTGCTGAGTTTATAAAAACCTCCTGCCACTCTCTGTCAGTACCCTTGAGCCCGTTGTGGCCTACCGTTAAAATTCGTTTTAAACCTCTCACAGTTGCCTAACTTGATTCCCACCCTATGGCCAATAAAGAACTCCTTGAACATCTGAACCTGACCATCGAACAAAAAGCTCTGGCTATGCTGGTCTGTGTTGCTCAGGAATCCAAGGTTGCCATGGAACGGTTAATCAGTGATTTCGGCATATCAATGCTGCAGCTACAAATCCTCCATGCTCTGGACAGTGCTCCAGACGGCACTCTGACTGTTAACCAGTTGAAATCTGTGATGCTGGACGAAACGCCTAATGTTTCCCGCACCCTTAACAAACTGGTAGATACAGGGCTGGTGATTAAAAAACGCAGCGTGGAAGATCAGCGCGTCGTATATGTGGAAATAACCGACCAAGGACGCACAACCCACCAGCAAGCAGATAAAGCCTTACTGTCGTACAAGCTGCCCCTGAACACAAAAGAGTCTGAGCAACTCTGTAAACTTCTAGCAAAATTCTAACCCTCTTACCTTGCTATTTTTCTTGGGGTTATTTTACATGGAAATATATATCATGATATATATTTCCATGTAATCTATTGGAGTTAACAATGATCACCGTCCACCATCTGGAGAATTCCCAATCCATTCGCATTCTTTGGTTACTAGAAGAACTGCGTGCCGATTACCGGCTACTGCACTACCAACGTGTCGGCCCTCTAACAGTCGCTCCAGAGGAATATAAAAAGCTTCATACCATTGGTACCTCACCGACTGTGACCGATGGCGATTTGGTGCTTCCTGAAACCGGAGCAATTATCGAGTACATACTCGATCAGCATCCCCACTCAAACTTGCGTCCGGCAGCAGGCCATCCACAACGCGCCCGCTACCTGTACTGGATGCACGCCACCCAAGCCAGCTTTATGCCCCTTTTACTGGATGCGCTGATCTTCAAACGTATGGTGTCCAAAGTGCCTTTCTTTATACGCCCGGCCATCAAACTGGTTGTTGAGAAGGTACGTAATGGATTTCTATGGCCACGCTACAACCGTCACCTTGCCTTTATGGAGCAAGAATTAAGTTGCTCAACTTGGTTGTCAGGAGAGGAATTAACTGCAGCTGATATCGTAATGGGTTACTGCCTGGAAGTGGCCGAAGTGCGCACTGGTATTGACAAGAAGTACACGCACATTCATGGATTTTTAAAACGAATGCGTGAACGCCCTGCCTATCAGGCGGCCTTAAAGAAAAGTGGCCCGTTTTGTCCGTTAGCTGAGTAGTTCCCGGAAACAGATTCTTTAAAACAGGTATTAAGAAACAATGGAAATGCTATATCCAACAGAACTGGAGGGTCTGCATCTTTTTTACCATCCAGTATCAGATTGCTCCGGTCGTGTATTACTAACCATGGCCGAGAAGGGGCTGAATCCGAAAAAACACAAAATCAACCTGATGAAAAGCGAACAGTTGAGTGAAGCCTACATTCGCATCAACCCAAAAGGAGAAGTGCCAGCCATCGTTCACAATGGCAAAGCTATGCATGAATCTATTGATATTCTGCACTATCTCGAAGAAACCTTCCCATCACCTTCTCTGGTTCCAAAAGCGACACAACTAAAAGAGGAAATGAACATCTGGTTAGAGGAGGCCAGAAGCTCCCATGAATCAGGCGTAATTAATTATGTTTACTCTCATGGTTACGGCCGCTTGCCTACCCCGAGAGACTGGGAGTTCTATCAAAAACATATCCCTCATCGTACTCGCTTTCATCAGCTGCGACGGCAAAAGAAAGTCGCTTGCAATCCAGCTCAGGCTTTGGAAGTTCTGCATCAGCAGCACCAAAAAATGGAACGAGCCCTTGAAGGGCAGAAGTGGTTGGTAGGCAATAGCTACTCTCTGGCAGATATTGCCTGGTTTGCCAATACCATTCCCCTTAGATTACTGGGTTATTCCTACAAACCGTTTCCCAACACCCAGAAATGGATCAAACGTATAGAGGCCAGACCCGCTTACAGAAACCACTATCGAACAGAGTTTCCTCCGATTCCTTTTTGGTTACTGGGGATTGTAGCCAGAACGGTCACGAGAACTCTCCGAACAACCGGGCAGCGCTCTTAACTATGAGTTGTTCCAGCCGGTTATTTAATTCCTGCTCGCATAAACGACTGTACAAACTGCTTCTGGAAAAGCAGGAATGCTGCCAGTAATGGTGATACAGCTATCAGGGTGCCGGCACAGATGACTGGCCAATCCACACCGGATTCAGGTGCGCCAAAAATGGCCATCCCAACAGTTAATGGTCTACTGGCTTCAGTGTTAGTCACCACCAGCGGCCAGAGAAAATTATTCCAGTGATAGCTGATGGACACCAGAGCATAGGCAAGATAGACCGGCTTGGCCTGCGGCACATACACTTTCCACAACACTTGCAAACGTGAACAGCCTTCTACTCTGGCGGCATCATCCAAAGCCTGTGGAACTGTGGCAAAGGTTTGTCGCAGCAGGAAAATACCAAAGGCACTGGCCATGTAAGGCAGGCCAACCCCAACCCAGGTATCGATCATATTCAGGTTTGCCAGTGTACGGTAATTTTCAACAATCAGAACTTCTGGCATAACCATCAGCTGCATCATTACCAGCGCCATAACCAAGCCTTGCCCTCGGAAAGGAATCCGGGCCAATACATAACCCGCCAATGTGCAGAGTACCAGCTGGCAGCCAAGAATAATCATGGTGATAATCAGGGTATTGAGCATATACCGGGCAAAAGGTGCCTGTTCCCAGGCTGAGTAGAAGTGTTCGAGAGTCAGAGGAGCGAACAAATCAAAACTGGTTGTATACTCTGCGGGGTGAAGTGCTGCCCAGAATGCGAACAGTAACGGCATAAGCCACAAGAAACCGAGAACCCAAGCACAGAGCTTTTCTGCCAGAGACAATTGGTTATCAACTGCTGAGGTATTTATTGCCAAGGCCATCATCGGTAGTGAACCCTCTTATCCAGTACGCCAAACTGCAGCCAGGCCAGCAGCGCTAAAATGATCAGCATTACGGTGGTTAATGTTGCGGCATAAGCTGTGTCGAAAAAGCTGAATGCATTTTCGTAGATATAATAAAGAAGCAAGTTACTGGCATTGTTCGGGCCACCTTTGGTAAGAATGAAAAGGTGATCCACCAGCTTAAAAGCATTGATAAGTGCGTTTATAAAAATAAACAGCGTGGTTGGCATCAGCAGTGGCCAGGTAATACGTTTGAATACCTGCCAGCGGCCCGCATTTTCTATAGCAGCAGCTTCGTAGAGTGAACGATCCAAACCTTGCAGTGCGGCAAGATAGAAGATCATAAAGAAGCCGGCTTCTTTCCAGATGGTCATTGCCATCAGGCTTGGTAAGGCGAAGTCAGGATCTCCCAGCCAGTTGATGCCATCAATACCAAACCAGCCCAGTACATTATTCAGAAGGCCGATTTCTGGTGTGTAAAAGAACAGCCAGATATTAGCCACGGCAATCATTGGCAGAACGGTGGGAGTAAAATACGCCAGTCGTACAATCGCGCGACCTTCCAGTCTGCCGTTTACCCAGATGGCCATAATCAGTGCCAGAGCAATACTGGCCGGAACAGTGACTAGCGCATACCAAAAGTTGTTCCAGAGCACCTGCCAGAAGGTTTCGTCTTCTAACAGAAACTCAAAGTTTTCCATGCCAACGAAGCTGGATGGTTTGCCGCCCATCGGGTTGTTGTAAAAGCTGTGCAACAGGGTTTGCACGGCGGGAATATGGGTAAATGCTGCCAGCATCACGAGGGCCGGTAACAGCAATAACCAGGCGTGGAGTTGCTGGGTTCGATTCATTCTGAAGTTCTGTTTATTACTTTCGGGTGAATGGCGAAACTCTGGCATCTTCTTCCGCTCCAGTGATACATCCCTGTATCAAGTCGCTCTCAGGCCATCCTGGCCTTTGAAGAAGAAACCAGAGTCTCCCTTGCCAGCATCTCTGCCGACGAAACATCAATTAGCGGTAACGCTTGAGAATTCGGTCAGCCTGTTTCTGGGCTGAAGCCAGAGCTTGATCCGCTTCTTTTTCACCAGTCAGTACAGACTGAATCGCATCATCCAGAAGCTTACGAACCCGACCGGCCTGGTGAGTAGAAAGTTCAGCAGTAGCATGCTTAAGCTGATCACGGGCTACAGCGGCAGCTGGGAACTTCTGTACATAGTCGTACAGCTCAGCAATTTTGTAAGCATCTTCGCTCACCCCCATATAACCAGTAGCCTTACTCCAGGACGCCGCCTGTTCAGGTGCAGTCATGTAACGAATCAGTTTCAGAGAAGCGGCTTTCTCTTCTGCAGTGGAGTTTTTGAACACATAGAAGTTACCGCCACCCGTTGGTGAACCCAGTTCCTTCTGTGCAGGCAACATAGCCACGCCGAAGTCGAACTTGGCATTCTTCTTCACTGTGGTCAGGTTACCGGTGGAGTGCCACATCATGGCCGTTTTTCCTTCGAGGAAGTTCTGGCGCAATGTGCCCCATTCAACAGTTCCCTGCGGCATAATCTCGTGCTTGCTGCCCAGGTCTTTCCAGAAGCTCAAAGCTTCAACTACACCGGGGTTGTTGAAATAAGTTTGTGTGCCGTCCTGGTTCATCAACACTTCACCGTTCTGCTTGGTGAGTGCGCCAAACATCCAGTAAGGGTATCCAGTGGAAGGAATCATTGCGCCCCACTGCTGCACTTTGCCACTGGCATCTCGCTTGGTGAGTTTCTGCCCCATGGTCACCAGCTCATCCCAGTTCTTGGGTGGTTGCTCAGGGTTCAGGCCAGCGGCGCGGAAGGCATCTTTGTTGTAATACATAACAATGGTGGAACGCTGGAATGGAATACCCCAGGTTTTACCTTTGGCTTTACCATTCTGCATCAGAGTTGGGTAGAAGCTGCTCAGCCACTGCTTTTCTTCTGGAGTTTTTACCAGATCATCAAAAGCGACAATGGCGTCCTGATCCATCAGTTCGTGCACATCGATAGAAAACATCACGGAGAGCTGAGCTGGCTTGCCACTGTTCAGTGCCGCCAGAGCTTTTACCCGGGCATCGTTGTAGTTACCGGCGTAGATGGCATTTACATCGATATCAGGATTCTGCTTTTCAAACCCTTCAATCATATTGTCCACGACTTTGGTCAGTGGGCCACCAACAGCGACTGGATAGTACATAGTCAGTTCAGTCTGGGCGCTAACAGAGGCCGAGAACCCAATGGCGGCCAGGGCCGCTGTGACAGTGCGGCCAAGCGCTGGCAATTTACGCAGCATAGTGAGTTTCCTTCTTCGTATTTTCGGTGTGTTGTTCTTGCGGAGAATCAGCGGTTAACCGCTGACCACTTGTACGACAGAAACTGTGCTGATCCTGCTCGGCCCAGCTGATTTCGAGAGAACTGCCAAGTTGTAACTGCTGGTGCCCTGTAATTCTCAGCTGCAAACTATGTTCATCCAGTTGCAACTGAATCAGGGTATCTGCACCCAAATAATCACAACCTTTGACAATCGCCCGATGAGAACTTTTTAAACCCGCTCCCGATTGCACCAACTGAATATGTTCTGGCCGAATACCCAGTACATGACTTTGGGTTCGCAACAGGTTCATAGGAGGTGCACCAATAAACTGTGCGACAAATGTTGTTTCTGGCTGGTTATAAAGTTCTTCCGGTCGGCCAATCTGCTCAATACGTCCTTTATTCAGAAGGATGATTCGATCCGCCATGCTCATGGCTTCGGTCTGATCATGGGTGACATAGAGAACAGTCATGCCCAGACGTTGCTGCAACGCTCTAAGCTCTGATCGCATTTCAGCTCGCAATTTGGCATCCAGGTTTGAGAGCGGCTCATCCATCAAACAAAGGCGGGCTTCTGAAACAACAGCACGTGCCAGTGCAACACGTTGGCACTGGCCACCTGAGAGCTGACCGGGTTTCTTATCAAGGTGTGGACCAAGATCCACCAGCTCAATCACAAAATTGAGCCGACGCTTCTGCTCCTCTTTAGAGACCTTTCGCACCTGCAAACCGAATAAGATGTTTTCCCGCACACTTAAATGGGGAAACAGTGCATAGGACTGAAATACCATAGCCAGATCCCGCTTACCGGGTGGCAGGTGGGTTATATCTTTGCCATTGAGATAAATGCTTCCGCTATCTGGAGTTTCCAGACCAGCAATCATGCGTAGTGTTGTCGATTTACCACAGCCGGAGGGGCCAAGAAGGGCAACAAATTCACCGGACTCAACAGTAAAATCAATATCGTCTGCGGCGGGTGGATCACCCCAGGATTTGCGTAATTTCTGAATGCTTAAGCGACTCATAAAAAGACAGCCAGAGAGAAGATTGATCTCTATATTGCTGCGATTTGGTGACACTCAGGTGAAGGAAATGTTTCAGAAATATGACTCTAAGACTTTGGTCTTAGACGAATACGGTAATCAAGTTTGTGTTAGGAATACTAACAACCCTGTCAGTCATTCATGGCAACAGTCGTGTCAGTATCACTAACAGCTAAGGAAAACGGTCTTTACAGGCGAATCAGGAGGGTTCGGATATGTTCATGAAAGCAGCAGTCGATAATGGTTATATCAGCCAAGAGCTGATTCGGAGCTCTGTTCCTGATGCCAGGGATGCTCTGGTCGATGGAATTCTTACAACTCGTCATTATGGCCGTAAAGCTGCACAACATGCCGTATCTGCGCTGTTTCTGGGTTTCCACATTGCGGTAACCGCTTGTTCTGTTGTGAAGCGGATCGGATCTCGGACCTGTAAAGCGATCTCAGCAACCAAAACTAAAACCTACGAATTTGGCCGTAAAGCAACACTCGCCATAGCGCGAAAAATTGATCGTGGCGTTTATGCAACGGTCTACGCACTTTTTGCTTTTCGCCTGGCAACAGCCAAGGTCTGTCATGCAACAGCAACAAACTATCTGCGTGCCAGTTCTGCCGTCTCTCTATTGAGCAAGGCCATCTCCAGTCCGCTGAAGAAACCACTCAATGTTCTGGCAAAGGCTTGGGACACCATTAACCCGGTATCCATTTTGATTCGCCGTGGACCATGGATTATTTCTACCCCCCTGCAGTTTATTCGTGATGAGGCCAATGCTCTTAGCTCAATGCTGATGCATCCCTGGAAGTCCTTCTGGGACTGTGCCAAGTTCATTGCCAAAAGCCCATCAAGAACAGCTCGCCTGCTTCAGGCAGGAGGCCTGACTATAGATCCAACAACCATGTTTATTCTGACCTATGAGAAAGATGTTGAGGACATGGGCAAAGATTTCCGAAGAATGCTTAAAACAGGGCTGGACCCGGTTGCGGGCTGCAATGTGAGCATGGACTTGATCCGTGGTCGCTTCTTTATTGCCATGGTCAAGGCCCTGTTTAATGACTGGACAGAAATGTCAGACATTTCTCAAAGCTATGCCCAAAAGCTATTTGGGAAATCCGCTTTCAGAGTTGGATGCAAAATGACAAAGGAACTTGTGGAAGCTGGAACAGATAAACTGGTTGCCCGACTTGAAGGTAAAACCTTTGAGGAAGTCAGGGAAGAGATTCGCCACAATGCAACTATAGACGCAGCGAATGCTCCTCTGAGTGAAAAGCTTGGCCTGGCCTTTACTCCGGAAGAAGACATCGATCCAGACACCCATGTGGGACTGGGCCAACGCAGAAGGTCAATTCCGCAAAACCTTGGTTCAGAGATGGATTGTAACTGCGACGAGTCATCAGAGAATCAATCAGAAGGCATAGCTGAGAGCTGTTAATTTACCCCTCACCCTTTATAATGCGCCGTCCGGTTACAGTGACTGATTTGTTCAGGGCTCCACAGTAACGGGCGGCAAATTTTGCATCCCGCTTATATACATATTCCCGAAAAGACTTAATCCCATACAAAACCCTAGTTGTATGGAATATTGAGCTCCTGAATAATAGGCACCCACCGGATTACAGACACAATCGCAGTGCCTTGCTTATCGCACTGCCCGGCTGGAGCAAAGAATCCACTCCGCCGCTGCCAGGGTAAAAAGATTTATGGAAACCATGACCGAGCTGTCTCTTATTCTGGTCAGCGCCATACTGGTCAATAATTTTGTATTGGTACAGTTCCTCGGGCTGTGCCCGTTTATGGGTGTCTCCAACCGGCTGGAAACAGCTGTGGGAATGTCACTGGCCACTACCTTTGTATTAACACTGGCATCAATATGCTCCTATATCACCTATCAATACATTCTTGTACCGCTTGGGCTGGAGTTTCTTAAGACTCTCTCCTTTATATTGGTAATCGCGGTAGTCGTGCAGTTCACCGAAATGGCTGTGCGCAAAACCAGCCCGCTGCTTTATCGGGTTCTCGGTGTATTCCTACCGCTGATAACCAGTAACTGTGCCGTGTTGGGTGTGGCTCTGCTGAACAGTAACCGTTTGAACTCTACCTTTATTGATTCTGCCATGTACGGCTTCGGCGCTGCCGCAGGCTTCTCTTTAGTACTGGTGTTGTTTGCGGCTATGCGTGAGCGTATTGCAGTTGCCGATGTACCCACGCCTTTCCGTGGTGCTGCGATTGGTATGGTGACCGCTGGGTTTATGTCTCTGGCCTTTATGGGCTTCACCGGTCTGATCAAGCTGTAAGGAGAGCCGGAAACAGGTTTATGGACTTTTTATCCCTGGAAATTGTGATTTACGCTCTTCTTGCTCTGTTGGCGCTTGCGCTGGTATTTGGGGCAATACTCGGTTTTGCTTCCGAGCGTTTCAAAGTAGAAGGCAACCCTATTGTTGACCAGATCAACGATCTTCTGCCCCAAACCCAGTGTGGCCAGTGTGGCCACCCTGGCTGCAAACCTTATGCAGAAGGCATTGCCAATGGCGAGCCTATTAATAAATGTCCTCCCGGTGGTCAGGCAACCATCAATGCCCTTGCCGACCTGCTGGATATGGAGCCCATGGAACTGGATGACGAACATGGCGAGGAAAAACCTCCCATGGTCGCCTACATCCGGGAAGATGAATGTATCGGCTGCACCAAGTGCATTCAGGCTTGCCCTGTGGATGCCATTCTCGGCGCCGCCAAGCAGATGCACACAGTTATCACCGATGAATGTACTGGCTGCGACCTTTGTGTAGAGCCCTGCCCGGTGGATTGTATTGATATGTTGCCGATTGCAACCACCACCCGTAACTGGCAGTGGTCACTGCCTACACCCACAGAACAGAACACAGCGCAATTGATTGCAACCGATAAACAGGGGGAAGTGGCATGAATGCGATCCCTCTGAGAACAATTCATGATTTTCCGGGTGGCGTACATCCGGAAGAAAATAAACATCAGTCCACCCAGACACCGATTGCAGTACCACCATTACCATCACGACTGGTATTGCCACTGAATCAGCACTCCGGCGCACCTGCACAGGCACTGGTGAATGTGGGTGATCAGGTATTGAAAGGTCAGGTTCTGGCCAAAGCCAGTGGTTTTGTCAGCGCGCCGGTTCATGCGCCAACATCCGGAACAATCACCGCTATTGAAATGCACCCGGTTCCGCACTGGTCAGGGCTGGAAGAAACCTGCCTGATCCTGCAGCCGGATGGAAAAGATCAATGGTGTGAACTTTCACCTGTTGCTGATTACACAACCGCAGAACAGGAAGATCTGGTACAGCGTATACACGACGCAGGCGTTGTTGGCCTGGGTGGCGCAGGTTTCCCCGCAGCAGTAAAAATAGCATCCCGCAAAGCCAGTAAGATTCACACACTGGTTGTGAATGGTGCCGAGTGTGAGCCTTATATTACTGCCGACGATATGCTGATGCGTGAGCAAGCTGAGCAACTGGTGTCCGGCATAGAAATCCTCCAGCACATGTTGTCGCCAGAGCAAGTATTAATCGGCATTGAAGATAATAAGCCTGAAGCTATTGCCGCGATGGAAAAAGCCTGCGCTGGCAAGAAAGGCATTGAAGTCTGCACGGTACCGACTAAATATCCATCCGGTGACGCACAACGTTTGATCTGGCTCCTTACTGGTAAAGAAGTTCCCAGCGATGCCCGCTCCGTGGATATCGGCATTCTCTGCTACAACGTCGGTACGATTGTTGCCGTTCACGATGCCATTATTCATGGCCGCCCACTGATTTCCCGTATTACCACACTGACCGGTTCCGCTCTTGAGCGCCCCGGCAATGTTGAAGTATTGATCGGTACACCGGCAGAACATCTGCTGGTATTTGCCGGTATTAAAGATGATGCGTTTCACACCCTGATTCAGGGTGGCCCGATGATGGGTCACACACTGGAAACCACAGCTGTTCCAGTGATTAAAACCAGCAACTGTTTTATTGCCGGTACGCAGCAGGAGTTCCCAGAAGCGCCTTCGGCACAAGCCTGTATTCGTTGTGGCTTGTGTGCTGATGCTTGCCCAGTTGAGTTGCTACCACAACAGCTGCACTGGTATTCCAAAGCCCAGAACCATGAACAACTCCAGCACCACAACCTGTTTGACTGCATTGAATGTGGCGCCTGCGCCTATGTCTGCCCCAGCGCTATTCCACTGGTGCAGTACTATCGGGCTTCGAAAGATGAAATTCGGGTTCAAAAAGCCAAGAGTGAAAAAGCTGAACGTTCACGGGTTCGCTTTGAACAGCGTCAGGCTCGTCTGGATGCTGCCGCTGCTGAAAAAGAAGCTCGTCGTAAAGCCAATGCAGAGAAGGCTCGCAAGCTGAAAGAAGCCAAGGCCGCCGCTGCGAAAGAGTCTCCAGAAGCGGATAAGCCTGCTAAAGCAGCCGAGGTTGACCCGGTTGCAGCAGCCCTTGAACGGGCAAAAGCCAAGAAAGCGGCCCGTGCCGCCGGAACAGAAGCACCTGCGAAACCCGCTAAACCGCAGCTATCTCCTAAACAGAAAGAACTGAAGATTCAGTTATCTATGTCCAAGGCTCAGCTGAAGAAATCAGAGCGAGCACTGGGACAAGCTGAAGACGGTTCAGAAGAAGCGACCAAACTTAACGACAACATTGCCATGTTGAAGCAACAGGTTGAGAAGCTACAGAAAGAGTTTGATTCTCTGGCTGATGCTGCTCCACAACCTGCTGAAAGCAAAGCTGGGGAAGAAAAACCTGCTAAAGCGAAAAAGCCAGAACTCAGCGCCGATGAGAAAAAACGCAAAATAGAGTTGGCAATGGCGAAAGCCGCTATGAAGAAAACGGAACGCGCTTTGGCTGCCGCACTGGAAAGCAATAGCGAAGACACTGAGCAGCTGAAACAAAAGTTGGCAGAACAGAAGCAGACTCTGGGAAAGCTGGAGCAATCAGCTCCACCTGCGAAACCGAAAAAACCTGCTCTTAGCGATGAAGAAAAGAAGCGCAAGATTGAGCTGGCGATGAAAAAAGCTGCAATTAAGAAAGCTGAAAGAGCTTTAGCTGCAGCGGAAGAATCAGGCAGCGATCAAATTGAAACCCTGCGCCAGACGCTGGAAGACAAGCGTCGTGAGCTGGCTGAAAGCGAAAGTGCGGAGGCGTAAGACAACACTATGGCATTAATTAGACAGACTTCGCCCCATACTCTGGGAAAGAACCAGACCAACCATATTATGCGTTTGGTGATGGTGGCACTGGTTCCAGCTCTGGCCGTGCAAATCGGTTTCTTTGGCTGGGGCGCGCTGGTCAATATTATCTGGTGTTCTCTGATCGCTCTGGGTTCAGAGGCTCTGGTATTAAAACTGCGTAAACGGCCGCTGGCGTTTTACCTGAAAGATGGCAGCGCTCTGGTTACAGCTTGGCTGATAGCGATGGCTATCCCTCCCGGCTCACCCTGGTGGCTCTCCCTGATTGGCGTAAGTTTCGCCATTGTGTTTGGCAAACAGCTTTATGGCGGTATGGGGCAGAACCCTTTTAATCCGGCCATGCTCGCTTATGTACTTCTGCTGATCTCCTTCCCGCTGGAAATGACCAGCTGGTTTTCTCCGCAGGGAGCAGGTATCGAAATCGCCGGTTTCGCTGACTCTCTTCAGGCGATTTTCGCTGGCCACGCCATTGATGGCTGGACAATGGCAACCCCTCTGGATGTTGTGCGGGAAAACAAAAGCCTGACTATTGCTGAACTGTGGCAGGAAAAGCCTCAACTTTCCGGCATGACGGGTACTGGCTGGTTCTGGGTAAACCTTGCCTTTCTGGCTGGCGGCCTGTTTCTGCTGAAACAGAAAGTTATCAGCTGGCATGCCCCTGTAGGAATGTTGGCAGGCCTGAGCGTTATGGCTCTGTTGTTCTGGAATGGTACTGGTTCCGAATCCCACGGTTCCCCCATATTTCACCTGTTCTCCGGCGCGACGATGATGGGCGCGTTCTTTATTGTTACCGACCCGGTCAGTGGCGCAACCTCCAATAAAGGCCGCCTGCTGTTTGGCCTTGGGGTTGGCGTAATCACATATATTATTCGGGCCTGGGGCGGTTACCCTGATGGGGTTGCCTTCGCCACCTTGCTTATGAATATGGCGGCTCCTGCCATCGATTACTGGACTCAGCCCCGCACTTACGGGCACCGTAAACCTAAGCGCGGGATGGCGAAATCAGAATGACCACAGAAACTCCCCCCGTTGAGACTGGCAATGGAACATTCACGGCCATTCGCCGGAACAGCTTAAGCCTTGGGCTGTTTGCTCTGCTGACTGTCGGTCTGGTCTCCCTAACCTGGCTGGTAACCAAAGACCGTATTGCTGATCAGGTGCGTGCCAGTGAAGAGCGAGCGCTGTATCAGGTATTACCAAAGAGCAACTTTGATAACTCTCTGCTGGATACCATCATTTCTCTGCCAGACACAGAACTGCTGGGCCCCATCGCAAATGGCGCAAAAGGTTGGGTGGCCTTTAAAAATGCCCAACCAGCTGCGGTGATTCTGCCAGTGGTGGCTCCAGATGGTTATAACGGCCGCATTCAGTTGCTGGTGTCTGTGAACTATCAAGGCGAACTGACTGGTGTACGGGTTGTATCTCACAAAGAAACCCCCGGACTGGGTGACGGCATTGAAACCCGCGTTTCTGACTGGATTCTCAGTTTTGCGGGTAAGTCATTGTTATACCCCGAAGCCGATGGCTGGGCCGTTGAAAAAGATGGCGGTGATTTTGACCAGTTCACCGGCGCAACCATCACGCCTCGCGCGGTTGTTGGGGCTGTTTATCGGGCATTGGAATACTTCGCCCAAAACCGGGAAGAGTTATTTCAGCGGGGCGAAGCTGTGCTGAATGCCAGCAAGGTTGATCAGGAGAACTCCAATGGCTGACTTTCAACCTCGTGAAATCACGGTTCAGGGTTTATGGAAGAATAACCCGGCGCTGGTTCAGCTGCTTGGCTTGTGCCCTCTGCTGGGTGTTTCCAGCAGCGTGGTCAATGCTCTTGGACTGGGCTTGGCGACTATCGCTGTTCTGGTTTGCTCCAATTTGCTGGTGTCTCTGTTTCGCAACTATGTTCCAGATACTATTCGTCTGCCAGTCTTCGTGATGATTATTGCCTCACTCACCACCTGTGTGGAACTGGTGATGCAGGCTTACACCTATGAACTGTACAAAATTCTTGGCATTTTCATTCCTCTCATAGTGACCAACTGCATTATTCTGGGGCGGGCTGATGCTTTTGCCTCTCGCAATGCTCCTATCCCAGCTGTACTGGATGGTTTGATGATGGGCTTAGGCTTTGCCGGGGTTCTGATTCTGCTTGGCGCTCTGCGGGAACTGGTTGGTCAGGGCACTTTGATGGCTAATATGGACTTCCTGCTCGGCTCTGTAGCGGCTAGCTGGAAGATTACCGTAATCCCTGACTACAAGATGTTCCTGTTCGCCATTCTGCCACCCGGAGCCTTTGTGTTTATGGGGCTGCTGATCGCCGTGAAAAATATCGCTGACAGCAAAATGGAGCAGGCCAGGCTGGCCAACCGGGAAAAACCCTCCAAAGGAACCAAACGGGTTCGGGTCACCGGGTAACCAGCTGCTAATCTGAAGACAATGAATTGGAGACTCCAGGGAAGGAGCAACAATGTCCATTGTCTCAACTGTTCGAGCGGCTGTTGCCGATTCCCTGCGCAGCCATATTAAATCCGCACGTACCAAGTACACCCACCTGAACTGGCTGGTTGAAAAGATCAGCCCTCAGAAACATTTCTGGCCTTCTGACCAGGCATCCACATATCCAAACGGAAAAACCCTTGATGACTGGGATATCGCCCCTGTGCCCCCGAAAAGAAGTCTGTTCCATAAAAAATCCCCGCTGGAAAAGGCAGATATCTGGAAGCACCAATATCTGAAACGCTTTGTCGGTGCTTATGTTTATGATTCAACACTTGTTAACGAGGCAATAGAACAGGTCAACAAAGGTAAACCTTTACGAGCTCTGCTCTTGCTACAGTACTCAATGGAGAGAAAGCAAGAGGCCATTTCTAAAACGCTTATCAGTACTAGTGTTGATGGACTGATTGGCCATGGCAGGGATGAGAAGAAGCACGCTCAGAACCTGGCGACAGAGGAAGCCGGACTTAAAAAACATAAGGAAGATCTCAAGCTCCTTGCCTCTACCTCAGATCGTTACGCTACTTATTCCCGCCCCACAATAGATGACACATTAGAGGCCATAGAACTGGCTTACGGAAAAGCGATGGAGGAAGTCTATTAATTCCACGAATACCAGAAACCCGACCAAACACCAGCCCTGAACCTAACCCACTCCGTCAAATTGCCGATTGATACCCATTGAAGGCGCAAATTTATTCCAGGGTGGAGTTGGCTAATGAAAGTTCTCGATAATATAAGAACCAACATCGCAGATTTTATACACAATCATTCCAGTTCCAGTCGCAGGGCGGGAACCCATTTAAACCGTCTGGTGCAGTTGATTCGTCCTGATCACAGTATTCGAAGTCTTGCCCCACAACTCAATCACAAACCCCGCTTTGTGCCATTAGCCCAGAGGCATGTGGCCCATACCAGAGCAAGCCAGTCTGTACAAATGCTGGAAGCTAAAATTAAAAAAGACCTGGCCAACGAAGCAGACCAGAAAGACCCATCTGTAAGCCACCGCCCAAACCAGCAGAAGATTGGTACTCAGGATGCAATAAAATACGGTTTTAAAATGATTGATAAGGGACAAGCTTATGAGGCTCGTTTATTTCTGGAGGATGTTATGAGCCAGCCTGAAGTTGATCCGGATAAGATTCGTTCAGATATAGAAACAAGGCTGAAAGGTAATACTCAACGGCATCATGGTGAGAATTCACGAGCCATATTTTACGCTGAAATCAAAAATGCTCATGACCATGTCAAAGGTATTCAAGGAAACAATCTCGAAGATACCGCCAACGATAATATTCTTTATATGGAAGACAAACTCGACGAAGCAAAAGAATGGGCAGAGCAAGCCGCGCAGAAAGACCCTGACCTTTTCTTACAGCTCTCCCGTTACAGCAACACCTCTAACCTGACCCGTGAATTACTGCGCCAAACCAGCGGTGGTCATGCTTACCGTACCCGCGTGCTGGCTGAGAAATATCTTTCAAAAGTTCCTGCCGACCAACGGGAACACAGCAAAGAAATTCTTATTGATAAGGTGCGTAATGACTGGGCTTCTAAAAATTACCATACCCAATCTGAGCGGGCTGTGGCTGAGCAGCAAATCCTTATTGCCTTTGAAAAAGTGACCACGGGTAACGATTACCCGGAACTAACCCCAGAGTGGCATGACGCCCACCCCAATCAGGATATCCGGGAATCAAGACTGGCCGAACAACTCGAGGATCTCAGCTAATGAGCAGCCAGCTAAGAGCTGGATTGCTCTGCTATTTCCTGTCCACCCAATTGAATGCGGAAACTGTCAGCCTTGTTGCGCTGGGAGATTTTGGCACAGGAGACTGGCGACAACACGCGGTTTCTGAAGCCATTGGTAAAGTGTGCAGCGAACAGCGCCAGTGCAACCTGGCTGTTGGCCTGGGCGATAATATTTATGATCACGGTGCCACCAGCGAAAATGACCTGAATTTTCTGACCCGGTTTGAAATCCCTTACGCCAACCTTGATATGCCTTTCTATATGACCCTTGGCAATCACGATATTACCCAGATCAAAAACAAAGATAATCTAGATATCAAGCGGGGAGATATTCAGGTTCAGTACCATTACCGGGAAGATCGCATCAGCGAAAAATGGTACATGCCCGCCCGCTATTATCACGCGCCCTACCCCAAAGAATCACCGGATGTAGACTTCCTTTCATTGGACTCGTCTACCGTAGCGGGAGACAACACCTACCAGAAAGAATATGACCAGCAAGAGCAGATGACTGCCCACACCAACTGGCTCAGCAACCTGATGCCCCAGTTAGAAGCCCGTTGGCGCATTGCCTTTGCCCATTACCCATATATTTCTAATGGCCGCCACGGTAATGCTGGAGATTACGACGGGGTTCAAGGGCGGGGACAACTCTGGCAGCAACTTGTTGAAAACAACCTTTGCGATAAAGTTCATCTGCTACTTAGCGGCCATGATCATACTCTGCAGTTTCTCCAGGCAAACAGTCAGTGTGGTCGCACGCTGTTTGTTGTTTCTGGTGCCGCAGGGAAACGTGAAAGTCTGGTAGATGAAGATCGCAACCCGGCATACTGGCAATCAGAAAATACTCTGGGCTTTTTCTGGATTCAGCTCTCTGATAACGAAATGACCATTGAGGCCTGGACTCTCGATCGTGAGAATCAACCGAAAATGGCCTGGCAGAGTAAACACGACTACTTCCCCCTCGATAATCAGTAATCGCCACTGATTCAGGTATACTCGGCTCACAATAACCAAGCCTGCTGTTGTAACGAGCCGAGAATGAACAAGGGAAAACGTCAGGAAATTTTCACCCGCCTGCGGGATGATAATCCCAACCCACAAACTGAATTGGAATACAATTCCCCCTTTGAGCTGCTGATAGCGGTACTCCTGTCTGCACAGGCAACAGATGTGGGCGTCAACAAAGCTACTCGTAAACTTTATCCTGTTGCCAATACTCCACAGGCGATTCTCGATCTGGGTCTAGATGGCCTGAAAAGCTATATAAAAACCATCGGCCTGTTTAATACCAAAGCTGAAAATGTGATGAAAACCTGCACCATGCTGGTTGAGAAGCACGGTGGTGAAATCCCTGAAACCCGTGAAGAGCTGGAAGCCTTACCTGGTGTTGGGCGCAAGACAGCAAACGTGGTTTTAAATACCGCCTTTCGCCAGATTGCTATGGCTGTTGATACCCATATTTTCCGGGTATCCAACCGTACTGGCATAGCTCCCGGAAAAAATGTTCTGGAAGTGGAAAAACGATTAATCCGGTTGGTGCCCAAAGAATTTCTGCTGGATGCCCATCACTGGCTGATTTTACATGGCCGTTATGTGTGCAAAGCCAGAAAACCTCAATGCGGCTCCTGTCGGATTGAAGATTTGTGTGAGTTTAAAGATAAAGACAGATACATTTGATGTTTTGAGACTCTAATAATCGGGAGCCAATGTGTTCCCTTTTTGTTTAACTGTGACTTCACCGCCACTCAAATTCAGAGCACATCACACGGTATAGCCAGCAATTATTTATCTACGTTGATAGAAGTACACTCTTCTTTACCAAGCTCAACTTCAATAGCCTTTAAACACTCCAACAGCTAGGCAACAGAGCACACTAGTAATTATTTCCTAGCCTCCATGCCTGAAACTCTCAAACACCGACATTCGTCAAAGTTTGCCCCTTCCCAGTCCATAAACTGAGCCCATCCCAGCTGGCATCTTCAGTTAACAGCAGTCTGCGTTCTGCCCGCAGAGACTCGATAAAGCTAAATGCCGGCAATACAAAAAATGATCAATAGAAAATCACGGCTGCAACGCTCCGCTGTCAGTAGCCGTACAAAGGTCTGATCTTGAAAGCCAGCTATATCTGTACCGACTGTGGTCAACGCTATGATATTTCCCCTGAGTTGATGGTCTGCCCATCCTGTTCTTCCAGCCAAACATCCGATGAGCCTTTGAAAGGTATTCTGGAAGTGGTTTACCAGGATCAAATACTCGGTGAGAACTGGTCACTGTTCGATATGCTGCCGGTACCCGCAGAACACTTTGCTTCCATTCCTGTTGGTAACACCCCTCTCTGGCAGCCTGCCAACCTTCGCAAAGAACTGGATCTTCCCAATCTTTATGTAAAAGATGGCGGTGCCAATCCAACGGCATCGTTCAAAGACCGTGCATCCTGGCTGGTCTCCGCTTTTGCCAAGCAGCACGGTGTGAATGACATCGTTCTAGCCTCTACTGGCAACGCCGGTTCTTCCATGGCAGGTATTGGCGCCGCTGCTGGCCAGCGTATTACTCTGTTCCTGCCTGCCGCGGCTCCTGTTGCAAAACTGATTCAGGGTCAGCAATACGGCGCTCGTCTGGTACTGGTTGATGGAAATTACGATCAGGCCTTTGCCATGGCTATGGAGTACTGCCAGAAGTTTGGTGGCATGAATCGCAACACCGCCTTCAATCCTATGACGATTGAAGGGAAGAAAACCGTTTCACTGGAACTGTTCAAACAACTGAAAGACAACCCTGACCATGTATTTGTCTCCTGTGGTGATGGTTGCATTCTCAGCGGCGTCTACAAAGGCTTTAAGGATCTGTACCAGGCTGGTGTAATTGAAAAAGTACCAACGATCTGGGCAATCCAGTCTGAAAACAGCGATACCCTGACCCGCGCCTTTAACCACCCAGAGCACAAGTTTGAAGCCAAGCCTGCCTCAACTCTTGCGGATTCTATTTCTGTAGATATGCCTGCCAGTGGTTACCACGCTCTGAAGCAACTGAAAGAATTCGGTGGCCGCTGCATCACCGTATCAGACAGCGACATTCTCAAAGCCCAGAAAAAACTTTCTGAAACCTCTGGCTTGTTCAGTGAACCTGCCGGTGCTACAGCATTTGCTGGCCTGCTGGCAGTCAGAGATCAAATAAATACTAACGACAAGGTTGTTGTACTAACCACCGGTCATGGCTTGAAAGATCCCAAAACAGCAGCAAGTGGCTGCCCGGATCTGCCAAAACCTATTTCGTCTCTGGATGAATTGGCGGTGTAAGCAACCGCCCGTAATCCGGTCTTTAAAGACAGCTTCGGTGAACTCCCCCGAAGCTCCTCATAAAAAACAGGAACAGGTTGGGTCGATGTCACGCAAGTCGGCAGGCCTGTCCAGACCGAACTTTTAATTTTTGTCCCCGGGGAGGGGAATATGAAAACTATCGACCTGACCATTAACCAGAAGCAACTGGAAGCATCTGCCCGCTATTGCCGTGAAAAAGGCATCACCTTGCCAACTTTCAAGATGATGCGTGATCCGGAGCAGCACGTTCCTCAGAACATCAAAGACGGTCTGCAGGATATCGGCCGCAACGACCTGAACCCACTGAACCTGTACCGTATCACTTGGCGCAACGAGCAGAAGGAAAAAGGCGGCCTGTATGGTGACGTGAACCATCTGGTTCTGCCACCAGAACTGACTGGCTGTAAGGCGACTATCGTGGTTCTGTGTGGTGAGTTCTTCCCTACCGGCGCACACAAGGTTGGTGCAAGCTTCGGCTGTCTGGCTCCACGTCTGGTAACGGGTCAGTTCAACCCTGAGCAAACCAAAGCTGTATGGCCTTCCACCGGTAACTACTGCCGTGGTGGTGCGTATATTTCCAACCTGATGGCCTGTCAGTCTATCGCTATCCTGCCAGAAGGTATGTCAAAAGAGCGTTTCGAATGGCTGGCCAAAGTTGCCGGTGAAACCATCGCGACTCCTGGCTGCGAATCCAACGTTAAAGAGATCTTCGACAAGTGCTGGGAGCTGAAGCGTTCCGGTCAGGACCTGATGATCTTCAACCAGTTCGAAGAACTGGGTAACCCAACCTGGCACTACAACGTAACAGGTCCTTCTGCTGAAGCGGCTATCAAGCCTCTGCTGGATCAAGGCATGCAGTTGGCTGGCTACGTTTCCAGTTCAGGTTCCGGCGGCACACTGGCTGGCGGTTACTACCTGAAGGATAAGTTCCCTAAATCCAAGCTGGTTGTAGCTGAAGCCCTGCAATGCCCAACTATCGTGAACAATGGTTACGGCGACCACCGTATCGAAGGTATCGGCGACAAGCACATCCCATGGATTCATGACTGCCGCAACATGGACGCTGGCGTGGCTGTAGACGACGAAATTCCAGTACGTCTGCTGCGTCTGTTCAACGAGCCTCAAGGCCGTGAACTACTGAAAGCCCAGGGCGTTGACCCTCAGCTGATTGAAAAGCTGAGCCTGCTGGGTATTTCTGGTATTGCCAACGTTGTGGCCGCTATCAAGTTTGCCAAGCACCAGGAAATGGATGAGAAGCAGGTTCTGGTGACTATCGGCACTGACTCTCTGAAGATGTACGGCTCCCGCTTGTCTGAAATGACTGAAGAGCGTGGTGCGTACAATGAGTTCCAGGCACACCGTGATGCCGATCTGCTGGAAAATGTGGGTATCGATTTCGTTAAGGAAATGGGTTACTGGGACAAGAAGTCTGTGCACAACCTGAAGTACTACACATGGGTTGAGCAGCAGGAGCGTGATGTGAAGGAACTGAATGCCCAGTGGACTGATCATGACAACTACTGGCAGGGCACCTTCGCCATGGCCGAACAGATGGATGACCTGATTGAGCAGTTTAACGATATGGTTGGTCTGAACCGCTAATCCAATCGTTCAATACTGAAAAATAAAGCTGCCCTGTAAAACCACGCCCTGACACTGTTACAGTGTCGGGGCGTTTCAGTCATTTGAACTCAATACATGGTGCTGTTTGGATAATCTTCGTGGAAGCCTGTTTATGGCGCTGGCTATGGCCTGTTTTGCCATAGAGGACATGTTTATCAAAGCGGCTGCCAGCTCTGCATCGCTCGGGCTGGTTATGACGTTGTTTGGTCTGGGCGGAACCGCTGTTTTTATTATCTGGACTCGGTTATCCCACGAACAGATTCTGCACCCTGCCCTGCAATCGAAGCCAATTCTTGTTCGCGCCAGTTGTGAGCTGACGGGAAGGTTAACCTTTGCCCTCGCAATTACTTTAACGCCTCTTTCCAGCGCTTCGGCAATTCTACAGGCCGCCCCATTAGTCGTGGTGTTAGGTGCCGCTATGTTCTTTAACGAACATGTTGGCCTGAAAAGATGGACAGCTGTTTTCATTGGCTTTCTGGGTGTACTGATGATTCTTCGCCCAGGACTGGAAGGTTTTGATTTTTATGCGTTGTTTGCCGTAGTTGCCACCCTTGGTTTTGCCGGGCGTGATCTCGCCACCCGTGCAGCACCACCGGTACTGTCTAACCGACAGCTAGGAGTTTATGGATTCTTTATTCTGATACCAACCGGGCTGATTATTATGGCCTTCAGCTCTTCACCGGTGAACATTCAACTTCTGTCCGGCGCACAAACATTGGCGGCCACAGTTTTTGGTGTCATTGCCTACTACGCCTTGACCATTGCCATGAGAACCGGGGAAATTTCTGTGGTGTCTCCGTTCCGCTATACCCGATTATTGTTTGCTTTAGCATTAGGCATGCTGGTATTCGGTGAAACTATTGATGCCCTCACCTTAATTGGCAGTGCAGTTGTAGTGATCAGTGGGGGATATATTCTTATTCAAAGCCAGCGGATACAACGCTCCCCAATAAATAAAACCTGAGGAGCATTCAAAGGTGATTGAGTATCAAGCCTGGTGGAAGGTGTAATCGGAAGTCACTTCCACGCCAGCCTTAATCAGCATAATAGATACTGTGCAGTATTTTTCGAAAGTCAACTTCAGTGCTTTTTCAATCTGCTTGTCAGAAATATCTTCACCATAAATATCAAAGTGCATGTGAATCTTGGTGAAAACAGCAGGCTCGGAATCAGCGCGCTCGCATGTCAGCTCTACCTTGCAATTTTTAATATTCTGGCGAGCCTGACGCAGGATCATAGTCACATCCATACCAGCACAGGTACCAGTAGCACCGAGAACCGCTTCCATTGGGGTCATGGAAACACCATCACCACCGGCGCGGCCTGGCGCATCCATTACAAACTCGTGATTCTCGTCGCCAGTACCTACCTGGCCTTTAAAGTTGTAGTCACCGTTCCATTGCAGTGTGGCTTTCATAAATGCTCCTTGGTTAGAGCGGAAAACCATAATCACTCGTGATTCAACGAATGTTGATGGACATCAACAAAACACAACAGCCGATAACAAATACAACAATGCCTGCTTAAACAACAGGCATTGCTGAATCGTTATCAAGAAAACACTTAGAGTGTTTTACGGGAGGGGAAAATCATATTGGCAAAAATCAAACCGGCCAGAATCGACATAAAGATCAGAAACGCCTGGGCACTGACCTGGGGCATATTCATAAAGGCACTGCCTGTTACTTCCTGATTCAAGCCAATGTAAGCTTTACTCCCCGGTACCAGCAAAACCACACCGTGCAGCAAAACAACCAGAGATGGTGTATTGGAAATCCGGGAATAAATGTTGCTGTACAGACCAACAATTAACGCGCCCACAAACGGGCCAACATTATCACCCAGATAACTTGCACCGATCACGCTGCCCAAGTAAGCGACCACGGCAGAGAGAATCCCCCAGGGAATATCCCTCAACCGGTTTCGGAACACCACAATCAAGGTCATGGATAACAGAGGGATGGTGAACCACAGAGTCCAATCCGGCACCGCTGGTCCAATTGCTATAGAGTCATGTGGCACGAACATTCCCATCATGGCTGTGCCCAACACAGAACCAAAGTAGAGTTTGCAGAGGCACATCAGGCTATCCATCAACCGCGTGGTGCCTGATAGAAGATGCCGCGCCGCCAGATCTTTCAAAGCCATGGTGATCGAAAGGCCAGGAATAAACACAATAATGCCGGAGAGAATCACCAGCGGAATATTCACCCCCGGTACAAAGTACGCCATCAGGCTGGCACAGATAGCAGAAACAATGGCTGCCAAAGGTTCCAGCACTTCGCCCCGGCGCTCGGAACCTTCCACCCAGCACAGCAAGGCAAAGATCACCAATCCGGTAATGAAGGAAACTCCAGCATCCTGCCAGCTCCCCCCAACCAGCATGGCAAAGGCACCACTGGTAACACCAAAGGCCAGCAAGGTAGAAAACATGCCAAACGTTGCGGGGCGGCTATGAATCTGCTCCAGACGTTCCAACGCTTCTTCTACAGAACAATCACCGGAAACAACTTCATCCACCAGCTGATCAGTCACCGCCAAAGAACCAAGATCCAGGTCACCGGGACGCACTCGAATATGATAATTATGTTTCTTTGGATACTCCGGATCCCACAGAACAATAGTGAACAATGTGGGAGACACTATAAAATAGCCTTCAAGGTCGAGGCTCTGGCACACGTTGTGTAAATGAGCCTCAAGCCTAAAGGCCGGGGTACCAAATTTATGCAGGGCTTTACCAAGCTCAATAATGAAATTGCGCCGCTGACGATAGCTCTCACGATCCATCGAAAACTTCCGGAAATAGGGGGTGAACGATAAAAGATCGGCGGATGGTACAGGAATGATTCCAGCGGGGTTACACCGGTTTTCAACTATTAAGATTGTGAAAAACGCTGAATCCAAAGAAGGCTTATTTCAGTAAGAGAAAAACAGAGAATAATTCTTTCCGGAGCAGGTTATGCGAAAACAAGTTCTGAATTTGAGGCTAATTTTTTTATCGTTTTTTTTCACACTGTCTCTTGTGTCGGCAGGTCACGCAGCTCCGTCCGCAGAATACTGGCCAAAATGGGATAAAAGTGATGAACGAAATTCCCAGGAAATAGACCACCAGCTATGGGACAGTTTTCTGAAAACCTATATTCAGGAAGATATGACCGGCACCATGTACCGGGTGAAATACAAAGAAGTTACCGAAAAAGATAAGCAGATGCTGAAGTTTTACCTCAGCCAGATGCAGTCCCTCGATCCAAGAACTTATAACAAAGATGAACAGTTTGCTTACTGGGTGAACCTTTATAACGCTCTTACTGTGCGTTTGATTCTTGATAACTACCCCGTGAAATCCATTCGCAAGGTCGGCAGCTGGCTGGGATTTGGCCCCTGGGATAATGATATTGCCGAAGTGGCTGGTCAAGAACTGACCCTGAACGATATTGAGCACCGAATCCTGCGCCCTATCTGGAAAGATGCCCGTATTCACTACGCCGTAAACTGTGCCAGCGTAGGTTGCCCGGATCTGTTCCCACAGGCCTGGACGGGAAAGAACAAGGAGCAGATGCTGGAGCTGGCAGCTCGTCGCTATGCCCAACAATCAAAAGGTTTTGAGATCAGAGGTGAAGTCCTGTTTCTCTCCAGTATCTATGACTGGTACGGTTCTGACTTTGGCTCCATGGAGCAGCTCAGAGAACACCTGGAAAAATACGCGCCAGCCGATAAGGCTTCTGACCTGAAAAACTTCAGGGGCGCTGTTGAATACCGCTATGACTGGAATCTCAACCAATTCATAAAATAGTGCCATTCCGAAACCAGCCTAGATAATTCATAAACTGCCTGAATCTCGCGCAGGCATTTGTGGCTCTAAGGAATTTGGCGAAAGAGCGCCGTACCAGGGAGTACGGTCGACTGAGCCAAACTTTCTTAGAGCTGCAAAGGGCAAGCGAGAACAGGAGCATGTTTATGAAATATCTGGGCTAGCGTCTATGCTTCGGCCGATCTGGCAAAAGGTCGGCCTATGGCATCTAATACCGAAGCACACCGTATTCACCTGCCTGACCTGTTCCGGCTTGCTGAGCTGGCTTTAACCCACGGTGAGGTAGAGGCCTTAACCGGTCAGCGCCACTTTTCTGAACCGATCGCCCTGGGCTGGGATAAAACCCGCACACTGACCAGCCGTAACCCGGTTTTTCACGCTTATGGTTTTGGTGGTGCAGGGCTGACCCTGGCTCCAGCAATTGCAGAAGAAATCAGTCACACGGTTTGCCCTGAAATCCTGCAACCTTCTCCTCCCCACAAACACAACGAAGTTATTATTTTGGGAGCCGGTTATATCGGCATATTTACCGCTCTGGCTCTGCGTAAAGATCTGGATAACCGGGAAAGGCAGGATATTACTATTCGCGTAATAGCTTCAGCACTTCCCAGAGGCTGTTCAACAATTCTTCCAGAAACTTCAGAACCCTCCCTGGCTGATAATTTCCCCAGTCAGGTTGCAGGTGGTTTTGTTCTGCCGCTTCATATCGGCCATTTAAAAGACCAGAAGCGTTGGCCAAAAATTGTTCTTCGGGCACAGGAAATCTGGGAGCAGATGAGTCAGAGTCCAGCCCTTAGTGAAACGGTTAAAGACGTTCGTGCTCTGGTTTTCCCTGAGCCGGCCAATTCCTATTCTGAGAAGAAGCCTAAGGTTGAAGACCTTAACCGACTTTTTCATACACCTCTATATCCGGAGATGAACGCTGCTGAACTTGGTTACACCCAATGTTTGGGAAACGATTACAGCAAAGCTGAGCAACCAACCTGCGAAGTTTTTAATTTCCCGGATATGACATCTTTTGACAGCTTTATACAGGTAGACACTTCATCAGTACTGCTTTACTCAATGGAGGAAGTCCTGCAGAAAAACATAACTATTACCCAACTCCCCTCCCCTCTGGAAAGTTACACCGAACTCACTGAACACTTTCAACCAGATACCCAAACCTTTGTGATAAATGCCAGCGGACACGGTGCCAGTGCTATTTTTGGCTGCCAACCATCTATGCCTATTCGAGGGGATCTTGTAGTACTCAAAATTCCTCACAGCCTGATTCCGGAAGATCTGCAGCATATAGATCAGTACAGTTACTGGGCTGGCTCTCATTATGTGTTTATTCGCCACGAACTGTACCGCCCCTGGGTGCAGATAGTTCTTGGTGGCTCCTGTATTGAAAACGACAGTGACCTCTCACTTCACCCCAAAGAACTGAAAGAAATTCTTAATTTCTGGTTTGATCTCTTGCACATCCCCCCCGGCAGTATTGCCAGTGAGAGCTATTCTAAAAAGAAGGCATTATTGATTAAGACGCTGCTCGATAACTGCCCGTACCCCTCTCCTACTTCTCTGATGTGCAAGGATGCCAGCAGGTGTTAGTGAATTATCGATACACGTTTTTATGTTTCAGCCTTTTTGTTTTCTTATCTGCTCACAGCTTTGCTGGGCAGGGAATCTTCACTGAACCCGCTTCTTACACTGAGCAGCAATACCGGGTTGCCATACTAGATCGTTTCTTTCCACCCGCAGAAGGTTTTACCTCCGACGTTCAACGGGATCACCATCTGGCTCTGTATGGACTAACGGACATTGATGAGGACGAACAGTCCGAACCGTTTTATCACGGTGATCTGGTTAAAATGCTGGCAGCCCATCGTAATATTAACTTCATCAGTTACCCGATTCACAATAACCAAAATCCAATGGCCGATATTCTGGAAAACCTGCAGAAGATAAATACACGGATGTCCGTTCAACCTGTAGATGCACTGGTGCTTTCTTGGGAATCTTCAACACTGGTCAGCTCTTTTGAACAACCACTCCAAAAACATAAAGCACAGCAATATATTGCAACCGTTAAATCCATGGGCAAGGAATCACAGATCTGGATGGATACCTGGAAAATTATTCAGGAGTTGGAATTGTTAGCCCGAAATGGCGTGGCTGTTTACACCATTGCCGGTAACGGTGGCCGAAGAATGATCAACACATTCTCTTTTGCACAGGGCGTTATTACTGTGGGGGCATCCGAACAGGAGCTGGAACATTTTGTAGCCAACAATGTTTTTGTCGATACCTATGCCAGAGCCGCTTACCAATTGGTACGTGTCGACAATGAAGCCGGTGAACCTCTCGGCTACGACCTGGATGGTGACCGCTGTATTGATATTCCTTTGAATCGCCTGACCGGCTACAGCAGCACACCAAAAGAAAAATATCCGAAAACATTTTGGAAAGTTCTTAGAGGCTCATCCTTTGCAGCACCCGCCGCGATGAAAATGGCTCTGTTGCAGGGAATGGAAGAACCCTGTTCCTGACTAATCCAGAAACAGGGTTTGACGGGATTTATCCGCAGTTACTTTATCGACCTGCCCGGGCAGAGTTCTGCGAGCCTGAAGACAGATGACATCAATCAGGCTTATCGCTTTTTCAATACCTCTCCGTGCCCCTTCAGAGTAACCTCCAAAACTGATATAGCCGTGGGGCAACTTGGGTTCATGGTGGGAAACCACAGCCACACCTGCCGACCGGAGTTTACGGGCATAAGCCAACCCCTGATCCCGCAGAGGGTCGTATTCTGCCGTAATCACAATCGCCGGTGGCAACTGGGCAAACACTTCATCAGTAGCTAATCCAGGTGAAGCTTCAGGCAAACCTTGCTGCTCAGCATTTGGCACATAGTTGTCGTGAAAACGACTCATCAGTTGGCTGGTCAACACCAGATCATGACTGTAGGTTCCCCAGGCATCGCTGGAACGTTCTGTGCAATCAGTTACCGGATAAATTAACCACTGCCAGGCTGGCGCAACATCCGGTTTAACGGAAAGACCGGGACGAACAAACTGCTGACACACCATAGCTGCCAGATAGCCGCCGGCACTGTCGCCCCCAATGCCCAGGTTTTTCAACTCTTTCCCGGCATCGCTCCAAGTGGCAGCAATATGATTCCAGGCCTTAATGGCATCTTCAGATCCAGCAGGAAATGGATTTTCCGGAGCAAGACGATAATCAACCGCAACAACGGTCATACCACGGCGGTTGGCAACCCACTGGCAGAAACGATCATGGGTTTGTAAATCACCTACCATCATTCCACCACCGTGAAAATAAACCAGGCACTGGTCATTCTCCCTCGGAGATTCGTACCAGCGCAGGGTTATATCTTCGCTGACAATCTCATCCCGAGTTGCGACTGATGGTTGAGCCGGAAGACTCCAGAGAGATGTACTTAGACGATAAGATCGGCGCAGTTTCTGGGGCGGCTGCGTCTCAGGAGATGGCATGCGTTGAAAAAGGGACATCAACTTACGCATATCCCGATCCATTCCTAACCAGGCTGGGCTCGGGCTATGCATAGTGGCCAGAACCTTTGCAAAGCCTTTTACGATCCCTTCAAACATTGTCTCCCTCCCTTACAACTGTAAAAGCCCCGATCCAGGGAACTTTTAGCACTATTATTTTTATCAATGCCCTGTTTATATCACCAGTTATCAGGATCACCAAGGGCTGATCCATTTGTTCCTTCGAAGCGTATAGACATTGATATTTCATTTTTCAGGACCTAAGGATTAGGGAGAGATTATGGAAATCAGTAAGTTATCTGCTGCGGGAATTGCAGGAGCTGGCGTTGGATGTATTACAGGTGTTGTTCTTGCTGGCCTGAGTGGGGGCTTTGCTGGCCTTGCTATTGGTGCATTACTGGGAAGTACCACGGCCTATCTCTGGCCGGTTACACATCTGCCTGATATTCCCGGAGAACACCTTGACCGTCGGGGTATGCATTTCGCAGAAGCCGTGGATGATGAAATGATCCAGTCTCATCACCATGAATAACGTTGAGGTTCTGTGTTTTTACTAATGGGGAAATCGGTGAAAACCATCTATAAATGGTGGCTAAAATAGAACGAAATAAACCCAGCTTTGCTGTTTTAGCCACACGCATGGAGACTACATGCAGCTCACCCTGACAACCCCAGCGCTATTTTTCCCCGCTATATCTTTGCTTTTCCTGTCTTACACCAATAAGTTTCTTGCGCTGGCCACCTTGATCCGCAGCCTTCACAAGGAGTTTCAGGTAAATCCAGACCAACTACATCTGCCTGATCAAATCGTCAATCTGAGACGCAGGATGCTGTTGATCAAATATATGCAGGGATTAGGAATCGGCAGCTTTATTTTCTGTGTAATGGATATGTTCTTGCTGTATCTGGGAATGGAGCATGCAGCATTGCTGGTTTTCGGTGCCTGCCTTTTGCTGCTGCTGGCTTCGCTGTTGTTCTGCGCGATTGAGATTCATATCTCTACCACAGCACTCGATCTGCAGATGCATGATATGGAATAAATAGTCATACAGAGCGCTGTAATAACAGCGCTCTGTATACAGGTTTGGAATCAGTGAGTAATAACCAGCTTGTAATTACAGGACTGGTCATCATCACCATAAATAGAAGGCAGTTCCTGAAACGCATCCAGAGTAGCGTTCAGGTCATCAGGAGCCAGTGAAAGGTCTTTCACAACATACTGAGGTTCCTGTTCGCTGGCCTGTGTATGTTCTTCATCTTCATAGAAATACATGGCCCAGCCAATCTGGTACATGCCTTCCTCTTCTTTTTCCATCACCCCAACGTAAACACGAGCGTGTACGCAGGGCAGTGCGGCAAACTCCTCAGGAAAGTGCACCAGCAGTAACTGAGAGCTGTTCATTCTTGGTAAATCCCTTCGAATTGATTGTTATTTAAACAAAAGTACAACGACAGCCATTTCCTCAGTATGGAATAGAAAACACTCTGGAAGCAAACTTGAGTGTAGGAACTGTTGGTTTTTTGTGGTCAAACTCAACGGAACATAAAACATCAACAGCCCCTAATCTGTTATTATTCGTGCCAAACAAACCAGAAGAATGCCCTGATGTCTGAGCTGTCACCCACTTTGCAACTGGCCTGCGAACTGATTTCCCGCCCTTCAGTCACTCCTGAAGATGCCGGATGCCAACAACTTCTCATCGATCGTCTTGCTCCCCTTGGCTTTAAAGCGGAATCCATGCAATACAGCGATCATCATGGCACCGTTGATAATCTGTGGTTACGAAAAGGCGATAGTGGTCCGCTATTTGTGTTTGCTGGCCATACCGATGTGGTTCCTTCTGGCCCGGAAGATCAGTGGCAGTTTCCTCCTTTTGAGCCACGTATCCACGAAGGTTATCTCTGTGGTCGTGGCGCGGCAGATATGAAAGGCAGTATTGCCTCCATCATTGTTGCGATAGAACGATTTGTTGAGAACCATCCTGATCATCAGGGTTCTATCGCTTTACTTATTACCAGTGATGAAGAAGGCCCAGCCACCTGCGGCACGGTGAAAGTTATTGAGGCCCTGGAAAACCGCAGTGAAAAAATCGACTGGTGCCTGGTAGGAGAACCTTCCAGCACAAATAAAGTCGGTGATGTAATTAAAAATGGTCGACGGGGCTCACTGGGAGCACAATTGTCCATCAAAGGTATTCAGGGGCATGTGGCCTACCCTCACCTGGCAGAAAACCCGGTTCATACATCAGCTCCCGCTATTACAGAACTGGCGACGACGGAATGGGATAAAGGCAACGAATTCTTCCCCCCCACCAGCTTCCAAATCTCCAATATTCAGGCTGGCACTGGTGCCACCAACGTGATTCCGGGCGATGTAAATATTGTCTGCAATTTCCGCTTTTCCACGGAACAAACCGACTCAGGGTTGCGCACCAAGTTTGAAGCTCTGCTGGATCGCCACAGCCTGAAATATGACATTGACTGGAATCTTAGCGGACAGCCGTTCCTAACGGCCAAAGGTGAGCTGGTCAGTGCTACTGTGGCAGCAATTAAATCTGTTTGCGGGTATGACACGGAACTCTCTACAGCCGGAGGCACATCCGATGGCCGTTTTATCGCCCCCACTGGAGCCCAGGTTCTGGAACTTGGCCCCTGCAATGGCACCATCCATAAAATTGATGAACGGGTAAAAGCTGAAGACCTGAATACTCTTTCAGATATTTATGAACAAATTCTTCAAAACCTGCTGCTGAGTAAATAAGCGAAACTGAACCAGGTTGTTTGATCTGCTAACCACCGGTGAACACACCGCCCATACAAACCTCTAAATCAACCTTACACCAGAAGCGTTGATTTGGAGGTCACTGAAGGGATATGCAACAGGTTCCTGGTTCACCACCACCGTCCCCACCACAGACAGGGGAAAAGCGTTCCGTCAGTCACAGAGACGACAGCGACAGGTTTCCTTGGGAGGTACCCGGGGGAACATCCAGACAGGGCTCTCACTCTACCCTTGGGAGTGTCCACAGCTTCAGTGCACCGCCTCAAATCCCTCGGCCAGCAAAAATAGCCAGGCTCGGTGACACACCATCAACAAATCCAAACCGCTTGATGCAGACTGTAAGCGTACCGCGAGGTGTTTGCTTTGTTCCCGCTGATTTCGCAGATGATTCAGAAGATGAACTCGCAGATGGTGAGCAGAGCTTTGATCTTGAAGCTTACAGCAGGCCCCGGGTGACACAATCCGAACCACCGTCTTCATACTCATGGCTTGGTTTACGAGAACAGGTTGTTGGTATGACCTATAAAGCAGTGGACTGGGCGGAATCTTCCATGCCGAATATATTGGGTAGACTAATCCCTACCAGCTCTGTTGCTGGCCCCGGTTTAATGAATCAAGGGAACAGTTGCTTTATGAATGCAGCCATGCAGATGGTTGCAGACTTCATCACATTTCATGGTATTTCTGAGCAAGCCTACACATGTGCTATTCCTGATGCCTTATTTCAGGAACTGGAAAGAAACGCGCCTCCAAATAAATCAGCTTTGGATATAAACACCCCGTTTTACGCTCTTAGATCTGACATAAGGACTTTATGTGCAGCTTTAACCGCTGACCCTTGGGACTCAACCAAAGTTAACAGCGAAATGAAAAAGTTTGTAAGAAGTTACAGAGACTTTGCGAAGGCGACTAACAGAGAGTCCGCCCTCAAGGTCGTTGACAACAATGATGGCTGCTTTTCTCAGCAGGATGCTCAGGAATTCCTGAATGTTATTAATGATGTGCTGGGCCTTAACTCAGAAGACAGTAGCTCATTGAATACTCTGAGTAAATTCAGTCTCCAACGAGAAGATGCCTTACTGACACAGCGCTTTGGCAGTGCTTCCGGTGACCGCTCTGCAGTTTTATGTATGGAAACGCCACGACAAGACATCGTTACTCTTCAAGGCTGTACTGACCAGTTTCTGGCCAAAGAGCCTATGGACAAAGACTCTCGCTGCGAGTGGCAACCAAAACACTTGGTCGAAGCAAAACTTATTGAGTCTGAGGACAAAGCTCCAACTAGTAAAAAAGAGGTAGACAAGCTTCTGGAAGGTACTGAGGATCATAAAGAGCTGGTACTGGCCTTTACCGGAGCCAGGCCTCCCAGGTCATTAATTGTTATGCCCAAACTATATAGTTTTGATCAGGCAACGCGCAGAGCCCAAAGACTGAGCAAAGAAGGGCAAAGCCTGATGGAACACTTTGAAGATGACTTGGTCATCCCTTGTTATCAGGCTGAAAAGTTTGGGGACGAAGTTAAGGTAACCGGTGATTCCCCTGTTCCACAGAAATACCGGGTTCGAAGTGTAGTTGTACATACTCAGTTCGCCGGTGGGCATTATCTCACCGTCAAATCCAATAATGGCAAGTATGTGATTTGCGATGACAGCAGCGTAAAAACTCTCGAGAACCTGGGCTATTCATCGCTGAAGGATTACTTTAAGGGACAGTCAGCCTGCGGCTATATTTTTGCCCTGCAGGCCGTTGAGAAGCCAACAAGAATCCAGCAGCTCCAGAGCACAGCAACAGGTCTTATGAAACAGATGGTTTATGCCACATTAACTTGAGCAAAAACCAAGGAGCTGTACACTACGCATCTTTGTAACCAGCTGTAAACAGACATAATGCCATCCCCCCTTCGTTGCCCGGTATGCCGGCAACTGCTGACCTCTACAGATAGCGGTGCATCCTGCACCAGCGGGCACAGTTTTGACCGGGCCCGTCAGGGGTACCTTAACCTTCTGCCATCTCATAAAAAGCGCAGTGCCAATCCCGGCGACAGTGCCGAGATGGTGCAGGCTCGTACCCGGTTTCTGGATACCAATCTCTACGATGCTCCCGCTTCAGCGCTGGAAAAGGCAGCTGTTGATTCTACCGTGGGTAAAAACAACCCAGTGATCGTGGATGCTGGTTGTGGCGAGGGTTACTACACAGAGCGTCTGGCCAATGTTTTGCCGAGTGCCTCTATTGTTGGTTTTGATATTTCCAAGGCCGCTGTTCAGCGATGCTGCCGACGGTCAACAAACAACACTCAATGGCTGGTTGCCAGCGTGGCGGATATTCCACTGCTGGATAACAGTTCCGACCTGATCATCAGTGTGTTTTCCCGTGTGGACTGGCAAGAGTTTGGCCGTTTGCTGAAGCCCGGTGGGCAGATTCTTATTCTCGGCCCAGGTCCGGATCATCTTCTGGAATTACGACAGGAAATTTATGAAGATGTCCGCTCATATCCGGAAGACAAGCTTCTGGAAAAACTGCCAGAAAGCTTTGAACTGACGAAAAAAGATACAGTCTCAGACAAGCTATATGTCAAGGGAAAGCAAACCATCATGGACCTTCTGGCGATGACTCCGCACTTCTGGCACATTAAGCCATCCCAGCGTGAGAAACTGGAACAACTGGAAGAGCTGACCTGTCAGCTCGACATGCGCCTGTATACCATTACCTATCAACCCGGCAGGCTGTGAGGCTGACCATGGACACCCAGACGGATATTGAAATTTATCTGATGAAACAATCTGTTGAATCCATTCTGCAATGGCTCGACGATCGTTTTGACAGCTGTTCGGAACCTGTCACCCATGGCCGGAGTCATAGTTTGGAAGTGATACATGATGAGCGGGTGATTCCGGTGAACATTGTAGAAAATGCCTCGGGTAAGGCGTGGACCAGCGTCTGGTTTGATTCCGTCAACACGCCTTGGTCCTGTGATGCGGAATGTGGCCGGGAAGCGCACGCCAAGCTGAGTGCACGAGTCCGCTGCAACGCCTCTTTCTGGCAGGAAAATGCCGGAAACATGGATGAATGGCTGGAAATAGGCACCGACGGCAACGAAAAGCTGATTGACTGGCCATCCTGATTTTAAAGCCAGTATTCCCGGTTGAAGACAACTCCTCAGGCACCGAGTCAACATTCTGTGCCAGAGGAGTGATAGAATGCCCCAATACAAAGCAATGCTGTAAAGCTGAAAGATAAGCATGGACACAACTGTCAGTATCAGTCGATACCTTTTTAACCTGTTACGCCGCCTGATGTTTCTTTGGGTGAAGACGTCTGTACAGGGTACCCTTCCGCCATTGCCGGACAACGAAGTTGATGGCAAAAAGCCCATTATTTATGTGCTGCACAGCCGCTCATTATCAGACCTTCTGGTTCTTGACCGGGAGTGCTTGAAGGCAGGCCTTCCGCGTCCATACGCACCTATGACCGGGCAGGATATTGATGAAAGCCATGCCTATTTCTTCCTGACTAAGCCAGAAGGCGTCATTCTGCGTCGGGAGAAAATGCATAATGCGCCGCGTCTGATGCGGCTTGCACAGGCGATCAGCAAAAACGATGGTTCCGACGTACAAATCGTACCAGTCAGCGTTTTCTGGGGACGCCAGCCAGATAAAGAGCAGTCTGCATTTAAACTGCTGTTTGCCTGGAACTACAACGTTGGCAGTCGCTTCAAGAAATTCCTGGCCGTGCTGTTCCACGGTCGCCAGACCCTGGTGCACTTCAATGCTCCGATGTCTCTGCGTGAGATTGTGGACGAAGGCCAGGATGAAGAACGCACCCTGCGTAAAATCAATCGTATTCTGCGCGTTCACTTCCGCCAGCTGCATACGTCTGTAAATGGTCCAGACCTTTCACACCGCAGAACACTGGTCGATGGTCTGGTGGAATCCGATGTGATTCGCCGCGCCATTGAAAAAGAAGTTCAGGAACAAGGCATCTCTCAAGAGAAGGCCTACCTGCGTGCCCGTAAATACGCCAACGAGATTGTGTCCGACTATTCGCACCCAGTCGTGCGTTTTATGGATATGCTGCTTACCTGGTTCTGGAACAAAATTTACAACGGCGTAGAGGTCAATCATATTGAACCCGTTCGTGAGCTGTCCAAGGATCACGAGGTTGTTTATCTGCCCTGCCACCGCAGCCATATAGACTATCTGCTGTTGTCTTATGTGCTTTATTACCGTGGCCTTCAGGTTCCCCATATTGCTGCAGGTATCAACCTGAACATGCCGATTGTAGGTTCTATCCTGCGTCGCTGTGGTGCTTTCTTTATTCGCCGTAGTTTCAAAGGCAACCAGCTTTACTCGATGGTGTTTCATGAGTACCTGCATACTCTGTTCACCCGTGGTTTCCCAACAGAATTCTTTGTTGAGGGCGGACGCTCCCGCACTGGCCGCACCCTGAAACCAAAAACCGGTATGCTGGCTATCATGCTACGCAGCTACCTGCGCAGCCACAGCAAACCTATCGCTCTGGTACCGGTTTACGTGGGCTATGAAAAGGTCCTGGAAGCCAGTACTTATATGGGTGAACTCCGCGGTGCCCAGAAGAAGAAAGAATCACCATTGGATATTTTTCGCACAGTAGCGGCTCTTAAAGAAAACTTTGGCAACGCTTTCGTAAACTTTGGCGAGCCCATCAAACTGGGTGAATTCCTGAATCAGGTTCAGCCTGACTGGCAGGAACAGGAATATGACGAAGAGTACCGTCCGGCATGGTTGCGGGATGTCACTGACAATCTGGGTACAGCTATTGCCAGCAGTATCAACAATGCTGCAGCTATTAATGCTGTAAACATGGTGGGTACCGCACTGCTCAATACGCCTCGTATGGCACTGGGTGAAGAAGAGCTTGTACTACTGCTGAATGCCCTGAATACCCTGATGGCACGGGTTCCTTACAGTGACTACATCACCCGCCCGGATCTGGATGGTCAGGCCATGATCAAGCAGGTAGAAGCACTGAATATGGTCGAGCGTCGTTCCGACAGCCTTGGCGATATTATCTGCCTGGATGAGCGCAATACTGTTCTGATGACTTACTACCGCAACAACATTCTCCATCTTGTTGCGATTCCGTCTCTGATCTGCCGCCTGTACTCCAATACTTATCAGCTGGAGCGCAGTGAAATCCTGGCTAACTGCCAGAACTTCTATCCATACCTGAAAGCAGAGTTATTCCTGCGCTGGGACAATGATCAACTGACAGATGTCGTTAATCAGTGGCTGGAAGCGCTGGTTGAAGCTGGCCTGCTGAGCTGCGAAGGGGAAACCTTTATTCGCCCGGATTCCAGCAGTTCTGAATTTATTACCCTGACAATTTTGTCCCGGGCTATTCAGCAACCTCTGGAACGTTACTTTGTTGTGGTCAGCCTCTTGCTGCGCAATGGTTCCGGCAATGTGGATGCCCAAGAACTGGAGAAACAGAGCCAAGAGATGTCTCAGCGTCTGTCTATGCTTCACGGCTTAAATGCGCCAGAGTTCTTCGACAAAACCCTGTTCCGTCACTTTATCGGTGAGCTGAAGTCTTTGGCCTTACTCGAAGAGGATGAAAGTGGTCATCTGGCCTTTGATGACCGGATTGTCGCTATGGCCGAAGACTCCCGTCGTCTGCTGCCCAGCGAAATTCGCCACAGCATTCGTCAGGTAACCTGGAGCAGTGGCCCGGAAGTTGATGAACCGGAAGTTACTATCCAGAAGGTTGAAGTCGAGAAGGAAAAAGAAGCTGAAGCACCCTGATCGCTCCAAACCTTAAGTTCGAACACAAAGCCCGGTTTATAAAACCGGGCTTTGTGTTTTCATGTATCACGGTTGATGACCTGAGACAGCCCATTAAAAAAACAAGATGGCAGAATCTGCTATCAAACCTACGGAAAGAACCACAATTATTTTATGATTTCGTTTGCCAGCGACAATTACGCAACCGCCCTTCCTGCCGTTCTTACAGCTCTTACAGACGCCAATGTTGGACATGTTCCTGCCTACGGCAATGATCCAATCACCAAGAACGCTGTTTCACTGATTCAGGAAGCCCTGAATACAACAGCGCCCGTTTACTTTGTTGGTACTGGCACAGCAGCCAATACTCTGGCTCTAAAGGTGATGCTGAAAGATTTCCAGAGTGTTATTGCTCCGGACACAGCTCATATTGTTACCCATGAGACCGGAGCACCTGCACACATCTGTGGTACAAAACTTCTAACCGCACCTTGTGAAAACGGCAAGATAACACCGGATACGATCAAAGAACTTCATAACAAAGAGTCTTTCTGGGGCATTCATTCCACGGAACCAAAAGTACTCAGCATCAGTCAACCTACCGAGTTCGGTACTGTTTATACGCTTGACGAGCTGGCAGCTATTCGCAACACCTGTAATGAACTGGATTTGCTAATTCATGTGGACGGCTGTCGTCTATATAACGCTGCCGCAGCCCTGAACTGTTCTCTGGCGGAACTGGCTCAGTACGCCGATATTCTTTGCCTGGGTGGTACCAAGGCCGGATTGATGTTTGGTGAAGCCATGGTGTTTATCAACCAGCAGCTGGGAGAGCACTTTGGTCGCCAGCAAAAGCTCGGCCTCCAACTGGCATCAAAAATGCGTTTTGTTTCTGCCCAGTTTCAGGCTTTGTTTACCGATGATCTGGGAATGGTCGCTGCCGCTCATGCCAACCGTATGACTCAGAGGCTTTGGCAAGGGCTGGAAAACAGAGAACAGGTAGAGGCAGCTTTTCCTGTGGAAAGTAATCAGATGTTTATTACTCTGCCCAAACATATTATTGCGCCACTACAGGAAGCCTACCCTTTCTATGTGTTTGATGAGCAGAAAAATCTGGTTCGTCTGATCACGTCCCATGACACCAGAGAAGAAGATGTGGATGGTTTCCTGAACCTTGTAGATCAACTGCTCGGTAAAGCAGCGTAATAAACAGTTTTCTACAATACATTCCACAGCTTCCCTATAATGCGTCACTGTTAGCAGTGGCGCATTTTCTTTGTGACTCCGCTTTACCAGACGCGATCAATATAAATCCAAGTCAAAGCCGTAATCGCCATGTATAACCTCAACTATATTGAACCGGTTTTTCGCCCACCCAGTGAATGGAAATCGCTGATCCTGCAAGTGACCAATGGCTGCTCCTGGAACAAATGCACCTTCTGCGATATGTATACCCAGCCGCAGAAAAAGTTTCGCCCAAAATCCCAGGCAGATCTGGAGCAGGAACTACAAACCATTGCCCAAAGCAATATGCCGGTAAGGCGTATTTTTCTCGCTGACGGCGATGCTATGACTTTGTCATTCCGCCGGTTAAAAGCGATTCTGGAAGCCATTCATAAATACCTGCCCGGTGTTCAGCGCATTTCTTCTTATTGTTTGCCGAGAAACCTCAATAACAAAACTGTTGAAGAGCTGCATGAACTGCAAGAGCTGGGGCTAAGCCTGATGTATGTGGGCTGTGAATCTGGGGACGACAAGGTGCTTGAGCTGGTAGAAAAGGGAGAAACTTACAACAGCTCCCTGGCAGCATTGAACAAAATTCGTGCTGCCGGAATGAAAAGCTCAGTAATGATTCTTAATGGCCTTGGTGGCAGCAAATACCTTGAGCAGCACGCCACCAACTCCGCCAAGCTGATGAATGATGCTCAACCGGATTACCTTTCCACACTGGTTGTTTCATTCCCTTTGGGCGATCAACGGTTTAAGGAAAACTTTAAAGGTGATTTTCAACCTCTCCAGCAGGCCGAACTGTTTCGGGAGATGGAAATACTGCTGGAAACATTAGAGCTGGAGAAAACCATTTTCCGCAGTGACCATGCTTCAAATTATCTGGTTCTGAAAGGTACTCTTGGAAAAGACAAACAGAAACTTCTCAGCACGGTCAAAGCGGCTATTAACCAGCCCGGAACTATCCCCTTACGCAATGAGTGGGAGAGAGGGCTTTAGTCTGAATTAAGAACAAAAGTCACCGGCTATTTTCTCAAGCAGCCAGGTTTCTCTTTCCAGAGACAGTCCTTTCTTATCACTGTTGGCCATAACCTCACGGTTGTGGCCGATAGCTTCATGAATATTTATCCACACAGGCGCCATACCATTGGCCTGCTCGTAATCCTCATGGCTGGTTTCACCCAATTCTTCATCGGCACTGCAGAGATAACAGTGGGAAACCATATGCAGCACATCATGCTCTGGCTTGTACCAAGGGCGATACTCTTCATAGATACCGTAGGGTTCCAGTACCTGAATATTCTGGGCACCGGTTTCTTCTTCAATTTCCCGAACCAGGCCTTCAATAATATGTTCACCGTCATCAACACCACCTCCGGGAAGGCTGTAGTCGTGATAACGCTCGGTATACATCAGCAGAATATTTGAACCGTTAAGAATAATTCCACGGGCAGCAATACGATTGAGACGGGAGGGATTAGAGCTATCCACGTCAGGATGGCAGGTTGTGCGAAGAAGGTTCATGAGCAGAACAGTTTTAAAAGTGCGAAATCATACAGCTTCAATATAGCCACTCCAATCTTGGATTTTTTTGTTTATAAGAAAATATTCCCAATAAGCGCAAACTTTTTAGCTAGTATTTCTGAAAATTTGCAATTCGCAGGATGCCAACGCAATCAACAGAAAAATGATCATGAGAGGAAACAGCTATGACCTATAGTCTTTACCTCCATACCAGACAGGAGCTTCGAACGAGAGGCTCTTGTTCGGGATTTATACCTCTTTTTTTAACAGCCATCTTCGGTCTTTATTTCTGCTTCACATCCTCTCCAGTTAAAGCTGTACGTGGCTATATTGCTCCGGTGTATTTCCACATAGCCCAAAGCTCAGAAAGCGGATACATCGCATTCATCAGAAGTCTCGATCAACTCTCAATGGCAACAGTCCATTCAGAACCAGACGTGTCAGCTCCATTGGTTATTTCAGCGCCCTTTACTCAGGCAATGGCACATCAGGGGTTAACTCCCCTGATGGAGGACATGCAGGATGAGGAGCTAACAGCCCGCCTTGTCAGCATTATTTTGGCCAGAAAAGAGGCAGATTCGGACAATTATCTTTTAACTCTGTACATCAAAGATATTACACCTGAGCAACTGGTGGGAGCAGGCCAGTATTTAACGCCAATGCCTACACAAACAGACCTTGTGAACAAGTTTTGGTATACGACTATTCAAATCAGCTCCGCGGATTATGCGATATTACAGGAAAGTTTTGCCGAGATTTCTTCCCCCAACTGGGATATGCAAACTCTGTTTCTGGATCATACCCACAGGCCGCCATTGTATGTAGATCTGAATTCTGCGGGCTTCCCAATTTTGATAGACTTTTCCAAAGAGGCCGAAGTGCGCAGAACCTTATGGCGGTTAAGCAATGATATGACGGGGCAACTTCACACCGTTCAATATACTCAACAAGCCTCCACCCCCACAAATATTGCACGCCACAAAACGCGTACACAAACCTATCCGATTTCAACACCCACAGGCATATCCCCCAAACTATCCGGTGTCAGTTTTTCATCTGACCACTCTGGCTCCGATACCGGCACCCACAGAAGTCGAAGTTCCACTAATGCGTCTTCATCCAGCTTTCAGGGCAGCTGGCAAGGTCCATCCACGATGGACTCTGTCACGCAAATGCTTAGTTCCACCTCCCTTTCCGAAGAATATCAACAGCCCGTCTGTAGTGTTGAATTCATGAGCGCTCTGAGCTTTGCATTATTAAGCCATAGCTTTGAAGGTAAACAGCCAGACTGGGTTATTGCAACAATAAGCCAGCTCTTCAGTGGTAGAAGCCGAAATCTGACTTTGGCACATGTCAATCCCATTAATCCTGCACAAACATTAACACTGCTGAATATTCAAACAGGCGACCATCACCTGCATCAGGTCGTTAGCGGTCACTTCCCATTTTTCTCAAAGTACGCTCCACTTATGCAGAGGTGGAGGGATTTCTATACATCACTGGGGGTGGATCTGATTAACAAGCCAGATCTCAGCTTTGCTGTTGAGTTCGATCAGGACATGGCCTGTCAGGCACTGGAATCGGCTTATCAAGCTCTGGGGTATTTCAATCAGGATCCACATCACCCGGCCTTTAGTAAGGGCTATGTAGATAAGGGATTCTTTATCTCACCTGATGCATGGAAACGCCATGTCGCGCGTTATATAGAACTCAATAAGCTTTGCCAAAATCCTTTAAGAGCATTTCCAACAACAATAACCTTCCTCAAAACTCATCAAGAAAATACCATTGCCGCTATCGCAAAAGTTGTTTCAAGAGCCTGGTCGTATTTACCTTATACATTTCTTGCTCATGTCCTGAACGATTACCTGCTTAACCCTACCCCATCATCGGGACAATATACCAATGTCTCCTTGTCTGGTGACTCTCATACCACAATGGCCAGCCACCCTCAGTTACTTGGCAGCAGTCTTGTACACAAACTCTTTTTGATGGGTTATCAGGAGTTACCCATTGGAGCACGGGATCTTTTATCCCAGCTGCAAAGTCAGGAATTACACTTTCCACTTCGCATTTCAGGATCTCTGGATAGAGTACCAAACGAAGTCATCAGTGACTTTATGGAGACATCGAAAGAATTAACAGGCTGGACCGTACTGACACATGATGAAAAGCGCATGCCTGTCAATATCAACAAACTAGCAAAATTGCTGGACAAAATAAGGCAGAGGTCTATCCATGAGCAGTGCCTATATGACCCGACACTACCCTGTGAATTAACAGCTGTATCCTCTATAGCCTATTTCCAAAGCCCCAACCTCCCAGTTCACGACCGCCCGGAATTGAAAATGTACCACAAAGCCAGTAAGCACATGTTTCCCAAAATAGATAAAGAACAAAGGGATGCTCTGGCCGTTCAGGTTCTTGATCAAATGCAACAACACTACACCCCACAATTACAGGAACTTCTTATTCGTAAAAGTGGGGCGCACAAGTAGATTTACAACCAGCTTTGGACCATGGATTCATCCGGCAGAGAGCCGCTGTGAACAACCTCTTCATCAATCACAACGGCAGGGGTTTTCATAACGCCGTAGCCCATAATCGCTTCCAGGTTGGTTTCCTTCACAACGGAAACCTCAGCATTAGCTTCTGCAGCCATTCCTTTGATCTGTTCAACAAGTTGATTGCATTTCTTGCAGCCACTGCCCAGTACTTTGATTTCTTTCATGATGTTTCTCCGTTCAGATAAAGGGAGTAAGGAAGTTAAAGATCCAGCCAACAACGGTAAATGCCACTAGCAGCAGGCCAAACAGAGTGGCCAGCAAACGCCACTGCATCACCTGCTTGAGTAAGATAAATTCAGGGAAGCTGGCAGCAACGGTACTCATACAGAACGCCAGCGTGGTTCCAATAGGCAGCCCGTTCATAATCAGGCTTTCCATCACCGGAATGACCCCTGTTGCATTGGAGTAAAGGGGAATCCCCAGCACAACAGAGGCCGGCACCGACCACCATTGACCATCACCCAGATAGCTTTCAATCCAGCCATCAGGAACAAAACCGTGAAGAGCGGCACCCAGACCAACGCCGATAATGACCCACTTCCATACACGCCTGAAGATTTCCTGGGTTTCTTCCCTGGCAAACTTATGGCGCTCTTGCAGCGTCATAGACGTTACAGTGGTTTCACCAGAGTCGTTTTTTTCCTGTTGCTGTCCATGCCTGAGGGCTTTCAGGGCAAAAGGCTGCAACCAGCGCTCAGCTTTAATAGTATCCAGGAAGAAACCACCCAACATACCCACACTCATACCGATCACGACGTAAAAGAAGGTGAACTTCCAACCCAGAAGGCTAACCAGAAGCAGTACAGCCACTTCATTAATCAGGGGGGAAGTAATCAGGAATGACATGGTTATACCTAACGGAATACCCGCAGAGGTAAAACCAAGAAAAACCGGGATACTGGAACAGGAGCAGAACGGCGTAATGGTACCGAAGCCAGATCCCATCAAATAACCAATGCCCCGATGCTTAGCGCTAAGGTAATCACGCACCCGTTCAACATCCAGAGAGGCTCTGATCAGGGCTATCAAATAAATCATCACCACTAACAAAGCAAAAATTTTGGTGGTGTCTTCCACAAAGAAATGTAGTGCTTCGCCGGATTTAGTTTCCGGAGACAACCCTATCAACTGATAAACAAGCCAGTCAGCAAAACTGGTAAATATTTGAAACATAACCGCCTGTCCTTACATCAGATTGATTACGGTTGAATTAGTCGTTAACTCGCACAGTATTTGGCCGGTTTTCCATACAATACAAATTGTTGCTGTTCTTTTTTATAAAACAACGATTACTGTCTGCTGTTGCCTTCAAAACGTTCCGAACCCATGCAGGCAATTCAGGGTGCAGGTGATAAAACAGCCATTGTTTTTCCCGGCGTTCAACAAGAACCTTATGCTTACGCAAGACTGCAAGATGGCGGGAAATCTTGGGCTGGTGTTCTTCCAGAGAAGCTGTCAACTCACAAACACACAGCTCACCTTCCTGCTGAATCAGCAACAGGCAACGCAGCCGGGTTTCATCTGCGAGACACTTGTAAAACTGCAGAGGGTCCATCAAGTCGCTCATATACGCCAAATCGAATATTCGGATAGGAATATATACGCTTAGGCACATATAAAAAGGGCAAAAAACGGGGAAAAGTTGGGGCGGGATTTGCCAACTTTGAGGGAAAGGTGAGGTAGCCTCTGAACCAGGAAAGGTTCAGGGGCCAAGTAAGAGAAAAACGTCGTTTAAAAACGTTTTAAAGGATAAACATCAAACCGGCCGGACTTGCCTTCAAGGCGGTATCCGGGTTCCTGATCATTCAGGTCCGGCGCTTTCTTCGGTCGTTTAACCACCACTCGGTGCTGCGCCAGCTCCAATGCCGGATTAAGAAGATCATCGGCATCCATATCCGGCCCAAGAAGGCTCTGAAACAGCACCATCTCTTTCTTAACTGCAGCGGATTTATCCCGGTGAGGGAACATAGGATCAAGATAAACGACATCAAACTGTTTTTGCTGGGCGATGAAATTGCTCATCAGTTCCGGTGCATGGCCAGGAACAAGAGACATACGGCGAACTATTTCGCCGACTTCCGCACCATCAATGCCACGGGCTAAACCATCGGCCAGCAACGCTCGCACTACTGGCGAACGCTCAATCATAGTTACCTGACACCCCATAGTTGCCAGAACATAAGCATCGCGCCCCAAACCTGCGGTAGCATCCAGAACATGCAACTGTCTGCTGGCATCAGCAACACCAACGGCTTTGACTATGGATTGGCTTTTGCCACCACCATATTTACGACGATGACCGACAGCCCCTCCCACAAAATCAACAATCACCGGGCCCGGAGCGCCTTTACCTGTTTGCTGTAATGCCAACCCTTTCGGGCTGTACCAGAGCACCAGCTGTTGATGACGAATCGCTTTGGGGGATTCTGCTTCAATTACGCTGAGGCCAGTTGACTCTTTTAATGCAGCCAACTGCTCAGTATCACATTCCGGCGTTACCAGAACAGAGATATCAAATATTGCTTCACTCACAATCAGTACCAGAACAACTTAGAATCTGCTCATAATCTTAGAAAAGTACGATGCCAAGAAGCACAAAGCCGAGAATCAAACGGTAGATCACGAAAGGCATCATGCCAATGCGATTGATAAAGGCCAGAAAGTAGTGCACACAAAGATAGGCACTGACGCCGGATGCCACAAAACCCATAGCCAGTTCCCCCCAGTGAATCGCTTCACCGGAACTGAGTAGCTTCAAAATCATCAATGCACCAGCGGCAACGATAATGGGGATAGACATCAGGAATGAAAAGCGGGCAGCTGCATCGCGGGTTAAGCCCATCATCAAACCCGCAGTCATGGTAATACCAGAACGGGATGTACCGGGAATAATCGCAAGCGCCTGAGCAAAGCCCATAATCATGGCCTGTTTCAAAGTCAGCTTTTCCAGTGGTTGAACCAGATTTTTTCTGCGGTCAGCTATGCCCAGAAGCGTACCGAAAATCAACGTGGTAGCAGCAATAACAGTAGTGGAGCGCATGGCTTCGTCGGCACCGGTCACACTAACCAGCCCACCAAAAACAACAGCCGGAATAGTCGCCCAGATTAAAAACCAGCCCTGACGGCTATGAACAGTTTTTGGCCCCTTACCCACAGTATTCAGGCACCAGTCCTGAATAATCGCCCGCAGATCATTACGAAAATAGACTAACACTGCCGTAAGCGTGCCAAGGTGCAGAGCCACATCAAAGGTCAGCCCTTGGTCAGGCCATCCCAAAACCTGAGAGGGCAAAACCAGATGCGCAGAACTGGAGATCGGCAGGAATTCCGTAATGCCCTGAATAATCGCCAGAATAAAGAGTTGGAGTGAATCCATTAACGTTCGCTCTTTTTCAGTGCCACATTATCCCGCAGATAAACCGGTAAAGCCTGTTCAGCAGAAACCGCTTCCCCGGCTGCAAGAGCAGGAGCCGCCAGAACAGCAATATCCGCAGCATGAGGGTAAGCTTCCTCAATTTCCTGCTTCAATGGAATGGCCAACCTATCGCTGTAAATCCAGCCTGAGCCAATACCTGTGGCTTCCCTCTGCCAGCCTTCAGGCAATTTATTAACAGCCAACTCAGGAGCACAGACACTTTCATCCAGCTCAGGTACTGCCAAACCATCTTTAATACCGAAAACACCCCAGTAAACTTCATCCATACGGGCATCAATGGCGGTAAGAATCTTATCGGCCTGATATTCCCGGTAAGCCTGTTGGGCTAACGCTGCCAAAGTGGATACCGGAATAACCGGACGATCCAGCGCCCATGCCAACCCCTGTGCAACACCAGTAGCAATGCGTACACCAGTGAAGGCACCCGGCCCCCGGCCAAAAGCAATGGCATCAATTTGACTGCGGGACTTGCCGCATTTGGCCAACAGTTCATCAATCATCGGCAAAAGACGCTGACTGTGCTGGCGGGGAATCACTTCATAGATTTCCTGCACTTCGCCATTATCGTTAATGGCAACAGAGCAGGCTTCGGTGGCAGTATCAAGGGCAAGTATCAGAGCCATGGCATTCACAAAATCAGGGGCGACTAATAAAACGCAAAAACCGCCCAAGGTTAGCCCCTGGGCGGTTTTTGCAAAAGGCTAAATTGTGCTTACTCGCTCAGAGCGGCCAGCACGGCCTTGGTAATATCTTCAACAGAGCCAACACCAGCCACTGCGTGATACTTAACCTTGCCTTCTTGCTCAGCCAGGTCGGTGTAAAAACCAACCAGTGGCTTAGTCTGCTTGTGATATACAGAAAGACGTTCGCGAACAGTCTCTTCCTTGTCATCATCACGCTGAACCAGAGGTTCGCCAGTTTCGTCGTCGATACCTTCAACCTTGGGTGGGTTGTAGATAACGTGATAAGTACGACCACTGGACAGGTGTGCACGACGACCGCTCATGCGCTTGATGATTTCTTCATCTTCAACCGCAATTTCCAGAACATGGTCAATATCCACACCAGCTTCAACCAGCGCTTCAGCCTGAGGAATAGTGCGAGGGAAACCATCAAACAGGAAACCTTTTGCGCAGTCGTCCTGAGCGATACGTTCTTTCACCAGATCGATGATGATGTCATCAGATACCAGCTGGCCAGCATCCATAACAGCTTTCACTTTCAAACCCAGCGGGGTTTCATTTTTGATAGCTGCGCGCAGCATGTCGCCAGTAGAAATCTGGGGAATGCCGTACTGCTCAGTAATAAACTTAGCCTGAGTTCCCTTGCCTGCGCCCGGAGCGCCCAGCAGAATGACACGCATGTATTATGCTCCTGGAATAATGATCCTTGCCGTCTGAACAGAGAAACGCTCTGACAGGGCCGAAACGCGCAACAATACACATCCCGCCCCGTCAACTCAAGTCAGTGGTCTGATCTAACCGGTATTCCGCATACCTGCAGCAATACCCGTAATAGTAATCATCAATGCCTGATCCCGGTCTTGCCCTGCGGCTTCAGGAACTGATCTGGCCCGGTGAAGCAATTCTGCCTGCAGATAATGCAGAGGGTCAGAATAAGGGTTACGCAATTCAATCGCCTGCCGCACCCAGGGTTGATCTCCCAGAAGAGCTCCGCCTTTCAGTTCAACAGTGACCTCTATCGCTTCACTCAGCAGCGTTCTGAGTTTTTCACCCAAATGTTTCAATTCATTTGGCACCAGTCGTTCATCGTAATAACTGGCAATATCGGCATCGGTTTTCAGATACACCATTTCCAGCAGAGCCAGACGCGCCCGGAAGAACGGCCAGTTAGCGACCATCTCCTGCAGCATAGGCTCCTGGCCACGCTCAACAGCTTTGTTGAGCGCCACGCCACTGCCCAGCCAGGCGGGAAGCATTAGCCGATTCTGGCTCCAGGCAAATATCCAGGGAATCGCCCGCAGGCTTTCCACACCACCATTGGGTTTACGTTTAGTTGGGCGGCTTCCCAAGGGCAGCAAGCCCAATTCCAATTCAGGTGTCGCAGAACGAAAATAAGGCACAAACTCCGGCTCTTCACGCACCATGCCCCGGTAAACCTTGAGAGAGTCTGCGGACAGCTGATCCATCACCTTACGCCACTCCTTTTTGGGAGCCGGAGGTGGCAACAAAGATGCTTCAAGAGTTGCGCTCATGTAGAGAGAAAGACTCTCCACTGCTACACGAGGGAAACCAAACTTGAAGCGAATCATTTCACCCTGTTCTGTCACCCGCAAATGACCATTCACAGAGCCGGGAGGCTGGGAAAGAATCGCCTGATGAGCAGGGCCACCGCCACGACCAACTGTACCGCCACGACCATGAAACAAAGTCAGACTCACGCCTTTCTGCTTGCACAGCTCTGTTAACCCTTCCATTGCCCGATACTGCGCCCAGGCTGCAGACATCTGCCCGGCATCTTTAGCCGAATCAGAATAGCCGACCATTACCATCTGCCGGTCAGCGGCATAATCACGATACCAGGGAACACTCAGCAACCGCTCAATACTGTCACTGGCCTGATCAAGGTCAGCCAGAGTTTCAAACAGTGGTGCTACCGGCATATCAAAGGAGCAGCCACTTTCCCTCAGAAGTAGAATCACCGCCAAAACATCGGAAGGAGTACTGGCCATAGAAATCACATACGGCCCCAGGCGCTCCGGCTCCTGAGCGGCTATCACCCGGCAGGTATCCAGAACTTCCTGAGAGTCTGCAGAAGGTTGCCAGCGGGGAGAAATCAGTGGCCGGGGGTTATCCAGTTCTTTCAGCAGAAATGCCTGACGCTCCTTTTCAGAGGCCCGACCATAATCAGGAAGATCAAGATACTGGGTCAGCTCTGAAAGCACCTGAGTATGACGATCGGCTTCCTGACGAATATCCAGTCGCACCAGCCCCAGACCAAAACAGCGAGCACGCCAGAGAAGATCACGGAGAGCGCCGTTAGCAATCAACTCCATACCGCAGGAACACAGGGAGTCGTAGCAAATCTGTAAAGGAATAATCAGCTCTTCATCCCGATGCAGAACATCGGACTCATCTCCTTGCTCCCCTTTCAACCGGCTGTCACACCAGGCTCTGGTTTTCTTGAGACGGTTACGCAGGTCACGTAAAACGTAACGATAGGGCTCACTGGCACCTTCCGTCAGAGCGTCGAGTTCTTTACTGCATTCTGGCATGGAAAGTTCGGGAGCCAGATCTTTCAACTCGCGGATAAACAGATCAGCTGCCATCCAACGGCCATTGAGCAATACACGCTCTGTTACTTTAGCGGTGACATTAGGGTTGCCATCCCGATCCCCACCCATCCAGGAGGAGAAACGCACGGGCATGGCAGTGATGGGAAGACCTTTGCCGGTTTTATCCAGTAAACGCTGATCTAGCTGACGAAGGAAGCGAGGAACAGCTTTCCATAAAGAATGTTCAACAGTGGCAAAACCCCAGCGGGATTCATCTTCCGGAGTTGGCCGGCGATCACGGATTTCCCGGGTATGCCAGATCTGGCTGACCAGCTGTTGTAACCGGCTCTCGGTTTCGGCCTGCTCTCTTGGTAGCAAATCATCTCTGTCGAGTCGGGCCAGACACCGAGTAATTCCATTGAATTTCTGGATAACCGTACGGCGGGTTACTTCTGTAGGGTGGGCGGTGAGTACCAGCTCAACCTCCATATCTTCTACATGCTTATGGATGGTTTCAGCATCAACACCCTGCTTTAACAGCCGGGTAAAGAGTTCATCGAGGCTATCAAGGGTACTGCCAAACTTTTCTCTATGGCGGGAGACGGTGTGATATTGCTCGGCAATATTGGCCAGATTAAGGAACTGGGTAAAAGCTCGAGTAACCGGGAGCAGTTCGTGATCAGAGAGGCCATGCAGAAAATCGAGAAGTTCCTGCTGGGCGCCCTGATCTCCGGCTCTGGCACTTTTGGAGAGATGGCGAATCTGCTCTATTTTTTCGAGAAAATCATCGCCCAACTGCCCTTTAATCGAATTACCCAGCAGTTTGCCCATCAGGTGTACATTCTGACGGAGTACCGCGTGCTCATCCTCAGACTGACCGGTTATATCCTGCGCCATAACAAAAGCCCCCTTTAAGCAGCAATGCAGAGAAAGTATCTTATGTTGATTAAAAAAACATCTTTGATATGTAAAGACCACTAGGGAATATGCGTACAAACAGCATTCAGCATAACAATCTGAACGGATTTCACCTGATTTTGTAGCACTGGAAGCATTGTTTCTCATCATTCATTGCTATGTTACTTCTGAGTATTCCGAGGTGAATTGGTTATGGTTCAACCCGACTCAGCACGTTTACTGGATTTTGCTGCTACTTGCCGTGTTTCTTTCGAAAAATACGATCAGAACACGGCCTGCAAAAGAATTGTGAAGTATCTGGGGCAACAACTGTTAAACCCTCAGTTCCTCAAAGCCTGCTTCGGCCCGGCAGATTGGGAAGGTAGAAAAATCATCTACGAAGATGACCTGTTTGGCTTTTGTATCTGCGCTCATATCAACAGCGCCCGAAGAGAAGTTCCTCCCCATAACCACGGTTCAACCTGGGCGATTTACGGCCAGGCTGCCGGCAAAACCGAAATGACTGATTGGGAACTGGTAACGCCACCAGATAAAGAAACTCTCGGCAAGGTACGCAAAGTAAGAGCCTATTCTCTCAATCCGGGCGATGTGCACTATTACCCGACTGGAGCTATCCACTCTCCCTTGCGCGCACAGCCCGGCCGTCTTATTCGCATAGAGGGGCAGAATCTCGATCATTTAGAACGCAGTACCTTTGAACCGGAAAACCCCTAGTCCGGGGTACAAGACAGTGCCCTATAATTCGCTCATTCAATGACTCCGGAGTGGAAAGTATGAGCATTTCTGACCAAAGCGAAGATGTAACCTGCACGGCCTGCAATGTGATGGATATCGGAACCGTTATTCAAGAATCAGATTGCGTCTCTCAAATCACCTTGTCGGGAGATAACAAGGATGAGGTTATGGTTCGTTTGACGGAGCTGGCCCGAAGCGTTGAAAACGACGATGCCTGCGAAATTTCTATTCAGGAAGGTGAAGACAAAACCTCTCAGGTTTCTTTTACATTTAGCTGTGCAGCTGAGAAATTGATATTTGAAATGCGTGCCCGCTCACTTATAGCGTAACTGTTGCAGGCATCACTTAAGAAAGTGTACATAACAGCAAGCATTCGCTGTTATGTACACACCCAATATCAGTCTTCGGTTGATTCCAGGCTTTTCTTGGTTGGTGTTTTTCCTTCAAGACCTTCTGCATCCAATAGCTCATCTGTTGCCTTTCTCTTACGAGACTTTAAACCACGGATGTCATCATCTTGAAATTTGCTCAAGAGTGAACCATCTCCAGAGCCTGTTTTCTCTGCGTATTTCGCCAGAATTTTCTCGACCATCTCATCTTTAGAGCCAGCCCTGTTCGCTTTACTTAGTTCGCGTCTGGCCATTTCCTTCGCAATATTCTCTTGATAACCTTTTATCTCCTTATGGCTTTCCTTAAAGTCCTTAGATAAAAGGAGTTCAGTACAAGCTTTAGCATAATCAGTAAGCTGTGGCCCGAAAACAAACAACAATGGATTTTTCCTTGGTTTATCGTATAGCTTTCTTAATGCAGCCAAGCATTGTTCATTACTGGGTCTTAAAGGGGTGTGTAGTGCAAGCGCAAGCTCTACTTTATGAGCAGCCCGAGAGGATGAAGGTGAAGTAGAAACGGTGAGAGTTGAATCAGATTCCGCACTTTCCGTCTTCCTTTCAGGAAGTGTGACTTCTTTTAAACTTGTAGTCGTTGAAAAGAGGGACGGGTTCACCTGAGCAAACATTTCTGAATCGTCGTCACTCTCACTGTCTACAATTGCAATTTCATGGCCTCTGCTATTTACAGACACAGAATCCTTATTGCCTGCATGCTGTTCAGTAGTCTTGCCACGGGCATACTGAATCAAATCACAACCTTTATTTACCAACCACATATTACACCTACCCCTTGTTTAAAATGATAAAAACATAGAGAAGGCATGGTGTTAAAAATTCAATCCATAATATAAATAGTCAGCACAGCTAACCATTCGGTGAACAGAAAACAAACTGAAAAATTTTGTACGCGTAAAAAAGGCCGGACTTCTTTTCAGAAATCCGGCCTTTTTTAAAACGATCAAGAATCAACGTGCGCGGCGGGCACCAACAGGGCGTACACCTTTGCGGCCACCAGACTTAACGTTCTGACGCTTGCGCTGCTGACGTTCAGTACGCTGACGGTCTTCACGGGTCTTAGGGCCAGCGGCAACGTGAGGAAGCTCAACCAGATCAGCCAGAGCATCAACATCGGCCTGTTCCAGTTCAACCCAGCGCCCCTGACGCAGGTGATCAGGAATAATGGTGCTGCCGTAACGTACACGTTTCAGGCGGCTAACGCTCAGATCCTGAGATTCCCACAAGCGACGAACCTCACGGTTACGACCTTCCAGAATACATACGTGGAACCAGCGGTTAATGCCTTCGTTGGCGCTGTCTACGATATCAGTAAAGCGAGCTGGTCCATCTTCCAGTTCTACACCATCAAACAGATTCTTAACTTTCTGTTCAGTCACTTCACCAAATACACGTACCGCGTATTCACGCTCAATCTGGTAAGACGGGTGCATCAGGCGGTTAGCCAGTTCACCATCGGTAGTGAACAGCAACAGGCCAGAGGTGTTGATATCCAGACGACCAATAGCAATCCAGCGTTCACCGGCAATCTTTGGCAGACGGTCAAACACTGTTGGGCGGCCTTCCGGATCAGTCCGGGTGCACACTTCCCCTTCTGGCTTGTTGTAAGCAATTACACGACGGTTACCCTGCTCTTTCATATGAACAGCACGACCATCCAGCGCTACCTGGTCACCTGCCTGAACACGTACGCCAAGAGTCGCCTTTTCTCCATTTACATGGATGCGACCTTCAGTAATCCAGGATTCAATCTGGCGGCGGGAACCCAAACCCTGACGGGCAAGAGCTTTTTGCAGACGCTCACCGGAAGGAGTTTCAGACTTCGCGGTTTCTGCGGTTGCTTCAGCTGTTTCAACAACAGCAGGCGTTTCAATATTTGTCATACTACTTAATCTCTAAGGGGATCACGGTTTTCCCAAACGGTGAAAGCTGCCGGTACTGAACAGTTTGGAACAACTATTGCCATACAAACAGCATCTGGGCCGGTTCAAATGGAACCAGCCCAGCGGGATCTTACACTATCCGGTTAAACAATTTCGATAAACAACTTAAGTAAAGCTACTCATCGTCCGGATATTCATCATCTCTCTCTGAGGTGATTTCATCCATAATGCTGGAGATATCATCCGCAGGGTCATCTTCGTCGGCACTGTCGTCAAAACGAGGAGAATATTCGTAGGTTGTCTCTATAGAAACAGCCACTTCCTTTTCATCTTCAACCTCGTCGGCCAGTTCCGACGTTTCTTCTACCTGCGACTCCTGAGGTTGCTGTTCCTGAGAGTGTTGCTCCTCAAGCGTCGGTTCTTCTTGAGTCAGACCATCTTCCTTTGGCAGCTCAGGAGCCTGATCTTCAAGAGGATCGTAATCTTTGTAAGTCAGCGTCAGATCACTTTCCATTTCATCAAGTTCAGAGAACAACTTCTCAATATTCTCTTCCCCTTCCTCCTGGAAGGCCTGGGCCGCTTCTACCGATACCAGTGCCGCACTACTCTGATCTTCTGAAAAACCTTCTGTAGTAACTTCAGCATCCGCGCTTTCAGCAACCGGTTCCCCTTCTTCTGTTAACAGTTCAGGCTGGGCACCTTCCCCAAGCTTCTCTGCCATTGCGTCCAGATCTCTCAATTCAGAGAGCGGCGGCAGTTCATCAAGATTCTGCAGATTAAAATAATCCAGAAACTGTCGTGTGGTAGCATACATGGCAGGACGACCGGGAACATCTCGATGGCCGACAATACGCACCCATTCTCGCTCCTGCAGCGTACGAATGATATTGGTACTGACACTCACACCACGAATATCTTCGATCTCACCACGAGTTATAGGCTGCCGGTAAGCAATCAATGCCAAGGTTTCCAGCAGTGCACGAGTATAACGCTGGGGTTTTTCATCCCACAGGCGACCAACCCACGGAGCCAGCTCCTGCCGCACCTGAAAACGCCAGCCACTGGCCACTTCTTTCAGCTCAAAACCACGGCCTTCACATTGCTCGGCAAGATCAGCCATAGTCTGCTTGAGCTTAGGTTTATCCGGGCGAACATTGTCGTCGAAAAGTCCGGCCAGCTGCTCCAGAGTCAGGGGTTTGCCTGCAGCCATCAAAGCCGCTTCAATCACTGGAATAAGTGGTGCTTCACCTAGAAAGGGCGCGGCACGCTCTTCGACGGTATCTTCTTCGATATCGTCGCCTTCTGTTTCATCCGGTTGCTCTTCAATCGGATCGTCCAGCGGTTCTTCCAACTGCTCTTCAAGCTGTTCTTCAATAGTGCTGCTTTCCTGTTCGCTCATTCTGCGCGTGCCTTTACGTGAATGGGACCATAGGATTCAGTCTGGACCAGCTCAACCAGTGATTCCTTAATCAATTCCATAACTGCCAGAAAGGTAACCACAACACCTAACCGGCCTTCTTCAATGGTAAATAACGTTACAAACGGAACAAAACTGTCGCCCCGGAGTTTCTCCAGAACCATTGTCATCCGTTCACGGGTAGACAGAGCTTCTGCCTGAATATGATGCTCTTCAAACATTTCTGCCCGCTTCATCACTTCGCCGAGGGCTACCAGCACCTCACGAAGATCAATATCTGGATGCACCGTGCCCCGTTCCATAACCGGTGGGTCGATCTTAACCTTATGGATTTCACGACCAATCCTTGGCATGGCATCAATATCTTCTGCCGCCTGTTTGAAACGTTCGTATTCCTGCAATCGTCTGATCAGTTCGGCACGAGGATCTTCCTCTTCTTCCTCGGCTTCGGTCTGCCGTGGTAACAGCAAGCGAGATTTAATCTCAGCCAACGTCGCAGCCATCACCAGATATTCCGCCGCCAGCTCAAACTGGGAAGCTTCCATCAGCTCCACATATTCCATGTACTGTTTAGTAATCTGGGCAACCTGAATATCGAGGATATCCATATTATTGCGTTTGATCAGATACAACAGCAGATCGAGCGGCCCTTCAAACGCATCAAGAAAGACTTCCAGAGCGTCTGGTGGAATATAAAGATCATCCGGTAATTTGCTGAGGGGCTGCCCGGCTACAATTGCCAGAGGCAATTGTTCCTGTTCACCACTTTCAGCAACCACATCTACAGAAGAAATCTCCCCAACAACCTTGCTGTCTGGAGCTTCTACTGTTGTGCCTGCTTCTGATATGACAGCCTCAGTCTGGTTTTCCTTTCCCATTCTGCCCCGTCTTGTTCTTCTTGTTCGAATCAACGCCAGCCAAGCCCCATGGCTTCCCTGACTTCTTTCAGGGTTTCTCCGGCTTCATCACCAGCACGCTCACAGCCTTCTGCCAGAATATTACTCACTTCATCCGGGTTAGCCTGCAGTTCTTCCGCTCGTAAACGGATTGGTGCAATCTCTTCTTCAATGGCTTCAATCACCGGAGCTTTACACTCCAGACAGCCAATAGAAGCGGTACGGCAACCATCACACACCCACGCCTGCTGCTTTTCGTCGGAGTAAACCTTATGGAAACTCCACACCGGGCATTTTTCCGGCTCCCCTGGATCAGTCCGGCGAATACGTGCCGGATCTGTGGGCATGCGTTTAATTTTGTTAGCAATCGTATCGGTATCATCCCGCAGGGCAATATCGTTGCCGTAAGACTTGGACATCTTCTGCCCATCCAGCCCTAACAGTTTTGCCTGTGGCGCCAGCAATGCCAATGGCTCTGGCAGAATCACCTTACCGGTACCTTCCAGGTAACCCTGTAAACGCTCCTGATCACCCAGCGTAATATTTTGCTGTTCCCGGAGCAATGCCCGGGCGGTTTCCAGTGCTTCCAGGTCACCCGCCTCCTGGTAAGATTTACGCAGACTTCGGTACAGTTTGGCCTGCTTGCGCCCCATCTTATTGATGGCCTGCTCGGCGTTCTGTTCAAAACCGGGCTCACGACCATAGATGTGATTGAAGCGTCTTGCCACTTCCCGGGTAATTTCCAGATGAGCTTCCTGATCGGCCCCTACCGGCACCAGCCCAGCCCGGTAGGCGAGAATATCAGCGCTCTGCAGCAGCGGATATCCCAGGAAACCATAGGTAGCCAGATCCCGCTCTTTCAGTTTTTCCTGCTGATCCTTATAAGTGGGCACACGCTCCAGCCATGACTGGGGTGTCATCATAGATAACAACAGATGCAGTTCTGCATGCTCAGGCACCCGGGACTGGACAAACAATGTTGCCTGACCTGGGTTAATGCCCACCGCCAGCCAGTCAATCACCATATCCAGGGCATGTTCCTGAATCAGGGTGGTGTCGTCGTAATGGGTGGTGAGTGCATGCCAGTCTGCCACGAAGAAAAAGCACTCGTACTCATGCTGTAGAGTCAGCCAGTTCTTCAGTACACCGTGATAATGGCCCAGATGCAGTTGCCCTGTAGGGCGCATGCCGGACAGAACCCGCGATTGAGGGTCTGCTGCGTTCAAGGATCAGCTCCTGCAATGAATTTCGATTGTGAAATTATACCGATTCAACAACCGATGAATAGCAGGATTGTTACGGGTAACACCGCTGACATATTGATTAACAGCACCAACGAAGGCGTTAGGCGGCATAGCAGAAGCCATGAGTTTTATTGTCTTAGAAAACAACGTTCATGAACCTTGAGTAACTTTTTTATGGCTATGCAAACCAACCTATCCGTCCCTTCTGGATCGACAACCACAACACTTGTTCAACTAGCGGCACCAGGATCTTCCAATGGTTCTTCCAGCCCTGTTCAAGAGAAACCTCCCGTTCTAAGGCTGGTTCTGCGTAAGCCTGACACTCATGATTTGCCAGAAACAGATATACAAAGGAGAGGTATCAAACGGAGGTTTATAGATGACACCGAAGTTTCCCAGAACAAACGTTCCAGGTCAGACAGAAACAGGCGCGCAACCTCTGTAGAACCAGAAACGGAAGGCACCCGCAAACGGAAAATGGCGGAAGCAAGAAAACGAGTTATAGCAGGTGAACCCCCACGCCCTCCGATGACGTGTGTTCAATTCCCCCCTGCTTCAGAGACAACAGCTCGGGAATTACAAGACCATATACACCAGCTTCGCCTCAGACTGCGTAACTATACCCCAGCCAGCCTTGCTGGTTTGACCTACTCCTGTATTGGTACAACGTGTCCACCTCCCATAAATGTTCCGCACTGTGTCAGTCATAATCATGTTATCGCGCACTGCATCACCAATGGCTTTCAGAGCTCCCTGAAAGAGCTTAACGAAGAGCAGGTTCGTCAAATTCAAAACCTGATCGCCCGCATGCTCCAGCAAAACCCTTCGCAAGCGCATCAGGCACTGACTGAGGTTATGACCGCACTTGCCAATGCCGAAACCCAGACGTTAAACGTTCCTGAATGCGTTAACCACGATGATGTTATCCCTGGTTGTACTGAGGATGGACATCAGAGCACGCTTGTAGAAATTGATAAGCAGTGGGTTCAACTGATTAAAAATCTGATCGCTCCTATGATCCAACAAAACCCTGGGCAGGCTCATCAGGCACTGACAAAGTTTATGACTGCTCTTAACGATTCCAGGACCCATGAGCTGAACGTTCCGGAATGCGTCAGCCACGACGATGTGATCGCACACTGTATGGCCAGTGGTTTTCAGAACACATTAATAAGTATCGATGAAGAATGGGTACGTCTGATCGAGAACCTTATCGCTCGTATTATCCAGCAGAATCCGGCACAGGCTAAGCAAGCTCTGACCGAGGTTATGGCTGCCCTGGCCAGCCCTAACACTCGTCTGACCAACATGTCGAAATTTTTCAGAGTGTTCTATGGCATGCTGGCAGCACACCGAACTGACGAAGAAGGGTCAACAGTTGTACCAACAGCCCTTATTGAACAAATGACAGCTCTTGTACGCGAGAAAATTTCCCAGTTGCTTCAATCCATAGATAGCCTCTCTGAAGAAGATATTGCCGGCTTGGCCCCTATTGATCTTGAAGCTCTTAAAGCCGGGACACATAAACCTAAAGGTAAACACTCCAAAGCTCGGCAAGCCGAAGTGAGAGCTTTTATTGAAGAATTGCAAAAGCAGTTGAGAGCGGCCGTTTCCCTGGAATCTTTTATGGCGACGATGAAAAACATCGTGGAAACAAACCCCAGTGTTTTCCAGTCAGAACCTGAAACGCTCTGGGCTTTAATGGAAAAACAGCAGCTGGCAGCCGCAGCTTTCAGTACCGCCAGCTGGAGTTGTGATAGTGAAAAGATGAAAGCTTTGTTTGAAGTCATTACTGATAAAAGCAAAACACCAGGGCGCTTAATGCTTGAACTTATGCGCCAGAACCAGCGCCCACAAGGGAAGCCATGGAAGCTTTTATTTGAAGGCTTACAAAAACTGGATAAAGAGAGAAAACAAATAACTCAAGATGACATTCTCCAGCTGTTGTCACTACTGGAGAATTATATAGAAAGCCTGAAACAGGGGGATACCAGCAGTCTTGAACAGCCAGACTTTGCGAACAATATGGCCAAGCTTATGTTCATGCTGAACATTACAATTGCCAATGTCTGTGACGACTCGGATGACGGTACTCCACAACCTCTTAAGCAAAAAATCCACCAGCTTTTAGAAACTTTCCAATCGTTAGAGGTGCTCTATAAGGCTGGGGGGTGCCTCACAGCTCATAACCCAGAAGGGCTATATAACTATCTGCAACAGTTACCTTCAGACGCCGCTGTTGAGGCCTTAACCGAACTGGCAGTAACTCTGGAAGCGTACCCTGATAAAAGGCTGGATCAAGTTGACTTGATAAAATACGCTAAAAGGAACGTAGAAGCATTTTTAGAGGCATACACCTGCCTTGTGAAATACCTACAGGCAATAGAAAAAGACCTTGAAACGGCTGAACAGAAAGTCGTTTTCATGCGTGTTCGCAAGATTGTAGAACGACAACTCACACAGCTGCAGTCAGACTGTCAACACGCCATCCAGACTGGTACTCAACAATCTACTAGCTCTGATGAGAGTAAGGCATTGGAAAAAGCTGCAAGAAAGATTACCCATTTATCCAGTAAAGCAAACTCATTACAGGCTGACATCGCGGCTTTGCAGGAGTTTGTTTTTGAAGAACCACAAAGCCACCTACCGGCAACCGTGATGCCTTCATTAACTGCTCAGATAGTTCCATCAAGCTGTGAAGCGCATGTAGCAGAGACATCGTCTACAACAACACCTCAACCAGCACCAGAGGAAGAGAAGGCGGTTACAACAAGTGAAACCGCAACCACTTCTACAGAGAACTCTCCAATGGAGACAGAAGCAACAGACCAACCTGTGGCCGAAAAATTGTCTGACCGAAAAGAAGAAAAGGAAGAAAGCAGCGAGGATGAAGAGGATTTGTTCGGCCCAGCTCGCATAATACTGCCCATATCTAGCAAGACGGGTTGGTACTAAGCTCCTCAAAGAAATCCGGAGATCAGCGAAAGATGTCCGGATTTCCTTTTCCTTCCCGCCAGATTTCGGGGGCATCATCCACAAGGCTGACAACTGTTGTTGGCTCCATGCCACAGAAACCGCCATCAATCACCAGATCAAGATGGTGTTCCAGGGTTGCCCGGATATCGTAAGGATCAGTGAGAGGGAATTCATCGCCCGGCATTTGCAAAGTCGAGCTCAACAAGGGGCCACCTAAATCAGCCAGTAATGCGCTGACAATATTATGCTCCGGCACACGAATACCAATGGTACGACGCTTAGGGTGCATCACCAGTCTTGGTACTTGCGAAGTCGCGGGGAGAATAAAGGTATAAGCGCCGGGAGTCGCCGCTTTCAATAGCCGATAATCTGAGTTACCAACTTTTGCGTAAGTAGCCAGTTCTGACAAATCCCTGCATACCAATGTCATATTATGACGTTCATCCAAACGGCGAATCTGCCGTATGCGTTCAACAGCTTTTTTATCACCGATGCGACACCCAAGAGCATAAGCCGAATCTGTTGGGTATGCGATCACACCACCCTGCTCGAGAATGGCAACAGCCTGTCGAATGAGACGCGCCTGAGGGTTATCAGGGTGGATCTGAAAAAACTGGCTCACAGGGTATTCCTTGGAGAAACCGGGAGGGCTCCCGGAGGCGGCTGAAGTATAAGCCAGTTACAACATCAGAAGAAGGTTTCCAGAAAAACAGATTACGCCTATCAGTCGATGGCCATGTATTTTTTATTAATCGCCTTTTCTCAGGTGTGAATATCCAATGCATCCTGCAATTGCAATAGGCAACACACCGAAAACAATAAAAATCACATCGCCGGGCAAGCGCAACCACTCATAGAGTCTTGGCATTGCCTGACCTGTGTACTCAAGACTCCGGGCGTGCCAGTAGCCGTTTTCAAGCACATCCAGCAGTTGCATAACTCCACCGGGAAACAGGCTGAAAAACAACATACAGGCCAAACCAATATTCAGCCCCCAGAACGAAGCCCGGATATATTTTTCCAGTTTTTGCCATACGGCATCAGAAGCGACTTGCCGCAAACAGAACACCATCAACCCTAAGGCCAGCATACCGAAAACTCCCATCATCGCTGCATGACCATGATTAGGAGTCAGCTGGGTTCCCATTTCGTAATAACTGACAATAGGCAGGTTGATTAGAAAACCGAAAACACCTGCTCCGGTAAAGTTCCAGAAACCAACGCCCATCAGAAAGTAAAAAGTCCATTTATGGGGAATCGAGAAACTCTCACCTCCATTACGGCTGCGAGTCAGCTTTACAAAATCCCAAGCATCCAGAGTAATCAGGGTGAGAGGAACAACTTCCAGCGCAGAGAACACGGCACTAAACGCCATATTCATATTGGTATGGCCAGTGAAATACCAGTGGTGCCCAGTTCCGATCAGTCCACCTCCAAAGTACAGAATGGCATCCAGATAAATGACCCGGGTAGCCGTTTCCCTGCGCACCACACCCAACCGGTGCAGAATAACGGCTACCAGCACAGTAACAAATAACTCAAAGAAACCTTCCACCCATAAGTGGATAATCCAGAAGCGCCAGGTATCAACAATGGAGAAATGCGTCTCTCCATCAAAGAACATAGCGGGCAGGTAGAAAACCGGAATAGCCAAAGCAGAAAGAACAAACAGATAACTCATTTCCTTCTGGTCAACATCTTTAAACGAAGGCGCAACAGCCCTGAACACAAGGAAAAACCAAAATAATAAACCTATTGCCAGAAGAATCTGCCAGAACCGCCCAAGTTCCAAATACTCCCAACCCTGATGACCAATCCAGAACCAGAGATCAGGCAACATTTGTAGCGAACCAGCCCACTCACCAATCAGGCTACCTGCAACAACAACCACTAATGCCCAGAAAAGAAGGTGTATACCAAATGCCTGCTTGCCCGGTTCACGACCGCCAAGTATCGGAGCAAGAAAAAGAGCACCAGCGACATAAGCTGTAGCAATCCAGAATATAGCCAGCTGCAGGTGCCAGGTTCGCAGAATATTACTGGGCATCCAGGAAGAAATATCCACACCATAAAAACTGCCCGGATCAGCACGGTAATGAGCTGTTGCGCCACCAACTACGGTTTGCACCAGAAACAGCAGCCCCACCACAGCAAAATATTTCAGCACTGCCCGCTGCCCTGCAGTGACTTCGCCCGGTATCAGGGTTGGAACAGAATGGTTGCCTGTGTCGCCCCACCCTAAATAATCAAACTTGCCAAACGCCAACAGTACAACGCCTATACCACCCAGCAGAAATACCAAACTGATAGCGCTCCATAACAAGGTCGGGCCGGTGGGAAGGTTGCCAACTGAAGGGTCGTAGGGAAAGTTATTCGTGTAGGAATAACTCTCGCCAGGGCGATTAGTCACCGAGGCCCAGGCTGTCCATGAGAAAAAAGCTACCAGCTCCCGCAGTTCTTCCGGACTCTGAATATAATTTGCAGGCAAGCCACCGTTATTATCCGGATGGGAGAAATACTGCTCCCACCATAGTATCTGGGTTTCAAAAGACTCAACTTCCGGGTCGCTTAGATACAAGACCTTTGTCGCACTGTCGTATCTGTTTTCTTTCAGTATGGAAACAACAGAGGCATCAACCAGAACTTTTTCTCCGGGCTCCAACTGTGCAACAGGTTTGCCAAACTCTTCCCGAGCCATAAACCGCTGAGTGGTATCCGCAAGGCTGTGGAGATACTGGGCAGAAAAGTCTGGCCCAAGATAACCGCCATGCCCCCAGATAGTGCCGTTATCCATCAAACCGTATTTGAGAAACACCTGCTGCCCGGCAGTAATATCCTCACCGGTAAATAGAATCATACCCGTCGGAGTTACAACCTGTTCAGGAATCGGCGGCGCGTCATGATGCACTTTCACTGTCAGCACACCCAAAACAGTAAAACCAAACACCATCACCAGAAGGAGAGCCCAACGCCAGCGTGTAAACGAAACTGGCTTATTCGAAGAATAATTCTCGGACACGACCCTGACACTCACAGGAAAAGCGAAACAGTGAGCTTATGAGAGGATTTCAATTATGCAAGGTAACCTAGGGTGTGTTCACAATTAAACATACGACTCAGTGGCTCTGAATGCCGTCAGGCGTTAGAAAGGCTTGTGAAAATCGTAGTTATTCTACATTGAGCAAGCCTGACACCACGAATGATGGCATTCAGAGCCACCCGAAGGGCATTCCCAAAAGTTTCTATGGCTGCGTTGCAGTCCCTTGAAAGGCAATCAGCATTCCAGCGGAACTGCGCCTATCCCTAGAAACTTTTGAGAATGCTGAGTTCGATGTTTAATTGTGAACACACCCTAGGTTAATCGATTTCCAGCAATTCTGTGATTGAACGACAATTTTCTGGTAAAGGCCCAAGGCGACCAAGTTCTACATAATCATTCCACGGGCCATGAAAATCGCTGCCCATGGAAGCGTGAAGATCAAACTTTTCACAATAACGGGCCATGGTTTCCCGCTCACCACGCGGTTGCTGACAGCCAAGTACTTCCATCGCCTGACCACCAGCTTCGGCAAAAGCACGGATCACTTCCTGAAGTTTCATTCCAGTCATCCGGTAACGTCCCGGATGTGCCAGTACCGGCACAGCGCCCCAGCTCAGTACTGCTTTAACAGCATCCGCCATATGAGGCCAAAACTGTTTGGCGTTACCGATACGTTTGGCACTCAGGTATTTGTCAAAGGCGCTATTACGATCGCCAGTAATACCTTCCTGAACCATCCATCCGGCAAAATGAGGGCGGCCAACCTGCACTTCAGAGTCCGGCAGGGTAAAACTCTCATCGGTTTCCCGCTGGGCTAAACGAGCCTGTTCCAGCGCACCTTCCAGACACTGTTCGGCAGTGTAATCCGGTAACCGTCTGGATACTTTGTCAGCAATCCGCTCACAACGCTGCCAGCGAGCTCTACCCTGAGCAGCCAGAAAATCCTGAACATCCGGGTTATCCAGTTCAAACCCCAGGGCCACAATATGAATTTCACGGGAGCCCCAGACTGTTGATAGCTCACACCCGGGGATCAGTTGAATAGTTTCAGGAACCCCCTTTTCCACCAGCCAGCGGGTACCGGCAACGGTGTCATGGTCGGTCAGTGCCAGACAGTCCACGCCTGCGCCAATCGCCCTTTCCAGAAGCTGCGCCGGGGATAAAACCCCATCTGAGGCGGTACTGTGGCAGTGGAAGTCTACTTTTTGTGACATGTCTGTTCTTTATCCCGACCGGAAGTGGCTTTACACTAGAGGCACGAATTTTGAAGGAGATATTGGCGATTGTCGCCGATTAACCAGATTTTTGCATGAAACAATTTATCGACTTCCTGCCCCTGATTATTTTCTTCATCGTGGCCAAGATGGATCCACGGGAAGTATCCGCCCTTGGTCAGACCTTTGAACTGGGCGGTATTATCAGTGCCACAGCCATTCTGATCATCACCTCCGTTATTGTTTACGGGTTGCTCTGGTTTAAGCAGAAGTCCCTGGAAAAAGGCCAGATTTTCACCCTGGCCGCCGTTATGATTCTGGGCTCCATGACTGTTATGTTCCGAGATGAAACCTTCCTGAAATGGAAAGCGCCCATCGTTAACTGGGTCTTTGCTGTAGTTTTTCTGGCCAGTCAGTTTATTGGAAGCAAAACCATTATTGAGCGCATGCTGTCCCATGCCATGAAGCTCCCTCAGGAGGTGTGGTACAAGGTAAACTTCAGCTGGGTTATTTTCTTTACCCTGTTGGGAGCAGCGAACTGGTTTGCGGCTTTTATGGTACCAGGAGACTTTTGGGTAGACTTTAAGGTGTTTGGAAACCTTATCCTCACCTTTGCTTTCGTTATCATCCAGTTCATGTTCCTGAATCGCCACTTACAGGACGGCCAGCCCGCCCACAGCGACAAACCGGAATAAATTCATCACACATTCGGCGGCATTTTTTGTAGTCCCGATAGATGTGTGTTAAGAATTTCATCACAAAACAGATTCAGAAAATGCAGCCACCGTTTACGGGAGAGCTGCATTTACTTATTTATACGGAGACCGGACTTGAAACGCCTTATCCCACTATTAATGGTTATCTTGACTCTGCCTTCCTTTGCAGCAGCAGAAACCGTTTACATTTCTGACACGCTGTATGTTCCCCTGCGTTCTGGCCCTGGCGGCAGCTTCCGCATTGTGAACCGTGCCCTGAAAACAGGCACCCCACTTATTCTGGTAGAGAAAGAACCTGTAGACGGTTACTACAAGGTCACCACTCAGGGCGGCCAGGAAGGCTATGTTCCTGGACAATATGTTCTGTTTGAGCCTCCTGCTGCCGCCCAATTGAAAGCCGCCCAGGATGAAACTTCACGTTTGAAACAGCAGACAGCCACTCTTACCCAGAAATTAAAAGAAACAGAATCTTCCCTGAAGGAAGCCACGGCATCTCTGACTTCCAGCGATCGTACCGCGAGTAATCTGCAGGAAGAACTGGCCCGTATTAAAGCCATTTCTGCCAAGAGCATTGATCTTGATAAGCGCAACCGGGAACTGGTGTTAGCAAATGAACAACTGATGAATGAGCTGCAAACCCTGCAAAGCACCAACCAGCAATTGGCTGATTCTTCAGAACAGCAATGGTATCTGTATGGTGCCGGGACCCTATTATTTGGTCTGCTTCTGGGCTTTATTGCCCCTATGCTGCAACCACGACGCAAGAAGTCCGGCTGGGCCTGATAGCCAAAACCTACCAAATAGATAGAATTAATTAAATCTACTCATCAAATAAAAAGCCCTACCATAACCTCAAGACAAGCAACTCTAAGAAACAGGTTATGGAGGGTGTCATGGCAAAAACAGCATCATTTGCAGCCGTCCACTTCACAGTTGGCTTTTCTATTGTTTACCTGATGACCGGCAGCCTGGCCATTGGTGGCATGGTTGCCCTTGTAGAACCGGCATGTAACACCGTTGCCTACTTTATCCACGAAAAGGTATGGGACAGCCGGAAACAAACAGTACTTGGTGTCTGATGACCGGATTTAAGTCCGGTCTATATGGCCTAGCGAGCGTTCAGGGTCAATACGATCCCGCACCCTGCGTTTCAGCTCACGGGCATCGGGGAAACCACCATCGGCTTTTCTTTCCCAGACCTGATCACCGTTTACTGTGACCTGAAATACACCACCGGAACCAGGAATAAGGCGAACCTCTCCAAGATCCGTAGAAAAGGTTTGTAACAATTCCTGGGCCATCCACCCGGCTCTGAGCAACCAGTTACACCCAGTGCAATAGGTGATGGTTACCACCGGTGCCTTGTAATCTTCCTCTGCCATACTCTCTCCCCAATCCGTCACGCTCTGCATCTTTCTGTAACCTGAACAGAGATAAATCATTACAGAAATCCCTGAACCAACCCGCCTTTTATCTGGTCTTTTAAAACAACATTCAACTCGGGGTGGCAACAACCATGAGTTTTTTCTCGCGAGTGATTCTTCCTTCGGTGATGATTATAACTGCCTCTACAGCGCATTCTGGCGCAATTCCTGTCATGTATCGAACAGAAAGGGATTTTCAGGGGGATGCAACAGAACATCTTTACCAGACCCCACCAGATATTGGCTCCCGCAAACAGTTTATTGAACGACTGGCTTACCGGAGAAATAACCTTCCGAAATACCCAGCCATGATGCGCCCGGTGCAAGAGAGCCTTTTGAAAAGCCGGGATGATATCCTGATCTACGCACTGGAAAACCAGCTACTGCTCTTGGCGACGGACACTCTTGCCATTGCCCAGACTCAACAATATGCCTGGCACATAGCGGAATACGCCAGCATCACTATGGCCGGTATGGAAACAGGGCAGGCGCTGGACACACCTTATGAATCAGCTCTGGAAGCTCTGGCTTTTTTGAGCGAGTTTATTAATACATTAGAGCTGATGGATACCTATCTGACATCCATAGACTGGTCATCATTGCGAGGGCATATCGATAAGGCACTCGGACACATGCTCAATATAGCCAACGACATTAATGAGAATGCTTTTCGGAATGCCATGAGCCCAAGTGCATTATCTGAGCTTATTACCGTACTGAGTTCAACAATAAAAAGTCAGCGTCCCTACAATCAGAGCCACCGCAATTTCACCACCATTGGCATCAAGATTGACCAGGTACTTAACACCTACAACATGGCTGCCCCTTTTGCTGGCGAGCAACCCATTGATCTCGGCGTTTATATTCAGGATAAAAAGCCTGTTATCAAACACCACATGAATTGCTGGCCAATAAAAACTGTTCGGGAAGCGCCCTTCTTTATCTGCACAGAACTCAAGAGAAAGAAGAAACCCAAGTCATCGTAGGTTGGGTTAGCCGCAAAGCGGCGTAACCCAACAAAACCAAAGTAGTGAGTTATGCGGTTCTTTTATGGCTTTGAAGATCACCATACAAGCGGGCATACAAACCATTCTGCATCAATAACTGCTCATGGCTGCCCGCCTCACTGATAACACCATCTTCAAAAACATAAGCACGATTAGCCTGCTTTACCGCACTGAGGCGGTGAGCAATGATGATGGACGTCCGATGAGCCAGAAAATCTTCCAGCGCCTGATGCAAACGAAACTCGGTATCTGCATCCAGAGCAGAAGTCGCCTCATCCAGAATAACAACTTTCGGATTGCTGATAATCATGCGGGCAATAGCCAGACGCTGTCGCTGACCACCCGATAAACGAACACCATTATTACCAACACGGGTATCCAGCCCCTGATCAAGTTGTTGAATATAATCATCCAATTGAGCAACTTTCAGTGCCTGCCAGAGTGCCGCATCATCAGCCTCTCTTCCCAGAGTTAAATTTTCCCGAACCGAAGCATCAAACAGAGCCGGGTGCTGAAGCACGATAGACACATTTTCCCGCACATTGTCGACACCAGACTGGTCAATGGAAACCCCGCCATAACACACATCACCGCTCTCGGGGCTGGCCAGACCAAGAAGAACTTTCACCAGTGTGGATTTGCCTCCACCACTGGCTCCTACCAGTGCTACTTTCTCTCCGGAGGCAACGGACAAAGAAACACCTTTTAGAACTGGCGACTCACCATAGGAAAAGTGCAGATCACGTACTTCTACAGGAACAGTGGTTTTACCGTTGAACGGATTCACTCCTGAAGAGGTGCGTACATCTTCATTCAACTCCAGCAAAGTATTAATACGCCCTAACGCAGCATTGGCAGCATAAAGCCCATACTGCATTTCCAGCAGTTCATTAACTGGAGTGAGCATAAACCAGAGATAACCGAAAACCGCGAACATCTGACCAATACTGAGGTCAGACATAACAACTGCCATCATGGCCGCAGCCCGGAACACATCCACCCCCACAACGAACAACATAAAACTCAGGCGGTTTGAAGCGTCGTTACGCCAGGAAAACTCTGTGCCACTGTCCCGCACATTCCGGGCGCGATCCATCAACCGAGCCAGATAATGTTTTTCCCGATTCGCTGCCCGAATCTCCTGAATACCACTAAGGGTCTCCGTTAATGTCTGCTGAAAAACATCGATGGCTTTGTTTTCCTGCTGCTTCAGGTTTTTGATCTGCTTGCCTAGCTTGGCAGTGAAATAAATCACAATTGGGTTCAAAACCAGAATCAGCAATGCCAGTTGCCAGTGCATCCACAAAAGAATGGCAGCTGTTCCCACCAGCGTTAGAAATGCCACCAGCAGTCGGCTGACTGTTGAGCCAATAAACTGATCAATAGTATTTAAATCAGTCACCAGGCGGGCAGAGACGGAACCACTCCCCAGCGTTTCGTACTCTTTCATAGAAATGCGTTCCAGCTTCTTCAGCAGGCTGGCGCGAATCCTGTAAGTCACTTCCTTGGATATCACTGTAAACTGGCGGGACTGCCAGACATTGAATACCAATGCCAGAATTCTCAAAGTAATACTGACCAACAGTAACAGGGCTATATAAAAACCGGGTGTTGACCACTCCCCTGGTATGAGGGGTGAAATAGAATTCACCACCAGGCCAGGCTGTTCCAGCAAAACTTCATCAACAAGCAGAGGTAACAATAAAGGTGTTGGCACACTGGCCAGCGTGGCTAAAACGGCAACACAGTTGGCAACGACCAGCTCTTTTTTAAAACCAAGAACAATCTGGCGAATACGCTGCCAGTTATAAGTATGTGAAAAGCTCAAAAAAGCATCCCTGATCTATTGTTATGTCAGACGTCCAAAGCCGTCTTTCTTATCCCGATTAGAACATATCCATATACTAAATCGCACTATTAATAGAAGCTCTTATTCGTAGACTCCGCCAGTGCAGGCTTTTATAGTGAGCGACACTCCAGAACGACCAACAACAACGAAAGACAATGACACAGACCCTTCAGGAACAGAGCGCCAGCTTAAAAGGCAAATCACCGGAAGAGATTATCCAAGCCGTTCTGGCTGATGCGAAAAACCCGGTAATCACTACTAACTTCGGCCCTCACGAAGCAGCGATTCTTCATCTTGCTGTTCAGCAAAAGCCGGATATCCCTGTTATCTGGATTGATTCTGGTTATGGCACAGCGGCAACCTATAAGTTTGCACAGCAGCTGATTAGCTCATTGAACCTGAACGTTCACGTTTACCACCCACAATACAGCCGGGCCTACCGTGAAGCGGTACATGGTGGAATTCCTGAAGTTGATACTCCGGAACATGATGCATTTACTCAGGAAGTTAAACTGGAACCCTTTAACCGGGCGATGAAAGAACATGCACCGGATGTCTGGCTGACTGCGATTCGCCAGGAGCAGACAGCATTCCGCCAGAACCTGGATATCCTCACAGAAACTCAGGATGGCCTGCTCAGAGTTGCCCCACTGTTTTACTGGACAGAACTGGACCTGGAAGAGTATCTGGTGGAAAACGATCTGCCGATTGAAGAAGACTACTTTGACCCAACCAAAGTTCTCGGTAATCGTGAGTGTGGCTTGCACACCACTCGCTGATAATTGGCGAGTAAAAGAAAAGCCCGGCCTGCTTAAAACAGTTCGGGCTTTTTTCTATCAGGTCGTACGGTTTACATCACAATCTTGGTCAGGCAAAGCGCGCCAACAATATAAGATACGATGCTGACCTGCCTGGAGTGGCCAGTCAGTACCTTGAGAATAATGTAAGACAGCATACCAACAATAATACCTTCAGCGATGCTGTAGGTGAGAGGCATAAACAGCACAGTCAGGAAGGCTGGGATAGATTCGCTGTAATCTTCCAGATCAATATCCTTGATTGGCGACAGCATAAACAGACCCACCAGTACCAGAGCTGGCGCAGTGGCAGCACCTGGAACCATCAGGAACAGTGGTGACAGGAACAGAGCTACGAGGAACAAGCCAGCAACTGTCAGGGAAGTCAGGCCTGTACGACCACCGGCGGATACACCAGCAGCACTTTCAACGAAGGTTGTTACTGTACTGGTACCCAGACAAGCTCCGGCAGTGGTTGCGATGGCGTCAGCAAACAGCGCCTGCTTACAACGTGGTACTTCACCATTTTCATCCAACATATCAGCCTTGGTAGATACACCCACCAAAGTACCAACTGTGTCGAACATATCCACAAACAGGAAGGTGAACAGGATAATTGCCATATCGGCAGAGAACACCTTGTCCCACTCAAACTGGAACATGATTGGAGAAATATCTGGTGGAGCCATGCCATTGCTGAAATCGGGCATGGAGGTCACGCCCATAGGAATGCCGATAACTGTTGCAGCAACAATGCCAATCAACAGTGCACCGCTCACATCCTTCACCAGCAAAACGCCGGTAATCAGGATACCCAGCAAGGCCAGCAAAGGCTTGGGATCCATCAGGGGGCCAACGGTAACCAGAGTGGCTGGGTTATCGACAACAATACCGGCGTTCTGCAGGCCAATAAATGCGATAAACAAACCAATACCGCAGGAAACAGCCTTCTTCAGGCTCAGCGGAATACTGTTAACAATGGCTTCACGGATATTAAAGGCAGTCAGAATCAGGAAGATAATACCTTCCAGCAGAATTGCGGTCAGTGCCATCTGCCAGGAATATCCCATTCCCAGAACAACACCATAGGCAAAGAAGGCATTCAGTCCCATACCGGGAGCAAGAGCAAAAGGCAGTTTTGCCCAGAGTGCCATTACCAATGTACCGATAATCGCGGAAATGGTGGTTGCCGTGAACACGGCCCCGAAATCCATTCCGGCATCTTTCAATATCAACGGGTTGACGATCAGAATGTACGCCATGGTCATAAACGTGGTGAAACCTGCAATCACCTCCGTTCTTACATTGGTACCATTGGCTTTCAGCTGGAAATATCTTTCCAGAGCTCCATCGGCAGCCATACTCTCCCCCTATTTGTAATTACAACCAGGATTCAGCTCGGGTGGCCCTAGGGATACTCTTTGAAAACATTTCAAAAAGGATTCCTACCCTGACTGGTGCGGGGAAACTACCACGGTGCTCAACGACCAATTAAGGGCGTTGTTCTGTGTATTTTCTGTTTAGCTGATGTATATCAAAACACGGGGAGCATCTTTACAAAAAAGGAAAGCCCGGAGCATTGTCCGGGCTTTCAGGGTGATTTATAGGATTTTTACGAAACCGGTTTATCCGGCTTTACTGCCTCCAAGACAGTTAGGACTGTCAGGAGACTGCCGATTGACCACTTCCCACTCCTGAGGAGTGTAAGTATGCAGCGCCAGAGCATGAACACCACTTTGTAGTTCTTCTGCAAGCACCTGGTAAACCTGCTGGTGCCGTTTAACGGGCATCTGCCCTGCAAATGTATTGCTGACAATCACCACTTTAAAGTGCGATTCCGAGCCAGCTGGCACATTGTGCATGTGGCTTTCGTTCTCAACATGCAGGTGATCCGGCTTTAGTGCCTGTTCCAGTTTCTGCTGAATTCTGTTCTGTACTTCCATCCCGCCGACCTCATCTTCTGCTCTGCAAAACTATGTTAACACGAGAGCAGAAAAAGCATTAGAACCGCCAGCGCAAACCTACACCAATACTGTTGATGCGGTTAGTCACTTCACCATCCGCTTTAATGGCTACCGATCCAGACAAATCTTTTACATTCTCATGAATCGTCCGACGGGTTGTCCAGGTATGTTGAAATGCCATATCTACCGCCAGATCTTTGCTCCACTCCCAGGTCGCACCTATAGATACTGCCTTGTAATCTCCCACGGCAAAATCAACGGTTGCCGTATGATTCGGTGTAGGAGAATCGTCGTAGGCCATTCCAGCGCGAACTGTCCAGCGAGGGTTTAACTTGTACTCTGTACCTAAAGCAAAACGCCAGACATCATGCCAGTCCATCACCTGAACTTCAGATTTGTTGATCAACTTACCACTGGTGGTTTTAGGTTCAAAAACCAGTTCATCAAACCGGCTCCAGCGGGTCCAGGTTGCATCAGCTTTGAGACTCCAATCCGGAGTTAAGTTATGAATGGCACTGACAGAAAATGTTTCAGGAATATCCAGTTTCAGACGCCCATCGGTTCGTTCAAACGTTGATCCGGTCATCGGCAACATTTCTTCAGGCAATCGCACTTCCATCTTGCCTTCAAGGGTATGCTTAATAGCGCTGCGGTAATTCAGGCCAAACTGCCAGTCTGGTAGAGGCTTATAGAAAAGGCCAAAGGTAAATCCAAAGCTGGTATCGTCACCGTCACTTTTAAACCGGCCATCCTGATCAGTTGCGGGAATTGCCCGTTCAATCTTGCCATCTGCGTACTCAGTGATCAGGCCTGCGCCAAGAGACAGTTGATCTGTAACCTGCCAGCCTACAACTGTCAGCAGGTTTACTGTGAGCAGTTCACTCTCAATAGATTGGTAACGCCCAACCCAGGTTTTATCAAACTCAGTGCCAGTACCCCAGGGCGAGTTAACACCTACTCCCAGCCACCAGCGATCGGCTATTGGGAATGCACTGTAGAAATTGGGAATAACTTCGGTACCCGTCCAGGTTTTATTATGTCCGGACACCGGGTCGCCATCTTCAACATAATAAACCCGGCCATCAAAACGGGTTTCATGGGGAATAGCGATTAAGCCACCAGTCACTTCCCTGCCTTGCAGCCGGGTAATGGCAGCCGGGTTGTACCACACCGCACTGGCATCAGAGGTTTCTGCGGCTCCACCAGAGAAAGCATCCCCCAGCCTGCGCACAGTCATTTCATCGACAGAAATACCATTGGCCAGACTGTCCTGACTGATAAATGCGTCGCCAGCCACAATGCCCGCGATAGCAAAGCAGATCCCCCGCAAGTCCGCCATGGCGGCCACCTCCCCACTCAAATAATGTTTTGCGGCAGTGGATATAGATGGCCTTACGCTTTTTCACAAGGAGAGGTCTACACTTTCCCGGCTTTTTTCAGGGGAATCACCCAAAAAAACACATTGTTACGGAGATCATATGAGCTACAGAAAGCTAACCTTCTCAGTTTTTATTACTGCCTGCCTGAGTTCCCAAATGCTCTCGGCAAGCAGTATTACCGGTCTTTGGGATATGCTGGATGAAGACGGTAACCTCGATACAACCATGCATATTTATCCGCAGGACGATACCGGCAAATGGGAAGGAAAGGCCGTGATCCTTCACCGCCCTCAGGATCAGGGCGATATCTGTACAGTGTGTCCGGGAGAGCGGAAAGACCAGCCAAAGCTGGGCATGGTTTTTCTCGAAGACTTGGAAAAAAGCAGTAAGAAAAAAGACGTCTGGTATGGAACGGCTCTCGATCCCGACTCCGGATCAATTTACACAACACGCTTTAAACTCTTACCTGACGACACTCTTGAGCTGTGTCCATATATGGTTACAGATAAGCTTTGTTTAATGCGGGAAATCTGGACACGTAGTCCGCATGCATTACCTGAAAACTAAAGTCTGTTGATTTTCAGGTAATTCGCCTGCCAGGTTGATTCTCCCATAGCGTCAATCTGGAACTGAATCATACGGTCAAAAGCATCAAGCATCTGCTGACAGGACTTCGGCGGATGCCCAACCTCTCCAAGCAAAGCCACTGTCGCTTCAACAGTGGAGATAAATCCATCTCCGGGGACCTTACGAATACGATAACGGGATACACTGTCTTCCGGCAGGGCAACCTTGGGCAACTCCCGAAGCCGGGGACAAAGGTGCAACATTTTGCGTGACTTTCGCCAGGTTGCATCGAGCACAATAACAACAGGCTGCTCCCCTTCAACTGATTGCGTTTGGCAGGACATTATTCCTTGAGGGGGCAAACTCTGCTCATCAGGGTAAAGAAGCCATGTTCGACCTTCTGCTTGATCCAAAAGAGCATTCAGTTCGACATTATTAGAAAAGTTTTCGCCAACAATAACTCTGCAGTTCTCTACCCCCAGCTTAACAATGCGACCAGTATTCAGCGCATGCTTCTGTTCTCTTGGGGTTTGCAGAAGAACAATATCGACAGGGGCAGAAAAAGCATCAAGCCCCTTACAGAGACACACAGAGACAGGTCGCTCACATCTTGCGCAACGATTGCGTTTCAACAGTTCTCACCCGGTGGATAAAAAGCCGAGTATACCGTGAAAGTCAGTGAAATCTTGCGCTACGATGTGTTGCCTAAAATCGCCTTCGATCAACGGGTCGACAACATCTTCCTGGCAAGCACCAGCATCGCACCTCGCTGGCTTTCCTGTGCGACTGCAAAACCTGGAGTGTAACCATGATAAGTAGTCGTTCCTCCTCGGGGGCTTCGCCAGATACCGTGATGTCCAAGGCGATACACACCATCTGAAGTATCATAGGGAATATGCCACTCGACACAGGCTTCCCCTGATGATGCTCCTGCGTAGTCCGAGTGCCAGTAAAAACGTGTATCCCAGTCATCATCCGTCGCAACCCTGTACCACTGGTTATTCACGCCAAGTTTTTCAACGGTAAGAAATGTTTCTAAACGTCGCACAGCGAGACGGGGATGGGTCGAGGTAAAACAGGCTTTAACCTTTTGTCCAGTCCATGCCACATCAGGGGTACCAGACAAAAGACGACCATACTCTTCATATTGGCCACAAGTAATCTCAGGCACTTTAATATTCTGGTAATACTGATTCAGGTTGTCTGGTACAGCCTCAGACCGTGGGGACGTCCCCGGATGAACCAGGTTTTCTGACAAGCGACTAAACACCTGTTGATAAGCTGGCAGAGTCCACGGCCCGAACAGCGTGGCCCCGCCTTCATAAAGTTGCTCCTGATATTCTTCCGGCGTTGTGACATACAGGCTGTAATCATTGGCATAACCCGCCAGAATCAGTTTGTTAAACTTCTCCCCGGCTGAGGCCTCAACCGTTTTCTTCAGACGATGCCCGGCTATATGGGTAAATTCTGCCGGCACTCCAAGCAAACCGAGCCCCCCTAACTTAACCAGCGACACAGGTAAAACCTCAGGAGCCCAACTGTAATTAGCGAGCTCCAGAGGAACACTGCCATCCAGCGCCGTTCGAACAATTCGGTTTATATATTCAAAATGATGGGGAGCCCCCAGAGCCAACAGAGATACCTTGGGGGAGTTGCAGTCATAAATCTCAGGAGTTAGCCCTGTTAACCAACCACTGATGGTCGTCCAGGGAAAATAGGGATCTTTGTGCCCCTCCTTGAAAAAAAAGCGCCAGGGCCGGGGACGCCCATCTCTTGTTCCCGCAGCAAATCCATAGCCAGCCGTTGCAGGGCAGGTACTTACTGGCCGGGGTAAATTAGTTAATTGCTCAGAAACTGTTTGTTGGGAAAAATCCACATACTCATGTTGCCAGTCAATGTCTCCGGTTATCTCACTGCTGGCTTCACTGAACAGTTGCAGTCCTTTATCAAATTGCTTTCGCCCAATAATCCGCGCACTTTCCTCCGGTGTTGAACCCGGCCCGGTGCCATCCAGAAAAACATTGGGAGTCATATCTCCGGAGTTGGTTTGGGGAAATGCGGCCACGAAACCATTACCCATTTCTTCCTCCATCAATGTGGCGGCATAACCTTTGTTATCACCGGATATCAGCAAGTTATTCTGAGGAAAAGACACACCATGAGTCGCAAACCAGCCCAGCATTCCAACAGGGGTTGTGCCCTGCTCAAACCTCATGACCACCATTTCCGGATCGATAGACTTCATGGTCGCTGATTCCGGGTTACGCAGAAATGCTTTCAGGGATCTGTTCGCGTTGGCGTTATACAACTCCCCCTGATTAATCAGAACTCTTCCAGGAGCCAGGCTTTTGTGAGCCTGAACAACAGAATCAACAATCCCGCCAACCATGGCCTCAAAAGCATCCGGGAAAAAACCATGAACAGCCAGGCTGAATAATAAATGGCCACCCTGCCCACCATTGGTGCTGTGGCTGTGATCCGCCAGTATCAGCATGTTTCCATCCTGATAGAGCTGGCCGAACTGAAGCTGGAGACGACGAATCACCTCTCTGGTGACATCACCAAAAACCATCGCAGCATTGAGTACAACAATCACCACCCGCTTCTGGGTCACAGGTTCCGCAACCACAAAGGCTCTGGCCCACATACGATCATGGATGCCTCTTGCTATCTGGGAAGACTCACCATATCCCAACAGGCCTATTTCTACAGCAGGGCCGGTAATATCACTTTTGCCCACCCCCACCAGCCATGAAGCCTGAACCCGGGCAACAAGGAGGGACAGAAGAGCAAATGTAAATACCGCAAGACCCCGTTTAATCATGCTTATTCCTTAAAGGCAGAAGCAAAGGCGTGGTCAGTATAGAAGCGTATGAAAAATCTGCTTGGCAATGAGTTGATATGTTCTACACCGTTACACAGCAGCAAAAGTGGAACCATAGACCCATATCGAAACAGCTGACTCTCGACTATTCTGTGACCTCCTCTCCGTGGATTCTTTTTCGCCCTTTCAGGGAGGCGTCAAAATGAAAGCAGACGACAGTCGGCAACTTGAACAAATTATTGCCTGCGTACAGGAAGCGCAGCAGCAATACGCCAGTTTTTCTCAGGAACAGGTTGATGCAATTTTCCGAAGTGCGGCTTTGGCCGCTGCTGATGCCAGAGTCAGCCTTGCCAAACAGGCTGCGGAAGAAACAGGGATGGGGATTATTGAAGACAAGGTGATCAAAAATCATTTTGCTTCGGAATACATTTATAACAAATATCGCGACGACAAAACCTGCGGCATTCTGGAAGAAGACCCAACCTTCGGCATTATTAAAGTGGCCGAACCAATTGGTGTTATCGCAGGTATTGTGCCAACAACAAATCCAACCAGTACCGCAATATTCAAAGCACTTCTGGCCCTGAAAACACGCAACGCCATTATCTTTTCTCCGCACCCACGAGCACGAAACAGTACCTGTACAGCGGCGCGTATTGTTCGTGACGCTGCAGCTGCAGCTGGCGCACCACCCAATGTAATTGGCTGGATTGAACAGCCAACGGTGGATCTTTCAAGCCAGCTTATGCGACATCCGTCCATCAGCTTGATTCTTGCCACCGGTGGCCCAGGGATGGTGCGTGCGGCTTATTCGTCAGGTACACCTGCCATTGGTGTTGGGGCGGGGAATACTCCGGTAGTTATTGATGAAACGGCAGATATTAAGCAGGCCGTTAGCTCAATACTGATGAGTAAAACCTTCGACAATGGTGTTGTATGCGCCTCTGAGCAGTCTGTCATTGTCGTAGACAGTGTTTATAAAAAAGTCCGTGAACGCTTCCTTAATCATGGCGGCCTGGTCATGAAAAAAGCAGACGCCAATAAAGTCGGCAAAATACTGCTGAAGGACGGCGTGCTGAACTCAGCAATTGTTGGGCAGTCCGCCGTTAAAATTGCTGAGCTTGCCGGTATCAAGGTTCCACCAGAAACCAAGATACTGATTGCCGAAGTTTCAGATTCTTCAGAGAAAGAGCCGTTTGCCCACGAAAAGCTCTCTCCCACTCTGGCCATGTATAAAGCTAAAAACTTTACCGATGCCACTCGGATAGCGGCGGAACTGGTTGCCCTTGGCGGTATTGGTCATACATCGGTGCTTTATACCGATCAGGATCGGGAAACCAAACGTCTGGAAGAATATGGTCAGGCCATGAAAACCGCCCGCATTCTGGTGAATATGCCGGCATCCCAGGGTGCGATTGGTGATCTGTACAACTTTAAGCTGGCCCCATCCCTGACTCTGGGATGTGGTTCCTGGGGCGGGAACTCCATCAGTGAAAATGTTGGCGTCAAACACCTGATTAATGTCAAGACAGTAGCCATGAAGCGCGAAAACATGCTGTGGCACAAGCTGCCAGAATCTGTGTACTTCAACCGTGGTTGCCTGCCGGTTGCCCTTGAAGATTTGAATGGCTGCAAACGTGCCGCCATTATCACCGACGCTTTCCTCGCCAGCAGTGGTATGGCCAGTCAGGTAACCGGGGTTCTGCGCCAGCATGGTATTGCGGTAAGAGTGTTCTCCGGTGTGGAAGCTGACCCAACGCTAGGCATTGTGGCTGAAGGTACCGCCATGATGAATGACTTCCAGCCCGATGTAATTATTGCCTTTGGTGGTGGTTCGCCAATGGATGCCGCCAAGATCATGTGGGTCATGTACGAACATCCAGACGTACGCTTTGAAGAGCTGGCGCTCCGGTTTATGGATATTCGCAAGCGTATTTATCACTTCCCGAAACTGGGAGAAAAAGCCAAGTTTGTTGCTATTCCCACAACCTCGGGAACCGGTTCGGAAGTTACCCCTTTTGCGGTAGTCACCGATGAAAAGACCGGCGTCAAATACCCACTGGCGGATTATGAGCTGACCCCAGATATTGCCATTGTTGATGCTGATCTGGTGATGCAAATGCCACGCACCCTCACTTCCTGGGGTGGCATTGATGCATTAACCCATGCTCTGGAAGCCTACGTTTCCGTGCTGGCAACACCTTACACAGACGGTCATTGCCTGCAGGCAACAGCAATGATTTTTGAATGGCTGCGTCCTGCCTGTCAGGAAGGTGCCTGCAATCCAAAAGCCCGTGAGCAGATGCACAATGCTGCAACGATTGCCGGTATGGCGTTTGCCAATGCTTTCCTCGGTATCTGCCACTCTATGGCTCATAAGATTGGCAGTGAATTCAAGCTGGCCCACGGCCTCGCAAATGCGTTGCTGATCAGTTATGTGATTCGCTACAACGCAACAGACAACCCCACCAAGCAAGCGGCCTTCCCACAATATGATCGCCCTATCGCCAAGTGTCGGTATGCCTCTGTGGCGGATCATTTGAAACTGGGTGGTAAAGATAATGAGGCAAAGGTTTTAAATCTGATTACTGCGATCGAAGAGTTGAAGCGGGATGTCGGTATTCCTTCATCCTTGAAAGAAGCAGGTGTTCCGGAAGATCAATTCCTGACTCATTTGGATGCGCTATCTGAGGCAGCCTTTGATGATCAATGCACACCTGCGAACCCTCGCTATCCATTGATTTCAGAAATTAAGGAGATACTGCGCCGGGCTTACTATGGAGAAGACCCTTTGAAGCCTATTTAATCACCGCTATATCTGCGTGGTGGTACTGGCCGTATCACCACGTTAGACTTCCCGCACTGAAACAGCGTCGTACAGGATATAACAACAATGACCAGCCCTTTCTCCCAGACAGACCTTGATCAAGCCACCCAAGACAAACTGGATGCAGCCGTTTTCCGCAGACTGCTTGAGCACCTTGATAACAATAAAGATGTACAGAATATCGACCTGATGATTCTGGCGGATTTTTGCCGTAACTGTCTTGGAAAGTGGTACAAAGCTGCTGCTGACGAAGCCGGCATTGAAGTGACTGACGGGCAAGCCAGAGAAAGAATTTATGGCATGCCCTACAGCGAATGGAAGGAAAAGTATCAGCTACCTGCCACACCAGAACAGATGGCAGCCTTCGAAAAGCGGCAAAAAGATAAAGCCTGATTACAACCAGAAAACCGGGTTTGCCATCTTTTCCAAAACTTTGGGAAGATCTGCGCCAGCGATGGCAAAAGTTACTTCCGGCAGACCCGGGGTCCACAGAATATCATCGTGGTCACACAGGGTTTTATCGGCAACCAGAACAATTTCGTCGTCTAACCCAAAAGGGCAAACAGCACCCGGCTCACAACCAATACGTTCCTGCATCTGTTCATTGGAGCAGATAGAAGGGCGAGACCCAGTGAGATTGCGAATAGCCTTGCTGTCCAGGCGAGTATCACGATGAGTCAGAAAGATGCAGTAACGACCATCTTTCAGTTTCATAAACAGGCTTTTGGTTGGCTCTGCTGTCCAGCCCAGTTCTTTTGCTACCAGGCTGTCGGCTTCATAATCAAGAATCGGCTCGTGTTCCCAGCTTTGATAGGCAACACCGGCCTGATTCAATAAATCGATATTACGTTGGTGAATTTGCTCTAACATTTGAATCTTATACAACTCTGCTTAAAGGCTTTGATATGTGGCAGTGTGATTTAAACCTGCCAAAACCCGCTTTGGATGGGGCCAAACATGATAATTGCGCACTGACCACGCCCAAGGACTTCCATGGGAGGAACCGCGATTTCTGCTCCTGTCTTTTCCGCCTCTCTCACAGATTTTTCTATATCCGCCACAAGATAGTACGGGCGTGTTGTCGGTTCTTCTGCATCATGCATTGGAGCTCGAACACCGAGCATTCCTCCATCAGGAAGAGCAGCCGTTAGAGCACCACCTAACTCTGCAATTGCATCGCTAAAGGATACCTGTAGCGACTGTGAATATGATGCGCACACCAGCTCAACATTCGGAGTTACAACTTCCAGATAGTAAACCTGAGCGTTTTCGTTCATAAGATTTTTCTACAAATGTGATTTAACTTAGTCATATAACATATTCGTGTGAACCGAAATTATCTCAAGTAGCTTGCCGCTGTACACGACGTATTTTTTACATCATGACTCTTCCGCTTTTTAAGGCCTGAGCCCAATCCAAACGATTTCTCTGCTTTGCCGCTTGAACAGCATACTCATACCGGTATGGAACTTTTATATGCTCAACCTGCCAGCCTGATGCTATTTGCTCGATTGTGCAGTATGAAGCGAAGTTGGAGTAATTTTCAATTTTGTGAGGAACGGGCTCGTCGTCAAAGTAAGCAGGTAAACCAACACTGCCAGGGTTAATAACAAGCTTCCCATTGCTGAGCTGCACTGTACGCGGGATATGAGTATGCCCACATAAAATAACTGTCTCTTTAACATTCTCAGTCAAGCTTGCAATTTCTATTTCCGATCTCACTTTTGCATAGCCATCAGAAACATCTTCAAGCATATAAACCAAGTCATTATCAGGTGTTCCGTGACATAGAAGCAGGTCGCCACCCAAGGATTTAACTGCTGGTAACTCTTTCATCCATGTCAGAGGCTCTGCGCCCAGCTCTGATAGAATGAATTGCATTGTTGGATTTGCAGATATCTCAGCATCCGTTGCCTCATAAATCTGGCGATCCTGATTTCCTTTAATCGTAATTATCTCTTCTGTCTGGAGGAGATCGTACGTTTCTCTGGGAGCCAAAGGGCCATACAAAATATCTCCAAGGTTTATAAGACCGTCTACATCCTTCTGCTGTGCATCTGACAACACCGCTTCCAAAGCCCATACATTGCTGTGGATATCTGAAAATACTGCAAATTTATTCATATTATTGATTGATTGATTAATTCACTCATGAGTAGGTCATACAAGACTGAAGACGTCCATGTATCTTAGTGCTATACACATAACACCAGTTATTGCACCCAGACGTGCTTATAGAACTACAGCCATGACTTTATGGTTCTTCTCAACCTCTGCTGGAATCTTAATCCACCCTAAAGACTCATACAGGGTCGGTACATTGGTATAGGCATATAGCATTTCCTGCTGACTACTTGGAACCGACTCTTTGGCCCGCCTTATCAATTCGCTGGCGATGCCTTGTCCTCGAAATTCCTGTAATACAAACACGGCATTTACCCATACAACCTGATTCGAGCTGTTTGGTTGTTTGTACATGGAATAAGCCAATCCCCCAACAACGATTCCGTCGGATATAACAGCAAAGGGAGTGGGGAGATCAGGAAAATATTCTGTGAACGTAAAGTCAGACCACCCAGACTGAAGGAGTGACTCAAGTTCAGAATGGAGTGCTGAACCACCAGGGCAGAGAACTATTTCGAAATTGCTCATCTTTCCCATTTTGCGCCAAATGGGCAGGCCAGTAAAAGGCATCCCAGACAGTGTTTAGCCGTACCCCTTATTTAGTCACCTTCTGACGCTTAATAACCTGATAGACACCACAACCATACAAAGAACCAAGAACAACACAGATAGCTGATGTGATAACCATAAAGTCCATCCTTAATGCCAATTCTGATAAATTTGGGTCATCTATTAGAAGCACTGCCGGAATAGCTAACAAACCTCGGGCTAAAAAAATCAGTGAAATCATGGCTAAAACAGACTTGGTGAAAGGTAGTGTTCTAATGACACCGGCTCCTGAAAAGGCAAACAGCGACCAAGCTCCCAAAATAGCGGCAATGCACGCGGTAATCATGGCCGGATAACTTGAACCCTGTTCCTGCATTAAAGCCAGCTCTTCTCCCGCACCAAAGAAACGATACCAGTCAGCTCCACCAACAATAATCGCTACATGCATCAATGCTAATAATAGTGTCAGCACTCCAGCTGCTTTTAGATATGACATTGATTTTTCCTCCATGAATTACACATAACGATAAATTGCGAGCCTCAACGCTCTCTCTGAACCGAAGGTGCAAGCCCAATACACTTGCTATACGCAGACGAGAATTGCCCATACTTAGACACTTTACTATGAGATTATCAAAATCAATATTACACAGGTATTACAAGTTAAGATGAATGAATGCCAGCCTGCTTCTTGTTTGAAAACGGCACTCATTTGAAATAAACAAAGTTGTCAGCCTTGTTAACTCCTCTGTTAATGCACTCAAAAGAAGTTTCTGTTGTGCTTTGGGATTAGCAGTGCAGCAAGGTGATTTATGGCTGTTTCAGGATATTCAGGGAGTTCCTGTGAACTAAGAGAAGTACCTACTTCTCAAGAAAACCCGCCAGTGCCTAAGGGTGAGAAAGCGGCTGCATGCAAGATTTCCGATGAAAACCATTCCATGCTTGGTGCTGTTGCTAAGACGGACAGGTACTGCCAAAGCCGGGCGAAGCTCTCCTTTAAGTCTATAGAACGCTTGTCTTTCGATCAGATATACCACCAACTCATCACTGCCCCACCAGAGTCCATTAGAAAAAGTTCTTCTCCAGATCGCCATCGTTGTATCAGACATCTGAAGCAGTTGCAGGAAAAGCACGGGCAAAAATTAAGAATCCTTCACGACAATGACCATGATTCCCATTCACTGAACCAGTGCAAGTGGAAGCTGGCTGACCATCACGGTTACTTCTACCTGCTGCCTGAAAACATTCTGCAGTCTGGCAATAAAAGCCGCGCTCTTATCAACATCCACTTTCCTGCAGAGCAATGGCAGAATGCTGCCGATCTACTCACAGCTCTGGTAACAAACAGCGAGCTGGCTAACCTGATTAATCAAAGCAAGATTGTTGACCCTGGAGCGTTTAAAACAGTATCAGCCCAGGTTGTCATCTATCTTTCCTCACTGGATTCGCCTGAAATATTACTACCAGTTATTGCGCAATATCTGCCGGAAGAAAGCAGACTGGACTGGGTTCGTACAGGCAACTCTCCACTGGCTAAAGGGGTCGGATATTGTCAGGTTATTCCTGAAGATATTGGCTGCCAAACTGCATCCCGGGCCCGTGTGGTAGCTCTTGCCTGCAGTAATCCCGACAGATATGTTCCGAACAGCGAAGGAGCCCGATTAAAGCAGGCTGCAGAACTACTGGGTTACAACCCTCAAGATGTCACTCGATTACAATCGCCCACAAGTCAGTGGAAAGCTCTTTTATCCTGGGGGCAGGGTTGTTTTGAAAAAGGCGTCTTCTCAATAGGAGATATTGAGCACCGTTCTCCGGATATCGCACAAGCTATTAGCATGGAGGCATTAGAACATTCCTACATAGAAGTTGCTCAAAAGCTCAGCGATTTTGTAAATGCAACATTTCCAGAGCAAGAACAAGTTGATGAGGCTTCACTGATATTTGCGCCTCATACGATTCATGTTCATTCAGCGAACAAGCCAGAAGGCTATTCTATTGCTTTGATTTTGAGACCATCTGCCGAAGGCCTGGATCGGTTTCTAACGGCACTGCAGGACATTGTTCAGAAACAAATGTGTTCACCAGAAACCATTACATTTGCTTCGACAGCTGCGTTTGGATCATCCCCTGAGCCAGTAGTCTTGAGATTTTATGGAAGTAGAGAACAGATTCAAAGTCGTTTAACCATGGTTATGACGCGCCTGAAACAACTGAGTGAGAATACTTTTGGGCCTCCGTTTGGAGCCTTTATCAATAAAGGGAAAAATATTGGCTATTGTGAATTCCCTCAAGGCACCGACAAATCGCCAGTCATAGTTATGGCTGAACGTATAGCCAGAATTATTGTGTGCAAAGAAGCTGGTAATCCCGTTCCCTTTGGAGATTTGCTGGCACTGGAAACCCATCGCAATGGCTATCAAATGGCAAACCCGGCACTGTGCCGTCTTGATTTACAGGATCGAAGTTGTCAGAAAATTAATAAAGCATGCCATAAAACACTGAGTGTCTCTTCATCACAGAGTCAATAGGGGTATTAATCTTCAGTTTCCCCCTGTCACTGGATGAAAGAACCTCATTTCTGAACAGACCAGCAACAAACGCCTGCATCAAGGTGCTCTGCAAAATAACAGTTTAAATTGCCGTTTCCATATTTCGCACCCCCAAAAATTGGGTGAGCTATATACTTCATATGTCGTCGAATATGGCACTTGCGGCCGGTACAGGGTTTTACTTCTATCGTGAGTATCAGCTTTGCGGATAGTGGTCTATCTGCACCGGCAGTTCAACGGTATCCAGACGACGATTTTCCGATACAGTTTCCTGCTCTATCAGGCACGCCGCAAGCATAACCTTAATTTATTAGATACATGGTTTGAAGCCATGTCTGATGTTGTTCCAAAGCCCTTATAGATTTTATTGATGAACAAATCTTTCTGTTTTATCCCGACAAGAAACCCTGCCGTTGTTACGGCAAAAGGCAGTTGCACGACCCCTTGTTTCTGCCCAACTGGAATCAAGGCCATCAGGGGATTTCGTTTATAAGCTTTTCCTTTCTTCCCCTTAAACCTTTTATCAATCATCTTTGCCAGATATTCCCCCTGCTGTACGGCCAAATATCCCAGCTTGGCTTCACCGACATCAGCGATATCGCCCAGAGCATACAACGAACTCTCACCTTCCACCTGAAGATTTCCATCAACAGTGACAAAGCCTTTGTCGTTCAGAGTATGAGCTAACTCTGGCTTCAAAAAATCATTATTGGGGAGTACACCTGTCGCTTCATACACCAGATCAGCATCACTGGCATAGCCGGTATTCTGATCAATATACTTGCCACCTTTATTTTGATAGCGGCGATTAAATTCAACTTCAACGTCCAACCTTTCCAATTGCTTCCTGGCCGTATGTTGAGCTTTCCCTTTGAAGCCATTTAAAAGCTTGTCCTGATTATGGGCCAGAACAACTTTGGCATCTGGCAGAGCGTAAGCAATCTCTCCCGCCAGTTCGACACCAACCACTCCACCGCCAATAATCATGACCTTCTTTGCTTTTTTAAGTTCTTCATTGGCGGAAACCAACTCTTGATTTCGTGTCTGCAAGCTCATTGCTTCCATTGACTTGGCAATGGGCAAACTCGGGTAGCGAGTACCAGATGCGATAACAGCGTAATCAAAGTGAATTTCTGAACCATCCGAGAGTTGCGCATAATGCTGTCCGAGCTTATCAACGCTTGTTTGAATAAACCGCCCTTTAAGAAAGTCTTTGTAATATTTGCGGGCTTGATTACCAGTTATATCTGGGGCTGCCAGATTTCTGAGGGTCGCAAATGTCACCTCAAAATAATCCTTCTTATCCACCAATATGGTTTGTATTCCCTGTTTCTCTAATGCCTGTGCTGTTGATACTCCTGCAAAGCCACCACCAATAATCAAAACCTGAGTTTGAAATGACATTTATTCACCTTCCCCTAAAAAACGATCCGACAGGTTTCATGCTAAGCCGTATCACTTTTGCGGTGAATGAGCGAAAATGATACACATATGTGCATTTATGCACATGTCGGATTGAGGTGATGTGTGAATAAGTGGACAGAACTAAGAACGGCTTTCAAGCTCGCGAAACTTGGTACCCTGAGTGCAACTGCACAGGATATAGGTGTACACCGCTCCACTGTCATGCGACATATTGATGCACTGGAAGAAAGCCTGGGAGTTGTGCTGTTTCAGCGTAATGACAAGGGTTATTTGCCAACAGAAGCTGGTCTGGAAATCATGCGCCTTGGAGAAGTAACCGATTATCAGTTCTCAACTTTAGCTGGCCGCATGCAAAACAGAGACAAGCCACTGGAAGGCACCCTGAGCATTACCACAGTTGATGAAATGGTCAGTTTCCTGATGCCGACGATAAATCGCTATCAGGCTCTTTATCCCAGCATGAGTATCAAGATATGTGGTGACCTGCGTAACTTCAGTCTTGAATATGGTGAAGCTGATATTGCTATCCGTGGTGGTCTAAAACCGGAAACACTCGACAATGTGGTAATGCCTTTGCTGAACTCAGAAATCGTATTGTGTGCCCATAAAAATTATATCCAGAAATACGGCCAGCCCACTAAAGAGAATCTGGATAAACACAAGTTTCTTGTACTGGATGAGCGCTCTGCTCATTTAACATGGAACGAATGGCTGTATGACAATATTCCAGAAAAGAATATTATTTTTACCAGCTCATCGATGCATATATTGAGTTGTGCGCTTTTATCAGGGACAGGTATTGGTGCTTTACCAAGATCATCAATCAACCTGAATGAAGATTTGATTGAAGTTGAAATGGGTGAGCACTGGGAGTTTTTTGTTTGGCTACTAGTGCACAGGGATATGTACAACATACCCAAAATCAAGAAATTTATTGAACTGATTAAACAGCAGGAGATACAGATTTCATATCCTTTATAAGCTGGTCGATGATAAGCAAAATAATTGAATCGCAGCTAATGGAAGAACTCCAACGTCTTGTTAAGAAAATATCAGTTTTGTTCAGTGATAGTCTAACCCACGGAACCGGATTTTACTGAGCCAACTTTGCACAAATAATAAAAGCCTTGCTTTTAATGAAACACAAATGCTTGATCTATTCCGCTTGCCTGATATTTTTATGGGTTTTCGTTAAGGGCTTGGATATTGGTTATATCCCTAGTTCTTGGCATACTTTCTCCTCAACCCCAAAATAACGAATACTAATCAGAAACCAAAAATAAAAGAGAACTCTAAAATGGGATATGGAATAGCAAAAAAAAGTCCAAGAAAGTGGGTACTTCCAGTTCAGTTAACAGTACCGGAAAAATTCCCACAAAAGCTTTTTACACGTTTAAAGCTGGCTGCAAAGGCATGGAATGAGGGTACTGATCTTCCTCTCTTTGTATTTGTTGGTCTCAAGCTGAGCATTGTTGAAGTTAAGTGCACCGGAAAGGGAAAAAATGGTAGTTATACTTCTGGTGATAAGGGACTGGGTAAGCCAATAGGTAACTGTTCTTCCTTGCTTGAAATTGATGAAAATATTACAGATCACAACTTGATTCATGAACTGGGCCATGTTCTTGGTCTTGCGCATGAAGAAGAGCGTCCCGGGGATAAAACCATCAACTTTGTGCCTGCCAAACGTGAGGCTAACCCACAAGTTCAAAGCTGGCTATTAGATATGCAGTGGAAAAACTGCCGATCAAATCAGAAGACGTTTGGTTATGTAGAACATGGCAACTTTGATGGCGGCTCTATAATGAAATATGGTAACAGCAGCGGAAAATTAAGCTCTGGAGACATAGCTACGATAAAAGCAATATACAGCTAATGGTCACCTCTTAATCGCCTGATATTTTATTGATAAGACCACCCAAATCGTTTTATCAAACCAGTAAACACGGTATCCAGTGGAGCATTGATCTGTAGTTCATCTCCACTCTCTGGGTGAAAAAAGCTCATTTCAGTACAAGCCAGTAATAATCGTCCTGCATCAAGATGCTCCGCAAAGTAACGATTATGATTTCCCTTGCCATGTTTCGCATCGCCAATAATTGGATGGGCGATATGCTTCATATGTCGTCGAATCTGGTGCTTGCGACCTGTTCGGGGTTTGACTTCTACCAGTGAATAACGACTTTGAGGATAGCGATCAATCTGCACCGGCAGCTCAATAGTATCCAGACGGCGATACTCCGATACCGCCTCCTGCGCAGGTTTATCTTTTTTCGCTTTGCGGTCAGTCATCTTGTCATGCTTTTCTTTCAAGGCATGATCAATGACTCCAGCTTCCGGTGTAATTCCGCGAACTACGGCCAGATAGGTTTTCTCTACCTTTCCTTCTTGAAACTGCTCACCCAGCTTTCGAGCCATTTCACGGCTCAGGGCAAATACCAGAACACCAGAAGTTGGTTTATCCAGCCTGTGAACCGGGAATACATGTTGCCCAATCTGATCCCGCACAATTTGCATGGCAAAACGGGTTTCGTGGCGATCAATCATCGAGCGATGAACCAGTAACCCTGAAGGCTTGTTTACCACCACCAGACAGTCATCCTGATACAGAATATCGAGCACCTCCGGCTCAGGAGCAGAGTCTGACTCAGGGAGCGTTTCGGTGTCAGGGCAAATATCAGGCATAACAGAAGTATCGCAGGCAGGAATAAAAACCCGGCAACCCTACCGACCCGTTATACCTTTTGCAAACCGACACGTATAATTCCGGCCTGTTTTCCGGTTCTGCTGCTTTTTTATGTCTGACTCCCCTGAAATTATTCTTTTTAACAAACCTTTTATGGTGCTTTGCCAGTTCACAGACAGCGAAGGCCGGGACACGCTGGCAAATTATATTAAGCGCCCCGGAGTCTACGCGGCTGGTCGTCTGGATAGGGACAGTGAGGGCCTGCTTCTTCTCACCAACAATGGCACCGTACAGAACCGGATTTCAGACCCTCGCCATAAAATGGAAAAAACCTACTGGGTGCAGGTGGAAGGAGTACCGGAAGAGTCTGATCTGGACAAACTCCGCAAAGGAATAACGCTAAAGGATGGCCCAACCCGCCCGGCCAAGGTTCGCAAAATCGAGGAGCCAGATATCTGGCCTCGTAATCCCCCTATCCGAGTAAGACCCAGTATTCCCGATACCTGGCTGGAGATTAAAATCTCGGAAGGTCGCAATCGTCAGGTACGGCGTATGACCGCAGCCATTGGTTTCCCTACCCTGCGACTGGTTCGTTACGCTATTGGCCCGTGGACAGTCGACAACCTGAAGCTTGGGGAATGGAAAGCCTTACCCGCACCGGAAGAACTGTTGAAACGTTCAGAATCCACTGGAGCCAGAAAACCCGGTACAAGTTTTAAGAGAACTCAGAACCGAACAGGAAAAAGGCCTTCCCCCCGAAACCACGGAAGACCTTCTGGAGCTACCAGAAAACCCGGCAAACCAAAGCGTTAATCTGTATCCAAAACCTTCCCAAGCGCCCGAACTGCTGCAGTGGCATAAGGGCGAACACGGGAAGGTATCTGGCTGGGCAGAATCTCAGGGCCAAGAATGCCCATTCCTACTGGCTTCATAAACTCCAGCTCCAGATTGATAATGGCACTGGTTACAGATTGAGCCATGACCAGACCATGTTTGGTTTCGCCCCGCTCAATAATACCCAACACCACAACACCTTCAATATCATTGCGCATCATCAGCTTTTTCAGAGCTAAAGGCTTTTCCATCGAGCCTGGCACCCAGACGATCTGCACAATATCCATACTATTGGCGGAAGCATAATGAACGACCTCCTCCAGCATTTCTTCGCCTTCTTTTCTATGGAATGCCCCCAATAACACTGCGATTTTCTTACTCGCCATACCTCCCCCCCGTAAATGGCAATAAAACTGATCGGGAGGAGTCTAGCAGAGGATTTTACGTCCACAGGATCATTTTCTTAGAGTATTTCCCTGAAACCTGGCTCTTGAAAAAGTTGACTTATGTCACCATCAATTTAGGATGCCAACTCACCTGCATCTTGAGGAGTTCCAACGTAAACCTATGATGAAACGACTTCTACCGGTACTGGCTGTTATGCTGGCCTTTACCTGTACTCTTGCACCAACCGATGCCTACGCCAAGAAATTTGGTGGCAGCAAGTCCTTTGGCAAGAGTTTTAAAACAGCTCCGGCTCAACCAAGCTCCTTTAAATCACCCACTACGGCATCCAATAAAAGCACAACCCAGAGTGGCCTGAACAACACCGGCAAGACACAAAAGAAAGGTCTATTCGGCGGCATGATGGGAGGACTGTTAGGTGGCCTGCTGGTTGGTGGATTAATCGGTTCACTGCTGGGTGGCGGCGCATTCGAAGGTATCCAGTTTATGGATATTCTGATTATTGCCGGCCTTGCCTTCGTTCTATTCAAACTGTTCAAAGGCATGAATCGGGCAAAAGCGTCTGCTATGAACGGGGAGCACCACTCGCCCAAAACGGCCTGGCAGGGCGCAGGTGCCAATACTCACCAGACTCATAGCCAGAGTCAAAACAGCTGGGCAGACGATGTCAGCTTCCGACAGTCTGGGGATGCATCCAAAGATGCGGACTTTGGCAGCGTTAATGCTCAACCTCAGGCACAAACCCAGAGCAATGGTTTCGGCCCATCTGAAAGCGATGTGCCATTTAACCTGCCACCAAACTTTGATCTGAACGGTTTCCTGAATCGTTCCCGTAACCATTACCGCACGATTCAGGACGCCTGGAACAGCGGTGATATGGAAACAATTCGGGAATACGTTTCTCCAGACCTTTTTGTTCACCTGCAGCAGGAGCGTGCCTCTCTCACCGGAGATCAGCATACCGAAGTGATGTATGTGGATGCAGAGCTGGTACGGGGCGATTACATGCTGGGTAAAACGGAGCTCAGCCTGAAGTTCAGCGGCCGTTACCGCGATAATGTGGAGCGGGTGGAAGAGAAGATTACCGATATCTGGCATTTAGAGCAGGAGCGTGAAGGCGGCCCCTGGCTGATTGTTGGAATTGAGTACTCCGAGTAAACCTTCCAATAAAAAAACGGGCAACCAACTGGTTGCCCGTTTTCTTTTAGCCCTGTGGCTGTTTCACCGTACGCAAATAGTTTTTGTGCCCGCCAGCCTTCGATGGCAACTCAATGGTTTTCACATCACCATATTTGGCTTTTGCATCCTCATCAGATATACCGGGTGAAACCACAACATCTTCACCATCTTTCCAGTTAACAGGTGTAGCAACGCCAGCTTTATCGGTTAACTGAATACTGCGAAGAACACGGATAATTTCATCAAAGTTACGGCCTGTGGTCATCGGATAAGTCAGCATCATTTTGATGCGCTTGTCTTTGCCAATCAGGAAAACCGTGCGGGCTGTTTTGTTGTCTTTAGCTGTGCGCTGCACTCCGGGCTCAGCTTCCTGGGAAAGCATGCCGTAGAGCTTGGAAACCTTCAGGTCTTCATCGGCAACAATGGAATAATCGAGCACGCCGTCGTCTTTACCGGCAATCTTGGCAATATCTTTTTCCCACTCCTGATGGCGGGCAACTGAATCAAGGCTTAAACCAATAACCACCGAATTCAGCTCATCAAACGTTTTCAGCAGTTTCTGTACTTCTGCAAGTTCGGTAGCGCACACCGGAGTGAAATCATGGGGATGAGAAAACAGCAGCGCGTATTTGCCTTCAATTGCCTTGTGTAAATTGAACTCACCTTTGCTGGACTGAGCAGTAAAATCCGGTGCAAGTTCACCAATGCCTAAAGCTGGAGCTTTAGCGTACGCCGTACTGAAGGAAATAAATAAGAGGGAAGCAAACAGGTAAACAATGCGGTTAAAGCTAAAAATTCTGGAAACCATGGCATCAAACTCTGGAGAAACCCGCTACAGCGTAGACTATTTCTCCATTGTTCAATTTCGGCTTCCAGAATCTCGGTGAGTTATTCTCCAGCCAAGTTATCCAAAATCGGACAATCCGGCTGATCATCACCATGACAACAGGATGCAAGAGTCTTAAGACTGTCCCGCATGGTTTGCAGCTGAATAATCTTCTGTTCAATATCAGCAATACGCGCCAAAGCCACGGCTTTTACATCAGCACTTTTGCGATCACTTTTCTGGTAGAGCCCCAGCAACTCTCCGCACTCTTCCAGAGAAAACCCCAGCTCACGGGCATGACTGACAAACTTCAGTTCGCGGATATGCTGGTTGTCATAATCGCGGTAGCCGTTGTCTTTGCGACTGGCAGGCGACACCAACCCGATACTTTCATAATACCGGATTGTTTTTGGCGTCAGACCAGTGGCTTCTGAGGCTTTGGAAATGTTCATGACCGCTCACCTCCCTGAGGTTTAAACAGACGCAGACGGTTGGCATTGCTCACCACGGTAACAGAAGACATTGCCATAGCCGCGCCAGCAATAACCGGGTTTAACAGCATGCCAGTCAATGGGTAGAGAACCCCTGCTGCAACAGGAATACCCAGTGAGTTATAAAGGAAGGCACCAAACAGGTTTTGGCGAATGTTCTTCAGCGTTGCTCTGGAAAGCTCAATAGCATCAGCTAAGCCGTGGAGAGAAGAACGCATCAGCGTAATATCTGCTGTTTCAATCGCCACATCAGCACCAGCACCAATAGCCAGACCAACATTGGCTCGGGCCAGAGCTGGGGCATCGTTGATGCCATCGCCAGTCATACCAACAACTTCGCCCTTGTCCTGCAGCTCCCGCACATAACGCTCTTTGTCTTCCGGCAATACCTGAGCATGGTACACATCAATGCCAGTCTGTTCGGCGACAGCTTTCGCGGTTTGTGGGTTATCACCGGTCAGCATTACCACTTTCAAGCCCAGCTTATGCAGGCGTTCAATGGCAGCGGCGGAATCTTCACGAATAGGGTCAGCAACAGCTAACAAACCTGCAAACTGATTGGCAACGGCAAGATACATTACGGTCTGGCCTTTCGCTGCCAGTTCTGTCGCCTCTGCTTTCATTTGGTCAAAAGCGATCTGATTAACAGACATCAGCCGTTCATTACCCAACAGAACCTTTTGCCCATCAATATAACCGGAGATGCCCATGCCGGTTTCCGATACAAAATCAGTCATGGCAGAAAGCCTGTAATCTTTCTGTTGTGCAGCGGAAACAACAGATTCCCCCAGAGGGTGGCTGGAACCAGCCTCAACCGCAGCAGCCAGAGTAAGTACCTGCTCCTCAGTAAACCCTTGGCAGGCTTCAATAGCTGTAACTGTTGGTCGCCCCTGAGTGATGGTTCCGGTTTTATCCAGCACAACAGTGGTCAAGCCACTTGCAGTCTGCAAGGCTTCACCTTTGCGTACCAGCATGCCAAGTTCTGCCGCTTTACCCACGCCAACCATTACCGACATAGGCGTTGCCAGACCAAGAGCACAGGGGCAGGCAATAATCAGAACGGTTACCAGCACGACTAAAGAGTGGGTTATTGCCGGAGCCGGGCCAACGGCCAACCAGATAACTGCAGCGACAAGAGCTATAGCAATCACTGCCGGAACAAAAACTGAAGCCACTTTATCTGCCAGTTGGGCAATAGGCATCTTGGAGTTCTGTGCCTGTTTTACCAGTGCGATAATGCGGGCCAGAGCGGTATCACTGCCAACCTTTTCTGCCTGCGCCAGCACAGAACCATTGCCGTTTAAGGTACCGGCACTGATGGAATCTCCGGCAACTTTAGAAACCTGCACAGGTTCACCGGTCAGCATAGATTCATCGATCAGGGTTTCCCCTTCCAGCACAATGGCATCAACGGGAACACTGTCACCAGCACGAATGCGGATCTTGTCGCCAACTTTTACCGCCTCAACAGGAACATCCTTTTCTCCTTCGGTCGTTACCAGACGCGCCATGGGAGCCTGCAGATTGAGTAAACGTTTAATGGTGTCGCCGGTTTTGCCTTTGGCCCGCAGTTCCAGCATTTGGCCAAAGTTGATCAAACCAATAATCATGGCCGAGGCTTCAAAATAAACATGACGAGCAGCGGCTGGTAAAGCTTCAGGGAACAACACAACAGCCATGGAAAATAACCAGGCTGCACCAGTACCTAATGCAACCAGGGTATCCATAGTGGCACTGCGGTTTTTCAGGGAAGACCAAAGCCCACGGAAGAAATGCCCGCCACTGATCACCAGCACAGCCAGAGTCACTAAACCTACCAGTCCCCAGTACATTTGACTGACACCCGGAGTGACAGTCATATCACCACCAGCCATTCCCCAAGCCATTAACGGCACACTGACACCAAGGGCGAGTGCCGTATATTTTTTGCGGCGGGTTAATTCCTGCTGATCTCTGAGTTCCTGCTTACGGCGGTTTTCTGCTTCGCTTTCCACCAGAGAAACATCAAAGCCAATACCCTGAATAGCTGCCAGAACAGCTTCAGGTTCAGCTGTACCAGATACTCGGGACGTTTTTTCCGCAAGGTTTACCGAGCAGGACGTGACTCCCGGTACGGCGTTCAGGGCTTTCTCGATTTTGCCCACACAGCCGGCACAGGAAATGCCCGGGAGAGAGAGGGTTATAAATGTGTCTGCCAAAGCACTCATGACAACAACTCCAGTCAGGGTTATGGATCACAAGGTAACCCTTACCCTAACTGGAAGGTCAAGCTTTGCAAGCCTGCGGATTACCGAACCAATCCAGCACGAATCCCTAGCGCACGAAACGTTCCATATAAAGCGAAGACATTTTTCATAATAATCAGGCGAATACGTTCACCCAGCTTGGTATCTTCTGATGCTGAAAACAGATTTTTAACCTGCCGGGTCAGAGCGCTGTTATGCTGCAAAAGCCGCTGCGCCGGAGTGAGATCACCAAAGCGGGTTTCTGGCAGAAAGTGTCCGTAATCTTTACCGCGAACCAGCATGGCTGATTCTGGCGAGCCAATCTTTTTGCCTTTAGCAGATACGTAACGTACAGCCAGCCCCATCCGGCGATCTTCGGAGTTATTGGGCTCAGAGCCATGAACAATACGGAAGTGGTGGAGAGACACCTGCCCTGGTTCCAACTCCATATAAATAGCCTGATCTTCGTCCAGTTTTTCGGAAATGGTCTGGCCGCGAGTCAGCAGGTTATCTTTATCGTAGGTGTTTTCCTGCTGGTAATCCCTTGTGTGGGTGCCTGGAATAACTTTCATACAACCGGACGCTTTATTACTGTGGCTTAAAGCTACCCAGACTGTGACAACATCATCAGCATCCACGCCCCAGTAGGCTGCATCCTGATGCATGGAAACAAACTTGCCGCTACCAGGTTCCTTGGTGAACATATTGGTCATATAGCAGATGATGTCTGGCCCGATCAGGGACTCCACAGCATCCAGAATTTTCGGATGATTCACAATCCGATCGGCCCACTCACAGATCAGGTAGGTTTTATTCAACTCCGCTTTGCTGAGTTGTCCGCCACTGGCTGCTTCAGACTTTTCAACAGCCTGGCGTAATTCTGCAGCTTCTTCCTGAGTAAATACCTGCAGGGGGCACAAATATCCCTTCTCCTGATATTGCGCTATTTGTTCTTGGTTGAGACCGCTGCTTACAGAAGCACCCATAAACGACACCTTTCGTTTTATTGTTATATAGCACCAGATTGGGCCACTGCTGGTATGATGGACACATACCAGCTACTTATCCGATATCAAAAGATATTCGGTAACAAGGTTTCCCTTTTCAAAGTATAGGGATTAACAGCTTTACAAACAAATATGACTGCTTCTAAAAAACACAACGACCGCCGCACAATCAGCCCGGACGCTCTGGAAAAACTACGCCAGACAATTATTCGCCTGTTCTCTGCAGGCACCTTTAACGATATTGGCGTAAGAGATATCTGCAAAGAAGCCAAAGTCAGCCCGCAAACGGTTTACAAATACTTTGGCAACAAGGAATCACTGCTGTTTGCCTGCATCCGTGAAGATATGGATGTGCTCTATCAAAACGTCAGTGATGCCGCAGCTGGCAATGGCTCAGTTATTGAAAGAGCTGAAAAATGCGCCAGAGCCTTCTTTGGTTTTTATGGAAGCAACCAGGCTATTGCTCGTATTATTTTCCTGAATATTCCCCCGGTAAACTGGGTTGATAATGAAGAGTTCACCCAAACCATTCTGATGGACAGCCTTGGAAATTTACTGGAAGAGGCACAAACATCCGGACTTCTCAGTAACCAGCCGATTCAATTATTACTGGATATGATCGCCGGAGCCGCTCACCGGGTTATTTTGCGATGGTTAACGGAAGAAGATTCAGATCTTAGCGAAATGACCGACAGCTTTCTGGTCATTCTCAAGCAAAGCCTTCTCAGCCTGGGTAAGACCAGCTATGAAGCGAGAAGTACCGCAACAGCCTGAAGTTCATCAACAAGCTTGGTACCAACACGGCGAACTATGAGTGGCGCAGGCTCAGAGTTGTACTCAACAAACCGGGGTTCAATAAAGCGCCAGAGTTGATTAATACGCTTGAGTTTTGCTTTCACCGACTCTGGAGCATCTACAGCAGCTTTAGCAAAAGACTCTGTCAGGGTATTGGCCAGAACATCCAGGTCTTTTTCATAACCACCGGAACTACTGTCAGCACGCAGGGGCATTAAATAAGCACGAGCCGAATAGCGAACAATCATATATTGCAGCAGCACCGCATTCTGCATTAACTGTTCGCTTGCAGAAGCTTCAGTGGAACTATCAAGCAGACTTTCCAACTGGCGATTTGTTTCACGCATGGTTTCGGTAAGACTGACTACAAAGTCCCAGCCCATTCCAACAACAGCATCATCACCATCCAGCTCCTGAGCAACAAAACCCCGAAACTGCTGCCATTGAGATTGCAACTGTTCATTGTCAGAAAAAGGTTCTACTGCCAGAAGCTCCTCTGTACGATCCAGATTGGCACTGGTTGTTCTGTAGGCTTGCGCATCTCCCGCAAGCCCCCGATAAACGACAATATCATCACCAACCCGAAACAACATGGTTTGTAACTGCCGTATACCGATAGCTTCCGGGCCCGCTTTAACATCCTGAGAAAATGGTAAAACCATCATGACTGCCACCAGCCCGATACCGAACCAGTTACGACCAGATTTATTCACAGATTATCCTTTTTATTCTGCCTGTAGGTTTTAAACAGCCATTTGAAAAATCGTTTCTGACAAAAGCTGTCATTAAACGACGACATTACATCAGCAGGAGAAAGTCATTAATTACCAAGCTGCCATTTTTTGTATGAAATTGTGTCAGTGAGTAGGTGTTCACACTTCATGTGATGGTAATAGAAAAAATCCAAGAAAATGATCTTGGTATCTGATAGTGAAAATAGTAAGTTCAAAGGTGTATTCACAATTAGACATGTGACTCAGAGGGATCGTGCGCCAAAATGCCAAAAATGGATAAACAAGACTTTCTTAACGAGGTAAAAAAGCAGCTCACCAGTTTTTATCGCCAGATTAAGAATGGCCACAAACCTTCCGATATGGCCAGGCACCGTATTGAAGGCTTTATGCAGGCTGGGATATTTATGCGCATCTGCACCTCGGAAGAGAGAGACGCCGCTATGGAAGAAGCCCATAACGGCGTATTTGGAATGACTATTGCGCAGAGAAGAGAAAAGCTCAGCCATAAATGGCAGGCAGATAGCCGGGATTACAGCGCGTACGACGCTCCGGCCTACGACAGAAAGCGCAAGTAACTATACTGATTAACTCTCCAGCCAAACATCTCTGGCCCAGTGCCAGATAGTGGGCCATTCCTCTTCTGTCATAGTTTCATCCACTCGGGACCAAAACCGGACATTGCCATCCTGCTCAATGCAGTACCAGCCATCCGGCGCTTCACAAATTGCGATCATTTCCCGGGGCATTCCCAGATCCCAGGCCAGTGCAGTCACCTCAGGCAGATAAGTGTGCGATTGTTCGTCAGTCACAGTGGCAGGCTCCACAGAACCACAGATCACATCACTGACTTCCTTGAGAAAAATCTTATAGTCATCTGGCAGATGGATCAGAATCTGTTCCTGAACCACCACCAGATCATCGTCATCTGGCAAGTCCAGCGGCGCAGGAACATCCTCATTACGTTCCCGCAGCAGTTCGATGACGTCTTCCATTTTTTCAGTACCAGGCCCAAGTCAATAAATAAGAGCGCTATTCTACCTTTAATTGCTCACCTTGGTATCAGCGTCATCCCGATAAAAGAAATTTGTGCTTAGAATCTGAGAATTCCACTGTGCATTGCCTTTGAACTGAACCAGGGCCTGAGTTTGCAGACGCTGCCTGCCGAACTCGTCAGGCAGAATAATACCGGTCATGGCAATCACAGTTGGAGACGTACACCCAGCCATATTCATACTGATAGCAACGGCATTACCGTTGATAACGCCCTCTAATGGGGCGGGATAACCAATACATTCCGGCGTAACAGCAACAGCGGTGGTAAATACACCAGTAAAGTGGCCGGGCTGGGAATCTGTTACTTCGAGAGTGGAGCCGTACTGGTTCTTCCAGCGCCCGGCTACATCGGAAGCCCAGATCTGGGCGGACACACTGGCAAGGACAAAACAAAGAAGGCGTACAACGAGCTTCATAGACTTTCCTGAAATCATGGGTTTTGACTACTGCAATGTAGTCAAAACCAAAGAATCTTCAGGAAGTTTTTACTGTTGCTGTTTTTGGTCGAAAGACTTTACCTGCACGCAGCTACGACATCGTTGTAGGACAGATCCCCGCCAAAAATATCCAGAGCGCTGCCAATGGTGATATGGATTTTGTTTTTACCTGTAGTGCGCACAGCTTCAATATGCTCTGAAGTAGCGATGCCACCAGCATATGTAACAGGTATTGGGGAATATTCTGCCAGCAGGCGAACCAGCTCCAGATCAGGACCGGCCATTAACCCTTCTACAGAAGCGGCATGCACCAGAAACTCATCACAGTAACCCGCTAATTGTTGCAGGGTTTCGGCGGAAATCACTGTGTCGGTAAAGTTCTGCCAGCGGTCTGTGACAATATAATACTGCCCATCCCGAGCCTTGCAGGAGAGATCAAGAACCAACCGCTCTTTTCCAGTTACAGCAAACAGCTTTTCCAGATTCTCATAATCAATGCGCCCATCCTTGAAAACGTAGGATGTAACAATCACATGGGATGCACCCATATCCAGATATTCGGCCGCGTTATCAGCGTTAATGCCACCGCCAATCTGTAAACCGCCAGGCCAGGCAGCCAAGGCTTCACGGGCAGCGTCTTCATTCCCCGGCCCCAGCTTGATCACATGACCGCCACGCAGATTATCCTGCCGGTATAGATCTGCAAAGTAAGAGGCGCCATGGTCACTTTCAAAATTAACCTGAGCTGAATTGTCAGCATCTGTTAGAGAACTACCGACAATTTGTTTTACCTTACCGTTGTGAAGATCGATACAGGGTCGAAACTGCATTTTTATACCTTTATTTACTGCAACTCTTGGCGAATCAAAGCACTATTGTCACAGATTATACGCATCTCTTCCCCTTCTTAATGAAAGACCTGAATACAATCAGGCCTTTCACCCAGACATTACCCCATCACAACTCTGGCCTTATCAATAATTGCACCGCAATCCAGACCTTCAGGCAGCATGCCATAAGTGTTGCCACTATTGCCCTGCAAACGCCCCCTACAGAATGCTTCAGCACTGGCACTGCTGCCATGGCGAAGCAAAAGGGAACCTTGCAATCCCAGAGCTAATCCCTCTACCAGAGAGCGTGCCCGATATTCCATATTGTCTATCTTGCTGAAGAATTGTTTCACGCCATCAATGTAACGGTCGTAATCTTTATCGTTGCCCCGCGCCAGCTCCAGCTCCTGAACAAAAATATCGATAGCTCCTGGGTCTTTCTGCATAACCCGCAGAACATCCAGGCACTGAACATTGCCGGAACCTTCCCAGATGGTATTGATAGGCGCTTCACGATAGAAACGAGGCATCAGGCTGTTTTCCATGACTGCTGAACCACCGATCACTTCCATCGCTTCATACGCATGTCCGGGCTGTCGTTTACACACCCAGTATTTGCCAACAGGTGTTGCCATTCGTGCAAAACTGGCTTCGTCACTGTTGCCTGCCATCATCTGATCCAGGGCTTCTGCAGTGCGGAAGGCCATCAACGTTGATGCTTCTGCTTCCAGCTCAAGATCTGCCAGAACATTTTGCATCAGTGGTTGCTGATCAAGACGACGGCCAAAAGCAGAACGATGGCTGGTATGGTGCACAATCTGAGTCATGTGCTGGCGCATAGCAGCAGCTGATGACACCAGACAGTCAAAGCGGGTCATCGCCACCATTTCCAGAATATTGGCAACACCACGGCCTTCATCACCAATCAGCCAGCCAAATGCTCCCCGCAACTCTGTTTCACTGGAAGCATTGGACGCATTGCCCATTTTGTCTTTCAGTCGCAGAACCTGCAGCGGGTTTTTACTGCCATCCGGGCGCCAGCGAGGCACCAGAAAACAGGACAAACCACCTTCTGCCTGCGCCAACATAAGAAAGGCATCACACATGGGAGCGGATACAAAGAACTTATGACCTACCAGTTCATAAGCTTCACCACTGCCCCGCTGGCCAATAGGGTAAGCGCGGGTAGTGTTTCTGCGAACATCACTGCCACCCTGCTTCTCGGTCATAGCCATACCGATAGTGACGCTTTGCTTTTCGGTATGAGGAATATTACGGGGGTCGTAACCTCTGTTAAGAACCTTGGGAATCCACTCTGCGGCAATACCACTGTCTTTCTGCAAGGTAGGAACAGAAGCAAAGGTCATAGTGATTGGGCAACCATGACCGGCTTCGATTTGTGTTGAAAGATAACTGCCTGCAGCTCTTGCCACATGGGCACCGGCCTGAGGTTTTTCCCACGGAGAACCAGCCAAGCCTTGCTGCTTGGAGGCCGTCATCAATTGATGATAAGACGGGTGGAAATCAACCTGATCTATCCGGCGGCCATAACGGTCGTGAGTGTTAAATTCTGGCTTGTGGCGATTGGCATCTACGCCCCACTGAATCCTTTCAGCACTACCACAGAGCGCACCAAATTCCTGCAGGTTATCCAGTGCCCACTCAGCTTTTCCTCGGGTCACGCACTCTGTCAGAACAGAGTCCTGAGTGAACATATTGTAGTTTTCCAGTACCGGCGGCATGTTCTCCACAACATGAGTGTTGGCGGCACATGCCTCGGCCTGGGGGTAATTATTATTCCGGGATGAATCTGAGTGTTCACTCATGGCAAAACTCCTGCGCATTTTGAACGAAGTGAATCACGGTTTACCCCTATAAAGAAATAGCCAAACCTGCCAGTTTTTATGACTCTAAAGCAGGCTTTGGTGCCTTTAAGCGTCGCAGGCCAATCAATCCGCCAGCCGCAAAGGTCTGCAAGCCTCCATAGAGCAGCAGTGTAAGCAATACAACATCTCCGATGGGATCTTCCTGACCAATGATGGCAGGGAACAGCAACACTTTTACCATTAATCCCAGGTTGATATTGCGCACAACGACTTCCATATCCACCGCAGTAGCATCGCGATAAGACAGCCTTAGTACCCCCCAGGAAATCAACCAGCTGATAAGCGCCATTGCTAGAATAAACACGACGACGAGCGCAATATTATTTAAACCAAAGGCTTTTAAATCCAGACGACCGGAAACAGATGCGCCAACAATAATCATCAACAAACCAAACAATGAGATGCGTACACACCATTTTGAAAAGATTGCCGCACTGTTTGGCAGAAAACGTAGATAAAGCATGCCGAGAGCCAGTGGTAATAACAGAACCAGAGCAATCTCTTTCATTATCTGAACTTTAGGCATCACAAAGTCATCTGGCATATAACCACTTATCAACAATCCCAGGATGAATGGTGTTGTAAACAGGCAGCCAAGGGTTGTTACCGCAGTAATAGCCACAGAGAGCGCAATATTTCCCTGAGCAAAGTGGGTAAAGATATTGGACGTTGAACCACCGGGAATAGCTGCAATCAAAGCCAGGCCAACGGCAATTCCACCAGCAAGACCAAAGATTGTAATAAAGGCTAAAGCGATTATTGGCACAATGATCAGCTGAATCCCAATGCCACTGGCAACAGCTTTGGGTTCAAGCAATAACTCTCTGAAATCTCTGGGTGTTAACGTGGCCCCCATACCAATCATGGCAGTGACCAGTTGGAATACTGAGAACCAGTATTCGTGTTGAATATAGAATGCGCCCATAGGTCACCTTATTGTTATTGTTCTGACATGACGCTTAGTAAGTCATGAGCTGTGTACGACAGTCTAACTTTACATATCAGGGCAGACAACTGGCCACAAACTGCCTTAATTATCACTTCTAAGCCATAGGCCAACGAGATGATTTTTTAGCACTCATATCACCACTCCCCCTATCAATAGCAGACTGGGGCATAGATTCGAGTGTGAAAGATCTCACCGATAAAGCACACAAAGTGATGGAATTAACCTGCACCGGCTTTGCTCGATAGCCCACACCCTATTGCCAGCCTGCAACAACAAACCTTATGACTGAGTCTGCTCTTGTCGATTCCATTTCTCCCAGCTGTACAGAAATCATACTTGATGCCCCAAAAGCAAATGTTATAACATAACAATAAATATCTAGAGCACTCAGAAACACCATGAAAGCACTGCAAACCTACACAGATAAAGCCGCTATCGGTCTGTCATTTCTCTGTCTGGCTCATTGTCTGATTCTTCCCGTACTGCTTGTTACCCTGCCAAGCCTGACTGTGTTGAATCTGGACAACGAACTGTTCCATGTCGGTATGGTCGGGCTCGTCATACCTACCAGCCTTTATGCTCTGACCCTTGGTTGCAGAAAGCACCAGCACTATCGACTGCTTGCTATCGGATTCACCGGGCTGGCACTTTTGCTGGGTGCTGTGATTGGTGAAGAGATGATTGGAGAGTTCGGAGAAAAAGCTCTGACCGTTATGGGTTCTGCACTCATCGCTTACGGTCACTTCCGTAACTTCCAGCTTTGCCAAAAAGCGGAAAACTGTACCTGTGAAGAGCAGTGCAGCGAGTCATAAAGTGATACGAGAGTTTTTCCAACAGTTGGAATCTTTGTCAGACCACCAAGCTGTTGAGTTGCAAACTGTTATTCAAGCTCTGGCCTTCGATGATCAGGGCTTGATTCCCGTTATTACCCAAGATGCGGACACCAAAGAAGTTCTTATGCTGGCCTGGATGAACCAATCGGCACTCAACGAAACCTTACTTACCGGACGAATGACTTACTGGTCACGGAGTCGACAATCTTTATGGCGGAAGGGAGAAACCAGTGGTCATACTCAGGCACTTGTTGCTATGTCATTCGATTGTGATGGGGATGCTGTGATGTGCCAGATTGAACAAACTGGAGCTGCCTGCCATACCGGCCGAGAAAACTGTTTTTACCTCAAAGTAGACAGGAGCCAGAAACAGGTTCGAATCTGTAGTAAGTATCCGGAGTAAACCTTCTTGCCATTAGAAATGTATAATGTGGGAGATAGCATTGGCCTGATTACCAATGCCATCCCCAGTTTTCAAAATAACCTTGTTGTAGAAGCTAACGGTTGCTTTCAGATGCAATTTAGTGAAAAGGGCACCTCTTTTAAAAAACCGTGTGAGCGAGACCAGAGTCACCCTCAAATAAGAGAATATTACTCTAGCAACTGCAGCTTACGATTTACGACATGTAATGCATCGTTGTAGTGATGAAACTCCGAGTCAAAGTGATCTTCAAGATTAGTCCCAGAGTATTCAACCGCCTTTTCCTTTGCATACGTAACTTGGGCAAGCAAATCACCTCGTTGCTCAATTAAAGATGCCTTGGTATCGGCAGCATCAAGTTTCACCTCTTTCAAATACGGGTAAATATCGATTGAAGCTGGGCTAAGAAAGACAGGGCTATAACGAGCCTTTTGTTCGCTTTCAGTGGTTGCTACATTGAATTGAGGCTTAGGCGGAATAAGCGGTTCTGCTTGTTTAACTACAGAGACTGTCTTACCTTTCAAAAGCCCAAAAGAAATAAGTACTTTCAACGCACTTATAACATTGTGAGCCTTCAATTCAGCATAAGCCTGTTGAACGAAACCTGGTACTACTTTCATGGGCCTTCCCTCCTTGTAATAACCCCTATTTCCTGCACACAAATAAGGCTATCAGTAGTAAACTGGATTATCCGTGCTGCTTTGGTCGAGTAGTACTTTGGTAGAAGAGAAGATGACCAGATAGAAAAAGAAAGCGGCTAAAACAAAGGTTGTAGCCGCTGATCGCGTACAACATGAACAATGTATCAACAGAAGGATTCTCGATTCTCTTCGATGAACTGTGAAATCTGTTTTAAATCAACACCAAAAACTTCCTTGGCATCATTACAGACTGTTTGATGCCCTCTATTCATATAGTGTTTTATCATTGACAACTTATGATCAGCTTCCCACCATGAAATTCCCTTTAAAAGAAATAGGAGGCGCGTGATCAGCAGAGGAACCTTAATATATCTCACATTATTACTGGAAATATTACCGACGCAATCTGATACAGAACTAAAGCGCTCCTCTCTTCCCATAATTTTGAAAACACCATAAATATGCTTCCTGCTTGTCAATGCTTGAAAAGCACATTCAGCAACATCATTAGCGTCAACAAAGTAAAATGGGGTGTCATTTTTAAGGGGTGAAACCATCTTCCCCGCACTTTTAATTATTGGGGCTACATCAGAAAACAGGTTTTGCATAAAGAATTCGCAACGGAGAATGCAATAATCATCGAAAAGCCTGCAAATTTCTTTTTCTATTTCCCAGTGATGCTTCCCACTTACTGAAATACTGTCAGGCCTGATTGTGCTATTAGTTCCAGAAATTTTTACTACCCGCTTTATTCCAGCCTTCCTGGCCGCTTTCAGCGCAGACACCTGCTGATGGACCATTGATTCACCATGAGGTGAAAGAAGAAAAACACTATCCCCTCCTTGGAAAGCACTCTCCAATGTTTCTGGTTTATCCAGATCTCCATACCGAACAAAACTATCCTCAATAAAATCCCGGGTAACTTTTCTGGGGTTTCTCGAAACTAAACGAAAGTCTACACCATCATGTAGTAGCTTACTGACTAATGGTTTTCCAATAGTGCCTGTACCACCCAATACGATAATCATTATTCACTTCTCATAAAAACCAAATAACTCCAAGCCCTGAAATACAGCCATCAGTTACGCATAACTCTTCAACGAGAAAGAGATCTATCTTATTTAAATAAACATCTAAGTTAATTTTTATCAGGCAACTTCAGACACTGTATAGGGAATACTGAACACCCCTATAGCTTTTCTCACGCTTTCAAGATCACCTTTACTGGAAACAACAACAGAAACATGAATCTGTTTTTTCTCATTCTGAGAAACATCAAGAGATGTATATTTTTCATTTTCGAGAGCATGAGAAATGGCATATTCAGCTGCCTGCATCCTCAGTTCTGGTTTGAATATTTTTCCAACAGCTGTTACCGGCATGGTTTCCACAATAAAGACCTTCTTTGGTATAGCTGCTCTTTCGTTTATTGAGCCTTTGGCAAAGTTGAGGATCTTAGACGGGCTACACTCTACTCCTTCATTTAGTTCAACATACAGAGCAGGTACTTCTCCTGAGTGAGGATCAGGCATACCGACTGCGGCAGCATGTTTAACATCTGGCAGTTCATAAACAGCATCTTCGATAACCTGAGGGTCAATGTTATGCCCACCGCGAATAATTAAATCCTTCTTTCTTCCCGTTAGCCAAAAGAAGTTATCCGTATCGTAATAACCTATGTCACCAGTATTCAGCCACCTGGCGCCACCTAACTCCTCAAACCAGACACCTTCATTATGAGAGTCGCACTTATAGCCATTAAAAACATTGCCCCCAGAGATCAGCATCAAGCCGGGTTCATTAGGATTGCAATCTCTTACATATGTACCGTCATCATCAACATCAACAACACGAATGTTTTGCCCAGGAATAGATTGCCCAATAGAACCGTGCTTTCGCTCTCCAACAGGAGGATTAACTGTACTTATACAGGTCCCTTCTGTCAGGCCGTAGCCCTCAAGAATTTTTACACCTGTTTTTCTTTCAAAGCTCTCCATAACTTCTAAGGGAAGTGGTGCAGCTCCACAAATCGCGTACTCCAACGAGGTAATCTTGGCAGCGCCCACTTCGTGTTTCAGCAATGAAGAGTACAAAGTTGGTACACCACTGAAAAAATTAACCTTATAGTGCTCTATGATTTTCCAGAAATTTCGTAATATATCTGCTTCCCTATATCCTTGAGGAGTACCGAGAACAACATGGCCTCCAATTGAAAAAGGGAGTAAACCGGTCACCATAACTGCATTCACATGGAACAGAGGAAGGCCACACAAGAAGACTTTTTGCTTCATTTCAGGAAAAAGGCGCGACACACTTTCAACATTTGAAAGCTCATTCCCGTGCGTTCGTATAGCTATTTTAGGTGTACCGGTCGTCCCTCCCGTACAAAACAGTGAGGATATGTCGCTTCTATTTATTTCTCGTGAAAACTGCAGGTCACTTTTAGGGAAATGATATCTGGACTTAAAACTGTGAGCGATTCTGCCAGAGTCGGTAACTAGTTTGTCGAGCTGACTACGTTTTCTTTCTTTATGTGCCAGGTAACGACTGACCCAACCTCTAACCCCAGGCACCCTGTCTGGCAAGTCAACAAGTACTACGTGCTTAAGCGTTTTAGACTCCCGAACTGTTTTTTCAACTTTGCTCCAAACTTCGACGCCAGGAAAAGGGGCAAGAGTCACGAGAACTTCCGAGCAAGCTGAATCAATAAGCTCAAGAATTGCATCTTCTTCCAGCAAAGGATTTACAGGGAGAACAGTCGCACATGTTTCCCCTCCCCAAATGGAAAAATGGTTCTCTGGCAAGTTCGGTAAAACAATAGAGATGACTGAATGCTCATTAACACCCAGACTTTTGAAGAAATTTGCTGAACAATGAATTTCTTCCAGAAATTTACCATAGGTCCATGTTTCTGATTTTTCATAAGCAGCTGATTGTAGAAAGAAAGTTAAGGCTGGGGACTTACTAAACCTTTTGGCATTAGCCGAAATAAGATCATAAGTACTCGAATATTCTTTTTCCATCTTTTACTTCCCACCTAAAAATGCATTGGCAGCTACTATCTTATTAACCTGCTTACCTAAATTTATTGACCCATCGTGAGAACGTATTATTGCCTCTACGACATCTCCTTTCTGCAGGTAAGCATCTCTTTTTGCCTGTATTTTATGGAATACCTTCCACTTCATTGCTTCTGGCAATAGTGCACCAACCTTTTGCTTTAATGGGCTGGGAATACTCAAAGCACAACCGGATGGGGTTCCTGTTGCAATTAGGTCACCAGTATTTAAATCTTGAACCTCAGAAACCTCAGTTAACGTTTCCTCCACGCTATAAACAAGGTTCTTTGTATTGTCTTCCTGCCGTACCAGTCCATTAACCGTTAGAGAAAGATCCAGATTGTATATACTTGATATTTCATTAGAGGAAAGAAGAGTTAAGTAGGGGCCAACCGGGCCGAATGTTCTGAAACTCTTTCCTTTATAAAATTGCATTTCTGGTATTTGAATATCCCTGGCAGAGTAGTCGTTAACAATGACAACTCCTGCTATATAGTCTGCCAATGTTTCACGAGTCACATTTTCCTGATGATGCATACACCGCTTCATAACTACGCCCAGCTCTACTTCATAATCAAGAAAATTAACTCTACTGGGCTTAATAACATCTGAAGAAGCAGGGCAAATACAACTGCTGGCTTTTCTAAATAGCATATTGAACTTCTTATGATCCGGATTAACTCCCGACTCAATCATATGCTGTCGATAATTTGCGCCCTGGCATAAAAACTGCTGATTTTTTGTAACTGGAGGCAATATATTTACTTCCCTTTCGGGAACTGCCCACTTCGGTTCATGATTGCAGATTTCGCTATAAGCATACTGTTCAAGGAATGCACCAGTCGTACAATCTTCGCATATAAAACCAATAATCTCGGAATCAACCTTTCCCCAATAGGCTTTGTTCTTGTATTCAAATCTAACGACATTTATAGCCATCATTCTTATCCTTATGAAAATATTTTGAATAGCTCGGTTAGCTTCTTGACTGTCAAATCGCGGCTTGTACGCAAAGATTTGATCAGGGAACTTATCAGGTTCAATGACAGCTTGGGCCTAGTAAAGCTGGAAGGCATTTTCGGCCCCCACTGAAACATAGCTTCTTTACTGACCTCATGTACCCCCATTGGATGGCCTTCAGTAAACACATCACCATCGCAATAGTGCTCGTGCTTATTTCCCCAGGGGTCACACCAGTAATCAAAGATTTGGCTCCCCAGGATATGCCGCCCAATACCCCAGGCATGCTCATAGTTACCATTCACTAACACTTGATGACCCATACCTACTGCATCAACATCCGCTAGTTCATAGGCACTATGGCTATATGCTGGAGCGATACCCTGAGCTATTGCCAGAGTGTGATGATCTGTTGGTAAATTTCCGAGATTCAGCCTGAAAAACACGACAACAGGCTCTCCATTTTTCAAGACCTGTACATCACTCGGTATAAAGCCAAGTGTTTGTGTATACCATGCACAGGTTTTCTGGAATTCTGGCGTTTCGAGAACAATATGACCAAGCTTGAGTATCTCTGGAGGAGCTAAAGGGATTCTTTGTGTGTCATTAACTCTTTCTGGGCTTAAGCCATTGTAAGAAATTGGATCCCTTACAGATTTGGAATCCATTCTCTCGTAATCACTAACAATCTCAACAACAAAACCATCAGGTGCTGGAATTCTTAGTACCCTGCCTAAATGCGGTTCTTTATAGTCATAAAACTCAGCCTTATTTTCAGAGTTTTTCAGGCGGTACAGGTCATCCGAGGACGGAACCTCGACACCAAATCCAACAAATCTGTGTTTGTTACCCTTCCTGACAATATAAGAATATGTTGAGGCTTTATAAGCCCTCAAAAACAAAGTATTTTCTGTGCGTTTCTCAACGAGGAGCCCCAAAGAGGTTAAGAATTTCTCTGTTCTTTCAAAATCATGGCTCTCCCATAAGAGGTACAAAAGCCTGGTCGCTTTTACGACAGGTGTTTCGCACTTTTTAGGCTGCTCTGTAGTTAAAGTCATCATACGGCAACTCCCTTGGGAGCAGCGTCTTTTACGCTTTCTCCAATAAGTCTGAGAGTGTCCTGTACTCTTTGGTTAACTTGATCTGTCTCCCCTGAGGACAGAATGATTCTGTCTGGTCGCAGGATGACAAATGTGCCTGCTTTCAGAAGGTTGGGGAAAATTTCATTAGAAAGATCTACAAAATCATTTGGCCTCTTAGCCTTTCCTTTTGGAACAATGTTATAGATTTTTCCACCAGCTTTTTTCCAGAAATATTTTTGCTCTTTTGTCAGGTGTTCATGAATATTTATGTCTATGCCGAGTAGGACAAAGTCATCACCAAAGAGGTCATCACTCAAACGACTATTCCCAAACGTGTCCAGTAAAGATACCTGAGGGAACCAAGCCCCGGATTCGCATACGTCATAGTTTGTTTTTATAAAGAGGCCATCTTTGTATTTGTTGTCAGGTTTCACCTCCAATTCACAGAGGTACTTTTTCAGAGGCCAAATATTACTAAGGGTTTTAATTGTGCCATGAATCAAAAAAGCCATGATTTTATTTCTGGGCATAACCAACACCCCCATCAACCTTGCAAGGCTTATCATGTCCTTCGCATGGGGCCGCCTTTCGATATCATAACTCTCCAGAACGCCTTTACTGCTTGCCTTTAGTTGGTGGGCAATTTTCCACGACAGATTGAATACATCACGTAAACCCGCAACCAACCCCTGCCCAACAAAAGGTGGGGTAATGTGAGCTGCGTCCCCAACTAAGAATACATTTCCATCGTTGAACTTATTGCAACATCTGGCATGAAATCGGTAGACCGCAACTCTCTCAACTTCTGCTTTTCCATCCGTATTCCATTGCCTGATGAGTTTTTGGACAACCTCGCGCTTTTCAACATCTTCTTTCTTCTCGCCAGGCTTTAATTTAAATTCCCATCTTTGCCTTCCACCGGGAGCCAGCATGTGTGGAGTAGGCCGATCCGGATTACAGATAAATTCGATATGATCGATGCTTTTCTTAACTTTCTTGGCATCAACAACCAGCCAGTCTTCTGCATAAGTCTTTCCATCAAAAGTTTCACCGATCTTGCCCCGAATGAATGAATTAGCACCATCTGCACCAACTAAATATTTAGAATGGACAGTTGCCGATGAACCATCGCTGGCTTTGAGAATCGAGGTTATCCCCTCCTTATGGTGCGCATAATTCTTCAGTTCAGCACCGGTTCTGATAAATACACTTTTGTGCCCGCTCGCTTCCTCTCTTAATGCCTGTTCTAGCTGTGGCTGAAAAAAGGTAACCAGCTTGGGATGGCAATCAATATGGCCTGAGGTGTTAATACTTAAAAATTGATTGAAAATTGGACTGTGGAGTTTCACTGTCGAGATCACTTCACGATCGAAGTCTTCCTCCCTCAGGCCGGCTGCTTGCAGGATTCTTAGCGCCTCGTTGTCAAGCGCTATAGCTCTTGGATGTTCCAGAACCTGGTCGGCTTTATCAATTGCCAGAGTAGATATCCCTTGCTTGCCCAGCATGCAGGCCAAAGCTGCTCCAACCGGACCCAGGCCACAAATAAGGACATCTACTCGATGAGGAATATGCGACAACTCTAACGGAGGTAATGGGGGGTGATGACGATTTGATGAGAGTGACTGCGACACATCTTACTCCACTTGATTAGTTTTATTATTTTTATGAAACACATGGGAGCAATATTATACACGAGTGTTCAATTCATCAAGTATGTGTTCTATAAAAAGCAATGTGATAGCTAGAAAATCACCCCAACTTTCTGCCAGACCAGACACCTGAAGCCTTTGGGCCAGACTTCAGCTCTATAAATCGAAACAGGCCTAAAAAAGCTAATATTCAAAAGCATTTCTAACCTCCCTGTTATGCCATGACCCTATCAATCATGTTCTCTTGAGCTGCTGAAAAGCCCTGAGGGGGGGAGGGAAAGTGCAAAATATACAAGGCTCTAGCTCTATACCTGTGGGCGGCTCGCAGGTCAGCGAAGCTGAATCGAATCACCCAAAAGATGCCAAGAAACTGGAGGCAATAGGAGCGCAAATAAGAGAAGCGTTACCCGCTAGTAGTTTGAGTCAGGCATTGGAGAGACTTTCCTCTGAGCAAGTTGTATACCTCAGATCATTGTCTTTAAAAGAAATATTTGAATTCTCGAAACCACAGGCAAATTCTGAATTTTCTAACTACATTTGGAGCCTCTTAGCATGCTGGCACTACCAGCCAAGCATTTCATGGCTGGTCGTAAGAGAAGCAATAACAGGCATTCATCACCTAGCTGAACCTGAAGCCCTTAATCTGATAGCGTTTCTTCCAGAAGAAGAGGCTGGAGTTACAGTATGCTTTCTGAACGGTTTCGTTGATGAGCGCGAGTCAATCTGGATAGCCTTTCTAAACAAAACCCTGGGGGAAAGTTGCTCGGTTTTTCCCCATAAAGAGATGCATGGGGCCGTTATAAGAAGCTTTGCACTCAAAGCAATCACAGAGAAAAGTGAGGGGAAGCTACTGTCTGCGCTACGTTGTTGGCGAGACAGACATCGCCTCAATCTACCATTGCTTTTTGTCGCAGAACTTCTCCCCAAACCTGTTGGAGCTTTATCAATTTTTGGTGAGTGTTTATCTATTTGCCATGAGTCAAAAGACTGGTTAATTGAAGAACTCATAACAATAAAGAACAACGGCATCCCTGCCATATTTATTATTTCGCCAATAATTGATTATGACGATTGGAGAACCCTTATAGAACACGAAGCCTTTGCTTCATACATAGAGCAGGCAGGGGAAAGTGTAATAGTTGATTACCTGTGGCCTTATCTTCGGCATTTAGATGAACCCATCACTCCTGAGTATGAATTAGATCCAGATATGTTTCTTGATTATGTAGCAAAGATACATCTCATGTTTCGCGACAACGAGCTGCCTCACACCACTCTCTGGGAAAGTACCTTTAAAACCTTATGGGAATACTACGAAAGAAACACTGGAAAGAGAGCAAGGCAAACTAAGAAGTTATTAAAAACCCTTTCCACAAAAGTGGGATATTCCTCTCGCTTTGACAACCAGCTTGATCAATTAGAGGAAACTCTATTTACTAGAGCAATTCCTCATTTTGCACAAAACTGTAAACATATAACCGCCATTCGCTACCATACTAGTTGCGCGGCCCAATTCACTTTATTCCAAGAAAAATGCCCTAAACGTGTCACAATCCTTGAACGGGGTGAACTCTCATTGCGGCTCAAACATATAAGTGGTCCGACAAAAATCCCTCAAGATTCCTGCTTGATCGTTGATGGGCATTGCGATATCCATAAACTGTTTGGATACCCTCCTGAACAGTTTGCATCCCTCCTAAGCTGCCAGTTACACAGCTATTGCTCCAGTTTGCCTGGCAAAATTGTTTTTGATGCATGCCTTACTGCTTATAGCCCTAATAGAAGTAAGCCTCCAGCACACAGGTTTGCATTGGCGTGGCACAACAAAACAGGAAAGCCTGTTTCAGTTCTGGGGGTAGATTCAATAGTAGGTGGTAGAAGTTCAATCCTACAGGAGTGGGAAATTGACACGCCATTACAGGCCAGGCCACTGCGCCCTCGTAACGCCCACATTGTCACGTACCACGTGCGAAATAACAGGGTTACCATCAAAAAGCACAGCATTACTCCGGGGAGACATAATGCTCCTCTCCACAGGGTTGATTGTCAGCCATTAGATGCAAAGGTAGACTAAACATACCATGATATAACTCCAGGCTTAGCTGCCTTCTGGTTATTCTTGGCAGTAACTGACTTATAGCCACTTTCTTGTTTTTGGACCTGTTTGATGTCACGTTGTTTTTCAGCCCTCCCAACAACCAAGAGGCGAATATTCCAAGCGGCCATGGAGTTTTTTACTCGCCATGGTGAAGTGCAGATAAATGTAAAAGAGTTATCCCAAATAGCTGGGCTTTCACGGGGAACGATTTACAACAATATTGATTCAGTAGAGACCTTATACTTTCAAGTTGCTGCAGCCTTAACATCTGAAAGCAATGAAGAGATTTTTCTTCAGGTTCAAGAAAGCTGGGACGCAGACCAACGAATGGTCTTTTCAGTGAACAAATCCCTTGAGCGAGCCCACGAAAACCCTTCCTGGGCAGACTTCATGATTCGCTTTGGTGTAAACAGCGCCCCAATGAAGAGCCTGTGGGACGGCCCGCCTTTAGAAGATGTTCGGAATGGTGTTGAGCAAGGTATTTTCTCGATATCTCCAGGGCAGATTCCTTCTGCCGTTTGTATGCTTGGTGCAAACGTTGTAGCAGCAATGATCACTATCCGTGAAGGCACTCAAAGCTGGCGCGAAGCAGCCAAAAACTGCAATACCTATATACTCAGATCTCTCGGCACCCCTGAAAGTAAAATAAATTCTCTTATTTCAGACAATAACCATACCTCTCAATAACCCTATACTAGCGAAAATTAAAACTGGTAAGGCTAATTAAAGAACTAAGCAAGTGAGTAGCACTATCTGGCAAATTGTGTTTTCAGGAGGCATAAAAGAAAAACCCCGTTACAGAAACTGCAACGGGGTTTTAATTTGGCGGTGAGGGAGGGATTCGAACCCTCGATACGTTTCCGTATACACACTTTCCAGGCGTGCTCCTTCGGCCACTCGGACACCTCACCATTTTGTTTCGCTGCCGAGTCAGTGTGCCCCGTCAGCGAGGCGTAATGTATAGTAAAATCAGTGGCATAGCAACACTCTGACTATTAAGTGTGTGGAAAATACACACCCACTTTTCATTCATTCTCACTGAAACCTTCTCCGCCCTCTTTGAGTGGAATAGTTGGAAAAACAAACTATTCTTCTTCAGTTTTTGGCTACAGGGTGATATTCCTGTTCAACTGGTACATACTTTCAGTTGACTTGCCAAAGGTTGCCGCTGTCTGAGCAGCCATCAGAACAGCAAAAACGTAGAACGCCATAAACGAAAACAACTCGCCACTTACAAGAATTATTACGGCGAAATTGTCATGGTAAAAAGCGCATAAGGGAAAACGATGACAGTCAGCATTGGCAAACCGGTTGAAGACTTTTCAGCCAAGGCAACAAACAATACCTCCGTCTCTTTAAAAAACCTTAAGGGAACCAACTTCGTTCTCTACTTCTACCCCAAGGACAACACACCAGGTTGTATCAGTGAGGGGCAGGCCTTTTCTGAATACCATTCATTGTTCCTTGAAGCTGACACCCTGGTCTTTGGTGTTTCTCAGGACACAATGGCCTCCCACAACAAGTTTCGGGAAAAGCATGAGTTCCCCTTTGAACTCGTAGCAGATACTAAAGGAGAGCTTTGTGAACACTTCGATGTGATTCGCATGAAAAAGAAAGGCGATGAAGAGTTTCTTGGAATCGAACGCAGTACTTTCCTGATCGACAAGGATGGCCTTCTGCAGCATGAGTGGCGCAAGGTGAAAATCAAAGACCATGTGGATGACGTACTGCAGGCTGCCCAGGCTTTAGCGGGGTTAGCTCAAACCAGTGATAGTGATGAGAGCGATGAAGAAGAGAGCGATTAACCCCCTTTTCTAAGATAGAAAAAATGGCGAGAAGGAAACCCTCTCGCCATTTTTTATGGATCAATTCTATTGTCAGGCAGAGTCAGCCTGCCCCACCGTTGGCCATGCGGCAAACACCGCCTTCACTAGCGTCGCCAGCGGAATAGCAAAGAACACTCCCCAGAATCCCCAAATACCACCAAACAACAACACGGCAATAATAATAGCGATTGGGTGAAGGTTAACTGCCTCACTGAACAATAAAGGAACCAACACGTTCCCATCCAGAGCCTGAATCACTCCGTACACAGCCATCAGCACAAAGAACTGATGTTCAAAGCCCCACTGGAACAACCCGATGGCCGCGACAGGAATAGTCACCACAGCTGCGCCCACATAGGGAACCACAACAGACAGCCCAACCAACAATGCCAGAAGCGCCGCGTAGTTTAATTCCATAAAAGCGAAAGCTATGAACGTTGTCACGCCAACAATCACGATCTCAATAAACTTGCCGCGAATATAGTTGGCAATCTGCAAGCTCATCTCTTCAGAAACCTGGTTAATCATCCGGCGCTCTTTAGGAAGTTTGGAAGAAAACCATTGCACCAGTAACAACCGATCCTTCAGGAAGAAGAATACGAGAATAGGAACAAGCACAAGATAAATCAGAACGCCTACCAAGTTTGGCAACTTGGACAGTGAGAAAGAAACCAGCCACTGCCCCATGCGGCTTAACTGGGTACCTGCGGCCTCACTCCAGGCATTCACCTGAGCTTCTGAAACAAAACCAGGATAGGCTTCCGGAAGGTGCTGCAACATCACACGCCATTGCTGCACCATACGGGGAAGCTCATTCAGCAGTGTTGTGCTCTGCTCCCAGATCAAAGGCATCATCAGCAGCATGACAGCCAGCAAAATCGCAATAAAGAAAGCAAAGGTTAACGACACGGCAAGAATATGGGGGCACTTCATCCGTTCCAGCCAGGTCACTCCTCCCTGCAGTACAAAAGCAAGAACCAAACCTGCAAATACAGGAGCCAGCATGGTTCCAAAAAGCAGAATAATAACCAGCGCTGCAGCTAGAAGCAGCAGTAATACAATAGCTTCTTCATCAGAGAAGTATCGGTGAACCCAGCCACCGATCACCCTGAACATTGTTATTCTATCCATACTTTCTCAATATATAGGTATAGGTTCCTGACTCCTGCCCACTAAACAGGAGCTCGTGGCCAGCCAAGCTGGCAAAGCTGGCAAAATCCCGCTCTGATCCCGGATCAGTCGCCAGCACCTTTAAAACTTCACCAGGCTCCATAGCATTCAAGGCCTGCTTTGCTTTTAACAAAGGCATCGGACAGTTAAGACCACTGGCATCCAACTCTTTGTTTACCTGAAACTCTTCAATCATAAAAACTCAACTTCGCCATGCTGATTTCGTGCACTATTTTCAACTGGCACACAGGCATGGAAAACATCCATGAAAATGATACGCCTGAATACAATATGGCAATAGTAACGCACCGTCCGCAAGGGTAATATAGAAATTGCCACCCCGGTTCTTAATCAGCAGGTGCTCATGCCCTTCACCAAGTCTCTTCGTACAGCTTTGCTGGTACCGCTGCTTCCCTTGGCTTTTGCCGTAAGTCCTCAGCTGCACAGCGATATTAATCTGCCAACAATTGGTGACGCCAGCTCAAGCATTGTTTCCATGCAGAAAGAGAAGGAAATTGGTGGCATATTCCTGAAAATGCTGAACAGTCAGCTCAGCACCGAGTCCGACGCTGAGCTTATGCAGTATGTGGAAAACCTTGTTTACCGATTATCAGAATCCAGTGAGCTGCAAAACCGGCAGTTATCCATTGTTCTTATCGACAGCCCTTACCTGAACGCATTTGCCGCCCCCGGTGGGGTTGTTGGCATTAATACCGGTTTATTCTTTTACGCACGCACAGAAGAAGAGTTTGCTGGCGTTATTGCCCACGAATTAGCGCACCTTAGCCAGCGTCATTATGCCCGCGGTGTAGAAACAGCTCAACGTCAGCGGCTGCCTACCATCGCTGCACTGCTCGGCAGTATTATTCTTGCGGCAAGTGGCGCTGGCGATGTTGGTGCCGCAGCACTATCAACCACTGTTGCTGGCGCCCAAAGTTCACAGCTGGCATTCAGCCGCATTAATGAGCAGGAAGCAGACAGGGTTGGCCTTTTAACCATGGCTCGCGCAGGTATGGACCCAAGAGGCATGGCAGACCTGTTTGAACGTATGAGTAAACTGGAAAGCAGCGGCCCACAGTATGAATTCCTGCGCACACACCCTCTGAGCCGAAATCGTGTAGCCGACGCCCGTAGTCGTGCTGAACAGTATCCAGCCAGACAGCACAACCCAGATGGCGAATACCAGCTTATGCGCAGCCGTGCCATTATTCGCATGGCGCAATCTCAGAAAGAAGTACGGGATCGGCTTAAGCAGGACCTCAAAAGCAGTCGAACCATTTCTGAGTATGCAACCCGATACGGACTGGCCCAGGTCGAACTCAACCTACAAAATCCAGATGCCGCAGAAAAGACTTTAAAACCCGCACTGGAAAAGAATCCAACCAATATTCATTTCCAGATTCTGGATGCCCGCATCCAATTTGCTTTGGGCAAGAAAGAACAATCCATTGCCCACCTGAAAAAACTGCTGTCAGATAACCCCGGCAATTATCCGATCACTCTAGCTGTTGTCGACCTGCTCTATAACAACCGCCAATACCAGGAAGCTATGGGCATTCTGAAAGCTGAGAGCAGACGACGCCCCGACGATTCCACCATCTGGTATCAGCTGGCCGAAACTGCTGGCCTGGCTGGAGATATTCTTGCCGTTCATACATCTCGCGCCCAGTTTTTCTTTCTGGTAGGCGATATGGATAACAGCGTAAAACATCTTGAGTATGCGCTGGAACTACCGGGAACACCTTTCAGTCAGCGAGCGGCCCTGAAAGAACGCATCGAAGAAGTGAAGGCTTATAAGAAGAAGATGAAGCTGTAATACAGCTTCATCTTTCTTGGAGAAAGGATATCAGGCAGCAGCAGCCTGACTGGTAAAGTCCAGCATACGCTGCAGAGGCTTCACAGCGTCCACACGAATATTCTCTGGCACTTCAATAACTCCGGAGTTATTTTCCAGAGCATCAACAACTCCCTGCAAAGAGTTCAGCGCCATCCAGGGGCAATGCGCACAGCTTCTGCATGTCGCACTCTGCCCGCCTGTTGGAGCTTCCAGCAGGGTTTTATCAGCGCCAGCCAATTGCTGCATCTTATAAAAGATTGCCCGATCTGTTGCCACGATAAATGTATCGTTCGGCATGGATACCGCAGCTTTAATCAACTGAGTCGTGGAGCCAACAACATCAGCCACTTCCACAACTGAATCAGGGGATTCCGGGTGAACCAGCACAGCAGCATCCGGGTAAACCTTTTTCAGATCCAGAATACCCTTTGCCTTAAACTCTTCATGAACAATGCAGGCACTGTCCCACATCAACATGTCTGCACCGGTCTGCTTCTGGATATAACTACCAAGATACTTGTCTGGAGCCCAGATAATTTTTTCACCGCGGGCGGCCATATCTTCGACAATATCCAACGCACAGCCAGAAGTCACAACCCAGTCGGCACGGGCTTTAACCGCTGCAGAGGTGTTGGCATAGACAACAACCGTGTGATCAGGATGGCTATCACAAAACGCAGTGAACTCATCATCTGGGCAGCCCAGATCCAGAGAGCAGGTTGCTTCCAAGTCCGGCATAAGAATTGTTTTTTCAGGGCTGAGAATCTTTGCCGTCTCCCCCATAAATTTCACACCAGCGACAACCATTGTGTCGCCAGGGTGTGCAGCACCAAAACGCGCCATCTCCAGAGAGTCTGCGACACAGCCACCGGTCTCTTCTGCCAGTGCCTGCAGCTCTGGATCAGTGTAATAGTGAGCCAGCATAACTGCGTTTTTTTCTTTCAGCAGCTCGCGAATACGCTGCTTAAGCTGTTCTGGTTCTGCCCCTTCTGCACGTGCGGGCCGTGCCTCAAGGCTGGCTAAGTGCTGGCGAACAAAGCTTCTGTCCTGTACTTGAGTCATGCGGAAATTCTGTCGTTCTCATCATGCTTGCCGGAATCCGGCAAATAAATTCATCTGTGTGCCCTGAAAAGCCCGATTATTCGAGGTGACACACAGCAAGTGAGCCGCATGTTAGCACGAATGATCTGAAAATTTCATGGAACGCAGGAATCAATCAAACAGAAGCCGAAGGAAGCAACTGTTCAAAAAAGAAATGAATGGCAAAGGAAGGTAAAGAAAAATGGTGGGTCGTGTAGGATTCGAACCTACGACCAATTGGTTAAAAGCCAACTGCTCTACCAACTGAGCTAACGACC